>JBCCHT010000002.1:0-597546 GCA_039028615.1 Myxococcota bacterium | reverse complement strand
GGGTCACGGCCGAGAGCGGCAAGATCAACATCAACTGCCTCGCGGTGCAGGGCGACCTGTCGAAGGAAGACACCGACAACCCAGCGGGGCGGGTCACCGAGACGGTCGAGGCGCTCATGCTGCCCACGCTCTACGACCCCTTGTTCGAGGAGCAGAAGGCCGACGGCCAGTTCTACAACCGTAGCGACGTCATCCGGGCGATGGCGGACTACATCGACTCGGACACCTACGTGTTCGACCTCGTGCGGCTGCGCTCGTCGAGCTCGCGACCGGAGAACTACCGCTACCAGCAGCTCTTCGATGGCTACCAGCAGCGCGACCAGCTGCTCGACAGCGTCGAGGAGCTGCACTTGGTCGAGGGTATCGACGACGACTGGATGTCGGCGTTCTCCCACGAGCTGACGGTCTACGGCGGCTGCAAGGTCAACCTCAACTTCGCCAGCGCCGAGCAGATCGCACTGGTCCTGCGCCACGCCGTGTCCGCCGAGGACAAGTGGAAGACCGAGGGCGAGAACTTCCTGCTCAAGACGCTGCCACTGGCCAACTACATCATCGAGAGCCGCGAGTTCTCGCTGTTCAAAGACATGAACGCGTTCAAGGAGCTGGTGCAGCAGCCCGACCAGTTCATGTCGCCCCTGGCTGCGCTCGGCGGCGGCGATGCCGACCAGAACCAAAACCTGCCGCGGATCCCCGAAGGCATGGAAGTGCGCGTCAACGGTGGTCCGCGCGAAGACGGCACGCGCTTCGGCGGCCTCAGCGACGTGGCGACGGTACTGCCCGAGCACGTCTATCGCGTCGAAGTCATCACCGAGGTCGGAGCGGTCAAGAAGCGCCTGACCGCGGTCTACGACATGAAATACAAGCGTTCCCAGAGCCAAGGCCAAGGCGCCTGGCTCTACCTCCGCGAGGAGTAATCACATGGCTCAGAAATTCGTAGGCGTCGATCTCGGCTCACACCACGTCAAAGTGGTGGTGGCTTCGGCTGGCTTGCGTGGCGTTCAGGTCACCGATGCCTTCTCCGAGCCCGTGGGGCAGGTTGCCAGCGAGGACCCGGAGGCTGATCCCCTGGGTTCGATCCTGGCGGTCGCCCTGGGCATGCTCAAGCATCGCCGGCTGCTCTCGTACCCGGTGGGGCTGGTGCTGCCGCCCTCGCTCTGCAGCTATCGACTGCTGAGCTTCCCCTTCTCCGACGAGCGACGCATCGCTCAGGCGGTGGGCTTCGAGGCGGACGGACAGTTCCCCGTGCCCATCGAGGAGCTGTTCCACGGGCACCTCGTGGTACCGAGCGCAGGCTCGGGCGGGCGTGCTCTCGTCGTCGCGTCGCGCCGCGAGAAGGTCGAGCCCATCGCCGACATCTTCAAGCGAGCCGGCGTCGAGCTGAAGGTGGTGACCTCGGGCGCGGTGGCCATCGGCCAGGTCGCGGCTCGACCCGCCGCGGCTCCGGTTCCGCCCGCGCTGGCCGAGCGTGGCCTCGAGCCGGTCACCCTCACCGTGGACCTCGGCCACAGCAGCACGCAGCTGGTGGCGATGGGTCCCAAGGGTCCGCGGGCGGTCCGGGCGGCTCGCCGCGGCGGCCGTCACCTGACCCAGGCGATCGCCAAGGCCTATCAGCTCAGCGAGGCCGAGGCCGAGACGGCCAAACACCGTGACGCCTTCCTGCCTCACCAGGGCCTCGAGCAGATGAGCGACGACCAGCTCGATGCGGGGCGGATCATCGCTCGCGCCATCGAGCCGGTCATTCGGGAGATCGGGCACACGCGGATGTGGCTGCGGGCCACCCACAAGCTCGAGGTCACCAAGATTGCGCTGGCCGGTGGCGGTGCTGCCCTCCAGGGCCTGGCGTCGTACCTCTCCGAGCAGACCGGGCTCGAGGTCAAGCGCCTCGTGCCGTCCACCACCCAGCTCAAGGGCACCGAAGGGCGCGACTGGGCGACCTACGGCGCGGCCTTGGGGGCGGCCTTCGGCGCCGCCCGTCGTCCGCTCGTGCAGCTGCACGACACCAGCGGTGGCGACGGCGAGGGCGGCTGGATCCAAGAGCGCATGTCCTCGCTCATCGGGATCGGGGTCGCCATCATGGCCTTCGGGGCGCTGGACACCATCGCCCAGGTCAAGGCGCTCGAGGCCGAGCGTGCGGCCTACGAGGACGAGCTGGCCGTGGCCACCAAGAAGACCTTCGGTCAGGAACTCGGCCCTTCGAAGATCGAGGCCAAGCTGGCCGAGGTGGACGGCCAGGACCTGACGAGCCTCGTCCCGGAGAAGGGCGCGCTCGAGGTGGTCGCGATGCTCGTCGAGTCCGCGACGCCCAGCAACCTCGGTGAGGAGCCGCTGCCAGGCACCATCGATCCCGCGACGGGTCAGCCCGTCCCGGGGCCGGGAGGCTTGCCGCCGGGCACCACGGGCATCGACCCGGCCACGGGCCAGCCCTTCCCCAGCGTGCCTCCCGGGGCGCCACCCGGAGCCGCACCCGGCACCGAGGGCGCGCCCGTCGAAGGCGAGAAGAAGGAAGAGGGCCCCATCGAGACCTCGCGCGGCATCGTGGTCTCCGACGGCCTCACCTTCTCCATGGTCGATGTCCGCGAGCGCAAGATCGAGCTGAAGGTCGAGGCGACCAACTCGCCGGCGCAGGATCGGCTCAACTACAAGCTCAAGCAGCACAGCTGCATCTCGAACATCCAAAACGGCAAGGTCCGTGGCAACGAGCGCAAGAACTTCGAGATGAGCATGGACAACAACTGCTACTACGCGCAGCCCGAGCAAGACGAGGCTGCCGCGGAGGGCGAAGGGGCAAAGGGCTGAGCCGATGGCAAAGAACCCCATGGGCGGCTTCTGGAGCCGACTGACGCCGCGGGAACGCACCTACATCCTGGTGCTGATCCTCGTGTTCTTCGGGATGGGCACGCTCGTCCTGCTCTACATGCGCGACAAGGCGCTCCGCGACACGGAGAACGACATCGCCGAGACTCGTCGCGCGCTCGACATGGTCTACACGCGAGGCGCCGTCTACAAAGAGCGGCTCGAGGAGAAGAAGGAGCGCGAGGCCAAGATCTCGGACAAGACCCTGCTCTTCTCCACGCTGCTCGAAGAGGCGTCGACCGTCTCCGAGGCGGTGCAGGTCTCCAACGAGGAGGAACTCGCCGCGCTCGATCTGGGCGGCGGGCTCATCAAGCGCAGCTTCAAGTTCAACCTGCGCAGCGTGTCCCTCGAGGACCTCATCAAGTTCCTCGCCAAGACCGAGAGCAAGGCCGGCCACATCATCGTGACCGAGAGCCTGCTGATTCGCTCGCCCAGCAACGCGGAAGACCGGCTCAACGCCGACGTCACCATCGCGACCTGGGAGCGCCGCGGGGTCGAAGAAGAACCCGAAGAGGCCGAGGGCGAGGGAGGCGCGTCGTGAAGTTCACCGTCAAGCTCCCCAACTTCACGATGACCCGCGGCAAGGTGCCCGGGAAGGCGGCTGGTGGCGGCGGGTTGGTGAAGCTGCGCCGGAACATGCGGCAGATCGCCCTGTGGGGCGGCATCGGCTTCCTCTTCTTCATCCTCTTTGCCTGGCTCAGCCTGCCCACGCGCGCGCTGGCGTGGCGCATCAGCCACGAGGCGAAGAAGCAGGGCTATCTCGTCGACGTCGAGGACATCTCCGTCTCGCCCTTCGGCGGCGTCACCCTCGAGAACGTGCGCTGGACCTTCGAGCCCTCGCGGCCCGGCCAGGTCCCGATGAAGTTCGAGATCGAGGAGATCGACGTCGACATCAGCCTGATGTCGCTGATGGTCGGCAACATCGACGTGGACCTCGAGTTCGAGCTCGACGACGGCAACGACGGCCGCGTCACCGCGAACTACTACAAGGGCTCGGACGAGTCCTCGTTCAACCTCGAGATCGCCGACCTGCCGCTGTACCGCATCCCCAAGGCCAACCAGGCCCTCAACGCTCCGCTGCGCGGGATCTTGGCCATCGAGGTCGACCTCACCATGCCCGAGCACAAGTTCGGCGAGGCGCAGGGGTTCATCGACATCACCTGTGCCGCGTGCACCCTCGGTGACGGCGTCGAGAAGCTCTACGTGCCGGGCAGCAAGACGCTCAAGAGCGGCGTGGTGATCCCCGAGATCGACGTGGGGACGCTGGCCGGTCGCATGACGGTCGAGGGCGGCGTGGCCGAGAGCGACGGCCCCATCGAGACCAACAGCGACGACGTGTGGATCCAGCTGGCGGGCAAGATCCTCTTCAAGGATCCCTTCGCCAAGGGTCGCTTCGACATGGTGCTCAAGTTCAACCTCAGCGACTCGCTGCAGAACGAGAGCGAGCCGATGAAGCTGATGATCCAGACGGCGAACCCGAAGTCGAAGCTCGATCCCCCGGAGAAGGGGCAGGGCTTCCGCATCGAGGGCTCGGTCATCGATCCCCGCTTCGTGCCCATCAAGTCCAAGCGTCGCCAGTCTCGTGCCGAGAAGCGGGCCAAGCAGCGCGAGCGCGAGGACAAGAAGCGCCGCAGCCGGGCCAGCCGCTCGCGGAACCGCGACAAGGCCAAGGGAGCCGCGGCCAAAGACAAGGACAAGGCCAAGCCGACCATCGGCGAGCCGCTCGACGTGACCCCGCTCGAGCCCAACCCCACGCCGGCCGCGTTGCCGCCCACGCTGGGGACCTCGGAGGAGCCTCCCGCGGAGCCGACCAAGGAAGAGCCGGCTGCCGAGGAGCCCGCCGCCGAGGAGCCGGCTGCAGAAGAACCCGCCGCGGAGGAGCCTGCCGCCGAGGAAGAGGGCGGCGAGGACAACAACGCGGGTGAAGAGCAGGGCCAGGACGGTGAAGTGGCCGAAGGCGGCGGCGAAGGAGACGGCGCCGTGGGCCTCGACGACGGCGGCGAGGTTCAGGAATAGGGGCAAGCGGTGCCCGGCAAGGCACCCCACCGTGCCGGCCGGGCTCGCCCCGCCGCCTGGCGCCGCGCTCTCGTCTTGCTGGCGGCCCTGGTCGTCGCGCTCCTGCTCGGTGAGGTCGCGGTTCGGCTGGTCCGGCCTCAGGATCTGACCGGGTCGTTCCGCGTGCAGTCACCCGGGCGAGGCCAGCTCATCAATCGCGCGTCCGGGCGGGCACAGCACCAGCTCGGGGACCGTATCGTCGAGTATCGCTTCGATGGTCGGCACCTGCGGGGCTCGGCTGCGTCGCCCGATGGCGCACCCGTGTTGCTGCTGGGGGACTCGTTCACCTTCGGCGTGCTGCTCGACGAACCCGACACCTACGCGAGTCAGCTGGGGCAGCGGGCGGACGCTGCGTTCGGCAAGGACCGGGTCGAGATCCTCAACGGAGGCGTCTCCGGCTTCGGGCTGGCCAACATGGTCGCGTTGCTCGAGGAGTACGGGGACTCGCTGCGTCCCGAGCTGGTGGTGGTGTTCTTCAACGGGGGCGACATTCAGCGCTCGGTCGACGCGGGGCTGTACACGCTCGATGAACACGGCGAGTTGCAGGCGCACGACCTCCCGCCGCGGCGGCTGAAGTCCTTCGTCAACGCCATCCCCGGCTACGCGTGGCTGCTCGAGCACTCACACCTGCTCCAGCTGGCACGTCGGGTCATGGTGCCCAAGCCGACCCGAGCTCCCGACGAAGGTCCACCCGCCGCCCCCGAGCCGGACACGGCCGCGGACCTGGGTCGTGCGCTCTTCGTTCGCTTGCACGCGTGGTGCGATGCTCGTGACATCGAGCTGCTCGTGCTGACCACGGGCTACCAAGACTCGCCGCACTTCGGATCGCAGCGGTATCCTTCGCAGCGTTTTCTCGAGCAGGCTCCGGCGTTCTTCCGCGAGCAAGGCATCGAGTTTCACGACCTCGCGCCCGCGTTGCTTCGGCAGAGCGATGGCGACTGGGACGCCATCTCGATCGCCGGCGATGGTCATCCCAACGAGCGAGGGGCTCGCGTGGTCGCCGAGCTGGCATGGCCGCGGCTCGAGCCTCTTCTGCGGCGTATGGTCGAGTCGCGCTGAGTCCACCTCGGGCGATGGGATCGGCGAATGCTCTAGTCGCGGCAACGACGACAGTAGCCAGGTCGCTGGGCTCGGAACGATCTGCGGCTCGAGATCGGGTCGGTGGCGGAACGGCGGTCGGACCTAGTTCGCGGCGTTTCGGACCGAGCGCCCACCGCGAGGCGGGGATTGGCACGCTGGTTGCTCTACTCGGCCCTTGGACACGTTCCCGCGTCGACCCATGTCGGGCGTCGTCGGGTCGTGGAGATCATCTATGCCCAGTGTCCCGCCCCCAGGACCCCTATCCATCGAACGTCATCTTCGCGCGTCCGCACCCGAGCCCGGGTCCGCCTCCAAGGCGACCACCCTCATGAGCCCCATCGCGGGCGCGGTCGCCTTCGCGGTGAGTCAGGGCTTGCCGCTCGAACGCGTCACCGAAGTCACGGGCGTGACCCTCACCGAGCTCGTGCAGCCCGGCGTTCGCATCTCCGACGAGGTCGTCTCCTCCCTATGGGAGCTCATCGACGACGTCTTCGCCGGGCGAGCGATGGGCCTGGAGATGGCCAAGACCGCACCGCTCTCGTTCTTCGGCGTGGTCGGCCACGTCGCCGGTCATGCCACCTGTCTGCAGGCCGCGCTCGATGCCATGGTTCGTTATCGATCCGTGTTCTCCCAAGAACTCCAGCTCGACGTGCAGCCGGGGCCGGAGGAGACCACGCTGCTCATGAGCCACGCGCTCGACTTCGTGCGCTATTCCAGCACGCCGCCCGAGGCCGCGATGGGTCTGTCGGTTCGGTTTCTGCGCGAGGTGTTGATGCACGGGGATGCCATCGTTCGCGTCGAGTTCGTACACGAGCCCGTCGCTCCCCTCGAGGTCTATGCGGAGTTCTTCGGCGTCGAGGTGCGCTTCGGCCAGCCCGCCAATGCCCTGATCTTCCAGACGGCGACGCTCGAGCACCCCAACGACCGCAGTGATCGGTTTCGCTATCAAGTCGGGGAGCAACAGCTCGAGCGTCTGCGCGACCAGCTGGGCGCGTCGGAAGCCTCGGTCGAGCTGGCCCGCGTTCGCTCCGCGATCACCGTCAACGCGCGCGGCGGCGAGTACGGGGCCGAGGCCCTCGCCAAGCGGCTGGGGATGAGCCTGCGCTCGCTCGAGCGCCAGGCGCGGGCCCATGGCACCACCGTGCGGCGCCTGGTCGAGGACGCGCGCGAGTCTCATGCCCGGCAGCTGCTCGAAGACCGCCGACTCGGCGTGGCCGAGGTCGCATTCATGCTCGGCTACTCGGCGGAGAGCGCGTTTCGGCGGGCCTTCAAGCGATGGTCGGGCATGAGCCCCGCCGAGTTTCGTCGGGCTCGGCCCTCGCCCGTGTCCTACGAGTCCATCTCGGTCGCCGTGGGGTGACCGCGGGACCCCGTACAGCGCCCCGACCGAGGACCAGCCACCCCGACCAGCAGTGGCTGTCCCCGGCCGAGGCCCTCACGCTGCACAGCTCGGGCCGAAGCCGACCTCGCAGGTGACCTCGACCGAGCCGAAGTCGGTATTGGGGGCTTGGAGGTAGCGAAGCTCGACGCCTTGGCTCTCGTCGGTGCAGGTCTCGTGCAGCTCTTCGTCGGTGACCGCATAGGTGCACAGCGACGCGCCGGGCGGTAGCTCCCAGCCCTCGGGGCCTTGCTGGCAGGTGGCCACCGAGCGTAGCTCGTTGCCGACCCGCTGCTGCACGATGCAGTGCTCCACCTCGCCCGCGTCGACCACCTCGCTGCCGCGGCCGCCGGAGTCGATGCACGTGGGGTGGGACAGCTGCGCGATCAAGCGGTTGGCGATGGCTTCGAGCGCGGGTCGATAGTCGCCGTCGCAGATCGAGAACACGTTGCTCTTGGTCTCGTCCATGGACTCGGCCATCGCCAGCAGCCGCACGGGGGGCACGGCCTCGCCGCGGTCGCTGCTGCACCCGGCCCCGACGCCGTAGTAGCCGGCGAACTCGGCATCGGTGCCCGGCCCGTAGTCGATGGCCTCGCCCGCATAGCCGATGGGCACCCCCGCGATGACCGAGAGCAGGACTTGTGCCTGGTCGGAGCCCTGGCGTTGGCGCTTGCGTTGGTCGAGCTGGCCCAGGCGCTCGAGATAGCGCGAGAGGGGATGAAGGGCGGCCTCTCCGACGGCCGTCGGCTGGCCTTGGGCGTCGAGGTCGGCCGGTCGACACGAGGTGCTGCCGTCGGCCCGGCTCTCGCAGGCCACCCCCGCATTCCAGCACACCGCGCTCGGAGCCAGCTGAGCGTTCGGGTCGGGCCACAGCGCACGGTCGCCATCGGGGTCGAAGGCGGGGAAGCCCGCAGCAGTGGCCGAGCAGTCGGCTTCGTCGGTGATGATGACGACCTGGAGCAGCGCATCGTCGCGCAGGAATCCGGCCATGGGATCATCGTCGTCCTGGCTACGATCGAAGGCGGTCACCATCGCTTCGAGCGGCGACTCGTAGCCGCAGCCGCTGATCCCCTGGGGGCCCCAGCAAGCCAGCGCCTGGGCGGTGGTGACTCCGTCGGGCACGTTGCTGCCCTCGTCGTCGCGCTGGAGCCAGGGACGGGCGGCGAGCGGCCCGCCCGGCTCGAGCGCGGTGGGGGTGGTGCTCAGGTCGGCCAGGTGGGCCGGGCATCGGGCTCGGCACGCTTCTTCGCGGCGATCGATATCCGCATAGATGAAATGATCGAGATGAGAGAGACAGCTGCGTAGCTGAAGCGCGCCGAGCTCGACGTCCGAAGTGTCGGCACAATGAGGATGAGGGTTGTTGGTGGTGATGATGCCGATGCGATAGTCGGCGCCGACCTCGATTTGCTCGAGTCGCTCCACCAAGACCTCGAAGTTGGAGGCGAGCGCGGCCTGCTCCTCACCCATGGAGCCGGAGTCGTCGATCACGAACAGAATGTCGACTTTGCGCTGGGAGTCCATCGAGACTTGGATCGTTTCCTCCGCTTCGTGATCGAGACATACCGGCTTGAGCGGGTGTGCGTTGCAGGCCCCACATAGGGCGACGGCGATGGTGCCCATCGCGAGACTCAATCGGTGCTGTTGCATGCGAATGTACTTTGTTGTGTGACAGTGAAGACGTTTTGATTCGACTCTCGTCACTCTTCGACGGGGAACGACACTCGGAATTTCAATTCGATCAACCCCGAGCGTCGCCTGGGTTTCCCGCGAAGACCCACTTCTTCGCTCCCTCTAGTCGGTTTTCTTTCGCCGCGCGCGGCGACCAAAATGCGGTGTCACTCGCGAGGCGATTTGTTGCACACGATCTTCGACGCGCTACTCGGTGTCCGAG
The DNA here is from genome assembly GCA_039028615.1 of Myxococcota bacterium. Classification (GTDB taxonomy): domain Bacteria; phylum Myxococcota_A; class Polyangia; order Nannocystales; family Nannocystaceae; genus Paraliomyxa. Next base: position 588,289 of record JBCCHT010000002.1, on the reverse strand, counting down.
TTCGCGCGGGCTGGCTCGTGCCGACGGCGGCGGCGATAGAGCCCCGGGTCGAAGGTCCGGGTCCGCTGGAAGTACCGCACGGTGCTGTCGGGCCACAGCGCGGTGTTGAAGCCCTCGGAGGACAGGTACCAGCTCGTGCATCCGCTCTGCCACACCGAGGTCGCGCTGCGCTCGTCGATCTCGGCTACGAAACGCTCCACTGCGCTGTCGTCGACGTCGATCCAGTCGAGGTCCGGGTGCTGACGGACGTAGCGGATCGCCTGTAGCACGTACTCGATCTGTGCTTCGATCATCAGGACCACCGAGTTGTGCCCGAGGCCAGTGTTGGGGCCCAGCAGGGTGAACGCGTTGGGAAAGCCCGCCATGGTGATGCCCAGGTACGCGCGCGGACGGCCGCCCCAGTAGTCGCGCAGGCTCTGCCCGCCCACGCCGACGACCTCGGTGGTGCCGAGCGGCTCGTCGACGGTGAACCCGGTGCAGTAGATGAGGGCATCGGCCTCGTGCTCGCGGCCGTCGGCGAGCCGTAGACCCGTCGGCGTGATCTCGCGGATGGCCGTGGTGTCGACGTCGACGTTGGGGCGCGCGAGGGCGGGGTACCAGTCGTCGGACACGAGGATGCGCTTGCACCCCAGCGGATAGTCGGGGGTGATGCGCCGCGCCAGCTCGGGGTCGCGGACCTGCTTGCGAATGTGGCGTTTGATGTTCCACTCGACCGCGCGGCGGACCGCGGTCTCCCGCGTGAACACCAGCGGGTGTCGGACCTCGAGCTGCCCGTAGATGCCCCATCGATGCATGCGCATGGCTGCGGGCACGCGGCGAAAGAGGGCCTTTTCCACCTCCGAGTACGCGCGGTCGTTGCGGGGGTTGACCCACGGTGCGCTGCGCTGGAACACGGTGAGCTGCTCCACCTTCGGGGCGATTTCGGGGACGATTTGGATCGCGCTCGCTCCGGTGCCGATGACCGCGATGCGCTTGCCATCGAGCGTGGCGCTCGTGTCCCAGCGGGCGGAGTGCATCGCAATCCCGGCGAACGAGTCTCGCCCCGGGATGGAGGGGTAGCGCGGGTCCTTCAGCGCACCCACGCCGTTGACCAGGAACCGTGCCACCACCCGGCGACCGTCGGCCAGGGTCAGCTGCCAGCGCCCCGTGTCCTCGTTGAACGTGGCCTGGACCACCTCGGCATCGAAGTGGATCCGATCGCGAAGCTGGTGGCGATCGGTGCAGTCCTGGAGATAGGCCTGGATCTCCGCCTGGGGCGAGAACACGTGACTCCAGTTCGGGTTCAGCTCGAACGAAAACGAGTACAGGTGCGAGGGCACGTCGCAGGCGCAGCCCGGATAGACGTTGTCCCTCCACGTGCCGCCGATGTCGCTCGCCCGCTCGAGCAGCAGGAAGTCGCGGATGCCCTCTTGCTGGAGCCGGATCGCCATGCCCAGGCCCGCGAAGCCCGCCCCCAGGATCGCGATGGTCGTCTGCAGGGGAGGGCTCGTCGATCCGTCGGGCACGAGACTGAGGTAGCCCGGCGGCGGCGCCAGGGTCAACCACGCCGCAGGACCGCTTCGGGTCGCCCCTACGTACGAGGCTGGCTCGTGGTCGGGCCGGCTGTTAGCGTTTCGATCCGCAGGTCGTGCCCGAGCTTCCCGACATCACCGTCTACGTCGAGTGCCTCCGGCGCAAGCTCGAGGGAAGCTCGCTCGAGGAGATCAAGCTGCGCTCGCCGTTCCTACTTCGCACCGCCTTGCCGCCGTGGCGCGAGGCTCAGGGGCGGCAAGTCGTGGGCGTCGAGCGGCTCGCCAAGCGCATCGTCATCGAGTTGTCGGGCGAGTGGTTCATGGTCTTTCATCTCATGCGCCTGGGTCGGTTCCGATGGATCGAAGCCGGGTCCACCAAGAAGGGCGCGGGCGGCAAAGCACTGCTCGCTCGCTTCACCTTCGGCGGAGGGACCCTGGTGATGACCGAGCAGGGCAGCAAGAAGCGAGCCTCGTTGCACCTGGTCGAGGGGCGGGAGGGGCTCGCCGAGCACGACCGGGGCGGCCTCGAAGTGCTCGACTGCAGCTTCGACGACTTCCGCGACGCCCTCACGCGGAAAAACCACACCATCAAGCGAGCGCTCACCGACCCGCGGATCCTCAGCGGCGTGGGCAATGCCTACTCCGACGAAATCCTGCACGCCGCCAAGATGGCCCCCACCAAGCTGACGCAGAAGCTGCCGGCCGAGGACCTCGAGCGGCTCTTCGCCGCCACCCAAGCCGTGCTGCAGCGCTTCACCCAGCGCATTCGCGAAGAGGTCGGCGACGGCTTCCCCACCAAGGTCACCGCATTCCGCGACGACATGGCCGTGCACGGTCGCTACGGCGAGCCTTGCCCCGTGTGCGAGGCGCCCGTGCAGCGCATCGTCTACGCCGATCGCGAGACCAACTACTGCGCCCGCTGTCAGAACGGTGGGCGCCGCCTGGCCGACCGTGCGCTGTCCCGCCTGCTCGGCAAGGATTTCCCCCGTACCCTGGACGATCTGGAAGAGGCACGACGATGAGCCCCCGAGCGATAGCGTTGTCGATGAGCCTGGCGGCAGTGGCCTGCTTTCCCGACTCGGGCAAGTCCATCAGCCCCCAAGCCCGCAAGGACGCCCAAAAGGTCTGGAAGGAGCGCTGCTCGACCTGCCACGGCTTGTCCGGGCACGGCGACGGCCCCCAGGCGCGCTACCTCGAGGTCAAGCCGCGACGACTCTCCGACCGCGCGTGGAAGGAGTCGGTGACCGATGAGCACCTGCGCAAGGTCATCGTCGAAGGGGGGCCCTCGGTGGGGCTGAACCTCGCGATGGCGCCGAATCCCGACCTGGGGAGTCGGCCCGAGGTGCTCGAAGCGTTGATCGCCCACGTCCGCCGACTTTGAGCCGCGTACGGATGGTCCGCCGCCGACCTGGATGCAAACCCCGGCCGCAACGAAGGACCGTCGACCAATGAAATCAACGGCTTGACCGCGCCACGATTGTTCGCGCGCTCGACCTGCCGCATGCTTGCCGCGTGCACGAACGCTTGCAGTCGTGGGGCGCGTGGCGCCTGGCCGCGCTGTCCTTCACCGCGACGCTGATGATGGCGTTGGGCGCTCCGCCGCAGGGGATGACGTGGCTCATCTGGCTGGGCTTCGTGCCGCTGATGCTGGTGGCGAGGGTGAGCACGGAGCGACGACCGCGACAGGTGTTCGTGCTCGGCTGGGTCGGCGGCCTGTGCTCGGGACTGGTGGGCTTCCCCTGGATCGCGGAGACCCTCGAGCGCTTCGGAGGCCTGCCGTTTCCCGTGGCTGCGCTGGGACTGCTGCTGTTCGCGGCCTGGACGGCGGTGCCCTTCGGCTTGTGGACGTTGGGGGTCAGCCGCGGCCCGCAGCGAGGCTGGAAAGCCATGGTCTGGCCGATGGTGCTGTGGGCGGCGCTGGCGTTCTCATGGCCGTCGTTCTTTCCCTACACGGTGGTGATCGGCTTTGCCGAGGTGCCGCAGTGGATCCAGCTGGCGGAGCTCGGCGGCATCTCGTTGGTGGTGGCGCAGGTGGTGGCGGTGGGCGTGCTGCTCGCCGACGCCATCTTGGGCGGCAGCTCGCGGAGCCGCGGGATTCGGGTCGCGATCGCAGTCGCCATTCCGCTGGCGTCGTGGGGGCTCGGCCAGCTGCGACTCGATCAGGTCGACGCGCGAGCGGCCGAGGGCCGAATGCTGCGCGTCGGCATCGTGCAGCCCAACACGGCGCTGGGTTCGTTCGACGACCTCGACAAGATGAACCGGCTGCGGGCGATGTCGCGGCAGGCCCGGGACCAGGGCGCGCAGCTGATGGTGTGGCCGGAGGCGGGGGCGTTTCCCTTCCGTACGCGTAGGCCCTTCGAGCAGGACTTCAACGATCCCTATCGCAGCGTGCGAGCCGGGCACGGGCTGCCCACGATCTTCGGGGCGGGCAGCTACGGTCCGCATAGCCCCTGGGAGTACAACACCGTCTATGCGATGGCGGCGGACGGGCGCGTCACCGGTTCGTTCGACAAGGTGATCCTGGTGCCCTTCGGCGAGTACGTCCCCGTGGTCGATCCGCGGTGGGCGATGGAGCAGGTGCCTTCGATCTCGCACAACAACGCGGGCGAAGGCCCGGCGCGCATGCGGGTCGAGCCGGTGCCGGGCACGTCGGACCTGCCCTCGGAGCCGGTCTGGGCGGGGCCGCTGATCTGTTACGAGGACATCATTCCCGAGTTTGCGCACCAGGTGGCGGTGCTGCCCGGCGGGGTCGAGCTGTTCGTCAACGTGACCATCGATACCTGGTTCGGTGACACGGCGGAGCCGTGGGAACACCTCGCCCTCGCTCAGTTTCGTAGCGTGGAGCACCGCATTCCGATGGTGCGAAGCGTGGCGGCGGGGGTGAGTTCGGTGGTCGATGCGGGCGGGCGTTTGGCCGCGCACATCCCCGCGCGAGGCCCTACGGCGACCAATCACGTGCCGCCCGAGGTGCTGGTGCACGACGTTTCGCTGGCCCGCAACACCGAGCGGGATCCCACGTTCTTCGCCCGGGTGGGGTGGCTGTTGCCGTGGCTGTGTGTGCTCGCCGTGTGTGGCGGGGTGCTTGCTCGCGTGCGGCGGACTCATTATAGTCGGCGCGCAAAGTCCGCTGAGGCGAGCCCCACCGCTCGATAGCCTCGACGGCAGGAGGACCCCGTGAGCGCACCCTCGGCATCCAGCGGACAGTTCGGCTCTCGGCTGGGCTTCATCCTTGCGGCATCGGGCTCGGCCATCGGCCTGGGCAACATCTGGCGCTTTCCCTACACCGCGGGAGAAAACGGCGGGGCGGCGTTCGTGCTCGTCTACCTCGGGTTCGTGGCGCTCATCGGCATGCCCGTGCTGCTCGCGGAGCTGTCGATCGGTCGCGCGTCGGGCAAGAATCCGGTCGGGGCCTTCCGGGCGCTCGATCCCAAGGGCGGCGGGCTGTGGCCGTGGGTCGGCCGACTCGGGGTGCTCACCGGCTTCGGCATCCTGTCGTTCTACAGCGTCATCGCGGGCTGGACGGTCTCGTACCTCGCTCGCGCGGCGACGGGCACCTTCGCCAGCGGCATGACGCCGGAGAAGAGCGGCGAAATCTTCGGGCAGATCATCAGCAACCCCGTCGAGACGGTGGCGATGTCGGGCGTGTTCCTGGCCCTGACCGCGGCGGTGGTACGCGGTGGAGTCAGCGGTGGCATCGAGCGGGCGGCGAAGGTCCTGATGCCGATCTTCTTCGTGGTGCTGCTGGTGCTGGCCGGACGTGCGGTGACCCTGCCCGGCGGCGGCGAGGGGCTGGCGTTCCTGTTCGAGCCCGACTTCTCCAAGCTCAGCGGCGCGGCCGTGATGTCGGCGCTGGGCCAGGCTCTGTTCTCGCTGAGCCTGGGCATGGGCGCGATGATCACCTACGGCTCCTATCTCCAGAAGAAGGAGTCGCTGGTCGCGGCCGGCGTCTCAGTGGCGATCTTCGACACCGTCATCGCCATCCTGGCCGGGCTCATCATCTTCCCCGCGCTGTTCTCGGTGGGGGCGGAGCCCTCGGGCGGCCCGGGCCTGGTGTTCGTGGCGATGCCCGCCATCTTCGAGCAGCTGCCCGCCGGTCAGATCTTCGGCATGGCGTTTTACGCCCTGCTCGCGGTGGCGGCCCTGACCTCCACCATCAGCCTGCTCGAGGTGGTGGTCGCCTACGTGGTCGGCGAAAAGGGCTGGAACCGGGAGAAGGCGGTGTGGACGGTGGCGTTCGGCTGCTTCCTGCTCGCCATTCCGTCCGCGCTTTCGCAGGGCGCGATGGACATCTCCGCCTTTGGCCAGAGCTTCCTCGACCTGATGAACATCCTGTTCGGCAACATCTCGTTGTCGCTCGGGGCGCTGCTCATCTCGGTGTTCGCGGGCTGGCGCTGGGGCGTGGACAAGGCGCTGGGCGAGATGGGCAACCCGAGCATCTCGCCGCTGCTGTCGGTGGCGATCCGCTTTTTGTGCCCGCTCGCGGTGGCCGGGATCATGGCGTACATCCTGGTGACCGGCGAGTTTTTCTAGGCCCGGGCCGGGGCCATGAACCTGCTGCTCATCGAGCCCTCCGAGCGCCGCGAGCCGGGGCTGGCCTGCGTCGGTGGGCGCAAAGCCAAGCACCTGCGCACGGTGCTGGGCAAGGGCGCGGGCGATACCCTGCGCGTGGGTGAGCTGGGCGGCAAGGTGGGGCAGGGGTCCATCGATCGGGTCGACGAGGAGGGCGCGTGGGTGCGCTACTCGGTCGACGAAGAGCCTCCGCCGCCCGTGCCCTTGCGGCTCGTCATTGCGCTGCCGCGGCCGCCCATGCTGCGACGCTTGCTGTCGGCCGTGACCGCGATGGGGGTCAAGCACATCGCCTTCATCCACGCTGCGCGCGTCGAGAAGAGCTTCTGGACGTCGCACTCGCTGCGCCCGGACGCGGTGGCGGAGCAGCTGCGGCTGGGGCTCGAGCAGGCCCGAGACACGGTGCTGCCCAGGGTCGAGCAGTGGCCGCGCTTTCGGCCCTTCATCGAGGACGAGCTGCCCCGCTTTGCGGGCTCGGGGCGGCGGCTGGTGGCCGAGCCCATGCCGAGTGCGTCACCCCCGGTTGCTTCGAACGAACGGACCACGGTGGCGATCGGGCCCGAGGGAGGCTGGGTGCCGTTCGAGCTGGAGATGCTCGCCGCGGCGGGGTTCGAGCCGGTCACGATGGGGCCGCGAATCCTTCGGGTGGAGACGGCCGTCATCGCTCTCGTGGCGCGACTGAGTGCCTGACGGGGCAGGAGAGGCTCAGCGAAGCTCGATGCTTCGCTCGACCCAGCCGACGCGGCAGCTGCCGACCCGAACCGTCATCGTGCCCTCACCCGAGACGACCCATTGCAGCCGTCGGGTGCTGACGCTGCCGCGGCTGCGCACGAAGCCCGGCGTCCCGAAGGTGGTCGAGCGCCCGCGGCCCCAGCCTTCGAGGTGGCCCAGCTGTCGCACGCCATCGTGCTCGTCGACGAGCGTGAGTTCGTCGGCGACTTGGACCCGGGCAGACAACGGCTCGTTCCACTCGTGGCTCTTCGCCGAAGGCACGACGTAGGTGCTCAGGTACCCGCGGTTGTCGACCTGCAGCTGCACCTGGTGCAGCCCCGCGCCGAACGACGTGACCTGGAGCTCCGATGCCCATAGCCGCGGCGCCATCGAGGCCACTCGCAAGAATGCGGCGGCATGGCCCTCGCACACGCTCGGCAGCACCTCGTAGGGCGGATTGCGAATGCCCACCCGAATGTCCATGCCGCCGACCTCGACCGGGCCCAGCTGCGGGTGCTCGCACTTCACCCACGGCACGAAGATGCGGCCCGCGTTGTGCTCGGCGTCCCAGCGCGCGAGCCGATGCAGCGCGTCGCGGTCGAACTTCGCGTAGTAGTCGACGAAGCGAGTCGGTCGCGGCAGCTCCATGCGCGCGAACAGGTCCCACAGCTCGCAGACGTACCCGAAGGCTCCGCGGGCGTAGTAGGCGTACTCGGTCAGGTCGCCACGCAGGGGCTTGTCGGGCTCGTAGGTGAAGTCCTCGAAGCCGCTGACCATGGGGTAGCCGGTCCGCGACTCGCAGATGTCCTCGATCTCGCGCCAGATGCCCATGTCCTCCAGATCCATCTCCGCGTCGGGCTTGGTGCCGAGCGGGCGGATGAAGACCCCGCCGTAGGTGTGCAGGTCGAGCCAGGCGAAGATGTTGGGCCGCGACGCGACGAAGTCGACGATGGCCCGCGACTCGGGCTCGCTGCAGGCGTAGGGCCCCGCGCCCTCCTGGATGTGCTCGGGCGCCCAGTCGTAGGGAAAGTTGCGGTTGAGGTCGGGGGTGTTGTCCGAGTTCTGGGTCGGCGTGGGGACGGTGTGCCCGTCGAAGTTCTCGATGCTGCCCTCCGGCCACACCTTGAAGTAGGGCCCCGCGTCGTCGAGCTGCCGCGGCAGCATGAGGCCGGGATGCTCGCTCGACTCGATGAACTCTCCGGTCGGGTCTGGTCGCCGCATCAGCAGGCTCAGGCCGTCGCCGTCGATGTCGTGGCTGCGCCAGTGGCAGCCGCGATGCGGGCGGTCGTCCCGGGGCACCGAGCGAAGCCAACGCCCGGTGGTCAGCACGTCCTCGGCTCCGTCGGGCGAGATCCGCGGCATGACCATCAAGTGCACGTCCCGAAGCACCTCGGCCAGATGAGGGGGCAACGCGTGCCCCGGGGCCTCGGGCGAAAGGTGCAGGCGCAGCGCGTCCTCGGCCAGGGCCAGGGCCACGCTGCTGCCGGCCAGCTCCGACGCGTGCATGTTGGCGTCCGCCCACGCCGTCGGGCGGACCTGCCCGAGGTCGCGCCCCACCGTCAGCAACCACAGCTCGCGCCCTTGGGGCGTCTGCCCCAGCGACTGCAACCGGGTGATCGAGGGATACGCCTCGGCCCACGCGTGCAGCTGCGCGGTCAGTGCCTCGTAATCGAGGTACCGACCGCGAAAGCCCCGGGACAGCGAGTCCAGATCGGGTGTGGCAGCGGACATGAACGGACGGACTACTCGGCCGCGTCGGAGTCGTCAGCCTCCGGCAGGTAGATCTCGCCACCCGCCTCCTGGAACTCTTCGGCCTTCTGTCGCATGCCCTCTTCGAACTCGGCCTCGTCCATGTTGCGCACGTCTTGGGTGAGCTTCATGGAGCAGAAGTGCGGGCCGCACATCGAGCAGAAGTGGGCGGTCTTGGCCGGCTCGGCGGGCAAGGTCTCGTCGTGGAACTTGCGGGCGGTGACCGGGTCGAGCGACAGGTTGAACTGGTCGTACCAGCGGAACTCGAAGCGAGCCTTGGACAGAGCATCGTCGCGGGCCTGCGCCCCGGGATGACCCTTGGCCACGTCGGCGGCATGGGCCGCGATCTTGTAGGCGATGACGCCGTCCTTGACGTCCTGCTTGTCGGGCAGCCCCAGGTGCTCCTTGGGCGTCACGTAGCAGAGCATCGCGCAGCCGTACCAGCCGATCATCGCGGCGCCGATGGCCGAGGTGATGTGGTCGTAGCCCGGCGCGATGTCGGTGGTCAGGGGCCCCAGCGTGTAGAACGGCGCCTCGTGGCAGTGCTCGAGCTGGAGGTCCATGTTCTCTTTGATCTTGTCCATGGCGACGTGGCCCGGACCCTCGATCATGACCTGGACGTCGTGCTTCCACGCGATCTTGGTCAGCTCGCCCAGCGCCTTGAGCTCGCCGAACTGTGCATCGTCGTTGGCGTCGGCCAGGCATCCGGGGCGTAGCCCGTCGCCCAGCGAGAACGACACGTCGTACTTCTTCATCACCTCGCAGATGCGCTCGAACTCGGTGTAGAGGAAGTTCTCTTTGTGGTGGTGCAGGCACCACTTGGCCATGATCGAGCCACCCCGCGACACGATGCCCGTGACCCGGTTCTTGGTCATGGGGATGAAGGGCAGCCGCACGCCGGCGTGGATGGTGAAGTAGTCGACGCCCTGCTCGGCCTGCTCGATGAGCGTCTCCATGAAGATGTCCATGTTCAGCCGCTCGGGGCGGCCGTTCACCTTCTCGAGCGCCTGATAGATGGGCACGGTACCGATGGGCACGGGCGAGTTGCGGATGATCCACTCGCGGGTCTGGTGGATGTTGTCGCCCGTCGACAGGTCCATGACCGTGTCGGCGCCCCAGCGCGCGGCCCACTGCAGCTTCTCGACCTCTTCCTCGATGGAGGAGCTGACGGCCGAGTTGCCGATGTTGGCGTTGATCTTCACCAGGAAGTTCCGGCCGATGATCATCGGCTCGGACTCGGGGTGATGGGTGTTGGCCGGGATGATGGCGCGGCCGCGGGCGATCTCGTCGCGCACGAACTCGGGCTCGACCTGCTCGCGGATGGCGACGAAGCGCATCTCCTCGGTGATGACGCCCTGGCGGGCGTAGTGCATCTGCGAGTGGTTGCCGTCGCTGGTCTTGGCCCGCGCGTCGATCCATGGCTGCCGCAGCTTCGGCAGGCCTTGACGCGGGTCGTGGTTTTCGGGGCCCGTCGTGTCGTAGACGCGAATCGAGGGCTCGTCGCCCGTCAGCTCGATCTCGCGCGAGGGGACGCCCAGCTCTCCTTCGTACACCCGCTTCGAGCTGGGGTAGTGCTCGTGCAACGGGGGGAGGATGCTGATGGACTTGGTGTTGGGGTCGGCGATCTGCAGACGCGACCCGGGAGTCTTGGTCGTTTTTTCACTCATACGCTTTCCTCCGCCGGGTTCAGCCGGATCAGGTTCGAGGGGTATTTCTCAGGCGCGCGGTGATCGCCGAACGCCACCCCCAGCGTGGTCAGCGACTATACGCTAGGCCCGTGGGTCCTGCACGAGGGCTGCTACACTCCCCAGCCGCCGTGCCCGTCTACGCCCTGTCGGACGCGCTGTGGTTCCCACAGCCCTCTGAAGCTACCGAGGACGGGTTGCTCGCGGTGGGTGGTGACCTGTCTCCCGAGCGAGTCGTGCACGCCTATTCGCAGGGGATCTTCCCCTGGTACAGCGAGGGGCGGCCGATCCTGTGGTGGTGCCCGTCGCCGCGGCTGGTGCTGCTGCCCGAGAACCTCCACGTCGGTCGAAGCCTGCGCAAGACCCAGCGCCGGGCCCCGTTCCGGCTGAGCCTGGACGAGGCCTTCTCCGAGGTGATCGTGGCGTGCGCCGAGACGGCTCGGCCCGATCAATTTGGGACCTGGATCACGCGGGACATGCAGGAGGCCTATGTCGAGCTGCACCGCCGCGGGATCACCCACTCGGTGGAAGCCTGGGACGGCGACGAGCTGGTGGGCGGGCTCTATGGGGTGAGCCTGGGCGGGGTGTTCTTCGGCGAGAGCATGTTTGCCCGCCGACCCGATGCTTCCAAGCTGGCCTTCGTCGCGCTCGTGCAGCAGCTTGGGGCCTGGGGCTTTTCGATGATCGACTGCCAGGTCGTCACCGATCACCTGCTGCGTTTCGGGGCCCACGAGATCGAGCTGCCCGAGTTCCTGCAGCGATTGAACGTCGGGCTCGACCATCCGCATCGGCGCGGCCCGTGGCGCTTCGACGATCCGGCCGCCGCCGACAAAACGTCGGGGTAGCCACCCAAACGCCGGCATTCGCCCTCCGAGGCCCTCCTGGAGGCATCTTGGGGAGCTGGGTCCGAGAGCGGGTTGACCGCGACCCTCGAGAAACCGTACAGTCGTACGGTTTCTTGGCATGGCCAAGACCACCGCAAAGGGCGAGCGCGCCCGCCAGCAAATCCTCGATGTGGCCGAGCGCCTCTTCGCGGCCCGCGGCGTGCACGGGACCTCGGTCCGCGATGTCGCGGGCGAGCTGGGCATTCCCACCGCCTCGTTGCTTCATCACTTTCCTCGCAAGGAGCGGCTCTACGGTGAGGTGCTGCGGCGGATTGCCAAGCAACTGGCCGAGGTGCTCGAGCGGGGGACCCGGGGCGAAGGCGACTACGCGACCAAGCTGCGTCGCCTGACCCGACGCTTTTGGCGGTGGAGCCAGGAGCGGCCCGACCACTGCGTGTTGCTGCTCCGCGACATGCTCGACCGGGGCACGCGGATCGAGGAAGCGAGCGAGCTGCCGCTGGCCCCGGTCATCGGCAACTTCACCGCGTTCTTGCGCGAGGGCCAGGCGGCGGGAGCGTTCCGACCGGTGGATCCGACCATGTTCGTGGTCCACCTCGCCGGATCGGTGAGCTACTTCGGCGTGGCCTCGCCTGCCTTGTCGCGGATCTTGGGTCGCGCCTCGCATACGCTCGTTCGGGACTATCGCCGCGACCTGCGGGAGTCCGTGGAGCGACTGGTGCTCGTCGACGAAGCCTGAGCGGGCTCGGGGCCCTTCAGGCCCGACGAAGCCAGTTGCCCAGGGTCGTGCGAGGGATGCCCAGGACCTTGGCGGCGCGGCGAATGCTACCCTCTTCGTCGATGACCTGTTCGATGATCGCGTGGCGCATCGCGTTGAAATCGCCCCGCGGCACGACCATGCAGCCGGGCGGGATGGCCTCGGGCGGCGGGGTCGGGCGCGGCACGAGCGTCTGCGGCTGGATCACGCCCTCACCCATGGCTCCGGCCCGAAGCACGGCATTGCGGAGCGCCCGAATGTTGCCCGGCCAGGAGTGACGGGTGGCGGCCGTGATGGCGGCCTCGGTGAACTCGATCGGATACCCGAGCTCGGCGGCGGCCCGGCGGGCGAAGTGCTCGAGCAGGCCCGGGATGTCCTCGCGACGCTCCCGAAGCGGCGGCAGCTTGAGCGTGAGCACGCCGAGGCGGTGATAGAGGTCTTCGCGCAGCTCGCCCGTGGTGATCATCGCCTCGAGGTCGCGATGGGTCGCGGCGATCACCCGGACGTCGATCGGTTGCTCCGTCTCGGCGCCGACGGGGAGCATGCGCCCCGTCTCCAGGACACGCAGGAGCTTGGCCTGGATGAGAGGAGCGAGCTCGGCGACCTCGTCGAGCAGCAGGGTGCCTCCGTCGGCCCGGCTGAAGGCCCCCTGACGATCGCGATGCGCCCCGGTGAAGGCCCCGCGCACGTGACCGAACAGCTCGCTCTCGGCCAGCGACTCGGGGATGGCCCCGCAGTTGATGGCGACGAAGGGGCGAGCCCGCCGCTCGCTGTGGCGATGCACCACCCGAGCGGCGACCTCCTTGCCCGTGCCGGTCTCTCCTCGCAGCAGCACCGGAGAGCGGACCCGGGCGATGCGCTCGAGTTTCTCGACGACGGAGCGAAACGCCGGGCTGGTGCCGACCACCGCGAGCTCGGAGAACTCCTCGCGGCCCACCGAGGGCTCGCCGCCGCTGACGACTCGTGCGCTCACCCGCCCGAAGCGCAGCACCGCGCCCAGCTGGGCCCAGGCTCGGTCGACGACCACCCCGTCGACATAGGTTCCGTTCTTGGAGCCGAGGTCCTCGACGACGACGCCATCGCGGGCCAGCCGGACGGTCGCATGGCGGCCGCTGACGTAGCGATCGTCGAGCTCGAGGTCGATGTCGGGGCCCTTGCCCACGCGCAGCGGCTCGCGGGGCGGCACTGCGATCCGGCGCCCGCCGTCGAGTTCCAGCGCGATGCACCGCAATCGACGGGGGCGAGGACGGGCTTCGGAGAGGGTTCCGGCCGTGGTGGACGAGCATGCTGGGGTCACGTGGGGAAGCAATCGACCGCGGCGACCGGGCGTTGCACGGCCCGCGGGGATCCGCCCCGAAGGGGCCAGCAACGCCCGTTCCCTCGGGGGTCCACGCCGCGCACGCCGTCGCCCGGGCGAGATTCGCGCGGCTGCGTGCGTTCGTCCTGGAGGAAAGCGTGACCCGGTGCACGGTTGGTGCCCCCCGGGGGCGAGCGTGGCCCGGTTGGGCTGCTAATCTGCCCACAGTCTCGTGGTCGTTCGATCTGCCCTGCCGTTGTTGTTGTTCTTGGTCACTGGCCCGAGCGCGGAGGATCTTCCCGCGCCCGTGACTCCTCCGGTGGCGTCTCCGCAGCCGAGTGCTCCGGCTCCTTCGTCCATCGCGGCGGCCGAGCCGGTGTTGCTGGAGTCTTGCGATGGTGCTCGCTCGGCGACCTCCGCCGATCCGGGCACGCTCACGTGCACTCGCTGGACCATCGCGTGGCGCGAGGGCGGCACGCCGTGGGGCTTCGTCGTGGCCGAGTCCTACGACGAGGTCATCGCCGAGCGCGAGCGGCAGCTGGCCTTCGCGCGCCAGTACTCTCGCTTCTTCGAGGTGCCGATCGACGAGCGCTACACCGATCCGGGGCCGCCGATCTGCCACACCTGCGAGTCGGAAGCGCCGCAGGGCCGCTGGGGTGAGGGACAAGTGTTCGGCGATGGTCCGGCACGACGAGCCATCGCCGGGGCGGAAGCCGAGCTGCGAGCCCTCGATGCTGCGCTCGATGAACACGTGCCGCGGCTCAAGGAAGTCGCCCGTCTCGCTCAGGACGCGCAGGTGGGCAAGGCCGCTCGTGAGCACGCCAAGCAGCTGCGCCTGGGCATGCTCGAGCTGAGCAAGGCCCGGCTCGCGCTCGACAACGCGGCCGTCTTTCGCTCTGAGGACAAGGCCCAACAGGTCGGGCGCTCGGCGGGCGAGCGGGTCAAGGCGCTGGCCAAGTCCTCCGATGACCTCGAGGCGGCGGTGGGCAAGGCGGTGGCCAAGGCCCACGGCGGCAGCTACCTCGAGGAAGGGGCGGCCGCCGAGGCCAAGCCGCGGCTCGAGGTCGATTTCGACGGGGCCAAGGTGGTCGCCATCTACAAGCTGGGAGAGGCCCAGGCCACGTGGTTCGAGGGCAAGGTCTCGCTCGACGGCGGCATCGCGGGGCGCTCGTTGCTGGCTCCCGAAGACGGCAAGCTCAAGTGCCAAGCGCATACCGAGGAGTGTGGCTACGTCTACATCGACTCGATGCTGCGCTTCACCCAGCGCGAAGCGACCGAGGACAAGCCGGCCCAAGAGGTCGCGGAGCTGTGGTTCCGCCGCGCGACCTGGGTGATGGCCAAGCCCTTCGTTCGCTAGTTCGCCGCGCTCGTTTGTTCGGTCTTTCGAGTTCGGATTAATCGGTAGCGCAGTGCAATCGAGCCGCGCTCCTGGGCAGTGGCCCGTAGCCGGACTCGCGGTACGCCAGGTCGACCGTTCGTCGACGCGAGCGACCGTTCGTCGAAGGGGCGCGGCGTCCGACTCGTGCGTTGCTACGGTTCGACCGTTGCGGGGGTAGGTAGGAACGACGCTGAATGACCGAGCAGCCGCAGAGCGTATTGGACACCCTGGCCCCCACGAGCGCCGAGACGCAGACCGGCGACGATGGTCCGGTTCGACGGTATCGAGAGCCGGAGCCGGGAGCGAAGATCGGCCGCTATGTGGTGCTGGCGCGGCTCGGAGCGGGGGCGATGGGCGTGGTGTTCTCCGCCTACGACCCAGAGCTCGATCGACGCATTGCGCTCAAGCTGGTGCGCCACCGTCGAGCCGGATCGAACCTCGAACGGAAGCGGCTGCACAAGGAAGCGCAGGCCCTCGCTCGCCTGAGTCATCCCAATGTCGTGGGGGTCTACGACGTCGGGGAGTACGAGGGGCAGGTCTTCGTGGGGATGGAGTTCGTGCGGGGCTCCACGCTGACGCGGTGGCTGGCGAACGAGGAGACGGTTCGGCCGTGGCGGCAGGTGCTCGAGGTGCTGGTGGCGGCCGGCCACGGTCTGGCGGCGGCGCACGAGCAGGGCTTGGTCCATCGCGACTTCAAGCCCGACAACGTGATGATCGGCGACGACGGTCGAGTGCGCGTCATGGACTTCGGCCTGGTGCGGGCCGGCGGCTCGGCGGCGGAAGGCGTCGAGCTGGAGAGCGATGGGGACATCAGCGTGCCCCAGACCTCGCTGCTGGAGGCGACGGTCAACGGCGACGGCTTCGTGGGGACGCCGGCCTATATGGCCCCGGAGCAGCTCGGCCACGGGGAGCTGGGGCCGTGCACCGATCAGTTCGCGTTCTTCGTGGTCCTGTACGAGGCGCTGTACGGACAGCGCCCGTTCGCGGGGCAATGTGTGAACTCGATCGCCTTCAGCGTCTTGCGAGGGCAGCTGCGGGATCCGCCTGCGCGCCGCGGCGTGCCGCGGTGGCTGCATCGCGTCATCGAGCGGGGCCTCGCCCTTTCCCCGGGCAATCGTTTCGTCGACATGGCACACGCCCTGGAGACGTTGGGGGCGGAGCCCGCTCGACGGCGACGAAACCGAGCCGCGCTGGCGGTGGGGGCCGTGCTGGCGCTGACCGGGGCGCTGGTCGGACACGACCACTGGGAACAGTCGACGAAGCAAGCCGCCTGTGAGCGCGCCGGGGCGGCCATCGACGACACGTGGAGCGACGGGACGCGCGACCGAGTCCGGGCCGCGCTGCTGGCCACTCGAACGCCCTATGCGGCGACCACGGCCGCCAACGTGGCGCCCTGGATCGATCTTCGCTCTCAGCAATGGCGCGCGAGTCGAACCTCCGTCTGCGAGAACGCGACCATCCGCGAGCGTTGGTCTCCCGAGACTCGGGACAAAGCCGCATGGTGTCTCGAGGAGCAGCGGGCCTCGATGTCGGCGCTGATCGAAGCGCTGGTGGAGGCCGACGAGCGCGTCGTGCAGGTCGCGGTGCACTCCGCCGCCAAGTTGGAGTCCCCCGAGCTTTGCATCGACGACGGGGTGCTCGCGGGCCTCCCGGCGCCACCCGAACCCGATCTGCGACCGACCATCGCCACCGTGCGCAAGGATGTCTCGAAGGCGGCGGCACTACGCCAGGCCGGACACGTCGACGAGGGGCTGCGCGTCGTTCGGAATGCGCGGCAGGTGGCCGAGTCCGTGGGCTGGGAGCCGGTCATCGCTTCGGCGATGGCAGAGGAGGCATCGTTGCTGCTGTCGGCTGGGGACTTCGCGCGCAGCGAGTCGGTCGGGCGACGGGCCTACCTGCGGGCGTTCCGTTCGAGCTCGTGGGGCACCGCGGCCGAAGCCGCCACCGCGCTCGCGTTCACGGTGGGCTACTCCGCCCGGCAGCCCGAGCAGGGGCTGTTGTGGGCGGACCATGCAGCGGCGGCGATTCACCACAGCGGCGACCCGACCCGCCTGCGCGAGGCCACCCGGCTGTCGAGCATCGGGGCCATTCGCAATGCGCGGGGAGACGACGAAGGGGCTGCCGTCGCCACCACGCGGGTGCTGGAGATCATCGAAGACGTCCTCGGGCCCGCGCATCCAAACACGGCCATCGTGCTGAACAACCTGGGCGCCATTCATCGCAGCTTGGGCTCGTTCGAGCAGGCGAAGGGCTACGCGAGCCGGGCGGTGGAGATCTGGGAGCAGACGGTGGGCCCCCAGCACCCGAGCACCGCCATCGGGCTCCATACGCTGGGGAGGGCCGCCGTGGGGCTCGGCGACGATGCCCGCGCGGCGTCGCTGTTTCGGCGCGCGCTGGAGATCCGTGAGGCGGTCCTCGGGCCCACGCACCCCTTGGTCGGCGACACGCTCTATCAGCTTGCCGACTCGCGGCGCAGGGCAGGGGCCGGCGCCTCGGTGCGTGAGTCCTACGAGCGGGCGCTGGAGATCCGAACCGAGGCTCGCGGCGACCAAGACCCCACGGTGCACGTGATGCTGGCGGAGTTGGGCGAGCGCGAGCTCGAGTGGGGGCGGCCGGCCGTCGCGGCGGGCCACCTTCGGCGTGCGCTCGAGTTGATGACTCGCAACGAAGCGCCTGTGGACGTCGTCGCATCCACGCGGTTCTTGCTCGCGCGGGCGCAGTGGGCCGCGCCCGAGACCACGGGGGCCGGGCGTAGCGAGGCGCTGCAGCCCGGCGAGCGCGGCAAGAAATGTTGCGCACCGACGACGACGACGACGCGGCCCTGCCCATCGAACGATGGCTGCGGTCGCGGTAAGGATTCGGAACTCTAGGGGCCTTGCCCGATCCACTCCCCGCCGTCGCGGTCGACCTCGCGCTTCCAAATGGGCGCGTCTCGCTTGAGCGCCTCGATGGCCTCTCGACAGGCGGCGAATGCCTCGGCTCGATGCGGTGCACTGGCGGCGATCACCACCGCCGTCTCGCCGATGCCCAGCGTCCCGACGCGGTGGTGAATGGCCACCCGCGACCCGTCCACCTCTTGCTCGATGCGCGTGCGAATCTCGTCCAGCACCTTGATCGCCATCGGGGCATAGGCCTCGTACTCCAGGTGGTCGACCGTCTTGCCGCGGCTGTGAAGGCGAACGTTGCCGGTAAAGGTGGCGATGCCTCCCGCGCCTGCATGCGTCACCGCGGCCACGACTGCATCGAGGGACAGCGGCTCGTCCCGCACGGCGACCCGGGGCGGGCCATCGTGGCCCCCGCTGACCGGCGGGATGACGGCGACCTCGCGAGCTCCGGCCAGCGGGTGGTCGGCGGTCACGAATTCC
This sequence comes from Myxococcota bacterium, assembly GCA_039028615.1. Lineage (GTDB taxonomy): Bacteria > Myxococcota_A > Polyangia > Nannocystales > Nannocystaceae > Paraliomyxa. Next base: position 570,428 of record JBCCHT010000002.1, on the reverse strand, counting down.
TGGTCGACCGCGACCCGGCAGGGCACGAGCCGAGCGGCGAGCGCGGGGTGCTGCTCGCTCATGGCGGCGAGGAGATCTCCGGCCGTGGCATCGGCATCGATCTCCACGGATATGGCGTCCGAGCGCGCGATCTCCCGAAGACCGGCGAAAATGAGGACATGGAGGGTGGTCATGGTGGCGATGAGATCCCGATCGGCAACTTTGGCCTGACGACGCAAATTCGTGCCCGGATCGGTCGGGTTGGCGGCGTCGATCCCAGAATTTCTGGGGGTGTGGAGCTGATCATATCCTAGCGGTGCCTCGACGCCCGCCGCCTACGTCGCCCCTTTCGTGGCGCTGCAACCACGCAGCGGGCTCGTTTCGCGATCGACCGCCTATGGTTCAAACTTCAAGCGGGGCAATGACAGCCCCGTACGCTCCTGCGTTCGAATCAATGTGTCCCCCACCCAAGTCGCGCTCTGCCTCCCAGGGGAGCGCCCGGGTCAACGAGCCCGAGGGCAACCTCGCGGTCGCGCTGCCCGACCCCGAGCCGGAGGAGCTCGACTCGGCGACGCCCGCCGAGGCGGAGGACCTCGGCGGTGAGGCCGAGCCCGAGGTCGAGCCGATTGCGGCGGGGTTGCTCCGGTACGGGGACGCCGACCCTCAGCAGCAAGAGCGCGCCCGCGCCGAGCTCCAGGACCGCATCGCGGCGCACCTGAAGAAGGCCCGGGCCCGGGTGGTGATCACCGACAACCTGCAGACGATGCTCTCGGTCAAGGGCGCCCGGGGGGTCCTGACCTTTCGCGTGCACCACATGTTCGTGGGGGCTCCCGCCGCGGTCACCCGGGCGCTGGCTCGCTACGCCGAGGCCCACGACCGCGACTCTGCCACCTTGTTGCGCCGCTATGCCGATGCCAACGAGGAGCTGATTCGGCGGCGGCAGGGCCCGCGGACCATCACGCTGGACACCGAGGGGCGCTACCACAACCTCCAGGAAATCTTCGACGAGCTCAACGAGGCCTACTTCGACGGGGCCATCAACGCTCGCATCACGTGGGGACCGAGGACCAAGCGTCGACGGTCACGGGCCTCCATCAGCCTCGGTCGCTATGTCTTCGACGACGAGCTGATCCGCATTCATCCCGTGCTCGATGCCCGCGACGTGCCCCGCTTCTTCGTCGAATGGATCGTCTATCACGAGATGCTGCACGAGCTTCATGGCCTGCCCGTGGTGGACGGGCGGCGCCAGCACCACCCGCCAGCCTTCCGTCGTGACGAAGAAAAGTTCGAGCACTACGTCGAGGCGGTAATGTGGGAGCGCACGCACGCCCGCAAGTTGCTCGAGCGTTAGCACTTCGTCTTTCGACTACGTCTGGATGTTCGGACGTGCCGATTCGGCTGCCCGGAGGCGCCTCGCCCGTAGACTGCTACGGAAGCAAACATGCCGGTTTGCACGATCGGGCCCGCATCGAGTGGCTTTGCGTACGAAGTGACCCTTGGTTCGCAGGGGATGCACACCGCTGCCGAGTGGGTGTGAACTCGACTTCGCGGGGTCTGCATGCACTGCGTCGATCCTCTACGGCGATTCAGGGCGCGTGCGCTGTCCATCGTTGACGGTCGTTCGGGTTAGGAGGTAATCGAATCGACTTGACGCGAGCCAAGTGGCGCGCGTCACCGGTCGAAGAGGACGCCATGAGACGAGTGAAGTTCCTGGGAGCTGGCCACTGCATGCCGGACAAGGTCGTGACCAACGACGACCTCTCGGAGACTCTGGATACCTCCGATCAGTGGATCCGCGAGCGAACGGGAATCGGGGCGCGGCGGGTGGTGGAAGGCAAGACCTCCACGTCCGACCTGGCCGCGGGGGCCATCGCCGAAGCCTGCAAGAACGCCGGCATGGAGCCGGGCGAGCTCGACGGCATCATCGTCGGCACCTGCTCGCAGGACACCCTGTTTCCCTCCACCGCGTGCTGGGTTCAAGACCGGCTCGGGGTCAAGGGCATGCCCGCCTTCGACGTGATGGCCGGGTGCACGAGCTTCGTGTTTGGCCTCGAGGTGGCGACCAACTGGATCGAGTGCGGTCGCGCCAAGCGAGTCGCGGTCTGCGGGGCGGAAGTCTTCAGCAAGATCCTCAACTGGAATGATCGACGCACCTGCGTGCTCTTCGGAGACGGAGCCGGGGCGGCCATCGTCGGGCCCAGCGACGACGAGTCGAAGGACGGGCCGGGCATCCTCGCGTCCAACTGGGGCAGCGACGGCACCTTGGCCTCCATCCTCCAGGTGCCGGCCGGTGGCACGCGCATGCCCGCGTCCCACGGCACCGTCGACGAGGCGGCGCACACCGTCTACATGGAGGGCTCCAAGGTCTTCAAGCACGCGGTGCGAGCCATGAGCGGCAGCCTGCTGCGTGCGATGGAAGAGGCCGGAGTCGGCCCCGAGGACATCGACGTGTTCATCCCTCATCAGGCCAACATCCGCATCATGGAGGCCTGTCGGGAGCGCTCGAAAATCCCGGCCGAGAAGGTGTACTCGGTGCTCGAGAATTACGGGAACATCTCGGCCGCCTCCATCCCCACGGCCATCAGCCAGGCCCGACGCGAGGGCGTGCTGAAGCCGGGACAGCTGTTGGCGATGACCGCGTTCGGCACCGGGCTCACCTGGGGCGCCGCGGTCATGCGGGTCTAGATCGTCCTGTGTAGGCCCGTACGAGGCTCTACAGGTGGTTTGTTCCGACGCTCCGAGGCCCCCTGGACCCCGGGCTCGGCGGCTTCGGCGTGCGTGAGCGTTCCCTCGAAAGGCGCTTTCCCCCGTCCGTGACAAGCTGCTAGGTTCCTGAGTTCGCCACGGGGCCCGCCCTCATGACTGCGTCCAAGACCTACGACCTACGCGTCGTCACCGAGTTCTCCTCGGCCCACGTTCTACGGGGCTATCCGGGGGCGTGTGAGCAGGTCCATGGCCACAATTTCCGGGTCGAGGTCGAGGTCCGAGCGCATCGGCTCGACGAGCTGGGCATGGGCATCGACTTCCGCGAGCTGACGCGCATGACCGAGGAGGTCACCGCTCGGCTCGACCATCGGCTGCTCAACGAGGTGACCCCCTTCGACGAGGTCAACCCCACGGCGGAGAACATCGCGGCCCACATCTACCATCGGCTGGGTCACGCGCTGGCCGAGTCGGCGGCCGGCGACCGGGTTCGCATGCTCGCGGTGACCGTGCACGAGAACGACCGCATCTCGGCCCGGTATCACGAGCAAGGCTGAGCTCCCGCGCCTACGCGCGACCCCAGGTGCGCCAGACATCGGGAATCTCTGCGCCGTCGTCCTTCTTCCACCCGGGCCCGCCGTCGGAGAGGCGGAGCACGTCGACGCCCCACTGACCCACGCTGGCCCAGATGTCCGGTCCGCCGCAGTTCGAGCGACCGGCGTAGGCCTGAATGTGCGAGTAGACCTTGGTGATCCCGCGGTCTCGCTGCACCGTCTCGAGCAACAGCCGCGCCGCGCTGACTTGATGCGGGGTCAGGACGCAGGCCCAGAATTTCTGCTTTTGGTAGAACGAGCCTGAGGTCGAGGCGAAGTTGCCGGCAAACTCGACGCCGACGGTGGTCGCGTTGAGCGAGTTGCTCGTATACAGATACACGTTGTGGTCATGCAGCTGGGCCAGCTCGCCTTGCTGCGTGATGATGTAGTGCGCGGGGACGTCGGCGTAGCGGTCGATGGTGTCGCCTTTGCGATAAAAGCTCATCTGGTGGAGGACGATGCCGTCCACCTTGTCGAGCTCCTGGGCGCTCCTCAGTGCGCTGCGGCGGTGTTTCGAGGCGAGCTTGGCCGCGCCGCGGTCCTTGGCGTCGACCAGCGTGGGCGTAAAGCCGGGAGCAGGACGCACCGATGCTGGATCGTTGGGGTCTGTCGCTGCGCCGTACCCGAGCCCGCTTGGATCGAACCCGTCGGCGATCGCCTTTTCGTAGGTGCCCCGGCCGACGACGCCATCGGCTCCCACACCGATCGAGCGCTGGTAGCTCTCGGTCGATTTCTTCGCGCCGTTGCCGAACATGCCATCGGGGGCGCCGGAGCTGTGGCCCTTGGCGACGAGGAATTTCTGCCAGAGCACCACGCTGGGCCCCCCGCTGTAGAGACGCAGCGTGGGGAGTTCGGAAACGAGGTCGTCGGCCATCGTCCGAGGGTATCGGCGAGGCGGGCGCCCCCGTACCCCTCGAACGGGGGGAATCAGTTGCCCGGCAACAGCTGAGCGCAGGAGAACTCGCGCAGGCAGTTGCGGCAGACACCCACCACGCCGCGCATCTCGACGTTTTGATCCTCGAATTCGTCGGTCCAGTCCTCGGGGCGCTCGGTGTATGCCACCACGTCGCAGCTCGAGGCCTCGAGGCGCACGGAGGCATCGAAGGGCTGGCCCTCTTCCCACGAGCCCGCGGCTCCGCCGATGCTGCTGTGGGTCGAGCCGAAGCTGGCGCTGCGGTGATCGAAGTCGGTGACTTGAATGTCGGCCCAGCAGCGCTCGCTCTTGTCGCTGTCGTCCTCGTAGGTGAGGCTCACCGCGGTGTACAGCTCGGGCGGCAGGTCGACCTGGAGGTCGGCGGCCACGGCATCGAACGCGACGGTGGGCGTGCCTCCCGACGACTGCTCGGCGCCCGCGATCGAGGCCAGCCCGATGCCGCGCCCCAGCTCGGCCGAGATCTGCGCTCGGGTGGGCTCGATGCACACGTTGCCCCGGTTGAGATAGGTCGAGTCGGACAGCAGGTCCTCGGTGAACAGCTTCAGCTGACCTTCGTAGCTCGCGGGCAGCGTCACGCGGATGTCGGCCCCGGTCCGTACCGGCTGCTGCAGGCCCTCGTAGTAGACCCGCATGGCACACTCGTCGCGGAGCAGCCCGTCGTCGTCGACGCAGGGCCGCGGGTACATCATGTGGCTGGGGTGCATCGGTCGCTCGATGTCCCGCGCATAGGCCCACAGCTGCAGCGCATCGAAGTAGTTCTGCGCCTGCTCGGAGGACTGTGCGTGGGCGAAGCGCCGCATCTCGACCACGATCCGGTCTTCGTCGTGGAACTGCACCACGATGTCTCCACGATTGGCGAAGTTGCCCTCGTACTCGGGGCCGCCGACCCACAGGGTGCGGATGGCATCGAGGCCGGTCAGCTCCAGCGGAGCATCGAGCTCCGTCCGCCACTGGTCGCGATACGGGCGATCGCCGTCATCGAAGGGAGGGCTCTCGGGCTCGAGGAAGCAGCCCCCGAGCAGGATGCCGCAGGACAAGGACAACAACGACAGCGAGGCTCGCATTGGGACTCAGACAACGCCGGGCCCGCCACCGGCTTTCGCCCGCGGGGGACGCCGTGGGATGAATCGCCCCGAGACGCGGGCAACAAAAGGGCCGGCTGCGCGTTTGCGCGGCCGGCCCCCGATGTCCTGGCGGCGCTCCCTACATGCCGGGCAGCAGCACGAGCGACTTGGTGTTCGATTCGCGCCACTCGCCTTCGGTGACCCCGGTGGTGCGGAACTCGGTCACCCGGTAGCGATAGGTGCGAAGGGCCCGGTCCTTGATGGCGATCGACCAGCGGAAGCTGCCCGAGTGGCCGGGGTTGATGACCTCCGAGTGGGCCCAGTGTACGTCGGAGCGGTCGTCGTCGTAGGCCATGTCGATCTTGACGGCCAGCAGGCCCCCCGCGGGCGGCGGCATGAGCCAGGTGACCTGCACCGGGATGACGTCGACGACCTCGATGCCCACGATGAGCTGATCGTCCTCACCGGCGAGCCAGTCGGTGGTCTCGATGGCGCCGCTGGTCTTGATGGCGGTGAGCTGGTACTGCCACGCGCGCGCGGCCGGGTCTTCGAGGCGAACGGCCCACTCCTCGAGCTGGGCGTGCTCGGTCAGCTCGAAGTTCTGCTCCAGGAGCCGGCTGCCGTGGTCGTAGCGCAGCCGCACCTGGATCTTCTCGAACTCGTCACCGGGGTCGGCCATGATGAGCCGGACGCGGAGCGTGTTCTCGCGGGCCTCGTTGATGACGACCAGCTCCTGGGGCTGCCACTCCATCGGCGGCAGCGGGACCTGAGCCCCGTCGTTGTAGTAGAGCATGCCCGTGGTGCGAATGGGCTCGTCCGCGAGATCGGCCTCGGGCCGGATGACCAGGCGATGCTCGGACTTTTCGGCCGACATCATCAGGTTCTGCTTGTACGGGCCGTAGCTCAGCTCCACCTGGGCGTGCTTGAGCAGGTCGTACTTCACGATGCCGGTCATGACGTTGACGGTCAGGGCCGGGGTGACGTCGCGGGGATGAATGACGAGGTTGCGCGAGAAGCTGCGGATCCAGCCCTCGGCGTCGGCCCCGGGGGCCCCCACGCTGTCGATGGCCCCGCGCTGCTGGCCCAGGGCCACGCCCTGTCGGTAGTGAATGGTGACCTTGTAGTCGTACCAGTACACGACCGGGCGGGACCGGTCTTCGTTCTCGTGCAGGACGTCGACCTTCCAGGTGCCGTTGTCCTGCGCGGAGCTCAGCATGATCTCGCCGCGTCGCTTGAAGCTGCCGCTGTCGTTGGGGCCGTAGCGCAGCTGGATCTGGATCGAGTCGATGCCGTCGAGGTCCCACAGCGCGGTGGTCGTGGCGCGTAGCCCGATGCTCTGGAAGAAGTCGATCGCCCCGTCGGCTTCGATGATGTAGCGCTCGGGGTCGTCGTCTTCGAAGCTCAGCTGCCCCTGCGGGTGAATCTCGTGGATCCGGGCCTCGCGGCGACTGAGGTTGTAGCTGGCCGTGATCTGCTCGCGCCGCTCGATCATCTCGAAGTTGATCTCGAAGCTGGCTTCGACCTTCGTGGGATCGGCGGGCGGCGGCGTCGGGGTGGGCGACGGCGTGGGCGAGGGGCTGGGCTGGACCGAGGGGGCCCGGGTCAGCGTGCCCTTGAGGATCTGCGGGGTGGGCTCGGGTCGATCGCCGGTTTTTTGCCCCTTGATGATCGCCACGCGATGCGACGCTCGGCTGTTGTCGCCGCGACCGGGCTGGTTGTCGGGGGTTCGCCCGGGATCGTCGGTGAGCTCGGGGACGTCACCACGCTCGGCGCCATTGTCCCCGTGCTGCTGGTGGGTGATGGTGAAGCTGCCCCCGGGGGGGTTCTGCACGCTGCCCAGCAGGCCTCGGGCCACTTGGATGCGACGCCCCGACAACGATTGATTGAGGTTTTCGTCGCTCGGGTCCCGCTCCGTGCTCGCGTAGCCGTCGATGTGCACGGTGCCGTTGGCCAGGCCCTGGGCCCAGGTGCGCAGCGCGGCGGGTCCACGGGTGGTCCCGTCCTGCACGCGCGAGTGGTTCGTGTAGCGGTCGTCCCCGCCGGGCGGGTTCTCGGCGATATAGGCGGTGACCTCGGCGGAGTTTTCCGGGTCGTCGAAACCGAAGAACAGGTGGAACTTGGTGTCGACGAGCTGCCCTTCGCCCTGGAGGGGCTCCCACTCGATCTCCACGGGGACCGAGGTCGGGGTGGTGCCGGTCGGGATGGGGACCTCGATGTTCACCGCCCGGTTGTTGACGGTGAGCGTGCGGCCGCCCGCGGTCACGCGCCGCGGCGTGCCCTTGATGACCAGCCGCTCCGTGGTGCCGGAGGTCGAGGCGGTGAAGGCCTCGACACCGAGCTCCGAGTTGTAGCGCGACTCGGCCGTGTTCTCGGTCCACACCGCGGGCTGACGTTGAGCCGGAGCGGTGGTGGGGGCGGTCGTCGGCGCGGTGGTGGGGGCGGTCGTCGGCGCCGTGGTCGGGTTGGGCGCGGACGTATTGCTGGTGGTGTTGCTGTTGTTGTTGTTGCCGACCTGCGTCAGCTGGGACATCTGGCTGAGCGAGGGGCGGAACCACTCCGAGCCCATCAGCTTGCCGATGATGTCGTTGATCTCCTCCTGGCTCGTGTCGCTGCGACCGCCTTCGCCGGGGATGGGGTCGAGCTCGTTGACCACGATGGCGCGGTTTTCCCGGAGCTCTTCCATCAGCATGTGGAAGCCGGCCTTGCCTACGAACTTGTTCTTCGAGTTCGAGACGGTGACCCCGGCGTTGAGCCGCAGGTCCATCAGCTCGTGGGCCTTGGAGTAGTCGATGGTGATCTCGAGGTTGTAGGCGGGTCCGATGGCCGCGTACTTGAGGTGGTAGATGGCCAGCGCCATCGTGACTCCACCCTCGGCCAGGACCTGGCGCATCAGCGCGGCGCCGTGGCGATCGAGCACGACGCTGAAGGCCGCGCGCTGTGAGCCGTACAGCGAGGGCACGGCCGAGCCGGCGACCTTGCGCACGAAGGGTTGCCCTTCGTCGCCGCGGCTCACGCCCAGCAGCACCAGCTCGACGCTGCCCTCGGTGAAGGGCACGGGCACGAGGTTGACCTCGTCGCCGAACTTGCTGCGCAGCTCCTCTTCGATGCTGTTGAGCCGGGCCTCGGTGATGTCGAGGTCGACATCGAGGTTCAGGAAGCCTCCGCCGTCCTCCATGCCCTGGGGCGGGGCTGCTTCCGGGTCGGGCCGAAAGAGCACCAGGCGGAGGGCGTAGTCACCGTCGGGGCCTTGATCGGCGACTCTCGCGATGCGCGGGGCGGTGGGGGGCAGGAAGTAGTACGTGTTGGGGTTGGAGAAATCTCGATAGATCTCCAGACCACCGATGTAATCGACGGGTTCGTCGTAGATCATGCGATGCAGACCTTTGGTTTGGGGGCACGTCGATTTTCCCCGGGAACCGGGCACGATGTAAAGCAGCCCACGCGCTGCCTCTCGGCCTTCTGGCCGGGGTTTGGCTCGTTTGTCCTCCCCGAGCCGCCACGCCTTCGAGCACCGTCGTTTCGTGGTTTTCAGCCCCGTGTCTCTTTTGCTGCGCTCGCTCGCTGCGGCATAGTCATGGCGCGAAAGCTCCCTTTGCCATGGCCGAACTGTTCACGCTCGAGAACCTCGCCAACCTGGGCGTCCTGCTCTTTTTGCAGGCCGTTTTGGGCTTCGACAACCTGCTGTACATCTCGATCGAGTCCAAGCGGGCTCCCGAGAAGGACCAGGCAAGGGTGCGCCGCAACGCGATCCTCATCGCGATTGCGCTGCGCATCGTGCTGCTGTTCGTGATGGTCAACCTCATCGAGACCTTCACCGAGCCCTTCTTCCATCTCGACGCCGAGGGGATCATCGAGGGCTCGTTCAACTTCTCGGTGATCGTGTTCCTCTTCGGCGGCGGCTTCATCATGTACACCGCGGTCAAAGAGATCAGCCACATGATGGCCATCGAGGATCTCGAGGCGGACATCGAGAAGAAGGGGCCGAAATCGGTGGGGCAGGTCATCGCCATGCTGGTGCTGATGAACCTGATCTTCTCCTTCGACTCCATTCTCTCCGCGCTGGCCATCACCAAGGTCTTCGTCGTGCTCGCCATCGCGATCATCGGCTCGGGCCTGGCCATGCTGTTCATGGCGGACCGGGTCTCCGAGTTCCTCAAGCGCAACCGCAAGTACGAGGTGCTCGGCCTGTTCATCCTGCTGATCGTGGGCGTGGTGCTGCTGGGCGAGGGCGGCCACGTCGCGCACCTCAAGCTGTTCGGCTACGCCGTCGAGCCGCTGTCCAAGACCACCTTCTACTTCTCGATCGCGGTGCTGGTCATCGTGGACGTGGTGCAGAGCAAGTACCAGAAGAAACTCGCCGCCGAGCGGGCCCTGGCGGCTCGCGGCTGAGGCGGTCGTGGCCGCGCTCGCTGCCCTGGGGTCGTGGCTGCTGGTCGGCGCGGCACCGATCACCTGGGACGCTCCGGCGGGGTGTCCCTCGGGCGACGCGGTCGACGAGCAGATCGCGGCGCTCGTTCGAAGCGACGCGAGCGAGCTTTCCCTGGTGCACGGGCAGGTGCAGCGCCGTGGCGAGCGGTGGCGGGTGCAGCTGCGCTTGCAGGCGCCGGGCGGACGTGAGGAACGACGGACATTCGAAGCCGAGGATTGCCGAGCCCTGGCTCGGGCGGTCGCGTTGATCGTGGCGGTGCATGTCGATGCCCTGGGGGCGGCGACCAAGCCCGCCGTGCAGCGCCCTGAGTCGGTGACGTGGACTCCGACCTCCGCCCCCCGAGCCAAGGTCCGACCGGCGCCGTCGCGCGATGAACCTGCGCCGCGCTCAGTGGCTGTCGTCCCGGCATCGGCGAGTTCGCGGACCCAGCCACCTCCGCCGGCCGACTCGCCCCGGCCGCGCGTCGTCGGGCTGCTGCGATTCGAAGGAGGGGTCGGCTCGGGCATCCTGCCGGGCCTGGGCGCCGGGCTGGGCGTCGTCGGAGGCCTCACCGGTCGGGGCTGGCGAGTCGAGCTGGGGGCGCGAGGCTGGCCCGCACGCACGGGCCTCGATGCATCCCAGACGGTGGGCGTGCGGCTCGACCTGGTGGGCGGCCTGGTCCGCGGCTGCGGGGTACCCACGCTGGGTCGGCTGCGCATGCCGCTGTGCCTGGGTGCGGAGGTCGCGGGCCTGCGCGGGGTCGGTACGACCGGGGTGCAGCAGCCCGCCACACAGTGGACGGGGTGGGGCGCGGCGAATCTGTCGGCCGGGCTGAGCGTGGCGGTGACCCCCGTGGTCGCGCCGTATTTGGCCCTGGAGGGCACGGTACCCCTCCTTCAGCCGCAGTTTTCCGTGGGCTCGGTCGCCGTCACCCAGACCGGTGCGTCCGGCGCGCGGCTGTGGCTCGGCCTCGAGCTTCACTTTGGTTCACGACGAGGCGGGCGGGCGAAGACAATACGTACACGCCCCTCCGCATGAAGCTCACCGCTGCATCTCGTCACGCCTTGTCGGCGGTCTACCGCGAGCACCACGACTTCGTGTGGCGCTCGCTTCGGTGCCTGGGCGTCACCGATGCGGCCGTCGACGACGCGGTGCAGGACGTGTTCATCGTGGTGCATCGCCGCCTGGAGGAGTTCGAAGGGCGGTCGACGCTGCGGACGTGGCTGTATCAGATCGCGCGGCGAGTGGCGTGGCGCTACCGACAGCGGGCGAGCACCGACGCGGCGCGGAACTTCGAGCTGCCCGAGCTCGAGGGCGGGCCCGATCTCGACGACGCGGTGGCTCGCGCCGAGGCCCTCGAGATCCTGCGCGCGTTCATTCGGGAGCTCGACGAGGACAAGGCGGCGGTGTTCGTGCTGACCGAGTTCGGCGGGCTCCAAGGGCACGAGATTGCGCGCAGCCTCGACGTCAACGTCAACACCGTGCACGCCCGGCTTCGCGCGGCACGAATGAAGCTCGACCGCATGGTACGGCGGCTCGCCGCACGCGAAGCGGGCCCGGTGATGAACGCCCGCCAGCTCGCACCCGCGGTAGCTCGGGAGCGGCCCCGTCCCGGGCAACGGCGGCGGATCTGGGCTTCGTTGGTGGTGGCGCTGGATCTGGCTCCGGTGGCGACCCCGTGGCTGGCGTCCGTGCCCACGCCGGCCGTCGTGGCCGCGGTGGTGGTGCCCGTGGTCGCGGTGGTGGTGGGGCTGAGCCTGGGATCGTCACCCGAGCCTGCCGAGCCGACGCCCACGAGCGAGCCGCGAGCAGCGGTCGTCGCGGCCTCGAGCTCGCCGACCAAGGGGATGGCGTCGAGCCCCGAGGTGCCGCCGACCTTGGCCGCCGTCGACCCGCCCGCCGCCCGAGCGCCTTCCGCTTCGACCGCCCACGTTCCGACCGGGCGCGAGAAACGAAGCGCGGAGGCCCCGGTGCCCGGGCTTCAGCGTGAGCTCGAGCTGGTCCGTGCGATGCGAGACGCGCTGCATCAACGACGGCCGCGACGTGCCCTCGAGCTGGCGTCGCAGCACCAAACCCGCTTTTCGGCGGGCACCCTGGGCTCCGAAGTCGCGGCGCTGCGCATCGATGCGCTGTGCGATGCGGGGCGGGTGGACGACGCGAATCGAGCCGCTACCCGCTTTGCCCGCGACTGGCCGGGGTCGTCTCTCGAGCCGGGCCCATCGCCCTGCGAGCGAATCGTCCCTCGGCCGTCGAAACCTTCACGATGACGCCCGGCGGCCCGGACCATTGGTCATGAACCCTATCGTGAAGCCTCACCCCGTGCCCCTGGCGCTGGCCCTGTTCGGCTGGACGCTCGTCGGATGCAACGACCCCCAGATCTGCGTGGGTGATTGCGAAGGCGAGTCGGAGAGCGAGGGGGCATCGGATGGCGTCTCGCTCGAAGAGCTGCGGACCTGCAACGTGCCGACCACGGCGGATCGATCGCAGTGCGGTGACGGGGTGGCTCAGCCGGGTGAGCTGTGCTTCCACGACCCCGTGATCATCGCGCTGGGCGCTGACCCCCATGGCACCGCGGTCGGCGACTTCGATGGCGATGGCACGGCGGACGTGAGCTGGTCGACCGAGTCGGGCGCGCTGCACCTTCGGCTCGGAGATGCCGTAGATCCGCTGGGCGCCGACGTCGAGTGGCCGTCTCCGGTCGATGTGGGCACGGCGCTCACCTCTGCGGGCACGGGCGACCTCGACGGCGATGGCTTCGTCGACGTGGTGACGGTGAGCGACTCCGGGCAGATCGACCTGATGCGCGGCGACGGGGCCGGAGGCTTTTTGGAGGGGGACATCGTGCTGGTCGATCCTCAGCTCTCGTGGGGGCCGCAGCTCATCGACGACGACCGCGACGGCGACCTCGATCTGTCCGTCATCATCGCGGGCGCGCGTCAAAATCGCATCACGCTGCTCAACGATGGCTCTGGCACCTTCACCGCCACGGCCCGCTACGACGAGCCGGGCGCGGTGTATCACCCGCGCACGGTGGCCCACGTCGACGACTTCGTGGTGGGCGACCACCTGCACGCTCGAGAAAATCGCATCTATTTGTGGCGCCAGCTCCCCGACTTCGCCGCCTCCATGAACATGCAGATGGAGCTGCCCTTTCTGCGGACCTTGGACATCGAAGTCGTCGACTTCGACGACAACGGGTTCACCGACCTGCTCCTGCTGGCCGTTGATGACGAGGCCCGCGTGGAAATCGACGGGCAGCCGCTGGCGGTCTACACCAGCTTGAGGGTGTTCGAAGGCCTGGATCTCGGTGCGATCTACGGCGTGGGATGGGGCCGAGAGACCACGCTGCCTCTCGACTGTGGCGGCTCGGACATGGCGGTGGCCGACCTCGACGGTGATGGTGCGGTCGATACCGTCTCGAGCCATCACGCGGTGCTCGATCAGTCGGCCTCGCTCGTCGTTCGGTTGGGCGGCGGGGCCGAGCCCTTCGAGTCGGTCGTACGCGTGCCCGCGCCCGCAGGCATCGACACGGGCGGCCCGGTGCGGATCGGCGACTTCGATGGCGACGGCCTCGCCGACGTGGTCACGGCCCACCGCAACGACGACGCGCTCGTGCTCTACCGCGGTCGACGATAGCGCCGCTACGAATCCCGCTCCACGGTCACCTCGGTGACGGTCTCGACCATGACGTTGAAGCCGTCCCCGACGGTCAGCTGCGCCCGATGGGGAATGCGAATGCCTCGGATCGTTCGAAACTCGGAGAACTCGGTGACGACGGCGACCTCGGTGCCGAACTCGGGCATCGGCACGCGCTGGTGGAGCCGTCGTACGTCGCCGGTCTCGAGGTCGACCCACATCGAGTGGGCGCGGTCGCCCGAACCCGTGAGCCGAACCAACGCGACCGGGTGTCCGTCGTCTCGGCTGTGCCCGATGACCTCCACCGCGTCGAAGTGGCTTCGCCAGTCGCCAAACTGGATCCGCGGTTGCTCGGCTCGGGCGGCGGCGATGAGCCGGGCCTGCAGCCCCTCGAAGGCGCCGAGGCTGGTGGTCTCGTGATGTGTCCCGTGGTCGATGATGTGCGTGCCGTGGCCGAGCTCGGCCAAGTCCCACGCCGCGTGGATTCGGCTCGTGTCGAAGCGAAGCGAGCCCGTGCCCGTGACGCCCGCGAAGGGATAGTGAAGGTCGCGCTGGAGCCGAATCGAGCCGACAGTCGAGAGCGCGGTGTATCGAGGCCGGCGAAGTCGCTCGAGCGCATCGAGGGTCTTGCGATGGGATGCCGAGCGCTCGTCGAGGCGCCGGAACTCCACTGTACGGCCGCCGCCGTCGAGGGTGAGCGCCTGTGGGCCGAAGGTCGCCCCGTAGCTGGGGTTGCTGCGATAGCTCCAGCGGCCCTGCGCGTCGGGGCGCTGCAGGTCGTAGGTCCCCGCGGGCAGCGGGGTGGCCGAAGGCCCCCACTCGAGGGCGAGGCGTCCGCGGTGAATCCGAACCTCGACCGCGGTGCCGTCCACCGAGCGATACGAGCCGAGCTGGTCGGCCACGTCGGCATGGCTGACCTCGGTCGGCACGGCGATGCCCTCGCGAGGAATCTCGAAGGCGAAGTCGTCCTGATGGAGCACGAACGCGCTCGCCCGTCCGCTCGGGTCGCGCACGAACGAGACGCGGATGCCCGGCACGCCCCGCAGCGCACGGAGCCCATCCGCATCGGGGGCCTCCACCGGGGTCGCGGGGATGACTTCGATGTCCACCCCACCCATGAGCACGCCGTCTTCGACGAAGAAGTCGAAGCGGCGCTCGCCCTGGCCGGGAATCGACCCGCGATAGACACCGACCAGCGCGTCGTAGTCCTCGCGGACCGCGGGGGCGACGGGCTGCGGCGGGGGCAGCAAGGCCTCCCACACCAGCTCGGGGCCGGGAAACACGACCTCTGCCCGGTAGGCGGCATTCATCATCATCACCACGCCGAGGTCGTCGTCGGGGGCCATCGCCACCACGGCGGAGAAGCCATCGGTGTTGCCGCGGTGCTCGATGATGCGGTGCCCGTTCCAGCCGTCGTCGTCGACGATCCAGCCGAGGCCGTAGCCGCGGTCGCCACCGAGGTCGACCTGCGGCGAGCGAGTCTGCGCCAAGGTGCTCGCGGCGATGAGTCGGGTGTCTCCCACGGTTCCGTTCGCGAGCTGGAACTGCAGCCATCGCGCCATGTCGCGGGCGGTGGATCGAATCGCCCCGGCGCCGCCGTCCCGGCCGTGGGTGGGGCGGGGGATGTGCTGTTGCTGCCCCTCGTGCCACTGGTAGCCCACGGCGAGCGGATCGTTCGGCCGTGGGGGGGTGGCGCGAGTGTGGGTCATCCCCAGCGGATCGAAGACCCGCGTCTGCACCAGCTGGTCCCACGGCATCCCGCTGGCGCGGGCGCTCGCCTCTCCCAGCGCGATGTAGCCGACGTTGAGGTACTCGAGCGCGGTGCCGGGCTCGTGGGCGATCCGAGCCGCGGCCGCGTGGGCAAACAGCGTGGGCGCGTCGAGGGGCGCCATACCCAGCAGCATCGGGTCCATCATGCGCGCTCGCCCCGAGCGGTGCGTCGCCAGGTCCATGAGCGTCACGCCGGGGAGATCGAGCTCGGGCAGCGCCTGAGACACCGGGGCCTCCCACCGCATCGTCCCCTCGTCGATCAGCATGCCGACGACGGTGGCGGTGAACGCCTTGGTGCACGACCCGATGGCGAACTGCGTGTCGACATCGACCGCGGTGCCTCGCTGCTGGTCGGCGACACCGAAGCCCCGGGCCAACAGCACTTCGTCGCCACGCACCACTGCGACCGCCATGCCCGGAACTTCGGCCTCGACGCGGGCACGCTCCAGCCGCTCGCCGAGTTCGTCCAGCTGCTGCGCGGTCGTTGGCGTCGCGGTGTCACGAACCCGGGCGGTGGGGTCCACCGATCGAGCCGAGGTCGAGCACCCCACCGAGAGCACGGCGGCCAGGAATCCACAGGACGAGGCAGAGCATTTCATCGCCGCATGCAGTCGCAGCCGCCCGAAATCCCTACGAAACCATGGAACCCCAAAGAAAATTGAAGTTTGGTTGTAGTGAACTGCCGCGATCCCCGACAGTGGGACGGCATGCGCGAGCGCTACGTCCGATCCGGCGTCCCGGGAGGCTCGATCTGAGCCCATCGGGCGAGATCCGCGTAGCGCCGGGCGCATCGGCGCGGAGTGCAGCCCGTGGGGCCGAGGCGGTGCGCCGCGAGCGGTACACGGAGCTTTTGCGTGAGCACGGCCGTGGCCTGACGCAGGTGGTGGGGAGCTATGCCCGGCGAGCGGAAGATCGAGAAGACCTCGTCCAAGACCTCGCCTTGGCGCTGTGGAATGCGCTGCCGAACTACCGGGTCGAGGCCTCGCTCAAGGTCTTTGCCTATCGGATCGCCACCAACCTGGCCATCTCTCACCTGCGACGGCGCCGTCGCGTCGTGCCCGAGCGCGAGACGGTGGACGAGGCTCCGTCTCCCGAAGCGGCGCTCGACGAGGCCGATCGGCGACGTGCGCTGCGAGGGGCCATCGACGCGCTGCCGCTGTCGCTGCGGCAGGTGGTGGTGCTGCGGCTCGAAGGGCTGCGCTACGTGGAGATCGGCGACGTGCTGGGCATCTCCGAGAAGAACGTCTCCGTCCGGCTCACCCGCGCCCGCCAGCATTTGCGCGATCACATTGGAGTACCGCCGTCGTGAACAGCCCCCTGGACGATGACTCCGACCCGTTGTTCGACGCGCTGCGCGAGTCCCTGGCCGGGTCCGACGAAGGACCACTGCTGCCGGGTCCCGATGCACTGCCCCCCTCGGCATCGGGGCCCGGCCCCTCGTGGACGATGGCGCTGTTGCTCGTGGTCGTCGCCGTGGTGGTGGGAATCGTGGTCATCGGTCGGGCGGACGTCTGGATGATGCGGCTGGGGGCGATCGCGATCGTCATCGGGGTGGTTCCTGCGCTGGTGGGGCGGCGGGCGAAGGCCCCGCTCACCCTCGACGTCACCGCCCGTATCTCCCTCGAGGCGGCGGCGCTGGCCGAACGCAGCCGGAGCTGGAAGCGGAGTGCCTGGGCGCTCGCCGGGCCGGTCCTCGCGGCGGGCTTGGCTACCGGGTACACGCATGACGCCTACGCGGACTCGCCCGCAGCCGACTTGCGCGAGATTCCGCTGCGATGGCTCGGGCTGGTGGTCTGCTTCACTCTCGCGGCCGGGCTGCTGTTCGTGGAGCATCGCCGGGCGGCGGCGGCTCGGCGCGAGGCGACGGAACTCATCGCCGAGCTCGAGCTCGATGCCGCCACGGAGTCGATCCGCAATCCCTGGGCGGCCTTGTCGATCACGCTGTTCGTCGCGGTGGCCTCCGCCTTCGTCGTGCCTCGAATCCTCGCCCCCACGAACCTCGACGATTCCCCTGCGCGTGTGCTCGTGCTCGGGCCGCAGGCGTCGTCGCACGCCCGCTGGCTCCGTACGCGTTTCGGGCTCGACGCCCACGCCAAGACGGTCGACGAGGCCTGGTCGGCGGCCGAGGAGCGCTTCGGCGGCGACAGAGACCAGCTCGAGACGCTCACCCACCTCGCGGACCTCGAAGGGTTCGGCTTTGTGCTCGTGGACCTCGATGCTCTGCCGGCTCCGCTCGAGCCACGCCCCGATCTCGAGCTGGCGTCACCCGTGCCGTCGGCACCAACCTTCGCCGCGCTGGCCACGGGAGACATCGTGGCGCTCGAGCAGACGGTGTGGTCGGGGCGAGGGCGCTCGCGGCCGGAGTGGGTGCCGCTGGGGGCCGCCCCCGCGACCTACGGGGCCGCGGAGCCCTGGATCGAGGGACCCGCGGCCGAGCATCTCGGGGCGGCCCGGGCTCTATTCGCCCAGCCGGCGTTTCGAGAGCCGAAGGACCAGCACCCGGGGACGAACCAGCTGCCGCCGCTGAGCAGCCGCAACACCACCCTGATCCGCGGCGTCATGTTCTTCGACCTGCCCGATTCGTTCTGGGCGGACGCGCTCGACACCTACCAGGACATCGAGTCGATCACGGCGAAGCGGCGGGTGCCCCCGCAGCTTCGCCTTGGGCCCTGAGGCGCTACTCCATGCCGGCCTGCATGCGGGCGCGTACGAAGGGCCCGTGCCCGTGCAGGTCGTCGAGGGTCCAGCCGCCCTGCAGCGATGCGCCGCCGCTGAGCAGGCAGCTCGAGTCGGGCGAGCAGTTGTCGAGCTTCCACGCTGCCCAGCCGATGTCGTTTTCGTTCATCCACTCGTGCCAGCGCGTGGCTTCGTCGAGGCAGAGCAGGCCATCGAGGCCGCCGTCGGCATGGGTGGCGCCCCACTCGGTCACGAACAGCGCCGCCCCGCGCTGCAGAGCCTGCTGGCCGTAGCCGCGCAGCTGCTCCCCGTGCGTGCACGCGTAAAAGTGCAGGGCGTACATGATGTTGTCGGCCTCCACGGGATTGGCCGCGGCCTGGTGCACGTGCTGCGACCAGCTCGGCGTACCCAGGATGACGACGTTGTCGGGGTCGACCTGCCGAATCGCGGCCACCACCGCCTCGTGGTAGGGCTTGACGATCCCGCTCCACGAGACCTGCAACGGCTCGTTGAAGGGCTCGTAGAGCACGTTGGGCGTGTCGCCGTAGAGCACGGCCATGTCGCGGAAGAACTCCACCGCCTCGGCCTGGTTTTCGTGGGCGTTGTGGTCGTGCCAATCGATGATCACGTACACGCCCGCGTCGATGGCGTTGTCGACGATGGTCTGGACTTGGGACAGCGCGCGGTCGGGTTCGCTGAGGTAGGCCCCGTCGGGCTCGATGCCCATGGACGCCCGGATCACGGTCAGCCCCCAGTTGTTTCTCATCCAGCGCAGGGCGGTCGCGTCCTCCGCGTAGCCATCGTCCTCCCAGTTGAGCCACATGCTGCTGACGCCGCGCAGCTGGACCGGCTCGCCGCTCTCGTCGCGGAGCTTGCCCTCGGCCACGTGCAGGGCACCATGCCGATCCACCGGGGTCGCCCCCAGCTCTCCCGCGCCGTTGTCCTGGTCGGAGCCTTGGTCCTCGGGATCGACCTCTTCGGTTTCCTCGGGATCGGGCCGGACCGAGCTGCGTCCGGCGTCGCAGCCGACCACGCCCAGCCCTCCCAGCAGGAGTCCGACCTGCGAGCAAAGCGCAAGACCCTTCATGCCGTGTTGCATCGTTCGCCCCCTGACTCCGTGGGTGGAGCCGGGGAGCGAGGACTGATGAAGAAATCGTTCCGATCGCCCTGCGGCGGCGGGTTCAGGGCGGAGGAAGCACGCAGACCCCCACGTTTTCGTAGCCGGGAGGGGCTTCCTCGAACCAGGGCTCGCACATCGCGCCCCCCTTGGCGGCCTGGCACATGGGGTCGACGAGATTGCAGAGGTCCGTGCAGCAGCCAGCTGCTCCTTTCTCGCAACCCGCGACGAGTTCGGAGTCCTGGCAGACGAGGCCCGGAAGGCAGGCATAAGGGAAGTCGCAGGCCTCGCCGTAGCCCGCGTCCCAGTTCACGTCGGCGCACAGCCAATAGTCGTTGATGGGGTAGCAGCCTTCGTCGGGCTGGCAGTCGGACTCGAGCGGGTTGCAGGTGCGTCGACAGATCGGGGGAAAATCAGCCGAGATGATGCAGGCGGTGTCGGGGTCGTCGCAGAAGGGATCGTCTTCGGACCCGCTGCAGAAATCGACGCAGATCCCTTCCAGGGCCGTGGGGTCGCCATCCCAGCAGTAGGCACCGTGGGCACAGTCGTCGATGCCCGAGGCCGGGCCGCCCTCGATGACACACGGGTCTCCGGGCGCGACCGGGTCGTCCACCACGGGCACGCACCGAGTCGCGTTGACCGCGTCACCGCCGTCGTTCGCCCAGATGGTGCACTTTTCTCCCTTGGGGCAGTCCTGAGCATAGATGTCGCACTCGGCGGGACCGGTGTCGGGATCGATGCCCATCGTGGTCTCGGCAACCGTGTCCGCGGCGCCCGAGCTGGAGTCGACCGACGGAGCGGAGCCGTTCGAGGTCGACGCCGCCGAGGCGCTGGTCGAGCCGGTCGGGTCCGAGGTTTCCGTCGCGTTGTCACCGTTGCTGGTGGAGGCGACCGTGTCGGGCCCGCATGCCCACGAAAGGAGGATGGGGAGGGGGAACGCGATCGAAGTTCGTCTCATGGCAGTTCATCGTTGGGGCAGCGCGCACACGCCCACGTCTTCGTAGCCGATCGGGGTGCTGTTCTCGTCCGTCCAGGGCGTGCACTCGACCCCGAGTTCCATGTCCTTGCACTCGGGCTCGTCGAGGTCGCAGACGTCGGTGCAACATCCGAAGCCCTTGCACCCGGGCACCGCGGATGGGCTCACGCAGACGAGGCCCGGGTCACAGGTGTTGATGAACTCGCAGGGGTCTCCGTAGGCACCCAGGTCGCCTGAAGCGTCGGGAGCACAGCGCCAGCTGGTGCTGATGGGGTAGCAGCCCTGCTCCTCGGGGCAGTCGCTGGGTTGCAGCGGGTTGCAGCTGGGCAGGCACAGCGCGAGGCCGTCGGCACTGATCGCGCACGTCGTCTGCGGGTTTTCGCAGGACGGATTGCTCTCGTCGCCCGTGCATTGTTCGACACAGGTGCCCTCGAGGAGCTTGGGGTCGACGTCCCAACACATCGAGCCGAGGCGACAGTCGTCGAGGCCGGTCGTGCCCGAGCCCTCGACCGTGCAGGGCTCTCCCGGCTCGGCGGGATCGTCGGCAATGGGGACGCACCGGGTGCTGTTCCATGCGCCCCCGCCGTCGCTGCCCCACCACGCACACTTTTGTCCCGCCGGGCAGTCTTGCGCGTAGGGATCGCAGTCGAGGTCCACGCCGATGTCGGCATCGTCCACGAATGACACGCCGGGCTCGTCGAGGCCGGTGCCGTCGATGGGCGGTGACTCGGTGGTGTCGACCTCGGACGTGCTCGTCGACGACGTGGGGGAACCGGTGCTCTCGAGCTCGGTCGCGTCGGATGTCGTGCCACCGTCGTCGCTGCGCGTGGCGACGACATCGGGGCCGCACCCCATCAGGGCGACAGCGAGCGATGTCGCCTGCGCCCATGCGAGGGGTCTGTCTACGAGGAGAGTCGGCGCGGTCGGGGGCATGGTCATTTCTCCGGCAGGACGCAGGCGCCCAGGTGTTCGTAGCCGAAGGGCGCGTTGCTGTCGTACCAAGGCACGCATTCGACTCCGAGCTCCGTGTCGTTGCACTGGGGATCGTCGAGGTCGCACACGTTGGTGCAGCACCCCGAGCCCTCGCACCCGGGCACTGCCGAGCTGCCCACGCACACCAGCCCTGGATCACAGACGTTGATGAACTCGCAGGGGTCGCCGTAGGCCCCCATCTCACCGGAGGCATCCGGGGCGCAGACCCAGTCGTCGTCGACGGGATAGCAGCCCTGGCCTTCGGCGCAGTCGCCCGGCTGCAGGGGGCTGCACGCCGGGACACACACCGCGATGCCGTCACCACCCGTGGCGCAGTACGAATCGGGGCTCTCACAGATCGGGTTGTCCCAGTTCCCCGTGCACAGCGCGACGCAGGTGCCTTCCAGCGTCTCGGAGTCGACGTCCCAACACATCGCGCCGAGGCGACAGTCGTCGAGACCGGTATAGGGCGTGCCCAGGACCGTGCACGGCTCTCCCGGGTTGGTGGTGTCGTCGGCGATCGGCACACATCGCGTCTGGCTCCATGGCGAGCCCACGTCGCCATTCCACCAGGTGCATTTTTGTCCCGCTGGGCAGTCCTGCGCGTAGACGTCGCAATCGAGGGCGATGCCGATGTCGGTGTCGTCCACGAACGAGACGCCGGGCTCGTCGAGGCCGGTCGCGTCGGTCGGTGAGGCTTCGGTGGTGTCGGCCGACGAGGTGCTCGAGGACGACGCCGAGGGCGACCCCGTGTCATCGCTGGTCGCGGCGTCGGTGGTACTACCGCCGTCGTTGCTGCGCGTGGGCACGATGCTCGGGCTGCAGCTGGTCAGGGCCACGACGAGCGCGGCCGTTGGTATCCGAGCGGCGGGCGAAGCCAGAGTGTGCGTGCGACGTCGCATGGTCATCCGTCACCGCGGGGGGAGGGCACAGACGCCGACGTCGTCGTAGCCGACAGGGGCCGTGCTGGAGTCGGTCCACCACGGCGTGCAGCCGACCCCGAGCTCCATGTTGCTGCACTCGGGTTCGTCGAGATCGCAGACTTCGGTGCAGCAGCCCACGCTGCTGTCGCAGTCGGGGACGAACGACGGGTGCCCACAGATGAGCCCGGGCGAGCAGACATTGGTGAACTCGCAGGGATCGCCGTAGGCTCCCATCTTGCCCGAGGCATCCGGGGCACATCGCCAGTCCTCGTTGATCGGGTAGCAGCCTTGGTCCTCGGCACAGTCGTCGGGATGCAGGGGGTTGCAGTTGGGGAGGCACAGCGCCAAGCCATCCCCTGCGATCGAACACGTGGTCTCGGGGTCTTCGCAGGCCGGCCATTGCTCGCTGCCCGAGCACTGCTCGACGCAGTAGCCCTCGAGCGTCTCGGGGTCGATGTCCCAGCACATCGCGCCGAACTCACAGTCGTCGAGGCCGCTGGTTCCCGATTCGACGACGGTGCACGGCTCTCCCCGCGCGGCGGGATCGTCGACGACGGGCACACACCGCGTATCGTTCCAAGCGCCTCCGCCATCGTTCGCCCACCAGGCGCACTTTTGTCCGGGGGGACAATCTTGGACGTAGGGGTCGCAACCGAGGTTGATGCCGATGTCCGCGTCGTCGACGAACGAGACGCCCGGCTCGTCGAGTCCGGTGGCCTCGGTGGTGGGCGTGCTCGTGGAGTCGGCGGTCGAGGTGCTCGTGGACGAAGGCCGAGGGGCGCCGCTGCTGCTGCTCGCGTCCGTGGTCGTGGTGCCGTCGTCGCTGCGCGTGGGCACGAGGTCGGGGCCACACGCGGTCATGGCGACCAGCGCGAGGGATCCCAAGAAGGTGAAGTTGCTCATGGCCGGGGAGGGGCCACGCAGGCGAGCCTTGGCGAAGGCTCGCTGCCGAGGCGCCCGGATCGCCCCCAATCGATCGGCGACGATCACGCGATCACGCTCGAGGCGCTCGCAAGCTCCCAAACCCGGCCCTTCCACGAGGAATATTATCCTGAAAAAGGAGCCAAACCTCAAATACAGAAGCCTCCCAGGTGTAATTTCAACTACATGACGGCCCTGCGGATCGATTCGCGGCTCACATTCGGGCGGTCGTATCGCTCTTGACACCCAAAGCTGCCCGAGCAACAGTCCGCGTCCCCTCAGGAGCGAAACTCATGGCTCAGGTCTGCATGGTCACCGGTAAGCGTCCCTTGGTGGGGATGAACGTCTCGCACTCGCACATTCGCACCAAGCGGCGAACGATGCCGAACCTGCACTCGAAGCGCTACTGGGTGCCGAGCGAGAACCGCTGGGTCCGCCTTCGACTGTCGGCCCACGGCATGCGCATCATCGACAAGCTCGGCATCGAGGCCGTGCTCGCCGACATGCGCGGCCGCGGCGTGAAGGTCTGAGCTTCGAGCGCGCGGGCGCGATCTCGTCCCCGTAGGGACTCGCAGATCGAGCCCGCGTCGCCATCGCGTCTATGCGACCCTTCGGCCCATGGCCGAGTCGGTCGAGTACGAAGACGTCGACGCCAACTATCTCGAGCAACGCAGCCTCCAGCGGACGGCCGGACCGATTCTGCTGTGGGGGCTGGGCGTCGGCTATGTGATCTCCGGCGATTTCTTCGGCTGGAACTACGGGCTGAACGCAGGCGGCTGGGGTGGCTTGCTGATCGCGACCGCGGTCATGGCCACGCTGTACGTCGCGATGATCTTCTCCATCGCCGAGATGGCGACGGCGATGCCCGTGGCCGGTGGCCCCTATGCCTTCGCTCGGCGAGCGTTGGGTCCGTGGGGGGGCTACGCGACCGGCTTGGCGGTCACCATCGAGTACGTCGTCGCCCCGGCCACCATCGCGACCGGCATCGGAGGCTACGTGGCGGGCATGTTCGATGCCCCGCCGCCGTGGGTCGAAGTGTGGGTGCCCGTGATCGCCTATGCGGTGTTCGTGGGCATCAACCTCATGGGCTCGCGCACTTCGTTGATGCTGCTGCTGGGCATCACCGGGCTGTCCGTGCTCGTGGTGGTCGGGTGGGCCATCGCCGTGATCCCGCATGTCGAGTGGTCGCGCTTGTTCGACATCAGCCCCAGCGCGGGCGAGAGTGATTTTCTGCCCCGGGGCATCGGCGGCGTCTTGGCGGCTCTGCCCGCGGCCGGCTGGTTCTACCTCGCGATCGAAGGCGTGCCGCTGGCGGCCGAGGAGACCCGTGACCCGAGCCGCGATCTGCCGCGCGGGATGATCGCGGCGATGCTGTCGTTGGTCGCCTTGTCGGTGGTGGTGCTGGCCTTGGGCCCGGCCGCCTCGGGCTCGAGTGCCCTGGCCCAGAGCGAAAACCCGCTGCCGGCCGCAATCGAGGCGGTGTCGGGGCGCACGACGATGTACTGGGTGACCACGGTGGTCGGCCTGGCGGGGCTCGTGGCGAGCTTCTTCGGCATCATCTTCGCGTACTCGCGCCAGATCTTCGCGCTGTCGCGGGCGGGCTACCTGCCCCGCTGGCTGTCACGCACCAACTCCAAGCAGGCGCCCCACTGGGCGCTCATCGTGCCCGCGCTGGTCGGCTACGCCACCATCCGGGTCGTCGACGCCTACAACGACGGGGCCGTGGCCACGGGGGACCTGCTCATGCAGATCGCCGTGTTCGCGGCCCTCATCTCCTACGTGATGATGATGGTCAGCCACCTCGTGCTGCGACGGCGCTCACCGCAGCTGGACCGGCCCTATCGCACCCCGGGTTACCCCATCACCCCGATCATCGCGTTGGTGCTCTCGCTCGTGGCCATGAGCTCCACGCTGTTCTACGGCGGGGCCGCGATCACGGTGGTGGTCGCGACGGTGGTGACCATGGGGCTGGGCCTGCTCTACTTCGGGCTCTATAGCCGCCATCACCTCGTGGCGGGGGCGCCCGAAGAGGAGGCCTCGGTCATCCGGGAGGCCGAGGCCGAGCTCGACGGTGAGTGAAGCCCTCAGGGGTGGAGCAGGCGATAGGCCGCGACGCGGTCGGCGATGAGCTGGCGCCGAGCCGCGTAGTCTTGCTTGAGGGACTCGGCGGTGTCGAGCACGTCCTGCTGCGCGACGGCGGGGTCGGTGGCCGCCGGGTTGGACTGAAGTAGCTCGGTCATGGCGGGGGCGATGCCGGGCTGCTGGAGGTAGTAGACCAAGTCCGCCGCGGTCGCGTCGACGGCCTCGTCGAACACGGCTTCGCTCACCTGCTCGGAGACGAGCTCGACCACGTCGATGAAGCGCCCGTAGGTCACGGGGTCACGCAAGATGATCTCGTCGAGCTCGGCTTCGGCGCAGTAGGCGATGTCGTAGGGGTCTGCGTAGGCGAAGGCGCCGCCGTAGTGGCAGTTGGAGAAGATGTCGTCGGGATCCCAGCTCATGAACGAGTACCAGTCGCCGACCGTGCCATCCGCGTGGAGATAGTCGGTGGAGACGAGCCAGTTCTCGTCCACGTAGTCGCCGTTGCGCAGCAACGTGTTCATGGCCAGCTGCCTCAGGTAGGCCGAGCTGTCGAGTCGTTCGTCGAGCGTCACGGACAAGGCGTCGCCCGATGGCAGGTACAGCTCGGCGAGCAGCGCGTCGTAGGCCTCGGCCGCCTCCTGGTCGGTGGTGGCCGAGTGCTTGACGTCGGCGAAGGTCGAGCCGCCGGAGAAGCCCCGCCGGATGACCGAGCGTACGCGGGCGCTGTCTTGGACCAGCGCCTCCTTGGCCTTCTCCATGAGCAGGTAGATGCCGCGGCTTTGTCCGTCGAGCCGAAGCTCGACGAGCCTGAACGACAGCGGGAACACGCCGAGCTGGTCGTAGAGCTGGTAGACGGTGTGCGCCCGCAAGTAGCGATCGTCCAGGCACATGCTCAGCAGATAGAACTCGTCGGTGGCCGAGCCCGGCAGCAAGTGGCGTTCGGTGTTGGTGGCCAGATCCAAGGTGTAGTTGCGCCGCGCGCAGCCCAGCGAGGTCTGACCGCGCAGGTGGGCGACCGCCTCGCCCGCGGGCGCGTCGTCCCACAGACTGACCGTCAGCTCGAAGTCGTCCTTGCTGTTGGTGGCGAGGCGCTGCTCGTAGACCTCCCACTGCTCTGGGGTGAAGCGGAAGTCGATGACCTCGGGGAAGGGCCGCGGCCCGTCTCGCACCGTTTCGGGCTCACAGCCCGCCTCGTGGCTCGACGAGCGGTCTTCGGGGGCACCCCCGATCAGGTTCGTGATGAGCCCGCCTTCGTGCCCAGCCACGGTCAGCTGGGCCGCTCGCCCTTCGGGCGGGACTCCGCACAGGCCGATCTCGTAGACGGAGTCGCGAAAGTCCTCGGCTCGGGCCTCGGCCTCGACCAGCGCCGCCGCCAGGCCGCCCGGCGACAACCAGTCGATGACGCGTCCGGCACCCATGAGGTCGACGGCGGGCGGCTCCAGCTCGCGGAACACCCACTGGGCGAAGGCCGTGTCCACGGTCTGCAGGCCGGCGTCGACCGGCTCTCCCGGGAAGTCCCGACCGACCATCAGGACCCAGCGCATGCCTCGATCCCGGCTATTGCCGACCCGCGTCACCTCGTGGGTCGCCTCGGCGAGCGCATCCGTCGGTGTGATGGCGCTGCCCTCGGCGGTGCCCATGGGCAGGCGCTGCAGGACTCGGGTCAGCCGCTGGCGATCGTGGGTGAAGTCGACCAGCTGCTCGACCTCGTCGCCCCAGCGGTACAGCGCGATGCGTTCTCCGGCCGGCCTGCGCTCGATCAACTCGGACACGACGGCCAGCACGTGGGTGTGCTCGAGGGCGGTGTCCCCCGGGGTGACCATGACCAGCAAGTGGCCCGAGGACGCATCGGGGGCGGCCGCGTGGGTCGCGATGGGCACGCTTCGTTGGGTATCCAGCCAGCGGAGCTCGAGGTCGTCCCCGAGGTCTGCGGTGATGGGGAAGCCCTGCTCGTCTTCGACTGCGACGGTCAGCTCGAGTCCCCCGCCGGGCCAGCTCGACATGCGGGTGAGCATGATCTCCGGGTTGAGCTCCGGGGGCGGCAATGGCCCCGTATCGCCCGATTCGGAGCCCGTATCGCCCGGTTCGCTGGTCGTGCCCGCGCCGGTCGTGTCGTCGTCGTCGGGCGTCGCCACGGTGGTGCCGGCCTCGGGAAGGCCCGTGTCGGCCGTGCCCGTGTCGCTGGACGCAGAGCCTCCTTGGCTCGGCAGATCATCGCCACATGCCGCGAGCGAAAGGAGCAGCACCGCGATTCGCCGACTCCTTTTCGTACCCATGTCGACGAGTGTACCAGCGCAATGGTGTCGGCGGTGCTCGATCTACGCGTGGCTTCCACGAGCGCATCCGCGTACATTGGATCCGCGGTGCGAATCGACCTCTACTCTCTCGCGGCCTCGAGCGCGTTGTCCATGGGATGCCCCAGCGACGACGTCGCCGCGACGCCGGAGCCGAGCGCATCGACGACGAGCGCGGATACGACGGGCACGGGCGGGTCCGCGGGTCCGTCCGAATCCGACACCACGGCGGCGCTCGACAGCTCGGGCGAGCCCGGGACCACGGCGGCGGAGACGACGGCCGCGGTCGATTCCAGCTCCTCCTCGGGCTCGCCGATCGTCTGTGGCGACGGCGTCGCCGAGGCGGGCGAGGTCTGCGATGGCGCCGACCTGGTCGGGCAAGACTGCACCGATCAGGGGCTCGAGGGCGGAGCGCTGGCGTGCCTGGACGATTGCTCGGGCTACGACCTGACCGGCTGCATCCTGCCGCCCACCTGCGGAGACGGCGTGCAGGAAGGTCCCGAGCTGTGTGACGCCGACGACTTCGGCGGGGCCTCGTGCCAGAGCGAAGGCTTCGACAGCGGCGAGCTCGCCTGCGTGCTCACCTGCAACGCGCTCGATACCAGCGGCTGTGGGAGCTGCGGCAACCTCGTGGCGGACGGCGGCGAAGTCTGCGATGGGGCCGATGTTCGCGGCCAGACCTGCCTCGCGCGTGGCTTCGACAGCGGGGTCCTGCAGTGCACGCCCGACTGTTCCGCGGTGGACCCGAGCGCGTGTGGTCTGTGCGGCAACGGCATCATCGACGGGACCGAGAGCTGCGATGGCACCGAGCTCGGCGGGGCGAGCTGCGGGACGCTCGGTCTGACGGGCGGGAGCTTGGGCTGCACGGGCGGCTGCCAGCTCGACCTGGCCAGCTGCGACATTCCGGCGACGCCCTTCGGCAGCGACTCGGGCTACAGCGGCTACTCGCTGGCCCCCGCCTTCCCCACGTGCGACGACATCAGCTTTACGGGCACGGCCACGGGGTTGAGCGACGACAGCAACGTCGAGGTCCCCATGGGCTTCGATTTCCCGCTCTACGGAGTCGACCACGCGACGGTGAACATTCAGTCCAACGGCACGCTGCGGTGGGGCGACGACTCGTACTTGGGCTTCGGCAACACCTGCCTGCCCACGAGCACGGAGCCCGCGAGCAACGTGCTGTACGTGTTCTGGGACGATCTCAACCCCGCGGTGGGAGCGGGCGAGGTCTACCACCAGATGCTCGGCGTTCCCGGGGACCAGCGCTTCGTGGTGCAGTGGGACACGGCCAACTTCGGGGGGGACGCGGTCGACCTCATGCGCTTTCAGGTCGTGCTCCACGAGCTCACGGGCAGGATCGACGTCTGCTACGTAGACACGCAAAACGGCATCAACAGCGCCAATGCCGGGGCCGAGGCGAGCGCGGGCATACAGCTCGACTCCACCGAGGGGCTCCAGTTCAGCTGCAACAGCCCCGCGCTCGTCGATGGTCTACAGCTGCTGTACATCCCCCTGTGAACGGCGGCGGGGTAGCGTGTTAGAAACGGTCTCCAGTCGAGGCCACCATGAGCACCACTTCAATCAGCGCCGCGGTCTCCGATGTGGGGCTCCGCGAGGACAACCAGGATTCTTGCTTCGCCGACGACGCCCTGGGTCTGTACGTCGTCGCCGATGGCGTGGGCGGACGGCAGGCGGGGGACGTGGCCTCGGCCATGGCGGTGCAGGTGCTGCGCGATGCCATCGCGGCGTGGCGGGGCGACCCCGAGTCTCGCGATCCGGCCTGGGTGGTGATGCAGCGCGCGATGGAGTCCGCGTGCGCCACCGTGCATCGCGAGGCCACCGAGAAGCGGGCGCTGGCGGGCATGAGCACCACGCTCACCGCGGTGCTGGTCGAGGGCGAAAAGGCCATCATGGGGCACGTGGGCGACAGCCGGCTCTTCCTGCTGCGCGACGGCGTGCTCGAGCAGATCAGCACCGATCACACCCTGGCCGCCGAGCTGTATCGGGGGGGGGCGATCGCTCGCGAGACGGTGCCCGGGCACCCTCACTCGCGGGTGCTGACGCGCAACGTCGGGTCGCAGGCCTCGGTGATGGTCGAGACGCTGCTGCTCGAGGTGCACCCCGGCGACCTGCTGCTGCTGTGCTCCGATGGGCTCAACCCGGCTCTCGATCCGCCCGAGCACGTGGTCGACGTGCTCGAAGGCTCCCACGATCTCGAGCCCGCCCTGCGGGGCCTGGTCGAGCGCGCCAAGGAGGCCGGCTCGCGCGACAACATCACCGCGGTGGCCTGGCGCCACGGGGGCGGCGGCGAGGGGCTCAGCCGCCCGGTGGTGGAGGCGCTGTGCAAGGTGCCGATCTTCGCTGCGCTGTCGCTGGCCGACCTGGCCCGCGTGGCAGACGACATGACGGTCCGGCAGCACGCGGCGGGCGAGGTGCTCATCGAGCACGGTCACAGCAACGGAGCGCTGCACGTGGTGCTCGACGGTCGCTTGCGCTGGGAGCTGCCCAGCGGACACTTCGCCCACCTCGAGCGCGGCAGCGGCATCGGGGCCACCACCCTGGTCGCCTCGCGGCACTGCCCGGCCACGCTCACCGCCGAGGTCGATACCCAGGTCATCGTGCTCGAGACGGAGGTCTTCCGCTCGTTGTGCAAGCGACGGCCGCGGCTCGGCACTCAGCTGCTGATCGGGCTGGCCGACGAGCTGAGCGACTGGATCGACCCGGAGACGGACCGCGGCGTGGCCCAGCCGCCCGCGGGGCTGCTGGTCGAGTACTGAGGGGCTCGAACCAATGAACAGGGCCAGGGAGCGCATGCACGCCACCTGGCCCTGCCGCGTCACCCGAAGGTGATGGCGGTTACTGGCACTCGCAGTCGGGCGCGTCGACGAGCTCGCGGCTGGTCTCGGTGCCCGTGTACATCCACGAGTTCGTGGCGTTGGTGTCCATCTGCACGACGACCTCTTCCATCGTGAAGCCGCTGAAGTCCTCGGTGAACTCGAAGCTGTTGATGGTCTGGTCGGAGGTCCCGCTCTGGTCGACGGGCACGCCGTCCTCGAACATGGCGATGCCGCAGAGCATGCCGTCGCAGACGATATTGCCCTCGGTCTCGAGGCCCACGATCTGGGGCGGAGCCCAAGCGACGGAGGTGCCGTTGACCAGCCCGGCCGTGACGCCGCACTCCTGCGGTCCGGCCGAGGTGGTGATGTCGGTGGTCACCGTCACGCCGACGGAGTCGACCACGAACTGCAGGCTCATGTCGTACGCGTTGAGGGTGGCCAGGCCGCCGGGGGCTCCGTCCACGTCCTCGAAGTGCACGGTCACGGAGCCGGGGCCGATGTTGGAGGGGTCGTCGTAGGGCTCCTGGACGGTGTTGACCTGGTCACCCGCGCCGCCGGCCGGAGTCCCGCTGATCTCGAACTCGCTGCCGTCGAGGGTGTAGGAAATCGCCCAGACCTGGCATCCGCCCTTCGAGCCGCCGCTGGACTCGTCGCCGGTCTCGTCCTCGGCGTCGGTCGTGGTGCCGTCGGCCGGGGTGCTGTCGGTGGTGCCGCCCACCTCGGTGGTGGCCACCTCGGTGGTGGCGTTGTCGGTCGTCGTCGCCTCGCTCGTCGAGCCGGCGTTGCCGGTGTCGCCCGTCGAGTCGTCCCCACACCCGGTGGTGCCGAGGGCGGCGGCGCACAGCCCTAGGAAAAGCGAAGTTGCAAGCCGTTGGTGCATTCGCGAAGCTTAGATCCGCGAAAATTTGCGCAACTGTGATCTGGATCAACCTTCAGGTCAATAGAAGTCAATGGGCGAGAATCATTGCCCAATCGGGGGAAACCGAGGTTGGGTTCGGACAGTTTTCCCGCAGCGGATTCGCGGTCCATTTCGTCGTGACCTCCCGGGTTGCCCCATTGGACCGAGGGCGAGCAGTCCCGGTGTTCGCGCGACTCCGTCGATTTTCCCGTCGCGAACGCGTCACCAAAATGGAGGGGCCTCGTAGGGAGCAGCATCATGAGCCCACGCCGTTGCCTCCTGTGTCTCGCCGCGATTCCGCTGCTGCTCGTCCCCACCGCTTGCGCCACGCATGCCGAGGACACCTCGTCTCCCACGGAGATGCGGGACGGTGAAGCAGCCCCCGAGGGGCGCCGCCTCGAGCTGACCATCCCGGCCGAGCACGCCGAGATGGAGCAGATTCACGCCTTGCTGCAGCACATCGAGTCGCAGGCTGACGTGGGCAGTGCCCGGGCCGAGGTGAAAAAGGGTGAGGACGGCGGACCGGCCGAGGTCGTGGTCGAGCTGTGGGGACAAGACATGCCGACCGACGACGAGTTCGCGGCCGAGCTCGAGGACGAGTTCCCGTGGCTCACCGCCGACGCCGTGATCGTCTCGCCCCTCGATGTCGAGGCGACGCCCATGCCAGCCGAAGGCGAGCCCGAGGATCCCGAACAGCTCCGCGCGCAGATCATCGACGACCTGCGAGCGAAGGGCGTGACCGGAGAGATCGACGTGGAGATCACCGACCACCCCGATGGTCGCCGCGAGGTCGAGGTGAGCGTGCACGACGACGAGGACGCGCCCGCCGAGTAGATGAAGGTCCTGGTAGGTCCGAGGCCTCGGGACGCCCTTACTCGGGGCCTCGGACCCACCGTCATGACTGCGAGAGTTGCCGACGGATGAAGGAAACGTGCCTGCGAGATTCGCAGCCGTGGCCTGAATCTGGCGGCAACTGTTTGAAATTGATGCGGCGACTGCAGTGCCTGGCTCTTGCACCGTAGGCCGACATGCAAACCCGCCCTTGGCTGCTCTCGTTCGTCGTCATTGGGTTCCTGGCGTCCGCGTGTTCCGACCCTGACGAACCCGGTGCGGACGCCGACGGCGAGTCCGGTGCCGAGCAAGACACGGGGAGCAACCCGACGGCGGACGGAGAGTCGGGGGCCGAGGACTCAGCCGCCTCGGCGGGCCACGATGCCATTGCCGAGGCGATTCTCGGGGCGATGTGGGCCGACGACATGAGCGTCACCATGGACGGGGAGAGCATCGTCCTCGAGTCCGATGGCCTGCCCGAGCACGACGTGCTCGAGGCCTACGCCCTGATGGACGGGTCGACGATCGGGGTCGACGCTTCGTCCCAGTCGATCACCATCCCCGCGATCCCCGTGTACTCGGATACGGTCACCGAGACCGGCCTGGGTGCCATCGGCATGGCGATCAGCGGCGGCGTGTACTTCAACCCCTACGAGGGGGACGGGACCTCGGTCGCGCTCGACAACAACTTCGATGTGGGTGGGGTGCCCTTCATCGACCCGTGCAATGGTCATCCGTTGCCCGACGGCGGCACGTACCACTATCACGGCGTGCCCTACTGCATTACCGATGTCGTCGACACGCCGGGGGAGCACTCGGTGATCATCGGGGCGCTGCTCGACGGTTTTCCCGTGTACGGCCCCTTCGGCGCGGACGGGGAGCCGCCCGCCGACCTCGACGAGTGCAGCGGCCACGAAGGGGCGACGCCCGAGTGCCCCGACGGCATCTACCACTATCACCTCACCGAGATGTCGCCCTACAGCATCACCTGCTACCACGGCGAAGTCGAAGACTCGGGGATGCCGCCTGGTCCACCGCCGGGAGGCTAGGCGTTTTTCGATGACTCCACGGTGGACATGGAGCGCCCTGGTCGGGGCGCTGATGCTCGCGGCATGTCGAGGGGACTCGAGTGGGTCCTCGGGGGAAGACACGTTCGAGTCGGAGTCGGGCTCCGGTGCTGCGCTCGAGCTTGCAGCCGAGGTGGTGTTCATCGAGCAGGGGGGGCCGCCCAACTTTCGGGTGGCGGCGATGCGGCCAGGGGCGGGCGAGGTGGAGACGCTCTTCACTCTGCCCAGCGGTGCGTTTGCCTACGACTTGGCCGTGCATCCGCAGTCGGGGCAGATCCTGCTCGCCTACACCGAGCCGGCCCAGGGGGGCGAGGCCGGCTTCGATCGCAGCGTGTTGGTCGAGCTCGAGGAGCAGGGCCCACGTCATGTGCTGGGGGAGGACGAAGCAGGGATCTGGGCGCTTTGTCCCGTGTGGTCCGCCGACGGCGAGTCGGTCTGGTATGCGGCGCAAGACGCCTCCGTGGTGGCGGAGGAGGGCGACGAGCCTCCCTCCTCGGTGCGGCGGGTGAATCGGGCGTCGGGCGAAGTCGAGGTGGAGATTCCCTGGGCGACCGAACCGGCCGTCTCTCCCGATGGCGTGCACGTGGCCTGGGTCGCCATCGATCCGGAGACATGGAGCCGCGACGTGGTCCTGGGCACCGCCGACGGGACGCCGCTACGTGTGCTGGTGGATGGTGACGACGTCTACGACCTCGGCTTGCCCGTGTTCTCGCCCGATGGGCGCGGGGTGTTCGTGTCCGTGCTCGAAGACCCCGACCTCATGCGCTCGGCGACGACCATCGATGCACTCGCCATGCCGCCGCGAGTGCAGGGGCATGGCGTGCACCTGTTGCCCGCCGACTGGTTCGGCATCGCCATCGATGGCCACCAGCTGGCGCAGGTCAGCGCGCTGTCGACGATTCACTACGATGGCAGCGTATCGGCCGATGCGTGGACCATGGTCGCTGCGACTCGCGAGGGCATCGAGCTCATCGATCTGGTCGAAGGCCACGCCGAGCGCTTGGTTTCGAGTCGGGCCGTGCGGGCGGTGGGCTGGCGCTCGACGGACCTAAAGTAGCCGCCGGGCCGCCCGCGAGGGAGTCTTCGAGACCCGAACGGCGTGGACGTATCCCGCGACTCGATGGGACCATGGGGTATGCACCTGCGTTGGCCGTCGCTGTTCTGCGTGCTCTTGCTCGGGTGTGGGCCCCGGTCCCCCACGGACGGAGACGGAGGTGGATCCGGCGACGGAGCGAGTGCCGACCCCTCGAGCGAGACCAGTGCCGATTCCACGGGCGAGCCCGCCGAGGCCTGCGGATTCGGGGACGCCGAACTCATCGGAGGCGCCCCGCTCAACGCTCTGGGGTTCTCGGCCGAGGGATGCAACCCGCGGCGAGATTCCGGCATCAACGGCTATCGCTGCTGTTCCGACGACCCCGCGGCGGCCAACGGTGGGCTGCCCGACTACGCGTCCCTGGCCCTGGCCGATGGCCAGCTCCCGTACTTTTCCGGGGCCAACAACGACCTGAGCACGAGCGGGCAGTGCATTCGGGTGACGGACATCGTCGGCCCCGGGCTGCAGGAAGCCGAAGCGCTCGATTGCCCCACTCCCTGCAACCCCACCTGGGACGCCGCGTCCGTGGAGACGGTGTGCGGTCCGGCGCGGCAGTGTTGTCAGACCCGGGAACTCGATCCGCGCGACTGTGTGCTCGATCCCGACACGGGGCTGTTTCGCCCGGTGACCGGGCACGATGTCGAAGCGCTGACGTCGTGGTCTCCAGCGAACCACCTGACCCACCAAGACCCCAACGGCATCGTCTGTCTGCAGCACGCGAACGGAGACAATGCCGACCCCGCGTTCCTCGATTGCGTGCGCACGCTGAGCGTCGCCGACCAGCGAGGCTTTTGCATGGCGCTCGGCCCTGGTGCGCTCTGCCCCGCGGCGGCGCCGAGCTACGTCGACGCCTGCGAGGCGCTCAACGGGGAGTGAGCCGAGGCGTCGCGGCTACTCGCCCGCGGCGGGAGCACCCGCGGCCTTGGCTGCGGCGGGGTGCAGGAAGCGAGCGTACAGTTCCTCGCGCTTGGCCCCCGCCTTGAGCAGGGCCTTGGCGGCCAGGATCTCGCCGTCGATCATGCTGCGCAACTGAGGGGCGCCCATGGCCCCGCTGTAGAACTTGCCGTTGATGAAGAAGCTCGGGGTACCGCGCACGCCCAGCGGGGTGCCCTGGACCTTCTCGGCCTCGACGTGCTTGGCCGTCTCCTCGTTGGCGAAGTCCGTCTTCCACTGGTCGACGTCCAGGCCGATCTGGCGGGCGTAGTCCTCGAGCTGGCGGTCGGACATCGCCTTGGGGTTGGCGAAGAGCAGGTCGTGCATCGGCCAGAACTTGCCCTGGGCCTGCGCGGCGAGGGACGCCCGCGCGGCGGGCTCGGCCTGGGCATGCATGGGCAGCGGGAACTGCTTGAAGACCAGCTTCACGTCCTGCGGATACCCGTCGACGACCTCGTCCATGGTGGCGGCCAGCCGCGAGCAGTACGGGCACTGAAAGTCGCTGTACTCGACGATGGTGACCAGGGGCAGGGCGGCGCCCTTTTGCGGGTCCTGTTCGTCGTAGGTGGCGAGCTGGCGGTCGCCCTCGATGGAGGCGTCGAAGGAGCCGTCGACGTCTTGGGGCTGGATGAGCCGGGCGAGCTTGGCGGGCTCGAGCGACGGTTGCTCTTTCTTGGCCGTTCGTCCTTGCGGCCGACGCTTGCCGATGCAGCCCGGTGCAGCCACGCCGAGGGCGAGGACGGACGTCAGGGTGAACAACCAGGCTGAGCGAGACATGCGGGCCCGGTTTATCACCGAGCCCCAGCGGCTGTGAACCCACCCGGACAGGCGGCCCAAGTCAGGGCGCGAGGCTCTCGCCGTCGGCCCCCGCGAGCGGGGTGATACGCGCGAGGCGACGGGTCTGCCGATCGGAGGCGCCCGCGACCAGCCAGCGCCAACCGGGCTCGCTGCTGCGGGGATCGAGCCACTGGCGGAGCCACTGCTGCAGGGCCTCCGGGTCGGGCTCGAGCATCGACCTCGCGTCGCGCGCCAGCGCGCCTACGATGGCATCGTCGTCTTCGGCGAGATCGATCGCGTCGCTCCACGAGGCCGTCCAGTCTTCGCCGTCGAGGCTGGCCTGGACCATGCGGGCGCCCAGCCACAGCTGCGCCGCCTGAAACAGGCGCTGCTGGGGCTGACGCGTGGTGGCGAGCGAGGTCAGGGCATCGATGGCTTCGGTGACCGTCTGCTCGGGCTCGCGACCCGACAGCGGCACGCGCAGCATGAACAGCCCATGGTCGCCGCGGATCACCAGGCGGGCGTCGAGTTCTTCTTGCAGCACTCGCTGGGCGAGCCGGGCCAGGCTGCGGTCGGCGGCGCTGCGCGTGGGCACGACGCGACCGATCATGACCACCGGGCTGCCCTCGGGGCCGGGCACGATGTGCATGGGCGTGGCCGGCTCGGCGAGCAGGCGGCCCGGGGCCGAGGAGGGCTCGGAGGCGGTGCGGAGCCGGGCGATGGCGGAGTCGAGCACGGGGCGACGGCCGCGGCCGCGCCAGCCGTCGGCGAGCTTGCGGAGCGCCGCGCGATAGAGGCTGGCCTCGTGCCCCGAGTGCACCACGAGCACGGCGCGGCGGGGGTCGACCAGCTGCTCCCAGCCCTCGAGCAGCGCGTCGCGAGACAGCTCGGTCACCGCCTTGGCGGTCGCTTGCTGGGCCGAGCTACGACGACCCAACAACGTGGCCGCCAGCGCGGCGGTGGCTCGCTC
Organism: Myxococcota bacterium; assembly: GCA_039028615.1. Taxonomy (GTDB): domain Bacteria; phylum Myxococcota_A; class Polyangia; order Nannocystales; family Nannocystaceae; genus Paraliomyxa. The sequence continues at coordinate 533,974 of JBCCHT010000002.1, read as the reverse complement.
GTCGGCCGTGGGCTCGCCCTCGAGCCGCCCGGCGACTTCGGCTCGCGCGGTCTCCAGACCCGAGCTGGGAGAGCGGGCGGCCAGCACTCGCCCCAGCGTCGAGAGGGCGCGTGAAGTATCGGCGGTGGCCGAGTGCAGCACGATCTCGATGCGGTCGGGGGCGGAGCGAGTCTCGACCGAGATGCCCTGGCTGCGCGCCCGCGTGGCGAGGCTCTGCTGCAGGTGAGTCTCGAGCACGGCCACGACCGCGGCGGACTGCAGCTCGGGTCGATCGCCGACGGGCAGCAGCACCCGCAGGTGCGTGGCGGGGGCGTCGGGCTCGTGCAGCCAAAACGTGATGAGCCCGCTGTCGAGCACGGCGCGGGTGGGGGCGCTCCACGGCGGCGCGAGGCTCCCCAGGGCTTCGGCCTGGCCGCTGGCGGGGGCCTCGTCCCAGACCTCTTCGACCAGCGGCGCCTTGGATCGTTTGCACGCCCCGAGCCCCGCGACCACCGCGAGTGCGAGCGCGGCTCGACCGAAGCGAGATCGCGCGCTCATGGCGTGGGCTCCTCGTTGGACTCGGGCGGCACGAGGAAGATCGCGGCCCCGAGCTGGAGGTGGGGACCGAAGGTCTGGCTCCGCGTCCATCGCTGGTCGAGGCTGGCGACGCCGGTCAGCCAGTCGACAGGGCGCTCGGTCCAGCCGGGCTCGGTGTCCGGGCGCGGGGCCGAGTTGGCCAGGCGTCGCGCCAAGGGTAGCGGGGTTCGTAGCGAGAGCGTCCAGTCGCGCAGCACCACTTGGCGCTGGCGCTCGAGCAAGCGCGTCTCTTCTCCGCTGCCGAGCCGGGCGAGGCGGGTGCGGACCAGCTCGGTCGGATCCTCGACCCCGGTCGCCAGCAAGATCAGCGTGGCCCGCCGAGGATCGACGTCGAGGTGGCACCGCAGCCGCGCGCGGGCGGGCTCTTGTTTGTCCCGTCGCTGCCGGTTGATCGCCTTGCACCACACGGTGGCCTCACCGAGGTGGGCGGGGTCGGGCTCGACCGGCCACACGAAGCGCTGCCCCTTCTCGCCCGCGATGGGCACGGCCTGCGGCACGGTGCCCACGCGCTGCTTGGGGCTGCGATTGCGAAGCCGACGGGGCTGCGGCGGCAGGTCGGCGAACAGCTCCTCGATGGTCTCGCGCAGCTGCTGCGGCGGGTGAGGGGAGACGACGACCAGGGTCGCGAGCTCGTAGCGGAATCGGTCGGCGAGCGCCTGGCCGATGGCGCGGGGCACCATCTGGGCCAGCGGGGTCGAGCCCTTGCGGCCGTCGTGGTCCAGGCCCGGCACTCCGTGGGCCACGGCCATGGCGGCCCGAGGAATTCGCCAGGCGCGGGACTTGTCGCGGCGAGCCCATCGCAGGGTGCTCGACCACAGCTCGGCGCTCACCGTGGGCGCCCGCAGTCGCTGGGACTCGGCCCACAGCACGTCGGACAGCGCCGACAGGGGCACCAGGCTCTCGTATCGGACCTGGGCGGGGCCAATGGCGAGCGACGCGATGCCGCCGCGGTCGTGCACCAACGCGGTGGCACCCCCCGGGGGCATCTCTCGGTTGCCCTGCAGCAGGTGATAGGCGAGCGCGTGCACCAGCCCGGGCTGGCTGCTGGGGTCGTCTTCGGTGCCCGTCTCGATCGCCAGCACCACGGACGCCACGGGTAGCGTGGTGTCCTGCGCGAGGATGACCCGCAGACCGCTGGGCAAGACGCCGTCGATGAGCGTCGGCCCCTCGACGTCGGCCTCGGTGCGTTCGGTCGGCGCCGACGGGCTCGGCGGGGTCGCGTCCTCGGTCTCGGTGCCGGCCTCGGTCGGCGAGGCCGGCTCCGGTTCGGCGGGCGGCTCGTACAGCCCCGCCGACGCGGGCCCGGCCACGGCCAGGCCCAATACCATCGCGATCCAACGGCTCGCCGAAGCGAAGCGCGAGGACTCGCGAAGGGTCCGCATCAGCGGTTGCCGAACAGCTCGCGTCCGGGGAAGCATGCGTCGCGCCCGAGCATCTCGTTGATGCGCAGGAGCTGATTGTACTTCTCGATGCGGTCCGAGCGCGAGGCGCTTCCGGTCTTGATCTGCCCCGACTCGTGAGCCACGGCCAGATCGGCGATGAAGGTGTCTCCAGTTTCACCGCTGCGGTGCGAGACCACACAGCGGTACTTGGCGCGATGAGCGGCGCGTACGGCCACCTGGGTCTCGGTCAGGGTGCCGATCTGGTTGACCTTGACCAGCAGGGCGTTGGCCACGCCGAGGTCGATCCCGCGGGCGAGTCGCTCGGGGTTGGTGACGAAGAGATCGTCACCGACCAGCTGCACCCGGTCGCCGATCTTGTCGGTCAGGGTCTTCCAGCCGTCCCAGTCCTCCTCGTCCATGCCGTCCTCGATGGAGACCAGCGGGTACTTGTCGGACAGCTCGGCGTACAGGTCGGCCAGCCCCGCAGAGTCGAGCTCGCGCCCGCCCTCGCCGGCCAGCGTGTAGACCTTGCGCTTCTTGTCGTAGAACTCCGACGCGGCCACGTCGAGCGCCACGCTGATCTGCTCGCTGGGCTTGTAGCCGGCCTTCTCGATCGCCCGGGTGAGCAGCTCGAGGCCCTCGGCGTTGCTGCCGAGGTCGGGCGCGAAGCCACCCTCGTCACCGACGGCGGTGGTCTTGCCCTGCTCCTTGAGCATGGCCTTGAGGGTGTGGAAGGTCTCGACGCCCGCGCGCAGGGCCTCGGGGAAGGTGTCGAAGCCGTGCGGGACGATCATCGACTCTTGGAAGTCGAGGTTGTTGTCCGCGTGCGCGCCACCGTTGATGACGTTCATCAAGGGCACGGGCAGGGTGCGGGCCAAGGTGCCGCCGAGGTAGCGGAACAGGGGCATGCCCACGTCTTCGGCGGCGGCTCGGGCCGCGGCGAGCGAGACTCCGAGCAGCGCGTTGGCTCCCATCTCGCGCTTGTTGGGCGTGCCGTCGGCCTCGAGCATCGCCGTGTCCAGCGTGACCTGGTCGGCGGCGTCGAGTCCCGCCACCACCGCGGCCAGGCGGTCGTTGACGTTGTCGACGGCGGTACGGCAGCCCTTGCCGAGGTAGCGGCTCTTGTCCCCGTCGCGCAGCTCGTGCGCTTCGAACTCACCGGTGCTGGCCCCCGAGGGCACGGCCGCTCTTCCCACGTTGCCGAGCTCGGTGGCGACCTCGACCTCGAGGGTTGGGTTGCCGCGGGAATCGAGAATCTCTCGTGCGTGAACGTCGACGATTGTGCTCATCTGTCTTGCGTCCTGATCGAGCGCTCGGCGTAGTGGCCGAAGGCGTGAGCCGAAGGTAGCCCGACACTGCGGCCCGGGGGAAAGTAGTTGTTATTCAAGGCTTCTCTCCAGCAATCGGCGGCCTCGCGCGCGGTCGCGACCGCACGGTTCGGGCGACGGAAGGAAACGATCAGCGTTTTGTCGGCGTCGGTACGGGCATCCCCGAAGGCCAGTGCTATCGTCGTTTTTCGATGACTGCGCGACGCCGCTCGTGGGCCCTGGTTCCCGCTCTCGTCATGGCCGGCAGCGTGGCCTGCACGGCCCCCGCGGCGGACGACGAGGGCAGCAGAACCACCACCTCGGCGGGCGACGATTTCGGCCCCGGCTCGGGTGGGGCCGAGGACACCAACTTCGGCATGGACGACGACATGCCGCTCGCCGCCTTCGTCTCCGATATCAAGCGTGGGTCCTGGGACGAGGGCAGCTTCGTCTCGTTGCGCGGCATCATCGTCACCAGCCCGGCCATGGACTGGGGGGCGCGTCCGGCCCAGTTCGTGCGTGATCCGGGGCAGTCGAGCTACGCGGGCCTGCGCCTCGACCTGGTGTCCAGGGCCGTGATTCAGATGGGCGAGCTGCCCGAGGTCGTGGGCTATGTGGCGCGCGACGATGACGGCTACTACCTGCGCGAGGCCGCGGCGCGAGCGGGTGGCGTGCGGGCGGTGCCGGAGCCCATCACCGTCGATGCCCGTGAGCTGCTTCCCGAGGGCGAGCGGCGCGAGAGCCTGGCCGACATGGTCGTGGTGTTCGCCGAGCTCGATGGCGAGCCCATGCGCGTCATCGAAGACGACATCGGGCGAGCCCGCTTCTCGGTGGCGCCCGGGCTGGTCGTCGATCTGTCGGCCTTCGTCGAGGGCGGCGAGGCACCAGCCGTCGGCACCCCCATCGACAAGGTCACCGGGGTGTTGGTGCTCGAGGGCAGCGGCGCGCGAGTGCTACCGCGCAGCGCCGAAGAGCTCGTGGCCGGCTGAGCCGTCACCCGAGCAGGCCGGGCAGTCCGCCCGTGCCATGCCCGGTGTAGCCGAACTGGTCGATGTCCACCCCGGCCATGTTGGCGATGGAGACCAGCAGCTTCGTGTGGGGCTCGTCCTCGCCGCCGTTGCTCTCCCGGTAGTCGAGCGAGCGCCCGGTGACCAGCTGCCCGCCCGCTCGACCCGCGAGCATGAAGGGCATGTCGGAGTGGTTGTGGAGGTTGCCGTCGTGGATGTCGGTGCAGAAGAACACGACGGTGTCGTCGAGCAGCGAGCCGTTGCCGCTCGGCATCGCGGCCATCTGCTGGAGCAGGTAGATGATCTGCTCGCAGTAGAAGTGCCGGTACGCGATGAAGGCCTGCGCCAGCGAGCTGTTGGTGTCGTTGCCGTAGTGCGACGACTGGTGGGCGGGAGTGACGGTGCCGAGCCCCGGCACGACGGTGGGGCTGACCGCATGGGACCACATCAGCGAGGCGACGTTGGTCAGCCCGCACGACAGCGCGAGCACGGCCAGGTCCATCTGCAGCTTGCCCACCAGGGCGTAGTGCTCCTCGCGCTCCCAGGTCTTCGGGTAGAAGTCCATCTCGTCGACGGTGAAGCCCTCGGTGTTCCAGACCACCGAGTCGCACGAGTTGGCGAAGTCGCCGTTGATCTGGCCTTCGACTTCTTGGAGCGCGTCGAGGTGGACATCGAGCTTGTCGCGCTCGGTGCCGCCCAGGGTCGAGCGCAGTCGGTTGAGGTCGTCGATGGAGCGCTGGATGACGCGCGACGACCGAACCTGCGCCCAGTCGGGTCCGGGGTCGGGAACCTCGGGCTCTTGTAGATCGCCGAAGATCCGCTCGAACGCGCTGAGCGGGTTGTCGTCGGGCATGAGCATCTGCCCCGGTCCGATATACGAGACGCTGCCCGAGCCATTCTGGAATGCGGTGGCGACCCCGAGCTGCACAGACTTGTGGGCCGTGCCGCCGCCGAGCTGCTCGCCGAGGAAGATGTCCAACGACACGTCGCCGTCGCCCGTGAGCACCTTGGCCGTGCCGCCCTCGTGGGTCGGCGCGCCCGCGTACATGGTGAGCCCCCGGACGAACACTAGATCGTCGATGACGGGGGTGAGCGGGGCGCTCATGGCCGGCAGCGTGAACCCCGTCTCGCCGCCGATGGGGTGCCACAGCTGCTCGATGACGCCATCGGGGATGAAGACGAACATCACCTTGACGTCGCCGGGGGCCGCGACCGCGTTGCGCCCCAGGGTGAGGGCGAGCGGGGAGGCGACCCCGGCCGCGCCGAGCATTCGTATGAAGGAGCGTCGTGTCTTGATCAACATGGTCTACTCCGTGCGGATGACGAAGGCGTCGAGGCGGACGCGATCGATGAACATTTCGTGGAGGTCGCCGCCGTTTTCGGCGAGCTGGTCGGAGAGGGTCTCGATGGTGCACTCGTCCTGTTCGGTAACGGGGCGGCCCGCGGTGAAGTGCACGTAGTTCTCGACGATGCAGGCCGAGGTCACGGGGGACTGCGACAGCTGCGTGGCCAGCTCTTCCAGGCCGTCGAAGGGGATGGGGGCGGCGCCCTGTTCGATCTCCACGATCTCCCCGGAGGCGTCGATGGGGAGATCGTTCTCCGTGCTGCGGAACGCACCCACCCCGTCGTAGGACTCGAAGCCGAAGCCGAGCGGGTCGATGAGGCGATGGCAGCCGCTGCACGCGGGGTCGACGGAGTGCTGCCCGAAGCGCTCGCGGGTGGTGGCGGTGGGGTCGAGCTCCGGCGGCACCGTGTTCACGTCGGGAGGCGGAGGCGGCGGTATCTGGCACAACAACCGCTCGCGGACGAATAGGCCCCGTCGGACGGGCGACGACTCGTTGGGGTGGGCATGGCTGGCCAGCACGCTGCCGAGGGTGAGCAGGCCGCCTCGCTCGGGCCCGGCCGGCACCGAGACCGGCGTGCTCGAGCCGGGGGCGGGCAGCCCGTAGAACCCGGCGAGCGCGTCGTCGACGAACACGTAGTCGGCCCGCAGCAACTCCTCGATCGTCGCGTCGCCGTCGTAGATCACGTGCTCGACGAAGGCCTGTTGTTCGGCGGCCATCGCCTCGCGGATCTCGGAGCTGAAGTCGGGATAGATCTCGGCGTCTTTGTTCGCGTGGAGCAGCGGGGCGGTGCCCAGCCACTGAATGAAGAACTCGCCGGTCTGGGTGCGCCCGCGGGGGTGATCGAGCAAGCGTCGGGCCTGGAGCTCGATGCCGTCCGGGTCGTCGAGCTCGCCCGAGGCAGCGGCGTCCAGCAGCTCGGGATCGGGCATGGTGCCCCAAAGGCCGTAGGACAGCGCGGAGGCCACTTCGTACGGGGTCAGCCGGTACTGGCCATCGGCGCCCGTCGGCTCGCCCAGCTCCGAGCGATACAGAAACTGCGGGGACATCAACAAGCCGCGGATGACGAGGCGAACGCCCTCGTAGAAGTCTCCGTCGGTCGCGGCCGGGTCGAATAGCTCGAGGTAGAGGTCGACCTCGTCACCCGCCATGGGGCGTCGCATCGCTCGGGCGCCCAGCTCTTCGATGAACAGCCGCGGGCACTCGGGGTCGGCGGGCATGCACCCCACCAGCATCGGCCCCGCCTGCTCGACCGCCTGTTCGGCCACGTCGGCCGCGATTTCCATGTACGCGTCGACATGGCGGGCGGTCACGACGGCGGATGCATCGTTGTCGTAGTGCGCAATGGTCGACTCGATGGGGATGAGATCGGTGGGCGGGGGCTCGACCCCCAGCAGGTCGGCCACGGTGGCCGCGTATTCGCGTCGGGTCAGCAAGCGGAGCATTCGCGGCCCGGGCGAGCCCTGGTCGCACGCGAGCTCTCCCCCTCCGCCCGGCGCGGAGTCGGTGCCCGACTCGCTGCCTCCCTCGCCGCCCTCGGCCCCGGGATCGAACCCGCCGACGTCCTTTTTGCAGCCTCCGGCCATCGTCGCGACCATCGCCGTCGCGAGCGCCCACTTCCCACCATGCATCATCGAGCAGTGTACGGCGCTCGCGAACGCGGCAGGAGACATTCGGCTCAGTTTCGAGCGTCGTTACCCGCACCAAAGTGGCCGACGACCGGGAGCCGAGTCCATATGCGCCATGGATTCGACCACTTTGTGACACCTCCCCGTGGCCAGGCGCCGGCGTGAGTGCTCGGAGCAGGCCTCGCCGGAACGGTGACTTCCGGTGCCCGTGGACCCGAGCGCGAGTGATTCACTCCGCCACGACCACGACGTCGGGGCCGTAGGGCTCGCGATAGAGCGAACCGACGGTGTCGGCTCGGTTCTCGAGCACGCGACGCTGGTTGATGTAGCCCTTGTCGGTCGTCTCGCCCGCGTCGAGCGAGGGCGGCGTGAACTGGAGGCTGACCCGCGCGATGGTGGTGCTCGAGGCCGGAGACGCTGCGTTGAAGCGCTGCAGTGCGTCGCGGATGGTGGCTCGTTGCTCGGCTCGAGCGTTCTCGTCACCCGGGTCCGCGACGAAGAGCAGGGCACACAGCTGGTCGCGATCGTGCCCGGCGATCACGGCATCCTGCACGTGGGGGGCACAGGCATCGACGAGCGCGACGCGGAGCGTGCCCACCAACACCCACGTCCCCGTGCTGAGCTTGAAGTTCTCGCCCAGCCGGCCCTCGAACGCGAGCCCCTGGGTGGGATCGTCGGGGTCGGCGAGGCGCCCCGCGTCGCCCGTGTGCAAGAAACCCTCGTCGTCGACCGCCGCGGGCACGAGCTGCCCGCCCGGCGTCCAGGTGCCCGGGGTGAGGTTGGGGCCCCGCACGCGCAGCTCGTGGCGGCCCTCGGTCGCGGCCAGCTTGATCTCCACGCCTGGCGCAGGCAGCCCGATCACCGCGGGCGTGGTGGTGGGAAAGTACGCGCTCGTGGCCAAGGGCGCGGTCTCGGTCGAGCCCCAGGCCGACGCGAAGAACACCTCGCGTTGCTCGGCCGCGGCGAGAGCCTCGAGACGCTTGCGGGTGGCGGGGGGCAGGGCCGCCGCGGCGTAAAAGAGCAGGTCGAGACGCGCGAACATGCTGCGGCGCAGGGCTTCGTCCCGCTCCATCTGGGTCGCCAGCAGGTCGTAACCTCGCGGCACGTTGAAGTAGACGGTGGGGGAGACCAGGCGCAGGTTCTCGGCGGTGTGTTCGATGAGACCGGGCGCGGGGCGACCTCCGTCGATGTACAGGGTCCCGCCGTTGCGCAGCACCATGTTCAGGTTGTGGTTGCCGCCGAAGGTGTGACTCCAGGGCAGCCAGTCCACGGTGATGGGCGGAGTGCTCTCGATGAAGGGCCACAGCGTGGCGATGGCCTCCTGGTTGGTGCACAGCATGCGCTGCGTATTGACCACGCCCTTGGGGGTGCCGGTCGAGCCGGAGGTGAACAGGATCTTCGCCACCGTGTCGGGCCCCACCGCGGCCCATGCCTGCTCCATGGCGTCGCTGGGCTCGGTCTCGAGCAGCTGCGGCAGGGGAGCGAGCACCTGGCCGGGAGCGGGCACGGTGGCCAGGGCGGCGGCGTAGCGCTCGGGGTCTTCGGCGAACACCAGCGCGGGCCGCAGGGTGTCGAGCACGACCTTCAAGCGGCCGAGCGTGCTCGACATCAACGAGTAGGCGGGCGAGACGGGAGCCACCGGGACGCCGACGTGCATCGCCCCGAGCTGAAGCTGTGCGTGGGCGATGGAGTTGTCCGACAGCAGGGCGAGGGGACGCGTGGGCCCGGCCCCTCGCTGCAGCAGCGCGCTGCCGATGCGTCGTACGTTGGACCATGCGGTGCCGTAGTCGAGCGTTCGCCATCCTGCGCCCTCGCGCTGCGCCATGAAGATGCGGGTGGGGTCCCGCTGCGCCCAGCCTTCGAGCAGCACGCCCAGCGCTCGCGGGGCCGGCCCCGGCACATGCGGCGAGCGCAGCACGAGGTCGTCGCCGCGGGTTTCGACGTCGACGGCAGCGGGGGCGAGCTTCAGGGCAGACGGCATCGGCCCCAGTCTGGCATGCCGCGGTCTACCTGCGTTCGTCGATCTTCTTGCGGGCCCCGCCGATGATCTCGTCCACGCCCATCGCCCACGCCTTGAAGGTGGCCAGATCTTCCGTCTTCAGGTCGGCGTGGCGGCCCGCGAGGAACTCCTCATCGAATTGTTTGACCCGCAGGGCGGTCATTTCCTGGGCGATGAGGATGGACGCCAGCGCCTCCTTGGCCTTGGCCTCGGTGTCGTCGTCGAGCTGGGCCGCCATGGTGGTGCCGATGAGCTCGATCGATTTGGACAGCGCATCGGCGTGGTCGGCGAGGTCCTGGACCGCATTGGCGGGCGGCGGCGCGGCGGTGGGGTTGTGCGACCACGCGATCATCGGCTCGTAGCTCTGCTCGGTGAACCACGTGGTCTCGACCATGGCCTCGGCGACCTCGTCGTCGGCGTCCCACACGTCCACCGCGATCGCGCACACGATGGCCGACAGCAGCATGAAGATTACGGCGACGGTGATCCCGATACCCTTGGCGACTTTGCCCATGAGGCGGCCAGCATACCGTGGTCAGCCGGGCACGGCACAGATCCCCAGGTTCTCGAAGCCCGGGGGAGGGTCGTCGGCCCACGCGATGCACGACTGGCCCTCGGCGGCGAAGGTGCACTCGAACTCGGTGTCTTCGAGGTCACACCACTCCGAGCAGCAGCGTTCGGTGGTACAGCCGGGCACGGCGGAGGCCTGGATGCACATCGTCTGGGCGACGCACTCGGGGGGCCCCATGCACGACGAGCCGGCCCCACCCGCGTCGGGTCGGTTGCTGCCGCAGTACAGGTCGTACGCGTTGCCGATGGTGTCGGGCGGCGCTTGGCAGGACCAGCCGTCCATGCACAGCGTGTCGATCGGGTGACAGGTCGGGGCGCAGATGGTGTAGCTGGCCACGCCGAGCAGGCACACCGTGTCTTCGGGGCACTCGGGGGCATCGGCCGTGCCACCGCAGGCTTCCAGGCAGATGCCGAGCTGGTTGTCCTCGTCGACGGGCACGCACACGAGGCCGAGCCCGCACTGATCTTCCTGGCCGTCCATGGGTGCCCAGGGGCAGGACTCTCCGGCCTCGATCGGGTCGGCGGGGAGTGCCTGACAAAACGCATCGTCGCCGGCCGGGGTCGGAGGGCGCGGGCGACAGGTGAAGCCCTCGGGACAATCTTGGGCGAAGGGGTCGCACTCGCCTCCCTCGGGATCGGTGCCGTCGGTCGTCGCCGTCGTGTCGGCTTCGGGATCGAGCACGTCCGTCGAGCCGACCCCCGTGGACTCGGAGCCGCCCGTGGTCGAGGTCGAGCTCGCGGTGGCGGCGGAGTCGTCCCCGCAGCCGAGGCAAACGAAGGCGAGGGCCAGCGCGAGCATCCGAGGCATGCAGCCAGTGTACGGGACGCTTGGCCACAAATGCGGCGAGTCCTCGGAGGGTCCGGGTGCGCGCCGCGTTCGCTTCGGTGTAGCGTGGGCGCGTGTCCGAACCGACGCCGCTCGTGGTCGCGCCCGCATGGAGCCGGATCAAGGCTTTTGCCTATGACTACCTCGCGATTGCGGCGTTCCTGACGACCTTGGCGTCGCTGGGGGCTTGGCTGACGATGGGCCCGCTGGGCGACGAGTGGACGGAGCTGTTGTCGAGCCCGTGGCGCGTGGACCTCATGGCGTTCGTGGTGCTGGTGGCTCCGGTCATCGCGTACTTCGGCGTGTTCGAGTCCCGTACCGGAGCGACGTGGGGCAAACGCAAGGCGGGGCTCGAGGTGACGACGGCGGAAGGGACACCTCCGCCGCTCGGTCGCGCCGTGTTGCGCTCGGCGCTCAAGTTCATGCCGTGGCAGCTCGCCCACACCGCCATGCTCCACATCCCCGGCTTTCCGCTGCGGGTCACGGAGATACCGATGGCCTCGATGATGGGGCTGGCGTTGGTGTGGAGCCTCGTCGCGCTCTACTTGCTGGGGCTCGGCGCCAGGTTCCAGCGCCAGACCATCTACGACCGCCTCTCGGGCACGGCGGTGGTGGTCTCCACGCGCGACGAGGACTGACGGCGCTCGCTCAGCGCTCGGGTGCGTGGGGCCATCGGACATCCGTCCGTCGCCCTCGCCCATGCTCGGGCCTGCTTCGCCCAGACGGATCGTATTCGGCCGCCCAGGTGTCTCGGTGGATTGTCGGGTGAACGACAGTAGGAACGACGTCGGACGCTGCCGCCTCGATCACGCGCCGCGGGTGGATACGCGTGCAGCATAGCGCCACGATTTCAACCCTTTGGGCAGACCGGGTCGCGGCCCCTCGCCCCGGCGGCGCTCGCTCGCTAGGTTCGCTGCTCGATGAAGTCGATCGCGATTGGTCTGCTGGGCGCTGGCAACGTCGGTGGGGGCGTCGTTCGGATCCTCGACGAGAACCGCGAGAGCATTGAACGGCGTCTGGGCGCAACGGTGCAGGTGCGACGCGTCTTGGTCCGCGACCTCAAGCGGGCGCGAGACGTGGACGTGCCCGAGCATCTGCTGACCACCGACGCCAACGAAGTGCTGGCGGATCCCGACGTACGCGTGGTGGTGGAGCTCATCGGTGGCATCGAGCCCGCCCGTAGTCACGTGCTCGACGCGATCCGTCGGGGCAAGCACGTGGTGACCGCCAACAAGGCCCTGCTGGGGACCCACGGTCGCGAGATCTTCGACGAGGCCGCCCGCTGCGGCGTATCGGTGTTCTTCGAGGCTTCGGTGGCCGGCGGCGTGCCCATCCTGCGGAGCTTGCGAGAGGGCCTGGCCAGCGACGAGATCCAGGGGCTGTCCGGGATCGTCAACGGCACCTCCAACTACATCCTCGATGCGATGGCCCGCGAGGGGTCGAGCTACGACGATGCCCTGGCCGCCGCGCAAGCAGCCGGCTACGCCGAGGCGGATCCGACCTTCGACGTGGGGGGCATCGACGCCGCCCAGAAGCTCGCCCTGCTGGCGCTGGTCAGCTTCGGCATTCGGGTCGACCCCATGGCGATCCCCACCGAGGGCATCACCCGCATCCGCCCCTTCGAACACCAGATGGCCGAGGAACTCGGCTACGTGATCAAGAGCATCGCAGTGGCTCGCTCGGACGACCAGGGCCTGATGCTCGCCGTGTACCCGTGCATGGTGCCCCGCGGCAGCCTGCTCGCCGACGTGGCCGGCTCGTACAACGCGGTGCTCGTCGAGTCACGCGCGCTGGGGCGGAGCATGTACTACGGCCGCGGCGCAGGGATGATGCCCACGGGCACCGCGGTGGTCTCCGACATCATCGAGGTCGGTCGCGGGCTGCAGTCGTTCGCCGAAGGTCGTCCGCCGCCCCAGGCCTTCTCGCGGATCGAAGAGGGCACGCCCATGTCTCTCGACGACGAGCGCTCCGAGAACTACCTGTGCGTGCACGTGCCCAACATCCCCGGCGTGCTGGGGCGGGTGGCCAGCTGCCTGGGTGAGCACGGCGTCAGCATCTCGCGGATGAACCAGGAGGCCCCCGGTGACAGCGAGGTGGTGGACATGGTCATCCTGACCGAGCTGGTCGAGGAGGCGAAGCTCCAGGCGGCCATCGCCGCGCTCGATCGTTTCGAAGACGCGCTCGCCCCCGCTCACCGGCTCCGCATTCTGCCGCCGGATCCGCTGGACTGACGCCGTGACTGCCCCTGGTGCATTCACCCCGGAGATCGACGTCGACACCCTGCGTCGGGTGGCGCAGGCGCGGATCCTGTACGCCGACACCGACAAGATGGGCATCGTCTATCACGCGTCCTACTTTCGGTATCTCGAGCTGTCCCGCGTCGAGCTCATCCGCGAGGCGGGCCTGCCCTACACGGTGATGGAAGACGAGGGGCTGGCGCTGCCGCTGGTCGAGATCGGCGTCCGCTTTGCCGCGCCCGGGCTCTACGACGACCTGATCAGCGTGTACGCGACGCTGTCGCTGGTGACGCGGGTGCGCGTCCACTTCCAGTACCGGGTGATGGTGGAGGCGGGCGATCGCGAAGGGCTGAGCGAGCCCGTCGAGCTTCTGCGGGCGGAGACCCGACACTGCTGCGTGCGCCGAGATACGGGACGCCCCGAGCGGCTGCCCGTGGTCATGTACGAGCGCCTCGCCGCCGTGCGTGAGCGCCCACCCGCGTGAGTCCGCTGGGTAAACGTAGTCCCGACCACCGTGGCGGGCGCGTTCAATGATGTTTAGCCGGATGGCGGCGCTCGGGAGTGAGCGAGGCGGGCGTGGCCCGCAGGCTGCGATGTGCGCTTGCTCGGCGTCGTGGCCCCGGATCCGCGGTATACGGACGGCCCCAATTTCGGGCAGGCGAACCGAGGCAACGAGACATGATGGATCGACGATTGGTGCTGGAATTCGTGCGGGTGACCGAGTCGGCGGCGATCGCCTGCTCGCACTTGGTGGGCCACGGCGAGAAGGACAAGGCCGATGCGCGGGCGGTGGGTGCCATGCGAGAGGCCTTCGATCGCGTGCCCATCCGCGGCACCGTGGTGATCGGCGAGGGCGAGCGCGACGAGGCTCCCATGCTCTACATCGGTGAGCAGGTCGGTCCGGGCAACGAGGATCTGCCCGAGGTCGACATTGCCGTCGATCCGCTCGAGGGCACGAACCTGTGCGCCGAGGGGCGACCGGGCGCGCTGGCCGTGCTCGCGGTCGCGGCCCGGGGCAACCTGCTCAACGCGCCCGACACCTACATGGACAAGATCGCCACCGGTCCCGAGGGGCACGGCGTGGTCTCGCTCAAGAAGAGCCCGACCGAGAACGTCAAGGCGCTGGCCGAGGCCAAGGGGCGCGACCCCAGCGGCATCACCGTGGTGGTGCTCGAGCGGGATCGTCACAAGCCGATGGTCGAGGAGCTGCGGACGGTCGGGGCTCGGGTCTTCCTGATCTCCGATGGCGACGTGGCCCCCGCGGTGGCGGCCTGCATGCCCGACAGCGGCATCGACATGGTCATGGGCACGGGCGGCGCGCCCGAGGGCGTGCTGGCTGCGGCGGCGCTCCACTGCCTGGGCGGTTGCTTCAAGGGCAAGCTCAACTTCCGCAACGATGGCGAGCGCGAGCGCGCCATCAAGATGGGCATGAGCAACCCCGAGCAGTACCTCGAGCTCGACGACCTCGTGCGCGGCGAGGTCATCTTCGTGGCGACGGGGGTGACCTCGGGCCCGCTGCTCAAGGGCGTGCGTCGGGTCGGCGACCAGCTGCACCTGCAGACCCTGGCCATGCGCTCGACGACCGGCACCGTGCGTTGGGTGGAGACCTCGGTCCGCGCCAACCGCTTCGAAGGCTACGCCAAGCGCGACTAGTCCGAGTCCCGACCGACGAGCGGACCCCAGGTGGTGCGCTCGTCAGTCGGTGATCAGCAAGACCACCAGCGTGAGCAGGGCGCCGCTGAGCAGGCCGCTCGCGTCGCCCCGGCTCATCGTGACCGGGTCGCACGCGACCGTGCTCAGCAGGGCCAGCCCGCCGCCCGTGCCGGCGGCGAGTACTGCCCACCAGGTCCAGGCCGAACGTCTACGCATCGCGCATCGCCGCCGTGGGCTCGATTCGAGTGGCATGGCGAGCGGGGAGCCAGCCCGCCACCAGTGACAGCAGGCCCATGGCCGCCGTGGCTCCGCCGAAGGCGAGAGGATCGGCGGGTCCGACCTGGAAGAGCAGTTCGCCCAGGGTGTCCTGCAGCAGCAGACCACCCGCGATGCCCAGCCCGATGCCCGCCACGACCAGGCCCATCGCCTGGAACAGCACGAAGCGTCGGACGTCACGGGGGCGGGCGCCCAGGGCCATGCGGATGCCGATCTCGCGGGTTCGCTGCCGCACCGTGTAGGTCATGACCCCGTAGATGCCGATCGCGGCCAGGCCCAGCGCGAGCAGGCCGAAGGTGCCGAGCAGCACGGCGGCGGTGCGGGGCGCGAACAGGGCGGCTTCGACCTGGTTGGCCACCGGACGCACGTTGGAGATGGAGATGTCCTCGCCGAGCTCGGCGACCACCGCCTCCACCGCGGGCATGGCCGAGGCCGGCTCGTGCACGCGCGCGATGATGGTGTGACGACGCTGGGGCATGGCCGACTGCGGCAGCCAGACCACCGCGACCGGGTCCTCGGTGGGTCCGAAGACCTTGGCGTCGGCCACGATGCCCACGATCTCCATCGACACGTCGCTGAAGGTCATGGTGATGGTCTTGCCCAGCGCGCCACCCTCGGGCCAATAGCGCTGAGTGAAGGTCTCGTTGACGATGACCACCTCCGGCTTCTCGGTGCCGTCTCGGGCGTCGAAGTCACGTCCCTCGAGCAGGGGCTGATCGAGGGCCTCGAACAAGCCCGGCGAGGTGAACACGGCGTTGAACAGCACCCCGTCTTCCGCGTCGGTGTCGTCGCGGTCGTCGACGGTGATGGTCATCTGCAGGCCGCCCATGGCCAGCGGCGGGCGCGAGGCCATGGCGGCGTGGTGGACCTCGGGGAGGGCGTCGACGGCCCCGAGCAGCTCTTGCTGGCGAGCGGCGACCGCGGCGTCGTCTCCCACCACATTGCGCAAGTCGATGTCCGCGATCACCAGGTTCTCCGACTCGAAGCCGAGGTCCACGCTGCGGGCGTTGAGCATGCTGTGGGCGAACAGCCCCGCCCCCACCAGCGCGATGGTCGATAGCGCGACCTGGAGGACCACCAGCGCCGAGCGCAAGCTCGGCCGGCGACTGGTGGGGGCGAGCGACGTGGTCTCCTCTTTGAGGGGCGTCATCAGGTCGACTCCGGCCGCACGCAAGGCCGGGGCCAGCCCGAAGAGCAGACCGGTGGTGACGGTGATGCCGATGAGATACAGCAGCACCGTGCCGTCGATGGTGGGGGTCTGCGTCGCGGCGAGGCCTCCGGGGGGACGAAGGCTCCACACGAAGTCCCGCATGGGGCTGGTGAGCAGCAGGCCCAGGGCGGCGGCCACCGAGGCGAGCATGAGGCTCTCGGTGAGCATCTGCCGGACGATCCGGCCCGCGGTGGCGCCCAGGACCCGGCGCACGGCAATCTCCGAGCGTCGGCTCGCGGCCCGAGCCAGCATGAGGTTGGCCGCGTTGGCGCAGGCGATGAGCAGCACGAAGCCGATGACGGTCATCATCACCGCCGACATCGTGATGATCGCGGCGCGTTGATCGGGCCCCACCAGCGCGTGCGACAGCGGCACGCTGGCGAAGTACCGGTGACTATTCTCCACGGCGTAGGTCGAGGCGAGGTGGGCGGAGACCCGGGCCAGCTCGGCATCGAGCTGCGCCACGTCGACGCCATCGTGCATGCGGGCCAGCGGGAAGAAGGCGAGGAAGCGCCGCTGGTCGAAGAACCCGGCCTGCGGCAGCAGCTCGCGATGGGCGGAGTAGGGGACGAACAGGTCGATCTTCGCCAGCGTGGTGCCGCCGAAGCCCTCGGGAACCACGCCGATCACGGTGACGGGCTGCGGACCGAGGTTGATGCGGCGACCGATGACCGACTCGTCCCCGCCGAAGCGCTCCTGCCACAGGGCGTGGCTGATCACGACCTCGGGGTGGGCTCCCAGGGCGGTGTCTTCGTGGTCGAAGACCCGGCCGAGGGAGGCGTCGACCTGTAGCACCGAGAAGTAATCGCCGCTGACCACCAGCCCCGTGACGGCGCGGGTACCCGCATCGTCACGGAGCTCACCTTGGTAGAAGGTGTAAAAGGTCAGGTCGGCGAGGTCGGCGATGGCCTCCTCGATGTCGAGAATGTTGAGGTCCGAGGTCGGCAGGTGCCCCGGGTTCTTCTCGTCGAGGGTGTACAGGGCGACGACACGATCCGACCGAGGGACGTCGACGTCCCCCAGCGCGATCGTGTTCACGATGGAAAAAATGGCCGTGTTCGCACCAATCGCGAGGGCAAGCGACAGTACGACCACGGCCGAAAATCCGGGGCGGCGCAAGAAGAAGCGCAGGGCGAAGCGGAGGTCTTTGCGGAGCGTATCCATGGGTCAGGCCGCCACGATCGCGTCGTCTTCACTGACGATGCGTCCGTCGAAGAGTCGAATGGTGCGCTCGGCATAGCGGGTGCATCGGGGGTCGTGGGTGACCATGCAGATCGTCGAGCCCTCGCGATGAAGCTCGCGTAGAAGGTCCATCACCGCTTCGGAGTTGGCCGAGTCGAGGTTGCCCGTGGGCTCGTCGGCGAGCAGCACCAGGGGCTTGCCCGCGACCGCCCGGGCCACGGCCACGCGCTGCTGCTGTCCGCCCGACAGCTGCCCGGGCATGTGCTTGAAGCGATGGCTCATGTCGACGCGGGCCAGGACCTCGTCGACTCGACGGCGACGCTCCGCGGCCGGCACCCCGCGATACACCAGGGGCAGCTCCACGTTCTCGTACACGGTGAGATCGGCGATGAGGTTGAAGCTCTGGAAGATGAAGCCGATGCGTTCGTTGCGGAGCTGGGCGCGGCGGTTGGCGGACAGCTCGTGCACGGGCTGGCCGTCCAGGCGATAGACGCCGCGGGTGGGGGCGTCGAGCAGGCCCACGATCGACAGCAGCGTGGACTTGCCCGAGCCCGAGGGCCCGGAGATCGACACGAACTCCCCGCGGGCAATCTCGAGGTGCACGTCGGACAGGGCGTGGGTCTCGATCTCCTCGGTCACGTGGACCTTGCCGATGTCCTTCAGCAGCAGCAGCGGCTCGTCGCCGGATTCGGGGGTGGCTTGCTTCATTGCACCGATATCCTGTCGTGGGCGTTCCACGCGTTGGTGTCGGAGACGATCACGCGGTCTCCTACGCTGAGTCCTTCGAGTACTTCGATCGCATCCGTCGAGGCGCGTCCCAGGCTCACCGAGACCCGCCGGGCGTCGCCGTCGTCGGCCACGACGAACAGCCCCATCAGCTCCTGGGGTTGGGCGTGGGCGGGGCGGCGGACCCACAGCACATCCCGCAGGTGCTCGAGCTCGATCTCGCCGTCCACGCTCTGATCGGGGCGCACGCCGGCCGGGGGAGCCTCGTCGAAGTGCACGTCGACCACCACCATGCCCCCCGTGACCGCCGCGTCGATGCGAGCCACATGGCCCTTCACGGTGCCCACGTGCGTGTCGACCACTGCGCCCTGGCCCACGCGCAGGTCTTGGGCCCGCACCTCGGGGATGCGCAGCTCGGCCTTGAGGCGATCGGGCTGCACCACGCGGCCGAGCACGGTACCCGGGTTGACCCACTGCCCCACCTCGACCGGAATCTCGCCGATCACCCCGGCTTCCCCGGCCTTGATGTGGAGCTCGTCCAGCTGCCGATCGCGGAACTGCACCACGGCGGCGAGCTGCTCGACGCGCGCTCGCTGAGCGGTGACCTGGGCCGAGCGCGCCTTGGACAGCACCCCGAGTCGCTTCTGCTCGAGGCCGAGCCGGGAGGACAGCTCCTCCGCGCGGTCGCGGGCGCGTAGGACCTCGTCGCGGCTCACCGCGGAAGACTCGGCGAGCGCATCGTTGGCTTCGGCGCGGCGCTCGGCCTCGCGCTGGTCGGCGCGCACGCTGGCCACGGTGGCTTTTTGTCCGAGGCGGTCGGTCTCCAGCGAAGCTTCGAGGTTGGCGAGGTCGGCCCGGGCCGCGGCCAGCTCGCTGCGCGCCTGCAGGGCGGCCAGCTCCATGTCCGCGTTGGTCAGCTCCAAGATCACCGTGTCCGCCTGCACCTGCGCCCCCGGCTCGACGCCGAGCCGCTCCACGCGAGCCGCCGTGTTGGCGGTGAGCCACCGAACCCGAAGGGGCACCAGCGCCCCGCGACCCCCGACGCTCCGCACCAAGTCACCGCGTTCGACCTCGGCGATGCGCACCGCTCGGGCGGGGACCTGCACCGTGGTCGCGCCGTCGTGCTCGAGGCCGAACGCGGCCAGACTCAGGGCGCCGAGCACCAGCCCGACGAGCCAAAGGGCGCTCGGGATCCGGCGGCGGCGAGGGCGGGGGACGTCCACGCCGAGGGTATTCGCAAGAAGCGTGCCCACCCGGCGGGCGCGTGACGGCGGGGGTTTCGAGGACGCCGCCGCTCGCTCATCGTTCGGTCCTGGGACGGCCGATCCCAGATCCGAACACCCTTCGAACACACCCCTCAGATCCCTCCAGAGCGGCGTTTGGTGGCCTATCCTTGCCCTACCGTGTCCTCGCCGCCACCTCGGGTGCTGGTCGCCGACGACCAGCGGGACGTGCTCACCGCGCTGCGCCTGCTGCTGCGTTCGGAGGGCTACGAGCTCGAGGAGGTGGGCTCGCCCGCGGCGGCTCTGGCTGCGGCGTCGGCCGGGGACTTCGACGTCGCGCTCGTCGATCTCAACTACTCCCGCGACACGACCTCGGGGGCGGAAGGTCTCGACTTGTTGGCGCAGCTGCGTCGCAGCGAACCGGGCCTGCCCGTGGTGGTGATGACCGCGTGGGGCAGCGTGGAGGGGGCGGTCGCGGCCGTGCGGGCCGGCGCCCGCGACTACGTCGAGAAGCCGTGGAAGAACGACCGGCTGCTCGCCGTGCTGCGCACGCAGGTGGAGCTCGGTCGAGCCCTGCGACGCAGCGCGAGGCTCGAGGATCTGGGACGACGACTGCGTGGTCGGGACGGGGCCGAGCTGGTCATGCACTCGCGCGCGATGGAGCCCGTGCTGCGCGTCGTCGAGCGGGTAGGGCCCTCCGATGCCAGCTTGCTCATCACCGGGGAGCCCGGCTCGGGCAAGGAGATCGTGGCCGAGCTGGTGCACCAAGCCTCTCAACGAGCACAGCGGCCGTTGGTGACGATCAATGCGGGAGGCCTGGCCGATGGCCTGCTGGAGAGCGAGCTGTTCGGTCACGTGCGCGGGGCGTTCACCGACGCCAAGCAGGCGCGGACCGGCTGCTTCGAGCTGGCCGACGGCGGGACCCTGTTTCTCGACGAGATCGCCAACATGCCGATGAGCCAGCAGACCAAGCTGCTGCGCGTGCTCCAGACCGGGGAGTTCCACGCTCTGGGTTCGTCGCGGGTACGGCGGGTCGACGTGCGGGTCATCGCGGCGACCAACGCCGACCTCGCCGAAGAGGTCCGCGAGGGTCGATTCCGGCAGGACCTGCTGTATCGGCTCAACACGGTGGAGATCGTGGTCCCACCGCTGCGCGAGCGGGGTGAGGACATCGTGGCCCTGGCCGGCACCTTCCTGCGTCGCTTCACGGGCCGCTATCGCAAGAAGCTCGAGGGGTTGTCCTCAGGGGCCGAGGCGGCGCTGCGCGAGCACGACTGGCCGGGGAACGTTCGCGAGCTCGAGCACGCCATCGAGCGGGCGGTACTGCTCGCGGAGGGGCCGAACATCGAGCCCGAAGATCTGGCCCTGCGCATGGCCGCGGCCCCCGACGCCGTCGCGCCTCCCTTGGAGCGGATGACGCTGGACGAAGCCGAGGTCTTCCTGATCCGTCGGGCCCTCGCGCGGCACCAGGGCAACGTGAGCGCGGCGGCGACCGACCTGGGCCTGAGCCGCTCGGCGCTCTACCGTCGACTGCAACGGCACGGGCTGTCGTCGTGATCTCCATGCCCTCGCGCCACGGGCCGAGGATCGTGTTGCTGGCCGTGCTCGGCGGCGTGCCGCTGGTGGGCGTCGGCCTGCTGGCGAGCACGAGCATGCCGAGCTCGGGGACGTGGTCGGCGGTGCTGTGGGGCGTGGCGTTGTTGGCCTGGGCGGTGAGCATCGTGCAGATCCACCGCACCGTGGTGCGCCCGCTCCAGACCCTGTCGAATCTGCTCGGGGCTTTGCGGGGCGGCGACTACTCCATGCGCTCGTCTCAGGCCCGTCGCGACGATCCGCTGGGCATGGTGATGCTGGAGACCAATGCGCTGGCCGACACCCTGCGAGAGCAGCGGCTGGGCGCGCTCGAGGCCACCGACCTGCTGCGCACGGTGATGTCCGAGATCGCGGTCGCCGTGTTCGCGTTCGACGATCAGGCGCGGCTCCGGCTGGTCAATCGCGCGGGCGAGCGCCTGCTCGGGACGCCACGCGAGCGCCTGGAGGGGGCGGATGCCGACGCGCTGGGGCTCCGCGAGCTGCTCGAAGGCCCCGCCCCGCGCATCGTGGAGATGGCGTTCGCCGGGGGCAACGGCCGCGGCGAGATTCGGCGTAGCAGCTTCCGCCAGGGCGGTCGCCCGCACACCTTGCTGATGCTCGCCGACCTCAGCCGGGCTCTGCGGCAAGAGGAACTCAACGCGTGGCGCCGGCTGGTGCGGGTCATCGGGCACGAGATCAACAACTCGCTCACCCCCATCGCCAGCGTCTCGGCCACGCTGGGTCGCTACGCCGAGGCCGAGAACCGGCCGCAAGGGTGGGAGCAGGACCTGCGGGACGGCCTCGAGCTCATCGAGAGTCGCTCGCTGTCCCTCGCCCGGTTCATGGGGGCCTACGCCAAGCTCGCGCGGCTGCCCGAGCCCCAGCGTAGCGAAGTCGAGCTGGAGGCCTTGGTCCGGCGAATCACCGCGCTCGACGACCGACTCGAGGTCCAGGTGGAGCCGGGGCCCGAGGTCGTGCTCGATGCGGATCCCGATCAGCTCGAGCAGCTGCTCATCAACTTGGTACGCAATGGCGTGGATGCGGTGACGGAGACGGGGGCCGAGCAGGTGACGGTGACCTGGGGCATCGAAGGGCAGCAGGTCTTGCTGCGGGTCATCGACGACGGTCCCGGGCTGGCCAACCCTTCCAATTTGTTCGTGCCCTTCTTCTCGACCAAGCCCGGCGGCAGCGGGATCGGGCTGGCGCTGTCGCGGCAGATCGTCGAGTCGCACGGCGGGACCATCGAGCTGTGCAATCGCGAGCCGGAGCAGGGGTGCGAAGCTCGGGTCCGGCTACCGGTGCGGCGCTGAGCCGCCGCTCATGCGCACTGGCACGTGATGATGTTGTTCTCCACGGGGCCGATGCAGAAGTCGTCGCCGAGGACCTTGCAGCTCCCCGACTGATCGCACATCAGATCTTCCGCGGTCACACAGCGCGGCGGGGCGGGTTCGCACGGCGGGAGCTGGCACCAGTCGGCCTCGTCGCAATCGGGAATGCCCATGAAGTCGCAGCACTTGCCGAACTCGGGGGTGCCGGGCGGGCACTCTCCGTCCTTGGGTATCGGGTCGCAGCTGGGTGGTGCGCCACCACAGCAGGGCAGGACGCAGTGCTCACCGAGCTCGCAGAACAGCTCGTCACCGCATGCGAACTGAGTGCCGCGGGTGGTGCCGTCCTCGGACGCCGTCGTCCCCGAGGTGGTGCTCGTGACCGCGCTCGTCGAGTCCCCGGCGGCACTCGAGCTTCCGGATGAACCGGGCGTGACGGAGGACGTCGAGGTGCTGGCCGCGTCGCCGCGGCTCGAGCCGTCGCTCGGGTTCGCGTCGTCGGAGGCCTCGCTCGGGTTGCAGGCCACGGCGAACGCCAACGCGAAGAACAAAGAAGATGGGGCAGCTCGAATCATGAGGAAGCCAAGGGGTATGGGGAGTGAAAACCGGCCCGATGGCCCGATGGTTTGTCGGGGTTTGTCCTCGGATCGCTCTTCAAATCATCGGAATAATACTATTATTGCTCATGGCTATGCGGTTTTTGAAAGTTATTCTACCCGCTTCGCTCCTCTTAGGCTGCCCGACGACCGAGGACCCCACCGACCAGGTTGGAGGCTCGTCGACGACCGGTACACCCACGGAGCCCGACTCGGGCGGCGTCACTGGAGACTCGACCGAAGGAGCGACGTCGGTGGTCGTGGGCTCGTCGACCTCGGGCACGACCGTCGCCGACACGGAGTCCACGGGTGAGTCGACCGGAGAGCCCCCGTCCTTCGAGTGCCCACCCCTCGAGGGCGAGAGCCAGTGCGACGTCGCGGAGCAGGACTGCCCCGACGGCTTCAAGTGCGTCCCGTGGACCCCCGACGAGGGGTCGCTGAAGCTCGAGGCCCAGTCCTATGTCTGCGCTGCGGTGACCGACGATCCGGTCGCGCTCTATGGCGAGTGCACGCGTGACCCCGGGTCGTGCACGGACGATTGCGGCGATGGAGCGTTCTGCTCGAGTCTCTTGGCCGACTCTCCGGTCTGCGTCGAGATCTGCGACTCGGACTACGAGTGCGGCGAGGGGCAGCAGTGCCGAACCTGTGCCACCTGCTCGGTCTCGTGGTGCATGCCCAACTGCGATCCTCTGGAGCCCGAGTGTCCCGAGGGCTTTGGGAGCTGCGTGTTCAACCAGTCGTGGGACGACGCCGGCTTCACGTGTGAAGGCCCGGAGCCGGGCACCGCGATGCCGGGCGACCCCTGCATGGGCTTCGAATGCGTCGAGGGCTCGATGTGCATGGCCGGCGAGATGTACGGACCGGGCTGCGATTCCGGGGGCTGTTGCATCGAGTTCTGCGACCTGAACGATCCGACCGCCACGTGCCCGGAGGCGGAGCACGAGTGCATTCCGTTCCTCAACCCGGGCGTGGCCGAGCCCGGCCAGGAGCATATCGGCATCTGTGCGCTGCCCGAGTTCCACCCCTGCAACACGCCGGGCGCTTGCCCGCCCGACGGCGTCGACGACACTTACCCGTGGTGCTCGCTCGAGAACGAGAACTTCTGCGACCGCGGGAACTTCGGCTTCGGCAACGGGGCGGAGTGCATCTCGGGCTGCTTCTGCATCGAGCACTGCCTCGAAGACGCCGATTGCCCCACGCCCCCCACTGGGACGGCCCCGGCCACGTGCATCCTCGACGGGGCCACGGGGGAGAACAACCGCTGCTCCCTCGATTGCAGCGGGGGCCAAGAGTGTCCGCTCGGCATGGAGTGCCGCGCCGAGTGGGACGACGTGTGCATGTGGGTCTCGCCCAAGGACTGCTGAGCGCGGCCCCTACGGGGTGGTGACCGACAGGTCGTCGAACCACGTGGCAGCGTCGGCCTTGGTCCACAGGCCGACCTGCCCCGGCTTTTTGTGGGTGTCGTCCTCGACCCGCAACACGGGCTCGTCGTCGATGAACAGCTGCATGACCGCGCCCTCGCTCACCACCCGCAGCGAGTGCCAGGCGGCGGGGTCGAGGTCGAGCTCGACCTTGCCCAGGGCGCTTCGCGAGCCGCTCTGCACGATATAGAACCGGGCGTTCTTCTCCAGCGGGTTCCAGCGCGCGATGTAGTAGTTGTCCTCGTCGATGACCCGCCAGATGGGCCCGCCGCCCTGGTCGAGCTCGCCCGTGCCGGCCTTCACCATCACGGAGATGTCGACGTCGCCGTACTCGGTGCCTTCGGCCAGCGCGAGGTTGTAGGTCGCCTTCGGGTTCTTTGTCTCGGTGATGCCGAACGCGTTGGGAGCGGTGGGAGCGGTGGGGTCGGCCACCGTGGCCCAGGTCGCGGGCGTGCCCGAGCTTCCCGTCTCCGTCACCCGAAAACCGGCGGGGATCGGGCCGGCCTTCGCGTCGTCGAAGCTCCAGGTCCGAGCAGTCTTCGCGGCGGGGGCAGGCTCGGTCGGATCTTCGGCCGGAGCCTTCGTCGCGGGGGCGGGCTCTTGGTCGGGCTTCGCTTTGGCATCACCCGAGGCGGGCGAGCCCCCGCAGGCGAGCAACAGCGACAGGCAGCAGCACGAGGAGCACAGACGCACGAGCATGGGCGGCCTCATCCTCGGCGAGGGCGGGGCCGGGAATCAAGCCGGGTCCGCGCGTTGACCTCGGAGCCCTCGGCGCGTCACGGTGAGGCATGCGAATCGGCATCGACCTGGGTGGGACCAAGATCGAGATCGTCGCGCTGGACGAGGCCGGGACCATCACGCTGCGGAGTCGGCAGCCCACGCCCCGCGAGGACTACGGGTCGATCGTGCGCACGCTGACGACGATGGTGCGGGACGCCGAGGCACAGCTGGGGGCGCAGGCCACGGTCGGGATCGGCACTCCGGGCGCGGTCTCGGCCGCGACGGGCCGGATCAAGAATTCCAACACCACGTGCCTCATCGGTCAGCCGCTGCGCGAGGACCTGGGGCAGGCGCTGCAGCGAGAGATTCGACTGGAGAACGACGCCAACTGCTTCGCGCTGTCCGAGGCGGCCGATGGCGCCGCCGCCGGAGCCGACGTGGTGTTCGGGGTGATCGTGGGCACGGGCACGGGCGGCGGCTTGGTGATCCACGGGCGGCCGCTGGCCGGGCGCAACGCGATCGGAGGCGAGTGGGGGCACAACCCGCTGCCCTGGCCCCGCGACGACGAGCGCCCCGGGCCCGCCTGCTACTGCGGTCTGCACGGGTGCATCGAGACCTTCCTCAGCGGGCCCGGGCTCGAGCGTGACCACGTCGCCCACGGCCACCAGGCGCAGCCGGCCGCGGCCATTGCCCGCGCGGCCGAGTCGGGAGACGCCGCGGCGCAGGCCACCCTGGAGCGCTACGCCGATCGCATGGCGCGGGGCCTGGCCTCGATCATCAACGTGGTGGATCCCGACGTCATCGTGATGGGCGGCGGCGTGTCCAATATCGAGTGGCTCTACTCGGCGGTGCCCGAGCGCTGGGGCCAGTGGGTGTTCTCCGATCGCGTCGATACCCGACTCGTCCGCGCCGCCCATGGCGACTCGAGTGGCGTCCGTGGTGCGGCGTGGCTGTGGCCCGCGAAGGGCTGAGCGCTCAGCGGTTGCGGCGGCGTCGACCCCACAGCACGACGCCGAGTAGCCCGAGTGCCCAGGGCGTGGGGGTGGAGTCCGACTGGCAGCCGCAGCCGCCGGGATCGACCCCGTCACCGCCGTCTTGCCCGGGCGTAGTACTCGCGCTCGTGCCGTCGCCGGCCGTCTCGTCACCCACGGCACTGGTGGCCGCGTCGCCGTCGGTCTCGGTGCCCCCGGAGTCGCCCTCGCAGCCGGCTCCGCCGATGAAGCCCATGCCATCGCACTCGCCGGGCCCGTCGGTCCCCAGGATGATCACCAGCTCGCGCATGTAGTTGGTGTAGGTCCGACCCATGGGGTCGGTGACGTCGATGCGCATGATGAGCGACTCGCCCGCGACCTCCTCGGGGGGGTCGAACTCGACGGCGTAGCTGTCACCGGAGATCGGGTCGTCCTCGATGAAGACCTGCCAGTCCACCTCGGGGAGGGCGAGCGCGTAGTAGGCGGTGAGGGTCGAGCCCTCCATGGCGCTCACGCAGCCCTCGAGGGTCACCGTCTCGTTGCGGTTGATGACCTCTTCGGTGTTGGTGATCGCGTGGGCGGGCCCGCTGGCGGCGACGTCCGAGGAGTCGACGACCTTGACGACCCCGGGGTGCAGGCTCCAGATGTTGAGCGGCGGCTCCCAGGTATAGGCCTCGACGGTGTAGGTCCCGGCGGGCACGTCGGTGGTGTCCCAGTCGACGCCGGCATCGGCCGCCTCGAAGGTGATGGGGCGGCGGTCGTCGTCGGCGGTGATGCGGACGCTGCAATCGCCCCACTCGGTGGAGGTGTCGAGGATGTCCTCGGCCTCGACCTCGTCGGGCGCAGCTTTGACCTGGACCGCGCGATCGATGTCGTCTTGCGTGATCCAGCGCGGCAGGAAGGTCTGGGGATCGTGGGCGCGGCAGAACCCGAAGAACTGATGAGTGCGGCTGTCCTCGACCTCGTCGGGGGTGAGCTCGGTGTCTTCTTGGGAGATGGTGTAGTCGAAGTGGGTCGTGGTCGCGGCGGACCGGTCGACGATGGTCATACACGCGCCGCCGGACCAATCGACCGGGATTCGCGGCTTGGTGCCATTACTGGCGCTGGCTGCTGGCGCGGCCAACAAAAGGCCCGCCCCCACGAGGCTCGCAACTGCCCGTCCCGTCTGCGTCACCATGTCCAACACAAGGTAGCAGGGTCATTGGCCGGTCGGGGGCCATTGTCGCGGGGTCGAATGTGCGACCACCCCGGTTATGCGAGGGCTGCATGTGCCTGCGGTGCGACCTCGATTGCGTCGGCGTCGCCCGAGCGTGGCGATCCGAGCAGGGGGCGGCAGTTACGCGGCCGGGGGCACCCGGCTAGGCACACAAAAAATGGGAGCCCGAGGCCCACCGGGACCTCGGACTCCCATCGACGTACTCAGATGGACGTACAACCGTTGAGGAGAAGAAAGAAACTCAGGTGCTGGCCGAAGCGTCGCCGGCGAAGGCCGCGGTCAGCTTGACCAGGGCTTCCTTGCCCTTGGAGGGCAGCTCGGTGACGGTGGTCTTGGCGTCGTTGACCACGGCCTTGATGTCGGCGTCGAGCTTGATCACGATGTCGAGCTCGGCCTGGATCTCGGCCTTCTTCTCGGCCTTGAGCATCGGGTTGCTCAGCTTGGCTTGGTACTTGGCGGTGAGCTTGCCGACCAGCGCGGTCGCGTTGGCGCCCAGGGCGACGATGTTGGTGGTGGCGGTCTTGGCTCGCTCGGGGGTCTCGCGCAGGCCGGTGGCGATGCCTTGGACCTTGAGCAGGACCTCGTCGACCTCGGCCTTGGCGTCGGCGGCGATGTCGAGGTCGGCGGTCAGCGACAGCTCGCCGTCCTCGGCCTTGGCCGAGAGGCTGGCCGCGGCCATGGCCTTGAGGCTACCGGCGTCGACGCCCAGGGTCTGGGGCATGCTGGTGACCTGGTCGATGACGACGTCCACGTCGTTGATCGGCTGCAGGACCATGTCGACCTCGGCCTGGATCTGGTCGGGGATGCTCTGAAGCTCGACCAGGGGATCGGCGTCGGAATCGGAGGCCTCGGGGTTCTCGGTACCTTTGTCCTTGTTGGCACAGCCCGTGGCCATGGGCAGGGCGAGGGCGGCGGACAGGAACACCAAAAGGGAGATGCGGGGCATGGTGGGGATCTCTCGGGGGCGGTTTGGGGTGACGGGGCAAAGCGCCACAGTCGGCGCATGCTCGCCCCACATGACGACGCGTCCGCCGACCGGTTGCAGCCCCGGCACGAAAAAAGACCCCGGCACCATGCACGGGGTCTCTTTCGGGGAGCGGCCCATCAGCCGCTCGGGACGCTGGCGACGCTAGGTGGCCTTTTTCTCGGGCTCCTCTTCCTCGTCGCCGTCGTCGTCGTCCTCGTACTCTCCGTCTTCGGAATCGTCGTCACGCTCCTCGGAGTCGTGATCGTCGTCCGGGTCGGACTTGTCGTCGCCGTCTCCGCCCTCGGCCTCCGCGGCCTCGCGCTCACGGCGTTCGCTGTCCTTGGCGTAGTCGAAGTCGCCCTCCTTCGGCTTGCGGAAGAACAGCAGGTAGGCCCCGACGATGAAGAACGCGATGGTGAACCACTGGGCGGTGGTGAGGCCGGCGTAGCGCAGATCCGGGTCTTGGATGACGCGGGTGGCGGGCTCATCGGCGCGCAGGGAGTCGAGGTAGAAGCGGAACGGGGCGTACGTGAAGGCGACCAGCCCGACCATCCGACCTTGTCGCCACTTGTCCCACTTCACGATGAAGTAGACGACGGACATCAGGGTCACGACGAACATGAACTCGACGAGACCGAGGTCGTAGCGCCAGCTGCCGTCGGGCCAGGGGCCCACCGCGAGGAAGGTGCCCTCGGGGACGACGCGACCGGGGTGGTCGTGTACCAGGGAGCAGCCGGCGCGACCGAAGCACCAGCCGCCGAGCAGCCCGAACAGCGTGGCGTCGCCGAACACGATGATCGGCTGCTTGCCCATGGGTTGCTTGCCGCAGTACCAGCGCAAGTACAGGAACGCGCCCACCGTGGCGCCGAAGAACCCACCGACGCTCGAAAGGCCGTTCCAGATCTGCAGCAGGATCCACGGGTTTTCCTGCACGCGCTCCGGGAAGTAGAAGATGACCGAGACCCAGTGAGAGATCACGAAGGCCGAGACGAGCATCCAGAACATGTAGTCCCGGAACAGGAACTCATCGATGTCCTTCTTCTTCGCGTAGGCCAGGCCGCGGTACCAGCCAACGATGACGCCAGTGGCGACCAGCGGCCCGAAGAGCTGGAGCTTGAGCTCACCGATCAACGGCAGGTCTTGGACCAGCGTCTTTTCGGGGGCCACGATGTACGGGATGAGCGCCTCGAGCATCGGAGGGCAGAAGCTAGCCCATGGCCGCGCGCGGGGCCAGGGGGGCCTGGGACGGCCGTTGGGGCCCGTGACGGCCATTTGAAGGCCTGAAGGGGTCGCCGACGCGACGGCGGCCGCCCCTTTTGTGGGTCGTGCTCGGCGGCCGTGGCGAAGGGCCCGGCCTCGCCGGGAGCGCGTCTTCGACGCCTGTACGGCCTCGACGAGGCGGCGGCTTCACTGCGGGGCTTGGGTCTCGGAGCCGGGCACGTTGCTGAACAGCGCGGGCTGGGAGGGCGTCTCGCCGTCGATGCGCTCCATCGTTTCGACGACGAAGCGGACCTGCTCGTAGATCGATGCCCACGGCATGGCGGCGGGCGTGAGCGGGCGTGGCGTGGGGTTGTGCTCGAGGACCTGGGCCAGGACGCGATTGAAGGCGCCGCCGTAGTAGGTGCGGGCCGAGCCGGAGCCGCAGCCGAAGCTCGGCCTCAGCGGCGAGCTGGCGGTGAGAATGGTGGTGCGGGGGCGCTCGGTCAGGGGCGAGGGCCCGTCGTCGGGGCGACCGATGAAGCCGCCGCTGAAGCACGCCTGCAGCACGATGATGGCGTCGCTCGACTCGGGCAGCTCGGTCAGCGCGTCGGCCAGGGTGCTGGGGGTGAGCACGAGCTGCTCCGTCGGCGTGCCGCTGCGATGAGCCTCGAGCATCGGGGTGACCTGACCGAGGCCGGGGCCCGAGCCCCCCTCGAGCCCAATGGCGTGGTGATCGAAGCGACCAATTTCTCCCGGCTGCAGGTCGAGCCGCGCGGGCAGCCGGTTGGCGTCGTCGACTCCGGCCTTCCACCGCAGCAAGGGCGGCAGGCCGTGGCTGCTGATGAACAGATAGAGGAAGGGCGGGGCCTGGCGCGCGACCTGGCGCAGGTGCTCGTGGAGGGTGGCCGGGTCGGCGGAGTAGCACGGCGCGAGCGCGGCCCGGAGCTGTTCGTATTGTTCGTGGTCCTCGCGTTGGGCCTCGAGCGTGGGCTTGGCGTAATAGCAGGCGATTTCGTCGTCGCGCAGCCCAGCCTCGATCCACAGGGCGCGCTGCTCGAGCACGTCGGCGGCAAAGTTCGCGACGTCGTCTCCCCCGGCCACCAGCAGGACCTTGGTGGTCGCGGGCAGCGGAGCGCTGGCGTAGGGGAGGTCGGCGAATGCGTCGACGGTGGTGGCGACCGGAGGCTCCTCGGGAGGAGCGGGCGCGGGAGGTCGGCACGCCGCGGCGAAGAGCAGGGCGAGCCCGACGAGGGCGAGTCCCGGTCCGCGTCGCGTGGTGCTCACGCCATCAAGGTTGAGCGGCTTTGGGGGCGCTGTCGAGGTCGGCCTGCACTCGCCCCAGGAAGCGCTCGAGCGCGGGCTGCAGCGAGCTCATGTGATCGCCGGCCACGTACTCCATGGTGAAGGGCCGACCCCAGCGGTCGGCTTCGGCCTGCACCGACTCGGCGTTGGGGTGGAACCAGGAGTCACCCTCGCCGATGTACGCGTGGTGCGAGTGCACCAGGTCGCGGACGTTGGGGCCCAGCGTGCGCAGGTTGCCTTCCATCGGATCGAACGCGTCGAAGCGCACCAGGGCCGCATTGCTCTTGGAGCTGCTCCAGCGTTGGAAGGTCTCGGGTACATAGATGCCGCCCACGCTGGCGGTGAAGCGCAGGGGCGCCTCGGGGTACAGCGCGAGCATGGCCGAGACCGCACCGCCGATGCTGTGGCCCACGGCGTAGATGTGCTCGGGGTCGACCTCCGGCTGGGCCGCGAGCCAGTCCGCGGCCGCGGCCGCGTCGTCGATCTCGCCGTAGAGCAGCTCGAGCCGACCGGGGTTGCCGTTCTCCCCTCGCAGCGCCGGGGTCATCACGACCAGGCCGGCATCGAGGAAGGGCCGGACCGCCTCGAAGTCGTGGGCGGCGAGCGAGAAGTCGCCGTGAAAGTAGATCAGCGCGGGGCGGGGGCCCGAGGCATCCGGGGGCGCAGCGTACCAGGCCAGCAGCTCGTGCTCGCCCGACGGGTACTGCACCGACTGCGCGCCTTCGGGGACGAAGCCCGGCTCGTAGCGACCGCGGGAAGGACCGTCGATCCGAAGCTGGGTCTCGTGCCCCGACTTGCGCTCGAGGTAGGGAACGTAGGCGTCCGCGCTCGCCGAGGCCGAGCTGGACTCGGGGCTCGGCGCGGGACGACACGCCGCCGCGATGGCGCACAGTGAAAGAACGATGCGCCGGACCACGGCTCAGGTGTGGGCGACGGCCTCGATCTCCACCTGGAAATCGTAGGGCAGGCGCTGCACCTCGACGCAGGTGCGAGCGGGAGGGTTCGCCCCGGGAAAGAAGTTCGCGTAGATCCGGTTGAGGTCGGGGTAGCGGCGCAGGTCGGCGAGGTAGATGGTGACCTTGAGGACCTTGTCCATGCCCGAGCCGGCGCGCTCCAGGGTGCGTCGCAAGTTGTCGAGCGCGAGGCGAACTTCCTCGGCGAAGTCGACTCGCATGAGCTTGAAGTCGTCCATGTCCACAGCGGCATGGCCCGACGTGTAGATGAGCCCGTCGTGGCTCTTGTGCCAGCTGAAGACGGGGGCGTGCTCGAGGGCGTTCGAAGTGGGTTGGTTCATTTCGAAGTCGCGCGGCAGCTTACACCCGGCAGCGTCTGCGCCAAGTCTTCGAGGGCGTGGTCGATGTGCTCGGCGTGGGTGCGAAAGCTCAAGACACAGGCGCGCAGCGTGAAGGCGGCCCCATCGGCAACCGGCAGCGCAGTGCTCGACATGTACACGTGACCGCGCTCGTTGGCGGCCTGCATCCACCGTGCATTGCGAGCGTTCCAGGCCTCGAGCGTCTCGTCGGGCTGTCGTCGTAACCGAAAAGGGACGGTCGACAGCTGCGGTGGATCGACGACTTCGATCGGGGCGCCGTCGTCCGCCAGCGCCAGCAGGCCTCGGTGAAAACGGTCCGCCAGGGCCAGTTTCTCGGCCAATGCGTGGCGAAACGGGGCGGCGCCGTGGAGCATGAGCGGCAGCCACAGTCGCAACCCTCGGAACGGACGGGACAGCTCGGGACCGTGTTCGGTGGGGCTGGGGGCCAGATCGGGGCCCTCTTCGAAGTCTTGCAGATAGGCCGCCTCACCCGCGTGGGCACGCTTGAGCGCGGCGCCGTCCTTCACCAGCAGGCAGCCGGTTCCGTAGGGCAGGAACATGCCTTTGTGAGGGTCGAAGGTGATCGAGTCTGCACGCTCGATGCCCGCCAGGCGCTGGCGTCCCTCCTCGCACAGCACGAAGGCCCCGCCGTAGGCTCCGTCGACGTGGTGCCACAGGCCGTGCTCTTCACAGAGGTCGGCGAGCGCAGGCAAGGGGTCGATGGCCCCGGTGTTGGTGGTGCCCGCCGCGGATACGAGCAGGAAGGGCAGCAAGCCCGCCTCACGATCGCGGACGACCTGGGCCGCGAGCGCTTCGGGCTGAAGCCGCAGGCGTGCATCGACGGACACGGTGCGCACGCTGCTTCCGGGTAGCCCGGTGAGACGGATGGCCTTGCTCACACTGTGGTGAGCCTGGGCCGAGGTGTAGACCACGGCCTTGCGCAGATCGGCCTGCTCGCCGAGGCGATCGATGCGGGCGGTGACGACGGCGGAGAGGTTGGCCAGCGAGCCCCCCGAGCACAGGATGCCGCGTGCACCGGGGCCATAGCCGAAGGCACGGGCCAGCCACTCGATGACGTCGGCCTCGAAGCGACACAGCGCGGGCGCGGCGGCGGTCAGCCCGGTGTAGCGATTGAGGAGGTTGGCGACGAGGTCGGCGATGGCCGCGGTGGGCAGGCCACCGCCCGGCACGTAAGCGAGGTAGCCCGGCCCGGGCGCGAGCAGGCCCGCCTCGGCTGCGCGCTCGAGTCGGTCGATGAGGCCGGGCACGCCGCCCTCGAAGGGCTGCTCACCGATCTCTACCCGGGTCTGGCGCGCGCGCTCGCGAGCGGGCCCGGGCTCGAGCCCTCGCGCATGCATTTGGGGCAAGCGCTGCACATGATCGACCGCGAACCGAGAAAACTCCTCGATCCACTCGGTGAGCTGCGCGGACGAGGGCTCGAGGGGATGCTCAGCCATCGTCCTCACGGGCGAAGGGCCGCAGGTCGCGGTAGCGATCGCGGAGCAAGGTCTGTCGCGAGCGCATGGGAATGGCCCGGCCGCGCACGTACACCTGCTGAGGCATCTGCGACAGCTCGAGGGGGTCGCCCTCCCAGACGGCCAGGTTGGCGACCTTGCCCGCGGCCACGCTGCCGTAGTGAGCGTCCATGCCGTAGATCTGCGCCAGCTGGAGGCTGATGGCTCGGATCGCGACCTCGTGGGGCAGCCCGTAGGAGACCGCGAGCCCGGCTTCTTGGGTCACGTTGCGGATGTTGTGGGCCTCGCCGAGCACCGCGATGCCCACGGGCACGCCGGCTTTGTGCAGTCGCGCCGCGTTGTCCATGCGCGCGCCGAGCTGGTCGAGGCTTTGGGGCAGGTTGCTGCTGGGCTGGACGATGACCGGGATCTGGGCCTCGGCCAGGGCCGACGCGACCTTCCAGCCCTGAGCGGCACCGATGATCGCCAGCCGGAGGCTCGACTCCTTGGCCAGCCGCACCAGCGCCAGCAGGTCGCTGGCTCGATGGGCTCGCACGACCAGCGGGACCTCGCCATCGAGCACGGGGCCGAGCGCCTCGAGGTCGAGGCGATGGGCGGACAGGTCCCGGGTCTGCCGCTTGTCAAAGGCGCCGCGCTTGTCTCGATAGACGGCGGCGTCGTCGAGGACCTCGCGCAGGCGGGTGAGGGTGGCGGCACGCGAGCCGGAGACGGTGCGCCCCAGCTGACCGGCGGCCGCGATCTTGGACTTGGCCACGATGCCTGCGTGGTCTCCCGCGACCAGATCGATCCACGCGACCTGCCCGGACAGCAGCCCGCCCCGCGGGGTCACGGCGGCGGAGGTGATGCCCTCGATGGCGCTGACCTGGATCAGGCTGCTGTCGGCGTGCACCGCCTCCGACGCGTCGTAGCCGGAGCGGATCGGGTCGCCATGGCGCTCGGCGTCGACGGTGGAGCCCTCCATGTCGATCTCGACGAGGCCCAGCGGCGTCGCGGCGGCGATGAAGCCCGGCGTGATGCGCTTGCCCTGCAGGTCGATGACGGTGGCGCCCGCGACGTTGCCCGCATCTCCAGCGCGCACCGAGACGATACGGGTGCCACGGACCTCGACCACGCCGCGCTCGTGCACGGTGCCGTCGCCCACCTCGACGCGGCCGCCGACGAAGATCAGGTGTCCGGCCTCGGGGTCATCGAAGGGCAGGGTGGCGGGCTCGGCTGGCGCACGACCCCGACGCGCTCGGCGGGCCGCGGGCGCAGCGTGGGCCGACCCGAGTCCGAGCGTGGGCACGGCCGCGGCGGCGGCGAGGCCCGTGAGCGCGCGTCGGCGAGAAATCTTGGCGGAGGTCATCGGGCGTCGTCCTGACTGGCGGAGGAGGGAGGAAACACGGCGGGAGCCTCGGGTCGCTCGGCGTCGCCCTGGCGCAGCCCGACCTCGAAGTCGGAGCGGGGCTGCTCGGGCCCCCAGGTGTGGTCGTAGACGAGCTCGCCTTCGATGTAGACCTGCTCGACGCGGCTATAGACGCTGAACGGGTCGCCGCTCCACACCACGATGTCGGCGACCTTGCCCGGCTCGAGCGTGCCGACCTCGCCGTCGATGCCCAGCGCCCAGGCCGGGTTGGCCGTCATCCAGCGCAGCGCATCTTCGTCGCTGATGGTCATCCCCATGCGACGGCCGGCGTACATCGCCTTGGCCGTCTCCTGGTTGAGGTGCTGGATGCCCACCGGGCTGTCGGAGTGAATGATCGGGCGGCCGCCCGCGGCGAACAGCAGCGCCGCGTTCTCGCGGATGCCGTCGTAGGCCTCGGCCTTGAAGCCCCACCAGTCCGCCCAGATCGACGCGGCCACGTCCCGCTCGGCGAGCCGGTCCGCGATCTTGTAGGCCTCGACCGCGTGGTGGAAGCTGCGGACCCGGAACCCGAAGTGGCGGGCCAGGTCCATCATCAGCAGCATCTCGTCGGCCCGGTAGCAGTGCATGTGCAAGTACGTGTCGCCGTTGAGCACCCCCACCAGGGACTCGAGGGACTCGTTGCGGGCGGGAGGCTCGGGCGGGTCCTTGGCCTCGTTGTCCTCGTCGCTCTCGCCCTCGTCGCCCTTGCGCTCGTCCTTGCCCCCCGAGCGTCGGGCGTGCTGCTTGGCTTCGTAGCGGGCGAGCCTGTCGTGATAGCGCTGCCACGAGCGGCGATACTCGATCGCCTCTTGGAAGGCCTTGCGGTAGCGCGCCATGTTGCCCATGCGCGTGGAGGGCCCGCCCTTGTCGCCGTAGACCCGCTTGGGGTTCTCGCCGCAGGCCATCTTGAGCCCGAGCGGGGCGCCCTCGAAGCGGGCGTCGTCGAGGCTGCGCAGCCCGGGGTAGGGCTTGATGGTCACGCTGCGGCCACCGATGAGGTTGGCCGAGCCGGGCAGGATCTGCATGGTGGTCACGCCGCCCGCTCGCGCCCGCTCGAACTGAGGGTCTTGTGGCCAGACGCCGTCGGCCGACCAGACCTCGGCCGTGATCGGGGAGCCGATCTCGTTGCCGTCGGAGTGGGCCGAGAACCCCGGCGAGGCATAGACCCCGAGGTGTGAGTGGGTATCGATGATGCCGGGGGTCACCACCTTGCCGCGCAGCTCGACGACCTCTGCCTCTTCGGCCTCGGGCAGCGTCACGCCGACCGCCGCGATGCGGTCACCCTCGATGAGCACCTGGCCGTGCGGGTAGCTGACGCCCGTCGCGGTCATCACCCGAGCGCCGCGCAGCAGCAGCCGGGGCCCGGCCGGCTCGGGCGCGGGTCGGTCGGGGCGTTGATCTTCGGTTCGGGTGGGCGGCGGCAGCAGGGGCGCTTGGGTCTCGCCCTTCTTCGTCTTGCACGCGGTCACCCCCAGCAACAGCATCAGCACGCAGGTCGCGAGCAGCGACGCGTGATGACGCAGACGATTGGCCCCGAGCACGTCGGTGGACACCGGCAGCATGGCCGGGACGCTAACCCGAAATGCGCGCGCCGAGAATGCGGGTGCATCCTCGGCGGGCGTGAGTTGCGCGGCGAGAACGGGGTCTAGCGCCCGCCAAAGGGCTGATGGATGCCGCGAGTCGGCAGCCGGGGCGCGAGCCCGGATAGATCGGCGTCGACGGCCCGGGCCGCCTCGCGTCCGTCGCTGATGGCCCACACGATGAGGCTGGCCCCGCGCTTCGAATCGCCCGCGACATAAACGCCGGGGACCGAGGTCCGAAATCCATCGGCGGGGGAGGCCACGTTGCCGCGGGCATCGAGCTCGATGCCGAGCTGATCGACCAGGCCTTCGGTGACCGGACCCACGAAGCCCAGCGCCAGGATCAGCATGTCGAGCTCGATGGAGAACTCGGTGCCTTCGAGCTGGCGCAGGCGGGTCGAGCTGCCCTCGCGATGCATCTCGACCTTCACCCCGTGCAGCTTCTCGAGCTTCCCGTCGGTCCCGGACAGCGAGGTGGTCATCATCGCGAACTGTCGCGCGCCGCCTTCTTCTTGGCTCGAGGAGGTCCGCATGATGAACGGCCACTGCGGCCAGGGGTTTTGGGGGCCCCGCTGGTCGGGCGGGCTCGGCATCAGCTCGATCTGCGTGACCTGGGCGGCGCCTTGGCGCAGCGCGGTGCCCAGGCAGTCGGAGCCCGTATCGCCGCCGCCGAGGATCACCACTCGCTTGCCGCTGGCGTTGAGCTGGGGATCGAGCGGAGTGTCGGCGGTGAGCACCCGGTTTTGGCGGGCGAGGTAGGTCATCGCCAGGTGCACGCCCTGGAGCCCGCGGCCGGGCACGTCGAGGTCGCGCGCGGCCATGGCCCCGGTGGCGATCACCACCGCGTCGAACTCGTCGCGCAAGGTGGACCACGTGGGATCGGTGCCGACCTCGACCCCGGTCTCGAACTGGATTCCCTCGGCCTCCAAGACCGCGATGCGGCGGTCGATGACCCATTTCTCGAGCTTGAAGTCGGGGATGCCGTAGCGGAGCAGGCCGCCGATTCGCTCGTCGCGTTCGAAGACGCGGACCTCGTGGCCTACCCGTCGCAGCTGTCGGGCCGCGGCCAATCCCGCGGGTCCCGAGCCGACCACGGCCACCCGCTTGCCCGTGGCGCGGGCGGGTACCTGGGGCAGGACCCAGCCCTCGGCGAACGCCCGCTCGACGATCTCTTTTTCGATCTGCTCGATGGTCACCGGGTCTTCGTTGATCGACAGCACGCACGCGCCCTCGCAGGGGGCGGGGCACAGGCGCCCGGTGAACTCGGGGAAGTCGTTGGTCGACTCGAGCGCGTGCCAGGCTTCCTTCCAGCGGCCCCGGAACACCAGGTCGTTCCAGTCGGGGATCTGGTTGCCTAGCGGGCAGCCCTGCTGACAAAAGGGAATGCCGCAGTCCATGCAGCGACCGCCCTGTTGCTTGGACTGCTCGGCGCTACGCTCGAGGTAGACCTCTTTGTAGTCGAGCACGCGCAGCCGGGCGGGGCGGCGCTTCGGCATTTGCCGATTCCACTGCAAGAAACCGTCGACTTTACCCATGACTAGATCCCTCCTTCGACGATGGCGAGTTTCGCCGGTTGCTTGGCTCGGGCCGCGCGTTCGGCCAGCACTCTGGCGTACTCGACGGGCATCACCTTCACGAAGCGGGTGAGCGAGATGTCCCAGTTGTCGAGGACCTTGCGGCCGTGGTCGCTGCCCGTGTGCTCCACGTGGGCCTCGATCATGGTGCGGAGCAAGGTGATGTCTGCTTCGTCGATGACACCCTCGAGGCGGACCATCTCGAAGTTGCAGCGCTTGCGGAAGGTGCCCTCGCTGTCGAGCACGAAGGCATAGCCGCCGCTCATGCCGGCCGCGAAGTTGCGACCGGTGGGGCCCAGCACCACCACCACGCCGCCGGTCATGTACTCGCAGCCGTGGTCGCCCACGCCCTCGACCACTGCTTTGGCGCCGCTGTTGCGCACGGCGAAGCGCTCGCCAGCCATGCCGGCCGCGTACAGCTCACCCCCCGTCGCCCCGTAGAGCACGACGTTGCCGATGATGATGTTCTCGTGCGCGGGGAAGCGGGCCGCGGTGGGCGGGAAGATGGCCAGCCGTCCCCCGGACAGGCCCTTGGCCACGTAGTCGTTGGCGTCGCCCTCGAGCGCGAAGGTGACCCCCTTGGCCAGGAAGGCGCCGAAGCTCTGCCCGGCCGAGCCGCGGAAGTAGACCATCACCGTCTCGTCGGGCAGGCCTTCGATGCCGCGAGTGGAGGCGATCTCACCGCTGAGCATCGCGCCCACCGTGCGGTCGGTATTGCCGATGGTGCGAGTCAGCCGGATGGGGCGCTCGTGCTCGATGGCCCCGCTGCACGCCCGGATGAGCTCGCGATCGAGGTGCCCCTCGAGCTCGAAGTTCTGCTGGATGTGGTGCCGACGCTGCACGGTGGCGGGCGCCTGGGGCTGGGCCAGGATCGCGTCGATGTCGACCGTCTTGGCCTTGGCCGACTCGAGGTCGTCGCGGCGCTTGAGCTTGTCGACCCGACCGACGAGGTCGTCGAAGCGGCGGAAGCCCAGGTGGGCCATCATCCGCCGCACCTCGTGGGCGATGAAGAAGAAGTAGCGGACGACCTGCAGGGGCTCGCCCGCGAAGCGCCGCACCAGCTCCGGGTCTTGGGTCGCGATGCCCACCGAGCAGGTGTTGAGGTGACACTTGCGGAGCATGATGCAGCCCATCGCGACCAGCGGCGCGGTGGAGAAGCCGAACTCCTCCGCGCCCAGTAGGCCGCCGATGACCACGTCGCGGGCGGTGCGGAAGCCCCCGTCCACCTGCAGGCGAACCCGGCTCCGCAGGTCGTTTTGGACCAAGACCTGTTGGGTCTCGGCGAGCCCGAGCTCCCACGGCGTGCCCGCGTGGCGGACCGACGACAGGGGCGAGGCTCCGGTGCCACCTCCATCGCCCGCGATGACGATGGCCTCGGCGCGCGCCTTGGACACGCCCGCCGCGATGGTGCCCACGCCCATCTCGCTCACCAGCTTCACGCTGACCCGGGCGCCGGGGTTGGCCACCTTGAGGTCGTAGATGAGCTGCGCGAGGTCCTCGATGGAGTAGATGTCGTGGTGCGGGGGCGGGGAGATGAGCGTCACCCCCGGCGTGGAGCAGCGGACATCGGCGATGCGCTCGCTGACCTTGTGCCCCGGCAGCTGACCGCCCTCGCCGGGCTTGGCCCCCTGGGCGACCTTGATCTGCAGCTCGTTGGCGCTGCGCAGGTACTCGATGTGCACGCCGAAGCGACCCGAGGCGACCTGCTTGATGGCGGAGTTGCGGCTGTCGCCGTTGGCTTGCGGCTTGAAGCGGCGCTGCTCCTCGCCGCCCTCACCCGAGTTCGAGCGCCCGCCGAGGCGGTTCATGGCGATGGCCAGCGACTCGTGGGCGGGCGCGCTGATCGAACCGAAGGAC
The DNA here is from genome assembly GCA_039028615.1 of Myxococcota bacterium. Lineage (GTDB taxonomy): Bacteria > Myxococcota_A > Polyangia > Nannocystales > Nannocystaceae > Paraliomyxa. The sequence continues at coordinate 494,357 of JBCCHT010000002.1, read as the reverse complement.
ATGGCCCCGGTACAGAAGCGCTTGACGATCTCCTCGGCCGCCTCGACCTCGTCGAGGTCGATGGGCGCCCCGTTGGCGGCGGTGTCGAAGTCGAGCAGCCCGCGAATGGTCATGTGCCGACGGGTCTCGTCGTTGGCCAGGCGCGAGAACTCGGCGAAGAGCTCGGCATCGTTCTGGCGGACCGAGGCCTGGAGCTTGGCGATGGTGCCGGGGTTCCAGGCGTGTTGCTCCCCGCGACGTCGCCACTGATAGACCCCGCCGATGGGCAGCGGGTCGGTGTAGTGGGCATCGGGCCCGTAGGCGCGCGCGTGCCGGGCGAGCACCTCGTCACCCAGCTCGCGCAGGCCGACGCCGCCGATGCGCGAGGGCGTGCCCGTGAAGTGGCGCTCGGTCAGCTCGCGGCTCACCCCCAGCGCCTCGAAGATCTGGGCGCCGGTGTAGGAGCCGAGCGTCGAGATGCCCATCTTGGACATGATCTTCAGCAGGCCCTTGTCGACGGCCGCGATGTAGTTGCGGACCGCGGCGTCGCCGTCTTCCTTGCTCCCGCCGTCGGCCATCGCCATGTGACGCACGGTCGCCAGCGCGAGGTAGGGGTTGACCGCGGCCGCGCCGTAGCCGAGCAGCAGGGCGAAGTGGTGGACCTCGCGGGCCTCGGCCGTCTCGACGACGAGACCGGTCCGCAGGCGAATGCCCTCGCGCACCAGGTGGTGGTGCACGGCCGACACCGCGAGCAGCGAGGGGATCGCCGCCCGGTCGGCATCGACGCCTCGATCGCTGAGCACCAGGATGTTGAAGCCCTCGTCGATGGCCTCACCCGCGGCCGCGCAGAGCTTGTCGACCGCCTCGGAGAGCGCATCGGGCCCGCCGTTGGCGTCGTAGAGGATGGACAGCGTCGCCGTCTCGAAGACCCCCTCGTAGATCGCCTTGATGATCGCCAGATCGGGGGCGGTCATGACCGGGCTGGGGATCTTGATGCCGTGGCACTGCTCGGGCGTCTCGTCGAAGGTGTTGGCCCCTCGCCCGATGCAGGTCTCCACGCTCATCACCAATGACTCGCGGATGGGGTCGATGGGCGGGTTGGTGACCTGCGCGAATAGCTGCTTGAAGTAGTTGAACAGCAGCGGAGCCCGGTCGCTGAGCACGGCCAGGGGCGTGTCGGTGCCCATGGAGCCGGTGGGCTCCTTGCCGTTGCGCGACATCGGCTCGAGGATGATGCGGAGATCCTCGTCGGTGTAGCCGAACGCGGCCTGCAGCTGAGTCAGCTCGTCTCGGGTCAGGCGCGGGGGCGCCGGGGCGGGCGGCAGGTCGCTGATCTGGTACTGGTTTTTCTTCAGCCAGCGCGCGTAGGGGAAGCGGCCGGTGATGTCCGACTTGACCTCATCGTCGCCGACGATGCGCCCCTCGTCGGTGTCGACGATGAGCATGCGGCCCGGTTGAAGACGGCCGTTGCGGAGGATCCGTTGGGGGTCGATGTCGAGGGCGCCCGTCTCCGAGGCCAAGATGACGCGCTTGTCGTCGGTGACCACGAAGCGAGCGGGGCGCAGGCCGTTGCGGTCGAGCGTGGCGCCGACGATGCGCCCGTCGGAGAACACGATCGCGGCGGGGCCGTCCCAGGGCTCGACCAGCGACGAGGCGTAGTCGTAGAAGGCCCGGCGATCGGGGTCCATCAGCTCGTCGCCCTGCCACGCCTCGGGGATCATCATCATCATGGCGTGGGGCAGCTCGCGGCCGCCGAGGTGCAGCAGCTCGACCATGTTGTCGAACTTGGCCGAGTCGCTCGCGTCGGGCTTGATGATGGGCCCGAGGCGCTCGAGATCGCCGCCGAACTTGGCGGACTGCAGCATGCTGCGGCGGGCATCGAGCCAGTTGCAGTTGCCCCGCACCGTGTTGATCTCGCCGTTGTGGCAGATGCGGTTGAAGGGCTGGGCCAGGTCCCACGTGGGGAAGGTGTTGGTCGAAAAGCGCGAGTGCACCATGGCGATCGCGCTGACGAAGTCCTCCTCGGCCAGATCGCGGTAGAACACGCGCAGCTGATCGGGGCGCAGCAGGCCCTTGTAGACGATGGTCTCCGCCGACATGCTGGCGAAGTGGAAGAACCCCTCGGGGTCGACGCCGCGCGTGCGAACCTCGACCTCCACGCGCTTGCGGATCACGTAGAGCTTGCGCTCGAACTCCGAAGGGACGACCCGGCGACGGGCCACGAACACCTGCGAGATTGCGGGCATGACCTCGCGGGCCATGGGACCGGCCTTGGTCTCGTCGACGGGGACGGGGCGCCAGCCGAGCGTTCGTTGACCCTCTTGCTCGATGATCTGCTCGACGATCTCCTCGCAGGCGCGGCGAGCTTTTTCGTCGGGGGGGAGGAACACCTGGCCGATGCCGTAGCGACGACGTCGCGGCATGTCGAAGCCGAGCTCCTGCCCCTTGCGCTTGAAGAAGCGGTGGGGAAGCTGCACCAGGATCCCCGCGCCGTCGCCCGTCTCCGGGTCGCTACCACAGGCCCCACGGTGAGACAGTCGCTCGAGCGCTTCGAGGGCGTCATCGACGACCTGCTTGGACTTCTCTCCCTCGAGCTGGGCAACAAAGGCGATTCCGCAGGCCTCGTGCTCCATGCTCGGGTCATAGAGGCCGTGGGCTTTCGGGCGCATTCGACGGGTTCTCGACGTGACGTTCATGGCTATCGCGCTTCGGATGGTCTGCCGTCATCGATCAATGTACAGCGACACTAGTAGGCTAATGGAATCGAGCGGAGGGGGAAGGACATTTTGAATCTCGATTCGGGGCGAAATGTTTTCCCCCTGCGGATCTGTGTATTTTTCGTAGCCGGTCGGGCCCTCAGCGACGATATGCAGGAGGTTTGCGTAGCGACGACGTCACGATCCGATCCGGTCGATCCGTTGCCGCGTTCGAGGCTCTTTTACAAGTTTCACAGAATCCACGGATTCGGCTCTAGCTGCCGTCATTCGTGTCAAAGCGGGCAGTTATGGCGTCGGCGGCGTCGTGCGGTGCGACGCGTTCACATCTGTATATGCCTTCGATGAATATGGGACATGCGGTCGCTTCGGAAGTGGGCATCATGGCCATGCTTCACTCGCGGAACGAACACCGCCGAGCGTGGTCGCAATGCGTGCCGCCGGGTTCATCGAGACAGTGGTCGATGAACGACCCGTGCCGTTTCGGTGGTGCATTCGATGACCATCGATCGCGGTGGCAGTGTCGGCTATGTCGTCGGTTATGACAGCTGCCATCGAGACACCGAAGGCGGCGCGCGTCGCAATCGGAATGATCGAGCCCGGGTACGAGGCGAGAGGAGATCTTCTCCACCGTGGCTCCCGTAGCCCTCGGTGCGGACGTCTTGGTGCCGTTTCGGAACGAGCAGAGCCGCCTTGCTACTCGTTGGCGGCCGCGTGCAGCCGACCGGCGGCCGGGTGTAGCCGACCGGCGGCCGGGTGCACGCACCCGGTGTGCATCCCGATCACGAACTTCTCGTACTCGGGCAGTGACTCCGCGACGTCGCTGCACAGGTGACGGCCCGAAGGGTCGAGCCCGTGGCCGCGTTGCGCCCAGGTCCCGAAGTGCCGGATCGGCTCGGCGGGGTCCAGTCGCATCCACTCGAGGATCCGGTGGTTGGCGGGGTGGGCTCGGATGCGTGCTTGCAGCCGATCCAGATCGTTCGAGTCGGCCATGGGTCGGTGCCTGTCCGTCGTTCACAGTAGCGATGCGGCCGCTGGCCGAGCAATCGAACGAACGCTGCTATGGTCAACGACGTGCAGGACGACCTGACCGCGATCAACGACGCCGATCACTGGATGGGATGGCTCGGTGACGATCCGGGGCGAGCCATCCGCGATGCGATCGAGCGCGGGCTCCAGCAGCAGGTCGCCGACGCGAAGCTCGTCTGGCTTCGCTTCGGTCCCGACCCACACTTCTTGACCGGCGGCCGGCGGAGTCCCGACGATGAAGGCAAGGTCATCGTCACGCGTAGCGCGGTGGCGGTGGCGTTCGAGCTGGAGGTCGACGACGGCTCCGGGTCGCGTCATCAGCTGCGAGGGAGCTTCTCGTGGGTCGTCGGCGGTCTGGACCAAGGCGACGATCGAACCGACCGGGTGTTCTTCGAGCTCGACACGGAGCTTTCGGACGCCAAGGAGACCCTCGAGCAGCGCCTGTACTCGCTCGACGACGAGGGCTGATCGGCAGCACCGAAGGTTCGTCGCCGGGGCGGAAGAGATCGCCACGCGGCCCTCGGACCGAGCGCCGATCCTCGCGGGCCCGGCTGGGGCGCCACCGTGCGGTTTGCCGCCACGTCCGGGGACCCCTGCGCGGGGGCGAATTGTCGAATGATTCCAAAACCCGTGAGTGAAGCGTGGCTGCGCCTCGCCATGCCGGTTGCGGCAGCGCTGCTAGACTTCCCCGCGTGCACCCCGCCGAGCTCCCCTCGCATCGGCGCTGGCTCTACGCGCTCAAGCCGGCGAGCTGGCCCAAGCTGCTCGTGGCTGCGGGGCTCGGCCAGGGCATCGGAATCGCGGCGGGCGGCTACGTCGATTGGCTCGGCCTCGTCCTCGGCGTGGCGTTCACGGTGGTGTTCCTCGCGTTCGTCGTGCTGATCAACGACTGGGGCGACCAAGAGGTCGACGTCATCAAGCGCCGACTCTATCCCGACGGGTGCTCGCCCAAGACCATCCCCGACGACGTGCTCGAGTCGAGCTCGGTGCTCCTGGGCGGCACGGGGGCGGGCGTCTTGGCGTTGGCGTTGGCCGGTCTCGGAGAGCACATGCTCGGCCGGCCCGGCTTGCTCGGTGCGGCGGCGGGCTGCTTGCTGTTGCTCGTGCTCTACACGCTGCCGCCCATTCGCCTGAACTACCGGGGCGGGGGCGAGGTGCTCGAGATGCTCGGCGTGGGCTTCTTCTTGCCCTGGTGGAACGCGTTCGTGCAGAGCGGCAACCCGACGCCGGCCGGGGTCGTGGTCCTGCCCGCCTTCGCCTTGCTGTGCCTGTCCAGTGCGCTCGCCAGCGGCCTCGCCGACGAGGAGAGCGACCGCCTCGGCGGCAAGCGAACCTTCACCACCATGTTCGGCGCGGTCGCGGTGCGACAGGCCGCGGAAGGGCTCGTGGTGGGGGCCATGCTCGTGTGGGCGGCCTTGCCCTGGCTCGCCCCGAGCTACGCTCAGCTGTGGATGGTCTTGCCGGTCATCGTGGTGATGGTCGCCGACTATCGCGACCTGCTCATCGAGGCCCGCGACTTCGGCGACGCGATGCATCGCCGCTACAAGTTCGTCCTGCACCAGTGCATCTGGCGGGGCGGGCTCATGATGACGGCCATGCTCGCCTTGGCCGGCCTGCTGGGCGGGGGGATCGGCGCCCGATGATGACCTCGACGTCCACGGCCGCCGCCGCCGTCAGCCAGCGCCTCGCCGCCGCCGATGCTCGACTGGCGCGGACCCCTTGGCGCAGCCTGGCCCCGGGTCGCTCTCGGGCGCGCTCGCTGACCGAGACCAGCCGGCTCGTGCTCGGCGGGCGAGACGATGCGGTCGCGGTGGCCTTCGCCGACACCCTGGCCGCGGTCGCGGTGTCGATGCAGGAGTCCTTCCCCGAGAACCTCTTCGGGGATCTCGAGAGCCTCGCGGCGTCGATCTGGGCGGGCGCGCGAACGGTGGACGATCCCGTGGCCTTCATCGGTCGACAGGGCCAGCGCATCGTCGAACTCCAGCGCCTGTTCGGGGGCGGCACCGTGATCCGCTTCCGCTACGTGCACGACTTCGTCTACGGCTTCGACTGGGCCAAGTGGGTCGCCCGCGAGCCGGCTTCGCGCGTCGACATCGGACCCTTCGATCCCGAGTTCCTCGCCTTCATGCTCCATCGCGGCCAGGAGCTGCTGGTGCTGATCGCGGAGGGGCGAGACCAGAAGTACCCGCCGCTGCCCGACGGTCGCCCTCGCAACCCCTTTGGGTTTTCCCGCGAGCCCGCGGCCGAGATCACGCTGCACGAGCACCTGGCGGTGGAGGGCCTGCTCCCGCTCGAGGCCTGGCGCGTCGACGCCGTACCGCGTTGGAATCGCCCCTTCGCCTCCCTGCGACGCGAGGCCGCCCAGGGCCTCGGCTTGGGTCACTGAGCCTCGGCGCCCGCTTCGCCGGGGGCGGCTTGCAACCAGGGCGTCCCCCTGCGTAGCGTCGGGGAACGCATGTCCAAGTACGACTACGATTTGTTCACCATCGGTGCGGGGTCCGGGGGCGTGGCGAGCAGTCGCCGTGCCGGGAGCTACGGCGCCAGGGTGGCGATTTGCGAGTCCAGTCGCGTCGGCGGCACCTGTGTGCTGCGCGGCTGCGTGCCCAAGAAGTTGCTCGTCTACGCCTCGCACTTCCGTGACGACCTCGAAGACGCGAGCGGCTACGGGTGGTCGATCGGCGAGAGCACCCTCGACTGGGCGCGCCTGGTCGCGGCCAAGGACGCCGAGCTCGATCGACTCAACGGCATCTACTTGCGCATGTTGGGTCAGTCGGGGGTCGAGATCATCAACGGCCGCGGCACCCTGGTCGACCCGCACACCGTCGAGGTCGAGGGCAAGCGCTACACCGCCGAGAACATCCTGATCGCCACTGGGGGCTGGCCGCACGTGCCCAAGATCCCCGGGGCGGAGCTGGGCATCACCTCCAACGAGGCGCTCGATCTGACCACCATCCCCGAGCACCTGGTGATCGTGGGCGGAGGCTATATCGCGGTGGAGTTCGCGGGCATCTTCGCGGGGGCGGGGTCCAAGGTCACCTTGCTGGTGCGGGGCTACGGCGTGCTGCGGGGCTTCGATGACGACGTGCACAACGCCCTGGCCGAGGAACTGCAGCGTCGGGGGATCGAGATCAAGACCCACACCGACCTCGAGTGGCTCGAAAAGCGCGGCGACAAGGTCGTCGCCGTCTGTCGCGGAGGCACCGAGCACGAGGCGGACGTGTTCATGTGGGCGACCGGGCGCTGGCCCAACACCCGCAACCTGGGCCTCGAGGACCTGGGCATCAAGACCGACGAGCACGGTGCCATCGAGGTCGACGAGTGGTCGCGGACCAACGTGCCCAGCGTCTACGCGGTGGGTGATGCCACGACCCGGCTCAACCTGACGCCCGTGGCCATCGCCGACGGCCGCGCCCTCGCCGAGACCCTGTTCAACGACAACCCCACCAAGATCGACCACCAGGTCGTGCCCACGGCCGTGTTCTCGCAGCCCCAGGTGGGCACGGTGGGCATGACCGAAAAAGAGGCCCGCACTCGCTACCCGCACGTGGACGTGTACCGCACGAACTTCCGACCGATGAAGAACGTGCTGCCCGGTCGTCAGGATCGCACGATGATGAAGCTGCTGGTCGATCGCGACACCGACAAGGTGCTCGGTGTGCACATGGTCGGCCCCGATGCGGGCGAGATCATCCAGGGCTTTGCCGTGGCGCTGCGCTGCGGCGCGACCAAGGCCCAGTTCGACGCGACGGTCGGCATCCACCCCACCTCGGCCGAAGAACTCGTCACCATGGCCAAGCCGCTCGACTAACGGCAACGCCAGGCACGAAAAAAGACGCCACCCCGAGTGATCGCGGGTGGCGTCTTTTTGTTCCTCCGGGCGGAGGGGGGCTAGAAGCGGCGTCGCATGGCGCCGCCGATGCCGAGCATCAGCAGGATCATCCCGCCCAGCGGCACGGTCGAGCCCTCGCCGATGTTGCAGGAGATGGAGCCGCTGGCCGAGCCCTCGCAGGTGTTGCCGCTGCAGCTGCCGCTGGCCTCACCGGTGACCTCGATGTCGAGCAGCGCTCGCAGGGAGTCGATGCACTCCTGCAGGTTGCCGCCGTGGTCGATGTACTGCTGGTCGCAGAACAGGGCCCCGTCGACATCACACTCGGCCACGCACCCGCCGCTCAGTCGCGACTGGCAGTCGATGTAGCCGCCGGCCTGGCACTCGACCTGGCAGTCGATGTTGGCCTCGGCCTGGCAGTAGCCCTCGCAGCTGGCCTCGCAGCGACCGGAGCAGTCGGCCTCGGGGAGCTCGATGTTGCAGGAGGCCGAGCACTGGGCCTCGAGGGTGGCCTCGCACGACGCGTGGCACTCGCTGTCGGCACAGCGGGCCTGGCAGTCCGCCCGTCCGTCGGCGAAGCAGTTGGCGCGGCAGTCGAAGCGGCCCGGGTCGACCTCGCACTCGACGTTGCAGTCGGCCTCGCAGGTGCCGGAGCAGCCCGCGTTGATCTCGGCGTTGCACTGTCCCTCGCAGCCCACGTAAAGGTCGGCGGCACACTGGGCCTCGAATGCGACCGGCTCACAGGCGACCTCGCATTCGGCGCCCACGAGGACTTCGCACTCGGCGCTGGCCTCGACGTGGATGTTGCCGCAGGCACCGAGATCGGCCTGGGCCGAGCCCGCGTAGGCCAGGGGCGCCATGAAGGCGAGGGAGGGGAGCAAGAACTTGAGAGACGTGCGCATGCCGATTACCTGAAAACGATCGAAGAAAAGGGTCCTGGCGGTGGAGCGGGCCGGGGAGGGTCGAGGCCTTGGACGAGGGTACCGCCAGCTCCATGCAATTCGCTGCGGTTTTCGACACACTTACAGAGACCTACACAAAGGAGCGAGCATCGCGCGGCAGGCGCGGCGGCGTTCCTGCTAGCGTCCCGGCCGCATGATCGCCCAAATCTTCGAGGAAATGCCCAAGCGCTACATCAAGGGCAAAGCATCCAAGACGACCGTCTTCTACTTCTCGATCGACAAGCTCCGCTACACGGTCACGATCAGCCCCGAAGAAGTCAAAGTCGAGCCCAACCGCAAGGTCGACAACGCCGACGTCGTCCTCAAGACGACCGCCGCGCTGTTCGAGAAGATGGTGATCAAGGGCAAGCTGCCCGGGCCCATCGACATCGCGCGGGGCAAGGTCAAGACCAACGACCCGGCCGCGCTCAAGAACCTGCGTGACTACTTCGACTTCACGGGCGTATAGGGTCGGTCATGTCGTCCATCGCCCGTACCGCCGCGACCGGTGGTGATCTCGATCCCGATTTCCTGCGCTGGTCCACCTCGCTGCCCGTCGACTGTCGACTGCTCGAGGTCGACTGCCGAGGGAGCGTGGCCCATGTGCGCGGCCTGTTGGCGGCCGGCCTGCTCACCGCCGACGAGGCCAAGACCCTGACCGAGGCCCTGGAGTCGCTGCCGGGCAAGGTCGCCAGCGGAGAAGTGACGCTCCGCGAGGACGAAGAAGACGTCCACATGGCCATCGAGGCCTGGCTCAACGACGCTGTCGGCGAGGTGGCGGGCAAGCTGCACACCGGACGCAGCCGCAACGACCAGGTCGCGACCGATCTCAAGCTGTGGTGCCGCGACGCGGTGGCGCAGATCGACGCCGCGATCGGCACGGTGCTCGACGCCGCCCGGGCCTGGGGCGAGCGCTTCGGCGAGGTGCCCATGCCCAGCTACACGCATCGCCAGGTGGCGATCCCGGTCATGGGACGCGTGTGGATGCAGGGCGCGCTCATCGAAGGTCTCGAGCGCGACCGAGCGCTTTTGTCGGCCGTGCGCGACGAGCTGGCCGCGTCCCCGCTCGGCGCGGGGGCCATCGGCGGCACCACGCTGCCCATCGACACCTCGGTGACCGCCGACGCGCTCGGCTTCGGCGGTGGCCCGCGCAACCCCATCGATGCGGTGGGCGAGCGCGACCACGCGCTGACCTTGCTGTTCGTGTGCGCGCGGCTCGGGCTGCACGTGGCCCGGCTCTCCACCGACGTCATCGAGCTCTCCTCCGACGGGCTCATCCGGCTCGGCGGGGCGATCGCGGGCGGGTCCTCGATGATGCCGCACAAGCGCAACCCCGACCTGTTCGAGCTGCTTCGTGGCCAGGCGGCGATGCGGCGCGGCGAACTGGTCGCGCTGATGGGCACCTTCCACGGCCTGGGCAGCGGCTATCACCGCGACCTTCAGCAAGACAAAGAGATCATCTTCCGCGCCGTGGACGGCACGCTCGACGTGCTGCGCATGACCGCGCTGGCGCTGCGGGAGTTCGAGCCCCTCGAGGAGCCCTGCCTGGCCGCGCTGGCCAAGGGCGACGCGATCGCCACCGACCTATGCGAGGCCCTGGTCGTGGGCGGCATGGCCTTCCGCGAGGCCTACGGCGTCGTCGGGCGGCTGGTCGTGCAGCAGCGGGCCGACGGCAAGCGCCTGGTCGACCTGACCGCCGAGGATCTCGCCGAGCTGGGTCTGGGCAAGGACGTGCTGGTGAAGCTCAACCTCCGCGAGAGCGCTCGTCGCCGCGCGGCTCGCTTCGCCTGAGGGTGCGTCTCCAACGACGAACGCCCCGCAGCAGTGCGGGGCGTCGTTTTTTCGAAGCCGCGAGGGGAGGGCGGTCTAGACCTTCTTCACGCCGCGGACCTGCGGCGGGGCGGCCTTGGGGGCGACCTCGCCCTTCTTCTTTTTGACGCCGGTCTCCTCGTCCTCGGGGAAGTGGGCGCCCCAGTAGAGCAGGCGACCACAGGACTCGCAGGCCTGGATGTCGTCGCCCTTGCGCAGGTGCACGTAGATCTGGTGCGGCACGACCATCTTGCAGGCCGAGCAACGGCGCTCGCGGACGGCCACGAAGGCCAGGCCGCCGCCCTTACGGCGGATGCGCTCGTAGGTGGCCAGCGTGCCGGCCTCGATCTGCGAGGTCAGCCCGGTGCGCTTGCTTCGGAGCTTGGCGAGCTTGGTGTCGATCTTGCGCTCGGTGGCGCCGAGGCGGTTCTTTTCCTCGTCGGCCTGGCTCTGCAGCGCGTTGAGGCTGTCGCTCATCGCGGACACGCGCTTTTCCGCCTCTTCCACGCCGGCCTTGAGCTTTTCGATCTCCTCCGCGCGGGAGGTGGCCAGGCGGCGAGTCGTGTCGATCTCGCGCTGGGTCGCGCTGAGTTCGCGCGCGGTCTTGACCTGGTTGAGACGGGCCTTGCTCTGGCGGATGAGCTCTTCTTCTTCGCTGAGCTGCTGCTCCTGCGAACGCTGGAAATTGCGCGTCTGCTCACATTTTTCCAGCTCGGCATCGAGCATGAAGCGGAGTTTGTCGAGGTCCTCGTCCAACTCCTTGATTCGGCGCGGGATGAGCTCGAGTTTTCGCTCGAGCCGGCCGAGTTGACGGTCCTGCTTTTGGAGCTGATGGAGCGCAGTGATCTGCGGGTTCATAGAAAGCTTGCTCGAGTCGAAACGGTGGGCCCACCTGGGCTCGAACCAGGGACCAGCCGGTTATGAGCCGGCCGCTCTAACCAACTGAGCTATAGGCCCGTGGAAAGTTCGGTGCTGGCGAACATAGGGATCGGTTACGGGACCGTCAAATCCGCGGTCAACGCGAGCGCAGGCCCGCGTCGAATCGCGCGTGGGGCGGTCTCCACTGGGCGTGGACGGTGCGAGGACGGCGTTCGTGGACGTTGCGATCTCTCGGCGGCCCGGGCTCGCGACGACGACGTCGGTGGATGACCGAGGCCGGGGTCGGGTCGTGGACGACGGGGTGTCGTCGCCGACGACCGACTGGGGTCGCGGTCCCTCGCCGACCCAAATCGGCCCGCCCGTCGGTCTCGCATCGACTCGCCCCGACCCGTGGATTTGGCTCTAAGTCGCCGCCAAGGGCCCGCTTTGGGGCAAAAGGCAGCGATTATCGAAGAGCATCCTGTGCTACAAGCCGGCCCCGATGATGTGTCGCCCTCGTGTTTGAGGTGCCGCATCTCGTTCCCTCTTGCTTCGTTCCCCCCACAACCGCACCTCGCCCGATCCAACTTCGGAGGGTCATTCCACCATGATGAAGGTTCTGTTGCGCCGCCCGGTGGCGCTGTCTTCCCTCGTAATTCCGCTGCTCGTGTTGGCGGCCCTATTTGCCGACACGGCTCTCGCCGCGCCCGCAGCTGCCGCTCCACCCGCCGTCGCCGAGACGGCCGGTTCAGGCAACGGCTTCTTGAACTGGGCGCAGGAGCACATGTCGGGACCGGTCCTGAAGATCGCCGGCGCCCTGGCGATGTTCATCATCGGCTGGGTCATCGCCAAGTCGGTGTCCTACGGCGTCTACACGCTGCTGACCAAGACCGACCTCGACAACAAGCTCGCGCAGCGCCTCGGCATCAACCTGCTGCTCAAGGACGTCGAGGGCGGGGCCGAAGGTGAGGGCGGAGCCCTCGAGCGCTTCGTCGCCAAGGTCGTCTACATCCTGCTGATGTTGCTGGTGATCGTCGGCGTGCTCGGCTTCGCCGGCTTCGAGCAGATGGCCGCGCCGCTGCAGGGCCTGCTCGACACCGTGGTCCAGGCGTTCCCGCGCGTGGCCAAGGCGGCCCTCATCCTCACCGTCGCCTACGTCGCCGGTCGGATCCTCAAGATCATCGTCGAGCGTGCGCTCGATACCCTGGGCGTGGACTCCCGCTTCGCCCAGCTCACCGAGACCACCGAGGACGACGACCCGGAGAGCCCACGTCGCTTCTCGGCCGTCGCTGGCAACCTCATCTTCTGGTTGCTCATCGTCTTCGGTCTCGCGGGTGCCCTCGAGGCCCTCGACATCGAGCCCCTGGCCGCGCCGCTGCGCAACGCCATCGACCGCATCGTCGGCCTGCTGCCCTCGCTGGGTGTCGCCGCGATCATCATGTTCGTCGGCTACGCCGCGGGCCGCATCCTCCGCGTCGTCGTCCGCAAGCTCCTCCAGGGCCTCGGCTTCGACAGCCTGATGGAGCGCTTCGGCCTCTCCAAGCTCACCGGTGACAGCGCTCCCAGCGACGTCGTCGGCCTGGCGCTCATGGTCTTCGTGATCATGCAGGCCACCATCGCCGCGCTCAACGAGCTCGGCCTGTCGACCTTGGCCGGCCCCCTCACCGACATGGTCGGCAAGTTCTGGAACTTGCTGCCCATCCTCGCCGTCTCCGTCGTCATCATCTTCGCCGGAGTTTTCGTGGGTGGCCTGCTGCGCCGCCTGGTGGGCACCACCCTACGCAACCTCGGCTTCGATCGCCTCATGGAGCGTCTCGGCTTCGGCAAGGTCTCCGAGCGCGAGGATCGCCTCGGCGAGTTCTCCGAGATGGTAGCCTTCGCCGTCCAGGTGGGCGTCGTCATGCTGGCCATCGCGCAGGCGCTGGACAACCTGGCCCTCGACACCTGGTCCGTCTACGTCAACACCCTGCTGGCCTACGTCCTCACCAACGTCGCCGTGGCCCTGGCCGTGGTGCTCGTCGGCTTCATCATCGGTGGCTACGTCCGCGACCTCATCCACTCTCGCCAGGGAGACACGGAGACCGGCCGCTGGATCGCCGAGTTCGCCCGCTACGTCGTCCTGGTCTTTGCCTTCACCATGGCGGTGAGCCAGCTCGGTGTGGCCGAGGACTTCGTGCTCATGACCTTCGGCCTGCTCTTCGGTGCGCTGTGCCTGGCCATGGCCCTGGCCTTCGGCCTCGGCTCGCGCGAGGTCGCCGGTGACATCGTCAAGCGTCGCTACGAGGCTGCCCAGAAGTCGGCCGCCGCCAGTGGTGGCAACAAGGGCCCGGGCACCGGCCTCGGTGCGCCCAAGACCTCGCTCGGCAAGCCCCCGAGCGCGGGTGGAGGCACCACGCCGCCCAGCACCTGACGTCACGATGTGTACGCTGGTCGTCGCCACCCGCGTGTGGGACTCGGCGCCCCTCGTGGTCGCCGCCAACCGTGACGAGCAGCTCGCTCGTCCCGCCGCCGCGCCCCACCGATGGGCGCGGGGCGACGACCCCGAAATCTTCGCCCCGCGTGATCTTCGAGCCGGAGGAACCTGGCTCGGGGTCCGTGGGGCGAACTTGTTCGTGGGCATCACCAACCGCTTCACCGGAGCCAGCAACGTGCCCGGGCCGCGGTCCCGCGGTGAGCTCGTCCTCGATGCCCTCGCGGCGGGCACGGTGGACGCCGCCGCTCGTCGCATCGCCGCCCTCGACCCCAGCCAGCACGCGCCGTTCCACCTGCTCATCGCCGATCGACAGCAGGTCCAGCTCGTGTGGAACGACGGCGCGACCCATCATCACGAACGGCTCGACCCGGGCATCCACGTGCTGAGCGAACGCAGCCGAGGTGCCGCGCCGACCCAGCGAGATGGACTCATTCGGCGTCGTCTCGTCGAGCGTTTCGGTCCGCGGCTCGATGGGCCCGAGCCCGACCGCGCGACCTGGCACACACTCATGTCCGAGCACGCCGAGCCCACCTTCGAGGGTCCGTGCGTGCACAGTGACGCTCACGGCTACGGCACCCGCTGTTCCACCCTCGTGCGCCTGTGTCCCGACCCCGATGGGATCGAGTTCTTCCATGCCGATGGTCGTCCTTGTGTGACCCCCTACGCGGACCTTTCGGACCTCGCCGCCGGGCGTGCATCTGGTTTCACGGCGCCCGAAGATTGAGTGTTTCCCGGGGTGACACCGGCCCGGCGGGCATGCCCTATACTCCCGCCGCCATGGTGATGACCGCGTCGAAAATGATCTCCCTGGGAACCGAAGCCCCCGCGTTTCGGCTGCCCGACTATACGGGGCGCGAGGTCTCCCTCGACGACTACGCCGGCTGCAAGGGCCTGCTCGTCGTCTTCATGTGCAACCACTGCCCCTTCGTCCGCCACATCCGCGAGATGCTGGCCCAGCTCGGTCGCGAGCTGCCCGAGCGCGGCATCGCGATGGTCGGCATCAACTCCAACGACGCCGACGGCTACCCCGACGACAGCCCCGCCCGCATGAAGGACGAGGCCGAGAACAACGGCTACACCTTCGACTACCTCGTCGACGCCTCGCAGGAGGTCGCCAAGGCGTACCAGGCTACGTGCACGCCGGACTTCTTCTTGTTCGATGGGGAGCGGAAGCTAGTGTACCGCGGGCAGCTGGATGCGAGCCGGCCGAGCAATGGGCAGCCGGTGACCGGGGCGGACTTGAATGCGGCGGTGGCTGCATTGCTCGAGGGCAAGAAGCCCGTGGCGGAGCAGACGGCGAGCATCGGGTGCAACATCAAGTGGAAGCCCGGCAACGCGCCTGATTACTTCGGGTAGTCGGTAGAATTTCGACGAGGGGATGCTGCATCGCCCTGCTGCCGGCCAGCCCATGGCGTAGGGTCTGCGTTGCAAGGTCGCGCCCATTCATTTGCGGGCATCAGCGGCAGGGCTTGGTCGACGTTGATACGCGCGGCGAGGCGGGATGGGTGGCTTGGTGTCCCAAGACCTCCCACGTAACGCCATGGAATCACCAGCGAAAGCTGGCGGCCGAGCAAAGGGACGGGACGGGGAAGGCCGAGCGCATCGTGTACGTTCTGTCGATATGTCCTCCTTGCGCACCTTTGTCCTCGCCGCGCTCCTAGGCGCGAGCGGCTGCGGCGAGTCTCCCATCCTCGCCCTCTGCGACGCCCACACCGAACTCGAGACCGTGGGTTCCCACGAGGCGACGCGGGGCATCGATGCCTACAAGACGGCGCGTCTCGATGCAGGTCATGGGCTGAACTCGGAGCAGGAGATCCTGCATGCCGTATCGGAGTTGCCGGATACGGGGCGGGCACGCTGCGTGTCGCTCGAGGCGTGGTATGCCGCGCATTGAGGCGGGTTGGTCGGGGGTCCGCTCTGTCCTGGGTAGGCTGAACCGATGCAACTCCTCTCAATGAGGCGCGGGTGAACGAGGTCGCCAGCCCGGGGCGGTGGCTTGGTCGCGGCGATTGACTCGTCTCCTGGCCCTCCCTACCATCGTCACGCTCAGGTGGAGCATCCCTCGGTCAAAGAGCGGAGTCCCATGCCACGCGCCCGTCTTGCTTCCGCCCGCCCAGCCCTCAAGAACGTCTCCGGTGTCAAGGTCATCCAGGCGACACTTGTGGACATCGCTCGCGCGCTGTTTGAGTGCGCCGCGAAGACAGAGTGGGTCAGTGGACTCGTCGAGGAGAGAGAACTCGAGCGGGGTGGTGAGCTCGCATTCGCGGACCTGCCAGCCGAGTTCGTGGTGTACCAGCACTACACCCTGATGCCGATGCTCTCGGATCGGGACTACGTCATCAGCGGGATCTGGGAGGTGACCGACACTCACGACGATGGCTCCGTGAAGTCGGCCACCCTCGATCTGCAGTCGATCGAGCGCGCCGATATGCCTGAGGTCGATGGACGAGTCCGCGCTGCGCTGAACCTCCTCGTCTACAGGCTGGAAGAGCTGCCCGACGATGGCGGCACGCGAACGCATGTGGAGTGCAACGTCGATCCGCTTGGTGCAATGCCGCAGTTCATGGTGAACATCTACGCGGGCACCTGGAGCGAGAAGACCCTTGCGGCCTTGGAGGCCCAGGTGCTCGAGTCAGGCTGAGCTCGGTGTGGACCATTCGGGCTCGACACTCTACAACCCGATACGCATCGATCGGCGCTCCCGGCAAGGGTCCGTGCCGTGCTGCGGGCCAGAACATTTGGCCGTCGAAGCGACTCGAGCACGCGCTCCTTGGATGGGCTGAGTCTCGAGCTGGATCATCGGGCGCAATTTTTGCGGGGCACTCGAGGCCGAACCACAGCGGTAGGCCGTAGACACGGCCTACACCCATCGTGATGATCGAGCCCGTCATGGGGCCGAGAATCGGAATCGTCGGGATGGGTTGGGTCGGCAGCAGCGTCGCAATTTCGACGTTGCACGCCGGCTTTGTGTCGGAGCTGCTGCTTCACGATGCCAAGGAGGGGCTGGCCGAAGGTGAAGCGCTCGACCTCGCTCAGGGCGTTTCGTTCTATCCGCCCGCTCGAGTGCGGGCGGCGGCGATCGAAGAGATGCGGGAGCTCGACGCCGTCGTGATCGCGGCCGGACGCGGCGGCCGACCCGGTCAATCGCGCTTGGATCTCCTGCAAGACAACGTGGGGATGGTTCGCGAGATCGCGAGTCGCCTCGCCGGGCTTCGCGGTCTGCTCGTCATGGTCACCAACCCGGTGGACGTGCTCACCCAGGTGGCCGCGGAGGCCTCGGGGCTCCCCCCGGAACGCGTCATCGGGACCGGGACCATGCTCGACACGGCACGCCTGCGGCAGGTCCTCGGCCGCACGCTCTCGCTCGAGCCGCGGTCGATTCACGCGCAGGTCGTCGGAGAGCACGGGGACTCGGAGGTCGTCCTGTGGTCCAGCGCGCATATCGGCGGCGCGCCTCTACGAGCGTGGAAAGGCTGGACCCCGGAGCACGAGCGGGACGCGGGCGTGGAGGTTCGGGACGCGGCGCAGGCCATCATTCGGCGTAAGGGAGCCACCAACCACGCGATCGGTCTGGTCACGGCGAACTTGCTCCGTTGGGCGCTTCGCGGCGACCGACGGGTGCTGACGGTGTCTCGGGTGCAGTCGGGCGGGTGTGGGATCGACGGGGTCGCGCTGTCTCTGCCCGCGGTCGTGGGTAAGGACGGAGCCACGGAAGTGCTCGAGCCGAGCATGGACGCCATCGAACGCGAAGGGCTCGAAGCGTCCGCCGAGACCCTGCGGCGCGCGTACGAGGCCGCGACTCGCCATCGCTGATCGGTCGGAGCTCCGAGGGGCGGGACCGTGAGGGCGCACGCGATGCATCGTCGGGACGCGGGCCCGCAAGTCTTGCGTCGTGGAGCCTGAATACCCCGCAAAAAGGGAGCGTGCCTCATCGGGGATCGAGGCTCAGGTTGCAGTCGAGGAGGCTGCACATGCGATGGCTCGTCGGAATGGAACTGGGAGAACGAGGGGATGGTGCGCTGGGGTTTGCGGGCTGGTTGTTTCGCGCATCGCAGTCCCAGCATGAGTTCGAGGGGATCCACGTGCTGGATCGCGCGCGGCTCAGTCAGGTGCTCCGCGACACGCATCTGCGTGAGGTCGAGAGCGCGGCCCAGGACGCTGCGCACTCGCTCGTGAGGTACGCGGGGGCCGAGAGCGCGATCTCGGGACTGAGCATCGCCGTCGAGAACTCGGTCGAGGGCGGCTTGGCGAAGTTCGCCCGACAGCCGAATGTGGCGGGGTTGATCCTGGGACGACTGGCTCCTCGGGATTCACGACGCTTGGTCCGACTGGGTCGGGTTGCGCGTCGAACCCTGCGAAACCTGCCCGCGCCCACGATCGTGGTGCCACCCGATCTAGGAGCAGGGGAAGTCGGGGATGGCCCCGTGTTGCTCGCCGTCGACCCCGGGGTCTCGATGCCTTCGGCCGCGGCCTTTGCCCGGCGCTTCGCCACGGAGATCGGTCGGCCGCTGGCCATCATCCACGTCGTCGAGACCTTCCAGCACATCACCGAGGACTTCGCTCCGGCGGTCGTGACCGCGGCGCACTACTCGAAGATGCGGCAACGAAGGGAAGAGGCGATCGCGAACTGGAAGACCCGACACGAGATGGACACCATGCCCCACCACGTGGTGGAGGGGCACGTCGTCGATGGGCTGTGTGAAGTCGGCGAGAACATGCGCTCGCCGCTGATCGTCTCTGGCTCGAGACAGCTCGGGCTGGGCATGCGCATCTTCGACTCGAGCGTCTCGAGCGCGCTCGCGGCCGCGAGCATGGTTCCCGTGGCGGTCGTACCCGAGGGGAGCCCGGCGTGAACGTTCCCTTGGAGACCCTCGTCGTCGGCGACTTCATGAGTATCGATCCGGTGACCGCAAGCGAGGAGCTGAGCATCGTCGATGCGCAAGACCGAATGACCTTCAACGAGATTCGGCACCTGCTGGTCGTGCGCAACGGGCAGCTCACGGGGATCGTGAGCGCGCACGACCTCGGGCGAGTGTGGAGCACCGACCATCGTGCGCGCTGCGACCTCACCGTGCGCGACGCGATGACGGCTCGCCCCTACTGCTGTACACCGACCACTCGGGTCTCGGAGGTGGCCAGGGTGCTGGAACGCAACCGCTACGGATGTGCGGTCGTGATCGACGGTGATGACGTCGTGGGCATCTTCACCACCATCGATGCGCTTCGGATCTTGCGATCGTTGGCACTCGGGGAGCATCCCCAGCCGAAGAACCCTCCGGCGAGCGAGCGGCATGCCTCGAAGGCATCCATCGTCGTGCAGCCGATGCTTCGCTTCGGTCCCGGGGTGAAGACCCGCGGGCGGGTCTCGAGGGCCTGAGTCGAGGCGGGCGACCGTGTCGGCCGTCCACGTCCTCAGGTCCGCGTCGTACGTTCGACTATCGCTGACCCGACCTCGTGGTCGAGGTCAGCGAGCGAAGCGGTGCTTCAGGTTGATGAAGCGGCGCTCGTAGAACCGGTACGACAGCTCGGCGGCGCCCCAGGTGCCGACCATGACCATCACGAACGTCCCGAACGCCGGCCCCGGCACGGCCTTGGTCACCGCGGTCATCACGAACATGTGCAGCAAGTAGATCCCGTAGCTCACGGCGCCGATGCGTCGCAGCACCCACGCATCCAAGACGCTGGTGGCACCGTCTTTGCGGGTTACCACCACCGCGACCAAGCCCGTGATGGCCAGGTGGAACGCCAGGCGCGGGAGTCCAGCGACATCGCCCGGCGTGTTGGCAAGCACCAGCACGGTGACCACGGTGAGACCGCGAAGCACGGGGGAGCGAAGCCACGGAGCGAGGCGGGCGAAGGTCTTCGGGTCGTGGAGGGCGTGGGCCAGGCCCACGCCGAGCAAGATCGGGGTGAAGGTGGTCTGCAGGATCTCGAGGCCGTAGTTGGGAAAGAGCCCGAAGTTGAAGCACTGGCTCACGCCGATTCCGATGGCGCCCAGCAGCCACCACGCCCGGGCACCGAAGCGCTCGATGGTCGGCCACACCAGGTAGAACTGCTCCTCGGCCGCCAGCGACCAACCCACCGCGAGTGCGCCCGGCACCACGACGAGATCGCTGGTGTACGTGAACAGGTAGGGGGCGTAGTCGACCGCATACTGGGTGGTCGTGCGGGGCACGAGCGCGTGCAGGAGCAGGAGGCCACCGACGACACCGTAGTAGAGCGGGAAGATCCGCAGCGTGCGGCGCATGTAGAAATCGCGGAGCGAGATTGTCCCGTGGCGATCGCGTTCCCGGAGCAGCAGCGTCACGATCAGAAAGCCGCTCAGCGCGAAGAACACGTCGACGCCGAGGAATCCGTTGCTGGTGATCGGCAAGGGCGTGCGCGCCCCCGCGTGGTGCCACACCACGGCGATGACACACAGTGCTCGGAGTCCGTCGAGTCCGGAGAAAGTGCGGCGGCTGCGATACTGGGTATGGGAAATCATGGCGGTGCTCCGAGGCCGTCAGCCGCCGCCGAGGATGCGGTGTCGCATTGCACTCGGTCGGACGAGCCGCGATCGGCGTCCAACGACAGATCGACGGTGGCCCGGCGAATGGCCACCGAAGGTCGGGGAACAGGGGGGATGTCCTCCGAGGAGGAGGCCGGCTCGCTCGTTGTCGTCGAGCCTCTATGAGTGGAATGCCGTTGCCGGAGGAATCCGCTCAGCCTCGGCCAATTTTTCTCGCCTTTCGGCGATTTCATCCGCAGAACGGGCCCAAATGAGGTCCCGGGCGAGTCGCTGGATGCGCCTCACGGCGGTCGAGGCCTGGGTCGGGTGTTCGAACACCGAACCTCGGAGCAGCGGGCTGCGCTCGACAAGGGCTTCGACAGCTGGGTCCGCTCGCTTCGCCGCCGTGTGCCCCAGCGCGAGACACAGTAGACCGTCGAGCGCATCACGCCCGCGCGACGACCCTGCCCAACCTCAAAAAGGTCCGACATTGGGTGTCACAACCCCGCGGGCAGGCACTCTACCGCTACGAGCCATGATCCCGCACGTCATCACGCACCCTACGCGGCCCGAGATTCTGCACTTCAGCTACGACTTCGACGACAAGACGACGAAGGTCCGTCATCGGGCTCTGGTGGAGTCTCAGTGGCGCGACCTGGCCGAGCTGTGCATCGATCGGCTGTTGAGGTACCCGCAGGCTCGCGGCGAGGACTGGTTCGTCGCGTCGATGCCGGTCCGCGAGTTCGGGAGTCCGGCGTTCGTGGAGCGGTGGAGCTGGGGCGGTCTGGAGGCGGAGGAAAAACAGACGATCGAGCATGCTCGTTTCGGGCTAATGGCGCTGGGGGTGAGCCCGAGTACCGAGCTGCTCATCGCGGATCGCTACTTTCCGTCGGACGACGATCCCCTCGCGGGCGCCCGCGTGCTGAGGCGCTCCGATCGCTCGATCCAGGGGGAGATGGAGATCAACGCGGGGATGAGCTCGCCGATCTTCGATGAGGCCGAGTCGCGGGTGGCGATGGTGCTGTACGATCAAGGCGGCTGCTCGGCCAACGTCTACGCGCTCGCCGAGGGCAAGGCCACGTTGCTGGCGGAGCTGGCCGAGCGCCAGATCGTCACGGACTTCGAGTCGGGCTGTGTGGCGTTCCTGCCCGACGAACGGCTGCTGGTCTGGAGCACACAGAACTGGGACTTCGGCGGCCAGGTCGGCCTGTACTCGATTGCGACGGGCACGGCGGACTTCGTGGTCGAGGTCCCCACCGCGACCGAACTCGACGGCGACGAGGACGACTTCTCGCATCTGTTCGAGAACACGGAGCGCGCGGTAGTGGTCGACGGCCAACACGCGCTGGTGGGCTCGGTGGGGGCGGTGGCCCGGGTCGACCTCGCCGACGGTTCGATCGAGGCGATTGAGATTCCGGGGGCGGGCGCCATCGTTCAGGTTCGTCGTTGTGGTGACCAGGTGATCGCTCTGGACCACGAAAACCAGATCCACCTGGTCCCGGGCGCCTCCTGAACCTCAGCGTGGCATCGCCGACAGTCGCTCGATGAGCTCGTCGGCGTGGTCTACGGAGTCGCCCACGAGATCACCGCGGGTTGCCAGGACTTCGCGGGCCGCCTGGGCGAGCGTCAGCGCGCGTGGGCGCTCGACGCCCTGGCGGTCCAAGGCCATCGCGAGCAGGAGCTCGAGTTCGGCGCGGAAGATGGGATCGACCTCGGTCCCCAGGGCATCGTTGAGCACCAGTCCTTCTTCGGCGACGGCACGGGCTTGCTCGAGCTGGTCGAGCCCTAGGTGTGCTTCGACCTGGGCGGCCATGGCCATGATGGTGTCGGGGTGCTCGCGGGTGGAGAGGGTCTGCCGCAAGGCAATGGTCCGGGAGGCCTTCTCGAGTGCCTGGTCGTGGTCGCCGCGGGCGTTGTCCACCAACGCCATATTGTGCAGGATTTCGATGAGCACAGGGGCCTGCTCGCCGCTTCGCGCGACGTTGATCGCGTAGGCCTGCTCCAGCAGGGGCGCGGCCGTCTCGTGGTCGCCCCGCGCCAGGTAGACGGAGGCGAGGTTGATCGCCGCCGCGACTCGTCGGGGGTGTTCGGGGCCGAGGACCTCGGTGAGACCGGCGAGCCCCTTGACGAACTGGTCTTGGGCGCGGGTCAGGTCGCCCTGCATGGCGGCGGTGGTGCCGAGGTCCATGTACAACGCCGCCTCGTTCTCGGTCATGTAGCCGTAGGCTCGCTGCTGGATGCCCAGCGAACGCTCCAGCAGCTCCTGGGCCTCGCCGTAGTTGCCCTCGTACAGATAGGCGGTGGCGATCATGCCCAGTACCTCGGCCGAGTGGGGATGGTCGGCCCCGAGCACGGCGGTGCTCTCCTCGAGCGCCTGGGCGTAGGCCCGGTGGGCGCTGGGGAGGTCACCGCGGTTCAACGCGATGTTGGCCAGGGTGATCATCGCTTCGACCACGAGCCGCGAGCGACCCTCGCCGGTATGAGCTCGCGCGTGCTCCAGGCCGCGCTCGGCGTAGGACTCCGCGTCGTCGTACTTGCCTTTGTTGACCAGCAGCAGCGCGATGCCATCGTAGAGCATGGCCCGGCGACTGCCCCCCGTTCGGTCCTGCTGCGCCTCGGCTAGCCGCGCCCACTCCAAGCCGCGATCGGGTTCGCCGAGCCCGTAGCCCACCACGGTCACCAGAGCCACGGAGGCCTCGGCCGCGACCTGCTCGTGCCCCAGGGACACGGCACCGTAGTAGGCGTCTTGCAGGGCCTCGCGGGCGGGCTCGAAGCGCTCGAGGGCCGAGTCGCTGCGGCCTTGGGCGAGGCTGTACTCGAGCTTCAATGGGGCATAGTCGACGGTGTTCACTCGCTCGTGCAGCCCCCGTAGCCGCTCGGTCGCCTCGGAATCGTGCCCCAAGCTGCGGGCCAACCCGATGCGCGTGAACTCCTTGCGCAGCGCGGCCACTTCCTCGGCGGCCGCTGGATCCTCGGGCGGTGGAACCTGGGCACGCAGCGCTTCAGCATCGGCACAGGGCCCCAGCGGGGGCAGGTCGTCGACGGAGCGCACGGCGTGCTCCACGGTGGTGGCATCAGCCGTCTCGAGGGACTCGGTGAAGGTTCGCAGCGAGTCGAGGCGCCCGTCGAGGCAGGCCATGCGCAGATCGAGCAACGACTCCGACTGCTGGTGCCGTACGGCAGTGTCTTCGCAGGCATCTTGGTGGGCGGCTCGCCACTCACTCGCGTAGGCGTCGAGCCGGGCGGTCACGGTGTCGGCGGTGTCCTGGGCGTAGGGGACCTGTGTGGCGAGCAGCCCGGCCCGGACCCGATCGCGCACGGACGAGTCCCATCCTCGGGCGAGCGCCTCGTCGGCGCCTTGGCATACCGGCGCGGGCCCCTGCTGGCCGAGATAGCCGAGTACGCCGATGCCGGTCGCGACGCCGAGGGCCAGCGCCACACCCCACCAGCGCTGCCGCGTGCGCAGGCGAGGTTCCACCGCCTCGATCAGCGCGTCCATGCTCGGCCAACGCTGGGCGGGGTCGCGGTCCAGGCCCCTTCGCAACGCTCGCAGCACCCCGGCGGGCACGTCGGCCGACGGCGGCAGGGGCTTCATCTCGCCTCCGGTCACGAGCATCGCGATCTCGGCCATCGTGGAGCCGCCGAAGGGGGACTCGCCCACCAGCCCCTCGTAGAGCGAGACGCAGAAGCTGAACTGGTCGCTGGCCGCGGTCGCCGGCTGACCCAAGAACTGCTCGGGCGACATGTATCGCGGCGTGCCCAACACGGCCTCGAACGAGGTGAGCTTCGGCCCCGATGAACTCAGCGAGACCCGGGTCGACTCCCTGGTCACGGGCAGCGTGTCGGACTCTCGGGCGAGGCCGAAGTCCAGCACGCGGACGCGACCGTCCTGGCCGATCATCACGTTGGCGGGTTTGTAGTCGCGGTGCACCAGCCCGGCATCGTGGGCGGCCGCCAGCCCCCGCGCGGCTTGGAGATGCACCGCCAGGACCTCGCGCCAGCTCCGATCGGGCCCGGCCCAGCGCTCCAAGGTCTGCCCGTCCACGAACTCCATGGCCAGGAACAACGAGCGCTCGAACCCGACCTCGTAGACGTTGACGATGTTGGGGTGGCTCACCTGCGCGAGGGCTCGGCCCTCTCGGCGCATCCGCTCCATCAGCTCCGCATCCCGAGCGAGGGACGGCTGCACGAGCTTCACCGCGACCTTGCGATCGAGCTGTTCGTCGTAGGCGGCCAGCACCACTCCCATCGCGCCTGCGCCGAGGCGGCTGAGCACCACGTAGCGACCGACGCGATGCGGGAGTACGCCGTCCTCTTCCTTGGGCGCGGCGGGAGAGCTCAGGAGGGTGTCTCCTTGGACCGTCGCCGCCAGATCCGAACCCGACATCAGCCGGACAAGCATCCGAACCGCAGTCGACTCCGGTCAAGCCCGGAAGGAGGCCACCGGTGGTCGGGTGGGGGCATTCACCACGCGGGATTCCCTGGGCAAAAAGAGAACGTCGTTGGGCCGTCCGTCCGTGGGTGGGGTTGTTCGGTGTTGGAGTCGGGCGGTGTCTGTCGAGGTACGTGGTCATGGTTGCAACCACGTCCCGATCGCGAGCATGCTCGTGGCCCTGTGCGCCGCTTCGAGTACCGAGACGCCAAGTCCAACAAGTTCTGGGAGATCGATCGAAGGGGCGCCGAGGTGACCACGCGCTGGGGGCGAGTGGGCACCGACGGACAGAGCAAGACCAAGGACCTGGGGACGGAAGCGAAGGCGATCTCGGAGGTCGACAAGCAGGTTCGGGGCAAGGTCGGCAAGGGGTACGTGGAAGAGGGCACGGCCGCGGCCGCGTCGGGCACCGCAGATGGAGACGCCATCTCCGCCGTGACGAGCGGTGACCTCCCCGATGGCGCAGAGACCCGCGTGCCCGGCTCGGGTTCGCGGTCCTATACCTTGCGCAACGTCGGAGGCGTGTACTCGTGCAGTTGCCCGGCGTGGCGCAACCAGTCGGAGCCGATCGAGCGGAGGACGTGCAAGCACCTGCGTCGGTTCAGGGGCGATGCGGCCGAGCAAGCGCGCCTCGGTTCCTCGCCCCTGCGAGCGCCTCGTCGTCCTTCGGGAGCCAAGGCCGATGCGCCGCCGCTGCTGCTGGCCCACCGTTGGGAAGAGCAAGACCCCACCGGGTGGTGGATGAGCGAGAAGCTCGATGGGGTCCGGGCCTACTGGGACGGGGCGCGCTTCGTGTCGCGCCTGGGCAATGCCTACCTGGCGCCGGAGTGGTTCCGCGAGGGGCTGCCCGACTTCCCGCTCGACGGCGAGCTGTTCGCGGGGCGGGGAGCCTTCCAGCGTTCGGTCTCGATCGCGCGACGGGTCGATGCCGGGGAAGCGTGGCGATCCCTGAAGTTCGTGATCTTCGATGCTCCGGGGGTGGACGGGGGCTTCGAGGACCGGCTCGCGCATCTCGAGCGGCACTTCGAAGCGCATCCGCACGACCAGGTGCAGGTGCTCGAGCATCGCCCGTGCACCGGGCTCGAGCAGCTGCATGCGGAGCTGTCGCGGATCGAAGAGCTCGGGGGTGAGGGGCTGATGCTGCGCCGCCCCAGATCTCGCTACGAAGTAGGTCGATCGGAGACCTTGCTGAAGGTGAAGACCTTCTTCGATACCGAGGCGATCATCGTGGGCTATCAAGACGGTGCCGGCCGCCACGAGGGCCGAGTCGGAGCGCTTCACCTGGAGCTCCCGGACGGCACGCGGTTCAAGGTGGGCACCGGGTTGAGCGATGCGGAACGAGAGGCGCCGCCGGCCGTCGGGGAGGTGATCACGGTCAAGTACCAGGAACTCACGGACGCTGGGGTCCCGCGGTTTCCAACCTACGTCGGCGTGCGAGCGGACGTGGACTGGGGCGCGATGGTCGAGGCGGCCAAGGAGGGGTGAACCATGGCCGAGGTCGACCCCACTGAAGCGGCATTCATCCGCACCTTCGCGCAACCCGAAGAGGCGGAGCGGCACCTGTCGCTGCTCCGAGGGCGAAAGCACCGGTCAGAGTTTCTGGAGCAGCTCAACCACTCGTTTCAGACGCATGGAGACCGCGGCCGGGAGCTGGGCTCCGAGTGGAAGAACCCGTCGTCGTTGCTCGCGTTGGCCGCGGAGCTGGACTTCGGCGAGACGATGCACGTCATCGCCGACGGCACCCCGATGGACGGGCAGAGCCTACGGATCGAGCGCGCCGTCGAGACGCTGGTGGGAAACAACTGGGGCACGGTCCTCGTCGCGCCTTCGGTCCGTTACGCGCTGTACAAGACGCAGGACCCGGGACCGCTGTTCTTACTGAGCGAGCGACCCGTATCCGACGAACGCCTCGCCGCAGCAACCGCGAGGCGCTAGCGGCAGACGAAGGGGTCGGACCAGCGCGGGTCGGTGTACACGGCGGTGCCCGTGAGCGTCTCGAGGAACGCGGCGAGCTGGACTTGCTCGGTCGGGCTGATGTTCAGCCACTGCGGCAGGCCTCCGGGGAGCATGCGGTCGTCGAGGTTGGTATTGCCCGGATCGAAGGGGCGGAAGTTGTAGTGCCCGGACAGGCCAGCCATCTCGTTGGCTCGCCCGGTGTGGAACATGCCCCCGTTGAACACGGCGTCCGGGTTCATCATGTCGTGTAGGCTCGGCGAGCGCGTGACGGAAAAGTCCTGGGCGAGCGGATCGTCGAGGTTGAGCAGAAAACCGTTGTTCAGCGATTCGGGGTCGATGTCGAACTCGGGTGGTCGGTGACAGCTGCCGCAGTTGAGCCCGCCGCTGGTCCGCCGTGACGCGTCGAAGGTGCCTTCGCCCTCGATGGTGATCTGGTCGGGCTCGTGGGTGAAGTCCTCGATGAATAGCCGCTTGCCCGCGTTCTCGACCAGGGAGAAGTTGGGGAAATCGGTGAGGTCGTCGTCGACCTGGGAGCGCCCTTCGTCGTAGCGAGAGTCGAAGGACTGAATGCTGCGGACGAACTGGGCCAGTGCCAGCTGCATACGCTCCTCGGTGATGGCGGCGTCGCCGAAGGCCAGGGTAAACAGCGCTGGATAGTAGGGAAGGCCCTCCATCTTGGCGATGAGGTCGTTCATGCCCGGGCTGCCGTCGGTTCCCGAGTAGCCCATCTCCGTCGCGTCTTTGATCGGGCGGGTCGTCTGGGGCTCGAGGGTCGTCGCGGACTCGTCCCAACGAACGGTGGGGTCCTCGCCGAAGCGGATGTTGACCAGCCGCATGGAGTGGCGATGGGTCAGCCCTGCGACCCCCTCGCTCTGCTCCGGGAGGTCCGAGAAGGCGTATTGCTGCTGGTGGCAGCTCGCGCAGGAGATGCTGTCGTCGACCGAGAGCGCCACGTCGTAGAAGAGCACCCGCCCCAGCGTCGCGCCCTGGTCGGTGATCGGGTTGTCTCCCGTGTTGTCGTGCACGATGTAGTCGGGGACGGGCTGATTCGCGTAGTCGAGCAACGCTTCGGGGTCGACGTCGAGGCAATCGAGCGGGTTGCCCCCGTCATCGGCTGCAGAGGTCGAGTCTGGGTCCTCGGAGGTCGAGTCGCCGCGGGTGGGAGAGGGGCTCGGTCCCGTCGTGGTGTGACCGTGGGGCGTCGACATCGAGCCGTCACTCGACGAGCCTGCGCCGCCGAGGGGTGTGGCTTGCGAGCCGCATGCGGCCGTTAGAGCGCAGAGCAGCGCGAGGCCGGATGCGGCCGAGAACCTCTCGATTCGCATTCGCCCACGCGGCACGGTGCTGGTGTCTCCGATCGTCGTCGTCATCGCGTTCACCCACTCGGGCCGCAGCCCGCATGAACCGCAGGGGCGTGGTCGACCGCGAATCGATCAATGACGAGGAATTATTTTTGGCCATGCCGTCGAAGCCGCGCGTTGTCGGGCAACGGTCGGGAGGAAGCGCCGTCGGCCATCGTGCGGGGGCAGCTCGACCCGCCGACCCTCGAGCGCGTCACTCGAGCCCTCGAGTGCCTCGCCACGAGGCCCCACTACCCCGAGGTCGACATGTCGCTTCTGCCCGTGCCGCGGGTGAAGTTCCGGGCCCGAGACGAAGTCTGGGCACCGGACCTTCTGGGGGCTCCCCCCGTCGTGCAGGGCGTCGTGGGGGAGCTGTTTCGCAGCGTCGGGGTCGACTGGGAGCTCGCGATCTGGGTCGAGTCCACCGAGCTGTACGCTGCGCACGAGTGCCGAGTCGTCGAGCACTCGTGAGCCTCGTTCAGGACGCGGCCGAGTCCTTCCAGCCGATGTCGTAGTGGGAGCCGTCGCAGTAGGGCTTGTTCTTCGACGCGCCACATCGACACAGCACGTACTTGCCCGGGTTCGCTCCCTTGGCGAGCCGGGCCGACGCGAGCGGAATCCCCGTCACGCGATAGGGACCATCTCGCTCCACTCGAATGCCGTTCACGTCCGGTACCGCGTGCTGCGGATCTTCGCCGGGCAGGCTGAAGCGGAGCGCGCCCGAGGGGCATGCCTTCACCACGTCCAGCAGCCCCTGCTTGGGTGCGTTGTCGGGGATGATCCACGGCTTGCGCGAGGAGTCGAAGGCGGCCTTCTGCCGCTTGCCACACTCGGCCGCGTGCGAGCAGAGCAAGCGGTTGTAGTGGATGGTGACCTCCTCGCCCTCGTAGACGAGAATCTGGTCCTTGCTGCGGTCTTCCGAGGGGCGGCTGTCGAAGCCGATCTCGTTGTGGGTGCCGTCGCAGTAGGGCTTGGTCTTCGAATGGCCACAGCGACACAAGGCCATCACCGGCTTGTTGGGCAGCTCCTTGTTGCCGCCGCTGGCGAGTCGGGGAATGCGAATCGCGACCAGGGGCCCGCCGTCGCGTGGCTCGATGGTGGGACTGTCGCCCTGCCCGGCGCCGATCCTCCCGCGCAGCGCCAAGCCATCACGGATGTTCAAGCCGATCATCACCGCGCACAGGGTGCTCGCCGCCAGTACCAGCGCCTCGACGCCGTAGTAGAGCCCGCCGAACGACCCTTCGTCCGCCCAGGACGACAGGAAGTACGAGCTCGGCGCCAGCACGAACAAGGTGGTCATGAACGCGATCGGGCCGCGCTTTTGCTTGGTCAGGGCCAGCGGCTCGGTGCGCTTGCCCAGCATCGACATGCCGGAGGCACCGGCTCCCGCCAGGGTGGGGATGAGGGCCAACGTGCCCCAGAAGATGAGGCCTTTGACGGTGGCGAGGGTCTCGGGACTGCCGAACAGCGTGGATAGCGTGGTCGACGTCAAGAACGCGGTGATGAGGAGAAATCCGAGAACTCCGGCCGCGGCGTGGACTTTGCCCTTCATTGGTTTCCTTTCGGTCGTCGCTGAAGTTATGATCTGAGAGTGCTGGATGAATATGCCGAAAAATCCTATGTTTGATTCAATTCGTCCAATTTGAGATATGTTTGGAAGACAAACGGTAGGTTCGGGATCCGAAGGAAAACGACGCGATGGATGTCTTGTCCGATGTGCTGAGCTGGCTGCGAGTCGAAGGAACGCTGACGCGGCGATCCGAATTCTCGGCGCCCTGGGGCATCGCCTACCCCGCGCCGACGCAGTTCTCGTTCATGACGGTCGAGAAGGGCAGCTGCTCGATGTGGTTCGAAGGACGGGAGGAAATCTCGTTGGGGACGGGCGACATCGTCATGGCGTCCCCCGGGTGCCCTACGTGGATTGCCGACGATCGTTCGACGCCGACCGTGCCGTACACCCAGGTGCTCGAGGAGTGCACGGTGCTCGAGCATGACGAGCGCTCGGTGGATCGAGACGCGTATCCCACCATCGAGTACGGCGGCGGCGGTCGCCAGACGGTGATTCGAGGGTGGGGGCTGCGGTTCGAGAGCCACGAGCACCACCCCTTGCTCTCGTTGCTGCCGCCCCACATTCACATCACCTACGAGCAGCGCAGCGCGCTACCGTGGCTCGACACGACGCTCCGCTTCATCAGCCACGAGACGCATGCGCTGCACGACGGCTCGGACATGATGGTCGCGCGGCTGGTCGACGTGCTCTTCGTGCAGATCATTCGTGCATGGCTGGAAGAGCAACCCTCCGGCGAGATCGGGTGGCTGGGGGCGCTGCGCGATGGCTCCATTCGGCACGCGCTCAAGCTCATCCATCGGTACCCGTCGGATCCATGGACGGTGGAGAGCCTGGGGAAGGCGGCGGGCATGTCTCGCTCGAGTTTCTCGGCGCGGTTTCAGTCCCTGGTGGGCTCGCCACCGCTGAAGTACCTCACGCAGCTGCGCATGCACCTGGCGGCCAATGCTCTCGACGGCGACGGACACTCGAGCTTGGCTCAGATCGGCAGCAAGGTCGGCTACGACACCGAGTCTTCCTTCAGCCGGGCGTTCAAGCGCTACTTCGGCGTCTCTCCCGGGGCGTATCGGCGGCAGCGACTGGCGGGACGAGCCGAGTCGTCCTGACGCAGGGGCCTCGTGCGGCGCGGCGATCACCCGAAGTCCGCGCTCAGTCGAGTGCGTACGGCATCGATGAATAGCCGGGCCTTCAGCGGGCGTAGCCTTCGCTCCACCGAGACGATGTGGATGGGGCTCGGGCTGACGCAGTGCGCATCGAGCAGGACCTGCAGGTCGCCGCGATCGATGGCCGGCTGAACGATGAAATCGGGCAGCCACGCCACGCCGAGGCCGGCCATGGCTGCGTCCGCGAGCACGTCCCCGTGGTTGGCGCGAAGCCGACCCGACACCTTCACCGTGCGCGAGCCCTGGGGGTCCTCGAACCGCCAGGTGTCGGGCTCGCGCTGGTGGGCGAAGAGCAAGCACTCGTGGTCTCGAAGCTGCTCGGGGGAGTCGGGCTCGCCGCGACGCTCGACGTAGGCGGGAGCGGCCACCACCCGGTGACGCGTCATCCCGACCCGCTGGGCGATCAGGTTGGGCTCGGTCACTCCGCCCACGCGCAGCGCCACGTCGTAGCGATCCTCGATCAGGTTCACCGCGCGGTCGGCCAGGTCGAGCACCACTTCCAGGCGCGGGTGCTCGACGAGCAGCTCTGCCACGAGCCGACCCAGGTAGCGCTGGCCGAAGGACACGGGCACGCTGACGCGGAGCGTGCCCACGGCCTCGGCGCTCAGCTGGGCAACGGCGAGTTGCGCTTCGCTGGCCGCCCCGACGATCTCGTGACCGCGCGTGAACAGCTCCTGTCCCGCGGTGGTGAGGCTCATCCGGCGAGTGCTGCGTTGCAGCAGGGGCACCCCCAGCGACGCCTCGAGGTCACGCACTCGCTGGCTGACCGTCGACTTGGCGACCCCGAGGTTCGCGGCCGCCCGAGTGAAACTGCCGTGCTCCACGACGACCACGAAGGTACGCAGGGCCTCGAGATCCATTGTTCGATGATACGAACAATGAGTTCGATTCTGGGATATTGTTCGCGTTCTGACTCGGATGCACGCTGTGGGCATGCCAGAGCGCAACCGAAGAGCATTCTTGGCCGTGACCGGCGCGGTCGCGGTCTCCGCAACCGTCGGGGGCGCTCGGGCCAGGAGTACCGCCATGAGCAATGCCGCCGAGCAGTCGTTGTCGTCCTTCCTCACCGTGCGCCGAGCGGCCGATCGCGGCCACGCCGACCACGGTTGGCTCGACACCCGTCACACCTTCTCGTTCGCCCACTACTACGACCCGGAGCACATGGGCTTTCGCGCCCTGCGGGTGATCAACGACGACCGCGTGATCGGAGGGGCGGGCTTTCCCACGCACCCTCATCGCGACATGGACATCATCAGCTACGTCGTCGATGGCTCGCTCGAGCACCGCGACAGCATGGGTAACGGCTCGGTGATTCGCCCCGGCGAGGTCCAGCGCATGAGCGCGGGCACGGGGGTGACCCACAGCGAGTACAACGGCTCGAAGACCGCGGGCGTTCGGTTCCTGCAGATCTGGATCGTGCCCGACGAGCGAGGCATCGAGCCCAGCTACGAGCAGCGTGACTTCACCGAGGAGCGTCGTGGTGCGCTGCGGCTGGTCGCGTCTCGAGACGGCCGCGAGGGCTCGGTCACCGTGCACCAGGACCTGTCGCTGTACGCCACCGAGCTTTCGGCGGGCACGACGGTGACCCACCCCGTGCCTCCCGATCGCTACGTCTGGGTGCAGATGGTCCGCGGCCGAGCGAACGTGGGCGGAGTGCAGCTGCACGAGGGCGATGGCGCGTCACTCGATGCGGGCCTCGCCGACGAACTGTCCATCCACGCCGACACCGACACCGAGCTGCTGGTGTTCGAGCTCGCCTGAAGGAGACTGAGCATGAAGATTCGCTCCATTGCAGGGAGTCTGCGCGCGCGTTCGGTCAGCAAGGCCGCCCTCGAAGCGGCGGGGCAGCTCGCGCCCGAGGGCGTGCAGCTGCAGCCGCTTTCGATCGCCGAATTGCCGCTGTACAACGCCGACATCGACGTCGAGGGAGGGCCGGCGGCCGTCGTGGAGTTCAAGGCCGCCATCGCCGAGGCGGACGGGCTCATCATCGCGACGCCGGAGTACAACTACGGCATACCCGGGGCGCTGAAGAACGCGCTGGATTGGGCGTCGCGCCCTGCGTATCGATCGGTACTCGCCGGCCGCCCGGTGGCGGTGATCGGTGTCGCGGGCGGTTTCGTCGGCGGCGCGCGGGCGGTGGGGCAGCTCAAGCAGGTCCTCGGCGGCACGGTCTCCGACGTGTTTCCGTATCCCGAGCTGCTGATCGGTGAGTCTCACCGCAAGGTCGACGACGCCATGACGCTGACCGACGAGCCCACCCGCGATCGATTGCAGCGCATGGTGGCGGAGTTCGCCCGCTGGGTCGCCGCCCGCCGGGCTGGGTCGCCGCTTCGCGCCGCCGGTTGATCGTTCGTGCACCCTCGGTCGGCAGCCCCTATGCTGCCGACATGTCGGAGGCATCCGTCGAGACCGCAGAGGTCCGCAGCCCAGAAGAACTCCGCGAGATCCTGGGTCCGGCCTCGGAACGAGCGGCCAACAAGGACCGTCGGGTGCTGCACGAGATGGACCGCGCGTGGATCGCCACGTCGCCCTTCATCCTGGTCGCGACCTCCGATGCCGAGGGGCGGTGTGACGTCTCGCCCAAAGGTGATCCCGCGGGGTTCGTCCACGTCATCGACGACCACACGTTGGCGATCCCCGAGCGCCCGGGGAATCGCCGCGCGGATGGGTTTCACAACATCCTCGCCAATCCCCATGTGGGTCTCATCTTCCTCATCCCCGGGCGCACCGACAGCCTGAGGATCAACGGCCGCGCTCGCATCGTCCGCGACGCGCCCTTTTTCGATGCCATGCAGGTCGGCGGCCATCGCCCCAAGCTCGCGCTCGTCGTCGAGATCGAGCAGCTGTTCTTTCATTGCTCCAAGGCGTTCATGCGCTCCGAGCTGTGGAAGCCGGAGGGCTGGCGGCCCGAAGCGATGCCGAGTCGGGCGCAGGTGGTCAAAGCCATGGAACCGACCACGCAGTCGCTGGAAGAGCTGGAGGCCTACTACGGCTCCGCGTACGCGGAGAAGCTCTACCGCGAGGGCGACTGAGCGGCCGCCGAGCGTGACCCGCGACCGCCCGTCGCGTGCGGGATCGGGCCAGCCCTCTTGTGTCTGCGGCGGGCTCACGGGACCATGCGGTCCTGAACCGCCGAGCCAAACTCTTCGCGGCCGCCACCGGGGCGGCGACCGTCGCCTATACCGCAGGGATGCGCTGGGTCAACGGCCAGCAGCGTCGCGGTGAGCCGCCGCTGGTCCCCGGTTCGTTGCCCTTCCTCGGGGCGGCGTTGACGTTTGGTCGCGACGCGCTGTCGTTGCTGCAGGAGTGTCGGCGCGAGCACGGAGACGTGTTCACGCTGTACGTGGCCGGGCGGCGCATGACGTTTGTCTGCGACACGCAGTCCTACCTCTCGGTGCTTCGCTCGGAGACTCTCAAGTTCGAGCCCTTTACCGACCAGGTGATGGAGCGGGCATTCGACTATCCCTGCATCCGCGACGACCTCGACGTCGAGACGATCGACTCCATGGCGCGGCGGCGCCTCAAGGGGCCCGACCTCGCCGATATTAGCGCTGGCATGAGCGCCGAGGTGCTGCGGTTGTTGGAGCAGGACCCGCGGGTCCAGGGGGCGTCGGGCGAGTTCGATCTGTACCGACTGATCTGGGACGTGGTCTTCGCGGCGGGAACCCGGGTGATCTTCGGCGACGGGGTCCTCGAGTCGGGCGCGGCGCAAGAATTCCAGGACTTCGATGAGAAGTTCGCGATGCTGGTGGCCGGGCTGCCCAGGGTCACCACTCGAAAGGCCCGTGGCGCGCTTCGTTCGCTGGCCGACACGTTTGCCGAGATCGGGGCCGAGCCCAGCGCCTGGATGCGAGACCGTCAGAGCCTCATCGGAGGCTTGCCGGCCTCCAAGCGAGGTCGCACGCAGGTCGCGGTACTGTGGGCTACCCACGCGAACACCATCCCTTCCATCTTCTGGACGGTCGCTCATGTGCTCTCCAGCAAGGAGGCCACGGCAGCCGTCGTGGGAGAGATCGAGGAGAAACTGGGTGACGCGGCGGGCAAGCCCTTGTCGCGGGGGCAGCTCGACGGACTTCATCTCATCGACAGTGCTGCTCGAGAGGCGCTGCGGTTGGGGGCGGGGTCACTCATCGTGCGCAAGGCCGTGGAGCCGACCCAACTCGAGACCCGCTCGGGTACGTGGTCGATCCGCGAGGGTGACCAAGTCTGTCTGGCACCCCAACTCACCCACTACGACCCGGAGGTCTTCGAACGGCCCGAGGAGTTCGTCATCGATCGATTCATGAAAGGGGCGCGCTTCGAGGTCGATGGCGAGCGGACTGCGTTCGCCTTCGCGCCCTTTGGCGCGGGCAAGCACACCTGTCCCGGTCGCTTCTTTGCGATCAACGAGATCAAGACAATGGTGGTCTCGTTGCTGGGCCAGTTGCGTTTCGACCCCATCTCGGAGCCGCTACCAGGCTTCCAGCGCGGCCGTAGCGGCCTGGGGATTTTCCCACCGGAGCGGGATCTCCGGCTACGGTGGACGCGACGCAGCGACGCGAAATAGCCGGTTCGCGCGTCGGATGAGGCTTCGCCCGGGCTAGGATGGGCCCCGATGCGCAAGGCAATCGGGTTGCTCGTGCTCCTGCTCGCGATCGTCGTGGGCTGGTGGCTGTGGGCCCAGGACGATGAGGTCACTCCGTCGTCCTCCGCGACCGAGCGGGCGGCGGCCACCCAACCGACATCGCCAGCTCGCTCGCAGGACGAGGTGGGCCAGAACAAGAACCGGGCCGTGGCGCTCGTCCGCGATGAGAAAGTACGCGCTCGCGCTCGGGCCGAACGCGATGCGCTACGGAAGCGAATCCTCGACTCCATGCACGCGCGACAGCGGAGGGCCGAAGACCAGCCGTCGCCGGCCTCGTCGACGGGCGAGTCACCCGGGTCGACCGGCTCGCCTCCGGCGGGTGACGGCGAAGAGACGCACGATGACCCCGAAGGCCCGGCAACAGGCGGACTGACCGATCGAACCGGCAATCACGGGTACCTCAAGGAGGTGCTCGATGAGGAACTCATGCCGCTGACCCACGAGTGCATCCAGATGGCCCGTGAAGCGCGGCCCGACCTGGCTGGGATGCTCGTGGTCGATCTGAGCATCATCGGTGACGACGAACTCGGAGGCGTGGTCGACACGGTGGGGTCGGGGAGCAACAACGAGGTGCTCGATCCCGATCTGCTCGAGTGCGTGAGCGAGTCGATCCTCAGCATCACCCTGCCGCCCCCGCCTCAGGGGGGCCGCGATGCCATCGCGTTGTCGATGCCCGTGGCCGACGAATAGAAGGGCTCTAGAGGCTGCAGTCGATGCCCTTGGGCTCGATCAGGTGCTCGTAGCGAGCGTCGGTGAGTGCCCGCAGAAAACACACCAGGGACTCGACCTCGAGGTCGGTCAGCGGATCGCCGACTTCGAGGAGGTCGGTCACCGTGTCCGGGACCTCGGGCTCACGCCACGGCTCACCCGTCTCTGGGTTCACGAGACGCTCGTCGGCGTTGTTGAAGCGATCGTAGAACTCGACCACCGTGACGAGGTCGCGGAACACTCCGTTGTGCATGTAGGGGCCCGTCACCGCGACGTTGCGCAGCGTGGGGACCTTGAACTTGCCGCGCTCGGCATCGGTGGCCGCGGGGTTGTTCACGAGGCCGAGATCGGGCCCTGCGACCCCGTTGCGCTCTCGGACTTGTTCGTTCACCGGGACCCCGATGTTGTGGAACTCGTAGCCGGTAAAGGTCTCGGCCGTGCGGTTGATGGGGTCGCCATCGCGGTGCAACGCATGGCAGACGCTGCAGTTGGCGAACTGCGAGAAGAACACCGACTCGCCGGTCAGCTCCTTGAAGGTCAGGGCGATCTCGCCGCGCAGAGAACGGTCGTAGCGCGAGTCGAAGGGGGCGAAGACCTCGGTGCGCTCGAACGCGGCGAGGCTCTCGGTCATTGCGGCATAGGCCTCTTCGTCGGTGGCGAACACGTCCGCCCCGAAGAACTCGATGAAGCCGCGCTCGTACTCGATGTCCTCGCGGAGGCGCTCGACCACGGCCGCTTCGTCGGGCATGCCCATCTCCAGGGCATTGAGCGGGGGGCCGCCGGCCTGACCCTCGAGATCGGTCTCGCGCCCATCCCAGAACTGACCGCCCAGGGCTCCCTCGTAGAGCCGGTGGTTGTTGTGGCGAATCGGTCGTGGGCGGCGGCCGAAGTGAAACTCGGGCGCAAACGAGGCGTAGGCGACGGTCGGTGCGTTGCGATCGCCCCACGAGACGCCGTCGTCGCCGAGCGAGACCGCTGCGATCATGCCGTCGGGATCGGGTCGTCCGTCGGTGAAGGCTCGCTCGGGGTCGTGGCAGGTGGAGCAGGACTGAGTGCGGTCGGCGGAGAGGTTCGCGTCGGAGAACAGCGCCTCACCGAGCTGTTCCACGCTGTCGTAGATGCTGTCGACCGGCTCTTCGCCGCAGCCCGTGGCGAGGACGGCGAGCACCAGCCCGACTCGGGCGAGCGGAGCTCGGCAGGACCGATGCAGGGCAGGGCTCACGGCGCTAGTCTCCGTCCGAGAAGTTCAGCCCGAGGTCGACCCCGAGGCCATCGGGGATCTCGCGCTTGATGTTGCCCTCGAGCAGGCCAATGGCGGTGATGAGCGCCTCGCGATCCTCGTTGGCGGCGGCGTCCTTGGCCATGGCGAGGTTGGCTTCCACCGTCGCGACGTCGGCCTCGAGGCCCCGCGCGGCCATGAAGTCCAGGATGCCCACCGCGTCTTCGGGCATCGGCTGCACGAGCAGGTGCTCGAGGGCATCGAGGGTGGCGGCGACGTTGGGATAAAAATGCCCGGACAGCTGCGCGTCGAGGATGCCTTCGAGCTTGCGATCCTTGATGTACAGCAGGTGGTCCTGCAGCGCGATGAGCAGGGCGACGACTGGCTGTGCGCCGTCTTCCAGGGTGTTCTCCAGCATGGAGTCGCGGAACGCCTCGCCCTCGGCGAACGCGTCGGTCCACTCCGTCTCGAGCTCGACCGCCTGGGTGGTCAGCCGCCCGATGATCCCCTGCAAGTACTCGCAGCGGCGGGGCTCGGCCTCGTAGTCGGCCACGATGTCGCTGGGCTCGAGGGACTCGGCGGTGGCGTTCTCGAACGCCAGGACCTCGAGCGCGAGCAAGCCGACCTTGTTGAAGGTGAGCCCCTCGAAGTACGCGGCGTCGAGGGTCTCGGTACCCCCGACACCGAGCGCAATTTCATCACGAACCGTCTGGGTGTAGTCGGTGCCCCGCTGCCGCATCGACTCGAAGAAGATGATCTTCGGCGTGATGAAGTCGTCGTCGAGCGGCCCCAGGTTGTAGGGGGCGACCGCGTTCCAGGCCTCGGAGAGCGAGCGCCAGCCGGTCTGCACCTCGCCCAGGGCGTCCACGCTCGGCGCGGAGCAGAACGCGTCGACCTGTCCCTGCATGCCCTCCGCACTCCCACGAAAGCGGCCGATGTCGGGCACGATGGTGTTGTCGACCGTGTTCTCCATGACCTCGAGACCGGAGGGGAGGTCGGAGTCGCCGCCGGAATCGGTCGAGCACGCGGCGAGGGCGAGCACCACCGCCCCCAGCCAGCGGCGGACGTCGGGCTTCGTTCGAGAGGGAGGGCAAGGGCGTGGAGTGGTCACGGTGAACCTACGTGAGCGCAGTGAGGGGGGAGATCGCGAGCAGGTGGTTGTCCCAGCGGACGTCGGAGAAGCGCTCTCGAGCCGCGGTGGCTTCGGCGAGGGTCTCGGTATCGATGAGCCGTACTTGGCCCCCGGAGCCGCTGAGCACGAAGCACCCGTGCTCGGCAGACACGGTGACGCCGCTGACGTCGTCGAAGGCGTGCTGCCCCACCCACGCGCCCGTGTCGATGTGCCAGAAGCCGACCAGGTTGCCGCGAGGGCTCGGCACGGCGGCGATGCGCGCGTGGTCGTCCACGGCCACGCTCGCGGCGTAGTCTTGCATGGCGGTGGACAGCTCGAGCCCGTCCGTAAAGGGCTCGAGGCTCTGCCCGGGATGATGCACGGCGATGAGCGGGCGGGGCTCGTCGTCCTCGAGGGCCTCGCGCTGGATCTGCATCACCACCACCACGGTGCCGTCGTCGGCGACCGCGAGGTGCCGAAGGCTGGCCTTGGGCTCGAGGACGCCTTGCTCGTCGAGGACCTGGCCCGAGTCGAGATCGAGGTAGACCAGCGTCGAGCGCATGGTGTCGAGGTTGAGCTTGTCGGCGCCGGTCTCGGGGCGGGTCAGGATGCCGCCATTGGCCACCGCGAGCGTGCGCCCGTCGGGCATGAGCACGATCTCGTGGGGGCCGATGCCGTGGGTCTCGATCTCGCGAACGACCTCGAGCGTGGCGGCATCGCGGACCGCCACGATCCCGGCCCCCGTCTCGATGTCGGCCTCTACCGTAAGTAGCCGAGTGCCGTCGGCATCGAAGCAACCGTGGCCCGCGAAGCGGCGATGGGGCGTGCACTCGAAGCGCTGCACCACTCGGGCGCGGTCGATGTCGACGACGATGCCGAACTGACCCGGTCGACGGCCGAACATCACCACGCGGCTTCCGTCCGAGGGGTGGTGGGCCATCGCGTGGCCTCGAAACCCGCTGCGCACCGTGGTGGAGGAGCCACCCGGCTCGGCGATCACCAGGCCGTAGGTCTCGTCGCTGTCTCCTTGCGCCGAGACCCATCGCTCCGCCGTCGGGCTCGCGTCACAGCCGATCCCCGCGGGGGCTGCCATCACCGTGCCGAGGCTCGCGAGGAACCGACGACGGGATAGCGACCACGAGGGGAGTGCCGGGCTCATAGCGATCTCACGAAGGCGACGAGGCTGCGGCGGTCGGCCTCGCTGAGCGCCGAGAAGCGATCACGGCTTCGTCGGCCCTCGCCATCGTGCCAGACAATAGCTTCTTCTACCGTGCGTGCCCGGCCGTCGTGCAGGAATCCCACGTCGTCGTGCATGGCTCTAGCCAGACCGACCGACCACAGCGGAGGAGTTCGCCACTCGGAGCCGGTCGCGAGGAAGTCCTCGCGGCCGTCGGCGAGGCCAGCGCCCATGTCGTGCAACAGCATGTCGGTATAGGGCCAGATGTCCTGCGTCGACAGGTGCGGATAGGCGGGGTCGGATCCGGTGACGTAGTGCGGGGTGTGGCAGCTTCCGCAGCCGGCATCCTCGAACAGGGCTTGGCCTCGCACGACCTTCGGGTGCGTGGGCTTGCGCCGCTCGGGCACGGCGATCGACATGTTGAAGAACACCACCAGCTCCAGGAGCTCTTCGGAAATCTCCACGCCGTCGGCGTCGGCCCCACTGGGTGCGGCGAGGCAGCGCGGCTGTCGCTCGGTGCACGGCTGCTGCGGGAACACGGGGCTGGTGATGCCGATGTCTCCCGAGAACGCGCCCGCCACCTGAACGCGCACGCTGGGCTGGTTGGCCTTGAGACCGAAGCGCCCGGGGCGCTCCGATTTCGACTCCGGATCCCAGACTCGGTTCACGCGACCGGAGATGCCGTCGCCGTCGCGGTCGTCGGGGTCGGCGTGGCGGTCGATGTCCGCCTGGTCCACCAGCTCGAGCAGGCCGACGCCGGCCAGCGAGGGGGTGTGGCGTATGCCTTTGCGGGTCTCGGGATTCAGAGCGCCGTAGCCGAGCTCGCGAAGCTCGAGCGTGGGTTCACGCAGCTCCACGGTCTTCCCGTCGGGATACTGGAACGGCACTGTCGTCCAGCGGATGAACGCCTGCGCCTCGGGGGCGGGGCCGAGGTCCTTGACCGCATCGGCGCTCGCGTGCCCTCGGAGCTGGTGGCCGAGCGACGTCGACTGCGGCTGGAGTTGGGTGCCGTACACCGGCTCGGGAATCGGCTCGCCGTGCGGCCCCCGCCCGGGCAGGCTCAGGCGAACGAGGGACGCGAGCAGCGGCTCGTCTTCGCGGCTCGCGGTCGGACCGCGCCCGCCCTTGATGTGGCACCCGAGGCAGGTCCGCGCGTTGTAGACGGGGCCGAGGCCATCGCGGGCGTCAGTCTGCGTGGGGGCCCGTACCCAGGGCTGAGTCGCGAGGGCCTTGCCCGCGTAGAACCGGCTCTTGGCGTCGTCGTCGAGGTTGGCGGCGGGCTGCACCAGCGAGGGGCTCGGGCCTATCGCGATGCTCGTGTCGCCGCCGGGCCGGGTTCCCTGCACCGGAGCGGGGTCGGCCGTCTCGGGCGCAGGCGCGGCTTCGGGCTTCTCTTCCTTGGCGCTCGAGCACGCCGCCGAGCCGAGGGCGCACGAAATCAGGAACGAGACCCACCGCCGTCGCAGGGCGGGGGTCTCGTCGTGGTGGGGTCCGTCGCGGCGAGTCGTGGGGTGACTCGCCGCGCCGTCGTCATGGTCGTCGTCTAGCACTCGGCCGTGGGATCGGTGGTATCACACTCCGATGCCTCGGGGTCGACCACGTCCTCGGCCGAACCGACGTCCAGCTCGACCGCGATGCTGGCGATCTGGGCGGACTGGGCGTTCAGCGAGATGATCGTATCGCGCATGGCGGCGGCCGTGTCGGCCGTGGCGTCGAGGATCTGTACGTCGACCGGCGATCCCCCGCGAGAGAGGGCGTCGATGGCGTTGTAGTTGGTCTCGGTGGTGGCCAGGGCCCCCGACACGGCGCTCTCCAGGTCGGTGAGTCCGAGGTCGGTGAGGTAGTCGTCGATGCCGTAGCCGCTGACCGCGTTGCCGGTCTCGTTGTCGCTGCCGTCCAGCGTGCTGTCGTAGCCGGCGTAGTCGCCGAAGTACGAGTTCGAGACACCCTCGGCGTTGAGCCAGATGTCACGGTGCGTGTTGTCGGCGAAGCACGAGTGCTCGTCCTCCTGCGAGTTGGCCGACAGCGCGATCTGCATGCGCTCGCCCGCGAGCTCGCCCTCGGACAGGGTGCCCATGCCCACGAGGATCTCGAGCAGCTTGGCCTTGGCCGTGTCGACGTCGTCCGCGGTGGTGAAGGCGGTGCGGTACTCGGCGCCCTCGGCCCAGCCATCGCGCACCTGGGTGAGGTCGGCGATGAGCTTGGCCACGGCGACCTGCAGGTACAGGCCACGGCGCTGGCACAGCGTGGGGTCGCCGTTGACGACGTCGCCGCTGGTGCAGGTCTCGTCGAGCGCGAAGTCGGTGACGGGGCGCTGCCCCGGGGTTCCGTCGCGGCTGTCGATGGTGTCGGCGCTGCCGTCGGCGTTGAGGTCCTGACCCCAAAGGAGGAACTCGATCGCGTGGTAGCCCGCGATGACGTCGTGCTCGTCCTCCGCGGTCGCGGTGTTGGAGATGAGCGCCTCGTCGATGGTGATGTCGACCGAGTTGATGATGTTGTTGTCGGGGATCGGGTCGGCGACGCCGGTCTGGTGGCCCGAGACGTTGACCTGATCGTCACCGAAGTCGGTGCCGGTCACGACGTAGTCGATCAGGCCCTCGCCGAGCGGCCAGGCGTTGATGTCGCCTTCGGGGCCGTCTTCGTCGTCGGAGGCGTCGTAGTTGGTGTCGTCGATGGGGCTGGCGCGGAAGCGGTAGACCTCGGTCTGTCCGTAGGGTTCACGGGCGACGAGCCAGGCGCTCTTGGCCGCGGTGAGGTTTTGATCGGTGGGATCGGCAACGAGAGCGTCGATGGCCGCCGACAGCTGCTCGGCGGTGGTCACCGAGTCGGAGTACGCGGCGAAGGCAATGTCGGCGTTCGTCTGGAGCACCTGCTGAAGCTGCTCGAGGTTGTGCTCGACCGCGGAGCCGCCGTCGGTTCCGTCCGCGCCCGCATCGTCATCATTGCCATCGTCCGACGGGCAACCAACGGAGCCGGCGAGGGCCATGGTCAGCACGAGGGACGAGAGTTGGAGGCCACGAATGGTCATGGGCGGCTTATACTGAAAGTAATTTTCAATATCAACGATGCGGATACGGCGCGGAAACGTCCACCCGGCGCGCCTCGCTCACTTCGAGGAGGTGATCGATGGCATTCCTAGCCCCGATAACTGCCGATCGTTGTGATCGCGGCGAAACACCGGCAGGCCAGTGCTCCGTGTGCGGTACACCCGTGAGTTTCGAACTGAAGACGCTCATCAATTTCATGAACGAGTAAGAGGTTCCCTGGCTGAGTCGCAACATCGGCGGAGCCGCCGCAGGAGAGGCCCAATACAAAAGCGCCGTGCGGTGTCCACCGCAAGGCGCTTTTGGTCGAACGAACGCCTCGACTACTTGGTGGTCAAGTTGTCGGTCTGCTCGGCGATGTTCTCGTCCCACTCGGTGTCGAGCTTGGACTTGCCGGCCTTCTCGAGCTTGGCCGCGATCTGTTTTTCGACCAGATCGTGGTGGGTCGTGAAGTAGGGCAGCGACGCGCCGATGAAGTCGGTGACGTTGGCGTAGCCCTTCTCGTCCATCCACTGCTCGAGGCCCTCGATGAGACCGGTGACCATCTTGTGGCCGTGCATCATCACCCCGGTGCAGACCTGAACGGTCTTGGCTCCCAGCAGCAGGAACTCGATGGCGTCGCGAGCATGCGCGACCCCGCCGATGCCCGACACGGTGAGGTCGGGCTGGTCGAGGATCATCTCGCTCACCATGCGCAGCGCGATGGGCTTGACCGCGTAGTAGCTATAGCCACCGGGGGTCGAGTGCCCCTCGACGGTCGGCATGGGGCGCAGGGTGTCGAGGTTGACCCCGATGACGGCGAGGATGGTGTTGATGGCGGCGACGCCCGAAGCACCGCCCGCGATGGCGGCCCGGGCCTGCGTGCGGATGTCGGTGATGTTGGGCGTCATCTTGGCCCACACCGGCTTGTTGGTGGCTTCGACGCACCAGCCGGTGACCTCCTGCACGATGGGGGGGTTCTGACCCATGGCGGCGCCCATCTTGGTCTCGGGGTGGCCGTGCGGGCACGAGAAGTTGAGCTCGAAGCCGTCGACGCCAGCCTCGTCGCACAGGCCGACCAGGTCCTGCCAGCGCGACTTCTCGTAGCTCTCCATCAGCGATGCGATGAGGATGCCCTCGGGGAAGTCGTCCTTGGCCCGCTTGAACTCGGGGAGCCAGTCGGTGATGCCCCGGTCGCTGATCAGCTCGATGTTCTGGAAGCCGATGACGTCTTGGTTGCCCTTGGGGTTGGGGAACTGGGGGTGACGCCACTTGCCATAGCGGGGGGCGACGTTGACCACGGGGGTGTCATCGAGCGCAACGGTCTTGGCTACCACTCCACCCCAGCCGCACTTGAACGACTTCGCGATCGTCTTGTAGTTGGTCCCCGGGGGGCCCGACCCGATCACGAACGGGTTTTTGAATTTCATTCCGTTGACTTCGATGCTGATGTCGGCCACGTGCTGGTTCCTCCCCTAGGGGCGCTGGTGCGGCGCTGCGCATGGATGGCAGCGGACGGCGCGGGGTCTTCGTTGTTCGCAGGTTCGGTCGGTCGCCTCGCGGGCTGACGCGTCGAGCCCCGGGCGGTGGGCTCGAGC
Source organism: Myxococcota bacterium (assembly GCA_039028615.1). Classification (GTDB taxonomy): domain Bacteria; phylum Myxococcota_A; class Polyangia; order Nannocystales; family Nannocystaceae; genus Paraliomyxa. The sequence continues at coordinate 450,323 of JBCCHT010000002.1, read as the reverse complement.
CCGTGCCACCCCTCCGCGGAAGGGGGCGTGCTGATGCCGAGATTGGCCCGCAGGTACGCGAAGCGACGCCTCTCGGCGAATTCGCGTTCTGAGCTGCAGGGGGCACGGCACCGGGCCAAACTATCGTACCCGGCGAGGGCTGTCTTCAAGAAAGCAACGCAGGCGGGCTCATGACCGAGCGGGCGTGAGGCCGGGCGGAAGCGGAGGCGGGTCGTCGAAAACTCCGAGGTGCGAAGCGTTTTGCGTTCGACCGGATTCGGCCCACTGCGGGCCACTTGCAGGGGGTCGTTGGCGAATCGCGGGTCGAGAGCAAGCGGTCGCCTCGCGCTAGTCGTTGTCCACGAACGTGATCTCGTGGGCCTCGGTGGGGTCGGGCGGATCCCAGCGCTGAATCATGCGCTCGAGCACTGCATTCGGCACGGGGTAGGGCCGGTCTCGGTTGCGCTCGAAGAGCAGGTCGGCGGGGGCCTCGACGTGCACCACCCGAACGCGTGCGCCGTAGTCGAGCCCGAGGTTGACGATGCGGGCCCGTAGGGAGCGAGTCAGGCTGGTCGCGTCCCACACGAAGGGCTGGTCGCGACGCAGGTGCTCGCGGGCTCGGCTGCGGGCGACGTCGATCACCTTGCCCTGGGACTCGGCCGGGCTGATGCCGAGTTCGCGGCGGATCGCATCGAGCTCGATGATCGGTTGATCGGCGGCATGGGCTGCGATCCACGAGCTCTTGCCCGCCCCGGGCAGGCCGCTCATCACCGTGACGCGAAATCGGGTGTCGTCGAAGGCTTCCCAGTGCGGGTCGCGATCGGGGCGGCGAAAGAACATGAGCCGGGCGTGGTCGTTGGCGAAGGGCCAGGGACCCTGCAAGCAGCCCAGCTCGTCGACATACTCGGCAAACAGCGCGTTGTTCTCGAGCTGCGCCGCTCGGTCGTCGCAGTGACGGCCTCGCAGGTCGGCCTCGGCGAGCCAGCTCAGGTGCTGCAGCACCGCCGTCTGGCTCAGGCGAATCACCAGGCGTTGGCTGTCGCGTCGCGAGGCCCAGTGGTACGGCACCTGGTGGTAGCGAATGAGCGCGCAGATGGCCTCCCGTTCGGGGCGGGGCAGTCCGAGCTGCCACAGGATCCGCCGCGCATCGAGGGCGCCGGCCGGGGAGTGCCCGGGCGATCGAATGCGGCCGTCCTCCTCGACCGTACAGCGAGGCTTGGCCACGTCGTGCAACAACGCGGCGGCGAATAGGCGCAGCCGCAGCGCAGGCTCGGCGTCACGGAACGCTGCGAGCAGGGCCATCTCTTCGCAGACCATGCGGGTGTGGATCCAGACGTCACCCTCGGCGTGAAAGTATGGGTCCTGAGGGCAGCCTCGCATCGCACGAACCCACTCGAAGTCGCGGTCGAGTGCATCCCAGTCCACGCTCCAGTGGGGCGCGGCGGGCAGGTGCAAGGCTCGTGCGACGTCGTTCACGAGCGGTCGCCGTCGAGCGTGGGCGCGTACAGGTCGACCCCGGGCGCGAGCTGATTGGGCACGATGGGGCGGTCGATCCAGTGGCTGCCCGAGTCGACGACCGAGGTCAGGAAGCTGGCGCGGACCCACTTGTAGCGGCCGTGGACGACGCCATCCTCTTCGACCTTGATGTACAGGCCCTCGGCGAGGTGCGACGGGTCGGTCTCGCGTTCGACGGTGCTGGGGTCGAGCTTCTCGCCCGCGGCCACCTCGAGCAGGCGCTGCGGCCAGCGGTCGCTCTTGTACCGCGAGGGCTTCACCCGCTCGGCCAGGGCTTCGATGGAGGGCGTGGTGCCTTCGTGAACGACGGGCACGGGCGCCACCGGGGCCCCGGCCAGCAGCTCGCGTCGCCGTGGCGTCGACAAGAACACCTCGCGCTGCCGGTCGAGCACGTCGAACTCCATGAAGTAATAGGGCAGCCGGTCGTAGAAGATGGTGTGCTTGGCGTAGAGCCACTCGCCGTACATCACGTAGCGAGAGCCGAGCGCACGCCACAGCGCGTCGCGGTGGCAGCTGGCCCAGGTCTTGAGCAAGTCGAAGTGGCGCTCGCGATAGCCCCCGGTCAGGTAGTGGCCGCGGCTCTGTAGACGCAAGGTCCCATCCTCGTCGAAGCACACGCCCGCGTTGGCGCCGTCGAGCTTCTCTTCGACCACGAGGTGACGACCCTCGATCTCGGAGTAGGGGGCCGCGCTGAGATCCTCGTCGCCGGGTTGGAGCCGCGAGCCGCGGAGGTGACGGGTTCGTGGGTACTTGCGCAGAGGCAGGGGGCTCATCGGTTTTCCTCGAGGCGGACGACCGCGACCATGTGGCCCGGGACGTGATCGATCTGCACTCGCCGGGCGCCCGCGTGCATGAACATGTCGCGCAGGGAGTCGGGCGAAAACAGCTGGATGTGCTGCGGGTTGTCGTCGGGCTTGGAGGGGACGGAGACCACGATGAAGCGTCGAGCGACCCGCAACAGCTCCGCCGCCGCCGTGGCGGGGGCTTCCAGGTGCTCCAGCACCTCGAGCGCGGTCACCACGGCCACCGAGCGATCGGGCAGATCGAGCGCGGTGACGTCTCCCTGCATGGCCCGCAACCGGGTGATGCCGCCGTCGCGGACCGCGTGCAGGTCGCGAGCCCGGAGCGGATCGGCATCCAGGGCGGTCACGGGCAGGTGCGGGAACGCGTCGAGCAACGGCCACAGGAAGGTCCCGCGCCCGCTGCCGATGTCGAGCAGGTCCTCGGGCCCTAGCCCGCGCAGGATGCCCAAGACCTTGGCCACGCGGGGCAGCGTGGCGTTGCGCTTGAACTTGTGGAGCGAGAGTCCTTCGGCCCGCGCTCGCTCGAGGACCGTCGACGGGTCGGCCTCGGCGTCCGCGAGCGCAGGGCGATGCCCGCGGACGAAGGCCATGGCCAGGTCGGTGTAGTAGCGCTCGGGGTCCATGGGGCTCGTGCCCGTCGGGGCAGGACCCGAGACGCTATCACCTTCTAGGGGCCGAAGTTGATACGCAGCGCGAGCATCAGGGTGTTGGAGACTCGCCCCGTCGTGTCGATGCGCGTGTCGAGGTCGAGGCCGAGCCGCCCCTCGATGCCGTCGAAGCGCCCGACCAGGCCTGCCCCGAGCTGTCCGCCGACCATCGGACGCACGTCTCGCACGTCGGCGCCGCCGGGGATGCCCATGGCCGTGCCTGCACCGACGCGGCCGTAGACGTGGCGGCCGCTGAGTGTGGCCACCACATCGACACCCCAGCCGGGGCGCGGCTTGCCGTGGAACTGCATGAGATGAAAGTCCGCGCCGACCCACAGCATGGCGCGACGTCGACTCAGGGCCACGCCCGACTCGATGTCGTAGCGGACACCGGGGTGAAAGGCCTGGTTGTTCATGCTCGCGAAGGGGGCGAGGCCCAGCGAGAGGTAGGGACCACTGTCGTCCCAAAACGGTCGGCGTGGCTCGGGCTGGGCGGCGGCCGTCTCGGTGTCGGTGGTGGTGATGGTGTCCGTGGGAGCGGGGGCGGGGGTGCCCGCAGGTGCGATAGCCAGCAAGGTCGATACGCAGAGGGACGGTGACAAGGGCATGTCGTCCACCCTGAGACGTGGAGTGACGGCGACCAGGTGGGATTGACGTCGACCGTGACCGAGGTCGCAACGCATGAACCTGCACGTGCGCATCGAGGCGCACGGATCTCGCACCGCAAAAACGAGTCGTCGGCCTCCGAACGGCGATCGGTTCCACGACCGTCGAAGACCTACTCCGGGGCCGGCGATTTTCGTGCGTACCGGGGTGCACGGTTGCATTTCACGGCGAAATAAAATGTGTGATCCGAGTCGCTGGTTGGAGAGAATGTCGGCGACATGCCGCCCGTCGCGAGGTCTGCATCCTCGGATCGATCGAGACCGCTTCGAACCTTCGTTGCCGTGGCGAGTAGGGGATACCCCGGTTGCGAACATGGCAGGTCGGACCGCGACAGTCGCGGGCTCGGGACCGCGCTCGACAACGACCGAGTACGACCACGTCCTTGCCGGGCGTCCCCGGGGTCGAACCGCAGTTCAGGCTCGATCTTCGCATCGAGCACCGCCTCTTCGATTGGCCCGACATCATCGATTGACTTCGGGCCGAGTGCCCCTCAAAACGAATGTGGGGAAAATCGTGACGCGTCGCGGGGGTTGCGACGTGCACGGCAAACCGGGGGAATACGATGAGAAACGAATACGGAATCAGTGGAATGAAGGTGTACGTCCCGAGGCTGCGAGTGCAGCTGGAGGACTGGTGTCAGTGGACGGGAGGGACCTGGGGAAAGGTTCGATCCGTCGTAGGCGAGAGCTTCCGTATGAAGGCGCCCTACGAGTCCATCTACACCATGGCTGCCAACGCGGTCTTGCGGCTGCTGATCGACTATGACGTCGATCCGGCGCGAGTCGGTTTCTTGGGCTTCGGCACGGAATCCAGCACCGACAACTCTGCGGGCGCGGTGATCGTCAAGGGCATGGTCAACCGGGCGCTGCGTCAGCTGGGGCACCCCGAGCTGGCTCGCAACTGCGAGGTGCCCGAGTTCAAGCACGCGTGCCTCGGCGGGGTCTATGCGCTCAAGGCTGGTCTTCGCTACCTGTCGCACGACGGCGAGGGGCGCCTGGCCATCGTGGTGTGTGGCGACATCGCCGAGTACGAGCGGGGCAGCAGTGGCGAGCCGACTCAGGGCGCGGGAGCGGTGGCCATGCTGCTGTCCGAGCAGCCCACCATGCTCTCGCTCGACCTGCGGCGCGGCGGCAGTGCGTCGGACTATCGTGGCCCCGACTTCCGCAAGCCCACGCGACGCCACTTCATGGAGGGCTACACCGAGCAAACGGGCAAGGTGCACGACTTCCCCGTGTTCTCGGGCAAGTACTCCACCGTCTGCTACGTCGATGCCACCGTACGTGCGCTCGAGGACATGCTCGGCCGCCTGAGGGTGACGCCGCGGAACTTCTACCACGGCGTCGATGCGGTCTTCATGCACCGTCCCTATCGCCGCATGCCCGTCAACGCCATGGCGGCCCTGTACGCATGGGGTCTTTCGCATAGCGAGGCGCACCTCGGTGAGCTGGGCGAGCTGTGCAAGGGGGCAGGCGTCGAGCTCGACCAGGTCAAGGCCGAGATGGCGAGCCGCCCCGACCTCTTCGAACAAGTGCTGCAAGGGCGGGCCGGCGAGGACGTCTACGGCAACGCGATGAAGGCGGTGCGGCACTTCCGAAGCACCGAGAAGTTCAAGGAGGTCGTCGAGCAGAAGATGACGCTCGGGGCCGCATCGATGATGAAGCTCGGTAACCTGTACAGCGCCTCGTTGCCCGCCTGGATCGCGGGGGGCTTCGCCGAGGCGGCGACCAAGGACGACCTCGAGCTCGAGGGCAAGCAGGTGCTGCTCGTCGGCTACGGCAGCGGCGACGCGTCCGAGGCCATCCCTGCCACCGTGCAGCGGGGCTGGCGTGAAGCGGCCTCCCGCATCGGCTTCGACGCCACCCTGGAGCCGGTGGTCGACCTCACCCAGGCGCAGTACGAGCAGCTCCACGACACGGGCAAGGTCGACCTCGAGCTCACACCCAAGGGCGAGTTTGCCATCGACCGCATCGGCGATCGCAACGAAGCCGACTTCCAGGACATCGGCCTGGAGTACTACCGTTACGAACCCTGAGCGGGGCGTTGAGCTAGGGTGGGCCGAGATCAGGGCAGCAGCTCGATCTCGGCCCAGTTGCGATCGGCGATGCGACGGTACCGGGCCGGATCGCGGGCCCACTTGCGCCGCGCGTCTTCGTTGTTGAACAGGTACAGTTCGCCGTCGTCGATGCTGAAGTGCCCGGGCTTGGAATCCACGATCTGGTTCCATCGCATCGACCACGCACACCAGCCGCCGTAGCGCGGGGCGTAGGCTTCGGGGTCCTCCTCGAAGACGGCGCGGGACTGCTCGTCGGCGAACAGCCAGGTCACGCCGTCCCACTCGGTGGAAATGGCATCGTCGCCGGGCACGGCCTCACCGTCGAAGTAGGCCACGACGTCGTAGCCGCCTACCGCGATGCCGTCCCGCAGGTTTGTATCCCAGGGCTCGACGGGCCCCGGAGCGCAGGCGAGCGAGCCCAAGGTGAAAAGAGCGAGCGAGGCGAGGACGGTCTTGGTGGCGGTCACGGCCCCTCCAACACCGCGCTGGGCCCAGGGTGTCACCCCAGGGCGCAGCCGGGAGCGGCCCCGGTCAGCGCCCCGTCACGCAAACCGAAAGATCGTTGGTCACGTCGAGTGGCTGGCTGTTGCCGCCGTACCACACGGTGTACGAGTCGAGGGTGAGCTCGGGGACCTCGCAATCGGTGCTCACGCCACGGCAGTCGGCGGTGCAATCGGCAAAGCCTCGCGGGCTGGTGACGATGGCGGAGGCGCGGATGGTGATCGTGTCGCCATCGACCACCGCGGTGCAGCTGGCCTCATCGAGCGAGTCACACGAAGAACTCAGGCAGATGCCGAAGTCGACGTCGACGGAGTGGCTGCCGTCTTCGTTGTTGTTGACGCACGCCTGGCCCCGGTCGACGTGCTCGTTCTTCTGCGTGTCGCTGCAGCCGAACATGCCGATGAGCGCGAGGGCCAGCGTGGTGCGAGGCATGGCAAATCTAAGCGTCAGTCTCATCGATCGAATCGTTCTAGTGGGATCGAGGCAAGATACCATCTGCCGACGCAGACCTCGGTGTCGTCGGGGACGGTGAACGAGGAACTCGGGTCGCCGTACTGCAGCGTGTAGGTGCCCGGGGCGAGTTTGGGCACTTCGCAATCGGTCAGGACCGCCCTGCAATCGTCGGTGCAGGCCCGCTTCCCGAGTTCAGTGATCGTCGCGGAGGTCTCGACCGTCAGCGTGGTGCCTTCGACGGTCACGGAGTCGGAGCACGATCGCCACGGTTGGATAGTGCCGCAGCGGGCCCAAACGACCATGGTCATCCGTTGCAGATCGACAGGCGAAGGCAGGCGCGAGACCGCTCTTCGGGCCATCAGGGTAACCCTGAACGCAGTATTGGAACGCCGTCGTGATGACCCTGATTTTCACTCGCGACCTCGGTCGGGCCGGCGGATCCGGCACGATTTTTCGGAACGGGACACTCGACGGTTTGCGACGCGAGGACGGGGCACGGCAGGCTCGAGTGGTGAGCAAGCGGGCCCCAGCCGTGCGTGCGCGTGGGCTTCGAGATGCGTTGCAGCTGCTCGAGCGGCGCAACGCTCGGGCGTACGCGAAGCTGCTGGAACGCGTGCCCGCCGAGACGATCGAGCTGGTCGCGTCGGCGCCACCGACGGCGTGGATCGATGTTGAACACGAGCGGCTCATCGTCGACTCCTGGGTCCCCGTGCTCGGGGAGAGCGGGGCGGTGGAACTCGTTTGCGACGCGGTGCACGGGACCCTCAACGGTCCGTTGTTCCGCAGCATCATTCGGGGCAGTGCACGACTTTTGGGCGCGAACCCGGGGAGCTTGGTGAAGATGGTTCCGCGGGCGTGGGGGCACATCTATCGCGATCACCTGACCGCGACCGCCGAGGTCGCCGGGGCGGACCGGGCCATCGTTTCTTTTGAGGACATCGCTCGCGAGGTTTGGGAGGCGCAGGGCTATCCCACGGTCTGGAAGGGAGCGTTCTTTGCCATCTTCGCGGTGTTCGACTGCGAAGGTGAGGCAATTTGGGACCCGGCCAAAGACCAACGCGCGGGGACTTGGACCCTGGAGTGGTGGCCGAAGACCGATCGTTAGTCGAGGCACACACGGCACCACAACACCTTCGACGGTGAGCCCAACGTTGGCGATTTGTCGACCTGCCGCCCCGTCGTTGGCGTAATCTGGGGTGGATGCGGTCTGCTCGATTTTCTTATTTGGCCATTGCGACGCTGGGGGCGTTGCTCGTCGTTCCTGGGTGCGGCGACGATGCGGTGCCCGGTGCCGTCACCACTTTCGGCGTGCCCACCACGGCGGGGGATTCCGGCGTGTCGGACACGGGAGGCGGAGGCACGACTTCCGGCTCCGGGTCGGGCTCGGACGGGGTGGGCGGCGGCTCGATGGGCTCGGGCTCGGGAGGGGTCGATACCAGCGGAGGCGTCGACTCGACGGGCCCGGACGCGGAGTGTGGCAACGATGCGGTCGAAGGCACCGAGGATTGTGACGGCACCGACCTGGGCGGAGCCGACTGCGTCAGCCAGGGCTTCGACGAGGGCACGCTGGCGTGTGCGGCCGACTGCACCTTCGACGAGTCGGCGTGCGTCGACTTCTCGTGCGGCAACGATGTCATCGAGGGGCGCGAGCAGTGCGACGGTGCCGAGCTGGGCGGGGCCGACTGCATCTCCGAAGGCTTCGACGAGGGCACGCTGGCCTGCGACGGGCGGTGCTCGTTCGACACCAGCGCGTGCGTGACCTGGGCCTGCGGCAACGATGTCATCGAGGGCGCGGAGGTCTGCGACAACGCCGACCTGGCGGGGCAAGACTGCGTGTCGCAAGGCTTCGACGAGGGGACGCTGGCGTGCGCGGGCGACTGTACGCTCGACACCTCGGGCTGCGTGACCTGGGCCTGCGGCAACGCGATCATCGAGGGCCCCGAGGACTGCGAAGGGGCAGACCTGGCGGGGGAAGACTGCGTGTCGCAGGGCTTCGACGAGGGGACGCTGGCGTGCGCGGGCGACTGCTCGTTCGACACCAGCGCGTGCGTGACCTGGGTCTGCGGCAACGACGTCATCGAAGGCCCGGAGCAGTGCGACAACGCCAACCTCGATGGCGAAGACTGCATCTCGCAGGGCTTCGATGCGGGCACGCTGGGGTGCCTGGGCAACTGCACCTTCGACACGGCGGGATGCGACACGTTCTCGTGCGGCAACAGCGTCGTCGAGGGCCCGGAGCAGTGCGACAACGCCAACCTCGACGGCGAGACCTGCCAGACCCAGGGCTTCGATGCGGGCACGCTGGCCTGTGATGCGTCGTGTGGGTTCGATACTTCGGGCTGCATCACCTTCTCGTGTGGCAACGACATCACCGAGGGGGTCGAGACCTGCGACGGCACGGACCTCGACGGAGAAAACTGCATCACGCAGGGCTTCAACGGCGGCGTGCTGGGGTGCGAGCCCGGCTGCAATGCGTTCGACACCTCGGGGTGCTTCCTGTGCGGCGATGGGGTCATCGGCGGCGGAGAGCAGTGCGACGGGGCCGACCTCGGCGGGCAGTCCTGCCAGACTCAGGGCTTCACCGGGGGCCTGCTGTCGTGTGCGCCCAACTGCACGCTCAACACCGGCAACTGCACCCTCGACCCGGGCGGCGACTGTTGCTTCGACAACGGCGGCACGGGCTGCGAGGTGCCAGACATCGAGGCGTGTGTCTGCGCGCTCGACCCGACCTGCTGCAGCACGGCGTGGGATGCCTCGTGCGCGAACGATGCGGTCAACAGCTGCAATGCGCAGTGTGGTGCGTGCGGCAACGACATCGTCGACCAGGCCGGCGAGACCTGCGACGGGGTGGACCTCGAGGGCGAGACCTGTGCGTCGCTCGGGTTCGGCGGCGGTGCGCTCGGGTGCGCGGGCGACTGCAGCGGCTACGACACCAGCGGCTGCAACCAGTGCGGTAACGGGGTCATCGATGGCGCCGAGGCCTGCGACGGGTTCGATGTCGGCGGCCAGGCCTGCGGCGACGCGGGCCTGACCGGTGGGCCCTTGTCCTGCGCGGCGGATTGCTCGGGCATCGACCTCGGCTCGTGTGACCCGCCCGCGGGCTACGGCAACTGTGCCGACTTCGCGGCGCCGTCGGTCTGCCTCGGTACCGAGATCTGCATCGTCGACAACGTGGCCACGCCGACGGTGGGGATCTGTGCGGACCAGGGCTGCGTCAACGCGGCCGGGTGCCCGCCGTCTCCGCCCACGGGCACGGCTACGGTGGTCTGCCAGGACGTCACCACCGAAGGGATCAACGACTGCCTGCTCAGCTGTCAGCTCGGGGAGACCTGTCCCAATGGGATGACTTGCTTCGGCGGCTTCATCTGCATCTGGCCGGTCTAGGTCCGTCGTAGATCGACTCTCGAGCCCCCGGCCGGTCGCGGTCGGGGGCTCATCGCTTCGGGCGGGCGCGGAAGCGCTGTACGTCACGGGCGCAGGCCATGAATCCAGCGACCAGATCGCGGCGAATGTGCAGCGGCGAGGACGAGCGGTCGACCACGCGCTGGTAGTCGCCGATGCAGGACGACCGCTGGATCTCGGCGTTCAGATCACGATAGCCGCGATGAGGCAGGAAGATGGCCTCCGGCTGGTCGCGCTGGCACTGCTGCTCGAAGCTCTCCCCGCGTAGTCGGTTGTCGCTCAGCAGGCCCACGAGGTCGACCACGCGAGAGCGAAACAGGACCAACCCGGTCACGCCCATCTCCGAGTGGTAGACGGTGGGCGTCTCCAGGCAGCGTGCGACGTCGAAGATGCCGCGGGTGGTGGTGACCTGACGGTCGTGTCGTCGGAGCAGCTGGTGGTCGGCCCGCAACGGCGACAGGGCCGGGGGCTTCCAGCCGAGCACGGCGGCGATGGTGATGGCGCCCAGGCCCAGCCCCTGGATGTGGGCCCCGATCCGCGGCGAGGCCAGCATCACCCACGCTGCCCCGAGCCCGAGGCCCGCGTAGCTCGGCCACAGCACCTGGCTGAGCGGGTCGTCTTGCGACGACGGGACCCAGTGCTGCCGGTAGCCGATCACCATGACCACCGTGAGCACCAGCAGCAGGCCGACCGCGAGTCCACGGCGGCCTCGCTCCACGAACGCCGCGTGTCCACGCATGGCGGCCATCGTCAGGGGGATGAAGCCCGGGGCGTAAAAGCGCCCGCGATAGCCCATGATCTCGGTGGTGAAGCCGGCGTGGTAGGCCCACAGCGAGGCCACCGCGGCGAGCAGGGCGACGTTGATCGGGTCGCGGCGATGGCCCGCGATCCACAAAAGCGGCGCCGCGAACAGCAGGGTCAGGCCGACGTGGAGCTGCTTTTGCTCGGCGGCGGCGTTCATCATGAACTCGCCGTAGGACTGCACCCCGGCCGTCTTCATGTAGAACGACAAGGGCAGGGGCGTGCCGTAGTAGGCCCACAGCGCGGCCCAGACCACGCCGATCGACGCGGCGAGCATCAGGGCGTAGCGCCACGGCAGGCGACCGGTCGCGCGCCAGGCATGACCCGCGTAGACGACGGCGGGGACCACCGCGACATCAGGGCGACACAGGTAGACCAGCGCCGTGAGCAGGGCAGCGACGAGCGGGCTCGGCCCGTCGTCGGGCTCGGTCCCGGGCCGGAGCATGACCACCAGCACCCCGGCGAGCACCGCCATGGTCATGGCCGTTTCCATCCCGGACAGCACGGTGCTGAGCGCGAGGGGAGAGCCCAGCCCGAGCAGCACGAGCATGGGGGCGGGCGAGCCCTCGGGTGCATGGCGAGCGCCCCAGCGCGCGAGCAGGCCGCCCGCGAGCATCAGGCTCGCGGCGCCGATGCCCTTGATGACCACCACGTAGTGCGTGTGGCTGAACAGCGCGGCGATGATCGCCACCACCACGAAGGCCTGGCTGGTGCACCCGTGCACGGGGCCATCCGCGAGGTTCCAGGCGAGGGTCTGGTGCTCGATGGCGTTGAGGGCGAAGCGCTTGAAGAAATACGCGTCGTCGTAGACAGGCGTACCCAGCTCACGGACGAACAGGAACACGACGATGGTCGCCAGCAGTCCCACCGCGGCGAACGAAGGTGTGGCGAGTCGCCAGGGCGGGCGCGTCGAGCTCATGGGGCGGCGAATGCGACGCGTAGCATTGCACAACCCCTCGCCATCGTGGACCCTGCTGCGTGCGGTGACCGGGAGCCATGACGCACGAGCATTCTGGGTGACGGGCCCGGCGAAGTCCGAGCTTCGAGCCGAGTCCATCGACGCGCCCGGACCAGGGCAGGTGCTGGTGCGGACGCTCTACAGCGCCATCAGCCGCGGGACCGAGTCGTTGGTCTTCCACGGTCGGGTGCCGCCCAGCGAGCATGCCCGCATGAAGGGACCGCACCAGCAGGGCGAGTTCCCCTGGCCGGTCAAGTACGGCTACTGCAATGTCGGGGTCGTCGAGGACGGCGAGGCATCGCTGCGCGGGCGGGAGGTCTTTTGCCTGTATCCGCATCAGACCCGGTACACGGTCGCGGCGGACTCGGTCGTGCCGTTGCCCGCCGGGCTGCCGGCGTCGCGAGCGGTGCTGGCGGCGAACATGGAGACCGCGATCAACGGCCTGTGGGATGCACAGCTCGGCATCGGCGATCGAGTCGGGGTGATCGGTGCGGGGGTGGTGGGCTGCCTCGTCGCCTATCTCGCCGCCCGGGTCGCGGGCTGCGAGGTCCAGCTCATCGATCTCGACGAGCGCAAGCGTGCGGTCGCGGACGCGCTGGGGGTGCCCTTTCGATCGCCCGAGGAGGCGAGCGGTGAGCTCGATCGGGTGATCGACACCAGCGGATCGCCGGCCGCCCTGTCGCGTGCGCTGGAGCTGGCGGGCGCCGAGGCCACCGTGGTGGAGATGAGCTGGTTCGGCGACCGACCCGCCACGCTGTCGCTGGGCGGGGCCTTCCACTCCCGACGGCTTCGCATCATCTCCTCCCAGGTCGGTGCGATCCCGCTGCCGCGGCGCGCTCGGTGGACCTACCGCCGCCGCCTCGAGCTGGCGCTGCGCCTTCTCGCCGACGATGCTCTCGACGCGTTGCTCGACGGCGACAGCCGCTTCGAGGATCTGCCGCAGACCATGGCCCAGGTCACCAAATCCGACGCGTTCGTCCTGTGTCACCGGGTTGTGTACGGTTGAGCCATGTTCACCGTCTGCGTTCGCGCCCACATGATGATCGCTCACAGCTTCAAGGGGGAGGTCTTCGGACCTGCGCAGAAGCTTCACGGCGCGACCTATGTGGTCGATGCGGAATTCCACGGAGAAGCGCTCGACGCCAACGGGCTCGTGGTCGACATCGGCCGAGCCACGACCGCCCTCGAGGCGATCATGGGCGAGTACTCCTATCGGAACCTCGACGACATCGACGAGCTGAAGGGCAAGAACACCACCACCGAGTTCATGGCCAAGGTGGTGTTCGACAAGATGAAGGCGAAGATCGAGGCCGGCGAGCTCGGGCCCGGCTCGGAGGGACTGAAGTCGCTCAAGATCGTGCTTCGTGAGTCCCACGCGGCCTGGGCGGCCTTCGAAGGCCCCTTGTGAGCTCTTCGCCCCTGACCCGGCTTCGCGAGTGGGCCCGCGCCCACCCGCTGGCCACGGCCGGGTTGCGATGGGCGATAGGTCTGGGGCTGTTGGCGTCGACGCTGCTGTGGCTCGACCTGCAGGAAATCGTCGACCAGGTAGGGCAGGCCGATCCGCGCTGGCTCGGGCTGGCGCTGCTGTTGTCGGTCGCTCAGCTCGCGACCATGGCCTGGCGCTGGAGCTTCACCGCGACCCGCATGGGGCTGGAGCTTCCGTTCGGGGTCGCGTGCCGCGAGTACTACGTGGCGGTGTTGCTCAACTTCGTGCTGCCCGGCGGCGTGCTCGGCGATGTGGCTCGGGTCGCTCGCCAGACGGACGGGGAGGCGCGTCCGCTGGGGTTGGTGGCGCGCTCGGTGGTGATCGAACGCATCGTGGGCCAAGCGGTGCTGTGGGCGGTCCTGCTCGTCGCCGCCCTCGTGTGGGGGCTGCACGACCATCTCGCCGCCATCCTCGGCACGATGGGGGTGGTGGCGCTCGCGGTGATCGGCGTGGTGCTCTTCGCTCGGCGACCGGGCTTTGCTCAGACTCGGGCCGGACAGGCACTGTCGCGGGTGCGCGAGGAGCTGCGGGTTGCGGTGTTCAGCGGCATCGCCCCGCTCGTGCAAGGGCTCAGCTCGCTCGCGGGTCTCGGCCTACTGGTGGCGATGTTCTACTGCGGCGCCGTCGCCATCGGCTCCTCGATGACGGTGGGGCAGGCGCTGCTGATCGTGCCCTTCATTCTCGCCGCGACCATGCTCCCGCTGACGGTGGGGGGCTGGGGGGTGCGTGAACTCAGCGCGATGGCCTTGTTCCAGCTCGCCGACATCCCGGTTGCGCAGGGGGCTGCGAGTGCGGCTATCTTCGGAGTCGTGAGCCTGCTCGGCGCCCTGCCCGGGGCCGTGCCGCTGCTGCTCCAACGACGACGCCCCGACCATGCCCCGACGCCTTCCCCCTGAGCAGCGAGCTACGCTGGCCCTCGCCGAGGCCATGCTCGGCGGTGTGGTGTTGGTCGCGTTCACCCGTCGCCTGGAGGGGCTCGTCTTGCTGGGGTTGTTGGCGTTCGTGCGCTGGCTCGCCGCGAACCGAGCCGCCTGGCGGGCGCCGCGGCGCTTCGGCTTCGCCAACTCGGTGACCGCGCTGCGGATCGCCTTGGTCGTGTGGGTCGCCTGGTTATCGCCCGGACCGCTCATCCCCTGGGGGGGATGGCTGGTGCTGGTGATCTTCGGCCTCGATGCCCTCGACGGCTGGTGGGCGCGGCGCACGGGGACGGCCACGAAGTTCGGCGCGGCCTTCGACCAAGAGGCGGATGCGTTCATGGTCGCGGTGGTGACGGGAGCGCTGGTGCAGGCCGACTTGGCGCCGGGCTGGGTCTTGATCGTGGGCGGCCTGCGCTACGGCTACGTCCTGGTGGTCTCGGGGCTGCAGCTGCACGGCGAAGTGCCTCGCAACGCCCTGGCCCGCAACGCCTTCGGCATCCTGGTCTGCACGTTCATCGGGGTGATGGTGTGGCCGTGCTGGCTGACGGCGGGCGCGGTGCAGCTGGCGTCGCTGCTCATCATCGGGTCGTTTGCCCACTCACTGTGGTGGTCGTGGCGCGGACCGGTCGGCGAGCGCCGCGAGTAGATCGTTGGCGCAGGCCGACCACGTCCGCTGCAGGCGATGGGTCCAGGCGAGCCGACTGCGTTCGCGGCGAGCTTCGGTGTCGCGAGCAAACTCGACGAGCGCGTCGGCCACGGCGGTCTCGTCGTCGACGAGTCGTCCGCCCCACTCCGTACGAACGTGGGCGCTCGCGTTGCCGCCCTTGCGCGCGATGACGGGCCGCCCGCAGCCGCGGGCCTCGGCGAGCGCCATGCCGTAGGACTCCATGCGCGAGGCCGACAGGAGCACGTCGGCCTCGAGCAGCGCGTGAATGCAGTTCTCATGCGAGGCGGGGCCGGTCAGGTGGACGCGGGGGCTCAGCGCGGGGTGCTCGCGCACGTTTACGGCACAGCGCTGGGCGTAGCCGGGCTCCATCTCCAGGCTACCGATGAGGCGGAGCTCGAGCGCATCGTCGTCGTGCAGGCGTTTCGCCAGGGCATCGAGCAGGGGAGCAACGCCCTTGCCCTCGACGACGTTGGCGAGCATCACCGCTCGGGTCGTCGACGTCGGATCGCCCGGCGTGGGCTCGACGGGAAGGTCGAGCCCGGGTTCGAGCACCGAGATCCGCGACGGGTCGACCCCCAGCGCCCGAAGCTCCGAGGCCAGGTACTCGCTGGGCACGAGGAAGGCCTCGGCATGACGCAGCGCCAGCGCCTCGCCCTCGGACAGGCCGGCTGCTGGCGGTCGCTCGCCGTGCTCTACCAGCGCGGGCAGATAGTGCGTGAGCAGGCCGAATCGAGCGGGCACGCCCACGCGCTGGGCCGCGGCCAGCCACTCGCCGAGCCGCGGGAGCCACAGGCTGTCGATCCACGGCAGGGCCATCGGGTGCCCGATCGCGTCCAGGGCCGTATCGAAGTCCCGGACCTGCACGGGCTGTCCCCCGTCGCGGAGCGCCGCGACCAGGCGTCGGTTGAAGCGAGTGCCCCCGGTGTTGGGCCCGGACAAGGCCGGGACCACCAGCGAGATCATGGGCTCGACTTCGACGTCAGCGGACAGTCGAACAAGACGTCGCGGCCGAGCTGGAACTGACGCGGCTGCAGGTGCGTGACCGACTCGAGATCGAAGACCTCGGGGAAGGTGAACGCGGGCCGGCCGGAGCCGATGATGACGGGCGAGACCGACAGGTGCAGGCGATCGACGAGCCCGGCCACCAAGAAGCGGGAGACGGTGAGGCCGCCGCCCTCGATCATCATGCGCTCGATGCCACGGGCGTGGAGGGCCTCGATGATGGAGGGGATCGGCAGCCAGCCCTGATCGTCGGTCTCGAGCTCGACGATCTCGACGGGGGCGCCCGTGAGGTCGTGGCTATGCGGGAGGCCGGCGCCGCGGATGATGAGCGTGCGGGCCTCGGTGTCGTCGACGAGGCGTCGGTCGACGCTGGTGCGCCCGCGCGGGTCGATGACGACGCGCACCGGGTTGGCCCCCGGGCACAGGCGGGTGGTGAGGCGCGGGTCGTCGTGCTCGACCGTCGAGGCGCCCACGACCACCGCGTCGACCAGGGCGCGCAGACGGTGCGTGTGCTCGAGGTCTTCGTGCCCGCTGATGAACTGCGAGACGCCGTTGTTGGTGGCGATGCGACCGTCGAGGGACTGCGCGAGGTGGGCGACCACGAGCCGCCGCGACGCCGCGCCGACGCACAGCGGCATGTACAGGTCGAGCAGCTGCCCCACCCGGGCGTCCGAGCTCGCGATCGTGGCCGAGTAGGCCCAGCCGGACTCGAGCCCCGGATCGGCGACGATCCAGCCGTCGGCGCAGGCCACCTCTTGCAGCTCACCCGCGCGGTCGAGGCACAAGCCGGTCGCGTGCATGATCGGCCCGTGCGTGGAGATGCGCGCGCGCAACGACGAAACCAGCTGCCACGCCCCCGCGAGATCGGGGCCGTGGAGTTCGTGGGGCGTGGATTGAAGGGCGCTGCTCACGGGCGGGGACGGAGACCGAACTGTACGTGAAATCGGGACGAAGGACGATGATGCTGAGACTCGATGGCGTTCGGCAAGCTGTGGCAGGCTTCCGGTCCCAATGGATCAACCTGCTTCATCCTCGTCGAGCCTCGGATCGAGGATCCCGCCCTGGCTGCGGTCGGCGGCGCCGTGGGTGAGCCTGGTCGTGCTCAACGCCCTGTTCGTGTTGCCCGCCGTGATCCGAGAGCTGCCGCGGCAGCCGCTGCTTCTGCTGCGTCCGTGTGGGGATGCGCTCGTCATCGTGGCGCTGTGCGCGATCACGGCGAAGTTTCGCTACGCCGCATGGGTCCGTCGCGCCGCGCTCACGGTCGGCTTCGTGCTGTGGCTGTACATGTGGATCTGCGTGATTGGGCTGACCATCGTGCGGCAGGAGCCACTGCTCTACGATCAGCTGTTTCTGGCCAAGCACGTCGGCGTGCTGATCATGGACCTGTGGAGCGTGTTCCGGGCGGTGGTTCTCATCGTCGTGCTGGCGCTGCTCGGGTTGTTGGGGTGGCTGGGGTTGCGCCTGTTTCGATGGCTGGTGAACACGCTCGCGTCCGGGCCGCCGCTGCGCACGGGAGGCATCACCCTGGGGTTGCTGGTCGTGATGGTGGGAAGCTCTGCCGCCATTGGTCGCATGCCGACTTCCGGCGGGCGCTACACCGCGGGGGTGGTGTGGACGACGCCAGCGATGAGCCGCAATCTCGGCAAGTCGATGGAGATCTACGCGCGGATCCAGCGAGGCATCGAGGGATCGCCGTATGCTCGATACCGCGAGCAGTTCCGACTCGAGCGCAAGCCCGACGTGCAGCTGTTCCTCGTCGAGAGCTACGGGCGCATCCTGTTTTCTCACCCCGAAATCGCGGCGGATTGGCACGACCGCCTGACCCACTACGGCGAGCGGCTCGACGAGGCGGGGTGGCACGTCGTCAGCGGCTTCAGCGAGGCGCCGGTCAGCGGCGGCGGGTCGTGGATGGCCGAGGCGACCCTGCTCACGGGGATCAAGGTGCGCTACGAGTCGGTGTTCCGGCACTTGGTCGACGACGTGGCCAACACGCCGAACCTCGTCCGTTTCCTCGACGCCAACGGCTACCAGACGATCCTGCTCGCGCCCAAGGATCGGGCGCGGCCGGGGGCGGTGCTCGAGAACCGCTACGCCTACGACACCACCGTGTTCGCGCTCGACCTCGAGTACGAGGGCCCTTCGATCGGCTGGGGGATCATCCCCGATCAGTACAGCCTCGGCTTCGCCCACGACAACGTCTTCTCGCGCGCCGACGGCCCGATCTTCACCAACTTCCACATGGTCTCCTCGCATGCGCCGTGGAGCATCGTGCCCTCGGTGGTCGATGACTGGCGGGTCCTGGGCGAGCCGAGTGCCGACGAGGAAGGGCCGGGGCCCGAGCTGACGGTCGACGCGGCGAGCCTCAAGGAGGTCGGAGACCGCGTGCGCCACTTTCGACGCTTCAAGGCCCCGCGCTACGCGTACATGGGCGAGGTGAGCGGCCTGCAGCTCGACTCGTTCGTGGCCACCATCGACTACGACCTCGAGGTGCTCACCAGCCATCTCGAGAGCGTCGAGGGCGACAAGCTCGTCATCATCATGGGCGACCACCAGCCGCCCTTGGTCTCGGATGCCAACGAGAGCTACGACGTGCCCGTGCACGTGTTCAGCCGCGACCCGCAGCTGCTCGAGGAGTTCCGGGACGATGGCTTCGTCGACGGCATGGTGCTCAACAACGGCCGCCCCGCGGCGATGGCCCACGAGGCGATGTTCTCGATGGTCGTGCGGGCGCTGATGCGGTGCTGCGGCGAGCCGGGCACGCTGCCGCCCAAGCTGCGCCCCAACGGGATTCGCATCGGGAACTGAAGCCATTGGCCATTCCGCAGCAGTACACCTTCGACCGCTACCTTCGGTCCAAGCGGACGGTGGACGACCGGGCGCTCAACGCCGACGTCATGAACACCGTGCTGTCGGCCATGCCCACCGATCGCCCGGCTCGCATCGCCGAGCTCGGCGGTGGGGTGGGCACGATGATCGATCGGTTGATCGGGACCGGCCGGATTGCGCGGGCGGAGTACTTGCTCGTCGACATGGATCCGCAGCTGCTGGCCGAGGCCGATACGCTCGTGGAGCCCTGGCGACGCGGCCAGCCGCGCGCGGGCGAGGCGGTCGACGAGGTCTCGTTCGACGTCTCCACCGTGCACGCGCGCCTGGAGGACTGGGTCCGGGACACCGAGGGGCCGTTCGACCTTGTCATCGCGCACGCGGTGCTCGACCTCGTCGACGTGCCCGCGGTACTGCCCACGTTGCTCGAGAGACTGGGCGACGACGGATTGTTCTGGCCGACGATCAACTTCGACGGCGACACGATCTTCACCCCCAAAGACCCTCGCGACGAGGCGTTGATGGCGGCGTACCACCGCAGCATGGACGTGCGCACGGGGTCGTCCACGGCGGGGCGCGAGCTGTTCGAGCAGATTCGTGCCGCCGGGGGAGCCGTGGCCGCCGCGGGGAGCTCGGACTGGGTGGTGTACGGCGACGAAGGCGGCTACATCGCCGACGAGGCCTACTTCGTGCACCACATCGTGGACACGGTGGAGGCCGAGCTCATGCGCGTGCCTCAGCTGCGCGACGACGTGCGGGGTTGGGCGGCGCTCCGCCATGCGCAGGTCGAAGACGGGACCCTGGTCTACATCGCGCACCAGCTCGACTTCGCGGTGCGACGGGGTCGGGGCCGAGGCTGAGCCTTCAGCGGCGAGTCCAGACCAGCACGCGATAGGTCATCAGGCGCCGCACCAAGGCCATCTGCAGCGCGTTGCCGCCCAGCAGGTTGAGCCACCACGCATTGCGGGTGGGGATGCGTCGACCGAGGCGGACCATCATCGTGATCAGGCGATCGCGGGGGCGCCGTAGCTCGATGTCCGCGGTGAGGTCCTGGTCGGAGACGCGCTCGAAGCCGGCTGCGTTCGCGAGCTGCTCGGCGCGTCGGACCGAGATCAGCGAGCCCGTGTTCCACCCCGTGCGGAACTCCCGAATCCACCGCGCCTCGCGGAAGGTCAGCTCGCCCTCATCGACCCGTGGTGCCGCGAAGTCGTCGCAGATCGCCAGGCGCCCGCCCGGTCGCAGGATCCGAGCGGCCTCCGCGAAGAAGGGCTCGGGCGCGGGCGCGTGCACGAACGCCTCGATCGCATACGCAAAGTCGACGGGCTCGAGGTCCGCGGGCAGGTCGGTGAAGTCGGCGCGTCGGGCCGACAGGCGATTGCCCAGGCCGGCCCGAGCGAAGCGCTGGGTGGCCAGCTCGACCTGGGTGGCGCTGAGCGTGACGCCCACGCCGTGGACGTCTCGTCGCTCGGCGATGTAGGCCAGCGAGGCTCCGACGCCGCAGCCCAGGTCGAGGACCCGCGTCGCGTCGTGGGGCATCGCCTCGAGCAGGCGGTCGTCGACGTAGTGAAATGCCTCGGCTCGGTCGAGGACCCCCGGGCCCCACACGGCCCGGTGAATCGCGCCCTGCTGGCCGCCTTGACCGAACCGAAGGAACCGCTTGGTGTTCGACTCGTAGTACGCCTCGACGCGGTCGTCCGTCACCGGGCAGCACTGTACCCGAGGCTCAGTTGTCTTGCGCGCCCTCTTCGATCCAGGTGCGGACGGTGGCGATCTCCTCCTCGGTCAGCACCGGGAACTGCAGCGGCATCGGCTGCCCCAGCGCGCCGGGCTCCGTCAGCTCGACCTTGAGCACCAAGATGCTGTTGTCCGCGTCGCCGGGGGCGATGCGCATGCGCTCGGGGTCGAAGATGCTGGGGACTCCCACCGCGCCCGTCATCGGATCGAAAGGATCGGTGAGGTTGGGCGCCTGGCCCCCCGGGAAGGAGTGGTGGCACCACGTGCACTTGCCCGACGCAGCGCCCAAGGAGGTCTCGTCGCCGAAGATCGGCCGAATCTCGTCTTGGAACATCTGGTCGTCGTTGGCTCCCGCGTCGATCCACGCCCGGAGGCTGGCGATTTCGTCGTCGGTCAGCGCTTCGATCAGCAGCGGCATGTGATTGCCCGCGGTGGCCATGTCGAGCGCCGCCGGGTCGCCGATCTTGTCCATCAAGAAGCTCTCGTCCGGGTTCCCGGGGTCGACGTTGAGCATCGGCGTGTTGCCCTCGGGATGCGCGATGGCCCAGGTGTTGGTGGAGCCCACCAGGCCGTTGGGCGGGCTGAAGGGGTCCGCGATGTCGATGTCGATCGCCGAGTTTTCGTGGTGGCAGATCGTACAGCCGCGGGCCGAGAACAAGGGCCGGATGTCACCGCTATAGGTGACCCCGGTCGTGCCTGCGGTCTCGTCCGCCGACTCGTCCGTGTCCGCCGTATCTCCTCCATCTCCCGTGGTCTGGCTGGATTCGGTGTCGCTCGTCGCCGAGCCATCGTCACCGCACCCCGCGAACACCAGTCCAACCGAGACAAACGCCCACCCCAACATCCGATCGCAGTTCATCACCCAAATTCGTAACACAGCCGGACGCAGGAAACGCTCGGAACACGCTTCGTCGGTGCCCGTGGCGCCGTGGTGCGACGGGTCTCAGCCCGCCGAACCGAGTTGGGCATCCATCCACGCCACGCGAGCGAGCAGCCACTGGCGAAGGTAGTCGACTTCGTCGTCGAAGCTGCCGCGTTGCTCGTGGCCTTCGTCGTTCGGCCACACATAGCGTCCGAGAATCGGCCACCGTTCGAAGTTGCGCATCGCGGGTCGTTGCAGTAGCGCGCTCGCTTCGTCGATGTCGGCGAGCAAGGCGTCGGTGGCGAGCGGCCCGGCTCGAAGCGCTCGCCAGCGCTCGGCGTAGCGAGCCACAAAGGCCGGATCCTCGAAGAGCCGCTCGTACCAGCGGTAGCCCTGGGGGTTGTCTCCGGGGAAGTCGGGGTGCTCGTGGTGCCAGCCCTCGGGGTCCCAGGCGCCGTAGTAGTCGGCGTTGCCCAGCGAGCCGTTGTAGTCCCACACGGGACCCATCACCAGCGGCCCCTCGCGCTCCTTGTGCATGTACGTGGACAGCACGAAGCCATCCACGTTGCGGGCCAGCTCGACCAATAGGTGATGATCGATGAAGGCGTCGATGTCGATATAGGGCGCGTAGCCCCGCTGGGGGTCCTGGAAGTCGGGCCCCGACAATGCGCGTTCGAACGCGTTCAGGTAGTCGGCGATCCAGCTGCGCTGAGCGGGGGTGATGTCCTCGGGGCGCGGGTCGTCGACGAGGATGGCGTCGCGATAGGTCTCGGTGCGCAGCGCTCGTTCGTGATGGTCCCAGTCGCGAACGAGCAGGTAGCCGCCCGCCAGCGTGGACTCATCGGCGTCTTCGGGCTCGAGCGGGGTGACGGAGACGCGGTTGGGACCGACCTCGATCTTGTCCATCCATACGTACACGCCCACGTAGTCGCTCGAGTCGAGCGTGTCACCGCGATCAATGAGCGTCTCCACGAACCGAGTCCGGGCCGCCCAACGACCCATGCGATTGCTCCACCGGTAGACCAAGTGGTTGCGCATGAAGGTCTTGTCGGAGTGGGGCGCATGGAGGACCCAGTCGGCTTCGGCCGGCATGCCGAGCATGGGCTGGGCGAGATCGCGGTCGAACTCGTCCCACAGCTCGAGCTTGTACTGCTTCTTGCGGTACTGCTCGGCCGTACTGTTGCCGCGGATGTGCATGCCGATGCGCCCGGCGAATGTCGGCGGGTCGTCGAGGCGGGCGATGCCATCGTCGCCGGGCTCGATGACCACCAAGTAGGCGGGTCGATGCACACGCGGGCGCTCGATCTGCTCGATGCCCGGCTGTCCCCAGGTCTCGACGACCACGATGGGCAGCTCCGACTCGTGTCGCAGCTCGGGATCGGCCGCGATGTAGACCCGAGAGGAGCGCGGGGGCGAATCCTGCTCGCTGTCGAAGAGCCCGACCCGAACCTCGGTGGTCGCGTCGATGTCCAGCGGTCCATCGAGCCGGGGGGAGTCCGCGTCGGGCGGGCAGCCGTCGAGGGTGTAGCGCAGCGTGCCCGCCAGCGGAGACTCGACGGTGAGGGAGAAGCCCAGCGTGAACAACCCGCCGTCGCGAGAGAAGCGGAGCAGCCCCGAGGGCGTGCCGTGTCCATCGGGCTCGAAGCGGCAGCGGCGGTCGACGCCATCGTCGGGCGGGGCGCACCCCGCCAGGGCGGCCGCAATCGCTGCAATGGGCAGTCCGCGTCGCAGGGATGCAGTATAGCCGCTCACGCGAGGGCGCTAGCGGGCGAGTTGCACGCGGAGCTCGGCCGCCCACGCGTCGAAATCGTCGCTGCTGCTGTGCTGGAGCCGAGGTGTGGTCGCCAGCTGTCGCAGCTCGACCTCGACGAGCTGCCGACCGCGGCGCAGGCGGGTCTTCACCGTGCCCACCGGAAGCTGGATGATCTCGGCGATCTGGGCCGCCGTGTAGTGCTCCCAATAGTGCAGCTCGAGGGCGATTTGATAGTCGAGCGGCACACGGCGCAGCGCTTCGAGCAGCAGCCGTTGCTCTTCCTTGGCCGCGACGATCGACGAGGGGCCGGGCGCCAGCTCGTGGGCGGACACCGCCGAGGTATCGAGCGGCTGCGCCGGGTGGCGGTGGCGAGCCTTGAAGTGCTCGCGCAGCAGGTTGTGGGCGATGCCGAAGAGGTAGGTGCGGACGCTGCTGTCGCCCCGAAATCGATCGCGGGCCTCGAGACACGCGAGGAAGGTCTGCTGAATGAGCTCCTCCGCCGCGTCGGGCACCTTGTTCTCGAAGAACCGCTTGATGCCGGCGTAGTGCCGCTCGAAGAGCGTGGCCCCGGCTCGCTCGTCACCCGAGCGCCAGGCCGCGAGAAGCTCGGAGTCGGGCGGCACCATGGACGGCACGATAGCAACGGGATCCCGTCGGTGGGTCTCGGCCCGGCCAACGGGTGCTCATGGCCCCGGTGCCGACGGTTACTCGACGTCGTCTTCGACTCTGTACCCGCGAGCGTCCGCGGTCTTGGGGGGCCGGGGACCTCGGGCCGTCGGTGGAACATTCACGGCGAGCGAATGCAGGATCGGCAACGCCAACGAATCGGTGCAGTTCGATCCTGCCACCTTTGCACCTCGTCATGCGGAACCAACCACCGTGGAGAAAGTCGTGAACTGGAGTTTGACTCCAGCTCGATCGCCTGCACCATGAAGGCGATTCGCTGGCCGTATGGATCGGCGAGCGACACATCAAAACGGGGGTCGAAGATGACGACGATGATGAACCGTCTGGTCACGGGCGTAGCGTGGACCAGTGCGACTTTGTTTCCCTTGCTCGCGGCGGCCGAGGATGTCGGGGCCGTGGGAGGGGGAGTCCAACACTCGTGCGGAGTGGAGTCCGATGGCTCGGTGGCGTGCTGGGGCACGGAGTATGTGGGCGAAGCGACTCCGCCACCGCTCACGCAGATTCAGCAAGTCTCGGTGGGGGAGTTCCACTCGTGCGCGGCCGATGCCGCGGGCGCGGTGACCTGCTGGGGTTATGACCACGTGGGGCAGAGCACACCCCCCGCCGGCCTGGTCGCGACCGCCTTATCGACGAGCGACTACAACACGTGCGCCATCGCGGACGACGGCGCGGTGTCGTGCTGGGGGAGCAACGCCTTCGGCCACCTCGACGTGCCCGCGGGGCTGACCGCGACTTCGCTGAGCTCGTCGGCGTTTTGGGCGTGTGCCGTCGACACGGCGGGCGACCTCCAGTGCTGGGGTACCGACTACCAAGGCTCGCTGATTTCAGTGCCCGATGTCGCCGCCGTCGATGTGGCGGCGGGCTACGGGCACGGCTGCGTGGTGGATACGAACGGCCAGGTCTCGTGCTGGGGCAACGATGCTCGCGATCAGCTCAACATTCCGCCCGAGGTGCTGAGCACCACCATGGTCGCGGTCACGGCGGGCAATGGCCACAGCTGCGCCCGCGACACGACCGGCGGCGTGCACTGCTGGGGTGCCAACGAGGTCGGGCAGTCGAGCGTGCCTTCGGGGCTCCCGCCCTCGGCCGCCATCTCGGCCGGGGAGTATCATACCTGTTCGGCGGACACCCAGGGGCGGATCACCTGCTGGGGCCAGGCCGACTACGGGCAGCTCGATGTGCCGCCGCACCTCCAAGCCAACGTCGTGCCGTCCGAGCTCGCGACCTACGAGCTGAACGAGTTCACCGGGGAGCTGATCGTCTTTGGCACCCAGGTCGCAGAGACCTTCGAACTCGCCTACGGGGACGATGCGGGTGCGGTGATGGTGCAGGGCTACTCCAACGGTACGCTCATCTTCGACCTCGACGAGAGCGACCTGACCTCCATTCGCGTCCGGCTCTCTCGGGGCTACGACGTGTATCGCACCACCATCGATCCGGGGGTGAGCCCCACGCCGATTCCCATCACCATCCATTCTGGCCGAGGCAACGATGCCATTCGCGGCGGAGACATGGCCGAGACGATCATCGTGCGCCACGGCAACAACTATGTCTGGGCCGAAGGCGGCAACGACACGCTCCTCGGCCCCGTGCAGTATCGCGAGGGCAGCGATCGCAACTACCTCAGCGCGGGCGATGGCGACGACTTCATCCAGTGCAACGCCGAGTTCTCGGCGCTGATTGGGGGGAACGGCAACGACCACCTCGTCGGCAGCGGGGCGGATGCCGGCTTCAACGGGGGCAACGGCGACGACGTCATCGAAGCCTCGGGAGAGCTGGCGGTCGTCAACGGTGGCGACGGCAACGATACCTGCTCCGCGTATCTCGACACCGCCGTCGTGGTCGCGTGCGAGACGGTGATCGGGTACTGACCGACTCCAGGACACGAAGGCGGCGGCTCCTCACCGATGGCCGCCGTCTTTCGTGCCCCGTCGATGGCTCTACGGCGCGGTCGAGCGGGTGGTGCTTGCTCCCTTCGGTTCCGGGGTTTCGAGGCTGAGTTCGGACACCAGGTTCTGTAGCTGGATCCTCGCCTTGAGCTTGTCTGCCTCGAGCTCGGTGACTTCCACCGTGACGTCGTCCAGCTCGTCACCCAGCTGACGCATGCGCTTGGCGAGGTGGCCGCTCAGATCCTGGGCCCGCCGTACTTTGCGAAGCCCGATGAGCTGCGACTCGAGCTCATTCACCCGCTGTCGCAGGACCTCCCGCTGCTCGTTGCGAGTCACCAAGGTGCTCTCGAGGTCTCCCAGGTCGCGGTAGGCATCAACGATCGCTTCGAGCCGCTCGCGGAGGGGGTCGTCGATGTCCTCGGATTGCAGGTACACCGCGATCTTCTCGAGCCCGCGGGACGACCGTAGATCGACCGACGCGGTCACCGGGAGGGTCTCCTCCAAGATGAGCTCCTCCCGCGTCCCCGCCCGCACGGTGATGGGCACGAGGATGTCCCGGCCGAGGTGCTCGAGGTTCTCGGGGGGATCCTGCAGGGTCCAGCCCGACGACACGCGGTGCCGCACGTAGAGCTGGGCATCGGCGTGCCCGCGGTTGTCGATGTCGAGGCGGGTCTGGCTGGTGCGACGCGTCTGGGTGGTGGCGATGCCCCGCTCGACGGTGACCAGCTTCTCCACCTGGTCGCGGGACTGGACGCTGGGGCTGATGAGCACGGTGCGATCGAGGGCGTAGGGCACCAGAGCGGCCTTCCCCGGAGGAATGGGCTCGGTGAGGCCTTCGCCGAGGAACCGGCCCTTGGCGTAGACGGTGATGGGCCCGCTGTCGAGCGTGTCGTCGCTGGGGTTGACCACTCGCACCGCGTTGAAGGCGAACTGCTTGGAGCCGCGAGCGGAGAGCGGATCGTATAGGTACACACGGGCGGCCTCGGTGGGCTCGTCGAAGAGCGTGACCATGGCCGAGTGCCCGGGGTCGATCGACATGGGTTTTTCGGAGATGAAGTGGGCGGTACCCCGCGGCTCGTCTGGATCGACCCCGTCCACCACCGCCTCGCTGAACCCCGGCTCCTGCTCGATCGCGATGACCTGCACGACGTCGGCGGGGGAGTCGATGGCGTGGTCTCCGGCCACGACGTCGATGCGGTCGGCCGCGATGCCGTTGGCCACGAGCTGCTCGCGGAGCGTGTTGGCTCGGCGCAGGCCTTCGCGTTGCGGGTCGTCTTCACCGTGGAGGCCCCAGCCTTCGATGCGGACCCGGGTTTGATTGTTGGCGAGCTCGGCTCGCAAGGCCTGGAGCGCCGATGCTCGCGTTGGAGGCGGCTGGGCGTCGGAGACTCCCGTCGGTTGTGCGGCCCGGCGGCGGCTCTTTCGGCTCGCGGTGGGGGTGACGTCGACCACCGCCGTGAAGTCTCGGCCCGTGTCGTTGCCCACGGGGAGGTTCTTGGCTTCCAGTGAGTAGTTCGACTCTGCGCCCGTGGTGCCCGCCAGGCTGATCCCCGCGGAGTCGGAGGCGGCCGTGCGCATCTCGCCGTCGGAGAGGTTGGCCAGCACTCGGACGTTGCCGCGATCGACCGCGTAGGGGCTGCCCCCGGTGGGCGGGGCCTGGGCGAGCAGCGTGCCGGTATCGAGGGTCTCGCGCTGAACGACCTGTACGCTGTGCAGGTCGTAGCGGAACGACAGCGCCGAGGTCGATCCCACGCCGACCATGACGTCGCTCCAGCGCTCGCCCGAGACGTTGTCGACGATGGCCCACGACTGCAGGCGTGAGGCCTCTTCGTCGTCGCCCAGCATGACGCGATACGAGGGCTTCCATGCCGGGCTCTCGGTCACGTACGCGAGCTTGACTCGGTGCGTTCCCGGCGGGAGGTCGATGGTCATGTCGAGCCACTCACCCGCTTGGCCCCGCGTGGTGGGGTAGGAGATGGGCAGGGGCTTGCCCGTCTTGGTGTCGGTGACGGTCAGCGACTTGAGAAAATCGTCGACGCGCGCTCGGGGCACGCGGAGGCTCAGCGCGTCTTCGACCTCGGCTTCGCGCTCGAAATAGGCGACGCCGTTGCGGTAGATGATCACGCGACCGAGCGGGGCTTCGGGGTTCGCGATGACGGGTTGGGTCCGAGCACAGGCGGACACAGCGAGGGCGAGCGCGGCGACGAGGAGGGACTTGGGCGGTCTCGGCATGGGGCTTTTCCGGAGGCGACGTTCCCGACAACGCACGGTGGTGTTCGCGCTGACAGGTTGGCGCCGGGTGGAGGGCCGAGCTCACCGTCGGTTGAATGTGTAAGGAACGTGCCACGGTGAATTGCTCCGTGGTTGCGGCAGGACTGCTACTCTCGGCCCCGATGTCCGAATCGTTAGTTTCGCGAGTCGCTCCGTGGGCCGTGTTGGCGTTGGGTCTTTCGGGTGTCGCGTGCCAGGGCGACGGCAATGCCGACGGGACCGGATCGGCCGGGAGCACGAGCACCGGGGGCACCGAAGACGGCAACGATACGGGCACGCCCGCCGACGACACCGAGGGGCAGGTCGACGAGACCGGCATCGGTGGCAGCACGGGCGACGCCGCCACGGGCGACACCGGGGGCCCTGAGCCCATCGACTGGGACGCCGCCTTCGACCACGTGTTTCCCCAGGATCACGTCGTCGAGGTCACCATCGATCCCGAGCCCGGCACGTGGGAGGCCTTGCTCGACGAGTGGGATCAGACCAGCACCAAGACCTACTACCCGAGCGCGATGACCTTCGATGGTGAGCCCATCGCCACCGTGGGGTTCCGCCTCAAGGGCTGGTCGAGCCTGCGCTTCGGCTCTGCTCCGGGTGGCGTTCCGCTGGGACCCGTGTCGTCGCCCGACGGCAAGTTCCCGCTCAAGGTCGATTTCGATCGCTACGGCGGGCCGCGCTACCACGACGTCAACAAGGTCAACTTCGGCAACAACTGGGCCGACCTGAGCTACATGCGGGAGCGGCTGGCCAATCGGCTCTACAACGCGATGGGGGTCCCCGCGGCACGGACCGCCTACGCGCGGGTGAGCGTCGACGGCCACGACAACGGCACCTACGTCACCGTGCAGCAGATCGACAAGTGCTTCCTCGAGGAGCGCTTCGGCATCGGCAACGGCAACGGCAACCTCTACAAGGGCGTCTTCACCGACACGGACATCGGGGCCCTGGTGTATCGAGGGCCGAACCGCGAGGACTACCTGTCGACCACCACCTGCCCCGGCGGCTTCGACGAGTGTGGCTTGGTGCTCAAGACCAACGAGGACGACCCGGAGAAGAACGACTACTCCGATCTCATCCACTTCCTCGACGTGCTCAACAACACTCCCGATGCGCAGTTCGATGCGGCCATCGACGAGGTCTTCGACGTCGACTCGTTCCTACGCCTGTCGGCGGTCACCGTGGTGACCTCGAGCTTCGACGGGTACCTCGGCATGGGGCACAACTACTACCTGTATCACCGCCCCGATACCGATCAGTTCATGATGCTGCCCTGGGACCAGAACGAGGCCTACGCGGGGCACCCTTGTGGCCAGAACGCGCTGACCTTTCCCATCGACCAGGTCGTCTGCAACCAGCGCGGGCACGACTTCGTGCTGTCGCGCCGCATCTTCGACGTGCCTGCCCATCGCGAGCAGTACCGGGCCTACGTGCAGGAGCTGGTCGACGACTACTTCACCGAAGAGCAGCACAACGCCTGGATCGCCGAGTTCATCTCGCTCGTGCAGTCCGAGATCGAGACCGACCCCAACTACATTCAGGACTTGACGATCTTCGAGCGCTCACTCGGATACTCGCCGCCAGGCCCGCAGAACCTCGGGGGCCACGGCGGCATCGAGTACAGCCTGATGCACTTCGTCCGCGAGCGGCGGACCAGCGTGCTGGTGCAGCTGGGGAGCTGAAGCAGGGCCGCCCGCTCAGCCCTTGTACTCCATCATGTCCCGCATCGCGCGGCCGGCCTCGGCCGCGATCTCCTGCTGTTCGTTCCACAGCTCGAGGCAGTCCTCGCACAGCTTGCGGTTCTTGCCTTCGACCTTGACCCGGGTCAGATCGTCGGCATCTTCGTGGCACTCTTGGCATTGCATGTCGGGATCTCCGGGGCGGCCCGCACCATAGCACCGCGAAATGGCTCCGGGTGCACGTGAGCGGCCCTTTGCGTGATGGCGTGGGATCGCTAGGCTGTGCCCGGTGAGCGCTCGCGGGTCGAAGATCGGTGTCGAACTCAGCGTCGAGCTCGAGGCCAAGCTGCTCGTGCGTCTCGCCTCCGAGTGGGACTCGATCAACTACACCCTGTTCAAGGACGTGATGCGGCGGCCCGTGCTGCGCTTGTCCGATACCCGCGAGCGGCTGGGGCAGTGGAACGGGTCGCTGCGCAGCCTCGAGGTCTCTCGCTCGCTGGTGCTGGAGCGCCCGTGGGTCGAGGTGCTCGAGGTGCTCAAGCACGAGGCGGCGCATCAGTTCGTCGACGAGTGCCTGGTCGTCGACGAGCCGCCGCACGGGCCCATCTTCCGCAGCGTGTGCGAGCGCCTGGGCATCGACGGTCGGGCGCGGGTGGGGCCGTCGGAGGCGAGCCCCGAGCAAGACTCCGCCAGCCGCATCGTCGCCCGCATCCGCAAGCTCCTGGCGCTGGCCCAGAGCCCCAATCAGCACGAGGCCGAGGCGGCTGCGATGGCGGCACGGCGGCTGATGCTCAAGTTCAACATCGAGGTCGAGGAGGCGCTGCCGGGTCGACCCACGAGCCCCGATCGGCGCCATGGCTTTCGCCACCTCGGGCGCCCCTCCGGTCGCATCCTCGAGCACGATCGTCGCCTGGCCAGCATCCTGTCGCAGTACTTCTTCGTCGAGAGCCTGTGGATTCCCGTCTACCGCCCGCTGGAGGGCAAGCGGGGCAGCGTGCTGGAGATCTGCGGGCTCGAGCCGAACCTGCTGATGGCCGAGCACGTGCACGCGTTCTTGTCGTCCACCGCGCTGCGACTTTGGGCCGACTACAAGCGGCAGACCCAGCGCAGCTCCAATCGCGATCGCCAGGCCTTCCTCGCCGGGGTGATGCGGGGCTTCGAGGTCAAGCTCGAGGCCCAGAACGAGCAGTTCCAGGAGCAGGGGCTCATCTGGGTGCCGACGGCCGAGCTCGGGGACTACTTCCGACGGCGCTATCCCAAGACCGAGTCGGTCCGCCGGGGTGGCGCTCGGCGCAACGAGGCGTTTTCCGAGGGCCACCGGGCGGGACGGCAGATCGTCTTGTCGAAACCGGTGGAGTCGGGGCCGAGTCGCTCCTGTCCGCGGGCGCTACGTTCGGCATCGAAGTGAGCCCGGGTCGCGGGTGCTCGTCGTTGGATGGGCGTTTGCTCGCCGATCTTCGGCGGCTCGGCCGTGGCCGCGGGTGACGAGAGACGAGCCCGGAACCGCGAGAGATCTCCCGTGGGAGGCCATGGGGCGCACGTTGGGGGCTGGTAGACTCCTGCTCGATCATGAGCACGCCGCCCGACTCCCTGCTCGGTTCCTCGATCGCCGAGGTCCTGTTCTCCGCCGAAGACATCGCCGCCAAGGTGACCGAGATGGGCAAGGCGTTGGCCGATCACTACGCCGATCGCAAGCCGCTGGTGGTGGGCATCCTCAACGGGTGCTTCCCCTTCATCGCCGACCTGGTGCGGGCGATGGACATCGAGCTCGAGGTCGACTTCATGTCCGTGTCTTCGTATGGCGACGGCACCAAGTCGTCCGGCGTGGTGCGGTTCATCAAGGATCTGAACCAGCCCATCGAGGGGCGGCACGTGCTGCTGGTCGAGGACATCATCGACACCGGCTTGACCCTGCGCTACCTGACGGAGGCGCTGGAGACCCGCAAGCCGGCCTCGATCGAGGTCTGTGCGTTCCTCGACAAGCAAGAGACTCGCACGCAGAACATCGAGGTCGACTGGCGCGGCTTCGTGTGCCCGAACGCGTTCGTGGTGGGCTACGGGCTCGACTACGCCGGGGTGTACCGCAACCTGCCCTACATCGGCGTGCTCGACCCCAAGGTCTACGCCAAGGACTGAGCCGTCATTCGAAAAGGGCCAACGCGTCCGCAGGAGTTGCGGACGCGCTGGCGGGACGAATCGAAGGGCCTACCTGAAGGGGATGGCGGGCCCATCGGGCACTATGGCTCCGTGTCGTAGTTGCCCGCGCCCGGGGAGCATTCGGGGGCGGGTGATGGCTGCGGCTCCCAGCGAGGGAAGCGCGTGGAGAGGGCGTAGCGATTGAGCCAGCGCAGGACTGCGAGATGCTCGTCGTCCTCGGCGTGCGGCATGGGCTTGGGATGGCCGGGAGGTCGAGGAGACATGCGACTCGGCACGGACTACGGCTCGCGAGTGCCCGGAGGGTGGGGCAGGGGGCAGTGCCCGTCACCGATGTCGGCACACAGCTCGTCGGAACCCGGACGAAGCGTGTCGAGGAAATCGAGGTTGCAGGCGGAGAGCATGGTGACGGCGGTCAGGGAGACGAGGAGGGCGAGGGGCTTGATCTTGGTCATGATTGTGTCTCGGGGGCGTGAGGGGTGAAGGTCCCGGCGGCGCTGCGCAGAAGGAGGGGCCTTCTGCCGCAGAGTCGCGGGCCTCGACACGGGTTGTTGATTCGACCCCGCATGAGCGCGGGATGTTGCGATGTTCGACAACCGAGTCGACGTCAGTCCATTCCACGTTGGGGGTCGTTTTGGGTTACGAAAAATCGAGCCCAAGGTGACATCGTCCTCACGAACTTCATGGCCGGCTTTGGAGGTCAACGCGCGAGGCTGGCAAGCCTTACGTAATCGGTCTGCCGCGCCGCGCTTACCAGCTATTGCGTGCGTCGAGTCGCCCGAAGAAGAACGAAACAC
Source organism: Myxococcota bacterium (assembly GCA_039028615.1). GTDB lineage: Bacteria > Myxococcota_A > Polyangia > Nannocystales > Nannocystaceae > Paraliomyxa. Next base: position 417,827 of record JBCCHT010000002.1, on the reverse strand, counting down.
TCCGTGAATCGAGTGGGTCGTGAACATCCGATTCGCGGTGATGCGCCGCGGAAAAAAGAAAGGAATCGAAGAGCGAAACTTCCGCGAACGGCCGCGGGTCACGGGCTCTGATCACGATCGAAGTCAGCGAATGTGACAATGTGACAGCGGAACGAAACCTTCGCGGAAACGCCCGGGTCGCGTTCGCTTTGCGGTTCAACGACGTCGGTGGTCCGACGGTGTGATCGCGGCTCCGACAATGTCGTCGGGCCGCGGAGCCCGTAACCGACTCAGGGAAGGACGCGGTCGATCCACTGCGCCACGGCGGCAGCCCCGGCGGGAGGACAGCTGTCACGGCCCGCGCGACGCATCGCGTCTCGACGCTCGTCATCACCCAAAAGCTCCCGCAACACGGGACCCCAGTCATCCGCGTTGCGCTCGGGAGCGATGGCGTCGCTTCGAATCAGCGCGGCGCCTCCCTCGGCCATCGGCTCGGCGTTGAGTCGCTGGTGCTGATCGCGGTGGTAGGGGTTCGGCACGAACACGGTGGGGGTGGCGTTCGCCCACGCCTCGGCCACGCTGCCCGCTCCGGCTCGGCTCAATGCGATGTCGGCGGCGGCCCACGCTTGGCCCATCGCGCTCAGATAGTCGACCGCCCGGGCTTGGATCCCCGCGTCGTCGTAGGCCCGCTGGAGCTTGGCCACGTCGTAGGTTCCACACTGATGGAGGATCTGCCAGGGCTCGACGGCGCGGCGGAAGTCGTCGCGCTTGGCCAGGGCCATCATCGTCTCGATGATCGAGGTGGCGCCGTGGGTCGCCCCGGTCACGAACAGAAGCGGGCGCTCGGGCGGCAGGTCGAGCGCCCGTCGGGCCTCGGTGCGCTCGGGGGCGCCCACCGAAGCGGTACGCAGCGGCAGGCCGATGACCTCCGCCTGCGGCAGCTTGGGCGAGGGATAGGCGGTGAAGACCTGCGAGCAGCGGCGCACCAGCAGGCGGTTGGCGGCGCCGGGGACTCCGTCCAGGTTCACCATGGCGCGCGGCAGGCCACGGCTGGCGGCGACGGCGATGGCGGGACCGGAGACGAAGCCGCCCGTGGCGACCACCGCTGCGATCTGGTGTTCGGCGATGAGTCGGCGGACCTGGGCCGTGCCGCGGCGCCAGGCTCGAGCGAAGGGCAGCGCCTCCCAGGGGCGCCGTAGCGTGGGCAGCGGCCGGACCGGGCTCGGCGTCCAATCCTCGCCCAGGTTGTTCATGATCTTGGCGTCACCCGGTCGCGAGGACACCAAGAAGCGCACGCGAACCTCGGGGCGAATCGCCCGTAGGGCCTCGACGATGCCGACGTTGGGGTAGATGTGGCCCCCCGTGCCGCCTCCTGCCAGTAAAACCGTGGGCTGTGCTGATGGACGGCCGTTCGACACGCGTAGATCCCCGGGAGGGTTTCGCATGGGGGCGGATCCACATCAAGAAGTGCGCAAATCCGTGCGCGCGAGCGCAACGGTCGTTCGTCGAATGCAATTTCGGTGATCGAACGCGGGGCTGTGGCGTAGGGGGTTCAGCACCCCGCGTCGTAGCACCTGGGCGCTCGCGCTGGCGGTAGGAACTGTGCAGTAGAGTCAGGGGTCCCATGAGATTGCGTACTTCGTCTTCGTCGTTGGTCTTTGTGCTTCACTGCGGGTTGGTTGCCATGTTCGCCGCCAGCGGCTGCACCGACACGGTGGGGACCGATTCTTCGAGCGACGGTGGGACGGGCGGCGAAGCCACGGGCGGTACGGACCCCGGCGGTGCCGATCAAACCGGGCTGCCCCCCGACGGGACGAGCCTCCCGGGCGGCACTCAGGACGGTGACGACGGGGACACGACCGCGGGCGGGGCTGAAGAAGAGGGCGAGGAGTCGAGCACGGGAGAAGAGGAGCCCCGCGGGCTGGCGTGCCTCAACGACCAGTTCGTGCACGGCGAGTCGCCGGGGCCCGACTACACCAAGCTGGGCGTGACCGTGGGCGAGCACTGCCAGGGCACCGACCACCAGGACATCACCGAGATCGAGCGGGTGGTGTTCTTGGGGGACTCCGTGACGGTGGGCACTCCCCCCGCACCCGTGCCCGGGTTCTATCGGAGCCTGGTCGCCGATCAGCTGGCCGAGCGCTTCGGGCTCGAGGCACCCCAAGCGTTGTGGCAGCAATTCGACCCCTTCGGCGGGACCTCGGTCATTCAGGAGAGCGGAGACTTTGCGTCGTGTGCCGTCTGGGGCGCTCGCAACGACGACATCATGGGCCAGATGGAGGACTGCTTCTCGGTCGAGGACTTCGATCAGCGAACCCTGGTCATCATGACCATGGGGGGCAACGACGTGTCATCGATCGCCCAGGACTCGATCGCGGGCGTGCCCATCGCCGATGTCTTCCACGACCTCGAAGAGATGGTCCAGCACCACGAAGACGCCATCAATTGGCTGGTGGAGCCCGACCGCTTCCCCAACGGCGTGTTCGTGGTCAACGCCAACGTCTACGAGTACACCGACTTCACCGTCGACGTGCTGAGCTGTCCCGCGGCCAGCGTGGCGGGCTTCGATGCCAACCCGAAGAACCCCGAGCTGCTGCTGGGCTCGCTCAACCTCATCAACGAGGAGTACGCGCGGGTGGCCTCGGAGACGGGCACCGACCTGGTGTTCATGTTCGAGTCATTCTGCGGTCACGGGTTCAAGGCCGGGGATCCGGACAACGTCTGCTACCGGGGCGAAGGCAACGAGAACTGGTTCGACCTGACCTGCATCCACCCCACGGCCGCCGGACACGAGGCGCTGGCGGAGATGTTCATCAACGTGGTGGACGAGTAGCGAGTCGCTAGCCGCAGTCGAGGTCGAGCTCGATCCCCGTGACGTCGCCGACGAGCAGCTGCTCGCAGGCCCAGCCCGAGAACACCAGGGCGCCCAGCTCCACGTCGTAGCGCCACCCGTCTCCCCCGTTGGGGGCGGCGGGGATGAAGGTGTCGTCGGCCCATCGCACCAGCAGGCGGGACACGTCCTCGGGCGGCAGGTCGATGCGGTGGCGGCAGCGGAGCCCCTGCACGACCTCGAGCAGGGCGCCGCTGAGGTCCTCGAGGCCCGCGTCGTAGTAGCCCGTGCTGGCCGAGGCCGGCACCCCACCCGCGCGGGCGAGGGCATTGAGCGTGTTGGTACTGACCCGCGCGCCGAAGCCCACCACGAAGGTGGGGGTGCCCTCATCGTGGAGTTCTTGCAGGATGCTCACCAGGCTGGAGGCAACCTCGCCGCCGTGTCGCGCGAAGCCATCGGTGATCAGCAACAGGTGGCTGCTGCCGTCGAGGCCGGAGAAGACGCGGGGGTCGGCCGCCTGATCGAGCGCGTCCGCCAGGTTGGTGAAGCAGCCCTCGCCGGGTTGCTGCGGGTGGTTTCGATCGTTGCGGTCCAGCGCGTTGGTCAGCAGGGCGGCGATCGTCCCGCTCTGGCCGGCCGCGACCGGCACGATGATGGGTCCCTGGATCCCGTCGTTGTTGCCGTCGGGAAACAGCGAGAGCCCCCATCGCACGGTGGTCGAGCGCGGGTCGGTCAGCACGCCCACCAGCGCCTCGACGGCCCGGGACCACTTGTTGCGCCCATCGATGAGCTCGGCCATCGAACACGAGCGGTCCTGCACGATGAGCACGTTATCGGCCCCGATATCGAGGTACAGCGAGGTCGCCGAGGCACACGCGGGGTGATCGCAGCTGAGCGCGGGCACGTTCTCGACCGTCTCAAGCCCATCGCAGGGCAGCCATACGGGCGAGCGCCCGCACCCGACTCCCGTCGCGATGCCGAGACCCAGGGCCACGATGGTCGCTCCGACCCAGGCCCGTGCCCCTCCACTCATGCCTCCATGCTACTGCCCCGCGTTGGCGCGGCAACCGGTGAGTGACCGATTGGCGCGCGCTCGCACCAAAGTGGGCCCGTTCGGCCGTCGCATCCCCGTGGACCTCACCGAAAACACGCTCGCTGGTGCAGGAACGTTGCCTTTGCTCCAGCCGTCTCAGGGATCGCTGAGCAGCACCCGGACCCGGGACTCACCGAAGCTCCCGGCCACGATGTCGAGCACCCCGTCGTTGTCGAGGTCGGTCAGGGCGAGCTGATCGATGGGGGCGTCGAGATCGATCGAGGTGGGCCCGGTGAAGCGCCCGTCCTCCTGCCCCTGCCAGACGTCGAGGTTGGTCACGCCCGATTCGACGCGGACGAGGTCGAGCGTGCCGTTGCCGTCGACGTCGTCGAGAGCGATGGGGCTGGGCTGCAGGCCAGGGATCGAGCTACGGCGTCGCTCCACGAGCAGCCCGTCGTCGAAGTCGAGCACGATGAGCGCTTGGGCGTCGTAGCTGGCGGCGAGCACCTCTTCGGTGCCGTCGCCATCGAGGTCTCGCACGGCGGCCCAGCTGACCTGAAGCCCGGGCGGACCCACCGGCTCGGGCGCGCTGAAGTTGAAGTTGTCCAGCCCCCGGCTGATGGCGATGCCCCCCGGGAGATCCGACTGCACGAGCATGACGTCGCGGTGCGGGTCGCCGTCGTAGTCGAGCATGCTCCATCCGTTGGGCTCGAGGCCGAGCGGGCCGCCTTCGACGTTGCTGATCGAAGGGGGCCGGAACACGCCGGGCGAGGTCTGCTGGGCCACGGCCAGCGCGAGGCCGCCCTGGTCCTCGGGCAGCGAGCCGAAGATGACGACGTCGTGCAGGCCATCGTCGTCGAGGTCGATCATGCCGGAGCCGTGGGTCGCGACCCCGGTGACCACCGTCAGCGCGGACTGGAAGGTGCCGCTGCTGGTGCCGCGAAACAACGAGACCGAAGGCCCACAGTCATCGACGAGCAGGTCGTCGGCCGTGTCGTCGCCGAGCGAGCCCGCCACGGGATGAGCACTGCACCCCCCGACGCCGGGGTCGAGGGGAGGGGAGAGCCCACCGTCGCCGTCACCGAGCCACAGCCGCGCCGCGACGATGCCCGAGGGCTCGGTGCCCAAGACCATGAGGTCGGCGTTCAGGTCCCCGTTGAAGTCGCCCGTGCGCAACGACAGCGGCGCGAGGGTGTCGACCACCACCTCGCGGCGATCCCCCAGGCCGAGGCACAGCTCGCCCGGGGTGACGATGCCGTTGCCGCAGACGTGGTCGTAGATGAGGCGCTCGACGCAGCCGGTCGCCAGCATCGTCATCGCCATGCCTGCCCCGAGTGCTGCTGCCTTGTTCACGCCCATGTCGGCTCCGGTGGATCGTAGCAGCCGCGCTCGTGCCCAGCGCGGCCCTCGTACTGCCAACCACGTACCACCGCCCCTTCGATTGACCACGGCGTGGCGGGTGCTCCACCAGGCCCCGTACACCGTTGTGGGTGCCCGCAGACCGTGGCGTTCGCGGCGCAGGCCGGCTCAGAACCGCGACTGGAACTGCAGCGCGATCCAGTGTTCGGGGTTCGGCGAGCGGGTGGCGGTGCTGTCGCGGCGATCGACGTAGGCGAAGATGCTGTACCGGATCATCGGCACCGCCCAGGGGCGAATCTTGTACTGCGCCTCGAAGTAGGTCCACACCGAGTGCTCGAGGCGCGAGTTGTCGGTGATGTCCTCCCAAAACCACCGCACCCGCGCCCGCAGGCGGAGCGGATCGATGGGCTTGGCGACGACCTGGACGAAGGCGTTGGTGTCCTGGCGCAGGCGGTTATTGGCCTGCAGCCGCGCCAGGTCGGCCTCGTCGAAGATGTCGAAGGTCTCGAAGTCGATGTCGTCGTCGGTGGCGCCCGAACGGGAGAACTGGGTGTCGGCGAACAGCGAGTTCTGGAACTCGTGGCGATACTGGAGCGTGAAGTACAGCCGACGGATGGGGGCGAAGCGCGAGCGCGCGGTCAGCTGCACGCGCTGGCCTCCGCAGATGATCGCCTCGTCGGGCAGCCCCAGCACGTCACCGGCCTCGATGGAGACGTCGCGGCAATCGGTGAAGTTGGGGCGCCCCAGGTCGTTGTTCTGGTACTCGAGCCACAGGCCGGGACGCCACCACTTGGTGGCATCGACGTCGGCGCGGGCGTAGACGCGAGTGCGCGGCTCGAGGGTGGAGGGACGCACCCAGAAGTCGGCGAAGGTCCGCAGGCTGACCTTCTGCGCGAGCAGGGCGGTGTAGCGGACCCGCCCGCCCGCCTCGTCGCGGGCCTGGTTGCCCTCGAAGCGGTCGCGCGCGGAGATGGGACGGGAGTAGGGGTTGGAGTAGCGCGAGTCGTAGTAGCGCGCGCTGACCTCGAGCTCCTGGTCGTTCCACGAGGCGGTGTGCCGCAGGATGCCGGCGAAGCCACCCCCGCCGCCCTGCGAGGGATCGGTGCCGTCGAAGCTGCGCGAGACCTCGCCGAAGACGTCGGCCCAGCGGTAGCCCCACGAAAAGTCGGCCCCCACCGCCCCGAAGGCACCGCCCCGGGGGAAGCGCTCGGCCGGCTTGAAGTCGAGAGCCGCGCCGTCGATGCGCCAGCGGGGAATGGTGCCGTAGCCGGTCACGCCGACGTGGGTTCGCGAGTCGTTGTACCAACCGAGGTTGGCACCCTGCGTGATGAGGTCGACGGTGCGGGGCAGCGTGCGGAACACGTGCCGACTCGAGGGATCGAGCGTGCCTTCGGTGGGGTTGTACAGCGCGGGCGACTCGCACGAGGCGTCGTCGCTGCGCGGGTCTTCACACCGGTCGCGCTCGTAGATTCGGTACTGGTACAGGTCGTGCGTCTGCATCGACCAGAACCCGTAGGCCTGAAACCACCCCACGGGCAGCGGCAGCTTCTTGGCTCCGCCCGCCACACCGGTCAGGCCGGGGCTGAAGCGAAACGACGGGGCGACGCGGCGATCGTCGTCGTCGCAGGGGGAGACCCGCAGCTCGCCCGCGGACTCGCGACACAGGCGGGTCAGGTCGTAGCGAGCGATGAGCGCGTCGTCGAGGTAGAAGCCGTTCGGCGTGTAGCGGCGGCTGTTGTCGAAGGTGAGGCGCTGGCCGAAGCCGATGCGGTAGGTACCCGCGATGACGCCCCAGCGGTCGGTCTCCCACTGGGCGAAGAGCTTGGGCACCCGGGGGCGCACCTGGTCGCCCTCGGCCACCAGGGCGGCGCGGTTGGGGTCCCAGCGCACTGGCGCGAGCAGCTGGGGCTCGAGCACGGCGGCCCCGCCCACGGTGAGGTTGCCGAACGCCCGCACGCGCGCCTGCAGGGCCATGGGAGGCACGCGCGGGTCCTGGGCGACGTAGGTCATCCGGTAGCGGACCAGGCCGTGCACGGCCCCGCGTGAGCCCTTGGCATCGGGCACGAGCAGGAACGAGGCGATGGCGGCGAGCTTGCGTCGGCTGATGACGTTGGCCACCACCAGGTCCGCCGGGTCGGCGATGCGCCCCGCGTCGTCGCGATACGCCAAGATCGCATCGACCTCGTCGTAGGTCAGGTTGGGCAGCGCGTAGAGGTCTTCGCGGGAGGCTCGGTTGAGGTCGGTGCCCCGACGCATGAGCTCCACGAGGGTCTCGTAGGTGGTCTCGCTTACCTGCTCGGTGAGCAGCAGCTCGTTGAGGTCCTCTTCGTCATCGACGTCGACGAAGACCTCGTACTCGACGGCGCGGGCGGTCATGGGCCACGCAGCGCCCAGCAGCAGGGCGGACAGCGCGAGCCCTCGACCGAGCCTGCTCAGCACGGCGCCTCCGTGCACATGCCCCACAGGCCGTTCTGGCCCGCGCGGGCCTGAGCCTCGATGGCGCGAAACTCATCGACGCGATCTTCACCGTTGGGCGGAATGTGCAGCACGCAGGCCAGGCCGCGCTCGAGCAGGACCTCGTTGACGAGGCGCCCGCTGGGCAGCTGCACATAGGCGAGCAGGCGATCGAAGCCGTCGGTGCACTCGGTGTCGTACGACAGCGTGACCGTCTCGCCCTCGACGGCGGAGCGGTTGAACTCGGCCGCCTCGAGCCCGTAGCACTCGCCCCCGCCGCTGAGCTCGGGCGTGTCGACCAGCAGGTAGCGCACCCGCTCCCCGGACTCGAGCTCGATGGTGTCGCCATCGATGACCCGCGCCACGACGGCCTCGGTGGGACCACACTCGGGCCCGTCACTGCAGGCCACTCCCAGGGCCAGCCCGAGCACCAGGCCGGCCCCCATGATCTTGGTCGGTGAACGCATCAGCACGCGGGGTTGACCGAACCGGGGGTGCCCAGGTCTCCGTCGCCGTAGGGGTCGACGCCCGCGCAGAAGTTGGCGGCATCGTCGTTGGCCACGACGTCCTCGGCGGCGGGGTCGAGCGAGATGCTGGTGCCCGCGCTGCTGCTCGACCAGGAGATCTGGTCGAGCACCATGCCGTCGACGCCGACGAAGAGGTCGTCACCGCCGTTGACGAGGTCGAAGCTGAAGGTCTGGTCGACCGCGGGCAGGCCCCCGTTGGCCATGGCGTCGGCATTGCGTGCGAACACCAGGCGCTGGCCGGTGGTCACCGCGATGCAGGCTCCACCCGAGGCGAGGGTCCCATCGGGAGCGCCCGGGGTGTCGCCGAATTCGAGGCCGTTGAGGTCGACGTCGGCGGTGACCAGGACCTCGAACCACTCGCCGGAGGAATCCGCGACCGCGCTCGGGTTGGGCATGACCTCGGTGATGACCAGGTCGCCCACGGTGGGGGCCACGATGGCGCGGGGCATGCCCCCGTCGTCGCACATGCCGTCTCCTCCGCCCCCACCGCCGCAGGCGGCTCCCTGCGCGCCCGGGCTGCCCAGGTCACCATCGCCGTAGGGCTCGGTGGCGGCGCAGAAGTTGGCCGGGTCGTCGTTGGAGACCGCGTCCTCGGCCATGGGGTCGAGGGTCAGGGCGACTCCCGCCGCGCTGCCCGTCCAGGTGATGTCGTCGATGACCTCGTCGCCCATGCCGACGAACAGGGCCCCGCCGCCGTTGACCAGGCCGAAGCTGAAGGTGCCGACGACCTCGGGCAGGCCGCCGTTGGCCATGGTGTCGGCGTTGCGCGCGAGGATGACCCGTTCACCTGCGCTGACGCTGATGCAGTCGCCCCCGGCGGGCAGGCTGTTGTCGCGGCTGGGTGCGTCGGCGGGGTCGTCCCCGAAGCGCAGCCCGTTGAGGTCGACGTTCGCCGTGGCCAGCAGCTCGAACCACTCGCCCTCGGAGTCGTTGACCGCGGCCGGGTTGGGCATCAGCTCGGTGATGACCAGCTCCCCCACGGCGGGCCGGACCAGGTCGCGCTCGCGGCCGCCGTCGAGGCAGGTGCCGGTCGGGATGCCGCCGCACACGGGGTTCTCCGCGCCCGGCGTGCCGAGGTCGCCATCGCCGAAGGGCTCGAGGCCCTCACACCAGACCTCGTCCGGGTCGTTGGCGCCCGGATCGGTGATGCTGGCGTCGAGGCTGCGGGAGGCGCCTGCGGGCACGGAGGCCCAGGTCACCAGGTCGAGGGTGGTGCCGCCGCTTCCGATCCACAGCGCACCGTTGGAGTTGGTCAGCGCGAAGCCGAAGGTGGCGTCGACGACCGGGAGCCCACCGTTGATGGCGGGGTCCGTCTCGCGAGCGACCACCACGTGGTCCCCCGCGCCCATGCTCAGGCACTCGGTGGCCTCGACGACGTCGCGGGGCTTGCCCTCCTCGGTGCCGAGCTCGAGCCCGTTGAGGTCGAAGTCGGCGGTGGCGCGCAGCTCGAACCACTCGCTCTCGCTCTCTTCGCCGGCCGCCTCGGGGTTGGCCATGATCTCGGTGACCAGCAGGTCACCCGGCTGCGGCCGGACGATGTCGCGGAAGGACTCCCCGTCGAGGCACTGGCCCTCGGGCGGTGGAATCTCGCACTCGGTATTGGGCGCCCCGGGCGTGCCGAAATCGCCGGCTCCGTAGGTCGACGTCGCGTCGCAGTGGTAGCGCTCGTCGTCGTTGTCGTCGGTATTCTCGAAGTCGGGATCGAGGTTGTGGGCCACCCCGGGCGACGAGCTCCCGTAGGGGAAGGTGTCGACCAGCAGGTTGCCGTAGCTGAGCACGACCTGGTTGTCGGACTGATTGAGCGAGAAGCCGAACTCGATGTCGACGTTGGGGAGCCCGCCGTTGAGCTCGGAGTCGGCGCTGCGTGCAAACACCAGGCGGGTGCCGGCCAAGGCCGGGACGCAGTCGTTGCCGGTCACGGGCTCGGCGTCTTCGAAGCTCGACTGCTTGCCGATGGCCAGGCCGTTGAGGTCGATGTCGGCGTTGACCCGCACCTCGAACCATTCGGCGCTGTCGTCCTCGGCGGCGGCCGGGTCGGAGAGCACCTCGGTGATGACCAGGTCGCCCGCCTCGGGGGCTCGGGCCTCTCGCAGCACGCCGTTGTCGATGCAGGAGACGGGCCCGCCCGTGCCCACGCAGATGTCGTTGGAGGCCCCGGGGGTGCCGAAGCCCTCGGCGTCGATCTCCGAGCTCGAGTCGCACCACAAGCTCAGGTCGTCGTTGGCGTTGGCATCGGGGGCGCGGTCCCCCGTGAAGCTGCGCGAGTGATTCGGGGTGGGGTCGTTGTAGAGGGCCTCGTCGATGATCTCGTCCCCGCAGGCCACGACCAAGCGCCCCGCGCTGTTGCGCATGTCGCCGAGGTCGCCCCCGTAGCCGTAGTCGATGTAGGGCACGACGGCGAGCACGTCTTCGTCGTCGAGCAGGCCGCCGACCACCGCGTAGTCGTCGGGCCCCAGCGTCAGGCTGCGGCCGATCTCGTGCACGTTGGCGTCGGTCGAGTCCTCGCGGCTGTGCAGCAACACCAGCCCGCGCAGGTCGAACTCGGTGGCGCTGGCGTTGTAGATCTCGAACCACTCCCGGCCGGAGTCGGCGCCCGGGGGGTCGGCCATGATCTCGGTGATCACGAGGTCGCCGACGAGCAGTCCGGACTCGCAGGCCCCCGGCGGGCGGGCGAGGTCGTCGCCGCCACACGCGGGCAAAGCGGAGCCCATGACCAGCGCCCAGGGCAGGGCTCGAACAATGGGATGTTTCGACATCGTGTCCTCGTGTGTCTCGGGGGTGACGGACCTAGGGGGCCACTGCGGGCGGAGATTGTTCGGGCGAGTCGTCGCCGACGGGGGCTTGCTGCACGCTCGAGTCGGGCTCGACGGGCGGAGGCGGCGGAGGCTCGGCGCCCGTGGGGGCGGCTTGGGTCGGATCGGGCACGGGCGGGGGCGCGTCGTCGACCACCGGCTCGGGCGCGGGCTCCGGCATCCGCGGGGCATACCCCCCCGCGATCTGGGCCGGCCGCGTGTCGATGAATGCGATCTGCTCCGGTCGGCGGATCTGCATCTGGAGCTGCGAGGGCGGCTGCTCGTTCGCGTCCTTCTTACGGGCGCGCTTGCGCTTGGAGCGGAACTCGTAGCGGCTCACGGTGCCGCGCACCTGCACGAACTCGCCGCGGGCCTTGTCGACGCCGCAGGTCTCGAGCACCTCGTCGTCGAAGAAGATCAGCGGGAAATCGCTGAACATGCGACGCGAGAGCATCACCCGGGCGGGGCCCTTGCCCTTGGAGGGGTAGATGTCGCCCACGGTGGCGAGCACGGTGACCTCGCGCCCCTCGAGCCCGGCGAGCCGATCGAGGGAATCCCAGTTGGTCAGCACGACCCAGTCCTCGCGGCCTTGGCCCTGCTCTTCGAATTGGGCGATGACCTCGGCGCGGGCGTCCCACCAGCGCAGCCGCAGGTCATAGTCGGGGTAGTGCTCGAGCGCGGGGTCCCAGATGCCTCGCTTGGCGGCGCGGGCTTCTTCTTGGGCCTGCACGAACTCGTCGTGGAAGCGTCGCGAGTAGCCGTACTTCGAGAAGTAGGGGCTCATCCCCGCGCGCACGGACTCGACGTTGTAGTTGAGCCACTCGCCGTCCTTCTCGACCATGACGTAGGTCAGCAGGCGTCCGTAGCGACCGCGCAGCTCCTTGGGATGGTCGCGCTCGAGCCGAACGGTGCGGATGCCCTCGAAGAACTCCTCGGCCCAGTGTTTGGCGTCCATGCCCAGGGGCGTTGCCGCCTTGATGGGTCGGTCGTGGCCCTCTTGCTTCTTGGCGAGGTACTGCTCGAAGCCGTCGTCGTAGGCGCGGCGGTCCTTGTCGCTCTTGAAGGTCTCTTCGGTGTCGATGCCGAGCAGGCGCAGGGTGCCCTCGATGCCGACCACCTTGATCGTGTCGCCATCGACCACCGCGGGGCTGGCGAGCACGAACTCGCCGACGACGAGGCCCGAGTCGCTCTGCTCGTTGGCGAGGCTCTCGGCCAGCTTGGTGCGGTCGTAGTGGACCGTGCCCCGCGGAGTGCAGGAGCCGAGCAGCACGAGGCCGCAGCCGGCCACCAGGGATTTCACCGAGGTCAGGGACATGGCGGGTTGGCCTCCCCCGGAGACCCGGGCAGTCCGATCTCGGTTTGGGGTCCGTCTTCGGGCGCCTCGGCGTCGTTGGTGCACCAGTGACTCAGGTCGTCGTTGTCGTCGGCGCTCGGGCTGCGCGCGCCGTCGAAGCTGAAGGTGCCCGCGGCCGGCAGCTGCTCGTAGATGACCGTCTCGATCAGCTGGTCGCAGGCGAACAGCTCGACGCGGGCGTTGGAGAACAGCTCGCGCGGGTCGCTGTCTTCGCCGACGGGCACCACGAGCGTGCCGTCGGAGTCCTCGAGACGGGGCTCGACCGCGAAGTCGTCGTTGAAGCTGTAGTCGACCTCGGGGGGCGCATTGGCGAGGCTGCCGAGCACCACGTACTCGCCGGGGCCCACGGGCAACGACTCGCGCACGATGAAGTTGATCTCGATGGAGCCCCGCAGGTTCACGAGCTCACCGCGCAGGCCGAACAGGTCGACCATCGCGTCGGTGGCGTTGTAAAGCTCGAACCATTCGCCGCGGGTGTCGGTGCCGTCTTGGGGGCCCCGAATCTCGGTGATGATGACGTCGCCTCGCTCGAGCTGAAGCTCGCACGCATGGGGCTCGCGAACGCAGCCGCCGATGTTCGCAGTCGCGCACCCCAAAAGAGCGATCGATCCCACGCCGCGCAGCCAAGAGCGCGACCGAGGAGCAGGGGAACCCTCGGAGGTGGGCGAGAACAACGGGCGATGACCTCGAATCGAGCGCTAAGTCTAGGGCATTGGCTGGGCCCCGATCCATCGCGATCCGTCCCCCGCTACGCGCCGACAGCGGCCCGATAGCCGCCCTTTGTGGGGCAAAAACCCCCTTCTCCATGCCCGGTGTGTGATCTCGCGGCGTGGCCCTAGCGCGGTGCCCACGAGGGCGTTAGAAGTCTGCATGAATTCGCTGCCCCTTTCGGTCTTCCAGCGCCTTCCCAAGACCGATCTGCACGTCCACCTCGATGGCTCGATGCGGCTCGAAACGGTGCTCGACCTGGCGCGCGAGCAAAACATCGAACTGCCCGCCTCCGATGTCGCAGGTCTGCGGGCGGCGATGCACATCGGCGAGAACACGGGCAGCCTGGTCAAGTATCTAGAGGCCTTCGGAGTCACGCTGCAGGTGCTGCAGACGCGGGAAGCCCTGTACCGGGCCGCCTTCGAGCTCGCCGAGGACGCCGCACGTGAGAACGTTCGCTACATGGAGGTGCGCTACGCCCCCATGCTGCACACCCGGCAAGGGTTGCGCCTGACCACGGTGGTGGAGACGGTGCTCAAGGGCCTGTACGACGCCGAGCTGAAGTACGGCATCGTCAGTCGCATCATCGTCTGCGGCATTCGAAACATCTCGCCCGCGTCATCGCTCGAGATGGCCGAGCTGGTGGTCGCCTACAAAAACCGAGGTGTGGTCGGCTTCGATCTGGCCGGGGCCGAGGACGACCACCCCGCCAAGGAGCACCAGGACGCGTTTCAGCTGGTGCGTCAAAACAACATCAACGTCACGATTCACGCGGGCGAGGCCTACGGCCCCCCGTCGATCGCCCAGGCCCTGCACATTTGTGGGGCCCACCGCATCGGCCATGGCTGCCGGCTGCGCGAGGATGGTGATCTGCTGCACTACGTGGTCGATCATCGGATCCCGCTCGAGTGCTGCCCGAAGTCCAACGTGCAGACGGGGGCGGTCGAGGGCCTCGGCTCGCACCCGATGCGCCTTTACTTCAACCTCGGCGCTCGCGTCACCGTGAACACCGACAACCGGCTGATCACCGATACGACGGTGTCCGAGGAGATGCACCTGATGCACAGCGAGATGGGTTTTTCGCTCGAGGACCTGCACCAGGTGATCCTCAATGGCTTCAAGAGCGCGTTCCTGCCGTTCCACGAGAAGCGTCGATTCTTGGAGAAGATCAGCGCCGAGCTCGAGGCCTTCGATCCCGAGGGCAAGGGCGGCGCGTCGCCCAGCGCCGATCCGAGCGCCTGAGAGCCCGCCGCCTTGGGCTTTGGGTCCGAGGTGGGTAGGCTGCGGGCTCGAATGCGGGGGACGCCACAGCATGGCCGAGGGTCTCGAGCACCGTGGGTGGTGCTCGGGGTCGCTCTGCAGACCGCGACGGCGCACGCCAGCCCGCCGCCCGTGGTCGAACCCCCGCCGCAGCCGACGTCCGCGTCGGGGGCGGTCTTGCTGCTGCCCGCGCAGATCGAAGGCGATGCGATGCTCCCGGAGGCGCGCCGCGCCGAGCTGGCCCGCGCCCTCCAGGAAGGGCTCGTGCGGGGCGGGGTCCAGGTGGCCGTGGCCGAGCCCAGCGATGCCGCGTGCGAGACCATCGCATGTCGAGCTCAGCGGGCTCGCCGGGCGCAGACCCATCACGCCGTGCACATGCGGGTGGTGGCGGAGCGCCGCGACTTCACCATCGTCGTGGATGTCATCGACGCCCAGACCGAGCGCAGCGTGGCCCAGAGCCGAGAGCGCTGCGAGGTCTGCGGGTTCTCCGAGGTGGTGGAGGTCATCGACAGTCAGGCCGCGGCCATCGGCGCGCGGCTCGACGCCCTGAGCCTCGAGCCTCCCGTGTTGGTCTTCGACAGCATCCCGCCCGGCGCGGTGGTGGTGCTCGACGGGGAAATCGTGGGGCAGACGCCCTTCGAGCGCGTGGTCGAGCCCGGGCCGCACCGGGTGGAAGCGCAGCTCGATGGCTACGTGTCCGAGCAGCGTCAGCTCGAGGCGGTGGCCGGCGTCCGCGATCGCGTGCAGGTGACGCTCGAGCCTGTGCCTCGCCCCAAGCGACGGCAACGCATGCGGGCGCTGGGGTGGTCGGCGTTGGGCATCGGCGGCGCGGCCCTGGTGGTGGGGGTCCCGCTGATCGTGATCGACGGTCAGCCCAACCGAGTGCAGTGCTCCGGCGCGGATGTCGATCCCAACGGCAACTGCCGGTTCATCTACGCCACCGCCGAGGCGGGCATCGGCCTGGCGGTGGTCGGCGGTGTGCTGCTCGCGACGGGCATCGGCCTGACGGTGGCGACTCGGCCGCGTCGCCGCGGCGAAGAGCGCTCGACGGCGAGGATCCAGCTGGCTCCGGGACTCGGTTCGCTGTGGGTCCAGGGCCGATTCTGAGCCCTCAGCCGGAGCTGCTCTTCAGCTTGGCATCGAGCCGCTCGAGCGCACGGGTGGCGCCCGCCTGCGACAGCCGCTGGGCTTCGACATACGCGGCCCGAGCTTCGTCGTAGCGATGGACCTTGAAGCACGCGTCGCCGTGCTGCATGTGAGCCGCGCCGTTGCGAGGGGCCGCCTTGACTGCCTTGCGGGCGTAGCTCAGCGACTTTTGGTACGAGCCGCGATCGAAGTACAGCTCGCTCAGGCCGAGCTGGGCGCCGACGTTGCGGCGGTCGAAGCTCAGCGCGCGGAAGAACGAGGTCTCGGCGGCAGCATCGTCCCCGCGGGCGAGGGCGGCCCGACCTCGCTTGGTCTCCGCCGCGGCCGCGGCCGGGTTGCGCGGGCCCTGATCGCGACCGAGGGGGGTTGGAGCCGGAGGCGGGGTCGGGGCGGCCGCTTCGGGAGGCGTCTCGTCGGCGGCGGCGGGGGGTGGCGCCGGGTCGGCGCGAGGGGTCGGGGCTTTGCGTCGACGGGTCTTGGCCGCGCGTCGAGGCGGTGAGCCCAGCAGCTCCTCGAGGTGCATGCTGGTGCTCGCGGCGGGGGCATTGGAGCCGTCGTACAGGGCCGCGATCTTGGCCGCGCGCTCCGGCTCGTTCGGCTCGGCGAGCGCGGCGAGGACTTGGGCGCCGGCCAGCTCGGCGCCGGAGAACTCCGCCGTTTCGGCCTTGTGTCGCAGGGCCGACAGCTCCCCCGGGGTCAAGGTGGAGCGGCCGCGGGCGCGGGGGTGGTCGGGCGCAAAGATGAGCGCCGCGGCGTAGTAGTCGGCGGCGAACGAAGCCCCGCCCGAGCGGTCGGTGTACTCGTCCCCCAAGTCCACGAGCGTCTGCGCCAGCTCCTCGCGCAGGGCGGCCGCACGCGTCTGGGCCTCGGCGCGGCTCGGCCCTTCGATCTGCTCGAGGGCGACCACGCGGGCGAAGGCGGTGGGCTCTTGCGGGGCATCGGGGGCGGGGTAGACAAACCGTCCCTCGGCCGCGGCCGCTCGTGCTTGTTGGTCGTACTGCTCGACCCGGGCCCGAGACTCGCCGGTCGGCTCCGGGCGATAGAGCAACATCAGCGTACCGGTCAGCGCTGCCGAGAGCACGACCGCCGCCGCCACGCCGAGTCGTTGCCTGCGCCGCGATCGCTTGTCGCGATCCATGGCGGTGAGCAGCGCGTCCATGTCGGCGAAGCGGGCGGCCGGGTCGACGCTGAGGCCTCGCCGCAGCACTCGCTCCAGCCACCCGGGGACGGGGGAGTCCGGCGGCGTCGGGGGAATGTGCCCGGAGTTCACCACCTGCCGGAGGTTGGGCACGTCGGGCGCGGTGAAGGGCGGGGTCCGATACAGCAGCTCCCACGCCGCGACGCAGAACGCCCACTGATCCGAGCGGGCATCGGCCCGACCCGCGAACTGCTCGGGCGACATGTAGCGGGGCGTGCCCATCAAGATGCCCGTCTCGGTGATGGCGTCGCCCAGCACGCTGGTGGAGCCATCGAGCCCCACCGACGGCACCTCGTCGGCCGCACACGCGAGACCGAAGTCGAGGACCCGCGCGCGGCCGTGGGCATCCACCAGGACATTGGCCGGCTTGAAGTCGCGGTGGATCAGGTTCTCGCGATGCGCCGCGGCCAGGCCCTGACCGGCGCCGCTGAGCACGTCGCGAATCTCCTTCCAGGTGCGGTCCTGCTGCCGTGTCCAGCGGGACAGCGTCACGCCATCGACCAGCTCCATCGCGATGAAGGTGCCGTCGCCGTGCGTCCCCGTGTCGTGGATGGTGGCCACGTGGGGATGCGCGAGCTGGGCCATCGCCTGGGCCTCCCGCTGCATGCGTTGCGCCGCGGCCGGGGTGAGTCGGGCGGGGTTGATGAGCTTGAGCGCGACCCGACGATCGAGCTTGGGGTCGTAGGCGGCATACACGACCCCCAGGCCGCCCGCGCCGAGCTCTTGCAGCACCACGTAGCGGTCGACCTTGACCGGCATGTGCGACTCACCGAATAGCGACGTCGCCAGCCGGTTGCGCATGTTCTGCTCGGCCAGATCGTGCTGGGTATCCACTCCCAGCCCGGGATGGCGCGGCCGGGTGCTCATGCGGGGGCATGGTAGCACTCGCCGTCGACGGCAGAGCGAGCGCTAGCGTCGGCGACGACGTCGACCGAGCAGCGCCCACAACCCGAGCGCCAGCGTTCCCGGTGCGCGGCCCGGAGATTGGTTGCAGCCGCAGCCGCTGCCGGGCCCCGTTTGTGGTGTGCTCGAGTCCGACTCGGTGGCGGAGCTCGCCGTCGTGCCCGCGGTGGAGTCGGCCGCCATGCCATCGGTGTCCGCGGGTCCTTCGCTGCTCCCGTCGTCGGTGCCCTGGCACCCTGCGCCGCCGATGAACCCGCCTTCGTCGCAGCTGCCGGGGCCGGAGCTCTCGAGCAAGACCACGAACTCGCGCATGTGGTGCACGAAGCTCCGCCCCATGGGGTCGGTGATTTCCACGCGCACCATGAGCGACTCCCCGAACAGCTCTTCGGGGGGTGCCAGCTCGATGGCGAAGCTCTCCGTGTCGACCGGCTCGTCCTCGGCGAACGCCACCCATTGCTCGGGAAGCTCGTTGAGCGCGTAGTAGGCGTCGATCGTGGACCCTTCCATCGCGCTCACGCAGCCCTCGATGGTGACCGTCTCGTCGAGGAACACGATTTCCTCACCATTGGAGATGGCGATGGCGGGGCCGCTCGCCGCGAGGTCGGGCTCGTCGACGACCTTGATCACCCCGGCGCGGTCGTTCCACTCGTTGAAGGGCGGAAACCAGGTGTAGCCCTCGACCAGGTAGGTCCCCGCGGGCACCTGCGAGGTGTCCCAGTCGACCCCGGCCGCGGCGACATCGAAGGAGATCGGGCGGCGATCGTCGTCTTCGGTGATCCGAAACCAGCAGTCGTCCCACGCCGGGTCTTCCTCGAGCAGGTCGCCGACCTCGACCCCCGTGGGCCCGAGACCGACCAGGTCGGCGCGGTCGATGTCGGCCTGGGTGATCCAGGTGGGGAGGTAGCGCGTCAGCGGATAGGAGCGGCAGAACGCGAAGAACTGGTGCCGTCGGCTGTCCTCGACCTCTTCATTGGGAATGTCGAGGTCTTCCTCGAGGATCGAGTAGGGCAGGTTGATGGTGCTGCTGCCCGCGCTGCGGTCGACGATCTGGATGCACGCGGGGTCCGTCCAGTCGGGAGGAATCCGCGGCTCGACCCCATCGGTGGCGCGGGCGGAGCCGGCGACGAGCACCAGCGTGGTGCCCAGCAGCCATGCGCATGCCCGAGTCGAGTGCCCCACGAGAGCAGCGTAGCATCGAACTACGCTGCTCCGCAGGCGGCGAGGCTATTGCTGCAGACAGTAGAGGTTCGCGCCCGAGTCGTCGCAGTCGTCGATGTCGACGGAGGCGATCGCGACGTTCTTGTCACTGTACGCGCTGCGACCGGCGAGTCCGTTGCCAGTCGACCCCGCCCAGTTGGCGCAGGTCTGGCTCGACGAGCCCGTGGAGTTCCAGTCTGGCCCCGTCCATGTCGTCTGGGTCGTGGCTGGAGCCGTGCCGTCCGCCTCCATGTGGAGCGGCAGGTCCCACAGGGCCTGGTCGAAGAACGCGGCCGCGGTGGGGGCGAGCGCGAGCCCGTCGGGGCGAACCCAGGGGTCACCGGTCAGGTCGAAGCGGGAGCGAGCGGTCGCCGTGGTACCCGATAGCGCGGCGAGGTACAGACCGCCGAGCCCCGCCATGTCCGCCTGGTTCTGGCAGATGTTGTCGGCGGCACCGATGCCACCGAAGCCGTCCCACGAGGTGTCGGCGAGAAAGGCGGTTCGGCCCACCACCTCCGGCAGCTCGACCGGTATGTCGTGGTCGATCTGAAAGCAGTACAGGCGTCGCGAGAAGGAACAAGGATCGCGACCGTTGTCGTGGAAGGTGGCCGACCCCGCATCGGCGACGCCAATGTTGCCTTCGTCGGCGCCCGAGGCCGTGGTCCAGTCGGCGCACGTGGACAGCGGCGAGATCGAGGTCCGCCGATATCCCGTCCAGACCTCTACGTTCCCGCCGACGTCGTTGCCCATCTCGTCGATACGCAGTGGATACAAGATGTCGTCGGTCGGCAGGTCGAACACGGGTTGCCCGTCCACGCGAACCCATCCTCGTGCGCCCTCGAGGCGTTGCCGGGGGTTCTCCGCAGAGCTGATGCCGATGAACGCGATGAACTCTCCCTCGAGCCCGGCCGATGCCGCGGTATCGCTGCAGATGGTGTCGGCCCCCGCGAGCCCGCCGAGCGAGCCGTTGTGGCTGGCCGCGGTCACGAAGGCGATGTTCATCGGCGGAGGCTCGGGTTCACCCGAGGAGCTGCTGTCCTCGCCGGGTCCGTCGGTGGTGTCTTCATCGTCGGTGGTGTCTTCACCGTCGGTGGTGTCTTCACCGTCGGTGGTGCCGCCCGTGGTGGCCGGAGTCGTGGTCGTGGGGAGATCGGGCGTCTCCGCCGTGGTGCCCATGGGCGTTGCCGACGGAGTTCCGGTCGACGGCGACTCGGTGCCGGATTCTCCGGACGAAGAAGTCTCTGGGTCGAAACACGCGGTAAGGAGTAAGGCCCACGAAATTTGCGCAATGCGTCGAGACACAGGCAACCGTAACGCTCGTTGGCCCGTCACGCACGCACACTTTCGGGACGAAGGCATGGTGTAGGGTCTAGGCGATGCGGACGGATGGGGAGCTGCTGGAGGCCTGGCGCGCGGGCGACTCCGCGGCGGGTCGGGTGCTCTTCGAGCGGCACATCTCGGCGCTGAGCCGGTTCTTTCGCACCAAGGTCGGAGACGAGCGCGAGGACTTGATTCAGGGCACGTTCTTGGCCTGTGTGGAGTCGCGCGATCGCCTGCGCGATGGCTCCAGTTTCCGCGCCTACTTGTTCCGAATCGCACGCAACCGGCTCTATGACCACATCGCGCGGGGGTATCGAGGCGTCGGGCGGCCCGATCCCTTGAGCCAGTCGGTGATCGATCTGGGGACTTCGCCCAGCCGTATCCTGGCCAAGACGCAGCAGGACCAGCACCTGCTGCTCGCGCTGCAGCAGCTGCCCTTGGCGTCGCAGGTCTTGCTCGAGCTGCACTACTGGGAGGGGCTGAGCACGGCCGAGCTGGCGGAGGTGCTGGACATCCCGCGCGGTACGGTCAAGACCCGCTTGCTGCGGGCGCGCGAGCGTCTACGCGAGCACCTCGAGCAGGTCGTGGCGCAGGGCGGGGTGCCGGCGCAGAGCCTGCACGACCTCGACGGATGGGCGCGCTCACTGAGAGCTCGCTCCGACCAACCCGACTCGCAGTAGCAGCGGTCTGGGGTCGTCGTCCCCCATGGCGCGGGATGCCGGGGCGCGAGCGCTTACACGATCGGCAGCGGATGCACTCGCCTGCGATTTCCTCGAAGAAATCCATGAACCGATCGGGGGCTCGTCAGTCTGCGTCAATGCGATGAGGACGAGGACCTATCGAAACGTGGCGATGGCAGCGCTGGGGGGCACCCTGGTGATGGGCTGCTATCGCGGGACTCCCGACGGCGGGTTGGGCTTCGGGACCGAAGGCAGCGGCACCGCCGACGGGGGCAGTGACGACGGCACGGCCGAGACTCCACCCGAAAACGGCGGCGTCGGCATGGTGGGGCTGCGTCGACTCTCGCGTACGGAGATGGACCACACCCTGCGCGACCTGCTGGGCGACGACACCGACCCGGGCACGCGCTTCCTGCCCGAGGACGTCATCGATCCCTTCGACAACGACTTCACCAATCAAGCGGTCTCCACCGTGCTCGTGGAGAGCATCGAGACCATGGCCAACGACATCGCGACGCGCTTGGTGCAAGACCCCACCCGGCGGCAGCTGGTGGTGGGCTGTGAGCCGACCGGGCCCGCCGATGCCAGCTGCATGGAAGACTTCGTCGGTCGGGTGGGCCGACGGGCGCTGCGGAGACCGCTGACGACCGAGGAGATCGAGGGCTGGACGCAGCTGGGCCTCGACTTCGCCGCGCAGCGCAGCGACTTCTACGAGGGCGTAGACACGGTGCTGCGGGTCCTTTTGCAGCACCCGAGCTTCATCTATCGGGTCGAGGTAGGCACGCCCACGGCGGAGCCCGGGGTGTTCCGACTCGACGGCTACGAGGTCGCGACGCGGCTTTCGTACTTCGTGTGGGGGACGACGCCGTCGGACGACTTGCTCGACGAGGCGGAGGCGGGCGGGCTCGACAGTCCGGCGCAGGTGGCCGAGCTGGCGCGGACCATGCTCGACGACCCCCGCGCTCGCGAGCGGATCGATCGCTTTCATGCGATGTGGCTCGGCTACTACGCCTTGCCCCACGAAGCCGCGCTGACGACCTCGATGCGCCGCGAGACCCGGGCCCTGCTTGACGACGTGATCTTCGACGATCCGCGCTCGTATCTCGACGTGTTCGCGGCCGGGGGCAGCTACGTCGACGACACGCTGGCGGAGCTGTACGGCCTGCCCGCGCCCGGCAGCGACGAGCCGACCTGGGTCGACTACGGTGCCATCGGTCGCCAGGGCTTGCTCTCGCACGGCTCGTTCCTCTCGGTCGCGGCGCGCTTCGGCGACACCAGCCCCACGCAGCGCGGCCTGCTGATCCGCACCCGCCTGCTGTGCCAGGCCATTCCGCCGCCTCCGCCCGATGTCGACGTCGACAACCCGCCCGAGGGCGGCGACGCGGAGTGCAAGATCGATCGCTACGAGGAACACCGCAGCAACGGCTCGTGCAACGGCTGCCACGAGCTGGTCGACCCGGTGGGCTTCGGCCTCGAGCAGTACGACCAGATGGGCCGCTTCCGCACCGCGGAGGCCGACAACCCGCAGTGCGAGATCACGGGGGAGGGGCGCATCGATGGTCAGCCCTTCTCCGGCCCGGCTGGCTTGGCCGACTACGTGATGGACAACGAGCTGCTCGACTCCTGCATGGTCCATCAGCTCTATCGCATGGCCATGGGCCACCAGGTCGGGTTCGAGGACTTGCGCTACGTGAACGACTTGCTCACGCGCTTCCGGGGCGAAGGCCATCGGTTCGACGCCGTCGTGCTCGCGCTGGTCGAGGACGAAGCATTTTCCTACCGACGGGAGGAGGACTGAGATGACACGCAGGCTTGGACGACGGACCTTCTTGCGAGGGCTGGGAGGCGTGGCCGTGGCGCTGCCGACCCTCGAGATCATGCTGGATTCCCACGGGACGGCGCTGGCCGGGGGCGAGGTGCTCCCGCATCGGTTCCTGGTGAGCTTCGACGGGGGCGCGCTGGGAGCCGACAACGACCCCGTGCACAACTTCTACGCGCCCGACACGGTGGGGCACGACTACGACCTCAAGACGGCCTTGGCTCCGCTTTCGGGCTACGGCAACGTGCGCGATGACATCAGCGTGGTGTCGGGCCTGCGGATCCCCTACGGCACCTCGCCGATCCCGGCCGGGGGCTGGGCGTCGGACTTTCACATCCAGGCGCTGGGGCCCCTGATCAGCGGCGTGCGCAACAGCTCGACCGACGACTACGGCGTCAACGGGCCGACCGCCGACCAGCTCGTGGCCGAGGCGATCGGCGGCGGCACGACTTTTCGCTCGCTGGCCTATCAGGTGCAGGCCAGCTGGTACCTCACCCAGAGTGCGCCCTATGGTCGCGACATCCTGTCGTATCGCCGCGAGGGTGACAGCATCGTGGCCAACCCCGGCCAGACGAGCCCGCGCCTGGCCTACCAGGCCTTGTTCACCGGGTTCGTGCCGCCCGATCCGGGAGACGCCGCCGACCTGCTCTACGAGCTCGACAAGCGCCGATCCGTGCTCGATCGGGTGGGGGCGAGCATCGATGCCCTCATGCCGCAGCTGGGCACGGCCGACCGCCGACGCATGGAGCGGCACCTCGACGAGATTCGCGACCTCGAGATGCGCTTGGCTGCCAACCCGCCCGACGCGGGAGGGCACTGCCAGATGCTGCCCGATCCGGGGGAGGACCCGGCCGTCGGGGGCGACAACGCCAGTGTGGGTGGCGACGGCTACGACGTCAACGCGGGCTGGAGCGACGAGTCGACGCGGGCGCGGGTGTTCGCCGACTTGATCCACATGGCCTTCACCTGCGACCTGACCCGCTCGGTGGCGTGGCTGATGACCATGGCGCAGTCGCACATGAACATTCATCCCATCACCGACATCCCCTACGACCTGCACGAGCTGGGGCACGGGGGCGGCACCACCGAGGACATGAGCCGCGTGCGGGCGTGGCACATCGATCACTTCGCGTACCTGGTGGCGAAGCTCCGCGACACCCCCGAGGGCGGGGGCTCCGTGCTCGATCGCTGCGCGTTGGTGCACCTCAACGAGGCCGGGCACGGTTTTGACCCGGGCAGCGGAGGGGAGTTGTCGACCCACTCGACCGAGAACATGTGCTGCCTCATCGCGGGGCGAGCCGGTGGTCTCGACGCCGGCCAGCACGTGGTCGCCGACGGCATGCATCCCGGCCACGTGCTGAACTCGGCGATGCGGGCGGTCGGTGTCGATCAAGATCTCGGTGAGGTCGTCGGCCGCATCGATGGGCTCTTCGCCTAGCCTCCAATCCCGGGCGCGACGATCGCACCGGTTGGCGGCGTCGGGCCCCATGGGTACCCTGTCGACGGAGCTGTCGATGAGGCGCTGGTCGGCCATATTCGCGCTCGCGTTGGCGGGTTGCGAGATCAATCCGCTCTTCGATCCCGACGCGACGGCGGGCTCGGGCACGGACACCGGGCCGGGGCCCATCGCCGACTCGGGCACCGGGTTCGACAGCGGCGGGGCCGACGAGAGCGGAGGCCCGGGCGAGCCGGGAGGACCGCGGCCGGATCCCTGCGCTCCTCTGCCGCCGCCGACCGGCACCGTGATCACGGTCGGGCCCGAGCAGGCGGCAGAGCTGCCGGACATCGTCGAGGCTGCGCCCGAAGGCAGCACCGTCGTGCTCACCCCGGGCACCTACCTCATCGATCGGGCGCTTTATCCCAACGCTCCGGGCATCACCGTGCGGTCGTCGACGGGGCAGCCCGAGGACGTGCTCATCGATGGCCAGCGCCTGGCGTCGACCATCTTCACCATTCAGCAGTCCGACGTGATGGTGGCCGAGCTGACCCTGGCCCGGCCCACCGATCACCTCGTGCACGTGACCGGCTCGGAAACGGCCGCAGCGGACCGGGTGCAGGGCTATCGCTTGCACCTCATCGACCCGATCGCGGCGGCGTTCAAGGTCAACCCGAGCTACGCCGAGTTCCCTGCCGACGACGGCACCCTGGCTTGCTCCACCATCGAGCTGACCGACGAGGGGCGCCAGGAGCTGGGCGAAGCGTGCGACGGGGTCTCGGCCGTGGCCGGCTTCGCGACCTTCGGCTGGACGATCCGCGACAACTACATCGAAGGCATGTGGTGCTCCACCGGCTACGGCGGGGCGGGCATTCGCTTCCTCGAGACCTCGGCCCACACCGTGGTCGAGCACAACGTGGTGCAAGACTGCACCCAGGGCATCATCCTCGGGTTGTGGGAGGACGCCGAGCCGCGGCGGAGCTTCGACGACAGCCCCTGCGGGGATTCCTATTTCGACCACCAGGGCGGGGTGGTGCGCAACAACATGGTCATGGCCACGGGCACGGGCATCGCTGCCTCCGAGGTGGGCTTCGACACCGGCATCGGGCTGTGGAACGTGTGCGGGGCGACGGTGGTGCACAACACGGTGGTCTCCGCCATCGAGACCTACAACTCCATCGAGTACCGCTTCCCCAACACGCAGGCGCGGGTGGTCAACAACCTGGTGACCAACGAGATCCTCGATCGCGACGACGCCGGGGTGCCGGTCGCGGGCAACCTGCTGGCCGAGCTCAACGAGTTCGTCGATCCGCTCGGGGGCGACGTCCACCTCATCGACGGGGCGTCGGCGATCGACGCGGGTGTGCAGCTGGGAGACGACGCCGTGCTCTACGACATCGACGGGCAGCTCCGCGACGAGCGGCCCGACATCGGGGCCGACGAGCGCTGAGCGAGCCGGGGCGACGCAGGGTCAGCTCGGCGGGTCGAACACGTACTCGTAGCGGAGGCCGGCGTAGTCGGCCTTCTTGCCATCGGTGCCCATCGCGGGGCTGAGGGTCATCTTCTTGATCGCCTTCTTGGCGATGGCGTCGCAGCCGCCCCCGATGCCTCGGATCACGCGGACCCGGCGAATGGTGCCGTCGGTGCGGACGTCGATGCTGAGCACGACGGTGCCGAAGATCCCCTGGTCGCGGCTGGCCGGACACTGGAGCTTGGGCGGGCGCTTCTTGGGCAGCGGCAACTTCTTGATGTAGATGTCGCTCTTGGGCGCCCACTTGGGACCGGTGGGCGCGTCCCCGGTGCCCCCGGTGCCTTTGCCCTTGCTGCCCTTCTTGCCGCCGGGTTTGCCGTCGTCGGAACCCTTGGTGTAGCCGCCGGTCGTCGGGGTCGTGGTGCCGCCTGCGTTGACGGAGACGGGGCTGCCCGTGCCGGACGGAACGGTCTGGTCGGTGGGCAGGCGGAACTTGGGCGGCGGCGGCAGCTCGTCGGCGGGCGGCGGCTGCTTGGGCGGCTGCTTCTTGGGAGGCGGCTTCTGCTTGGGCGGAGGCTTGATCTCGGGCTCCGGCTCCGGCTCGGGTTCAGGCTCCGGCTCGGGTTCGGGCTCCGGCTCGGGTTCAGGCTCCGGCTCGGGTTCGGGCTCCGGCTCGGGCTCCGGGGGATCGACCACCGCGACCTCGTAGATCGTCGGCTTGTAGTCCGCCTCGGGCTCCGGCATCTCGTGGAGCGTGTAGAAGATCGCCACGTGGAAGGCCACGGACGCGACGAACAGAAAGAGCGGCCACCGTCCGGGTGACTCGTCTTGTTCGTCGAACTGGGAGTGGAGGCTCAACCGCCGGCTTCTTCCTTGGGGGGCTTTTCGGTGGCGATGGCGTACTTCATCACCTTCTCGGCCCGGAGCAAATCGATGAGGTGGACCATGCGACCGACTTCGGCCTTGGTGTCACACTGAACGATCCCCTGGAGATCGGGGTCTTGCTTGAGCTTCTTTTTGATCTCGGCCCGGATCTCGGCGTCGGTCTCGACCTCGACGCCGTCGACCGCGGTGGACCCGTCGCGGCGGCACACGAGCAGCACGCTGAGTCGATCGACCGACTCGCCGCTGGCCGCCTCGGGCTTGTCGACCCGCAGCCCCTCGGGGTTGGTGATGATCGACGTCGTCACCATGAAGATGATGAGCAGCACGAGGACCACGTCGACCAGCGGGGTCACGTTGATCCCGGTGATCTCACCCTCGTCGTCGAAGTCGGCCCCGCCTGCCATGGGTCTACTTCTCCTCGTCGCGGCCCGCGATGAGCGAGCGAGCGGTGTTGGCCAGGCTCTCGGCCTCGCCCAGCGTTCGCTTCACGCGGCGCTGGAAGATGTTGTAGGCGACGACGGCCGGGATGGCGACGAGCAGGCCGACCGCGGTGGCGACCAGGGCCTCGGAGATACCGGCCATGACCTCGGTGCTCGTCTCGCCGCCCGGCTTGAGCCCGGACTCGGCGAGGTCCTTGAAGGCCTTGATGATGCCGAGGACGGTACCGAACAGGCCGATGAAGGGAGCGTTGGAGCCCAGGGTGCCGAGGAAGCTGAGGTTCTTGCCCAACCGCACGCGCTCTTCGGGGCGCACCGCATTGAGGGCGGCCTCGATGGCCTCGCTGCCGTGCTCGGCCTGACCGAGCATCTCGCGGACCATGCGGCCACCCGGGCCGTTGGCGTCCTTGACCGTCTTGGCGGCGCCCTCTCGGTCGCCCTCGGACAGCTGGGACAGCAGCTTGCGTCGGAGCTCCGCGTCGGCCCCGGAGACCCCGCGGAAGAACAGCGCCCGCTCGATCATGACGTAGACGCTGAGGACGCTGAGCACGACGAGTAGCCAAAGGACCCACTCCGCCCCGAGCAGCGAAAACTTGAGGAATTCTTCTGTCAAACTCATCGTACGAGCGCGCGAAAAGGTAGCGGAAACCTCGTACCGCGGCCAGTGGAGGCCGGCAAAGCGGCCGTGGACGGCGTGTCAGCCCGCATCCGCGTGCGAGGCCATGCGACGCCAGCGGGCCTCGGTCGACGTTCGTGCGCTGGATCGCCCACCTCGATTCGCCCGCGCGAACGCGCTGGAGCCCGGACCTAGCGCAGGACGCGGCGCATTGAAGGGTTGGGACCTACATTCTCAAAGCGGCTTGCGGAGGATCTGCGGGGTTGCCGTGAACCCGCCCATGTCCACCGCGGGCAAGTCTTCGGCCGACATGCCGAGCTGTTCGGCCGCGTGCGCGGTCGATCGGGGGGCGGGCGACAGCCACACCACCCGGCCCCCGGGCGCGAGCAGCTGGGCCGCCCGGGCGACGAAGTCCTGCAGCAGCTGGCGCATTCCGGTGCCGTCGACCATCACGCGGCGGCCCATCGGGGGGTTCGAGACGATCAAGGAGACCGGCACGTGCGAGGGGCGTTGGTCGATCGCGCTGCCCTGGATGAGCTCGACGCTGTCGACGTCCAGCTGTGCCGCCTCGAAGTTCTGACGGGCGGCCGCGATCGCGGCCGCGCTGGTGTCCGTGCCGCACAGGTGCAAGCCGGGCTGCATGCGGGCGCACTCGACCAGCTCCGAGCCGCTGCCGCAAAAGGGGTCCCACACCACTTCGCCGAAGCGTGGCTGCCCGGCCCACGCGAGCAGGGCGGCCAAGGTGGGGTGGGTGGCCGCGGGCACGTCGGCCTTGCGATAGCGGAAGCGGGGGTCGGCCTCGCGGGGCAGGCACAACAGGCGCCCGCCCGCTTCGTCGACTTCGACCGTCCAGCACACTTCGCGGCTGTCGTTGACGAGCGGGCTGTTGCGCGAGGCGATGCGGCGGGCCACCGACCACAGGTCGGCGCGGCGACGTCCGCCCGAGGCCAGGCTCAGGCGGAAGCGCGGGCGGCCTTCGGTCCACGCGGCCAAGGCTGCGAGCAGCGCGGGTTGCTCGAGCCCCTCGACGATCCGCGACACCAGGTCTGCGCCCGCCGGGAGGGGAAACACCAGGGCGACCTCGATGGCGCTTCGGACTCGATACAGGGCCTCGAGGTCGCCGGCCCAGCGTAGCTCGACGGTGTCGTCGCCCACGATCTCGATGCTCAGGCCGTGCGGGCTCAGGGCCTGGAGTCGGCGCTCGGCTTGGTCGGCGACGGTATGGCTGACTCCCTCGCGACCGCGTAGCCACACGAGGGTGGGCTCGGGCAGGGCCGCGGAGGGGACGATGCGCCCCGGGGTCTCGCGATCGGCCCGACGAGTGATGAGGGTCAGCGCTTCGGCCCGGCG
This sequence comes from Myxococcota bacterium, assembly GCA_039028615.1. Lineage (GTDB taxonomy): Bacteria > Myxococcota_A > Polyangia > Nannocystales > Nannocystaceae > Paraliomyxa. The sequence goes on along the minus strand of JBCCHT010000002.1, from coordinate 389,074 downwards.
ACGTTCGAGATCCGCATCGTCGCAGGGGGTGGCTTCGATGCGCTCGCACAGGTGAGGCCCGGCAATGCGGCCCAGCGCCTCGATGGCGGCACGTCGCTCGGGAAGGGCAGCGCCCTCGTAGATCGTCAGCAGCGGGCCTTCGTAGGTCGCGGGGTCGGGGTCGTCGAGCTTGCCCACCGCCCGCGCGGCTTCCCTCACCACCCGTGGCTCCCAGTCCCGCAGCGCGCGAGCGACGAGGTCGGGCCAGTCGGGCAGGGTGAGCCGCGACGACAGGCGCGACAGGGCCCGTACCGTCAGCGTGCGGTGATCGGCCGGGGCCGTCTCGAAGTCGCGGAGGAGCACCCGGGCGACGCCGTCGTCCGCTCGCGCGAGCGCCTTGACGACGTGGTCCGCTGCCTTGCGCTGGCCGCTGTCCCGCAGGCTGGTCCACAGCTCGAGTAACGCCGGGACGTCGCGAACTCCGGGAGTGAAGCCGGGGTCGCGGCAGCGCTCGAGCGTGACCGGAGGCGCGGCCTTGCGTGCTCCGCTCATGCGGACTTGTACCAGGGGTGTTGCCCGCTCGCTGTCCCGGCCTGGACCTCCTCGGGGTGCATGGGTCGTCGGGGGTCTTGGTAGGCTCTTCGAGGTGAGTCACGCGTCGAGTGGCGACGAGACCCAGGTGGGGGAACAGGGCAGCCTGCGAGCGCCCCTGGAGCCTGCCCTCGAGGTCGGGGCCAGCATCGGTCGCTATGTGCTCATCGAGCGGGTCGGGCGCGGAGGCATGGGGGTCGTGTACTCGGCCTACGATCCGCAGCTCGATCGCAAGGTCGCCGTGAAGCTGCTGGCGCCGACCGGTGGTGGGACCCCGACGCCCGCGGCCGAGAGCCTCTTGTCCGAGGCCCAGGCGCTCGCGCGGGTCAGTCACCCCAACGTCGTGGCCATCCACGACGTGGGGATCGAGCGCGGCCGGGTGTTCTTGGCGATGGACTTCGTGGAGGGCGTCACGCTGGCCGCGTGGTGCTCGCGTGGCGAGCGGAGCGTCCGCGAGATCCTCGACGTGTTCGTGCAAGCGGGACACGGGCTGGCGGCCGCCCACCAGCGCGGCCTGGTCCACCGGGACTTCAAGCCGGACAACGTGATGATCGGGGCGGATGGCCCCATCTCGGTTCCACGCGCGCAAGTGATGGACTTCGGGCTGGCGCAGCGCATTCGGTCGGTGAACGAGCTGGCCGAGGTCGACGATGCGAGCACGGCCCAGACCGGCGGGGCGCTGGCCGGCACGCCGCGATTCATGGCGCCCGAGCAGTTCGCCGAAGCCGAGCTGACGGCGCAGACGGACCAGTTCTCGTTCTGTGTCGCGCTGTGGAGCGCGCTGTTCGGGCAGCACCCGTTCGGTGGAGACACCCTCGCCGAGCTGGCGGCCAACGTCACGGCGGGGGAGCTTCGTGAGCCGACGAACATCAAGGTCGGGGCCCACGTACGCGCGGCGCTGCGTCGTGGACTCGCGCTGCGACCGGAGCAGCGCTGGCCGGACATGGGCGCGTTGTTGCTGGAGCTGTCCCGAGACCCCTCGCGGACGCGTCGCCGCGTGGGGCTGGTGATCGGGGGCGCGGCCCTGGTCGGCGGGTTGGTCGGCGGCGAGCGTCTGTTGCATGCCCGGGCGGTCGAGGCTTGCGAGCGCGAAGGGGCCTCCATCGACGAGGTGTGGAACGACGAGGCCAGACGGCGAACCTCGGAGGGCCTGCTGGCCACGGGCCTGCCGCGGGCGCGGGACACCGTCGAGCGCATCGAGCCCTGGCTCGACCGTACGGCGAAGGGGTGGGCCGAGGCCCGGACCGCGGCCTGCGTGGTGACCCAGATCGAAGGGCGCTGGGATCGAGAGCGGGCCGAGGTCTCGGCGGTATGCCTGGAGGAACGTCGCCAGCGCTTCGCCGCGACGATCGAGGTGCTGGCCGAAGCCGACGCGGGGATCGTGGATGGCGCGGTGGCGATGACCTCCGCGCTGCCTCTACTCGACTCTTGCGTGGACGAGCGCTATCTCGATCACCTGCCCGTCGAGCTCGGAGACCCCCAGCAAGGGGCACAGCGCCGCGCGTTGGAGGCGGCGCTGGCGAAAGCGCAGGGCGATCTGCTCGCGGGTCGCCGCGAGGCGGCTCGCGAGACCCTGGAGCGGACGCAGGCGGACGCGGGGGCCATCGACTTCGGTCGAGGGGTGGTGCGAGCCGGGCAGATGCTCGCGCGCATCGACGAGCTCGAGCAGCGCTACGAGCAGGCCGAGCAGGGGTATCGCCGGGTGTTCGTGCTCGCCATGGAAGGAGGGTCGGTCCACCTGGCGAGCGTGCTGGCGGCCGACCTCGCCACCGTCATCGGCGTGCGTCAGCGAGCCGCGGCCAAGGGCGCGTGGTGGATCGAGCTGTCCTTGGCCCTGGCTCGTCGGTCCGGGGTGAAGGACGACGACCCGCAGATCTTCCAGGCCAAGCACATGCTGGCGAAGCTGTCGCGCGACGACGGGCGCTTCGACGATGCGCTGCGCTTGGCCGAGCAGGCCTCCGCCGCGGGCGAGGCCAGCCTGGGCGCACGACACCCCGGGATGGCCGAGGTCGCGGCGACCTTGGCGAGCATCCATCGCGAGCGTGGAGACTACGACGAGGCGGTCGACCTGGCGCGGCAGGGCGTCGAGCGCTTGGGCGCGGCGCTGGGCGTCGAGCACCCGAAGATGGTCGGGGCGCTGGGCGGCTTGGCCGAGAACCTGCGGCGGGTCGGGGCCATCGAGGAAGCGGCGGAGATCCAGCGGCGTGGGCTGGCCGTGGCGCGAAAGAGCTTTCCCCCGGGGCACCCCGCGGTGGCGGCCGCTCGCATGAGCGTGGCACTCATGCTGCACGAGCAGGGACGCAGCGCCGACGCTCGCCCCATGATCGAGCGCAGCGTGGCCGAGGTCGAAAAGGCGCTCGGCCGCGAGCACGTGGACTTGATGCCCATGCTGAGCAACCTCGGGATGGTCTACGACGTGCTGGGGGACGCCGAGGGGGCGGCGGGAGCCTACGGGCGTGCGCTCGCCATCGTCGACGCCTCGCTGCCGCCCGAGCACCCCGTGCGCGGCATCTTGTTGTCGAACCTGGGGACGGCCGAGCTGAGTATGGGCGACTTCGAGGCCGCGCTGGGGCACCACCGTGAGGCGATGGCGTTGCTCGAGCAGACGCACGGGGCCGAGCATCCCCACCTGGTGATCGCGCACGCGAACCTGGCCCAGGCGCTCGCCGGGTTGGGGCGACACGCCGAGTCGCTGGCGGCGGCGAAGCGGTCCTCGGCCGTGGCGACGGCCGTACACGAGCCCGACCATCTCGACGTCTCGTACGGATTGGTCGGGATCGCGGCGGCCCAGCTGGCGTTGGGCGATGCCGCCGCGGCGATCGAGCCCGCCACTCGAGCGCTACGCATCCGGTCGGCGCGCGTCGGTGTGCCCGAGCTTCGGGCCGAGGCCGAGTGGACGCTGGCCCAGGCGCTCGCCCGAGGCGGCGGGGATCGAGCCCGGGCCAACGAGCTGGCGACCGCCGCCGAGACGTTCTACGCGACCGGTGATCCCGAGGTCCGGGCGAAGATCGAGGCGTTCCTGGCCCAGTAGGGCGCTACTCGAGCACGATGCCGGCGTCGAGACACTGGCGCTGGACCGTCGTGCGAGCGGGGCCTTCGAGCCGTTGAACCGCATCGTGGGCTTTTTCGGAATCGCCGAGGCGGCACGCGGCATGGCCCATCAGCTCGGCCGCCACGGGGTCGTTTCGCAGCTCGTGGGCGCGTTTGGCATCGCGGTAGGCACCCGCGGGATCGCTGTCGAGCGCGTGGCGGGCAGACTCGAGCAGGGCGTCGGCCGTGGCCGGAGACGCCGGGGGGGCCTCGGCCGGGGTCTTCGTCGGAGTCTTTGCGGCGAGGGGAGGTTGCGCGGGGGGGTCGGTGGTCGGCGTGGTGCGGGATGGACCGGCCGCGGTCGACGGCGCTTCGTCCTGGTCTCGACCGAGGTGCCACATGCTCAAGCCAGCGGCCGACAGCGCCAGGGTCACCAGCCCCGCCGCGACGATCGAGCGCACGCGTCCCGCCGAAGGGTCGTCCGTCGCGATCGGCTCGCCCGAGTCGTTCGCGGTCGTCTCGAGCCGCGGCGAACCGGGGGAGCGCAGCGCGTCGGGGTTGGAGGGCAGGGTCCCCACCGACGGGATGTTGGGGGTCGTCGCGACCATCGCACTGGCGGCGCGCAGCTTGTCGGCCACCTTCATCTTCTGCGTGGATGGCCCGTGTTCTTCCTCGTGCGCTCGAGTCAGCTGGGAGTCCAGGTCCTTCCACGCCCGCTTCGCGATCGGGGCCCCCGGCTCGGCCTTGCGCGTCCACGGGTGCGGCTTGGGCCCGAACAGGTGCTCGAGGTAACGCCCCAGGGCGCCGGGCAAGGCGAGCAGCCGACAGTCGCGGGTCACCAGCTCGAGCTCTTCTTGCATCTCGAACACCGTGCGGTAGCGGTGGCGGGCGTCCTTGTGCAGGGCCTTGAGCACGATGCGCTCGAGGGCGGGGGGGCAGTCGGGGCGACACTCGGACAGCGGGGTCGGGGCCTCGCTGATGATCTGCCCCACCATGTCCAGGACGTTGTCGGTCCGGAAGGGGCGCTGCATCGCGATCATCTCGTACAGCACGATGCCCAGGGCGAACACGTCGCTGCGGCGGTCGAGCGTCTCTCCGCGGCACTGCTCGGGCGACATATAGGCCGCCTTGCCCTTGAGCACGCCGACGCCCGTCTCCTGCTTGGCCGAAGCCGCCTTGGCGATGCCGAAGTCGATGAGCTTCACGCCGCTCTGGCGCGTGACGATGACGTTCGAGGGCGAGACGTCGCGATGCACGATGTTGAGCGGGCGGCCGGAGTAGTCGGTCTGCTCGTGGGCATGGTGCAGCCCGGCGGCGCAGCCCACCACGATCTGTAGGGCCAGCTCGAGCGGCAGGGGCTCCCGGGCCTTGTTGGCCGCAGAGAGGATCGCCTTGAGGTCCTCTCCGTGCAGGTACTCCATGGTGAAGAAGCACTCGTTGCCCCGCACCCCGATGTCGTGGGTGTGCACGATGTTCGGGTGCTCGAGCGTGGCCGCGACGCGGGCCTCGTCGCGGAACATCTCGATGAAGCGGGCGTCGTCTCGCTTGGCCGGGAGAATGCGCTTGAGGACGACGATCTTCTCGAAGTCGGCCAGGCCCACCGCGCGCGCGAGATAGACCTCGGCCATGCCGCCGGAACCAAGGCGTCCGAGCAGCTCGTAGCGGCTGCTCAAGCTCTGGGCGGGTTTCAGAAACTCGGGCGGGCGAGGAGGGGCCGCGACCATTCGATGGGAGGGTATGCCATCGGCTCCGCGCCGGGCAGGTCTGGGGCTACTCGGACTCGTGATCTTCGCCGTCGTCTTCGGGTGAGTCCTCGGACGCGTCGGCCTCGTCGGCGTCGTCGTCGCTCTGTTCGACCTCGACGGGGGCATCGGTCTGCCCATCGGTCATCTTCAAGTAGACCTGGCAGCTACGGTTCCCTGGATCGCGCTCCATCACCTCTTGCCACTGCGCACGCGCCTCTGCGATTCGACCCACCCGCCACAGCGTGACCCCGTAGTGGGTACGCGCGGGTAGGTAGTCGGGCGACAGGTCGCAGATGGCTTGGAACTCGTCGAGCGACTGCGCGAAGCGGCCGGCTTCCCGCAGGGTGTTGGCCAGCATCGTCCGTATGTCGACGAAGGTAGGACACACCCGCAGCGCCTTCTGCAGCTCTTTGATCGCGTGGTCGGCCAGTCCCACCGCGAGGTAGGCGTCGGCGAGGTCGCGGTGCATGTTGGCGATCTTGCCGCGGGCCAAGGGCTCGAGCTCCTCGAGTCCCCCCGAGCCGCGCGAGTTGTGAGCCTGTTCGTAGAGCTTGCGCCCTTCGTCGTAGCGCCCGAGCTCGTTGTAGAGCACGGCCAGGTTCAGCGTCGCCTCGGTGTAGTGCGGGTTGATGGCCAGCGCGCGTTCGAACGCTTCGCAGGCCTGCTCCGGGCGACCTTGCTCGGAGTGGATGTAGCCGAGCATGTTGTGCACGTCGGCGAAGCCATCGTGGGCTTCGCGAACCGCCTCGAGGTGCGCTCGTGCGCCTTCGTAGTCGCCGGCTTGGTACAGCTCGCGACCCGCGGCGAGGTGGTTTTTGATCTGTGCATCCATCGTTGGAACGAAGACGAAGGCTCGATGCCCCGACGAGGGTACGTCATGCGCGCGGGAATGGGGAACGCACGCACCTTCACGTACCAGCGCTCGGTGCGGCATCGGGAGGGACCGGACGGCGGCGTCGACGAACATGATGTTCCGCCGCCGCTGCTCCGGCCAACCGGCAGTGTTCGACATGCCGCCGATGGGTCGAAGTCGGGACCGAACCCCGGAACACCGCGCTGCTCTTCGCGAGCCGACGCGGCGTTCAACGCCCCGAAAATACTAGCTTTGTTCGTCGTCGTCGTCGGCCGGAGGTTCGAGCTGCGCCCGCACCTGATGGGCCCACGTCTCGATTCCCATCATCGTCGAGTGGGCGACGCTGGGCGTGGAGGCGAGGTCCTCGACGATGGTGCGGAGCTTGGCCCGTGCACGTCGTTGCCGGGTGTAGACGGTCGCGGCCGGCATGCCGAGCAGCTCGGAGATTTCGGCGCCCGACATCTGCTCGAAGAACTGCAGCTCCAGCACGATCTGGAACTTCATCGGTAGTCGTCGCAGTGCACGAACCAACAGCCGCGTCTCGGAGTTGCGGGACACGAACGCACTGGGCGTGTCGTCGATGTCGCCCACGCAGACTTCGTCGAAGTCTTCGACCTCTTGCTTCCGCTTGAACGTGACCCGGATGTAGCGACGAAGGGTGTTCATCGCGATCGCGAACAAGAACGACCGGAACGGCCCGGTGGGCTCCGCTCGGTCGAGCGCACCGACGCAGCCGAGCAGCGTCTCGGAGATGAGCTCGGTCGCGTCCTCGGTGTCCCACACCTTGTTGCGGAAGAACCGATGGAGCATGCCGGAGTAACGCTCGACCAGGACGGTGGCCGCCCGCCGATCGTTGTCCCGCCAGCGCTCCCACAGGGTCCAGTCGTCGAGTTCCCGCAGCGCGTTGGGCGATGACTTTTGCCCCGGATCCTGCACCAGCGGCTAGCGTACGAAGGAACCGCCGCGAGCACCAACCCGTCGCGGGTCCTAGGCCCAAACCGGGCTACGAAGGCGGCTGAGCGGCGGCTGGTTGCCGGTTGAGACGCGGTAGCGGGTGTCGAGCGGGGGATCTCGGCATGCCGGGACGGCTCCCGTTCCGCGGTTGGGGGACCCGCGCCGCGATGCGCGGGGCAGCCGCAGTGCGATCGGCTCTCGCGGGGTGTGTCGATCCGACCGTGCGCATCGACGCCGGTCGCCGTCCCGCCGTCGTCGGCCGCAGTGCCGATCCGCGACGTCCATGTCGAGCAGGCCCGCGGTGTCGATGGCCGAGCCGAGGCCGTCGAACGAACGGTGGTGTGTCGTCGCGCGGTCGCGCGGTCGCGCTGCCTCGCGTAGGTGTATCCCTGTCGGCATCGCGTCCGGTCAGCCCCACATTGGTCCAGAGCCACGATCGACCGTCGGGAAATCGCACGAAAGTCGTCGAGCGAGCGGAGGCTGGTACGATGGCTCGATGGATGTTGGCTTGACTCGAGATTGGGTGAAGACACTGGGAGCGACCGTCGCGTTGGCGGCCATGGCATGCACCCCCGGGCAGGAAGGCGAACAGAACGACGCCTCCGCGGGCAACACTTCGGACGACGTCCCGACCATGGCGACGTCGGTCACGGGGGATCCGACGCCGAACCCGACGACCGATCAATCGAGTGCCGAGGGCACGACGGGGGGCACCACCGACCAGGCGACCACCGAAGACCCCGACAGCAGCGACGACGGCTTCATCTTCGACGTCAACGAGACGCCCGATGGCGGCGGCGGTGGCTGTGGCGGGGGCGAGGTCGGTGACCTGTCCTTCAGCTACATCTGGATCGCCAACAGCGGCGAGGGCACGATCTCCAAGATCGACACGCAGACGCTCGACGAGGTCGGTCGCTTCCTCGTGTCGCCCAACCCCAACGGCTTGCCGTCGCGGACCTCGGTCAACCTCTCCGGCGACGTGGCGGTGGCCAACCGCACGGGCGGCATCACCAAGGTCTACGCCGACCAGGGCGACTGCCAGGAGTCCAACGGTATGGCGGGCATCCAGACCTCGACCGGGGCGTCCGACATCTTGGCCTGGGGCACCGAGGAGTGCGTCGCCTGGCATTCGCCCTTCGCCTACGGCTCGCAGCGCCCCATCGCGTGGACGCAGGGGACGTTCAACCCGGGGACCTGCTCGTGGCAGGGCCAGCAGGTCTGGACCACGGGCACCAACGTCGGGGGCACGGCCGACGTCATCCTGCTCAACGGCGACGACGGCAGCATCGACGACATGGTCACCATCAACGGCCTGACCGCGTTCAACGATTTCGGGGGCTACGGGGCGGTCGTCGACACCGAGGGCAACCTCTGGTTCAACGAGATGCACATCTTCGGGGACTTCCTCGTGCGGGTGGACATCGACGATCTCAGCTACGACCTCATTCCCACCACCGGGCGGTCGGGCTACGGCATTGCCATCGACGACGAGGAGCGCATCTGGACTTGCGGTGGCGGGGCGGTCAACCGCTACGACCACGGCACGGGCACCTGGGCCTCTTACAACCTCCCGCTCGATCTGGGCGGCTGCATGGTCGACGGCGAGGACCGCCTGTGGGTCTCGGGCTCCAACGCCGCGCCGTTCACCTTCCGCGCCATCAATACGAACTCGGTGACCGAGGTCGCGAGCTTCACGATCCCGGAGCACGTGCACGGGGTGAGCATCGACTTCGAGGGCAACATCTGGGGTGTCGCCGGGGTGCCGGGCGTGGGGGCGGGCACGGCCGCCTATCGCATGGATCCGACGACCGGGACCTACGACACGGTCACCGGCTTGGTCGACGCCTATACCTACTCGGACATGACCGGCTTTGCGCTGGTCGGATCGACCCCGCCGCAGGGCTGACTTCGGCCGGCCCCGAACGGCGACGCCCGCGAGCTCGGTGAGCTTCGCGGGCGTTGATCGTTTCGGCGTGGGCTCGAGCTATTCGCTCTCGGAGCCCGCGTCCGGGTCCTCTTCGGTCGCGTCGCTCTCGCTGCCGCTCGCCGCTTCTTCTTCGCTGGCCGCCTCGCTGCTGGCTTCGCTCTCGGAGCTGGCCTCGCCACTGGCCTCGGCTCCACCGCCGACCTTGGCCTTGCCCCCGGTCTCGAGCGTGCCCTTCGCTCCGCCGCTGGGCGGTGTGGTCTGCAGCACGGGACCCGCGGGCACCTCGGGCTCTTCGATCGCCTCCGGGTGCTCCGGTCGCTCCCGGTTCTTGGGCTCGGGCGGCGGCAGGGGCTTGGGCGGACTGCGATCGGGGCGCTCGCGTCCCGGATCGGCGGGGCCGTAGGTGTCGTAGATGTAGCGCAGGTAGATCCGCGCCTGCTTCCCGTGGTGGTGCTTCGGATGCTGGCTCTGCAGCTCGCTGAAGGTCGAGCGCGCCAGCTCGATCTCTTCCATGCGCAGGTAGGTGATGCCCAGCAGGAACAACACCTCGGCATCCAGGCCGATCCCCGGGTAGCGAGCGTGCGCCGACTCGAGCCGGCCGATGGCGGCCTCGGGTTTCTCGCGGTCGAGATAGAAGCGGGCGACGTACAGCTCGTGCTCGAGCAGGCGTCGGTTGATCTCGTCGCGCAGGGCGGCCGCGTGCTCGGTCGAGGGCGTGCCGCCGTAGTGATCGAAGAAGTACTCGAGCTCGACCAACGCCTCGCGCAGTCGCGACTGATCACGCTGGTGATCGGGCGGGAACAAGAAGAAGTTCTGGGGCCCGTTCATGTAGGCCGACACCGCGGCCATGTAGCTGACCCAACCGTTGCGCACGTGCTGGTGCGTGGGGTGCAGCTTGGCGAACTGGCGGAAGGCATCCTGCGCGGTGAGGTAGTTGCCTTCCTCGAACTCGGCGCGGGCGATCAGCAGCTCGGCCTCGACCGCGAAGCGGCTGAAGGGGAACCGGATCCGCACGAAGTCGGCGTACTGGATGACCTCGTCCCAGTCCTCGTCCGAGAACTCGCCCAGCGCCAGCTCGTAGTTCTCGCGGGCGGTTTGCGCGTAGTCGGCGGAGAGGTCGGGGCCGTTCTTGCAACCGGTGGGGACCAGAGCGACGACGAGGGCGAGGCTCAGCCCGCGGCCGATCCACTTGCCGAGCGACGTTTGCAGCGGCCCGCGGCGGAGCGTGCAGGCGGTCGCTCGCGACGTCCGTGGTGCATGAGGGTGGGGGGCGCGCATGGGCCGGCGGGCACGCTAGCCCCGGGAATTCCGGCCTGTCAAACCTCGGGGGCCAGGTCGCCGGCCAAGAGGCCTCGCTCCGCGTCGAGGCTCTATGAAACGGCCACGGCGCCCCCGGGCATGAATCGACCTGCTCGGGCGTAGGAGGCGCGATCCTGCCGTTGGCCGGTTTTGCCGAGACTCGCGGGATCTTGCGGTACAGTCCGCGGAAACGTCCCTGGCCCTTGGTCCACGTGCGAGACCCCGACCACGAAGAAGCCCGCTCCTTGGGCCCCCTCCCCGCGCTGGCGCTCGTCGCGGGGTCGATGCTCGGCATCGGAATCTTCATCGCGCCGCCCGTGGTTGCGGCGCAGCTCGAGCACCCGGGCACCTTCCTCGCGATGTGGGTCGTCGGCGGCTTGTCGGCGCTGTTCGGTGCGCTCGCCGTCGCCGAGCTCGGCGCCATGATGCCGCGCGCGGGCGGTGACTATCCTTATCTCCGGCTGTCCTATGGCCCGGGCATCGCCTTCGGCGTGGGGTGGCTGCAGCTGCTCGCCATCTTCCCCGGGTCCTTGGCCACGATGGCCGTGGGCACGGCGTCGTTCCAGCTGCCCGTGGTGCTCGGTCCGTACTACGAGCTGCCGCTGCAGTTCGGCCTGGATCCGACCATCGCGTGGGCGGTGATCATCGTGGTGAGCCTGACCGCGCTCAACCACATCGGCGTCGTGGTCTCGGGTCGATTCCAGGTGGTGCTCACCGGGATCCCCGTGCTCGTGTTGCTGACCGCCAGCGTCGGCGTGCTCGCCTCGGAGGGGGTCGACGGTGGAGCGTGGGCCTCGCCCGGTCCCATCACCATGCCCACCACCGCGGCCGCGGCTCTGGCCTTCCTGCCGGTCTACTTCGCGTACTCGGGCTGGAACGCCGCAATCTTCGTAGGCGGCGAGATTCGCAACCCTGCGCGCAATCTACCGCGGGCGCTGGTCGGCGGAACGCTGGGGGTCACCGCGCTCTATTTCATTCTGTGCGTCGGGTTCCTGGCCGTGTTCCCCATGGCCGACCTGGCCAACGTGGGCGAGGCCGGCACCGCGGCGGCGGGGGCCTTGTTCGGTCGAATCGGCGAGCTCGGGGTCACCACCCTCATCGTTCTCGCGATGCTGGGTTCGATCAACGGCACCGTGCTCACCGGCTCTCGCATCGCCTTCGCGATGGCTCGCCACGGGCACTGTCCCGGCTCGGCCGGCCACCTCCACAAGCGCTTCCGCACCCCGGTCGTCGCCCTGTGGATGCAGGCGGCGTGGGCCTTGGTGTTGGTCTTCAGCCAGAGCTTCGAGCAGCTGATGAACTACACCACCGCGGCGATGCTCATCACGGGCACGCTCACCGTGATGGCGGTGATGATCCTGCGCCGCAAGATGCCCAACACCAAGCGCCCGTACCGAGCGTGGGGCTACCCGGTCACCCCGGTGCTCTACATGGTCTCGAGCGTGGTGGTGCTGGTGGTGCTCGCCTCGAATGCCGACCCCTCGCTGTTCCTCGGCGCGGGCTGGTTCGTCGGCGCGCTGCTCGTGCACCACTTCTTCCTGCGCGGGCGCACCAAGACCCCATCGATCGCGGCGACCATCGCCTCGTCGGGCGCCAGCGATTCGGGCTGACGCGGCGCCCATCGAGCGGGCGGATCTCGTCGGAGCGGGAGCGTGCGAAAAGTCCGGCGACCGGTACGGTCGCTGGTGCTCGGTGCGCACCCGTACGGGCGATCGGAGGCCCGCTACCAGCGAAACAGGCGCTCGACGAGTGCGTCGAGGTTCGTGGGGGCAGGGCTGCCCACGGCCTCCAGCATGCGGGGCAGGTTGGAGAAGCGATGCAGCAGGGCCCACGCCGCGAGTCGCTGCGATCCCGCGGCGCCGCGCTCGGCTTCACTCCAGCCGTAGGCGCCGAGGCATGCGTCGAGGCATCCCGCCTCGCCCATGAACACGAACTCCACCAGCGCGGCGACGTCGTAGTCCGGGTGTCCGACCTCGGCGTCGGCCAGGTCGATCAGCGCGGTGGGCCGAAGCCGGTCGCGGGACTCGAGCAGGACGTGATGGCCGAGCAGCTCGGTATGCAGACACACCAGCGGACGCTCGGGTCGCGCCGTTCGCTGCACGAACTGCTGGATCTCGGAGCGCCACCGTTCGTCGGCCCCTTGCGCCGCGAGTCGCTCGTCCATGAGCGCGTGACGCTTCGCCACGAACGCGGGCCACCGTGCCGCATGCCCGTCCGGGGGCTCGACCGCGTGCAGCTGGGCCATCATCGTGCCGAGATCGGCCGCCAGCCGCAGGCGAGTCGAGCGATCGAGCGTCGGCCAGACCTCGGCCAGCGAGGGACCCTCGATTCGCTCGGTGATCAGGTAGGGCCACTGGTCGATCTCCCCCCATGCGAGCGGCTCGGCGATGCGCAGCGGCAAGCGTCCGCGCAGGTGCTGGTTCCACTCGCGCTCGCTGACCATCTGCGCCCGCCAGTTCGGGTTGCTCACCTTCACCACGTGGGCGCGGGAGCCGAGCACCACGTCGGAGCCGGTGGAGAACATCGCCACGTCGGCGCTCGGGAGCCCGTGTCGCTCGAGCAGCGACTCGGCCAGGCGGACCCAGGTCGACTCGGGAAGCAGGCTCCGCAAGGGTTGGCCGGGGACCAGGGCAGGGGGGAACGCGGCCGACATCGGGGCGACCCTAGCAGCACTCCGGGGGTGCGCAGTGGCTGACGTGCCGCGGTGGCTCGCGTTATCGTCGGCGGCATGGCGAGCGCGCTCGAGCCCGATCCCACCCAGCTGCTGCAGTTGGCCGAGGCCACGATGCCGTTCGGGAAGTACTCGGGCTGGCCGCTGATCCGCCTGCCCGAGCGCTACCTGCTGTGGTTCGCCCGCGAGGGGTTTCCCAAGGGCGTGCTCGGGGAGCAGATGGCCCTGGCGCTCGAGATCAAGACCAACGGCCTGGAGTCGCTGGTCGATCCGCTCGTGCCCCGCCGCTGAGCGGTCGCGAGCTCAGCTCACCGTTCGGGCCGTAGCGGGTGCGGCTTCGGGTCGGGTCGAGGCCAGCGTCGTTTCGATCGCTTGGGGCAGCGGCGTGGGCTCGATGCCGAAGGTCGTTCGGAACGCCCGGTCGTCCACGAGATAGGGGACGTCCCACTGATAGGCCATCTCGGCCACCGCGGCGAACAGCGGCACGAATACGCCGATCGTTCGCATGAGCCACTGCGGCACCCGACGGACCTTGATCTTCACCCCCGAGTGCGCGGCAAAAGCCTCGAGGAGCTCCCGGGTGGTGCGTTGAGCCGAGACGGGCAGGTGCCAGGTGCGACCCGGGGCGTCGGGATGGGTGCCGAGCGTCGCGAGACCGCGGGCGACATCGGGGGCATACGAGTAGCTGTGCGGCATGTCCGGGTTGCCGAACAGATAGACCGAGCCGCCTTGGTGCAGACGCTTCAGTACATCGGGGCGCATGACCGCGGTGTTCGGCGTGTCGGGCCCGAAGAAATCCGAGGCTCGACCCACACACGCCTCGAGCCGACCTTGGGCGTGCATCTCCATCAGCTCCTCGGCCATCGCCTTGCGCAGCGCACCCTTGTGGCTGCAGGGGTTCATCGGCGTGGACTCGTCGAAGGGGGCGCTCGGCGGGCGGCCCAGCATGTAGAGGTTGTCCAGCTGGACCAGGCGTGCCTCCGCGTCGGCGGCCGCCTTCCAGATCGAGCGAAACAGCGGCTGCAGCAGGCCATCCCAACGGGCGTAGTCGGGCGGGTTCGTGCAGTTGTAGACGGTGGTGGCACCGCGGCACGCCTCGGCTGCGAAGGCGGCATCGGTGGCGTCGCCCTGCATCCAGGTGACCCCGGGGATCGCGGCGCGGGCCGGCCCGCGACGGACGAGGCGTACCCGGTGGCCGGCCTGGGCGAGCTGTGTGGCCAGCAGGGTTCCGATCTGGCCGGCTCCGAACACGGTGTGGACTTCGCTCATGCCTCCAGGATGGGGTTTGCAGTACGGGTTGTCGTTGAGCTAATTTTCAAGAGGGGTTTGCATTCATGCAAGATGTCGAATCGCTGCGTTGGGACGACTTGAAGGTGCTCTTGGCGCTGCATCGCCACGGCTCGCTCAAGCGGGCCGCCGAACAGTTGCAGGTCAACATCTCGACCGTGTCGCGGCGACTGAGCACGCTCGAGGAGCAGATGGGGGCGCACCTGTTCGATCGCACCCCGGATGGCACCCGGGCCACGGCCGCGGTCGAGCGCCTGCTGCCCTACGCGCAGAGCATGGAAGAGGCGGCCCGAGGTTTCGCGCGGGGGCTCGATGGCTTCGAGGTCGAGCCCGAGGGGGCCGTGCGGCTGACCGCCCCGCCCGGCTTCGTCGACCACTTCCTCGCGCCGCGGATCATCGAGCTGTCCGACGCGTTCCCGCGGCTGCGGCTGCAGGTCGTGTCCACGATCCGCTATGCCGATCTCTCGCGGCACGAAGCCGACATTGCCTTGCGGATCCGCAGGCCGGAGGCGGGCGACTTCGTCGTCACCCGGCTGGCGACCAGCGGCTACGCTCTCGTCGCATCGCCGGACGTCGTGGCGCAGATCAAACGGCTGCGCCGGACCAAGGACGTGCGCTGGGTGACCTGGGGCGAAGACCTGGCGCATCAGCCCGACGCCCAGTGGGTCGCTCGCCACGTCGAGCCCGCCCACGTCGTGCTCGAGAGCAGCAGCATGACCGCCCAGATCGAAGCGGTGCGGGCGGGGATCGGAGTCATGATCGCGCCCACGGCCTACGCCGAGCTCCCGCACTTGCAGGCCATGCCCTGCGTGGCTCGGCTACGCGAGTCGTTGGCCGAGCTCCCGCAGGGGTCGCTGTGGATGGTCGGTCATCGGGCGACTCGCGAGATTCCCCGCATCGCCGCCGTCTGGCAGTGGCTCAAGAGCGTGTTCGAATCCTATCCCCAGTAGATGTGGTCTTCGGCCCCCGGCCCATCCCGAATCGCTTCTCGTTGCGCTTCGTCAGTGAAACCGTCGACCACCGTCGTACACTCGGCCATGGCTTTGCGGAAGGGAACGTGGGTTGGTCTGTGGATGACGGCGACGGTGGCCGGAGCCGCGTGCGGAGGGCTCGGTGGCAGCGACGACGATTGTCTCGTGGGCTCGCAAGACTGCCGCTGCACCGATGGCGGCGCGTGTGACCCGGGCCTCGAGTGCTTGTCGGGCGTCTGCACTTCGATCGGAGGGACCACCGACGACGGGGCCACACCAGCCGACACCGCGGCGACGCCCACCGGGGGGGGGGCGACCATGGGGGCGACCGGCGGTGACACGACCGACGGCATGCCACCGCTCACCACGGGCCTGGACTCCAGCGGCGAGCCTCCCACGGGCACCACCGATGATGGCGGCGGACCGATCCTCGATGTCGGCCCGCCGCCGACCGGAGGCATCGGGATGGGCTGCCAGGCGATCGACGTGCTCTTCGCCGTGGACGGCTCGGCCTCCATGATCGAGGAGCGCGCTGCTCTGGCCGCGACCGGGGCCTTCACTCAGGTCATCATGGCTCTCGAGGCGCTCAACGGCGGCGGCATCGACTATCGCATCGCGGTGACCGACGACGACGACCATGGCTTCATGGTCCCGCCCGGTTGGTTCGAGCCCGACCCGTGGTTCGACTCCACCTCCATGACGCCCATGGAGATCGCCAACGCATTCAACGGAGCGGTGGGGCAGGTGGGCGGTATCGGTGGCGCCGCGCTCGGTTGCGAACACGTCCTGACCAGCGCCAGCACCTTGCTCTCGAGCGGCATCAACGACTTCGTGCGCGATGATGCCCTGCTCGTGTTGGTGCTGCTGACCGACGTCGACGACTACGGGGCCTACGACCAGATGGGCGGGAACGTCTGCGGCATCGGGTGTGCCACGCCGCCCCCCAACCTCGGCGATTTGGTCGACGAGCTCGTCACCGTGAAAAACGGCGACATAGACGGCGTGTCGGCCATCGTGGTGGCCGGCGATCCCAACGTCGCAGCGGGCGTCAACATCTGCCAGCAGCCGGGTAGCTGTGGCTGCGCGGGCTTCGACTGCGAGATCTTCCACGCCACCCGGCTCTACGAGTTCACCGACATGCTCGGGGCCAACGGCTACTCCGCGGATCTGTGCAGCGGCCCCGCCTCCGTGCCCATGGCGGTCGAGACCGCGCTCAACGTCAGCATCGACATCGCCTGTCAGAACTTCGAGCCCGAAGGCTGAGCGTGCCCGTGCGCGAACGAGCGCAGCGCGGCGAACATGGATGGCCGTCGCGGATCGACGCGTGTACGATCCGCACGCGGGCCGCGTGAGCCCGGTGGAAGAGGGATGTCGGAAGGCTCGGTCAAATTGGCGTCATGGCTCCCGGGCCCCGACGCCCCGATCACCGACGTCTACTTCTCCGCCGACGTCGAGACGGACGGGCCGATCCCCGGTCCGTACTCGATGCTGAGCTTTGCGCTCGTGGTGGCCGGCAGCTTCGACGGCACCCAATTTCGTCGACCTCCCAGCCATGAGGATTCGTTCTACGCGGAGCTGAAGCCCATCTCCACGCAGTTCGAGCCCGAGGCGCTCGCCGTCAATGGTCTCGATCGCCAGGCCTTGCTGGAGGCTGGAGCCGACCCGGCCGCGGCCATGGAGCGGGCCCATCGCTGGATCTCGGAGCGCTGCGGATCGGGCCGTCCGGTCTTGGTGGCCTATCCGCTCAGCTTCGACTGGTCGTGGCTGTACTGGTACTTCGTGCGTTTCGCCGGGAGCTCGCCCTTCAAGCACTCCCGTTGCTTCGACGTGAAGACGGCCGTCGCGATCAAGCGCGGCATTCCGATCGCCAGTGCCGGTCGCAAGGGCCTGCCCGCCGCGTTGCAATCGAGTCGGCCCAATACGCACCACGCCGTCGACGATGCGATTGCACAGGCTGAAATCTTCGCCAACGTCTTCGAGTACGGAGGGAGCGACGACTGATGGACGGCGAGGTATTCGAGCGACGACGCCAACGCACGGAAGACAAGGTCGCCGCCTTGCAGCGGAGCCTCGACGCGCAGCTCGGTGAACGTGTCCCCGAGCTCATCGGCGAGCACACCTGCGTCTACGCCACCGGCTCCTGTGGGCGCGGTGAGATGGGCAAGGGCAGCGACCTCGACGCCTACATCGCGCGCATCGACGACGAACCCCGGCAGCTCACCCCGCTCGTGACCGCCGTGCGCACGGCCAACGCCGCCGCCGGATTGCCCGCCCTGGACGGGGACGGCAAGTACCTCCAGCCCGTGCGCGCCACCGAGCTGCTCGATTTGCTCGGAGATCCGCAAGACGATGGTCGCGGCGTGCTGACCAAGCGCATGCTCTTGTTGCTCGAGAGCCGAGTGCTCATGGGGCAGCCCGCCCACGACACCATCGTCGACAAGATCCTCGACGCCTACTGGCTCAACGAAGACCTGCACTCGAGCGACTATCTGCCCTTCGTGCTCGTCAACGACATCGTTCGCTACTGGCGGATCGTCTTGCTCAACCACGAGTCGCGGCTTCGCGACAAACGACTGGAGCTCGAGCAGGACACCACCATCTCGCCTGCGGACCGCCCCGCCGTGCTGCTCGCCGAGCGTCGCTATAAGAGCTACAAGATGCGACTCGCTCGCTGCTTGACGTGCTTCTCGGCGCTGACCTACCTGTTGGCGCTCACCGCCGACGATCCCGTTCGCGTGACTCGGCAGGATGTTCGAAGCATGGTCGGTCGCACGCCGCTGCAGCGACTGCGGAGTCTCTCCGACGTCGTGGGCCGGGATGTGCCGCAGGTCGAGGAGATGCTCGATCTGTATCGTGCGTACTTGGAGCGCACCGAGGATGGCAAAGAGCCCATGGTGGTGCGGCTGCGCGAAGACGAGGTCTTTCAGCGGACCGTCTCACGGCAAGGCAGCCGCTTTACCGAGCTGATGTTCCACCTCGTCCAGGAACTCGGCCAAGGCCGGCCCTTGCATCGGCACATGCTCGTTTAGTTCTTTGCTGCGGGGGGCCTGATGGTCCCCGTTGGGCTGCCTCGGTGAACGGCAGTGCGCCAACGAATGTGGACGTGAATCTGCTGTTTGAGCTCGAAATCGGCGTTCGGTAGCAATCTTTGGTCGTCCTGGTCGGGTCGGGGAACAGCCATTGGGCTCCCCTCGATGACCTGCGCCAGTCGAGCGCAACGCCTCGACTCTCAGCTCCCGTCGATGAGCCATCGCGAGCGCCTGGACCGGAACCTCATGAAGACACGCAAAGACATCCTGACGATCGAAGCCGACCCCAATGACGACACCATGCTGTGGTACAGCCGGGCGGTCGGCTTCATGAAGAGCCTGCCCGAGACGGATCATCGAAGCTGGCTGTTTCAAGCGAAGATCCACTCGGTTCCCAAGCGGGAGCGACCGTTGCCGCCGCAGATGAAGCCGTACTGGAGGCAGTGCCAGCACGGCCATTGGTTCATCTGGCCCTGGCATCGGATTTACTTGCTTCACTTCGAGAGCATCGTGGCGAAGATCATCCGCGACGGGGTCGAGGTGCACGGGGAGGTGCTGAAAGGGCCGAAAGACTGGACCCTGCCGTACTGGAGGACCTACCAGGGCAAGGGCGGTGCCGGAGCGGTGAGTGAAGAAGAACGCCGCCGGCTACCGAAGTCGTTCCGCAAGCGGGAGTGGACCGCCACCGAGACGGGGACGAACCGGGCGGAGCCGAACCACCTGTTCTTGGAGGATCGCTACATCAACGACGGCCGTTCCTTTGGGGAAAGATCCGTTCGGACGAAGGACACCTTGCTCGTCAGTGGGTTCGAGAACTTCGGGAGCCGGAACATCGGCAGAACCGAGCATCTGAACCTGAAGGAGCAAGGGGCGTTGGAACAGTACCCGCACAACTCGGTCCACGTGGCGGTTGGTGAGGTCATGGCCGATTTCGATCGGTCGGCGCGGGATCCCAGCTTCTACACCCACCACTGCAACCTCGACCGACTATGGGACGTGTGGGTCGCCCGCAGCCCTCGAAACGAGAACCCAACGAGCCGCGTCTGGTTGGAGCAACGGTTCCGATTCAAGGACGTCAATGGCAACGACCACTGGATGACTCCCCGCGAAGTCGTGAAGACGGCAGAACTCGGATACCTCTACGAGGACGTCAGCGATCCCGTACCGTCAGCGGAGGCCCAACCTCCGGCCCGCTTCGCTGCATCGGCTCCCATCGAACCCACGATGATCGGGGTGGCCGACGCCGCGCTGGAGGTGCCGATGGACCGCGGCGTGACGGCCACTTCGCTTCCCCTCGAGCCGCGGTACGCAAACAACGACCCGGAGTCGACGCGCTATGTCCTTCACATCGAGCACATGACGAGCGACACCAACGTTGGAGCGTTCGACGTCTACGTGGGGGTCCCGGCCGGAGCCGACGACGAGGAGCGAGAGCGGCACTTCGTGGGACGCGTTTCTCCGTTTGGGATCGCGGCGGCGAGTGACACGGACGACAAGCACGGGGGCGCGGGCCTCAGCTCGGATCTCGACGTCACCGAAGCGGTCGAGGCCCTTGCGGATCGAACGACGGTCCCGATCGACATCCGACCCGTGCGCCCCGCGGCGGGCGATCGGATGCGTATCGGTCGTCTCAGCCTCTACGCACAATGAGAGGCCAAACGGCGATGTCGACACGTTCCAATCGATGGGCTGGTCTGAGGCGCTGGTGCCGGGCTCATCCCGAGTGGTGGGTCCTGGCCCTCGCCTTGGTCGGCTGGGCCATGATGCTGCCGCACATGGTCCAGGGGCTCGGGTTCGAGGCCCAGGCCAGCGGAATGGACGGTGGAGACCACCACCACCATCATCACCATCGCTCCGCCGCGAGCCCGATCACGGGTTCGGCCGTCGCCTGGATGGCGATGGTGGTCGCGATGATGCTCCCGCTCGAGGTGCTCCACATCCGACGAGTGGCGTTTCGCTCGTTCCTGCATGTGCGCCGCGTGGGCGTCGGTCTCTTCGTGCTGGGCTATCTGATGCCCTGGGTCGTGCTCGCCTACCCCGTCGCGTGGGTCACCATCGCCCTCGGGAAGTTCGCCGCACCCATCGCGGTAGTGCTCTTCCTCTTTTCGGCGGGCTGGACCCTCACGAAAACCCATGAACGCTCGCTGTGGTCCTGCCACGGTGGCCGTCCGTTGCCCGGGCGTCGATGGATCTGGGCGCGACACGTCTTCGCGGATGGCCTGCGTCTGGGCTGGACGTGCCTGGTGCTGTGCTGGCCGATGATGCTCGCTTGCGCGTTGGCGGGCCATCCCGCGGCCGCCATGGTCGGAGGCCTGGTGTTCGGCTACTGGCTACGGTTTCGGCTCTATCCGCCGTATCGCTGGGTCGCGGCGGGCAACCTGGCCTTGGCGGCGTGGGTCGGGGTCCCGCTTCTGTTCTAACCGGCGGTGGCCGAGGGCGGGGGGCTGGCTTCGACCTCCCAGCCATGGCGCTCGGCGAGCAGGCTCAGCAGCTGCCGCTGCGTGGGCGCTTCGTGGTCGGTCAGCGAGCGCTGGGCGAGGTCGAAGAGCTCGCGTACACGGTCGAGGTCTTCGTCGCGAGCGCTCAGCACCGAGGCGAGCACGAGCTGGATGTACGCCCGCTCGACCGGGCCCACCGAGGGATCGTCGGCCACCACCAACCCTCGACTCGCGACGGAGAGGGCATGGCCGAGGTCGTCCACCTCGAGGTAGTTGTAGGCGAGGTTGGCGAGCACGGTCGCGAGCCGAGCGTGCCCGCGTCCGTAGGCTTGCTCGAGGATGTCGAGGCCTCGCTCGCGCAGCGGCAGCGCTTCGTGGTGTCGCTCGAGCTTCTCGAGCGCGTTGGCGACCTCGTGGAGCGACGCGGCGAGCTGGGGGTTGTCGTCGTCCAGCGTGCGCTCCTTGATGGCGAGGGCGCGTCGTTGCTCGGCGAGCGCGTCTTCGTAGTAGCCACGGCGGCTGAGCAGCACGCCGAGGTTGACGTGGGCGCGGGCGACCTGGAAATGGTCGGGACCAAAGGCCTTGGTGTTGAGCGCGAGGACGCGGCGGAAGCTCCCCTCGGCCTCTTCGAGCTGCCCGCGCTGGGCCTGGCTGATCGCGAGGTTGGCGAGCAGCTCGGCGGTGCGCGGGTTGTCGGCCCCGAGCTCGCGCACGATCTGGTCGTAGCCGCGCTGGTACCAGTGCAGCGCCTGCCGGGTGTCTTCGCGCAGGTCGTAGATGTAGCCGAGCATGGCCATGGCCGTGGCCACGCGATGGTGCTGGCTGCCCAGCGAGCGCTCCCAGGTCAGGCGTGCTTGCTGGGCTCGCTGCAGGGCTTCGTCGAAGCGACCGACTTGCGCGAGGGTCCCGGCGAGGTTGTTGTACAGCGAGGCGCGGCGCAGCTCGCTGAGGCCGGCTTGCTCGGCCAGCTCGATCGCCCGGCGTTGGTGCGCGAGCACGTCCTCGGGCCGGGCTTCGTGCTCGAGCACGAGGGCGACGTTGTTCTCGAGCAGGGCTTCGAAGCCCGGGTCGCCGCCGATGCGCTCGAGCGTGGCGCGGGCCAGCCGGGCCCAGATGTGCCCGGAGTGCGTGCGAGCTTGGCGGTCGCCTTCGACCATGACCAGCAGCACCCGGATCTCCATGAGCACCGCGTCGTCGCGCGCGACCTCGGCCGCGAGCTCGGCGTCCAGCAACACCTGGCTGGCTTCGTCGATGTCCCCCTTGGCTTCGAGGGCGGTGCCGAGGGCGAGGCCGGCCTTGGCCACGAGCGGCTCGTAGTCGAGCTCCCGCGCGCGTCGGAGGGCCGCCCGGGCACCCACCACTGCTTCGTCCAGGCGACCCGCTCGCTCGAGAGCTCGGCTCTGGGCGACGCGTCCGCGAGTTCGCTCGACCTCGCGGCGGCGCTCTTCGTCCCGGGGCAGCGGCTGACGCTCACGCAGGGCGAGCACGTCGTTGCAGCCCTCGATCACCGAGAGCCCGTCGATGGTCGACAGCGCACGGTCGGCCACCTCTCCGTCCGCGTCGGCCAGCAGAGTGGTCACGGCAGACAGGTCTTCGAGGCGCTGGCTGAGGCAGTTCATCCGCAGATCGAGCAGGGCATCCGACTGCTCGTGCCGCACGTGGGTGGCCTCGCAGGCCTCGGTATAGGTCGAGACCCAGCGCTGTGAGTAGTCGTCGACGGCCTGGCCGATGGCTTGCTGCGTGTGCGAGGAGTGGCCGCGGTTCGAGTTCGCGATGGCGGTGTCGACCTGGGCGCGGGTCTCGTCGTTCCACACCTCGGCCATGCGCTCGGTGCCCGCCGTGCAGGGATCGGAGGGCGCTGCGAGCTGGGCATAGGCGGCCGCACCCCCGCCCGCGATGACCAGCGCGCCCACGCCCAAGCCCACGCGACGCCAGCGTCGACGGGGGTCTCGATCGAGGTCGGTGAGCAGCGCCCGCATCGAGGGGTAGCGATCGCCTGGATCGACTGCGAGCCCGCGCCGCAGGATCTTCCGTAGGTGCCCGGAGAGCTTGCGTCCCGAGTCGGAGAAGTTGCCCGTGACGATGTTGGTGAGCAGGACCTCGTTACGCCCGAAAAAGGGCGGGCGCCCGCACAGGGCCTCCCACAGCGAGACGCAAAAGGAGAACTGGTCGGCGGCCGGTCCCACGTCCTCGTGGTCGTGCTGCTCGGGCGCCATGTAGGCGGGCGTGCCTTTGCGCCGATAGTCTTCCCGGCTGTATCCGCCGCTGCGCTCGGTGCTCAGCCGCCGCCCCGACATCGAGTCGTTCGCGGGCGTGTCGCTGCGCAGCCGCGCGAGCCCGAAGTCGAGCACCTGCACCCGACCTTCCCGGCCGATGATCGCGTTGTCGGGCTTGAAGTCGCGGTGGACGATCTCGGCGGAGTGGGCGGCGACCAGGGCCTCGCCGGCCTGCCGAAAGGCGTCGAGGATCTCCCGTCGCGAGCGAGGGGCCGCCTTGAGCCAGCGCCGCAGGGTGTCGCCCTCCACGAAGTCCATGGCCACGAAGACCTGGCCGTCGATCAAGCCGGCATCGTGCACGGCGACGACGTTGGGATGCGCGAGCCGAGCGAGGGCCTGCGCTTCGAGCAGCATGCGGTCGTCCTCGCCGTCTTGCGGCTTGCGATTGGGACGCAGGACCTTGACCGCGACCTTGCGATCGAGCTGAGGATCGTAGGCCGCGTACACGACCCCCATGCCGCCGCGACCGAGGCGGTAGAGCACCACGTAGCGACCGAGGCGAGACCCGCTGGGCAGCTCGCGGTCGCGTCTTCGATCGCTGGAGCGACGACGGCGTCCCGACCGAGAAGCGCTGCCCGTGTTCGTCAACAACGACGCGGGCGCGTGTGTGGTGGGATCCTTCACTCGGTGCCTCCAAGCTTCCCCCGAAGCTCGATGTGTGCTCAAGGGATCGAAGGTCGAAAAGCGCACGAGGCCGCAGCGAAACCTCGCTGCGACCTCGTCTGTCGCGACCCGCGTAGGGGTCTGCCGGAGGACTCACCTAGTCGCGGTAGCAGTCCTCGAGCTTGGTGATGGTCTGGAACTGTAGGTAGTCCGCCTCGACGTGGAGGTCGGGCACGGGAGTTCCGGCGTAGCCGATCGCGCCGACGGCCAGGGTCGAGGGCAGATCGCCGCGCGTGCGGTGGTCGAGCAGTCGCCAGCCCTCGTCGTCGTCGAGGCGAATGAAGGACTGGATGTCGCTGCCGACTCGACAGATTCGCATCTCGGCCGTGGTGCCGCCCCAGGGCTGAGTGCCGATGCTGCTGCTGCCCTCGTCGGTGCTCTTGGAGACGGTGACCACCTCGGGCTGGTTCATGTTGCCGATGCCCATGTGGTAGGTGTTCGGCAGTTCGCTGGCCGGGTCGCGAACCATGATGCCGCCGATGCGGTACGGGTCGCCGGGGGCCGCGGGCTCGCCCGCCAGGTTGGTCACCTGGATGTGGGCCGAGACGGAGAAGTCACCCGCGACGGTCTTGTAGACCTGCATCGCTTCGTCGGTGGCGTACCACTGGGTGTTGCCGAAGGGCTCGATGATGAGCGCACCGTCCTCGACCTTGACGTCGGCGGTGTTCGGCTCGTGGATGCTCCAGCCGGACAGGTCGCCGTCGACGAGGAACTCGTCGGTCAGCACGGCCAGCGGATCCTCGTTGGGCTCGAGGCCCTCGCCGCACGCCACCGCGTGGTAGACGACGTGGACGTCGCCGCTGAGGCCGGAGACGGTGTGCGTGGTCTGGGTGGCGTCCTCGAGGTCGACCGCGATCGGGAAGTCGGCGGGCGTGACCGTGAACTCGCCGTCGGCATCGCGGGCCAGCGCCTCGCTGCCGATGTACAGCTGCTCCTCGTCGAGGGTGATCTCGCCGACGCGGTCGAACACGACGGTGGCGTTGGAGCCGTCGTAGGAGATGCCCAGGTTGCCGACGTGCTGCCCCTGCGTGGGATCGCAGCCGCCGACCGACGCGTAGACGGGCCACTGCGTCGAGGTGCCGGGGGCGACGGGACCGTTGGTCCAGCCCCAGTTGCCGTGGCCGTCGTCGTGGCCGTCACCGTCGAAGTCGGCGCCCAAGAAACAGGTGGCGCCCGGGCCCGCCGCAAAGGCGGTCTCGCACTGAGCCTGGGGCGGGGGCGGGGTCTCGCCCTCGGAGCAGGTCAGCTCCATGGTGAAGAACTTGCCCCAGCGACGGCGGCGGCCGAGCGAGATGCCGTCGGCCCAGGCACCCTTGTAGCGGTAGGTGCCGTTGCGACGCTGCTTGCGAACGCGGGCGTGGGCGACGACGTGGGCCTTGAGCGGGTCGCACTCGGTGTCCGCCGCATCGAGGCCGAGCTCGCACAGCGGAACGGCGAAGCTCTGGCTGGTCGCGCCCTCGATGTCACCGCTTTGGTAGGGCAGCTGATTCTTCTTCACGCGTCCCCGTCGCGTGGTCGGAATGTCCTCCATGCCCTTGCCCACGCCGATGCGGGCCTTGACCAGCTCCCAGGGACCGGTCGTTTCGAAGGTGACGTTCATGACGCCGGCTGCTCCCTCGCCACACTGGGCGGAGGTGTCGACCGTGTTGTCGATGGACGTGCAGACCGTGCCAGCGTTGGCTTTCTTGCCCGCAATGAGCGTCACACAGGTGCTCTCGTTGCTGATCTCGATGATTCGATCTTGGTCGAAGCCCTCGAGCTCGTCCCCCGTGTCGTCAGCCGCGCAGCCCACCCCCACGATGGGGAGCGCAAATGCCGCGACAATTCCGAGAACATTCTTCAACTGTGAGTCAGCCATCCGCATCGTCTTCCTTCTTGTGTTTCCCCGGCCCCTGGGAGCGCGTGCGAGGCGCTCATCAGCCCATCTGGTTACCCGGATGAGTTGATGGGTCCAGGGTACGGGATGGAAGGAGATGCGCACACATGAAAACAGGACGCGACCGTTGCGTAGAGCACAAGATTATCTCGCTGACCGTTGTTCAGAAGCCGGATTCGAACGGTGTGTGACTGTGCTCATTCATTCGAGGAGATCTCCCTCAGTGCCCGAATACGAGGACGTACGG
Source organism: Myxococcota bacterium (assembly GCA_039028615.1). Classification (GTDB taxonomy): domain Bacteria; phylum Myxococcota_A; class Polyangia; order Nannocystales; family Nannocystaceae; genus Paraliomyxa. The sequence continues at coordinate 363,238 of JBCCHT010000002.1, read as the reverse complement.
GGTTCCTGCACATAATCGCGCACGACGGCGATCTACCGAGGCGGTCCGCGGTACGCGCGTCGCGATGGGCAGGGCACACCGTCTGTCGGCGAGACCGAGGGGTTCGATGCCACGCGAGGGCGGCGCGATATCGAGCAGAGGGGCTCACTCCTCAGAGGGCCCGACTTCGCGCAGCCCGATCGCTGCCTGCGAACTGCGGTGTCAGTTCATCAGGCCGCCCTGGCCCGGCGGGGGATCGCCGAAGACCAGCTCTCCACTGGAGAAGGTCGTGCCGAAGGTCTCGACCAGGCTGGCAACCTGACGGATGGCAGACTCGACCTGCTCGGCATCGAGCGGCGAAAGAGGATGGATGAAGGCGGCATAGAGCACGCCTTCGCTCGTGGCGTAGCGGGCATCGAGGGCGGTGTGGAAGTTGGCCTCGAGGCACAGATCGCGCAGCTCGTCGGTGACTTCGTCGACCTCGGCGATGGGCGCGATGATCCGCATGCGATCGAAGTGGAGATCGGTCATGCAGGCCAAGGGCACTTCTCCGAGTCGAAGTTGCCAACGACCGTCCTCGCCTTCGATCTCGTCGGTCGCGGCTCGGAGCACGCGTTCCAGCTCGTCGACAGTCACGGACTGCCAGCATAGCGCGCGTAGGGAGCGCTGGCTACGCGAGGGGAGGGAGCCCTGCTAGCCTCCGCCGCCATGTCGACCCCGCTGTCGATCACCAGCTGGAACGTCAACTCGATCCGAGCCCGGCTCGATCACGTGCTCACGTACTTGTACGACCACGAGCCCGACATCGTGTGCCTGCAGGAGACGAAGGTCGAAGACAAGCTCTTCCCGCGGGTGCCCTTCATGGAGCTCGGCTATCAGGTGACGCTTCACGGCGGCAAGGCGCTGGCGGGCGTGGCCACGTTGACCAAGACCAAGCCCGATGCGGTCCAGTGTGGCTTCGCCGAGGGTGATGCCGACCGGCACCCTCGCGTGTTGGCGGTGACCCAGGGGGAGCTGACCGTCTACAACCTCTACGTGCCCAACGGGACCGAGCTGGGCTCGGATGCCTATCACTACAAGCTCCGCTGGCTGAAGCGCCTCCGAGAGGAGCTCGACGCCAAGCACGACGCGGGCGGCTCGGTGGTGATCGTGGGCGACTTCAACATCGCGCCCGACGACCGCGACGTGTACGACGCCGAGCGTTTTCGCGGACGACTGCTCTTTACCGACGAAGAGCACGCTGCGCTGGCCAACCTGCTCGATTTCGGGCTCGAGGACTGCTTCCGCCGGCACGTCTCCGAGGGCGGACACTTCACCTGGTACGACTACCGGACCAACGGCTACGAGCAGGGGGAGGGGCTGCGCATCGATCACGTCTACGCGACCAAGGCAATGGCCGAGCGCTGCACCGAGGTCATTCACGATCGCAAGCCGCGGGGGTGGGACGTGCCCTCCGATCACGTCCCGGTGACGGCTCGCTTCTCCTGAGCTCCGTCCGCGAGCCCACACGACCGAGCCCGAGTCCTCGATTGCGAGGGACTCGGGCTCTTTCGTTTACGAGAGAGGGTGCGGCGGCTTATTGCAGCAGGCTGCCGAGCTTCATGGCGACGCCCATGTCGCCCTCGATGCGGAGCTTGCCCAGCGAGAACGCGGCCATGGGATCGAGGTCGCCGCTCATCATGGCGGTGAGGTCTTCGAGGCTCACGCCGACGGTGCAGTCGGCTTCGGTCGACGCGTCGTTGTTGACCGAGTTCGGGTCATTCTTGCCGTCGAGAACGATCGCCCCGGCGTCGCCCAGGTCGAACTTGAGAATCGCACCAAGGCCCGAGTCCTGGCCCATGCGCTCGGCGATTTTGCTGGTCAGATCTTCAACGCTCATCACGGGCTTCGTACTCCATGATCCGGCGCGCGTCCAGAAGTGCAGATTGCGCCAACCGTACGGTCGTACGCTTTTGTGAGGTAATAAAATGCCGATAACGATGTTCTTTGGCGAATTTTCACAATGACACTTCCGTTTTGACGAGGTCCGCCGTAGGGTGGCGCCGCGTCGCGAGCGACCTTGGGCCATCCATGACCTACCGTTCCGTGTTTCGTACCGACCTGTTCGCGGGTCAGAGCATCATCGTCACTGGGGGCGGTAGCGGCATCGGCCGCTGCACGGCACATGAGCTGGCCTCATTGGGAGCCCATGTCGTCCTGATCGGCCGCAAGCAGGACAAGCTCGAGCGGGTCGCCGCCGAGATCACCGAAGACGGTGGCTCGGCCGACTGGGATGTCTTGGACATCCGCGCCGAGGAGAAAGTCGCCGAGGTCATCGGGGGCATCATCGAGCGTCGGGGCCGAGTGCACGGGTTGGTGAACAACGCGGGCGGGCAGTTCCCCGCGCCGCTGGCCCTCATCAATCAAAAGGGCTTCGAGACGGTGGTCCGCACCAACTTGGTGGGCGGCTTCCTCGTCGCGCGCGAGCTGTTCACCCGTCACATGAACAACCACGGCGGCAGCATCGTGAACATCGTCGCCGACATGTGGAAGGGCATGCCGGGGATGGGGCACTCGGGCGCGGCTCGGGCGGGGATGATCAACCTGACCCAGACGGCGGCCATCGAGTGGGCGCCGGACGGGGTTCGCGTCAACGCGGTCGCGCCGGGTTGGGTGGCCAGCAGCGGGCTCGATACTTACTCCGGGCCGGTCAAGGCCATGATCCCCAAGCTCCGCGACTCGGTGCCGCTCAAGCGCCTGGCCACCGAGGCCGAGGTCAGCTCGGCGATCTGTTACTTGCTCAGCGAGGCTTCGGCCTTCGTCACCGGTGAGACCATCAAGGTCGACGGAGGCGCGCCGCTGGCCAGCCTGCACTGGCCCTCGCCCGCGAAGTCCAAGAGCGAGCCGTACCAGGGTTTTCATCGCGCGGTCGTGCCCAAGATCCTCGGGGGCGACGGCGAGCCCAAGAAAGACTGAGGCGAATCCATGCCCGTGCTGTCATCGTCCATCGATACTCGGAGCGAGGCGTTCGCGGACAACCGCGGCAAGATGCTCGCGCTCGTCGACCAATTTCGCGAGCTCGAGGCCAAGGTTCGGGCCCACTCCGCGACCAAGCAGGCCAAGTACGACAAGCGGGGGCAGCTGCTGCCTCGCGAGCGCGTCACTCGGCTGCTCGACCGCGGCTCGCCCTTCCTCGAGTTCTCGACGCTCGCGGGCTACAAGATGCACGACGACGACGGGAAGCGCTCGATCTCGGGCGGCTCCAACGTCATCGGCATCGGCTTCGTGGCGGGTCGACGCTGCATGGTCAGCGCCTCGGACTCGGCCATCAAGGGCGGCGCCATCTCGCCGATGGGCCTGCGCAAGAGCCTGCGGGCGCAGGAGATCGCGCTCGACAACCGGCTCCCCTGCATCAGCCTGGTCGAGAGCGCAGGCGCCAACCTGCTGTACCAGAGCGAGCTGTTCGTCGAGGGCGGCCGGGTGTTCGCCAACATGGCGCGACTGTCCGCGGCCGGCTTGCCGCAGGTGACGGTGGTGCACGGGTCGTCGACGGCGGGCGGGGCCTATATCCCCGGGTTGTCCGACTACGTCATCGTGGTCAAGGAGCGCAGCCGGATCTTCCTGGCCGGCCCGCCCTTGGTGAAGGCGGCGCTCGGCGAGGATGCCGACGAGGAGACGCTCGGCGGGGCGCAGATGCACATGAGCGTGTCGGGGACGGCCGAGTACATGGCCCAGGACGACGCCCACGCCCTCGAGATTGCCCGCGAGCTGATGGGCAAGATCCCGTGGGACGAAGACCAGCGCGGACCGCTGGAGCGTCGGGAGAGCCAGCCCCCGCGCTTCGATGCCGAAGAACTCCTGGGCGTGGTGCCGGTCGACTATCGCCAGCCCTACGACGTCCGCGAGGTCATCGCCCGCATCGTCGACGGCTCGGACTTCCTCGACTTCAAACCTCTATATGGAGCGCAGACTGTCTGTGGTCACGCTCGCATCGAGGGCCAGGCGGTGGGCATCATCGGCAACAACGGGCCGATCTTCCCCGAGGGCGCGGCCAAGGCCGGGCACTTCATTCAGGCCTGCTGCCAGTCGGGCACGCCCATCATCTACCTGCAGAACACCACCGGCTACATGGTGGGCACCGACGCCGAGGCGGCGGGCATCGTCAAGCACGGCGCCAAGATGATCCAGGCGGTGGCCAACGCCAGCGTCCCGCAGATCACGATCTTGCTCGGCGGAGCCTTCGGAGCCGGCAACTACGGCATGTGTGGTCGTTCCTTCGACCCGCGCTTCATCTTCGCTTGGCCCAACGCGCGCATCTCGGTGATGGGCGGCGAGCAGGCGGCCAAGGTCATGGAGATCATCACCCGCGCCAAGTTCAAGCGACAGGGCGTGGACATCGATGACGAGAACATGGCCAAGATGACCGGGGCCATTCGCGACAAGCTGGACTCAGAGTCCGACGCCCTCTTTGCCACGGCCCGGCTGTGGGACGACGGCGTCATCGACCCCCGTGATACCCGACGGGTACTGGCGACCACCCTCGCGATTTGTCGCGAGTCGCAGGCGCGTCAGCTCCGTCCCAACACTTTCGGTGTGGCGCGCCTGTGAGGCGCGAGCACGACCAGGAGCGAAGCCATGAAACTCACTGACGAGCACGAGCAGCTGCGGGACAACCTGGCCAAATTCATCGAGCGGGAGATCAATCCCCATGCCGACAAGTGGGAGGAAGAAGAGATCTTCCCCGCCCATGAGGTCTTCAAGAAGCTGGGCGATCAAGGGTACCTCGGGGTGACCAAGCCCGAGGCCTACGGCGGGCTGGGGCTCGACTACTCGTACTCGGTGATCATGGCCGAGACTTTTGGTCGACGTATGCACACTGGCGGCGTGGGCATGGCCATCGGCGTACAGACGGACATGTGCACCCCGGCGTTGGCCAAATTCGGGAGCGAGGAGCTCAAGCAGGAGTTCCTGGTGCCGTCGATCTCCGGCGATCGGGTGGGGTGCATCGGGGTCAGCGAGCCGGGCGCGGGCTCGGACGTAGCCGCGATCAAGACCAAGGCACGTCGGGTGGGCGACGAGTGGGTGATCAACGGCGGCAAGATGTGGATCACCAACGGCATGCAGGCGGACTGGATGTGCTGCCTCGCCAACACCTCCGAGGGGGCGCCGCATCGCAACAAGAGCCTGATCATCGTGCCCATGGACGCCAAGGGCGTGGTCCGGTTTCGCAAGCTCAAGAAGATCGGCATGGCCTCCTCGGACACCGCCGAGATTCGCTTCGACGACGTGCGGGTGCCGGCGCGCAACATCATCGGCCAGGAGGGGCACGGCTTCACCTTCCAGATGATCCAGTTCCAAGAGGAGCGGCTGTGGGGCGCGGCCAACGTCATCGGCGGGCTCGACCAGGTGCTCTCCGCGACCATCGAGTACACGGGCGATCGCCAGGTGTTCGGCAAGTCGGTGCTCGACCACCAGTGGGTGCACTTCAAACTGGCCGAGCTGGCGACCGAGATCGAGGCTCTGCGCGCCCTGACCTACCAGGCGACCGAGCTTTATATCAGCGGCAAGGACGTCACGAAGCTGGCGTCCATGGCGAAGCTCAAGTCGGGCCGGCTCGCGCGCGAGGTCGCCGACACGTGCCTGCAGTTCTGGGGCGGCATGGGCTACATGGCCGAGTCCAAGGTGTCGCGCTTCTTCCGTGACGGGCGTCTGGTCTCCATCGGTGGTGGTGCGGACGAGGTGATGATGTCGATCATCTGCAAACTCATGGGCATCTTGCCCAGCAAGAAGAAGGCCAAGAGCTGATGAGTGAGGACGGGCGACTCGAAGAGCTGAGCCCCGAGCATCTCCTCCTGAGCAAGGACGAGACCGGGGTCCTGCACGTCACCCTGAACCGGCCGGAGTCTCGCAATGCGATGAGCCTCCAGATGGTGGGGGAGCTCGAGGCCTTGCTCGAGGCGATCCTCGATCGTCGCGACGTGCGGGCCTTGGTGCTGCGCGGCGCCGGAGGGCACTTCTGCGCGGGTGGTGACGTCAAGGACATGGCCAAGGCGCGCATGAACATGCCGGCCGAGGGCGAGAAGGACCCGGTCGCCGAGGTGAACCGGGCTTTCGGTCGCATGATCACCGCGTTCGATCGAGCGCCGCAGGCCGTGGTCGCGGTGCTCGAAGGGGCGGTGCTCGGCGGGGGCTTTGGTCTGGCGTGCGTCGCCGACGTGGCCATCGCCAAGAACGACGCGAAGTTCGGCTTGCCGGAGACCGGCTTGGGGCTGCCGCCGGCTCAGATCGCGCCGTTCTTGGTCCGTCGGCTGGGTCTGTCGCAGGCGCGACGGCTCGCGGTGACCGGTGGGCGCTTCGACGGCGCCGCCGCCCATGCCATGGGCTTGGTGCACGAGCTGGCCACGAACGACGACGAGGTCGACCAGATCCTCCAAGGCATCCTCAAGCAGATTCGTCGCTGTGCTCCCGGAGCGATCGCGGCGACCAAGCACCTGATGTTGCAGGTCGGAGCCATCGACCACGACGCCGTGCTCGACGAGGGCGCCCAGAAGTTCGCCGAGCAGGCGAGGGGGCCCGAGGGCACCGAAGGTATGACTGCGTTCATTCAAAAACGCCCGCCCCATTGGGCCGACGGCGGAAAGTCCTAGGGTCTGACCGTGCCGGGTATTCGAAAGCTGCTCATCGCCAATCGCGGCGAGATTGCCCGCCGGGTGATCCGCTCCGCGCGTGACCTGGGAATCGCGACGGTCGCCGTCTTCAGCGAAGCCGACGAAGAGGCGCCGCACGTCGCCGAGGCGGACGAATCGGTGTGCCTGGGTCCGGGGCCCGCGGCCGAGTCGTATCTCGACCTGGCGCGGATCATGGACGCGGTGGCGCGGACGGGGGCCGATGCGCTCCACCCCGGCTACGGCTTCCTCTCGGAGAACGGCGACCTGGCCAAGGCCTGCGTGGACGCGGGCATCACGTTCGTGGGTCCGCCCGAGTCGGCGATTCGCTTGATGGGCGACAAGGTGCAGGCCAAGCGCCGCATGATCGACGCGGAGGTGCCCACGGCTCCCGCCTACCTGGGCGAGGACCAGGACGACGCCACGCTGCGCGCGGAGGCGGAGGCCATCGGGATGCCGGTCTTGGTCAAGGCCGTCGCGGGCGGCGGTGGTCGAGGTATGCGGGTGGTCCGGGAGATCGGCGAGCTGGCGGATGCCATCGCCAGCGCCCGCTCGGAGGCCACCAATGCGTTCGGTCGCGGCGACCTGTTCTTGGAGCGGCTGGTCGAAGGGGCCCGGCACGTCGAGATCCAGGTCTTCGCCGATACGCACGGCAATGCGATTCACCTCGGCGAGCGGGAATGCTCGGCGCAGCGTCGGCACCAGAAGGTGCTCGAAGAGGCGCCGTCGCCCGCGGTCGACGAGACGCTGCGGGCCTCGATGGGCGGAGCAGCCGTCGCGGCGGCCAAGGCCATCGGCTACGAGGGAGCGGGCACCGTCGAGTTCCTGCTGGATGACGACGGCAACTACTATTTCCTCGAGATGAACACGCGCCTGCAGGTGGAGCACCCGGTGACCGAGATGGTGACGGGGCTCGACCTGGTCGAGCTGCAGCTGCGGGTGGCCGAGGGCGAGCCTCTGCCGCTGGCTCAGGAGGACCTGCGGATGGAGGGGCACGCCATCGAGGCTCGGATCTACGCCGAGGACCCCTACGCCGGGTTTGCGCCGCAGCTGGGGCGGATCGCGGCGTGGCGGCCGTACCAGGGCACCGGAGTGCGCGTCGACGATGGGGTTCGTTCCGGGCAGACCATCTCGCCGTTCTACGACTCGATGATCGCCAAGCTCATCGGCTACGGCAAGACACGCGAGCTGGCGCGGCGCCGCCTGGTGGCGGCCATTCGCAAGAGCGTCTTGCTCGGGGTCGGCAGCAACCGCGACTTCCTCGTCGAGCTGCTCGACAGCGAACCAGTGGTGGCGGGCACCATCACCACCGATGCCATCGACAAGATGCTGGCGGACGATCCTCCGCAGCGACCGGAGCCCTCGGCGCTGTCGTGGGCGGTCGCGGCCGTCGTGCGCTCGGGTCTGGACCCCGCGCGTCCCGAGGCGCGGCTCGATCCGTGGCCGTGGAGGAGCACGGGGAACCCCGCGTGGCCGGTGTTCCTACGGCAGCGCGAGGACCAACGCACGCTACGCGTCCAGCACGACGGCGGCGGGAAGTTCCGAGTCGAGGGCGCGCGCGAAGGCGATGCCCTCGAGCTCCGGGTCGTCGAGCACGGGGCCGAGCAGGTCGTCGTGGAGACGAGCGGCGTGCGCAAGCGGCTGTCGGTCGCGATGCTCGACGACGGGATTGCCGTCGACGAGGCGGGCTCGGCCTTCAGCTTCCACGAGCCGCCTCCTCGCGGGTCCTCCGACGAAGGCGAGGACGGGGACGGCCAAGTCCGGGCGCCGATCGGCGGACGGGTGGTCTCCGTGCTCGTAGCGGCGGGCGAGTCCGTCGAGCGCGGTCAGCCCTTGCTGATCTTGGAGGCCATGAAGATGGAGCATCGCGTGCCGGCCCCCGCGGACGGGGTCGTGGCCGCGGTGTCCATCGCCGAGGGTGACCAGGTCAGCGCGCGACAAATCGTCGCCCAGCTGACCCTCGAAGAGACGGAGAACGACGGATGAGCGAATCAGACAAGGCGATCATCACCTGTGCGGTGACCGGGGTGCTCACCAACCCCAAGCAGCATCCCGTTCCGGTCACGGTCGAGCAGATGGCCGCGTCGGCCAAGGAGGCCTTCGACGCGGGGGCCACCATCATGCACCTGCACTACCGCAGCCAGGATCCGGGCATGGGGCACATGCCCACGTGGGATCCGACCATCTGCGCGGAGATCACCAAGGCGGTGCGCGAGGCCTGCCCCGGCGTGATCATCAACATGACTACCGGGGTCGTGGGCAAGGACGTGTCCGGCCCGGTCGAGGCGATGAAGCTGGTACGCCCCGAGATTGCGGCTTGCAACGCGGGCAGCCTCAACTACCTCAAGGCTCGGCGCGCCGGGACCTGGGCGTGGCCGCCGATGGTGTTCGACAACCCGGTCTCCAAGATCCAGGAGATGCTCGACATCATGAAGGAAGTCGACGCGATGCCGGAGTTCGAGTGCTTCGACGTGGGCATCGTGCGCTCGGTGGGGTTGTTCTCCGACGTCGGCATGGCCAAGAGCCCGCACTACAACTTCGTGATGGGGGTGGCCTCGGGCATGCCCGCCGACCCACGCCTGCTGCCGCTGCTCATCGACTACCGTCGCGAGGGCTGCTCGTGGGAGGTCACCGCCATCGGTCGCCAGGACGTGTGGCCGCTGCATCAGCGGGCCGCCGAGCTCGGGGGCTCGCTGCGCACGGGGCTCGAGGACACCTTTTACCTGCCCGACGGCGAGCGAGCGCGAGGCAATGGCGACCTGATCGAGGCCATGGTGAAGTGTGCTCGGCAAGCCGGTCGCGAGGTCGCGTCGCCGGCCGAAGCCCGGGCGGCGATGGGGCTTCAGCCCGCGAAGTAGCGGCGGAGTTCGGTCGAAGCGGCGGGCCTTGCTCTTTTTCGAGCAAGGCCCGCTCCTTTTTTTGGGGCCGAACGTCGGCTCTACGGGCCTGCGATTGCGTCGCGACGCGGTGAACTCTGGGGCCGGCGAAAATCGGCGAGGGCGACACCGTGTCCTTCGTGCTACCGCTTGCGGATGAGCAGCGCGCTTACGGGCGACCCGCCCACGACTCTCGTGTCTCGCAAGGCGGTTCGGGCCGCGGCCGCGAGGCGGGATTTGCTCGTCGGGCTGTCGGTCAGCGAGCTCATCGATCTGCTCGCCGGCCGAGCCGGGTTCGAGGAGCGACGGCTCGACCAAGATACCCCGCTGATGCGCGTCTACTTCGACGGTCGGTTCTTCTACGAGCGCCACGACGATCGAGTCGTCTTGTGGCGCCGGCCCAACCGGCGAGGGTTTCGTGGTCACCTGGAGCCCACCCCGTACCCCGACATGCTCGAGGTTCGCTTCGAGCCGGAGCCACGGGGCACGCGGGTGAGCATGGTTCGGCGCAAGCATCCGCTGACCTCGCGCGCCACCCTGTTTCAGTTCGGCATGTTGGCGTTCTTCCTGGTGTGTATGGCCACCATCATCGGTCTCGGCGGGTCGCTGTGGCTGATGGCGCTCGGGGCCGCTCCGTTGATCCAAGAGCCGCTTCGCTTCCTCCGCACGCGTCGAACCGGTCGCAAGCTCATGGAGGAGGCGTATGGCGTCTTGTTGCCCCACGAGCTGGGAGACAACGAGCTGCAGGCGTCGGCGTTCCGCGTGACTCCGGCGCTGACCTCCGGCCCTGGCGACGGCTCGTCCGAGTAGATTCGGTGTCCACGACCAGGGCTGGTCCTCACTAGGTGAGGGGGAGCCATGGCCTCTCCCCGTCGACCTCCTCACGACCTGTTCCTGAAGGAGATTTTGTCCAAACCCGAGCACGCCGCGGGCGTGCTTCGCGTTGCGATGGCGCCCCAGCTCGGGGCGCAGATCGACTGGCCTACGCTACGGCTGATCAACGGGAGCTATGTCGATGCCGAGCTGAAGGCGAGCTTCAGCGATCTGGTCTTCGACGTGAAGGTCCGTGGGGCAGGGGACGCACTGGTCTATTGCCTGTGGGAAAACCAGACCACCGAGGACGCGATGATGCCGTTGCGCATGCACTCGTACTGCAACAACGCGCTGCGGCAGTATCGCGAGCGGCCAGACGTTCCGCGTGACCGGTTGCCGTACGTGATCCCGGTGTTGCTCTACACGGGTGGGCGGTGGACCAAGGCGCGGCGGTTGTCCGAGCTGTGCACCCCGCCCGTGGTCGACGGCGGAGCCCACGTGGAGCTGCGGATGGAAGTCCTCGAACTCGGGCCACGGCAGCTCGACCGCTTCGAGCAGGCGCGTGCGGTCTGCGATGTCGTGTCGCGCGCGGCGTTGGTTGCGGTATCCCGGAGCCTGTCCGGCCGGGAACGAGGGGACCGGTTGGGCCGGCTGTTTATCGAACTGCGGTCCGAGCGCGGCCCCGAAGCACTTCGGCCATTTTGGACGTATATTGGAAGAGCCTACCGGCAGGAGTTGGAGACGATCATGAGCATGATGAAGCCCGAGGTCGAAGCCGAGGCGATCGACTTTCTGGACGAGCTCCGGATGGAAGGCGAAGCCAGGGTTCTTCTTCGGCTGCTACAGTTGAAGTTCGGCGAGCTGCCCTCGGCCGCGCAAGCGCGCGTGCACGGGGCGGGGCTCGAGCAGCTCGATCGATGGGTCGAGCGGGTGCTGACCGCGAAGACGCTCGAGGAAGTCTTCGGCGACTGATGGGCATCCGTCGCGCTGTGCGCGGCCGCGTCACCCCGCTCCACAGACGGTAACCTGCGAGCCAGGCGGACGTTGTCGTCCGCGGAGTCCGCCGTGCACCTGTCTTGGTCCGATTGTCCTACGTCCTTCCTCTTTGCCCTCGCCGTGATCGGGAGCAGCTGCACCACCGACGAAGGCAGTGCCACTGCCTCGGACTCGTCGAGCGGCGGCGTCGCAGCGTCGAGCAGTGACACCGGCGAACCCGGCTCCACCACCGCCCCGGCCAGCACGAGCACCACCGGAGCGGACGACACCAGCGACGGCGAAGGCACAGCCCAGGGCTGCACCCCCGCGGCGGGTCCCCTGGTGAGCGAAGAGCTGAGTCTCATGGCGGCCGACGGCACCGAGCTCGCCGCGACCGTTGCTCGACCGACCGAAGGCACCTGCCTGCCCGGCCTCCTCCTGATCCACCAGTTCGCCAACGATCGCAGCCAGTGGGACGCGCTGCTCCCCACGTTCGTCGACGCGGGCTATGTGGCCCTGGCGCTCGATCTACGTGGTCACGGCGACTCCGGGCCTCAGCAGGGGGCGCTGTCCGACATCCTCACCGATCCCGACCAAGCGCCGCTCGATGTCGCCGCGGCCCTGGACTGGCTTCGCGAGTCGCCTTCGGTCGACGGTGCTCGCCTGGGGGCGGTGGGCACGAGCATCGGGGCCAACCTCACGGTCGTCGCTCTGCACGAGGGCTCGATCTCGGCGGCGGTGCCCATCTCGACACGGCTCGAAGCGGTGGAGGCCCTCGCGGGGATGCCGAAATCGCTGACGCTCGGCAACCTGTTCTGCCTGGCCACCGACGGCGACAACGGCGGAGTCCAAGCCGACAGCTGCACGCAGCTGGTCGCCGACGCGACCGGGGAGACCCGCGTCGAGATCATCGAGGGCTCGAGTGCTCACGGAGTGACGCTGCTCAGCGAGTTCCCCGAGGTCGTGCCCGAGATCCTCGAATGGCTCGGCACCACGCTGTAGTCACAGACACGGCCCGACGCGACGCCGCTCGCAGCCATTCGAGCGGCGAGCCGCAGCACCCCGTGCTAAAGCGCATTCATGGCCGATTCCCCTCCGTGCATCGCCATCTCGGGCGCCACCGGTTTCGTGGGGCGAGCCCTTTGCAAGACCCTGACCGATGCGGAGGCGGGCATTCGCATCCGTCGCATGGTGCGTCGGCCCCCCGGGTCCGATGCCGACGCGATCGAGTGGTCTCCCGCTCAGCGACGCCTCGATCCCGCGGATCTCGAGGGCGTCGATGCGGTGGTGAACTTGGCAGGCGCACCGATCGGCCCCGCGAAGTGGACCAAGACCCGCAAGCGGGAAATCGCCGACAGTCGCATCGAAGGCACCAAGCTCCTCGTCGCCGCGCTGTCCCAGCTGAAGACGCCGCCCAAGGTGATCGTGCAGGCCTCGGCGGTCGGCTTCTACGGCCACACTGCCGACGCATGGGTCGATGAAGACAGCCCCATCGGCGATGGTTTTCTCGCCGGGGTGGTGCGCGACTGGGAGGCGGCGGTCCGCCCTCTGGAAGCTCGGGGCGTCCGCGTCCTGCGGCTGCGCTTCGGTCACGTGCTGGGCGACGGCGGCCTGCTCGGGGCCCTGCGCGCCCCCACACGCCTCGGTCTCGGCGGTCGGCTGGGCTCGGGCCGCCAGTTCTGGAGCTTCATCGGCCTCGGTGATCTGGTCGCCATCATCGTGGCGGGGCTCGGTGACCCCCGCATGTCGGGGGTGCTCAACGCGGTCACGCCGCAGCCCGTCCGCAACACCGACTTTGCTCGCCAGTACGCGGCCTGCCTGCGCCGGCCGGCGTGGGTCCCGGCTCCCGCCACCGCGTTGCGGCTGGTCTTCGGCGCGGAGCAAGCTCGCGAGATGCTCCTTTGGGGGCAACGAGTTCGTCCCGCCGGTCTCGAGCAGCTCGGGTTTCAGTGGACTCACCCGCGCCTCCAAGACGCCCTGACCGCCAGTATCGACGGTTCGATGGCGTTTCCGGTCGAGTCGGCGCGAGCGCTGGTGGTGGCGGGGCAGCCGTAGCTGCAGGCGAGCGAGCGGGGGAGGTTTTTCGGGTATCGTCGCCCCGATGATGTCCTCCCTTGGCCCAACTCGGCATGCGCGAAGAGGCTGGCGATGGGGCGTGATGTGGTCGGGTGTCTTGGGCCTGTTGGCGTCGGCGCCCGTCGAGGCGGCCAAGCCCGGACCCGTCGTGCCCGGCATGAGCGACCACGGCCCCACGCATGCGTTGGCCGAGCCCATGGTGTGGCCCGACGGCCCCCTGAGCCCGCGCAACGCCAACTACACCATGCAGGTGCGGTGGGATCCCGAGCACGAGACCATCGAAGGGCAGCAGGTGCTGCGGTGGACCAACATCACCGAGCACCCCACGTCCGAGCTGCGCTACCACCTCTACTACAACGCGTGGCGCAACGATCGGAGCTCGTTCCTTCGGCGAGCGCGGGAGCGAGGCAACCGCTACGACGACCGCCGACCCGAGGACTGGGCCTATGTCGACGTGCACGAGCTGCGTCTGAGGGATGAGGGAGCAGGCGCGGCCGTCGACCTGCATCCGAGGGCCGAGTTCATCTCGCCCGACGACGGCAATACCGACGATCGCACCGTGCTGCGGGTGCCGCTGCCGCGAGAGGTGGCGCCGGGCGAGACCATCGAGGTCGAGCTGCGATTCACCTCCAAGATGCCGCGGACCTTCGCGCGGACGGGGACGCGCGGGAACTACCTGCTGGCCGCACAATGGTTCCCCAAGGTCGGCGTACTCGAGCCCGACGGGCAGTGGGCCTGCCACCAGTTCATCCAGACCGAGTTCTACTCGGACTTCGGCGTCTACGACGTCTCGATCACCGCACCTACGGACTGGGTGGTGGGCGCGACGGGGCGCGAGACGGAGACGACCGAGGGCAGCGGCGAGACCACCCATCGCTTCGTGCAGCCCGATGTGCACGACTTCGCCTGGACCGCGAGCACGGAGTTCGCGGTGCACGAGCGGCGCTTCGAGTCCCCCGGCTTGCCTCCGGTCGACATGCGCCTGCTGCTGATGCCCGACCACGCCGAGCATCGCGATCGCTATTTCGACGCGACGGAGGCGGCCCTCGAGCACTACGGTCGCTGGTGGGGGCCCTATCCCTACGGGCACATCACGGTGGTGGACCCGGCCTATCGCTCGGGCACGGGCGGCATGGAGTACCCGACGCTGTTTACCGGGGGCACGCGCTGGCTGTCCCCCAAAGAGCGCCGCTCGCCCGAGGGGGTCACGGTCCACGAGGCGGGGCACCAGTTCTGGTACGGGATGATCGCCAACGACGAGTTCGAGCACGCCTGGCTCGACGAGGGCTTCAACACCTACTCGACCACACGCACGATGGAGGCGGCGTTCCCCGAGCACGCCCACGTCGAGCGCTACCTCGAGGGCTTTTTTCCCGTGGCCTTTCCCTCCGTCGTGCCGCCCGAGCGCACGGCGGGCGCCGACCGTCACGTGGGCATGCACTCCGCGCTCAAGCGCGACCCGCAGTCCCGGCACTCGTGGAAGACGGGCCCGGGGGGCTATCGCGTCAACTCCTACGACAAGGGGGCGCTGACCCTGCGCACGCTCGAGAACTACCTGGGCTGGCCCACCTTTCAGCGCGGGATGACGCACTACTTCCGTCGCTTCGCGTTCTCGCACCCGAAACCTGAGGACTTCTTCCGCACGATGGATCTGGTCAGTGGCCAACGCCTCGACTGGTTCTTCGCCCAGGTCTGGAAGGAGTCGGTGGTGTTCGACTACGCGGTCGACGAGGTCCGAAGCTGGCGCGCATCCTCGGTGCACGGCCACGCGGACCAAGACCCCGAAGAGACCTCTGGCGAGCGCCCCTGGCAGTCGGTGGTCACCGTGCGACGCTGGGGCGAGGGCCGCTTCCCCGTCGCGGTCGAGGTCACCTTCGCCGACGGAGCGCGGACCATCGAGCACTGGGACGGCGAAGACCGCTGGCAGACCTACCGCTACGAGCGCCCCGCCCGAGTCGACCGCGTGCGCGTCGACCCGGGGCACGTGCTCGTGCTCGACACCGAATTCTCCAACAATGCCTGGCTTCGCGAAGCCCCGGCCGAGCTGGCCGCCACCAAGTGGTCGAGCAAGTGGATGGTCTGGGTTCAGCACAGCATGGAAGCCTTCGCCTTCTTCTCCTGAGGCACCGCCATGAGTTCTTCGCGATCACAATCACAATCGACGTCCGTCGGGGCGGCGCAGGCGGTGGCCACGGGATGGTCTCGGGTTCGAGAACACTGGACCTCGGTCGGCGCGGCCTACTTGCTCAGCGTGTTGTTGGCGTTGCCCTTGGCGGGCGCGATGCAATCGACGCTGGCGCAGTCGCTCCGTCACCGCGAGGCCGCCGACAACCTCCTGAGCAGCTGGGACGGCCTGTGGTACGCGTCGTTCTCTGCGCAGGCGCAGGGCATCGCGGGCACCTTCGACGCCGGTATCGTGGGCATCGGGGCGGTCCTGCGTGCGCTCGACGGCCTGGTCACGGGGGCCATGTTCGCGCTGCCGCTCCCGCTGATGGTGGCCGGGCTGTGCTACTTGCTGGGCTGGACCTTCCTCTCGGGAGGCCTGCTCGCCCGCTTCGGCGGTGACGAGCGGGGCTTGATCCGCCTGGGGGCGCAGCACTTCGGTCGCATGCTGACCCTGGCCGTGGTCGGCTGGATCGCGTGGGCGGTGGTGCTGGCGAAAATGCTGCCGTGGCTCACCGCCTGGGTCGCCGACCACAACCGCGACGTCATCGACGAGCGCGTCCATGCGGCGTGGATCGTGGGCAAGTACCTCGTGGTGTGGGCGTTCATGCTCGCGATCCGGCTCATCGTCGACTACGCGAAGGTGGCGGCCATCGCCGACCCGGAGTGCACCGCGATGACGGCCCTCCAGCGCGGGATGAGCCTGTGCCGGGCACGGACGGGCGCCATCGTCGGGGTTACGGTTCGGCTCGGTGTCGTGGGCCTCGGGCTGATGGTGCTGTACTGGGTGGTGGCGCCCAGCGCAGAGCAGGCCAACGCCTTCAAGATCCTGATCGCGTTCGGCATCAGCCAGACCTCGGTCATCGCCCGCGTCACCATGCGGGCATGGGGCCTGGCCAGCGCCCAGGCGCTCGCGGCCGGCCGCTAGCGACCGGTCCATTCTCGCTCTTGTCGCCCCGACCGCTTCTGATCTACGACCGAAACCCCGCTCGAAAGGCAGCTTCGATGGCCAAGGTTCACAACATTGCCCACCCGCTGATCAAGCACAAGCTCTCGCTGATGCGTCGGAAGGAGACGAGCACCAGCAACTTTCGGGCGCTGCTCCAGGAGATCGCGATGCTGCTGGGCTACGAGGTCACCCGCGACCTGCCCCTCGAGGAGCGCGAGATCGAGACGCCCTTGATGTCGATGCACGCCCCGTTCTTGGCGGGCAAGAAGGTCGTGCTGATCTCGGTGCTGCGAGCGGGCGCCGGGTTGCTCGACGGCATGACCAAGATCCTGCCCTCGGCTCGGGTCGGGCACGTGGGCCTGTACCGCGACCCCAAGACGCTCGAGCCGGTCGAGTACTACTTCCGGGCGCCCTCGGACATGGCCGATCGTCAGGTGATCGTGGTCGACCCCATGCTCGCCACGGGCAACTCGGCCGCGGCGGCGGTGCAGCGGGTCAAGGAGGCGGGCGCGGAGAACATCAAGTTCGCCTGCTTGCTGGCGGCACCCGAGGGCATCGAGGTGTTCTGCGGGCAGCATCCCGATGTCGAGGTCTTCACCGCGGCCATCGACGAGCGCCTCAACGAAAAGGGCTACATCCTGCCCGGGCTCGGCGACGCGGGCGACCGTCTCTTCGGCACCAAGTAGCCGCGCACGATGGACTTCGACCAACTGGTGACGCTGTTGGCCGTGCTCGAGCACGGCAGCTTCACGCGGGCCGCAGAGGCCCTGGGCATCAGCCAGTCCACGGTCAGCTTCCAGGTCAAAGCCCTCGAGGCGGCGGTGGGCGGACGCGTGCTCGACCGGGGTCGAGACGGGGTGCGGGTGACCTCGCGGGGCCTGTTGCTGCGCAGCTACGCCGAGCGACTCATCGCCCTGCGCGACGAGGCGCTGGCCGAGCTGCGGGCGGAAGACGAGGGGCAGCGGGGTCGGGTGGTGGTGGCAGCCTCCACCATCCCCGGCGAGTACCTGTTGGCACCTCATTTGGCTCGACTGCGGCGCAGTCATCCCGGGGTCGACGTTCAGGTCAACGTGTCCGCGTCGTCACGAGCACTGGCCGCCTTGATGGCCGACGAGTGCGACTGTGCGTTGGTCGGCCGTCGCCCCAGCGAACGCGGCTTGGTGGCGGAGCCCTTTGCCGAAGACGAGGTCGTGCTGGTCGGCCCTTCGCCGAACCCCTTCGTCGAGTCCACCAAGCCCCTGGAGCCCACGCAGCTGCGCGGGTTGCCGCTCATCTTGCGAGGGGAGGGCTCGGGCACCCGAGCGGCGGTGGCCGACCTGCTCACGCAGGTGCGCGGCGGCGAGGGACTGGCGCCACGCCTGGTCGTGGGCAGCACCGAGGCGGCCAAGCGCTGCGTGCTGAGTGGGCTCGGCCTGAGCTTCGTCTCTCGCCACGCGGTGGCGGATGAACTCGAACGCAGCCGCATGGAGATCGTGCCGGTCGCGGGGACTCCGGTCGCGCGCTGGTTCTGGCTGGTGCATCGCCGCGACCGGACGCCATCGTCCGCGGCCGAGGCGCTGATGGCTTCGTTGCGCGCGGCCTCGACGCAGGCCTGAGTCTCGGGTTTGGCGCCTTCGGCCGACTGGCCCGGTGCGAACCCGCGCGACTTGTGGGCTTTGGATCGAGATCTTCCGGTTGAAAAAGAGGTCCCCGAGATTGCTTCTGATTCAACCGAGCTGGATTCGTTTCCTGGCTCGGAACTCCATTCCGAGGACGTTTTAGCCGGCGTTCGGTGCGCGTGTGCAGAAGTTGCGTCAGGGAATGTACGCCAACCCCTTACTGAACGACGTTATTCGGGCTCGATCCATTTTCTTTATTGAGCATCGCCCAATAAAGATTCAATGTACCGACATGCCTCGTGCACAACGACTCTCCGTGGATCAGCGGCGTGCCCGCCTGCTCGAGCTCGGTGTCGAGCTCTTCAGCCAACGCGCCTTTGATCAGGTGTCCACGGATGACATCGCGCTCGCCGGCGGTGTCTCCAAGGGGCTGCTCTACCACTACTTTGCCAATAAGCGCGGCTACTACGTCGCCACCGTTCGCGAGCTCGCGCGCCGAGTCCTCGAGGCCACGCAGCTCGACGACGAAGTGCCATTCGAAGAATCCGTCCGCGGCGCGCTCGCCCGCTTCGTCGGCTTCATTCGTCTCAACGCGACCTTCTATCGCACGCTCATGCGGGGCGAGGTCGACGACGAGGTCCAGCGCATCATCGACGACGCGCGGAACAAGGTGGTCCGCCGCATCCTCGAGCGCGCCGGTATCCGCGACGACGGTGCGGTTCAGCGCGTGGCCGTGTTCGGATGGGCGGGCTTCACCGAGTCGGCTTGTCTCCAGTGGCTCGAGCACGAAGCCGAGATGAGCGAAGACCAGCTCGTCGACATGATGGTCAGCGCGCTGTTGCTCCTGGTCGCCCACGCCGCCCCCAAGTCGACCTCGAACTGAGTAGGTCGAGGTCGCAGGGCTTCGCACTCCAAAGGTTCCTTGCGCGGGTCGCAGGGAACCTTTTCGTTCGAAATACGCTCACATCGATGGGGCCGATTGCAGTGGCTCCCGATCGTCACCTTCGGTAGAGTTCGCGAGTCGTGGGGGGATACCTTCGTGCATTGGCCCTGATAGGGCCGTTGGCCATCGGTGCGGGTTTCGAGACCACCACCAGTGTCCGAGGCCAGTCGGTCGTGCCGGAGCCCGCCTCCATGAGCATGCTGCCCCCGGCACCGACGACCGTCGCTCTGGCGGCAACGGTGGCCGAGGCCGCCGAGGCCGAGGCGGTCGAGGCCATGCCGCTGCCTTCGTTGCTCGAGATCCAGTGGACGGTGGGCGAGAGCGAGAGCGTCGACGCGCTGGCGAGCCGCTGGGGCATCAAGAAGCGCGCTCTGATGGAGCTCAACCCACAGCTTCGCGGGCAGCAGCGGGTGCAGTCCGGCGCTCGCCTGTGGGTGTATCGGGCCTCCGACGAAAAGCCGACCCGCTCGGTGGGCGCTCCGAATTCGGGGCGTCTCGAGCACGGCAAGCCGATGCCCGAGGGTCCGTTCTGGACGCTCCGCGAGCGACGGACTCGGGCCTTTGGCGCGAGCAATGCCATCGAGGCGATGGTCACCGCGTTCACCCGCTATGGTCGAACCTTCGACGACGCGCCGCCGATCTCGGTGGGTGAAATCTCGGCCCGCCGCGGAGGTCGAGCCGCGCCTCATCGATCTCATCGCACCGGTCGCGACGTCGACCTGGGCTATATCCTCAGCGACGGCCTCGAGCACGAGCGCTGGCAACGAGCCAACGCCGACAACTTCGACGTCGAGCGCAATTGGGCCCTCATTCGCGCCCTGGTCGAGACTGGCGAGGTCCAGCAGATCTTCATCAGCATTCGGCTGCAGCGCCTGCTACGGCCGCTGGCTCGCCGCGAGCTGAGCGAGGAAGAGTTCGCCCGCTACTTCCGCGTGCCCGGCCGCGAGTCCGAGACGCCGCCCATCCTCAAGCACTGGGATGGCCACCGCGACCACATGCACGTTCGCTTTCGCTGTGGCTCCGGCGAGTCCCGCTGCCGCTCGCGATCGCAGTCCGGCCGAGCCCGCACCAGCTAGGGCCCGGCGGTCAGCCGCGATGGCTCAGTAGCCCTTGGGAATGGTGCCGCGGAGGCACGTGATGGTGTTGGGCGCGCGGAGCTTGGACCAGTGCGCCCGCGTGGGCTTTTCGACCGAGCCTTCGCGGAGCCCTTCGTCCTCCGACCACTGCGGCCGCTGCCCCGGAGCGAGGGTGTGCAGGCCGCTCTGGAGGTGCCCGGTGATGAAGGTATGGCCGGCCACGCGTGCGCCGAGAAAGTCCGACAGCTCCATCGCGAAGCGCTGACCGGGCCGGGCCCCGAGCGTCTCGCAGGTCCGAAACCACCAAAGGCCCTGGGCGTCGGGCACGAAGCGATCGCGCACGGCGGCGAGCCGGGAGTGCAGGGGATGCTTCGACTCGAGCGCGCTGCGATCGAGCATCTGCTGGCGAACGCGGGCGCCACCCCACTTGCCGTGGCCCCAGTACTGCACCTCGGCCAAGGGCTCTTCGGGGCGATACTCGGCGAGGAACTCGAGCCCTTGCTCCCAGCTGTCGACCCCGACGTAGGCGTCGAGCCGACGCATGGTGCGGTAGAGCTTGGCCCCGGCCCACCACGCATGCGAGAGCCCGGGCAGGGCGGTGCGGCCCCGACAGCTGCGGTCGTACACCATCAGTCGCAGGCCGCGACGCGACGGGTCGGTGGCGCGGGACGACTTGGAGGGCGGAGCTTGCTTGGCGCTCACGAGTCGCTCGAGCTCCCGCGCACGCACTGGGTCAGCGCAGCCTTGGCGTGGGGCTTGGCGTACTTGCGCCGCCCGTACCAGGCCAGGTGGGTGTCGCCGAAGAGGTCGGCGGCCGTGGCCGACCAGTAGTACTTGTTCGATTGGATCATCTGGGCGTCGCTCAAAGAGCGTAGCTCGCCCACATCGGGGAGGCGCCAGCCGCCGAGTCCGGCGATCTCCAGCGCCTCGCAGTATTGGCTCGCGGCGGCGTGGTCGTCGGCGTTCGAGGTCTCGGTGGCGACCAGCAGGACGTCGAGGGCGCGGACCTGCCGAGTGCGCAGCGCGGCGAGCACCGGGTAGGTCTTGGGCGGCGGCGGCTTCACCGGCGGTGCGGCTTCGGCTTTCTTCTCCGGGGTCGGGTCGGCCTCGGGCTTCGGTGCGTCGTCGTCTTTGGGCTCGGAGGTCGCCTCGTTGCTGGCGACCTCGTCCGGCTCGTCGTCGGGCCACGCGGCGACCGCCACCACCACGCACAACAGCAGCACGGCGGCTCCGCCCAGCGCCCACGGCAGCCAGCTCGGCAGCGAACCCGAGCTGCTCGCAAAGGACGGCCCGACCGGTGCGGGGCCGGGCTCGTTCGAGGCCTGGACCACCGGAGTGGGCACGGTCGATTCCAGCGGCGAGCTATTCGTGGCCACCACGGGTCTCGGCGTGGTCAGTGCGGGCACGGGTACCGTGGCCACGTCCTCCGCCTCATCCGGTGGAGGCAGAGCCGGGGCCGCGTTCGAGTCCTCCGAGGACCCGGGTCGAGTGACGTCTTCCGCCGCCGGGTTGGTCTCGTGCGCGGCCGAGTCGGAGAACTCCGGCAGGGAGGGCGCGAAGGCCTCGCCCGAGTCGGCGGCGGTCGGCGTCGACTCGGGAGCAGGCAGCGCGGGCGCGGGCTCGGTCGTCGCGGGGCGCGGCTCGGGCCATACGCCGCCCAGCGCGGCCATCTTCTTGCGGAAGTCTTCCGGGATCTTCTCACCCGTGAGCGTGTCGCCCGTGATCATCGCGGGCATCGGCCCGATCACGGTGTCGCCGGAGATCTGTGCGGTCAGCTGCCCTTCGGAGGTGCTCTCCTCCGCCGGCATGCGCATGTCGGTGATCGAGTCGTCGAGGTCCGACAGGTCGAGGTCCGACATCGAGATCCGCGGATTGCTCAGCGAAGTGTCCTCGGGCGAGGTCTCGATCTCCTCGATCATCGACTCGGTCGCCGTGGCCACCATCGAGTCCGCGGCATCCGGTGCGGGCGGCGGCGGCGGCTTCGAGGGGGCCGGCGGTTTGCTGGCCGAGGCGGGCGGGCGCGGAGGCGCGGGTGGGCGCTTGTTGACGGCCGAAGTCCCCGACGGAGGCCGGGGCTTGGCGGGAGGTCTGGGAGGCGAAGGCGGGGTCGTGCCCAGGGCATCGCGGCGCCCCACGAGCGTCGGCTCTTCGTCCTCCGTGGTGTCCGTGGGCGTGATCGACACGCGACCCGAGCTGGCGCGCGCCGAGGCTCCTCGGGACGAAGCGGCGCTGCGGCTGCTCCCGCCGCCCCGCGTGCTCGATCGACGCAGCCCGGAGCGAATGCGATCGGCCAGCGCCCCTCGGCCACCGACGGCCACCGTCAGCGTGCGGGCGAAGGGGACGTGGCGGGCCAGCAGCAGCTCGCGCAGCTCTTCCACCTGTTCGCGGCCGAGGCGAGGGCTGCGGCACAGCACGTAGAGGCCGGCGCCCCCGTGCTTTTCGATGACCGCGGTCAGTCGCTTGGCGTCTTCGTCGAGCCCTTCGACCAGCTCGACCTCCAGCCCGTCCTCGCGCAGCACGCTGAGCGTCTCGCTCAAGGGCTCGGCGTCTTCGCGAGCGCAGCACACCAACACGAGGTTCGTTCCCGCTTGGTCTGCCGCAGACGATGCCGTCATCAGTCATCGACGATATCACGCGGGCCCGAACAACGCTCCAAACCGGTCTCGGAGGGCCTGCGGCCATCCGCGGATCCCTGAACACGCGTAGCGGGAGGGGCGAAAGTGATGGAGCCCAGGCCGGTTCCCGCGGTGGTGCGTTCCGTGAACCCGACTGTCTGGATCTTTGCCCGTAAGCCGGCCATGGCGGCCGGCGTTCGGGGCCCGGAACGCGTTTTTGATGCGACGACGAAGCCTATCCCTGTTGGTCCTTGCGGCGGCCTTTGTGATGCCCGCCTGTACTCCGCGCAATGCTCATCACCCTCCGGTGAGTCCCGACCCGGGCCAGGGCGTCGAGGAAGCGCTCGCGGTCCCCGACGCCGGCGTGGAGCCCATCGAGCTCCAGCTCGGATCTCGGCTGGACAACCGCTTCGTGGCCGCGGACGCGCCGAGCGAGCGCTGGGTTCGCATCGGGGTGCGGAGCCCCGAGCTCGAGGACGTCCCCCGGCCCGCCGCGAACATCGGCATCGTCGTCGATACCTCGGGATCCATGGCGGGCGAGGCCATCGACCAGGCTCGCGACGCCGCGCTGACCCTGCTGGACGATCTGCACGACGGTGACTCCTTCAGCTTGGTGTCCTTCGGCTCGGTCGCGGAGGTGCTGGTGCCCGCGACCGCCGTCTCGCCCGAGACCAAGCCGGCCATCGTCGAGGCCATCGAGGCCATGGAAGCCTCGGGCACCACGAGCCTGAGCGAGGGCCTCGCGATGGGCTGGTACCAGGTGCAGCTGCAGGCGCCCAAGTACGAGATCAATCGCCTCGTCCTCGTCAGCGACGGCGTGCCCAACGACGAAGCGGCGGTGAACCAAACCGTGGCTCAAGTCGGCGTGCCCATCACTACGCTGGGCCTGGGGCTCGAGTTCCACGAGACCCTGCTGGGTCGCATCGCCCAGACCACGGGCGGACGCTTTCACTTCGTGGAAGAGCCCGAGATGGTCGCCGCCGTGTTCCGCGACGAAGTGCTGGGGCTCGAGCGGCTCGCCGCGACGGGGGTCTCCGTGACGCTCAACCCGGGGCCCGGGGTCAGCGTGCTCGAGGTGCCGGGCTATGGCTCCACGCATCAGGGGATGAGCCAAAACGGTCGCGGCTACGTGCTGCGGCTCCCCGACCTGGCCGAGCACGAAGAGCGGACCCTGCTGGTGAAGCTGGGCATCGGATCCCATCGCGACGGCGCCACCGTGGAGCTGCTCGACGGGGTGGTCAACTACACCGACGCGAGGGCGGGCCAGGGCATGGTCGAGCGGACCTTCGTGTCCGCCAAAGCGACCGCCGACGAGGGGGCCCTGGCCGAGGGCGTGGACCTCGAAGTGGCGGTGGCTGCCGCCCGGGCCACGACTGCCGCCGCCACGCTACAGGCGGTCTCCATGGCGCGCTCCGGTCAGGTGCCGGCCGCGAAGACGCTGGTGGGCAGCACCATTGCGCAAGCGCGAGCGCTCCTCGAGGACATGCCCGATGCAGAGCTGTCCCGGCTGGTCGACGGCCTGGTCGAGCTCGAGCCCACGCTCGAGGGCCTCGCTCCGCCGCCGCCGCCCAAGGTCTCGCATCAACGCCGACCCAAGAAGAAATCCCACCCACGGCCGAGGCCCATGACCAAGGGCGCACCGACTGCGGTGAGCCCGAGGCCGCAGCCGTTCCCGAACGACGGTCTCGAAGCTCAGGCCCGCAGCGTGCGAGAAAACCACAACCAGGCGTACCAGCTCTTGCACGGTAATTGACCCGACCGGCCACAATGGGAACCGAGCGGTCGGCTCGGTTCCTTGCCGTCTACGCTATCGTGATCGGGTGGTAGGGGTTCGATTCGAGGTTGTTGGACTGATGTTCGCCGGGGCGTCGTCGCTCGCGTGCACGGTCGTCGAGACCGACGGCAATAGTCCCTTTGCGACGGCCGCGGCTCCGGTCACGACCATGACTCCGGGCACGGAGACGGGGGAGCCCTCTGGATCGGGCACGGAGGACGCCGCGACGGAGGGCTCGGGTGGTGGGTCCTCGGAGGGCGGCGAGACCACGACGGGCATGGCCGACAGCAGCGGCGACGGAGTCGTGGGCACGACCACGGGGGTCACCACGGTCGGCAGCACCGACGACGGCGGCGGTGGCAGCGGGATGCAGCCCGACATGGGCATGTACGCGCCGTGCACCGTCGGCGACGAGTGTGGCTTCTTGCCGAACCTGTGCATCACCATCAGCGACGCCGGGGGCGTGGTGATCGACGGTTTTTGCTCCGCGGTCGCGTGCACCAACGCCGCGGTCGATTGTGACCCGTCGCCGGGCGGCACCGCGGTGCCCGTCTGCGTCTCGATCGTGGTCAACGACCTGCCCGACACCGCCTGCGCCCTCGACTGCGCGGGCGGAGCCACCTGTCCCATCGGCATGACTTGCTACAACCTCACCGGGCTCGGCGAGGTCTGCGGGTAGCTCAGCCGGCCGCGGCTGCGGGCAGCGCCGCGGGAGATGACGAAGCGTCGACGTCTTCGCCCAGCTCTCGTTCGAGGGCAGCGAGGGCCTGGGCGACATGTCGTTCGTGCTCGGCCTGGCCATCGTGCACCGCGAGGCCGAGCTCCACCGAGCGGCGGGCGAGGTGCGTGGCTTCGAGCAAGCGATGAAAACGGCGGGCACGCGCGTCCTCGAGGGCACGGAGGCGGTCGAGCCCCTCGAGCAGCGTCTCGCGAGCCGCGGGCGCGTCTCCGCGGGCTTCCGCGGCAGCGAGGGCCCGAACCAGGGCGCCTTCGTCGAGCGTGCCCAGCTCGAGGTCGATACGGCGGATCGCCTGCACCTGACCCTCGATGAGCGAGACCAGCTGAGCCACGGGCGCGGTGACGGCATCGATCTCGTCGGCTTCGGCCCGGTTGTGGGCGCGGTGATCCACCAGCCGCTGCACGGCCAGGGCGAGCTCGCCGACCTGCTCGCGGAGATCGGGCGGCGGGTCGCCGGTCAGCAGCGCCGCGAGTCGAGCCACCAAGGGATCGGACGCGGGCAGGGCGGCCGGCGTGGGTCGCAACGCGACGACCGGGTCTTTCTTCTTGCGCTTCTCTCGGTGGCGCAGCACGAGGCCGACCGACACCAGGATCGCGGCCGCGACCAGGGTCATGACGCCGGCGATGACCACGGCCATGCTCAAGCCGGCCTCCCCGACCGCGAGGACGAACGCCCCCAAGATGGCGGCGACCGAGGCGGCCGCTCCGATGGCGAGCCCTCGCTTTTCCCGGGGCGCCAAGCCGGCCGTGGGCCCTCGCGGGGCCACGACGCGCGTGTGGAGGCCGGCGTCGGCCAGTCTCTGATTGAGGGCGTGTGCGCTCGACTCGGACAGGCCCGAGACCAGGCGCGCGGGCAGGGTGATGAACGCCTTGCGCTCGCCCTTGGAGTACATGCGGGCGTCGCCGACCACGAAGTTCAGCGGCGGTAGCGGCCCGTCGGAGACGGCGCCCAAGATGCGCTCGAGCTTGGCGCGGGCCTCGGCGCCTTCGTCGATCTTGCGCAGGACGATCTCGTGCCCCTCGTCGGGGGTCGTCGCGGGGACGAACTGCACGGCGAGCTTTCCACAGTGGGTGCACAAGCGCTGGCCGGGCCGCAGGGGGGTGCCGCATTCCTGGCAGGGGACGCGAGCCTCCCGCGACGGCAGGTTCGATCGCCCGCCGAGAATCTCGGCCAGCTGTGCGGCGCTGTCGGGGCGCGCGGCGGGGTCGTGGTCGAGGCAGCGTGCGATGAGTTCATCGAAGCCGGCGGGGATGTCCGGGCGGAGGGTCGAGGCCCGCGGCGGCGGCTCGGTGGGGCGCAGCAGGGAGTTCGAGTCGCCGTAGGGCAGCATGCCCGTGACCGCGCGAAACAAGATCGTGCCCAAGCCGTACAGGTCCGCCCGCTGGTCGACGACCGTCTCGGTGAGCAGCTCGGGCGCGGTGTAGGGCGAGCCCTCGAGGATGAGGCTGGCCGCGGTGCGCGTGGAGAGCACGTCGACGCGCGCGAGGCCGACATCCGTGAGCCACAGTCGATCGTCGGCAGCGAGCACCACGTGGCTGGGGTCGAGGTTGCGCACGACGGCGCCCCGACCATGCAGTCGATGCACCAGCTCGGCCAGCGCCGCTCCGAGCCGCGCGACCTCGTCGACGGGCGCGGGTGCACGCCGGGTGAGCCAGTGTTCGAGCGTCTCGCCCTCGGGGTCGTCGCGCAGGCGCCACGGCGGCGGCGCCTCGGGAGCGCGAGGATCCGGCTCGGGCCCGGTCTTCCGCGTCGGCGCCAGCCCGGCCAAGCCCAGGCCTCGCAGTCGCTCCACGTCCCGCACGTAGCGACGGCGTACGGCGGGGTCGTGGGCGAGCTCGGGGAGCAGCTGGGCCAGCAGGGCGGGGCGGCCTTCGTGCTGTACCCGCCAGCGAAGCTCGGAGCCGATGCGCGCGGGGCCTTCGATGACCTCGAGGCCGAGTCGTTGGGGCAGGGCATTCATGCGTTCTGGACCTCCTCGAGCGCCTCCACGTGGGCACGCAGCTGATCGAGCGTCTCTTCGTCGTCGGCGAGCCCCCGTCGGGCCCCGGCGGCGGCCCGGCGGGACGCGAGCGTGTCGAGGGTGGCGGTCAGCGATAGCAGCCGCGAGGCCCAGGTGTCGCGCGCGTGCAGAGTCGCGCGGGCGTGCTGGGTGGCGCTGTCCTGGTCCATCGCCGCGAGCTCACGGTCGAGAGCGTCGAGCCGAGCCGCGGCCGCGACGGCGGCATTGACCGCCTGCACGAGCTCTTGGGCGGCTTCGGGGTCGTCGCTGGCGGTGTCCCGGGCGAGGTCGACCACGCGGGTGAGCACCGCTCGCAGACCTTGGCGATGACGTCGCTCTTGGATCGCGGGCAGGGCCTCGCGGGTCTGCTCGAGCGCCTTGCGGACCGGCTCGGGCAGCGGCTGGCGATTGTTGGCGAGCTGCCGCGTCACCCGGCGGTTGGCATTGGCCACCATGACCCCGGCCGCGACGAACAAGCCCACCATCACGATGCCCGCGGCCCAGCCCGTCTGCCACAGGCCGCTCATGAAGCTCGTCATGATGAGCGCCATGCGACCCATCAGCGTGCGCGACTTGGCTCGCATGGGCTTGTACGCCATGGGCCCGCCCCGGACGGCGGTGGCCTCCAGCCCGAGGCGCTGCAGGGCGCGGACCAAGCTCGCCCCGCTGCGCTCGGAGACCTTGGTGGTGATGGGGAAGGGGACCCGGGGGATCTTCTTGACGAGGTTGTCGGCGGGCTCGAGGCCCAGCTCGGGGTTGTCCTCGAACCACTGGCGCAGGCGCTCGCGCAGGGTGGCGTCGAGCTTGTCGCCGGGTTCACCCGGCCCGGTCACGAGCACCGACCAGCGGCCGGCCTCCAGGTGGGCGATCTCGTGGCCGCAATCGATGCACTGGCCGAGCGCGGTCACCAGCGGGGCTCCACAGGCGACACAGCGACCGCGGGCGACGGTGGGCGGCGCGGCGGACGACGCCACCGCGAGCGCGGTGGACCCGGCCGCGTCGCTCGAGGGGTCGAGCATTGCATCGAGGGCGTCGCGCACGGACTCGGCCGCCTGCGGGCGGTCGCCCGGGGTCTTGGCGAGCAGCGACGTCACGAGCGTGCGCAGGGGCGCGGGCACGCTCGTGGGTAGAGCCGGCACGTCGTGGTCGCGGTGGGCCTTGAGCAAGCCGAGCGGCGTGGCCGAAGAAAACGGCGGGCGCCCGGCGAGCATCTCGAACAAGATGCAGCCGAGCGCGTACAGATCGGTGCGGGCGTCGACCGCCAGCGGGTCGAGGCACTCGGGCGCCATGTAGTCGGGCGTGCCCAGCACGGTCAGGCCCTGGGAGCCGACCCCGGACAGCGAGGTCGCGCGCGCCATGCCGAAGTCGGCGATCTTGGGCTCGGTGCCGCCCGCGAGCAGCACGTTGCTGGGCTTGAGGTCGCGGTGCACGATGCCGGCCCGATGCGCGTAGGCCAGGCCGGCGGCCAAGCCCCGACCGAGCTGCTGCACGCGCGCGGGGTCGAGGGTCGTCTCGCGGGCGATGACCTCCGCCAGCGTGGGCCCTTCGACCAGCTCCATCAGCAGCACCCGCCGACCCTCGATGTCGACCAGGCCGTGGAAGCCGACCAGGTTGGGGTGGGACAGGCCTTCGAGCAGCTCGGCCTCTTGCGCGAACCGGGCGCGAGAGGCCGCGTCGCGCTCGTGGGATTCGTGCAGCAGCTTGCCCGCGTAGACCCGCCCGCCGGGGCCATGGACCCGGCGTACGGTGGCGACGGCTCCTTGCCCGAGATGCTCACCGAGGGACAGCGATGCGCCCGATGGGTCGACCGCGCTCATGGGCCGTGGTCTCGCGGGAGGTCCTGAGCCGTCGGGAGGATGAGCGTGGGCACGGGCATTCGGCACGGGGCCTGGAGGAAACGCCGCCGCGCCGGAATTATGCCCAGGTTGATCGAGCGGCATCGGCGGGAGATCTCGAATGTGCGTCTTCCCCCCTTCGGGTCGGGCCGCGCTCGACCCCGAAACTTCGGTCCGCGGGCAGATAGACGCCCCTGCGCACCTCTGAGTCGGCCACGGCGCCGACTCGGACGGTGCAGCCACGATGTGGGTCTACCCCCGCATCTTTCGCGCACTTGGCCTTGCGCGCGGTGCCGGGGCTCCGAGTGTGGTAGATGCCTCCTTCAGGGGGCTCCTGGAGGAAAAACTCCAGGCCGCGCCCTCACATCGGGGACCGAACTGCCATGAGCGCTTCCACTTCCTCATCGTCCGCCTGGAATTCCACTCTCGGTTTGAAGGTCATCATGGCCGTCACCGGACTGGCCATGGTCGGATTCCTGCTCCAGCACATGGCGGGCCATCTCCAGGTCTTTGCCGGGCAAGACGCGTACAACGACTACGCCGCCTTCATGCAAGGGCTGGGTGGGATCAAATGGGGCGCTCGCCTCGGCTTGGTCGCGATGATCGGCATCCACATCGCGTGCGCGGTCAAGCTCACCGCCCGCAACGTCGCCGCGCGCCCGAACCGGTACGCCGCGCTCAAGGCGCAACGCAGCACGCCGTGGGGGCGCAGCATGATCCTCACCGGCTGGGTGGTGGTGGCCTTCGTGCTCTTCCACCTCGCGCACTTCACCCTCGAGGTGGTCGCCTACGAAGACCTCACCGACGCGATGGGGCGCCGCGACATCTACACGAACTTCGTGCGCAGCTTCCAGAACCCGGTCATCACCATCACCTACCTGCTGTCGGTGGTGGCGGTCTCGCTGCACCTCAGCCACGCGGTCAGCAGCATGTTCCGCACCCTGGGCGTGGCCAAGGGTCGCTTCAAAGAGCCGCTGCAAAAAGTCGGACCCGCCATCGCGGTGGTCACCGGGCTGGGCTTCGCCGCCGTGCCCGTGGCCTGCCTGCTCAAGCTCGTCTCCGCCTAACCGCCTCCCTCTTCATTCGCAAAGGCAACCGACACCATGGAACTCGACGCGAAGATTCCTTCGGGCCCCATCGACAAGAAGTGGGACAAGCACCGCTTCGACCTCAAGCTGGTCAACCCGGCCAACAAGCGCAAGTACACCATCCTGGTGGTGGGCTCCGGCCTCGCTGGCGGCTCGGCTGCCGCCACGCTGGCCGAGCTGGGCTACGACGTGGAGTGCTTCTGCTTCCAAGACAGCCCCCGTCGCGCGCACAGCATCGCGGCGCAGGGTGGCATCAACGCCGCCAAGAACTACCAGAACGACGGCGATAGCGTTTACCGGTTGTTCTACGACACGGTCAAAGGCGGCGACTTCCGGGCCCGCGAGGCCAACGTCTATCGGCTCTCGCAGGTGTCGGTGAACATCATCGACCAGTGCGTGGCGCAGGGCGTGCCCTTCGCCCGCGAGTACGGCGGCACGCTGGCTAACCGCTCCTTCGGCGGTGCTCAGGTCTCTCGTACCTTCTACGCGCGGGGGCAAACCGGGCAGCAGCTGCTGCTCGGGGCGTACTCGGCTCTCAACCGGCAGATCGGGCGGGGCAAGGTTCGCATGCACCCGCGCACCGAGATGCTCGACCTGGTGCTCGTCGACGGCCACGCCCGCGGGCTCATCACCCGCGACCTGGTGACCGGCAAGATCGAGCGCTGGGCCGGCGACGCGGTGGTGCTGGCCAGCGGCGGCTACGGCAACGTCTTTTACCTGTCGACCAACGCCAAGGGCTCCAACGTCACCGCGGGCTACCGCTGCTACAAGCGCGGGGCCGGCTTCGCCAACCCCTGCTTCACGCAGATTCACCCGACCTGCATCCCGGTCAGCGGCGGCTACCAGAGCAAGCTGACCCTGATGTCCGAGTCGCTCCGCAACGACGGCCGGGTCTGGGTGCCGCGCGAGAAGGAGAACCTCGGCAAGGCGCCCAAGCAGATCGGCGAGGGCGACCGCTACTACTACCTCGAGGAGCGCTACCCGAGCTTCGGCAACCTGGTGCCGCGCGACGTGGCCTCCCGGGCGGCCAAGAAGGTCTGCGACGAGGGCTATGGCGTGGGCGTCGAGGTCGACGGCATGCGCAACGCGGTCTACCTCGACTTCGGCGACGCCATCCGCCGCGACGGTCGACAGGCCATCGCCGACCGCTACGGCAACCTGTTCGACATGTACGAGCGCATCACGGGCGAGTCTCCCTACGAGACGCCCATGCGCATCTACCCCGCGGTCCACTACACGATGGGCGGGCTGTGGGTCGATTACAACCTCATGAGCAACGTGCCCGGGCTGCACGTGCTGGGCGAGGCGAACTTCTCCGACCACGGGGCCAACCGCCTGGGCGCCAGCGCGCTCATGCAGGGCCTCGCCGACGGCTACTTCGTCATCCCCTACACCATCGGCCACTACCTCGCGACGCAGCACGAGGGCGACGTCACCACCGAGCACGCCGCGTTCGACAAGTCCGAGCAAGAGGTCAAGGCGCGCATCGACAAGCTGGTCAACCTCCAGGGCGACGTGCCCGTCGACCAGTTCCACCGCCGCCTCGGCAAGATCATGTGGGAGTACTGCGGCATGGCCCGCAACGCCAAGGGGCTCGAGAAAGCCATCCAGGAGATTCCCGCCCTGCGCGAGGAGTTCTGGGCCACGGCTCGGGTGCCGGGCGGCAGCGCTTCGGAGCTCAACCCCTGGCTCGAGAAGGCCGGCCGCGTCGCCGACTTCCTCGAGTTCGCCGAGATGATGTGCCACGACGCCCTGTACCGCGACGAGTCCTGCGGCGGGCACTTCCGCGAGGAGCACCAGACCGAGGAAGGCGAGGCGGTTCGTCGCGACGACGAGTTCGCCCACGGCGCGGTCTGGGAACATCAGGGCGTCGGCGAGGCGCCGAAGCTGAACAAGGAATCGCTGAGCTTCGAGTACGTCAAGCTCACCACCCGCAGCTACAAGTGAGCCGAACGATGAAGGTCAAGTTCAAAATTTGGCGACAGAAGAGCGGCGCCCCCTCGGGCGAGTTCAAGACCTACGATGTCCAGGTGGAAGAGGAGATGTCCTTCCTCGAGGCCATCGACGTGCTCAACGAAGAGATCATCCACAACCACGAGAAGTACCCCGAGGGCCCCATCGCCTTCGATCACGACTGTCGTGAGGGCATCTGCGGTACCTGCTCGATGGTGATCGACGGGGTCCCGCACGGTCCGCGGCCGGGCACGACCACCTGCCAGCTGCACATGCGAGAGTTCGCGCAGCGTGGCTTCCGCGACGGCGAGACCATCACCGTCGAGCCCTTCCGTGCCAAGGCGTTCCCCGTGCTGCGCGACCTCATGGTCGACCGCACGGCCTTCGATACTATCCAGCACGCGGGCGGCTTCATCTCGGTGGGCACGGGCTCGGCGCCCGACGCCAACGCCATCCCCATCGGCAAGTCCAACGCCGACGAGGCCTTCGACTTCGCCGCGTGCATCGGCTGTGGTGCCTGCGTGGCCGCGTGCCCGAACGCATCGGCCATGCTCTTCGTGGGCGCCAAGGTCAGCCACCTCTCCTTGCTCCCGCAGGGGCAGGTCGAGCGAAACGAGCGAGCGCTCAAGATGGTCTCGGCCATGGACGGTGCCGACTTCGGTGGCTGCACCAACCACGGTGAGTGCGAAGCGGTGTGCCCCAAGGAGATCAGCACCGACGCCATCGTGACGCTCAACCGCGAGCTCATGCGGGCCGCGATCAGCAGCCGCTGAGCTCCGAGCAGGGCGGGCCCCCGCGTGGGTCCGCCCCCTTCAGTGCGTCGTCATGTCCCGCCCTCGGGTCGAGATTCTCTACTGCCAGCGCTGCCGCTTCGTGCTGCGAGCGGGCTGGATGGCGCAGGAGCTATTGATGAGTCTCGGCGAGCACCTGGGCGAGGTTGCCCTGGTGCCCGGCGACGGCGGCATCTTCGAGGTTCGGGTCGACGACGAGCTCGTCTTCGCCAAGTCCGAGGCCGGCCGCTTCCCCGAGTCCAAAGAGCTCAAGCAGCTCATCCGCGACCGGGTCGCGCCCGACAAGGACTTGGGCCACAGCGACCGCTGAGCGGCAGGGTGGGCCTAGGCGCGCGCTCGCCAGGTATCGCAGTCGACGTTCGTGGCGCCTTGGGGCACGGCATTCCGAGCAGCGGTGATCGACTGCTGCTCCGCGTTGAGCTGTTGCTGAGACGGCTCGTGATAGCCGCGGAACCGACCCGCACAGTGGGCTTGCGTCGTTCGGTGGACGGTCGTGTTGTAGACACAGTTGGCATCGAACCTGACGTTGTCGGCGTTCTGCCAGTGTGAGCAGATGACTCCGGAGGCGCCGTTGGGGACCGCCTGACGTGCGAGATTCTCGGCGGCATTGCCCGTCGCCGCCGTCGAGGTCGCTGTGACTCCAGCCTGCAGCTCGTCGTAGCTGCACCGCGTGCACATCTTGTTCATCGTGTGGGATTGCGGCCCGATGGTGCCCGAACCATGAGTTCGCGCATGGTTCGCAGAGACGTTTCGCGAGGGCGCGGTGAGTCGAGGGAGCCGCATGGTGACTCCATCGTGCTGCACGACGCGTTCACGTCGAGCCCCTCGAACGGGGGGGCGGCTCAGTTGCGCGTGGCGTCGCCCGGGCGGTCGTGCTCGGCGAGCCAGCGGTCCATCGCATCACGGCGCTCCCGCTTGAGGGCGCTGTCGTCGATCGTCTCGTAGTCGCGACGGGCCTGACGAACCAGCTGGCGGGCGCGCGCGGGATCCTTGTCCGACTGCATCAGCGCGCGCCCCAGCGCGAAGCGAGTGCGACCGAAGTTGTCCTTGCGGTGGTCCTTGGCCGCCTCCCGGATGCCGTAGGCCCGCTCCAGCGCCTCGCGGGCCTCGGCCTGCCGCCCGAGGGTGAGCAGGGTTTCGCCCTGCCCCGTGAGCGTGTTGGCCACGTACAGCGCATCGGCCCCGTGCACGGCGATGCGGATCCGCAGCGCTCGCTCGTAGTGCTCGAGCGCGTCTTCGGGCTGGTCGAGCAGGGCGAGCAGCTCGGCGATGTTGTGGGTGGTCGTGCCCGACTCGCGGTGCTCGGCGGGGAAGCCGTTGCGGACCAGCCGCTCGACCTTGCGCATCGCCGCCAGCGCGCTCTTGTACTCGCCGCGTTCGCGTCGGCAGTTGGCGATGTTCCCCAGCGAGTACAGCAGGGCCGGATCGTCGGGGCCGAGCAGCTCGAGGTTGAGCTCGTAGGCCTGCTGGTACTGCGCCTCCGCGTCGGCGAGGCGCTGCTGGTGATAGAACACGACCCCGAGGCCGTTGTAGGACGACGCGACCAGCGGGTGCTTGAGGCCGTGCGTGGAGATGGCGGCCTCGAGCGCGTCGCGGAAGGCCTTCTCGGCGTCGTCGAGCCGGCCCAGGTCGATCAGCACGTTACCGACATAGGTCATCGTGGTGGCGAGCTGCGGGTGGCGGGGGTCCTGGCGCAGGCGCCCGTCGAGGCAGGCCTGCAGCAGCACCAGGGCCTCCTCGGTGTCCTGCCGCTCCCACTTGATGTTGCCCTCGGTGCACTGCAGGTTGGTCCGCAGCCACTCGGGTCGCCCCATGCGGGTGATGACCGCGTCGGCGTACTCGGTGAAGCGCAGGCCTTCGTCGTGGCGGTTTTGGCCGATGCTCAGGTTCCACGCCAGGTCGAGCCAGGCGGTGACCAGGATCTGATCGTAGCGGGCCTCCGTGGCCGCCTGGGCGGCCGCGTGCAAGGTCGTCTCGCCATCGGCCCGGTTGCCGACGTTGTTCTGGAGGTTGCCCAAGATGGACAGCGTCTCGGCGATGACCGGCTTGTACCCGGTGGTCAGCGCGAGGTCCCGCGTCTCGCCCGCGCGTTCGAATCCCACCCGGTATCGACCCGCGGCCCGTAGCGCTCGGATCTCGCTCAGCTGATCACGGACGGTCTCGACCACCTCGCGGGTCGCCAGATCCGTGGGCGGTGGGAGCCGGTTGAGGGCATCGACGTCGGCACAGGCGGCGGTGGCGGGGAGCGAGGCGGTGAGTCGATCCGCGCGCTCGATGGTGCTGGTGTCGGCCTCGATCAGCAGCTGGGCCACGGCTGCCAGGTCCTTGCGCTGTCGATCGAGGCAGTGGGTGCGCAGCTCCATCGTGGTCTTGGGCTGGGTCTCGTGGACGATCGTCGCTTCGCAGGCTTCGTGTCGCGCCGTGGCCCACTCGTCGGACCAACGATCGAGGCGCTCGATCACGAACTTGCTGGTGTCCACCGCGTAGGGCAGGGGGCTCCGCTCGAAGGCCTTGGTCAGCGTGTCGCGACGACCGTCGTCCCAGACGTCGGCGAGGGCCGCCTGCGGGTCGGGGCACTGTGGGTCCTCGGTCGGCTTGGACTCGGGGCCCCGTACATAGCCGTAGATGCCCGCCGCCAGCAGGACGGTCGCGCCCACACCGGCCGCCAGTCGCATGCGCTGACGTCCGGGGTCGTAACTGAGCTCGGCCAGCAGCTCGGCCATGCTGGGGAAGCGATCGGCGGCCTTGGGCGACAAGCCGCGGTACACCGCGCGCGTGATCCGAGCCGGGATCGAGTGCCCCTTGGGGGGTGGCCGAACCTCGCCCCGGTTGGTGGCCATGGCCAACGCGACGCGACTATGCCCTTCGACGGGCGGCCGCTGGAACAGCGCCTCGTAGAGCGCAACGCAAAACGAGAATTGATCGGTGCGGGCATCGAGCGAGCGGCGGGCGTGCTGCTCGGGAGCCATATAGGCGGGGGTGCCCATCAAGGCTCCGGTTCGGGTCACGTCCTCCTTGATGCGCTGGCTGATCGAGCCGCTCGACTCGAGGTCGGCCAGCATGCGCATCTCGTGGCTGTCGAGGCTGGACTCGAGCTGGCGGGCGAGCCCGAAGTCGACGACCTTCACCTCGCCGCGATCGCTGAGCAGCACGTTGCCCGGCTTGAAGTCGCGATGGATGAGCCCGACCCGGTGCGCGGCCATGAGGCCCCGGCCCGCCTGCAGGAACACGGCGATGACCTCGGTCCACTCGCGCGGGCGCTTGAGCCAGGTGCGGAGGTCCGAGCCGTCGACGAGCTCCATCGCCACGAACACGCCCTCGCCGTGGAAGCTGCCCACGTCGTGCACGGTGGCCACGTTGGGGTGCACGAGCTTGGCCATCGCCTGCGCCTCGCGGGCCAGGCGGGCGCTGCCCTTGGCGTCGTTCTTCTCGGCGCGCAGCAGCTTGAGTGCGATGCGGCGGTCGAGCTCGGGATCGTAGGCGGCGTACACCACCCCCATCCCGCCGCGACCGATCGGATCGAGCAGGACGTAGCGGCCCATGGTCTCGCCGCGTCGAAGCTCGATCGGCTCGGGGTCTCGGGCCGTGACCCCGTCTACGTTCGTGTCGTCGTGGTCGAGCGAAGCACTGCTGAGCTCGCGCCGATCATCGAACAAGGTCGACTCGTGCGACACGCGCTGATCATGCCCCAGGGGCGCGATTCGAGCCAGACACGGTTACCCCGAGAGGACGGCCCCGATCGGTCGTAGCGCCATGGTGCACGGGGGGTTTACACGGAGCGGTGGGAATCTGCGGTCCGCGAGGTAGCATGCGCAGCGTGTCCACCCCGGGCCCTTCCCAACACGGAAACTGGAGCATGATCGAGACCGACGCGCAGTTCGAGGCGTTGGTCGACGAGCTGAAGACGGCGCCGCGTTTTGCTCTGGATACCGAGTCCAACAGCATGCACGCCTATCGGGAGCGAATCTGCCTCGTGCAGGTTTCGGTGCCCGGCCGCGATGCCCTGGTGGATCCCCTGGTCGTCGACTTGAGCCCGCTCGGCCCGGTCCTCGCCGACCCGGCGATCACGAAGGTCATGCATGGCGCCGACTACGACATCCTGTGTTTCAAGCGTCAGCACGGCTTCGCATTTGCGGGGCTCTTCGACACGATGATTGCGGCTCGCGTTCTGGGATGGGCCGCCTACGGGTTGGGATCGATCCTCGCCGAGAGCCACGGGTTTCGGGCGAACAAGAAGATGCAGCGCTTCGACTGGGGGGAGCGCCCGCTGCCCGAGCATGCGCTCGACTACGCTCGTTACGACACGCATTTCCTGCTCGAGCTCGCCGATCAACAGCGCGCCGATCTGAAGGCCATCGAGCGCGAGGACATCTTCGAGCATGCCTGCTTGCGACAGACCCGGGTCGAGCCGCGTCCGACCAAGGCCGAGACGCTCGGGGCATGGCGGATCAAGGGCGCGCGAGATCTGCCGCCGGAGGGGCGCGGCGTCTTCATGGCGCTCTATCAACTTCGCGAAGCGGTGGCGCAGGAGATCGATCGTCCCGTGTTTCGGGTCATGGCCGATGCGTTGCTCGTGTCGCTCGCCAAGAAGCCCCCTGCCAACGCCCAATCGCTCGCGCAGATCCGAGGGGTGCACCCGCGGCTCCGCGGCAAGGGGCGCGCGCGGCTCAGGGCCGCCATCGAAGCGGGGCTCGACGGCGAGTCCCCGACGCCGCCGCCGATCGAACGGGGCATGCCGCGAGACGAACGCAAGCGCTTCGACGAGCTCCGAGGGTGGCGCAAGGCGATGGCCGACAAGCTCGACATGGCGCCCGACATCATCATCGGCAAGGAGGCGCTGATCGTGCTGGCGTCGGCCATGCCGGAGAACGAATCCGAGCTGAAGGCCTGCGGTGCTCTCGACGAGTGGGAGATGGAGCGCTACGGCTCGCTTCTGCTGAAGGAACTTCGTTCGCTTTAGTAGTTTACGGAATGGGCGCCAACGGTCGCCGGACACGGCGATGAGTGCCGTTTCCAGTACATTCTGGCCTGAATCTCCCAGGTCACAGCCGAACGCAGCAGCCCCAGGGGTCGAAACTAAAACTAACTTTACTGCTCTTTGGTGGTAGGGTGTGGGGATGAGGCCGCGAGTTCACTGGTGGTTGGCGCTCGGCGTGCTGAGCGGGTTGGCGTGGGGTTGTGGTCCCACGGTGGCGCTCGACACGGGAGGTGCCGACGCGAGCAGCTCCGGCGACGACGCTCCGGCGGCCACCACGACCCCACCACCGAGCTCCACGACCGGGGTTCCGCCCGCGACCACGTCGGTGCCCCCCGCCACCTCCACCACCACGCCGCCGCCCCTCGACAGCTCCAGCGATACCAGCACCGATGATGGGGTCGGATTCCTCGATCCCGGCTTGGACGACGGCTTCGGCGGGGACGAGTGCGACCTCTTTGCGCAAGACTGCCCGCGCGGCGAAAAGTGCATGCCGTGGTCCAACGATGGGGGCGGCACCTGGAACGCGCTGCGCTGCAGCCCCATCGCGCGCGAGCCCGGAGCCGCGGGCGAGCCGTGCACGGTCGAGGGCAATGCCTTCAGCGGCATCGACTCCTGCGAGCTGGGGGCGATGTGCTGGGACGTCGACGAGGAGACCAACGAAGGCGAGTGCATCGCCATGTGCGTCGGTTCCCCGGAGAAGCCCGCGTGCGAGGACGAGGGATCGATGTGCTCGATCACGGGCGACGGGGTATTGGCGCTGTGTTTTTCCACCTGTGATCCGCTCGCACAGACGTGCCCCGAAGGGAGCGGTTGCTACCCGGTCGGGACCTCCAGCAGCTTCGCCTGCATCGTCGACGACTCGGGCGACGCGGGGCAGCCCGCGGACCCCTGTATGTTCATCAACGACTGCGATCCCGGCACCATGTGCGTCCCCGGCAAGTTCGTGCCCGAGTGCTTCGACCTGGGCTGTTGCACCTCGTTCTGCGCCGTCGGAGACATGGGCGCGACGTGCCTGCCCGGCCAGTCGTGCTCGCCCTACTACGAAGAGGGCAGCGCGCCTCCGGGATTCGAAGACGTGGGCGTCTGCTTGGCACCGTAGCGTGCGACCGACTCAGGCCGGAGGTGGGGCTCGCTCGATGGGCGCCGACGTCGTCGGTTCGGGGGCGCTCGGGCGCTCGTCGAAGCGGCTGCGGATCATTCGCCCCAGCGAGACCTCGCCGTGGAGGCCGGCACGCTCCGCGGCGTCGATCGGGGCGTCGAAGTCGTGGGGCTGGCCGCTGGCGTCGTGCCACGCGGCCTCCGCGACCCGGAACTGAAGGGCGGAGGTCGGGATCCCACAGGCATCTCGGCGACGGCGGCGAAGCACCTGGCGGACCAGCGCCTCGGCCTGCGCGGGTACGGAGTGTCCGTTGCGTCGGGCGAGCGCGGCCGCGATCACGAACCCTCCGTCGATGGCGAGCTGGAGTCGGAGGCGGGGGCGACCCAGGGTGTCTGCGGTGGCGGTCATGCCCCGTCGCAGCGCCTCGGCGTAGTCTCCGTGCAGGGCGAGCGTGAGCGCGAGCTGATCCTGGGCCCGGATCGCCATGATGCCGTCGCCCGCCTCCCGAGCGAGGCGCAGCCCCTGGTGCAGCTGCTCGAGGGTGGATGTCAGCTCTCCGCGGCGGAGCAGCAGGTACGCCCGATGCTGGTGCGCCCAGCCCTGCAGGCGTGGGTCCGCGAGCTCGGCCGCCAGCGCCTGCATGCGCCGAATGTAGTGGTGGCAGCGGTGGTCGTCGTGCTGCGAGAGCAACAAGATGACGTTCATCGTGGTCAGCGAGCCGACCCTCGCCTCGGCGCTGGCGGCCGTACCGAAGCGACGCCACGTGGCCTCCGCCGTCGCGATCGCGCGGTGCGTGTCGCCGCGTGCGAGATGGGCCAGCGCCTCGGAGGTCATGATGGTGCACTGCACACTCGCGGGTAGCTCGGTCTCGTTGGCGTAGGCCCGGGCCCGGGCCAGGTAGCGGCCGCCCATGCGGTGCTCGCCGAAGGTCACCAGCCCCATCCCGTGGAATGCCAGGGCTCGAGTCGCGGCCGGTCCCGGCCCGGCACGTCGGGCCAGGTTCGCGGCCGCGATGCTGTGGTGGGCGGTCTGCAGCATCTCGCCCATCATCAGGTAGCACTCCGACAGCAGCGTGCGGGTACGGATGATGACTTCGGCTCGCTGGGCGCTGTCTCGCCAGCGCCACAGCGGCAGCATGCTCGCCAGCACGGCGAGCACGAGCTGAACGCGAAGCACCAGCCCTTGGGGGGACGGCCGGGTGCCCATCGCCACCAGGACCTCTTCGAAGACCTTCATCGCCCGTTCGTACTGACCGCGCTTGTGCTCGACTCGGCCGAGCTTGCTCAGCAGGTCCACGCGTCCGAGCCCCTCCGGCGCGCCATCGAGGCACCGGGCATAGGCGTCGACCGCCTTCGAATACTGGCCGAGCGCGCTGTGGGCATCGCCTTGGCACTCGAAGATCTCCGCGTCGGGGTCGAGCTCGCCTCGTTCGGCCATGCGCAGGGCGGCGTCGTAGTGGCCGAGCGCGGCGCCGTGGGCATGCTCGTCCGAGGCGTGGCGGGCGGCCTTCAGCGAGTAGCGGTAGGCCTCGGCGTATCGCCCCGAGTGTTCGAAGTGGTGAGCGATGGCCGGCCAGGAGCTGGGCAGCTCGCCGCCGTGGTCCACCAGGTGCTCGGCGGCCTGACGATGCAGGCGTACGCGCTCGCTGGCCGGGAGCGCGGCGTAGATCGACTCGCGGATCCGATCGTGCACGAAGCGATAGCCGCTGCCGCTGTCTTCGATGAAGCCCGTGCGCAGCAGCTCGTCGAGCCCGTCGAGGATGGACAGTTCGTCGAAGCCGGTGATGGCCTCGAGCGGCCGGCCTTCGAAGCCACGCCCGAGCACGGCGGCCGCCACCATGATCTGCTGGTGCTTGGTGGCGAGGCGAGCGGCCTGCTCTCCGATGGCGATCCCGACGCTACGGGGCAGTCGGGCCGCGGACAGGCCCTGAGAGTCCAGGTTCCACCCGCCGCTGGCGTCGGGCTGCAGCTGGCCGCGGCCGAGCAAGCAGTGGAGCATCTGCGACAGGAACAGGGGGTTGCCCTCGGCATGCTCGACCAGGGGCTCGGCGAACTCGTCGGGGAGCTGCGGCGGGGGCACGCGCAGCATCGACGCCAGCACGCCCTTGGAGTCGATGCCCGCCAGCGGGCGCAGGTCCAGCGAGGTGAGCACGTCGTACTCGCGGGCGGCATCGATGAACGCGTCGAGGTCGGGGTTGTCGACGGAGCGGCGGTGCGTGATCACGAAGCTCGCTCGCACCGAGTCCCCGCGCTGGCGGGTGATCGCCACCGTGCGCACCATGCTGGTCAGCAGCTGGAGCGTGGCGGGGTCGGCCCACTGCGCGTCCTCGATGATGAGCATCACCGGGCGCATGCGGCACAAAAGGCGCAGGCGAGCGCTCCACCGGGCGTGCGCCTGCATTCGACCGGATAGCGGGTCTTCGGGGGGCGTCAGGTCCGAGCGGAGCTCGGCCACCATCGACAGGGGAGAGTCCGACTCGGCGATCGACAGGTCGGCGGTCTCGTCCTCGGGCCCCGCGAGGTGGGCGGGCGAGGTCGAGTTCGGCTCGGGCGTCAGCGGCGTGGCGTCGCCATCGAACTCGGTATCCGCGAGCGTCTCCAGCAGGTCGCCGAGCGGGTCGTAGGGGCCGCCTCCCTCCGCGCGGCAGGTGCCGGGAAAGATCATCGTGTCGCTGTCGAAGACCTCGACCAGCAGCTCTCGCAGCAGCCGCGACTTGCCACGGCCTGCTTCACCGACGACCCGAATCACGCGAGGACCACGGCCGGCCTGGCCATCCTCGTGGGCGCTCATCAATGCGTCGAGCTCGGGCTGCCGACCGACGAAGGACGGTGCCACCAGGTAGGGCCGCCGCGTCAGCGGAGGATGCTCGGGCAGGGGACCCGCGTCCGGGAGCTGTCGCCACACCTCGGCGAGCGCGTCGTGGGCCAAGGCGGCGTCGTCGAATCGCTCGTTGGCTTCGCGATGGCACATGCGGTGAATCGCCTGCACCAACGCCGCGGGGAGATCTGGTCGCAGGTGATCGAGAGGACGGATTCGGCCGCGACGATGGATCGCCAGCCACTGCCGAAGCGAGCGTGCGGCCCCGCTGAAGGGATGCTGGCCCACGAGCAGCGCATAGAGGATGAG
This sequence comes from Myxococcota bacterium, assembly GCA_039028615.1. Classification (GTDB taxonomy): domain Bacteria; phylum Myxococcota_A; class Polyangia; order Nannocystales; family Nannocystaceae; genus Paraliomyxa. The sequence goes on along the minus strand of JBCCHT010000002.1, from coordinate 321,149 downwards.
CCCGAGCGAGTACTGGTCCGCGCGCGGATCGGCCCCGCCGCCCCGGAGCGTCTCGGGAGCCAGGTAGCGCAGCGAGCCCTGGACTAAGCCGACCGTGGTGTCCTCGTGCACCAAGTCCATCGCGCCCGCGATGCCGAAGTCGGCCAGCCGCGCGCACGGGATCGGTTGCGAGCGGTCGATCAGGATGTTGCCCGGCTTGAGATCACGGTGGACCAAGCGCTTGCCGTGGATGTGGTCGAGCCCCGCCAGCAGCTGGAGCCCCAGGCGAAGCACGGCGAGCGGCTCCATGCGCTCGAGCGTCAGCGCCCCGCCCTCGACGTACTGCATGGTCAGCATGGCCAAGCCGTCGCGCTCGAGGAACTCGTAGCTGCGGACGCAGTGGGGATGGTCGAGTCGGGCCGCGGCTCGGAACTCGCGCTTGAACCGATGCAGCTGGTGCGCCTGGCTCAGCTCTGGCTTGAGCAGCTTCAGCGCGACACGACGGCCTTCGTGCTCGTCGAAGACCCGAAACACCTGCCCCATGGCGCCTTGGCCGATGAGGTCCTCGACCACGAAGCGATCGGCGAGGCGCTTCGGCAGACTGTCTCGATCACTCACCAATCGCGTCCGTCACTACGAGCATGTCGAACCGTCCGCACGGTTCGTCGCCCCCCGCAATCAAACGGCGATTTTCGACGCGAGGCGTAGTCCTCCTTTGGGACGACTACGTGTATGCCGATTCGCACAGCGTTGGGTGCTGTGGAAACGGCATTTGCGATCGGTGGTGCGCGCTAGTTGTCGATGGCTTCGTCGACGAACACGACGACGTCGAGCTCGGCCTCGAGCGTGGCTTGATTCAAGGGCCGCACCCGTACCGTGAGGTGAGCCGGCAGGCCGTTGATGTCCGCGCTGTCCACCCCATCGGGCATCAGAAATGGTACGAACGAAGACTCGTAGGTGCCGTCTTCGAGCACCACCCAGTCGAGCTGGTAGTTGGCGATGCGCTTGAAGTGTCCGCCCACGCCATCGTTGAAGCCCTCGATGTCCATCTCGACATCGATGAGTGGGCCGTCGGCGTCCATCCAGGTGGTGGGGTTGCCGGGCAGGTAGAACTCGGCCCCGCGCAGGGGGATGGGGAACATCTCCGCGCCCTGGCCTCCGCGCACGAGCGGGAAGTCGTCGCCGTCCGACAGCGGCACATATTGGCCCTCACCCCAGCCGATCTCGAGCCAGCCGACTACTTCGCCCTCGGATTCGGTCTCGGGCGGCGGGGTGACCTCACCGCTGTCGGTATCGTCGCTGGAGTCGCTGCCCGTATCCGCTCCCGGGTCGCCGCCGCAGCCCACGGCTACGGCTCCCGTCAGTACCAGCGCAAGGCGCGACCCCCACATTCTCCTAATTTTCATGCACACACCTCGAGTAAGCCAATGCAATGAGCATGGAGGAGGGACCTGGGTGGTGCAAGCGCTCCCATGGCTCAGGCGCCCAGGGCCTTGCTCGCCAGCTCGAAAACGTCCTTGGAGAGGCCCTCCTGCGCGGTAATTCGGCTCAGCTGGCTGCGCATGAGCTCGCGGCGCGTGGCGTCGAATCGTTGCCAGTGCCCCAGGGGTCCGACCAGGCGCGCAGCGCCCTGCGGGTTGAGTCGGTCGAGCTCGAGCACGTGGTCGGCCAGCAGGGCGTAGCCCCGGCCGTCGAGGGCGTGGAAGCACACCTGGTTGCGCACCGAGAAGCTGCCGAGCAGCGAGCGGACCCGGTTGGGATTGCGGATGTTGAAGTCGGTGTGTCGGGCCAGAGCGATCACCCGGTCGAGCGTGTCGGGGCGGGTGGACAACGCCTGGGCGGTGAACCACTTGTCGATGACCAGCGGTGCTTGCTGCCACTTGGCGTAGAAGTCGGCGAGCGCCGTCTCGCGGGCGTCACCCCCGGCTCCGACCAGGCAGTGCAGCGCGGCCTCGGCATCGGTCATGTTGTCGGCGTCGTCGAGCTGAGCCCGGGCCATGGTCGCCGCCTGCTCGCGGGCGGTCTCGTCGCTGCGATGGCCGAGCATGCCCAGTACCGTGTTGCGAAGTCGTCGGCCCGCCACCGCTTCTCGGTCGAGCCGATAGGGCCCGAGATCCAGCGACGCGTAGGTCGATTGCAGCGCGGCGAAGTGGGCATCGGCCAGGGCTCCGAGCACCTGCTCGCGCGCCGCATGTAGCCCGTCGACGTCGACTGCCTCCATCGCCTGGCCGAGCACGCGCTCGTTGGGCAGCTGCAAGGTCAGCGACTTGAGCGAGCCGTCGAGCTTCTCGTCGGCCAAGATCTGCCCCCACGCCTCCACGAAGCGCGCGTCGATGGTCATGGCCGCGTCCGCTCGTCGCTGCGCGGCCATGCTCAGGATCATCTGCTGGGCGAAGGTCTGCGCCGCGTCCCAGCGGTTGAAGGGGTCGGCATCGTGTCCCATGAGGAACGCGAGCTCGTCTTCGCTTCGCGACAGCTCCAGCCGCACCGGGGCCGAGAAACCACGGAGCACCGAGGGCACGGGGCGCTCGGTCAGGCCTTCGAAGGTAAAGGTCTGCTCCTGCTCTCGCAGCTCGAGCAGGGCGCCGTGGTCCTTCATGGCCACCGCGGGCTCGACCGTGAGGGGCAGGTCGCGTCCATCGGCGCCGACCATGCCCACCATCACCGGGATGTGCAGCGGCGAGGTGTCTCCCTTGGCGATCGTGGAGGGCTCCTGCCGCAGGGTCAGCGCGTAGCGTCCCGCGGCCTCGTCCCAGCTCCCCTCGGCGTGCACGACCGGCGTGCCCACTTGCTCGTACCAGCGCGAGAACTGAGCGAGGTCGACCCCGCTGCCGTCGGCCATGGCGGTCACGAAGTCGTCGCAGGTCACCGCCTGGCCATCGTGGCGCTCGAAGTACAGGTCCATGCCCTTGCGGAAGCCCTCGGCTCCCAAGAGGGTGTGGATCATGCGGATGACCTCCGAGCCCTTGTTGTACACCGTGACGGTGTAGAAGTTGTTCATCTCGATATAGGCCTCGGGCCGGATCGGATGAGCGGTGGGGGAGGCATCCTCGGCGAACTGAGCGGTGCGGAGGGTGCGGACGTCCATGATCCGCTTGACCGGTCGCGAGCCCATGTCGGAGCTGAACTCTTCGTCGCGGAAGACGGTGAGGCCCTCCTTGAGCGTCAGCTGGAACCAGTCCCGGCAGGTGACGCGGTTGCCGGTCCAGTTGTGGAAGTACTCGTGGGCGATGACGCCTTCGATGTTCTCGTAGTCGTCGTCGGTCGCGGTCTGGGGGCGGGCCAGGACGTACTTGTCGTTGAAGATGTTGAGGCCCTTGTTCTCCATCGCCGCCATGTTGAAGTCGCTGACGGCGACGATCATGTAGATGTCGAGGTCGTACTCGAGGCCGAAGACCTTCTCGTCCCACTCCATCGACTTCCGAAGCGAGCGCAGGGCGTGCTCGCAGGCGTCGACGTTGTGCGGCTCGACCCAGATCTCCAGTTTCACTTCGCGACCGGAGCGGGTGGTGAAGGTGCCCGTGTGGCTCTTCAGCTCGGCCGCGACGAGGGCGAACAGGTAGCTCGGCTTGGGGAAGGGGTCGCGCCAGCGTACGAAGTGACGGCCCCCCGGGCGCTCGCCTTCGGCCTCGCGGTTGCCGTTGGACAGCAGCACCGGGTAGCGCTCGCGGTCCGCCTCGATCGTGGTGGTGTAGCGGGCCATCACGTCGGGGCGATCGAGGAAGTAGGTGATCCGGCGGAAGCCCTCGGCCTCGCACTGGGTGCAGAAGGTCTGCCCCGATCGGTACAGCCCCGTCAGCTCGGTGTTGTTCTGCGGCTCGTTGCGCACGACCGTGTGCAGCTCGAAGCGCTCCGGCACCTCGTGGATCGTCAGGGTGCGCTCGTCGGTCTCGTACGCCTCGGCGGGCAGCATCTGTCCGTCGATCGCGACCGACTCGAGCTGCAGCTGCTCGCCGTGCAGCACCAACGCCTGCGGCTCGTCACCCGCGTCCGGGTTCCGCCGCACGCTCATCGTGGCCTCGACCTCGGCTCGGTCCTCGTAAAGCCGCACCTCGAGGACGACCTCGTCGATCCAATAGTGAGGCGGGCGATAGTCTTTGCGGTAGATCGGCGAGGGGCGGGGGTCCTTCATGGGGGCAGGGGCCACGATACCGGCCCGCTGCGGCCGAAAGCAGACTCCAGAGGGTGCCTTTTTCGCACTCCGCGCACTGCCGATCTCACGTTCGTAAATTGGTATGACCAGTTGACCATCCGATGATCATGATCCATGTTGAGTGGGCACGCGGGCGTTGCCATGGGTCTTCGTAAAATCGCCAAGAAAACGCTGTCCGATGAGGTCTACGACCAGCTGTCGGGCGAAATCGTCGAAGGACACTTCGGGGCCGGGGTCAATCTCCCGGCCGAGCGACAGCTGTGTGAGACCCTCGGCGTCAATCGCGGCGCGATTCGCGAGGCCCTCAAGCGATTGGCGCAGGCCGGGCTGGTCAGTATCTCGCAGGGCGGCGGCACCAAGGTCCTCGATTTTCGCCGCAACGCCGGGCTCGACCTGCTCGGTCGGATGCTCTTCCGCCGCGACAACACCATCAATCTCGGGGTCGCGCGCAGCGTCATGGAGATGCGAGCCGTGCTCGCCCCGGACATCGCGCGGCTGTGTGCCGAGCGGGCCACCGAAGCCGACATCACGGCGCTGCGCGAGCTCATCGAGAGCATGCACGCCGCCGCCGAGGTCGACGATCTGGCCGAGCTGCAGGACCTGTCGCTTCGCTTCTGGGACGTGATGGTGCGGGGCTCGGGCAACATCGCCTACGAGCTTTCCTTCAACACGCTGCGCGAGACCTACGACCGACTGCGCGAGGTCTTGGTGCAGGTCATGGCCGAGGAAACGCGCGACGTCGCGGGTCATCGGGCCATCGCCGAGGCGGTCGAGCGTGGCGACGGCGGGGCGGCCAAGCACATGGCCGACGCGCTCATGGAGAAGGGCACGCGGGCGGTGCTGGGGCTGGTCGGTGCCCTGCAAGACGCGACCCTCACTCCCGACGAGGCCGACGACTCGGCCGCGAAAGGCTCCGATCGATGAACGCTGGTAGCTCCACGGTGGCTGGGCGCCGCCCTCGGTCCGTCGAACTCGATCCCCGCGCGCCGGGTCTGACCTTGCGCGGGGTCTTTCAGATCTTCATCCGCCAGCGCTCGGCCCAGATCATCGCCGCGCTGCTCGTGCCCGTGGCCGCGCTGCGCATCGTGGTCGGCGACTTCAGCCTGTGGGACGGGGCCGTGGCCGCGGCCGTGCTCGCGCTTCACCCCTTCACCGAGTGGGTCATCCACGTCGGCGTGCTGCACTGGCGGCCACGCAAGCTCGGGCGCTGGACCCTCGACACCGAGCTCGCGCGCGAGCATCGGCTGCACCACGAAAGCCCCCACGACCCTCGCTACTGGTGCACGCCCATGCGCGGCGCCCTGATCGGCATGGCCATCGCCGCAGGGGTCGCGGCCATCGTCACCCCCACCTGGGCGCTGTGGCTCAGCTTCTTGCTCGCCGTCATCGCCATCGGCCTCGTCTACGAGTGGACCCACTTCATCAGCCACTCGAGCTATCGCCCGCGGGGGCGCCTGTATCGACGGCTGTGGCGTCACCATCGCCTGCACCACTTCAAGAACGAGCACTTCTGGATGGGGGTCACCATGCACCTGGGGGACTTGGTGCTGCGCACCAACCCGTCGCCCAAGGCGGTCCCCACCTCGCCTACTTGCCGCAACCTGCTCGGCCAAGACCCCGCGAGCTGAGCGGGGCCTCACCCCCGCTCGGGTTCGTGCGAGCCCGTGGCGGGGAATGCCAATTCAATGGCTCGAAGTGGCAGTGGCGGCGTGAGGGCGCACCTGTACGTTGATCGTCGAGGCCATGCGCATCGTCGAGCAACTCTCCATCGTCGTCGCGGGGCTAGGGCTGCTGTCTCTGGCATCCTGCGCCCATCCTCGGTCGAGCTCGGCCGCCCAAGCGGTCGTCGAAGACGGTGACTCCGCGCTGCCGTCATTCATACCGGAGGACCGAGAAACGGCACCCTTGGCTCCGCCCCGGGGAATCTGCATCTTCGACATCGACAACACGCTCATGGCGAAGCACTTCACGAATCCGGGGAGGAGGGTGGGGGACTCGTATCTGGCACCGCATGCGGCCGCGGCCATGGTGGATTGCATCGACCATGGCTTCGGGGTGGCGTTCGACTCTTACGCGCGCACGAGTCCGGGCGGTGCTGCCCAGTGCGCACCCGGGACGACGGTGGGCGATGGCTGCGACCCGAACCAGGGTCGTACCGATCTATTGCTCGCGCTGTTTCGAGACAACGACCAGTTCACGGATAGGGCCGAGCGGATCGCGGTCGGCCAGGCATTGCTCGATGGCGTGGGGTTGGCCGTGACCCCATCCGAGCCGGCACGGGCCAAGGAGCAGTATCACGCGGTGTTTCGCATCAAGGCCAACGGCAGTCACGGGAGCGGGAAGGTGGCGGCGTTCCGCAACATCTACCGCGCGTACTACGGAGAGGAAATTCTGACCCCGCGCAGCGGCGAGCGGTCGACGCGGTGCGTCGCGTACTTCGACGACTCCGAGGGGGCGATCGGCAGCGGTGACGAGGGCGGCGGGATTCGTGGCTTCGTCCACGACAATCAGGTGGTGCTCGGTGACGCGAAGGTCGAGGTCACGGCCGTGCAACTGGTGAAGGAGGACGGACTCACCCAGCCGCTGTTCGACAACGGCAATGAGCAGAGGTGGCCCGGCTTCCAGGCCATGCTCGAGGCCTGCGCCCCGTAGCCAGCTCGAGCGTTCTCGCCTCGTCTCGGGGCCTACGGCGGGGACCCGATCGCGGGGTGGACAGCGGCGGGAGCAGAGCTTTTACTGCCCTTCATGCGATCGGGATGGTCGGACGAGGAAGCGAAGGCCGCGGTGCAGCGGTGGGGGCAGGGGCCGGGGCGCAACGAGGACCTGGCGCTGCGGGTCTACACGTCGCGGCTCATCGGCGGCGAGTCCACGCTGGTCCTGCACGGCGGCGGCAATACTTCGGTCAAGACCTCGCTGCCGGACGACCTGGGCGAGCCCACCCCCGTGCTCTGCGTCAAGGGCAGCGGCTGGGACCTGGGACAGATCGAGCCCGAAGGGCTGCCGGCCGTGCGCCTCGAGACCTTGGCCGCCCTGCGCAAGCGCGAGTCGTTGTCGGACGAGGACATGGTCAACGCGGCGCGGGTGCGTCTGCTCGATGCTTCGGCGCCCAATCCCTCGGTCGAGACGCTGCTGCATGCATTCTTGCCCCATCGCTTCATCGACCACAGCCACGCGGACGCGATCTTGGCGCTGGTCGATCAGCCGAAGTCCGAGGCGCTGTGCCGCGAGATCTTCGGTGAGGCGCTGGCCATCGTGCCGTATGTGATGCCCGGCTTTGCCCTGGCCAAGCTGGCCGCGCAGACCTACGAGGCGCACCCCGAGTGCGAGGGCCTGCTGCTGCTCCAGCACGGGCTGTTCACGTTTGGTGACTCGGCGCGGGAGTCCTACGAGCGGCACGTCGCCGCGGTGACCAAGGCCGAAGAGTTCATCGCGAGCCGCCGTGCGACGGTGCAGGTGAGCGACAAGCGGCCGACCGTCGACTGGCCGACCCTCGCTCCCGTGCTGCGCGGTCGTCTGGGGCAGGGCGAGCGCTCGTATCTGTTCGAGCTGCGCGACAGCGCGGCGGTGCGGGCTTTCGCCGATCGGCCAGAGCTGTCGAAGCTCTCCGGCCGCGGGCCGATTACCCCCGACCATGTGATTCGCACCAAGCCCTGGCCGCTGCTCCTCGATCCACACGGCGCCCAAGACTTGGCGGCACACGTGGAAGAGGCGCTGCAGGCCTACCGCGAGCGCTACCAGGCGTATGTGCAGGGGCAGATCGAGACGCGCGGGCTCAGCAAGACGCCGCTCGACCCGGACCCGCGCGTGGTCTTGGTGCCCGGCTTGGGCCTGGTGGCGGCCGGGGCCAACGCCAAGGCGGCTCGGGTCGCGGCCGACCTGTACGAGCACACGATCGCGGTCATCGGTGACGCCGAGGCGGTGGGGCGGTACCAGGCGCTGCCCGAGTCGGATCTGTTCGACATGGAGTATTGGTCGCTCGAGCAGGCCAAGCTCGGTCGCAAGACGCCGCCGCCGCTGCAGGGCAAGGTCGTGTACATCACGGGCGCGGCATCGGGGATCGGCGCGGCGACGGCCAACGCGTTCGCGGCCCAGGGCGCGGCGCTGTTTCTGGTCGATCGGGATGCCGAGGGGATCGCCGCGATCGCGAAGTCGCTGGGCGCGGCGTATGAGGCGGTAGACCTGCGCGATCGCGAGGCCGTCGGGCAGAGCGTTCGCAATGCCGTGGCCCGCTTCGGCGGGCTGGACATCGTGGTGTCCAACGCGGGCACGGCACCGCAGGCGCCCATCGCCGAGTGTCCGCCGCAGGTGCTGGAGGACAGCCTCGCGATCAACCTGCTCGCCCACCAGTGGCTGGCCGCGGCGGCGACGTCGGTCATGGTGGCGCAGGGGATGGGGGGCGTGCTGCTGTTCAACGCCTCGAAGGCGGCCTTCAACCCGGGGGCGGGCTTTGGCCCCTACGCGGTGGCCAAGGCGGGGCTGGTGGCGTTGATGAAGCAGTATGCGATCGAAGGCGGCCCGGTCGGCGTGCGGAGCAACGCGATCAATGCCGACCGCATTCGCAGCGGGTTGCTCGACCCCGCCGACGTCGAGGCGCGGGCGCAGGCGAGGGGCCTGACCGCCGACGCCTACTTCCGCTCGAACCTGCTCAGGCGCGAGGTCTCGGCCGACGACGTCGCCCAGGCCTTCGTCGCCCTCGCGAAGGCCGAGTCCACCACGGGCACCGTGCTCACGGTGGACGGGGGCAACATCGCCGCCGCCCCGCGCTGAGGCTCACCGCAGACCGAGGCCTCGAAACGTTGCTTCGAGCGCCTCGATCGCCTCGGCCATTCGCTCGATGTTCCCCGCCGCGAAGTCGGCGGTGACGCTCGACGTCCGGCGGAGCTTGGGCCCGGTGAGGCCGAGCCCGAGCGAAACGTCCGAGTCCCGACGGATCTCGATGGTGTTGACCACACTACGCTCCCGCAGCGCATCGTAGCCGCCGACGTTGAGCTGCTCCCGTACGGCGACCTGCCGGACGTCGTCGAGGCTACGCCACAGCTCGAACTCCCGCTGGTTGGTCTCCGCCTCCAGGTTGGGGGAACCGTCGATGCGGTCGTCGTTCAGCCCGTTCTCGAGGAACTTCGCGAAGTGGACGAGCTCGTCGCGAGCCAGCTTCAGGGCGCTGCGGGCTTCGTCGACGGTCAGCTCGCGAGCTTGGTGCACGGCTCGCTGCGTGCGCTCCACCGCGGGGGCGTCCTTGGCCTCCACACACGCCGCGCTGCAAAAGAGCAGGCCCCCGGACTCGGTGCCGGCCTCGGCGAAGTCGGTCCCGCACCAGTCGCAGTTGTTGAGGGGTTCCTTCTTCTTGAACAGCCGGCCGAACAAACCCATCGCACCCCGACGCTAACACGGGGGCGAGCTGTGAAGCGTTCGGTATCAACGGAGCGAGCGGCGTCGCATCAAGCCGAGCAAGCCGAGCAGGCCGAGCCAACCGAGCGCGTCGTCGCCTCCCGAAGACTGACGGCAGGAGCACCCATCGCCTCCACCATCGGAGCCAGGGGCGGTGCCCGTGCCCTCGGAGCTGCCGCCGTCGCCCAGTCCGGTCGAGCTTCCGTCGCCGGTCTCGTCGTCCGTGTCGCCGCCGGTCGAGTCGCCATCGGTCTCCACGGGCGGGCCGGGGCGTACGTCCACGCCGACGGGGGCCATCGCCGACGACGCGCGTCCTTGCGGGTCGACGATGTCGGCTCGGATCGCGAGTGTCTGCAGCGCGAGGTCGGGGGTGGTGGGCAGCAGCACCTCGAGCTCGCCGGCCTGCACCTCGAGGCGCGCAAACTCGTTCCACTCCCACTCGGGCTCGGGCACGCGCGCGGCCCAGGTCAGCACGAGCTCGCTCCCCGGCGCGGCGTCGAAGCACCCGCGCACCGTGTAGTCGTCACCCGCGTCCACGGTCGCGCCCAGGTCGACGGCCAAGAACACCGCCGGTCCGCCGCTGGCGGGGTCGTTGCCATCGGCGAGCAGCCGCACCGCACCGAAGCGGGGCGTCCACAGGTTGATGGGGGGCTCCCAGCTATAGCCGTAGACGAGGTAGGCGCCGGGGTCGTTGTCGGTGGTGTCCCAGGCGATGGTGGTCTTCGGCGTGGGCGTCAGCGGCAGGCGGGCGTCGTCGGGGACGATGCGGTACCACTCGTCGGCGTCGAGATCGGGCGTCCACTCGAGCACGTGCTCGGGCAGCAGCTGGTCCGGGTCCACGATGCCCAGCGCCTCCACGCGGTCGAGGTCGTACTCGCCGATCCAGTTGGGCGAGATGCCGGGGAAGGCCCGCTCGAGCGCGAAGAACTGGAGGGTGTGGTTGTCCTCGAGCTCCGAGTTGTCGGGCGGAATCTCGCCCGTCGGCTTCTCGATGGCGTAGGGAAGCTCGACCACGGGCGCCCCCGCCTGGTCGACGACGGTCATGCAGGGGACCTCGCCGAACAGGGGCACCGGGGTGTTGGGATGCGCGCTCGCGTCGACGGACCAGGCGCTCGCGACCACCACGAGGGTCGCGAGCCCGGCTCGTCTCGTCGCTGTCGAGCGCGGTCGCAGCATCGCGTCGCTACTCGGCGGGCGAGATGCGGACCAGCTGGTTCATCACCGCGTCGACGGCGTAGAGGCGACCCTCGTCGTCGAACGCGATGCCCATCAAGGTGCCGGCGGGCCACCCGGTGTCGAGCCAGTCGACGAGGTTGCCGTCGAAGTCGAAGCCGAAGATGACCGAGGTCGCGCTGTCGGTGACGAACAGGTAGCCGTCGTCCATCTCCAAGCCCGAGGGCATCTCCATGGCCGCTTCGAGCGTGGCGCCGTCGATCAGCGTGGTGACGGAGGAGCCGTCGATCATCGTCTGCGTGGTGCCGTCGTAGTTGGGCGCGATCGCTCCGCCGGGGTTGCCGACGGAGGGGTCGAGCGCGACGACGCGGTTGTTGGCGGGGTCGGCCGCGTACACGAGCGCCGCCTCGTGGTGCACGACCACGTGGTGCACCACGCCGGGCTGGTAGCCGAGCTGGCCGTCGGCGTAGCGCTGGAGCTCACCGTCGGTGTGGTCGGTGCCGCCGAGGTCATGGTCCTCGTTGAAGTTGTAGCGGGTGAGCGAGCCGTGGGTGCCGTCGTAGACCCAGTAGACGTTGCCCTGCTCCCACGCGATGCCCGACGCGAGCGGGCTGTTGTGCAGCATGTCGAGGTGCGAGGGGTGGCCCGCGTCGAAGATGGCGCTGTCGCTGGTCCACAGGGTGGGGCCCATGAAGTCGGCCGGCGTCGAGGGCTGCGTGATCTGGTCTTCCTGCTGCGCGGTGGCCATGGAGCCCGGCTGCCCGAAGGCCAGCGCGGCGGGCTTGGCCAGGAAGTGCGTCCCGTTGTTGAAGGTGGTGCCGATTCGCATCAGCTCCGCCTGGTTGGCCTCGCCCGGGTTGCTGACGATCATGACCGAGCTGTTGCGGTTGAGGACCCACAGCTCCTCGGGCGCATCGGGATTGAACTCGGCGTCGGTCGGGGTCTCGAGGCCGGTCGCGATTACCTCGAGCACGACGTCGTCGAGCGTGTGGCCGAGATCACCGAGGACCGGAATGCCGCTTTGCTCCTCACCCGTGGTGTCAGCCGCGGTACCGGAATCTCCCGACTCGTCGACGACATCGCCGGACTCGGCGGGCGTGGGTGTTCCGGTGTCCACGGAGCCGGTGCCCGTGCCCTCCTCGATCGCGGGGTCGCCATCGTCACCGCATGCGGTCACGGACACGACGAGAGGCAGGATGGGGAGGGTGGTGAGAATGAAGCGCTTCACGGGACTTCGCAGATGCACGGGTAAGAGCCCTGGAATGTGGCCCCCAAACGTCCAGGAATGCAGGATTTTCCTCACCTGTCGCGATTGTTTTGTGTGGTTTAAATCCGCCGTTGAGGATGTTCGAACGGACGACGGAGCATCATTGGGACAGGCGCGATGATCCTCGTTGAACGTCGGCAGAACCTGCGTTTTGCACTCGGGGAGGAATGCGCGCGGAGATCTCGACCAGCGCTTCGGGGAGGTCCTGCTTCAGCTCGGGTGTCGCCTTGTCGATGAGGGGCGCGGCTTCATCGAGGTTTCTCTGCGCGGCTTCGAAGCGCTCGAGCTCGATGAAGACCTCGGCCTGACGGAGCAAGACCGCGGCGAGGTCGGTGGGAGACACGGTGACCTGCCGAAGGATTGCCAGCGCTCGCCCGATCGACGCGTCGGCGTCTTCCATGCGCTCCTGCATCATCGCGACCTTGGCGAGCTGGGTGTGGCTCTGCGCGGCGCGGGCCGTGTTCGGAGCGCCCACATGCAGCTCGAGCGAGCGCTCGAAGTCCTTGCGCGCCGACTCGAGGTCGCCCTGCATCAGATAGATCATCCCCCGGTTGTGATGGGTGAAGGACCGATGGGGGTGGTCGTCCGGGAGCAGCTCGTCCTCGAGCGCGGTGACCCGGGTCAGCAGCTCCAGCGACAAGTCGTAGCGACCTTGGTGTCGTCGCGACTCGGCCAGCATCCGCATCACGCGGATCGTGCGGGAGTCCTCCCGATCGCCGCACAGCTCCAGGGCTCGCGAGAACACGGCGGCCGACTCGTCGACGTTGCGTCGCGACAGCTCGGCCCCGCCGCGGTTGAGCAGGCTCGAGACGACCCAGGGGTGGTCGGGACCGTAGGCGATGGAGAAGATCTTCTCGGCTTCTTTGTAGAGCGCGACCGCCCGATCGACATCACCCGCGACCTTGGCACTGTTGCCCAGGTTCATGGTGGCGCCGCCGACTCGCGGGTGGTTGGCCCCGTTGCGCTCGATCGCCTCGCTGCGCAGTCGCTCGAGCAGGGTGACCGCCTCTCGCTCGCGGCCGAGGTCTCGCAGCGCGTTGGCGGTGGTCATGGTCACGCCCCAGCGGGCGTCGGCGGCCGGCTCGGGGATCTGCTGCGCCAGCTCCATCGCGCGCTCGCAGTGCCCCAGCGCCTCCTCGAAGTTGCCCAGCGTCCCGCTGACGAGGCACTGAATCTTCTCGGCGCGGGCCCGCAGCTCCATGCCGGGCGCGGTGACTCGGTCGAGTGCTGCGTGGGCGTGGCGCATCCACTGCGTGGCTTCTTCCGGGAACTCGTCGACCAGCATCGAGGCGGCCGACAGCGCTCGGTTCGCGGCGGCTTCGTTTTCATCGAGCTGCACCGCGACTTCGAACGCGGCGGTGATCTGCGTGCGCGCCGAGCCGGGCTGGATGGCGGACTGGGCCTTGGCCCACAGCTCGAGGGCATCCCCGTGGACGCTGCGCAGACCCGCCTGTTCGGCATACGCGGCGATGGCTTGGGCTTCCTCCCGCGCGCTCGTGTACTCGGCCAGCAAGTGAGCGGCGCGAGCGGTGGAGAGCCGTCGACGCAGCTCTCCCGCGTGCGGCGTCTCGCTGCGGGCGGCTCGGTTTTCCTGGGTGCATCGGCTCGGGTCCGGGAGCCTCGCCACGGCCGACACGGCGCGCTCGGCCAGCTTCGGCGTGGCCGATTCGAGCAGCGTGACCAGGGCATCGGTGTCCGCCAGGTCGTCCCGCAGGCAGCTCACTCGGCGATCGAAGACCTCCTCCGGCTCGGACTGCTCGATCCACGTCGACTGGCAGGCATGGGCCCGGGCCTGCACCCATCGCTCGGCTCGGGCATCGAGGTTCTCGTCGATGCCGCGCACGGTGGCCTCGACATAGGGCACCCCGGTGGCTTCCAACGCGGCGACGACCGCCTTGCGTCGCGTGGGGTTCCAGGCGGTGGCCGCCTGTTTTCGCGCCGTGTCGAGGTCGCAGGGGGGATGGGTGGCTTCGTCGGGAGACGTCAGCACCACCCCGAGGGTGACCGCGAGCGCTGCCGCAGAGCCGACCGCCACCAAGGGCCAGAGTCGACGGGGCGCGCTCGCGCGTTGCAGGGCCTCGAGCAGGGCGTCCATCGACCGGTAGCGGTCGGCGGGGTGCAAGGCCATCGCGCGCCGCAGCACCGTGTTGACCGCTCGAGGAATCTGGGCGACGGCGGGCGGCTCGAAGCGCTGGTCTTCGATCGAGTCGAGGATGGCGGTGAGGGTCTCTCCGGCAAAGGGGGCGTTCCCGTGCAGCACCCAAAAGGCGGTCACCGCGAAGCTGAACTGGTCACTATGGGCTTCGACGCGACGACCGAGGTGCTGCTCGGGCGACATGTAGCGCGGCGTACCCATGATCGCGCCCGTCCGCGTGAGCGCGCCTTCGCCGAGGGAGGCCGAGTCGCTCAGGTCGCCGGGGTTGGTGATGTCCTCGTGCGAGGCTTCGGTGGCGCCGATGCGGGCGAGACCGAAGTCGGCGACCTTGGCTTGCCCGTCGTCGCTCACGAGCACGTTGGCCGGCTTGAAGTCGCGGTGGACGAGGCCGCGGGCATGGGCTGCGGCCAGGCCTCGTCCCGCCTCCATCAGCAGCTCGAGCGCTCTGCGCCAGCGCCCCTGCTCCGTGGGGGGATGGGCCAGGGCCCAGTCGGCGAGGGTGGTGCCCACCACCAGCTCCATCGCGATGAAGTCTCGGTCCCGGACCTGGCCGACCTCGTACACGTCGACCAGGGCCGGGTGCTGGACCTGGGCCATCGCGCGGGCCTCTCGACGGAGGCGCTCGATGTTCGTGTGGCTGGCTCCGCGGTGCAGCAGCTTGATCGCGACCTTGCGGTCGAGCCGGGGGTCGACCGCCTCGTAGACCTCGCCGAACGCTCCCGAGCCGAGCCGACGCCCGATCTCGTAGCGGCCGAAGTCCTCCGTCGTTTGCGGGTGACCGAACGCGTTCGACAACAGCTCGGCCAGGCCGCGGCGACCCGCCAGCCCCAGCTCCGCTTCGGGGGTCGATGACGATGCGCCGGAGTCGGTTGCTCCGTCGTCGGGCCGGGTCTCGGTCATGCCGGGCACCCACTGTAGCCAGCAACCCGGCGCGTCGTCGAGGTGGGGGGACGGCTCAGTCCTTGCCGGAACCCCCTACACTCAGCTCGAAGTCGATGCCTTCGTTTCGAAGCCACTGCCGAATGGGCTCGCGGCGATACTCGGCCATGGCTCCCAGCGGAGCGAGGTCTTCGTCGACGGCCCGCAGCTGGCGGAGCGCATCGTCGCGTCGGTTCATTCCCCACAGTGCGCGGACCAGGTGGAAGCGCACGTCGGCGCGATCGATGGGCTCCGAGCCGAGCTCGTGCTGCTGGGTGAGGGCGCTCTGCAGACCGGTGAGCGCCTGTTCGTAGCGACCCGCGTGCAGGTGCGCTCGCCCTTCGTAGGCCTCGAGGATGAGCTTCACGGGGGCGGGCAGGGGCTTTTCAGCCGAGATGTCGCGGGCGCGAGCGAAGGCGGCGAACGCATCGTCGTCGCGGTCGACATACGCGAGGGCCAGGCCTTCGAGCAGCAGGCCGATGGCGACGCGGGTGTCGCTATTGCCGTACAGCGACTCGCGGAGGCGGCGGGACTGGGAGGCGAAGGAGAGCGCCTGCTCGTGGTCGCCCCGCTCGCGCGCCAAGTCGGTCAGCGCCGCGAGGACCACCGCCTCGTTCGAGGTTCCGGCGAGCCGCGGGCGAACCTTCAGATAGACCTCGTGCGCGCGGTCGAGCCGGCCACGTCGATGCTCCACTTGGCCGAGGTTGATGGTCAGACTCACCGTATTTTGGTGCTCGGGACCCAAGGCTTCCTCGAGAATGGACACCGCGCGTTCCGAGTGCTCGGCCGCTTTGTCGTAGTCGCCCTGGCGAATCCAGGCGACGGCCAGCCGTGATTGCATCACCCCCACGCTGGGGTGGGTGGCCCCGAACGCCTGCTCCCCCGCGATCAAGGCGTCCCGCGTGGCGGCGAGGCCTTCGTCGAAGCGGCCGGCTCGAACCAGGGCATCGCCGAGGGTCGACTGGGCCCACGCGACGGTGGGGTGCGCCTCGCTGAGCTGGGCCCGACGAAGCGCGAGGCTGCGCCGAAGCGCGTCGATGGCCTCGTCCAGGTGCCCGAGATACATCTGCAGCGTACCGAGCGAGTGGAGGCGAGCAGCCTCCAGCGCCGGATCGTCGTCGAGGCGCTCGATGGAGGCTTTCGCGTGGCGATTCCATTCCATCGCCTCGTCGTAGCGAGAGCGCCAGGCCCCGGCGATGCCGACCAGATCGATCGCGGCTTCGGCCGCCAGCCGGTCGAGACCGATCGACGTGGCCAGCATCGCCGATTCCGACATCGACTCGGCCGCTTCGTCGGGCTGACCCTTGGCTTTGTGCAGGCGGCCCACCACGAGCAGGGCCCGGGCCCGCAGCGCGTCGAGCTCCAGCTCGGTCGCTCGCGGGAGCGCCGGCTCGGCGATCTCCAGCGCTCGGTCGAACTGGGCGATCTTGGTGAGCGAGTCGGCCTCGAGCAGCTGGCGGTGGATCGCGTCGGCGTCGGCCTCACGCGCGGGATCGATGGCAGGGATGAGCCCCGGAGATTCGCAGGCGGAGACCGGTCGCAGCTCGGTGGCGGCGCGGATGGCATTGCGCACCGCGTCGCCCTGCGCGGTGGTGAGCACGTCGATCAGGCTGGCCAACTCGTCGCGCTGCACGGCGAGGCAGCGCATGCGTCGATCGGAGAGCGTGGGGTCGGCGTCGGTCTGGCGCGACTGTTCGCAGGCCTGCTCGTAGGCGCTGCCCCAGGTCTCGGCGTAGTCGTCGAGCCGCGAGCGAAGCCGCGGCCAGGTGGTGTCCGCGTAGCTGAGGCCGCTGCGCTCCAGGCCTTGGTGCAGGGCGGTGATCCGGGCGTCGTCCCAGACTCCGATCAGGCGCTCGGCCGCGGGGGGGCAACCGGTCGACGTCGACTCCGGCGGAGTCAGGGCCGAGGCCGAAGCCAGCGCGAGACCAGTGCCGCCCAGGGTCAAGCCCAGCACCCAGCGCGCACGACGAGGGCGCGCGGCGGCTTCGAGCGCGTGCAGCAGCGCGCCCATGCTCGGCCACCGCCCGGAGGGCTCGGGCCGCAACCCGCGTAGCACCACCTTGACCACCGCCGTGGGGACGCGGTGCCCCGCGGGCGGCCTGGGCTGCACCTCGTGCTTGGCTCGGCTCAGCTCGTGGACGGACCCGCCGACGAACGGGCGCTGACGGAACAGGCACTCGTATAGCGACAGGCAGAACGAGTACTGGTCGCTGCGTGCGTCCGCCGTCACGCCGAGGTGTTGCTCGGGGGCCATATAGGCCGGGGTCCCGAGCGCGACGCCGGTCTCGGTGAGTCCCCCTCCGCTACGCGGACCCGAGCTGGTGGGGTCGGTGTCGACCGGCTGGGTGCCCGTGTTCTCCGTGACGTAGGCCAGGCCGAAGTCGACGACGCGAGGCCGACCGTCTTCGCCGAGCAGCACGTTGGCCGGCTTGAAGTCACGATGCACCAGGCCGCGCTCGTGAGCCGCCTGCAGCCCGCGCCCGGTGGCGAGGAACATCGCGACGACTTCGGCCCAGGGCTTGGCGCCCGCCTCGAGCCACTGCCGCAGGTCGATGCCCTTGATGAGCTCCATGCTGATGAACAGCGACGCATCGTCTTCGCCCACGTCGTAGACCTGCACCACGTTGGGGTGCGAGACCTCGGCCAGGGCCTGGGCTTCTTGGCGCAGGCGAGCGCGGGCGGTGTCGCTATGCGAGTTGCTCCGCAGCAGCAGCTTGAGCGCCACGTCGCGGGACAGCTCGGGGTCCCGAGCGCGGTAGACCACGCCCATGCCCCCGGCCCCGATGCGATCGATGATGTGATAGCGACCCAGGCGAGCGGTGGGCTCGAGCTTCGTGGCGAAGAGTCGATGCTCCACCGCCGCGAGGATGCGCGCGTCCATGGGGTCGTCGGTCCCCTCCGCCGCATCCCGCAAGATGTCGTCGAGACGATCCGTGCGATCGGTACGATCGTTCATGCCAGCCGTTGGTCACGCTACCACGAGCAACGCCGGTTCTTGCAGGTCCCAATGGTGGCCGCCGAGCATCGCGAAGAAAGACGAAAAAAGTCGTCACCCTTTTTCCGAGGGCGTCACTCTACGTTCATGCCGTGAGAACAACCGACTTGCAGTCCCGGTCCGAAGCGCACGATCGAGGTCGCGCTGGCCGTGCCGAGAACCTGGTCTACGTGTTCGTTTGTTGGCTCGTAGCGGCATGTGGGGGCCCGACCGTCGCGGGCACGGGGCCCATCTTCACGGGGGGACCGTCGGTCGCGGGGGCCGACGAAAGCTCGGGATCGAGCGCGAGTGAAGAGGGCGCGACCGGCTCGTTCGACGACGACGACGGCGGGGCCGAGACCTCGTTCGACGACGGCACCGACGACGGTGCGGACGGAGCCTCCGCTGATGAAGGGGCGGGGCCGTGGGAGCCCGATCCCCACGGTCCCGCCTTCATCCACGCCGATCTGTGGAGCGCCTTCTGGAACGACCGCACGCGCTGCGGCGCCGAGCGGACCTTTGTCGACATGTGCCAGCGTCGTGGCGAGCCCGATTGCAGCATCTACCAGGCGGCCTACGACGCATGTGACCCCACCACGATCGTGTACGGGCAGGTCGGCCCCGAACAGCAAGGCAACCACCTGTGCCGTCGCGGGGTTCATCCCGATCTGGGGGGATGCGTGGCCGCGAGCTACGACTTCGATGCGCTGCGCTTCCACTGGTATGGAGCCGAGTGGCAGGGCAACTGGCCCGCGGCGACGTTCAAGGTCTTTGCCGCCGGGGCCGACTGGAGCGGCGGCGGGGAGATCGTCGCGTTCAGCACCTTGCCGGGGCACGCCCAAGCGGCGATGGCGGGGATCGACAACCACGGGCTCGGCCATGGCTGCACGATGACCGGGGTGACCTCGGGAGATGCGGCCTACCAGACGCCCTTCGGGGCGATGGCGTGGGTGGAGGTACCGACGGACCAACCAGTGACGGTGGTTGCGGCCGCGGCCACCAACTTCGGGGATCAAGCCTTCGCCGGGTGTGGTCGGGGCGCCGCGACCCAAGCTCCGTGGGTCACCGATGCGCCCGGAGCGACCTTGGGTTGTGTGTATGTGCAGGATTTTCAGTTCGAGCCCGGGCACCACTACTACTGGCGCTACGGGCAGATCGTGGAGCTGACCGAGCCCAGGCCGCCGCCCGAGATCGTGGCTGGCTTCGCGTTACCCGGGGTGGACATGGACGTTTCGTCGGCCGACGCGTGCGCGATGTAGACCCGGTATCCTTGCCGTGGATGGGCGACTCCGGCGACGACGCACGATTGCTCGCGCGGTGGCGGGCGGGCGACGAGCAGGCCGGGCGCGCCCTACTGATGCGGCATTTTCGGCCCTTGTGTCGCTTCTTCCGCAATAAGGCGGGCGACAGCGTCGAAGAGCTGATCCAGCGCACGATGTTGGCGTGCCTGGAGAACGCACAGCGGCTGCGCGAGGCGACGAGCTTTCGGGCGTACCTGTTCAGCATTGCTCGCCACGAGCTGTTCGCCCACTTTCGCCGCCTGCGAAGGGACGAGCTCGATACCAGCCTGCACTCGGTGCACGACCTCCAGCCCTCGTGCGGGACCGTGATCGCGCGCAAGCAAGACGAGGCGCAACTGCTCGAGGCTTTGCGACGCCTCCCGCTGGAGCTTCAGGTGACCCTCGAGCTGTACTACTGGGAGGGCCTGCGCTACGCGGAGCTGGCCGAGGTGTTGGGGGTGCACCGCGAGACGATCAAGAGCCGGCTGCGTCGGGCCAAGGAGCTGCTGCGCCAGACCCTGGCCGAGCCCGGCGGCGGCGACTGGGCAGAGGCCAGCGCAGAGCAGCTCGACGACTGGGCGCAGGCACTTCGCGAGCAGGTGGGTGGAGATCCACACGGACGCTGAGTTCGGATCGCCCTCGAGCGGTGCGCGCCGGTCGCTTTGCCGCGCCCAACGATCGAAACCCGCCACGGTGGTGAGAAGATCCGGCCGTCCCGCGCCCCGAGCCGCTTCCTATCGTTGTTCCGATGGGGGATGTTCGACGAATCGTCGCGGTGGCGGGGGCGTGTTTTCTGGTGGCGGGCTGCACGATCGACCCCGACGACAACGGGTTCGCGTCGAACGGCACGAGCGCGGGCGCGACCGGTGGGGGTCCGGCGGGCTCGAGCCCCTCGGGGGGCGGCACCGGTGACGAGACGATGGGAGGCACGGCCTCCGACAGCGACGATGGCCCCGGCGGTCCCGTGCTCGATGTTGGCCCGGGTGGTGGCGGCACCGATCCCGGGGTCGATCCACAGACCTGCGCCGAGGCGGCCATTCACCACACCTACGTCGGCTGCGACTTCTGGCCCACGGTGACCTACAACCCGGTGCTGACCAACTTCTCGTTCACCGCGGCGGTGGCCAATGGCGGCGACGAGCCGGCCGAGATCACGGTGGAGCGCGATGGGGTCGAGGTCGCCACCGCCACGGTCGCCCCGGGCTCGCTCGAGAAGATTCCGCTGCAGTGGGTCGAAGGCCTCAAGGGCCCGCAGTTCAACGCTCAGACCACGGGCGATCGACCCAACAGCTCCATTCGGGTGGACGGCGGGGCGTACCACCTGACCAGCTCGGTGCCGGTCACCGTGTGGCAGTTCAACCCGCTCGAGTACACCGACGAGGTCGCCAATTGTTCGTTGGTCCAGCAGATCGGGCTCGGCTCTTCGTGCTTGTCGGTCAGCAATGACGCCGCGCTGCTCATCCCCTCGACGGCGATGACCGGGAACTACCGGATCTTCCTGAAGGACTCGGTCAAGGGGACCACGGGAGGGTTCGACGATGCGCCCGGGGGGGCGGCCATCACCGCCACGCAGGACGGCACCACCGTCACCGTACACCTGGCTGAGCAGGCCCAGTTCGCGGCGGGTACCGGGGTGGCGGCCGTGGATCCCGGCGGCACCGCGGTGTTCGAGATGGACGCGGGTGACGTGGTCCAGCTGCTCGGCAATCCGGGCGTGTTCTGGGGCGACGTGCACAGCGACCTGAGCGGCAGCCTCGTCACCGCGGATGCGCCGGTTCAGGTCGTGGGCTTCGTGCCGCTGACCTCCTCGCCGAGTCCCGAGATCGCGGGCGAGGGCTATGCCGACCACCTCGAGGAGACCATGCTGCCCGCCGAGGTCCTGGGGGCGCACTACATCGTCGCGCCGCCCAGCTCGGCGACGGGGGCCAACATCGGCCACTACGTTCGCATCTACGGCAACTTCGACGGCACCACGCTCGAGTATCCCGGCGGTCAGCCGGCGGGTGCTCCGACCACGCTCGACGCGGGGCAGGTGGTGGCCTTCGAGACCAGCGAGGGCTTCGAGGTCACGGGCAACGAGTCCTTCGCGATCGGCATGTTCGTCAAGGGCGGCCAGCTGCACACGCCCAACGACGTGCCGACCATCGGTGACCCCGCCTTCAGCCTGGCGGTGGCCGTCGACCAGTTCCGCAGTCGATACATCTTCCTCGCGCCCGACGACTACCTGGTGAGCTACGCCGACATCCTGCTGCCCGCGGGGGCCACCGCGACGCTCGATGGGGCTCCGCTCACCGGTACGCCCCAGCCCATCGACGGCACCTCGTGGACCCTGGTGCGAGAGCTGCTGAGCAAGGACACGGGGGGCGTGCATCGGCTCGTCGCCGACATGGCCGATGAAGAGGACGCACCCGGCCTGGGCCTCCAGATCATGGGCTACGGGCACGCCACGGGCTACATGGTGCCCGGCGGGCTCAACCTCGAGCTCATCTCCGCACCCCCGCCCGTGGGCTGAGCGGGCCTACTGGTTGATGTCCACCAGCTGGACCGTCCAGTCCGAGCCCGTGGTGTCGAGCAGCATGAGCTGAATGACCCCGTCGCCCTCCTCGGGAGACGGATCACCCGAGACGATTCCCCACTGCCTCGAGCTTCCCGTGGCCGCGTAGTCGAAGGTCACCAGGGGATTGAGCGGAGGCCTCGGCTTGCCGACCGCGTCGGCGATGCCGAGCAAGTACGACTGCTCGGCCAGCGAGACCGGCTGGCTCTCCGAGCGCCACGCGATCGGGTTGGTGTAGACGTCGGCCGCCGGGACCAGGCCGTCGGAGACGTTGCCGACGTAGATCTGCTCGGCCGACGCACCGTGAATGAACCGGATGGTCGTCCCGGCGGCATCGGTGGGGAATCGATCGCGAAACGGAGCCACCTGGATGGCCGGCTCTCCGCCGTCCGGCGACTGTTCTCCCGTGAGCAACAGCAGGTACCGCTCGCCGGCCTCGAGGGGCCCCGAGGCATTGCCTCCGGGGTTGAGGGCCGCGCCCGTGCACCCCGACGGATAGCCGTAGATCTCGAAGTCGTACTCGCCCGGGGAGATGAACGAGGACTGGACCTCGCCGTAGTTGAAGTTGGTCGCGACCTCGAACCCGTTGGTGCAGTTCTCGAGGTTGCCCGCGTCCCGGGCCCCGTGGAGGGTGAACAGCTGCGGGTCCTGTCGTACCTGCCCCAGCGATCCCTCGGCACCGACGAGAAACAGGCTGAAGCCATCGGGCTCTCGGGCGAGCGAGTCGAACAGGCCCGTCGCCACCACGAGGACCTCGTCACCTTCGGACAGCGGCGGGGTCGTGAAGGTCGTGAGCACGCCGCTGGCATCGAGCAGCTGGATGCGCTCGCCTCCGGCCGTATCGAGCGGGACGCCAATCGCCGCGCTGTCGTCGAATCGCTGCAGGTCGAAGGGGGGACCCTCGAGCCCGTCGATGGTGATCGTGGGCGCGTCGGCACCTGCGTGCACGATGCGAGCACGCGCCCGGTCGGCCAACCCCGTGCCCCAGTCCTCCCGTAGCGGGAGCAGCCGAAGTGCGTCGTCTTCACCGCCCGCGGTCAGGCCTACGGCCAAGGTGGAGATGCGGTCGCCCTCGCCGAGGGTCACGGGGGCTCCCGTGAAGATCGGGGCATCGCTCGGCGCCGACCCGGCGGCGCGCAGTTCGAAGACGTAGCTCCCCTCCGCCGTGCCCAGCCACTCCGAGGCGTCTCCGTAGTCGAGGTCTTCGACCCAGGGGGCCTCCGCGCCCTGGACGTACAGATCGACCGCGCCCAGGTCTGCGGACCCGTGCACGAAGCGAAACTCGCCTTCGGCTGCAATCCCGGTCGAGTCCGAGCTGCCTCCGTCGGTCTCCTCGCCCGCGCTGGTCTCGGGGTCGACGGCGGTGTCGCCCGTGTCTGCGGGGTCGTCGGTCGTCGTGGTCGTGGACTCTCCCTCGTCGAGTTCGCAGATCTCTGCGCGGCAGACCAGGCCCGCCCCGCAGTCCTCGTCGACGACGCACGGATTGCCGAGGGTGCTGGGCGTGACGAAGCACGACGCCGACAGGACAGAGGCACCGAGGCCGGGGACGAACAATCGTAGACGTGCCATGACTAAAACCGCCCTCCCATCGAGATGCCTGCGCCGTTCGGCGACACCCAAGCCGTGGGGGTCGGTCCGTTTCTTCGTTTTCGCCCCGCGATGAGCAGCGCAACGCCGGTCGTGACGAGTACTCCGGCGGCCACGGAGCCCCCTACGATCAGCCCATTGCCGAGCGACCCCTTGGACTCGGCTGCGTTTCGGTCGGAGAGGGTCGGACCGGCGATGTGCTCGTCGCGGGCGCGATTGGAGAGCACGGCCCCAGTGATGGCGGCGCCTCCCGAGCCCACGCCGAGGCCCAACAGGACGTAGCCGGCGATCTCCATGCCGCGCCCCTTGGGGGGCTCGTCGTCCGTAGGCGAGGGCGTCGTGGCGAGGAAGATTCCCTCGGTCGACCGAGCTTCGTCAGCGTCGGACTCCGGCTCTTCCGGGGATTCGGTGGCGAGCACGATCTCCAGCTCTTTGCGGGCCTCGGCTAGCAGCGCTCGCGCGTCCTGTTGGTCGGCCAGGTCGGCGGTCTGCGCCAGGTATTTCTCGAGCAGATCGATCTGCTGTCGCAGGTGCTCGGGGTTCTCGTCGAATCGGTACGCCTTGGAGTGCGCCCGAGCGAGGTTGTACAAAATGGCCGCCTGGACGCTGCCTCGAAGCTCCGAGTCTTCGATGGACGACGAGAGGCGATACGCTTCCGTATAGGAGTCCACGGCCCCGCGGTAGTCCGACGTTTGGTACTGCGTTGCGGCCCGATCGAAGAGTTCACGGGTCTCGTTTGCGGCGGAGCCGGGCTCGGAGGCGGCGAAGAACGCAGCGATCACCAGCGTTGTCGTGAAGCTCATGATTTGCCAGTCGGTAAGGAGAACGAACGCCAACGACCTAGCGAACCCGAGCCGGCGTGCATCCGATCGCGGCGCTGGCGGTCACATTCGGCGTTTTATGGCGGTGCGGCGCCTGGCTCGCTGCACCGTCCCCACGTTGCCACCGCCCCTTGGGGGCAGCGTGCCACAGGCAGGACGAGTCAGGGCTCGGCGTGCGGTCCCAGCGAGGCCACGGTGGTTGCTTCGAGCTCGTCGTTCCACAGCTCGGGTCGCTTGGCCATCGTCCAGTAGCGCAGGCATAGCTGCGCCTGGGTGCCCGGCTCGAGCATCCACCGCAGATCCCACGGACGCTCTTTGGGCTCCCACGTCAACACGCAGATCCCGAGCGCACGGCAGAAGTTGTTGGTCACGCGATCGAGGGAGCGAGTGCCGAGCTCGTTCCAAGCGGCGACGAGCAGAGGCTCTGGCGTGTCCCCGGTCGCGGCCGCCACGGCATCGAGCGCGGTCTCCAACCCATGACTCGACCACGAGGGGGGCCCGGGTCCATCGAAGCACGTCGCGACCATGGCCACGCATAGCCGTGCGACCTCGTCCCGCGAGACCGGGCGTGCAGCGACGGTCCGGCGAGAGGGTGGGGGAGCGAGTCGAAGCCAGTGCAATGCCGCCTGGGCGCCGTCCCACGGCGGTTCGTCCCAGCACACGGGGGGCGCGTCGGCGGCCCGCGCCCGCTCGAGGAAGTCGCCGATCTGGCTCACCGCATCCACCATAGCAACGACCGATCCGCCGAGCCCCGAACGCTCCGTCTGCTACCGTGAAGCGGCATGTCGTTGCATCGAGCACGCCGTCGCTTGCCCGTCGTGGACGGATTGCCCAAGTCTCGCGATCGCTACTTCAACGACCGCAAGGTTCGCGAACGCCCCTCGCCCACGTATGCGGTCTGGGAGTTCACGCTGGCCTGCGACCAGCGCTGCCAGGCCTGCGGCCCGCGGGCGGGCAAGGCTCGGCCCGATGAGCTCACCCTGCAAGAGTCGCTCGATCTGGTCGATGAACTCGCCGATCTCGGGGTCGGCGAGGTCACCATGATCGGGGGCGAGGCCTATCTCCGCGACGATGTCTTGGCGGTGGTCCGGCACATTCGGCAGCGCGGCATGAAGGCCACCATGACCACGGGAGGCCTCACCCTCACTCGCCCCCGCGTGGAAGCGCTGGCCGAGGCGGGCATCGAGCTCATCTCCGTGTCCATCGATGGTCTCGAGTCCACCCACGATGCGCTGCGCGGCACGCCGGGCGGATGGACGCGGGCCTTCGATGCGCTTCGGTTCGCGAAGGAGGCGGGCATCAGGCTCGGCGCCAACTCGCAGATCAACCGCGGCACCATGGGGGAGCTGGTCGAGCTGGGGGGGCTGCTCGCCGACGCGGGGGTCGGGGTCTGGCAGATGTTCCTCACCATCGCGCACGGTAACGCGGCCGATCACACCGAGATGGTCTTGCAGCCCTACATGCTGGTCGAGGTCTACGAAGAGCTCGAAGGGGTGCTCGATCTGTGCGACGCCCGGGGCATTCGGTTTTGGCCGGGCAACAACCTCGGCTACTTCGGTCCGCTCGAAAAGAGGCTGCGTCGCAACCAGAACGCCGACGCCCACTACCAGGGGTGTCAGGCGGGGCGCACCGGTCTGGGCATCGAGTCCAACGGTGCGATCAAGAGCTGCCCCAGCCTCGGGGGCCCGGCCAATACGGGCGGCAACGTGCGCGAGCAGAGCCTGATGAAGCTGTGGGAAGAGGCGCCGCAGATTCGCGCCCTCGAGCGCCGTACCGTCGACGATCTGTGGGGCTACTGCCGCGACTGCTACTACGCCGAGACCTGCAAGGCCGGCTGCACTGCCACCGCGGAGCCGCTGTTCGGTCGCCCCGGCAACAACCCGTACTGCCATCACCGAGTGCTCGATCTGCGAGAGCGTGGATTGCGCGAGCGTGTGGTCATGACCAAGGCCGCCCCCGACGAGCCGTTCGGGATGGGCGCCTTTGAGCTGATCGTCGAACCATTCGGCCCTGGCGCCGAATGATGTTGGTAATAGTAGTTTGTTTTGTTAGCCTTGAAGGGCAATGAAGAGCTGCCCGAGCTGTGACCGGCATGTCCGCGCCTCCGAACCGTCGTGCCCGTTCTGCCGGGCCCCGCTTCGCGAAGTCGGCGCCCCCCTGATCGCGGTGCTCGGGCTGGCCGGGGTCCTCGTCGGCTGCAGCGACGACGGCACGCTCCCGTCGGGCGGCGACGGCTCGGGCGGAGCCAACGTGACCACCACCGCCACCTCGCCCGCGGACGACGGCAATCAGGACTCGTTCACCTCCACCTCCAATGGGGCGGCGGACTCGTCGGGCGGTGCCTTCGACACGACCACCACCGATGCCGACAGCGGTGTCGACGATTCCAACTCCGGCGCCGGTTTCATCTACGGCGGGGGCGCGGACGGTGGCGTCGAGAACGAGTGCGACATCATCGAGCAAGATTGCCCCGACGGGGAAAAGTGCATGCCGTGGGCCAACGATGGCGGCGAAGCATGGAACGCCACCCGCTGCGCTCCGATCTCGGACACCCCCGCCGCTGCGGGTGAACCCTGCACCATGGTCGGCTCGCCCACCAGCGGTATCGACGATTGCGATGCCACGTCGATGTGCTTTCACGTCGATCCCGACGCCCTGACCGGAACCTGCGTGTCGTTCTGCGAGTCGATCGAACCACCGACCTGTGCCGACGCGGAGCGGGTCTGTGCGGTCGCCAATGACGAGGTGATCGCGGCATGCTTGCTGCCCTGCGATCTCGAAGCACCCGAGTGCCCCGAGGGGCAGGAGTGCTTCCCGCTGAAGGGCGACACCGCGGTCTGCTTCTGAGCCTCGGCGTTCCGCCGACCGCGTCGCCGCGAGGTTTCAGGCGTTCGACCGGTTTCTTCGGGCGCTCGTGGCCCTGGTGCGACGCGTCACCCCTCGTTCGTGAGCGAACGCGGTCCCGGCTTGCGCCGCCCTCGGACGACAGTATCTTTCGGACATGATCGGAGCCGCGGGACGTGCTTGTTACCGCCCGATCTCAGTCAGCTGGTGGCGCTCTCCGGTTCTCGGTGGCCCGCAGGTGACCGGGAGCGGCGCTGATCCTACGTGGAGCTGCTTCGGGCATATGCGTGCCTCTCGGTCCTCGGTGCGTCATCGCAACCGACCGAGGCATTCGCCATGTCCCACTGGACCCGAGTCCAAGTCCCTTTCCTTTCGCTCCTGACCCTGAGTGCCGCCGCGTGCCCGGTCGCTCCGGGTGCCGAAGACACGCAGACGCCGTCGAGCGCGACCGAGTCGGCCGACGGAAGCACGAGCAGCGCCGCCGTCGACGATGCGACGGAGTCTACGACCGCTCCCACCCACGCCGACGACACGAGCGGAGGCACCGATCTCGGGCCCCCGGCCGAGTGCGTCTCGATCGATCGCCTGAGCTTCGACGACCTCATCGATGGGGTGGCCTCCGGTGCCATCCGGGTCGATGACCAAGCCCTCGAAGTCGAGGAGGTCGCTCCCACCGACATCGACGGCATGCTCGCCATCGCAGTCATCATGGGCGACCGCGTGCTGCTCGTTCCCATCGATGCCGCGAGCGAAGAACCCACCGGGGCGGTCCTGTGGCTCGAAGGGGAGACCCTCTTCGAGGGCCAGACCGACGGCATCAGCTTCGACGAAGAGCTCGGCTCGGTCTCGGTCGACCCGATGATCGTGCAACAGTCCGACGGCTCAGAGACTCGCACCCTCTCCGCGTGCTTCTTCTTCGGGGCGGGCACGTCTCGCTTCGCGATCGACGGGTCGACCGCCACCCTCGAGGGCACGCTGGGCAGCGTCACGTATCGCCAGGTCGACGCCATCATCGAGCAGCGCCCCGAGGTCGACACGCTCGTGATGCAAGACGTACCGGGCTCCATCAACGACGAGGTCAACGTGCAGACCGGCCGCCTGATCCGCGAGGCGGGCTGGGGCACCTTCGTCCCTGCGGACGGCCAGATCGCCTCGGGCGGGGTCGACTTGTTCTGCGCCGGCTTCGAGCGCTCGATCGAGCCGGGCGCGATGCTCGGGGTCCACTCGTGGTCCGATGGAGTGATGGACGGCGCGGACTACCCCCAGGACCACCCCGCTCACGAGTCTCAGCTCGCGTACTTCATCGAGATGTTGGGTGACCCGCTCGGCCCCGACTTCTACTGGTTCACGCTCGCGGCCGCGCCCGCCGAGGACATCCACTGGATGACCGACGACGAGATCGCGACCCACCAGCTGCTGACGGAGTAGGGGACGAACGCGTGGGCCCGCCGCCTGCTCTCGACGCTCGGGAGCTCAGGCGGCGCGCGAGCGCTTGCCGTCCATCGACGCGCCCCAGAAGTCTCGGAGCTCGCGGCGCAGCGCGTCGAGCCGGCCCTCGGCCACGTGAGGTCGAAGCTGCCGCGAGAAGCCGAGCGCCAGCCGGTTCGCGGTTCGATAGCGTCGCGCCAGGGCGTCGCTCATGGGGTGCAGCTCGAAGCGATAGTAGAGCCGGTCCACCAGGCGATCGAAGTGATCGCGGGCGTCGGGCCAGCGCTGCAGCAAACACAGGCCCAGCTTGTCGACCTCGGCCTGGGTCTCGAGCTCGAGGCCGCTCACCGGTCGGTTCTGGCGGGCGGCCTCGGCGATGTAGACCAGGTGACTGAGGCCTTCGACGACAGGGATCGCGTCGTGCAGGTTCTCGTCGGACAACGCTCGGTCGGCCACGCTGCTCTCGAAGCGGGCGAGCATCTGTTCGTCGAAGACGAGCGCGACTTCGAGGTCGCCGTCCTCGGCCTCGCGCAGCAGCAGCAGCTCGCGGGCACCGGGCTGCGGGGGTCGACGGACGACGAGCGCCTCGGGGTCGACCCCCGTCTCGGTCTGGTACAGAGCCTCGAGCCCCCGGTAGAGTCGTTGCAGCAGCGAACCGGTGGCCGCCGTGCTCATTGGACCTGGTCGGAGCCGGCGGTGTCGAGGAATACGCCGGCTTCCAGCAGGCGACGGCGGTCCCGAGGGTCGCCGTCGCGACGCCAGCGTTCGTACAGGCCGAGCAGATCCGAGGTGCCGGACTTGGCGTCGAGGTCGACCACCGCGCTGATCACTTCGGCCACCCCCTCGAAGCTCTCGGCGAGCTCTCCGAGGACGGCGAGGGCGCCGCTCCATTCGCTGCGATCGGCGACCTCGCGGTAGGCGGCTTCGCCGATCCCCCGGATGTATCGGACGTTGACCGGGCTGCGATGCAGACTACGTGGCGCGACGCCGCTGATGTACAGCGCCCGGTCGCCGACGCCTCGCAGGGCAGTGGCACGGGCCGATCCCCGCTCGCCGCGGGCGCTGAGGTAGTCGAGCGCGAGCGGCCGACTCTTACGCCCCGCGACCTGAGTTCGACGCGCGAAACGAGCCAATAGGCCGACCACATAGGCTTCGACCGTCCCTGAGAGGCTGTGCCCACTTCGTTTTTGGGCGTGGTCGATTTCCTCGAAGAAGAAGGACTCGAGGGTGTGGTGGTGCAGCGCCATTGAATCGTCCATGTGTCATTCACCTCGTTCGAGGAGTGCGTTTCCTTTCGTCGTAGAGCGGCCCGGGACGACCTACGGGGGCTCTTGTGTGCCCCTGCTGTTTAAGTGTGAGACAGCCCACGGCTATGTGCACGGAGGACTCGGATTTTTTCTTCGGGGTCGGGTTGACCCGTCGAGCGGTGAGGTTAGAGTGCGCCCGCCTAGCACTCGGGGGGTCCGAGTGCCAGAGAAGGAATCCTCAGCGATCTCGCGAGGATGCCCGGCGGTTTGCGGCCTCGAGCCATTTCGATTCGAGCCGCGCCTCCCACTTCACCCCACAAAGTTCAGCCAGGAGAATCACCGATGAAGATCCGTCCCCTGCACGACCGCGTCGTGGTCACGCGCGTGGCCGAGGAGACCAAGACCGCTGGCGGTCTTTACATCCCCGATAGCGCCAAAGAGAAGCCCGCTCGCGGCAAGGTCGTCGCCACTGGCGAGGGCAAGCGCGACGGCGATGGCAATCGCCTCGCCCTCGACGTCAAGAAGGGCGACGAGGTCCTCTTCGGCAAGTACGCCGGCACCGAGCTGAAGCTCGACGGCGAAGAGCACATCGTCCTGCGCGAGGAAGAGATCCTCGCCGTCATCGAGGGCTAATCGCCCCCACCGGTTTTTAGGAGAACGAGAAAATGGCAGCCAAAGAGGTCCGTTTCGACGACAGCGCGCGCAGTGCGATTCTCAAGGGAGTCAACACCCTCGCCGACGCCGTCAAGGTCACCCTCGGCCCCCGTGGTCGCAACGTCGTGATCGAGAAGTCCTGGGGCTCCCCCACGGTCACCAAGGACGGTGTCACCGTCGCCAAGGAGATCGAGCTCGAGGACAAGTTCCAGAACATGGGCGCCCAGATGGTCAAGGAGGTCGCTTCCAAGACCTCCGACATCGCGGGTGACGGCACCACCACCGCCACCGTGCTGGCGCAGGCGCTGTTCCGCGAGGGCATCAAGCTCGTCACGGCCGGCCACGATCCCATGGAGATCAAGCGCGGCGTGGACCAGGCCGTCGACGCCGTCATCGCTCAGATCAAGAAGCTCTCCAAGGCCACCAAGGGCGAGGGCGAGATCGCTCAGGTCGGCACCATCTCCGCCAACGGCGACGAAGAGATCGGTCGCCTCATCGCCGAGGCGATGGGCAAGGTCGGCAAAGAGGGCGTCATCACCGTCGAGGAGAACAAGGCCAACACCACCGAGCTCGACGTGGTGGAGGGCATGCAGTTCGACCGCGGCTACCTCAGCCCCTACTTCGTGACCGACCAGGAGCGCATGGAAGTCGCCATGAGCGACTGCTACATCCTGCTCCACGAGAAGAAGATCTCGAACATGAAGGACCTGCTGCCCGTGCTGGAGCAGGTCGCCAAGCAGGGCCGCTCGCTGCTCATCATCGCCGAGGACGTCGACGGTGAGGCGCTGGCCACCCTCGTGGTGAACAAGCTGCGTGGCACCCTTCAGGTCGCCGCCGTCAAGGCCCCGGGCTTTGGCGATCGCCGCAAGGAGATGCTCAAGGACATCGCCATCCTCACCGGAGGCAAGGCGATGACCGAGGATCTCGGCGAGAAGCTCGAGAACGTGACCCTCAAGGAGCTCGGCACCGCCAAGCAGATCACCGTCGACAAGGACAACACCATCATCGTCGACGGCGGTGGCAAGAAGGGCGACATCACCGGTCGCGTCAAGCAGATCCGCGCCCAGATCGACGAGACCAGCAGCGACTACGACCGCGAGAAGCTCCAGGAGCGCCTGGCCAAGCTCGTCGGTGGCGTTGCCGTCATCAAGGTCGGTGCTGCCTCCGAGGTCGAGATGAAGGAGAAGAAGGCTCGCGTCGAGGATGCCCTCCACGCGACCCGTGCCGCCGTCGAAGAGGGCATCGTCCCCGGCGGTGGTGTGGCCCTCATCCGTGGCCAGAAGGCTCTCGACAAGCTCGAGGCCGACACGGACGAGCAGCAGGCCGGTGTCTCGCTGGTGCGTCGCGCCATCGAGGAGCCCCTGCGCCAGATCGTGTCCAACGCCGGCGGCGAGCCCAGCGTCATCGTCAACGACGTGCGCGGTGGCAAGCAGACCTTCGGCTACAACGCTCGCACGGGCGAGTTCGTGGACATGATCGCCGAGGGCGTCATCGACCCGACCAAGGTCGTGCGGACCGCTCTGGAGAACGCGGCCAGCGTGGCCGGCATGATGCTCACCACCGAGGCGATGATCGCCGAGAAGCCCAAGCCCGAGGGTGCCGATGCTGGCGCTGGCGCGGGTGCGGCCGGTGGAATGGGCGGCATGGGTGGCATGGGCATGTAAGTGCTCGGGCCCTTCGGGGTCGCCATCGAAAGGGGTGCTCGCTTTGGCGGGTGCCCCTTTTCTTTTGGTTTTTGGGAGTGAGGTGTTCGGGCGCGGGCGCGGGCGCGGGGACGGGTTTGGCGCTCGAGTTGTGGGGAGGTTGGCGTGCCGGTGGGGCAGGTCGCCTGTTCGCCGGATTGAGTATTCCGGCCGTGCTCAAACAGTGGTTTCACTCCTTGTCACAGCGTACCTACGCGCAAGGGCTTGGCAGACCGCGTCTGGTTGTGGGCGAGTCGCTACCAAAACTGCGCGCGCCCGGAATACTCAACCCGACGACGGCTCCCGCTTGGCTCGGTATGGCTGGGCCGATCCGAAGGGGCGGGGTTTGGGGTCGGTGGTGCGCCGTTTGGTGGACCGCGTGGCGACCAACCCGCGGTTGTGCGGAGTGCTCTGCGAGCGAAGGGAGCGGGCCATTCCGTTGAGGTTCGTTTGCGGAGGGCTCGCCTGAACGGCCCCGCGGTGCACTTCGAGTGTTCTTGAAGAGAGTTCGACTCGAGCAGTTGTGAGACGCAGTCACGTGGCGGAGTACTCGTGCGAACACCGAGGAGGTCCCGTAGGTCCCCAGGGCGCGCCACCAACCCGAAACCCGCCCCCATGGATCGGCCCCGTCGTACCGAGTGAAGCGGGAGCCGTCGTCGGGTTGAGTATTCCGGGCGCGCGCAGTTTTGGTAGCGACTCGCCCACAACCAGACGCGGTCTGCCAAGCTCTTGCGCGTAGGTACGCTGTGACAAGGAGTGAAACCACTGTTTGAGCACGGCCGGAATACTCAATCCGGCGAACAGGCGACCTGCCCGACCGGCACGCCAACCTCCCTACAACTCGAGCGCTCAACCCAGCTCCCTCCCGCGCCTGCACGAAAAAAGGGCACCCGCCAAAGCGAGCACCCTCGTCGAGCCCCAAACTCGATAGGCTTCAGCGCCGCAGTCGACCCACGAGAGCACACGCGGCCCCGATGGCCGCCCCGCCGATGGCTCCGAGCAGGCCGCCCGTGATCATCGAGAAGGGGAGCAGCCCGATGGCGCGTGCCGTGGCTTCGATCTGGTCGAAGCGGGGAACGAGGTCGAAGCCCTGGGCGAGGGTCCAGCCCATCATGCCGAAGGCCCCCAGCGACACGATCGATGCGATGGACGCGTGCCCCAGGTGACGCAGCGGCGAGATCCCTCCGCGGTTCGGGAACAGCTGCGGCGACCACAGAGCCACGAAGGTGATCGCCCCGACCAGCGACGAGCTGAGGATGTTGGCGGTCCCTGCGTACGGAGCATGCAGCGAGCCGAAGCCCGCGATGCCCAGCACGCCCGGACCGAGCCCCGAGAGGAATCCGCCCACCGCGCCAGCCAGCATCAGCCCCAGCGGTCCCGCCCCGCGGCGAGCCGCGAGCAGAGTGGAGCCGCCCACACACAGGCCGACCGAGATCCCCGCGAACGCGGCAAAGATCGCGATGGCCAGCGGCATTTGGCTCCAATCGAGGCCGAGCGCGCCGGGAAGGGCGACGTAGCGGGACGTGCCGAGGAGGGTGCCGAGGCCGCACGCCAGCAGGCCAGTGCCGGCGGCGCGCAGGCCCCAGTGACGAGTATTCGAGGGGGTCTCGGGTGCAGTCATGGGGCTGTGTCTCCAGGACGTACGCACGACGGTCGTCCCTCGGTTCGAAAAGACGGACGCGCGTGGCCTTGGTTGCCAAAGGATCGTCGATTGAAGGCGCTTTGGGCGGCCAACGGGGTTTCCGAGGGGCTGATAAGCTCCCGGCCGGGGCGGATGAGCATACGCGGCACGATCACGGGGAGCGGGATCGCGGTGCTGGCCGGGTTCGGGCTGGCCTGCAACCTCGAGGCGGCGCTGGGCGTCGATGGGGACGGCGGGTCCTCGGGCTCCGATCCGGCGATGACCACCAACGTGATCCCGAGCTTCGGCACGGGGGACACGACGGGCGGTGACTCGGCGGCGGAGTCGGCCGACAGCAGCGACTCCGGGGTGCAGCCCTCGGCGTGCGGCGGTCGAACGGTTCGCGTCGCGACCTTCAACATCGAGAGCGTGGGGGCCGAGGCCTCCGACAGCTTCGGGGCGGCGGTCGACATCCTCCAGCGCATCGACGCGGACATCGTGTGTCTGCAAGAGGTGGTGGAGTGGGAGACGACGTCCCTGTTCGCGCTGGGCAATGCGGCGGGCTATCCCGACGTCATTCAGGGCAACCGCCCGCCCGCGATCGGGGGCGAGTTCACGAACGCGTGCATGAGCCGACCCGGCCTGCGCATCGTGGGCTCCTACGGCGGGGCGGAGCTCAGCCCAGGCGGCCAGTCCAACGACGTGGGGCGCGACATCCTCGTCGTGCAGGCCGACCTGGCGGAGGCAGGCGAGCCGCCGTGTCGCTTGGGGCTGGTGACGCTGCACCTCAAGTCGGGGCAGGAGCCCCTGGATTGGTTCCGTCGCCAGGTCGAAGCGCACCGCGTGGCGCAGGCGGTGGCGCTGTACCAAGCGGAGTATCCCGGCGACCCGATGGTCATCCTCGGGGACCTCAACGAGAGCATCGACGACCCCGCGCTGGGCTCGGTGTTCGAGTCCATTCCGCCCGGTCTGCCCGACTCGTACGAGGTCGGCTCGGACATCGAGTTCCCGCTGCTGTACCAGCCCTTCGAGACCTTCGCGGACCTCGGGTTTTCCCGGGTCGACGCGACGCAGGAGGACAGCGCTCGGGACGAGACCTGGGCCGATCTCGTGCGCCTGGACTACGTGCTGCTCGCGGGTCCGCAGCTCCAGGTGGCCGAGGTCTACAACGCCTGTCGGGACAACGGGGTCGACGATGCGCCGCGCGGCGGCTGGATGAGCAAGGCCGGCGATCCGCTCCAGTGTGAAGTCTCCGAAGTGGCGTCCGATCACTTCCCCGTCGCGGCGGATCTAGTCTTGCCCTGAGCACGAGCTCGGGCTGCGCACGCGATTGCACCCGGTCCGCTCACGCGGGAAGGTCCCCGCCCAAGGCACGGGTGGGGCATCATCCCGCCATGGCCAATCCCGCCCGAAGCCTGCTGGGAAGCGTGCTGTGGTTCCCGTGGTCCCTGGTCGCTTGGCTTTCGACCTTGGGCACGATGATGATCATCGCCATCATCTCGTTGCCGATCGTGCTGTTCGTTCCCTTCGAGAAGTTCCAGCACAAGGTCTTCCACGACAAGTGTGCGTGGCCGCTGTACCTGATGTTCTCGCCGCTTCGGGTGATCCGAGACGAGAAGTACGACCCCAGCCGGGTCTCCGTGTACACGCAAAACCACGTGACGATGCTCGATGCCAACATCGCCATCGGCTCGATTCGCGTGCCGCTATGCGGGCTGGAGAACGCGTCGCATCTCAACGTGCCGGGCTACGGGTGGCTCCTGCGGATCAGCAACGCCATCCCGGTGCGCAAGGGCGCCAGCCGCTTCCGACGGATCGCCGAAGCCTTCCGTGAGCGAGCTTCACGGGGCATCTCGGTGCTGGCGTTCCCCGAGGGCCACCGCACGCTCGACGCTCACCTGGGCAAGCTGAAGACGGGCGTGTTCCGGGCGGCGCGTGACGCTGGCTTGCCCATCGTGCCCGTGATGTCGCGGGGCGCATCGAGGCTGCTGCCCAAGGGATCGTTCACCATTCGGCCGAGCCCCATCGAGGTCTACATCGCGCCGCAGATCGAGACCGAGGGGCTGACGGACGAGCAGATTCCCTTGCTGATGGAGCGGGTGCGCGAGGTGATGGAAGCGTGGATCGAGCGCAAAGAGATGCTCGGCCACCGCTGCCTCGAGCCGCTATAGGGCGCGCCGTAGCTCGGACATGACGTCGTCGACGGCGTCGAGCACCACGGGGACCTCGTGGTGCCCGTTGGGCCAGTGCGGGGCGAAGCGGAGGCGCCCGTCGGGGGTCGACACGTGGATGCGACGCTCGCCGAGAGCGGGGCTGAGCGCCAACAGGTCGATGTCCGCGGGCGGATCGACCGACAGGATGCCCGAGCGCTGGCCGGCGACGGGGCTGCGCAGGCTGGTGAAGCCCCGCTCGACCAGACCTCGCTCCAGCGGCTCGAGATAGCCCTGCAGGTGTTCGAACACGTTGGACACGCCCAGGGTGGCGATGGGGTCGAGGCCCGCTTCGAGGGCGGCGAGCAGAGCTCCGGGCGCAGCCCCGCCCTCGACCAGATCGGCGCGGCGTCGGATCGGTCGGTCGTAGCGAAGGTGTCCCTTGCCCTCGAACAAGAACCGCAGGCCATCCTCGTGGCTGAGCCACCCGGCGACGACGGGGCGCAGGTGTTGCGCAGCGGACCGACGGATGTACAGGAAGGCCACGCCCTCGAGCCCCATGAGCCACTTGTGGCTGCCGCAGGACAGGTAGTCGATGTTGTTGGCCTCGACGTCGATGGGCACCGCGCCGCAGGCCTGGATGGCGTCGACGAACAGCTCCGCGCCGTAGCGGCGGCACAGCTCGCCGATCTCACGCAGGGGCATGCGGAGGCCGGTCTGGAACTGAACCGCAGACACGGCGACGAGGCGCACCCCGGCGGCCAGCTCCTGCTCGAGGCGCTGCAGACCGGTGCCCGAGCTCCCCCGGAAGTCTTCCGTCTCGAGCCAGGTGAGCCGCAGGTCGTGCTGTTGCGCGGCTTGCTGCCAGGGGGTGACGTTGGCCGGGAACTCGCCGTTGAGCAGCACGACCCGGTCACGCGCCTGCCAGGGGATGCACAGCGCCATGGCCCGGACCCCGGCGGTGGTGTTGGCGACGTAGCCGAGCTCGTCGGGGCTGCTGCCGACCAGGGTGGCGAGCTTGTCTCGTAGGCCCTCGCGCTGGTCCAGCCAGCGGTGGAGCGCGCCTAGGCCCTTGGCGGCGTAGTCGTCCACGAGGGTGGCCACCGCCGCCTGCACCCGCGACGAGGGGGGCGAGATGGCGGCGTGGTTCAGGTAAGCGCGCGAGTCGAGGGCGGGGAACAGGGTCCGATCGCCGAGCGTGACCGAGGGCAGGGGCTCCACCCGCACCACGCTAGCAGGCGGTCGAGTTCACGACACGACCGACGGCTCGACCGTCGTGTCGCCGCTAGCGACGGTTGAGGTTCATGCCGACGAGCGAGGGCCCGGGCGGCTTCTCGCAGCGCCGCGGAATGCCGGCCTCGTCGCAAGCGCAGTCGGGACCGATACCGCCACAGGAGCCCTGCAAGGGCTTGTTCGACAGCAGCACGCCGATCGCCATGCCACCCATGAGCGTCGCCACGATGCCGATGGTGAGCAGGATCGTCGTCATGGCGGGAGTATATGACGCTCGAAGTCCGGTGTCGCCCGGGTCTCGAAGCCATTGTTCTCACGAATGATCATGTACACCGCCAGCCCCTGGCGCTGGGCCAGGGCCAGGCCGGCGTCGGGACCGAGCACATTGAGGGCAGTAGCCCAGGCGTCGGCCAGCGCCGCCTGATCCGCGATGACGGAGACGGAGGCGAGACGATGTTCGATGGGCCGGCCGTTGCGCGGGTCCAGCGTGTGCGAAACCCGACGACCGTCGACCTCGCGGTAGTTCCGATAGTCCCCGGAGGTCGCCATGGCGGCGTCGTCGAGCTGGACCACGCGGTGCAGGCTGCGTTTGGCGGGATCGGCGTGGGGTTCCTCGATGCCGATACGCCACGCCTCGTTGGCCTGGCGCTCGCCTGCGGTACGGATTTCTCCGCCCACCTCGACCATGAAGTGCTCGACGCCGGCCGCCCGCAGCGCGGCCGCCACCCGGTCGACGCCGTAGCCCTTGGCGATGGCGGACAGGTCGACCCGCAGAAGCTCGGTGGTGCGCGTCATCGTGCCCGGGCTTCGCTGCACCCGTCGCCAGCCGATCTGCGCGCGGAGCCGGGCGATCTCGTCGTCGCTGGGGGCACTCTCGTCGCGGGTCGGCCCGAAGCCCCAGGCGTCGACCAGGGCGCCCACGGTGACGTCGAAGGCCCCGTCGCTGGCCTCCGAGACCTGCTCGGCCAGGGCCACCACCTCCTCGAGCTCGGGCGAGACGGAGAAGGCCTCGCCGACCGGGCTGCGGTTGAGCTGCGAGAGCTCGGAGTCGTCCTTGTAGGTCGACATCGAGGCGTTCACCGCCTCGAGCTCGGACTCGATGGTCGCGCCGAGTTTTTCGCGGCGCGAGGGGTCGACCCCGCGGACGACCACCCGATAGGTGGTGCCCATCGTGCCCCCCTCGAAGACCAGGCGGTCGGCGGGGGGCTGCGGGACGTTGGCGCGCGACCAGGCGATGAACCCGACGACGGCCAAAACGCCGAACACCGCGAGAAACCACGCCCTGCGGGTGGTCGCTCGCGGTGTCGCGGAGGTGGGGCTCGAGTCAGCCACCGAAGTCGTCGAACATGACGTTCTCGGGCTCGACGCCGAGCTCCAGCGCCATCTTGATGACGGCGTCGTTCATCATGGGGGGACCGCAGATGTAGAACTCGATCTCCTCGGGCGCCTCGTGGTCCTTGAGGTAGTTGTCCATCACCACCTGGTGGATGAAGCCGGTGTAGCCCTCCCAGTTGTCCTCGGGGAGCGGCTCCGACAGCGCCAGGTGCCAGGTGAAGTTCGGGTTCTCTTCGGCGATCTTGTCGAAGTGGTCCTGGTAGAAGGCCTCGCGGAGCGACCGCGCGCCGTACCAGAAGGACACCTTGCGCTTGGTCGACAGGCGGCGGAACAAGTCGAAGATGTGCGAGCGCATGGGCGCCATGCCGGCACCACCACCGATGAAGACCATCTCCGCCTCGGTCTCCCGGGCGTAGAACTCGCCGTAGGGGCCCGAGATGGTGACCTCGTCACCCGGCTTGAGGTTGAAGATGTACGAGGACATCTGGCCGGGCGGGACGTCGGGCTTGCGCGGCGGCGGCGAAGCAACACGGACGTTGAGCATGATGATGCCCGCCTCGTCCGGGTAGTTCGCCATCGAGTACGCGCGGGTGACGTCTTCCTCGACCTTCGAGGTGAAGCGCCACATGTCGTACTTGTCCCAGTCGCCGCGGTACTCCTCTTGGATGTCGAAGTCCTTGTAGTGCGCGACGTGGGGGGGGCACTCGATCTGGATGTAGCCGCCCGCGCGGAACGGGACGGCTTCGCCCTCGGGAAGCTCGAGGATGAGCTCCTTGATGAAGGTGGCCACGTTCTCGTTCGAGCGGACCTTGCACTTCCACTTGCGGACGCTGAAGACCTCGGGCTCGACCTCGATCTTCATGTCCTGCTTGACCTTCACCTGGCAGGCCAGGCGACAGCCTTCGCGAGCCTCACCGCGGGAGATCCAGCCCTCCTCGGTGGGGAGCATGGCTCCGCCGCCGTCTTTGACGTGCACCTTGCACACGCCGCAGCTGCCCATGCCGCCGCAGGCGGAGGGGATGAAGATCTTCTGGTCGGCGAGGGTGTTGAGCAGGGTCGACCCGGCCGGGACCGTCATCGCCTTCGACTCGTCGTCGTTGACGAGGATCTTGACGTCGGCGGTGTTGACCAGCTTGCGGCGGGCCATGACCAAGATGGCGACGAGCGCCAAGATGACGACGGTGAACATGCCGACGGCGATGCCGGCGACCTGTCCCGCTCCGATGGTATCTGCGATGAGCACGTTCACAGCGAGATTCCCGCGAAGGCCATGAAGGCGATGGCCATCAGGCCCGTGACGATGAAGGTGATGCCCAGGCCGCGGAGGCCGGGCGGGACGTTGGAGTAGCGCATCTTCTCGCGAATCGCCGCCAGGGCGACGATGGCGAGGGCGAAGCCCAGTCCCGAGCCGAAGCCGAAGACGCAGCTCTCACCGAAGTCGTACTCGCGCTCCATCATGAACAAGCTGGCGCCGAGGATGGCGCAGTTGACCGCGATGAGCGGGAGGAACACACCCAGCGCCCCGTGGAGGGCGGGGGCGTAGCGTTCGAGCGCCATCTCCACCAGCTGCACCGCCGCGGCGATGGTCCCGATGAAGGTCAGGAAGCTCAAGAAGCTCAGGTCCACCCCGGGGATGATTGCGTCCTCGCGGAGCAGCCCGTTGTAGATGAGGTTGTTGAGCGGGCAGGTCACCGCCAACACGAAGATGACCGCCGCGCCGAGGCCGATGGCGGTGTTCACCTTCTTGGAGACGGCGAGGAACGAACACATGCCCAGGAAGTACGCCAGGGCCATGTTCTCGACGAAGACGGACTTCGTCAGGAGGCTGATGTAGTTCTCGAGCATCGGTCTAATCCTCCTCCACGAGCGCGGGACGCATCGTTCGCATGATCCAGATGCCCAAGCCGATCAAGAAGAAAGCGGCTGGAGGCAGGACCATCAGGCCGTTCGGGTTGTACCAGCCACCCTCGCTCTGAAGCGTCATCACCGAGATGCCGAGCACCTTGCCGGTGCCGAAGATTTCCCGGACCACACCGACGCCGACGAGGATCATGCTGTAGCCGAGGCCGTTGCCGATGCCGTCGATGAGGCTCGCCAAGGGCGGGTTCTGCATCGCGAAGGCCTCGGCTCGGCCCATGACGATGCAGTTGGTGATGATGAGCCCGACGTAGACCGACAGCTGCTGGCTGGTCTCGTACAGGAACGCCCGCAGTACCTGGTCGGTCACGATGACCAACGAGGCGATGATCGTCAGCTGGACGATGATGCGGACGCTGGCCGGGATGTGGTTGCGCAGCAGGCTGACGAAGAAGTTCGACAGCCCGGTGACCACGGTCAGGGCGACCGACATCACCAGCGCGGTCTCGACCTTGCCGGTCACCGCCAGCGCCGAGCAGACGCCCAGCACCTGCACCGCGATCGGGTTGGAGTTGATCAGAGGATCGAGCAAAAACTCGCGATTCTTCGCCATCGTTATGCTGCTCCCTTCTCGCGGAACTTGCTGAGGTAGGGCCCGTAGCCGTCGTCACCCAGCCAGAAGCGCAGCAGGTTGGTCACGCCGCGCGAGGTGAGGGTGGCACCGGAGAGGCCGTCGACCGAGTAGGGCGCCTGGTCGGCAGGGCCGGCCGGGCCCTTGATGACCTCGATGGTGGGTTCCCACTCGTCGTCGAAGGCCTTGCGACCCTTCCACAGCGCCTTCCAGGCGGGATTGTCGACCTCACCGCCGAGACCCGGAGTCTCTTTGTGGGCGTAGAAGGTCAGCCCGGCGATGGTCTGTGTGTCCGGCTCGAGCGCGAGGAAGCCGTAGAGCGTTCCCCAAAGTCCGTAGCCCTCGACCGGCAAGATGAGCTTGGTCAGCTTGCCGTTTTCCATCACCTGGTAGACGAGCCCGACCTTGGGCAGCCGCAGGACCTTGGCATCGTTGGCCGGAGCCTCCTTGCCCAGCGAGTCGTCCTTGGAGGCGGCCTTCTGGTCGTAGGTTCCGGCATCGAGGGTCTGGCCCTCGAAGGTGAAGGCGTTTTCCTTGCCCTCCGCCTTGGGAAGCACGTCGCCGGTCTCGAGCGAGACCAGGATGGGCACGACGGCCTCGAAGCGGTCGGCGACGACGTCGGCGGAGAGCTTGCCCTTTTCTTCGGGTTGGACGAGTCCCGCGACCTCGAGGACCTGGGTGCGCTTGGCGACGAGCTCGTTGAGCTCTTGTCGATCCTTGAGGATCACCGCCGAGCCGGCGACGAACACCGAGCACGCCAGGCACACCGCGGCGGAGAAGCCGAGGATGTAGCTGGTGCTATTTGAGGCCATACCGAGCCTTCCTGCGCTTGACGTTGGCCTGGACGACGAAGTGGTCGACCAGGGGAGCGAACATGTTCATGAACAGAATGGCGAGCATCATGCCTTCCGGGTACGCCGGGTTGACGATCCGGACGAGGACCACCATGACGCCGATGCCGAAGCCGTAGAGGAGCTTGCCGAAGTCCGTGAAGGCGGACGAGACCGGGTCGGTGGCCATGAAGACCATGCCGAAGGCCCAGCCGCCGAGGACCACGTGCCACTCGAAGGGCAGCGCGAACATCGGGTTGGTGTCCGAGCCGATGGCGTTGAGGGTCAGGGTCATGACGGCGGTGCCGAGCACGACGCCAGCCATCGTTCGCCAGGAACCGACCTTCGTGAGGATGAGGATTGCGGCCCCCACCAGGCACAGGAAGGTCGAGGTCTCGCCCATCGAACCGGGGACGAGCCCGAAGAAGGACTTGAGCCACAGGTTGGGGTCGGCATCGAGGACGCCGACGCCGTCGGCGGCGACGCGGCCGAGCCAGGTGGCGCCGGACCAGCCGTCCACCGCGCCCGTGCTCTGAGCGGCCGTCCACACCTGGTCGCCCGAGATCTGCGCCGGGTAGGCGAAGAACAGGAACGCCCGGGCAGTGAGCGCCGGGTTGAAGATGTTCATCCCCGTGCCGCCGAAGACCTCCTTACCGAAGATCACACCAAACGAGATGCCCAGCGCGACCTGCCATAGCGGGATGGTGGGCGGCAGCGTCAGCGCGAACAGGAACCAGGTGACGAGGAAGCCCTCGTTGATCTCGTGTTTGCGGATGAGTGCGAAGGCGACCTCGATGTGGCCGCCGACCACCCCCACCATGATGAACACGGGGAGGAAGAACAGCGCACCCAGCGTCAGGTTGCCGATGACCGAGCCCGAGTCGAACTCGAAGCCCACCCACTGCCACAGGTCGACCTGCCAACCGTTATAGGCGGTCGCCCCTTGCTCCACCGCGAGCGAAGCTTGGTAGCCGGTGTTGAACATCGACCACAGCACGATGGGCAGCAGCGCCACGACGACCGTGATCATCATGCGCTTGAGGTTCATCGCGTCACGGACGTGGGTCGTGCCCTTGGTGACGTCTCCCGGGTTGAACAGGATGGTGTCGTTGGCTTCGTAGAAGGGGTAGAGCCACTCGAGCTTGCCCCCCTTTTCGAACTGCTTGCCGACCTCGTCGAGCTTGTCTCTCAGAAATTGCACGGCGAACTACCCTTCCTTCCAGATCTCGTCCAGGTTTGCGCGGAGTGCGGCACCAAAGTCGTGCTTGCCCGGTGCGACGTAGGTGCACAGGGCCAGGTCTTCCTCGGCGAGCTCGAGCACGCCGAGCTCTTCGGCCCGGCTGAGGTCGCGCATGAGGATGGCGCGCAGCAAGAACGTCGGGAAAATGTCGAAGGGGAAGATCTCCTCGAACATCCCGATGGGGACCATGGCGCGCGGCGAGCCGTTGAGGTTGGTGTCGAAGTCGTACTTCTGGTCCGGCGCCAGCCACGACGCGAAGGCTCGCGTAATGGAGAACATGTCGAAGCCGGGCTTGAGCCAACCGAGGAACTCTCGCTTGCGGCCCTCTTCGAGCGCGGTGATTTGCAGGTGATAGCGACCGAGGTAGCCGTGCTCCTCGCCCATCGCGATGCGACCCCACAACACCGAGCCCGACACCACGCGGCTCTCCCAGTTGAGGAGTTCCTTGGGTCGAAGCAGGCCGTCGATCTCCGCGCCGACGCGGGTCCGAACGAGGCCCGGGGTTCGGATGCCCGGCCCAGCGAGGGACACCATGCGGGTGACGTCGAGTCGACCGGTGGTGAACAGCCGGCCGATCGAAATCACGTC
This sequence comes from Myxococcota bacterium, assembly GCA_039028615.1. Classification (GTDB taxonomy): domain Bacteria; phylum Myxococcota_A; class Polyangia; order Nannocystales; family Nannocystaceae; genus Paraliomyxa. Next base: position 277,560 of record JBCCHT010000002.1, on the reverse strand, counting down.
CTGGTAGTTGAGATGCCAGGCGGACCGCTGACGGCTGACCGGGTAGAGCGTGTGGATGTGGAAGCCGACGGTGCCCGACGGATGCGGGCCGTCGAACTCTTCGACCTGCACCGAAGCGCTGCCGGTCGGAATGTCCGCGCCCATCCTTTTACATACGAAGGTTTTGCCCTCGCAAAGCCGCGCAACGACCTTTAGGCCCGCTTCAAAGGCACTTGCCGTGTCTTCGTCGGCGAGCGCCAGGGCGGGGTCGAGGGCGAGCGGGTTGGAGTCGGTCGCGGTGACGAACATCGCGTTCGGACGCGCTGCCTCGGTCGAGGGGACGCGGTCGAACGGACGCTGCCGGAACGCAGTCCGCATTCCACTCTCGGTGAGCAGCGCTGCGATCTCCGAAGCCTCGAGCTTGTCGATCGCCTTGCCCTCGTAGCTCGAGAACGTGGCGAAGTCGTCGTCGGTCGGCTCGCCGGCAGCTTCGCTGTCGGTCAGCTCGATGACCACCGACTGCAGTGCCCGGTACTCACCGCGATTGATGCCGACGATCTGTCCGGCACCCGGCGCGGTGTACAGGACCCCGGCGGCTTTACGATCTTCGAAGAGTGGTTGGCCCCGCTTGACGCGGTCACCGACCTTGCAGAGCATCTTCGGTCGCATGCCGGGATAGTCGGCAGCCATCACGGCGACACGTCGAACGTTGATTGTCTCTACGATTTGTTGATTGGGCGCGCCCTTGATCGGGAGGTCGAGACCCCTTGGCGCAGTGTGAACGGCCATGACGGTGCGTGCTGTCCTTGGTCTGCGGACGGGAACATGTCATGGCTCGAACACGCGAGGAAGACCGAGCGCGGGGCTACCGATATGCGCAACCCCAGTGTAGGTGCTGCACTCCTGCCTTGCGCGCTGGCCGCCCTAGGGGGAGCCCTCATTTTCGGAACGAGTGGTACCTACCTGTTCAAGCGCGCAGCAAACCGGCGTTGATGCGCCGTGGCGGAAAACTAGGGCCAGTTGCGGACACGTGAGCGGGACTGCGAGCGGTCGAGGTTGATCCGGCGCGTGGCCTCCGACCGACGGAACCCACCCGTCGACCGGTGATCGAAGCCGAAGATCTCCTTTATGCACGGTGGTGGGTGGGACCGATGAACACGAGCGTGAGCTGACTCGTGCATGGCCCCCACGGCACGTGAATGGAAATTCACGGTCGCGGGCATCCCCTGGATCGATGCAGACGCGGAGGACGAAACACGAGGCGGTGCGGCTGGGGTCGACGCTGATCCTCTTCACCATGCTCGGCACCTTCGCTTGTTCTCACGCGGCGCCGCAGCCTGCCGAGGAGTTGCTGCACGTGGCCGGGCACGAGCGCGACCTTCATCGCATTCGCGTACGACTCGACCGTCGGTTGTCGGTGCTCTACGTCGACCAGGTGGACGACGATGACGACGAATGGTTGGTCGAAACCAGCGCGTACTCGACACTGACCGAGGTCACCACGCCGCGCACGTTGGGCATGGTGTGGCACGTCGAGTCGATTCCGCAGGGCGTGCGGGCATGGGTCACCTTCGACCCTCGTTGCCAGGAGCTGGCGTGTTGTCAGGTCTTCGTGTCGCTGCCCGACGGCAGCCTGGCGCTCGCACGCGTTCACTCCGAGTCGGGCTTTGGTCCCCCGGAGGTGTATCGAGGGGCGCGCGTGCGTCGAAACCAAATGCACCGGGTCGACGCCGACGCTGCGGAGCCCGTGTACCGCACCGCGAGCGGCCACGATGTGCGGCTGAGGGCCTCGCCGCCCTGACGTCAGTCGACGACCTGGCCGAGCATGCCGGTCAGGCAGCGCATCGCCGGGTCGAAGCCGTCGTCGCAGATCGACTCGATGCAGCAGCGAGGGCTCGTGCTCCCGTCCGCTTCGACGACGTCGAGGCTCTCGCAGACTTCGCGAATGCGGACCGGGGGCAGTGCTTGCCCGGTGAACCTTCCCACCTTGTCCGTTCCGGTGCACCCCGGACCCAGGTCGCCGAACTCGAAGATCTTGTCGGCGGCGCGCCGACCCGCGTCCCACTCGCTGGGCAGGATGTCGCCGGCGGGGAAGGGAAAGTCGATCCACGCGCGGTACAGGAGGCTGGCCACGCCTCCTTCGAGGGGGCCGAACGGAGGCTCGGTGTCGTGAACGACGGTGGGCACCCCGAGCAGCCCGAGCATCACCACGTCTTTTCCGCCGTCGACGAGTGCCTGGAAATAGGCGCTGTAGCGCTCGGGGGGATGGAGCACTTCGTTATCGACGGAGGTGCAGCCCTCGTAGAGCCCGTCGCCGTCCTCGTCGACGCAGCTGACGCCTGCGTTGTAGCAGACGGCCGACGTCGTCTGCGGGACCTCGGTCTGCGGGTTGATGTTCCAGAAGACGGAGTTTTCGATGTCAGTGAAGAACGAGTAACCCTCGGGGACCTGGACCGAGCAGTCCAGCTCGTCGGTCACCAGGATCACGGCCAGCGTCGCATCGTCGCGCAGGAAGCCGACTTCGGTGTCGGCCCACTCGGGGTCGTCGCTACAGCCGGAGACGTCGGGGTCGTTCCAGCATGCTTGGGGGTCGAGGGCCTGGAGCATGGCCTCGAGCGGTGCTTCGTAGCCGCAGCCGTTGATGCCCTGGGGGCCGATGCACGCGAGCGCCACGCCGACATCATCGTTCGGCACGTTGCTCCCCTCGGCATGGAAGTTGATAAAATGACCGGTGGGGGCGACGTCGGCGGGGCAGTTCTCCGTGCACGCCTCTTCGATGATCATTGGGTTCGAGGGGTCGAGGCCGACGAAGTCGCCGATGCGAGCATTGCAGCCGGTGTACACGGGGGCGCCCTCCCGAGGGGTGTACGAAGGGTGCTGAAAGGCCGTGCACGAGGGGTGACCCATGTCGGTCGTCGTCACCATGACGTTGACGTTGGGCCGCACGAGGCCGCCTTCGGCGTCCTCGAACGATTCGAGCTCGTCCAGGAGCGTCGCAAAACTCCGCGCGAGGTTGAGCTGCTCCTCACCCATCGTGCCGGAGTTGTCGATCACCAGCAGCAGATCGATGGCGGGGCAGGAAAAGTCGACGCCGCATTCCTGGCCCGCCGAGTCGTCCCCCAGATCCGGGGGGCTACCCGTCGTGCTCTCGTCGAGGCCCTCGCTGGTGCTCGACGTCGTGGTCGACATCGCAGTCGTGGTCGTGTCGATTGAGGGGGAGCCGTCGCTGGTGCTCTCGTCCCCCGTTCCCGTGCCCGCCTCGATGACGGCGGGTCGATCGGTACAGGAAGCCAGAGTCGCCGCAATGACGCTCCATGCCGCGAGCGCGAGCCCGATATTGTTCAAACCATCTCGTGCATTCATATCGTGGACCGGGACGCACGCTCGTGCTCTCGGCTTCATTCTTACGCATGCAAACGAGGCGGTTTGACGCTCGACGGGCCCGCGTTCCAATCGGGACGCGAGCCCGCGGGCCGCTCCGGTCGGTTCTGTTCCGGTCAACCCGCGGGCGGGTTGAACACGAGCCCCAGCCCCGCTCCGGTCATGTCGGAGTAGGTGTAGGGCGCGACGAGGCCGGGGGTGACCTGCGCGTCGTAGGTGACCGGGTTGACCTTGAAGGCCAGATTCGCGCCTTGGTCCGGGACCCAGACGTTGCCGTCCACATCGATGCTCACGCCCACCGGGGTGATGCAGCCGGGCAGCGGAATGAGCGGATTGACGATGGTGCGGGTGGCCACGTCGAACTGGGCGATGCCGCAGTTGCCGTTGACGGCCGCCCACAGCGTGCCCTCGCGATCGATCTGTAGGCCGCGCAGCGAGTTGCTGCCGAGGCTGAAGACCTCGAACAGCTCGGTGTCGGGATCGAAGTGGGCGAGCTCGCCGTTGAGACCCGCGGTCCAGGCGTGACCGTCGGCGTCGAGGGTCATGCCGTAGGCGGCGGTATCGGCCGGCAGCTCCCACTGCTGAACCTCGAGGGTGGTGCCGTCGATGCGCACCAGGGGCCCGCGCAGGCCGGTCGTCCAGAGGTGACCGCCGCTGTCCACCGCACCGCCGTAGGGGCCGTAGCTGGCGCTCATGTCGATGGACCAGTTGGGGGTGACGACCTCGTCGAGGATGGTGCCGTCGCTGCCCGACAGGCGATAGAAGTGACCCTGGTTGACGGCGATGTCGTAGTAGCCGACCCACACGCGGAAGCTGTCGGCGGCGCAGGGGTTGTTGCTCGCGCCCGCGTCCCACGCGGTGGGGCGGGGGCCCTGGGTGTTGCTGCCGCCATTGGGCAGGCCGAGGTTCCACAGCACGCACTCGTCTTGCCCGAAGGGCAGCACGTCGGTGGGGCCGGTGGAGGTCTCGATGGTGCCGTTGCCGTTGGCGTCGACGCAGTCGCCATCGCGGGCGGCGATTTTGGTGATGCCGCCGGAGCGGTTGGTGACCGCGACATCGCCCGCGAGGTTGACCGAGGTGCGCGAGGGATCGTCGCCGCCGTTGGACGGGCCGGTGTAGTAGCGCGCGAGCTCGACCCCGGTGATGGTGTCGATCTTGGAGACGGTGCCCTCGGGGGAGTTGGCGATCCAGATGAGGCTGAACTCGACCTCGTCGTCCATGCCTCCGCCGCCGCCCGGGCAATCGCCGCTCACGCCCGCGTCGGTGACCTGGACGTCGAACTTGTCGCCGCTCTGGTCGGCGTCGGCCGTGCCGTCGAGGGTGTCGCCATCGGTCGGAGTGCCGTCGAGGGATGCGAGGCCCGTACCGTCGCCTCCGCTGCCTCGAGCGCCGTCATCGCCCCCGCAGCCGAATCCGAGCGCCAACGCCAAGCCCGCGACTCCCCGCGCCATGGGAGTCCTTCCAAGGTCCCGAAACCACAACATCGTACATCAGCATAGGCGATCCCTCGGTCGGCGGCCACGTTGGTTTTGGAGCGAAAAGCGGGCCTGAAACTACCGTCCGGTGCCGTTACGCGGTGATTGTGGTCAGCCCGCTTAATGCCTGAGCGGCAGGCGACGATTCGTCGGGATATCCTTCAGTCCTCCGTTGGAGGATCGCGTCGTCGTCATGATCGCCCGCCGCACATCCGCCCCCAAGACCCTGGTGTCCCGTTGCTTCACGGTCGGGCTCGGCCTCGGCCTGCTCGGTGCCTGCCAAGAGCCGGTCTTCGAGGTCACCGAGGAGTCGGTCGCCGAGTGGATGCTGCTCGAGTGCGACCCCCTGGCGCCCAGCTACTGCGGCTTTCCCTTTCCCTCCAATGTCTACACGGTGGTCGACGAATCGACGGCCACCGGGCGTCGGCTCCAGCTCGGTCTGGACCTGATGCCCGAGGACTACTTCGGGCTCAAGCCCTCGCCCGGACCCTGGAATCGCGCGGACGGGTTCTCGGCCAGCTCGGCCATCATGACCCACTTCCCCGGGCTGACCCAAAGCTCGCTGCGGGACAGCGACGTCCCGACCTTCGCCAACATCGATCGTTCGATGGAGTTCGACTCGCCCACGATCCTGGTGGATGCCGAGTCGGGCGAGCGGGTGCCGCACTGGGTCGAGCTCGATGCCACCGCGGGCTCCGACGACCATCGGACCTTGTTGATTCGCCCCGCCACTCGGCTCGATGACGGTCGTCGCTACGTGGTCGCGATTCGGCGCCTGGTCGATGACGAGGGCGAGTCCTTGATGCCCTCGGAAGCCTTCGAAGCGCTGCGCGACGGCCTGCCCAGCAATGACGCCTCGGTGCGAGGGCGACGGGCGCTGTACACCAACATCTTCAACCTGCTCGAGACCGGCGACGTGCTCCGCCACGACCTGCAGATCGCGTGGGACTTCACCACGGCCAGCCGCGAGAACAACACGGCGTGGATGCTCGACATGCGGGACACGGCGATGGCGTTGGTCGGCAGCCAGGGCCCGGAGTACCGCATCACGGTGGTCGACCAGGACTGGGAGAACGACACCGTGGCGGTGCGGCTCGTCGGGCAGATGGAGGTGCCGCTGTTCCTCACCGAGGGCGGCCCGGGAGGCCACCTGGTGTTCGACTCCGACGGCGACCCGCTGCCCAATCCCGAGGCGCCCTGGGGCTGGTTCCCCTTCGAGATCATCATCCCGCAGAGCGTCAGCGATCAGAGCCCGGGGGCGCTGTTGCAGTACGGCCATGGGCTTTTGGGCAACCGCACCCAGGTCGAGGCGGCGCACCTTTTGAGCTTCGCCAACGACTACGGCTACGTGCTGTTTTCCGTCGACATGCTGGGCATGATGACCGACGACCAGCCCTACCTGGGGGCGATTGCCGAGGAGGGGCGCTTCGACGACTTCTCGTCGCTCACCGATCGTCAGCACCAGGGCATGATCAACTCGCTGCTGGCCATGCGCATGATGACCGGCGGCTTCAGCCAGGACGCGGACTACGGCCGCTTCGTCGACCCGAGCCGCGCCTACTATCACGGCAGCGGGCAGGGCGGGAACTTCGGTGCGACCTATATGGCGTTGACCACCGACGTCGAGCGCGGCGTCTTGGGGGTCACCGGGCAGCCCTACAACCTGCTGCTGTCGCGGGCCGAGGACTTCGACGGGTTCTTCTCGAACCTGCGGACGCGCTTCAGCGACCAGCGAGACGTCTGGATGCTCCAGGGGCTGATGCAGATGCTGTGGGATCGGACCGAGGCCGCGGGCTACTCGCGACACATCCGCGAGGACACGCTGCCGGGCAGCCCCGCGCACCAGGTGTTGCTGCGGGCGGCACGGGGCGACCACCAGGTGTCGATTCTGGGGGCGCAGACGATGGCGCGCGCGATCGGGACCACCCAGCTCGATACCGGGCTCGGTGAGGTCTGGGGGCTCGACTCGAGCGCGGGGCCGATCGAGGGCTCGGCGTACGTCGAGTACGACTTCGGCGTCCCGCCCGATCCCACCACCAACGAGCCACAGCGCCTGTGCGAAGACCCCCACGAGCGGCTGCGCTGGGTCGGCGCCGCGCGGGAGCAGATGGATGCGTATCTGCGCAACGGTCGGGCCGAGAGCTTCTGCGGTGGGGCGTGTGTGTTCGAGGACGTCGTTGATTGCGAAGGCAAGTGAGGCCGACCTGGGGCGGGTGCTCATCGCGATGGCGGTGCTCGTCTTCGGCTGCGGCCCGGGGGCGCCGACCGGCACGAATGGCGAACCCGGTGCGTCGTCGTCCACCACGGGGGTCGTCACCCCGCTGACGGCCACGGGGCAACAGCCCGAGACCACCACCACCCGTGGTGCGTCGACCGGAACCACGGGAGGGGCGGACGAGGGCTCGGGAACTACCGGCCCTTCCGGGCCCTGCTCGATGGTCGAGCAGGATTGCCCGCCCGGTGAAAAGTGTCTGCCCTACGCCAATGACAGCAGCTCGTGGAACGACCGGCATTGTGTGCCCGTCGTCGACGAACCTCAGGGGCCGGACGAGCCGTGCTCGGTGTTCGGAGACGCCTCGGATTGGACCGACGACTGCGACGCCACGTCGATGTGTCGAGGCGCCAGCGAGACGGGCACGGGCTACTGCATCGAGTTTTGCATCGGCGACGACACGAACCCTTTTTGTGCCAATCGTTGCGACTACTGTCCGGTCTTCGGCGAGAGCGTCGTATCCGTCTGTCTCCAGGCCTGTGACCCTCTCGCCCCCGACTGTTTCGCGGGCGAGGCGTGCCTCCCGAGCCGATCCGGGAACGTCTTCGCATGCTCGGTCTTCGCCCCGAGCCCGGATGGCGCGTTCGGTGACCCGTGCCGGTTCATCAACGCCTGTATCCCCGGTTCGGTGTGTTGGGGAGGTGAGGGCGTGCCCGATTGCGATGGCCCTACGTCAGGCTGTTGCATGCCCTATTGCCCGCTCGAAGGGCCGGACCCATGTCCGACGTTGCTCACTGGCACGATTTGCACATCCGTGGGGTGGGAGGAGGCCCAGGGATGCACACCCGCACCCGTGGGGCTGTGTCTGTTGCCCTGATGCACGCCGATCGGTGCTATGGATCGATCCATGAATCATGGCTTCGGTAGATGGGCGGCCGCCATGGCCGTGGGATTGACGATGGCGTGTGGCCCTCAGGTCGGGGCCGATGACGACGCCGGGAGCCAGGCCGAGACCGCGGGATCCGGGACCGAGGCCGCGACCGGCACTCCGACCCCGCCCGGTACCACCGACACGCTGCCCGGCACCGCCACCGAGGAACCCCAAGACACCGGGGTGCTGGACAGCGGACCCACCACGGACGACGGAGGCGTGCCCGACCTGCCCGAGTTCTGCTCGATCATCGACCAGGATTGCCCGCGGGGCTACAAGTGCATGCCCTTCGCCAACGACGGCGGATCGACGTGGAACGCGACCAAGTGTGTGCCCATCGTCGAGGACCCCAACGCCCCGGGGCAGCCGTGCTCGGTCGAAGGCAACGCGCTCAGCGGCATCGACGACTGTGACGGCACCTCGATGTGCTGGAACGTCGATGAAAAGACGAACATGGGCGCCTGCATCGAGTTTTGCATTGGCGACATCGACGACCCCGTGTGCCCCAATTCCTGCGATCAGTGCTCGATCTCGGGTAGCTCGAGCCTGCTGCTGTGCATCCCGAGCTGCGACCCGCTGGCCCAGGACTGCGGAGAGGGGGAGGCGTGCTACCCGGTACAGCAGGGCTTCGTGTGTGCCCCCGATGCCACGCGGCCCGGCACGATGATCGGCGACGCCTGCGAGTTCATCAACGTGTGCCCCGAAGGCTCGGCATGCGTCGGAGCCGATGTCATCCCCGGCTGCGAGGGCTCGGGGTGCTGTACGCCGTACTGCCCGCTGGTGGGCGACGACCCGTGCCCGGCGCTTCTGCCCGGGACCTCGTGCACCCCGTACTACGAGGAGCCGCCCGACGAGGCCTGCGTGTCCGCTCCGCCGGGCGTCTGCGCAGACGCCTGAGGGCGAGCGACCGCCGAGTGGAGCGAGAAGGCCCCGCGGTCCTTGGACCAGGGGCCTTTCGTGAAGGTTTCAATTGAAATTTACGTAGAACTTTTCAATTAATGACGACGCCCATGGCAAAGACCAAGGTTCGTTGGATCCGGGAGCCCGAGCAGATCGAGGCGCTGACGTCGGCGGTGCGCCAGGCCATCCTCGATCGAGTGGAAGCACTGGGGCCCTCGTCGGTGGCCGATCTGGCGCAGTCGCTGGGGAGGCCCGCGGACGCGCTCTACTATCACGTACGGCGGCTACTCGCGGTCGGGCTGCTGGTCGAGGCGGGCTCGCGCGGGACCTCGCGTCGCGACGAGGCGCTGTACGACGTACCCCATCGGCGCTGGCACATTGCCTACGAGCCCGATGACCCGGACAACGTGGGGGCTCTGCGCAAAGCCACGCGCTCGCTGCTGCGGCAGGCGGAGCGCGACTTTTCCGAGGGCTTCGAGCACCCGGAGGTCGCGGTGCGTGGCCCGCTGCGCAACCTGTGGTCGCTGCGTCTCGAAGCTCGGCTCAGCCGCGAGGACCTGCGGCAGATCAACCGTCACCTGCAGGCGATCTTGGCCATCCTGCGCAAGCCGAGGCCGGCCCGCGGCCGCGGCGTGCTGTGTGCCTTGTCTTGGGTTCTCGCCCCCTCCACGGAGCAACGATGATGAATGACCTCACCCGTAGTGTTCTCGGCTCGTTCACCCTGAGTCTCGGCGTCGTCGTCGGTTGCCATCCCGCCGGGCACGGCGAGAGCCCGGCGTCGGAGGTGCAGGGTGTAGAGCGAGCGGTGGCCAGCATCCAGGCGGAGGACCTGCGCGAGCACATCCAGGTCCTGGCCTCCGACGACTTCGAGGGCCGCTTTCCCGGCAGTGCGGGCGAGACGAAGACGGTCGCGTATCTCACCGCCCACCTGGCGCAGGCGGGGTTTCAGCCGGGGCTCGAGGGTAGCTACCTACAGCCCGTGCCGCTGCGATCGGTGACGCTGCGAGACACCAGTCGGGCCTCCATCCGAGGCGCGGGCGAGCCGATATCACTCGCGGTCCCCGACGACCTCATCGTCGGCAGCGCCACGGTCGACCCCCGCGTCGAGCTGAAGGAGGCCGCCGTGGTGTTCGTGGGCCATGGCATCACCGCGCCCGAGTACGGCTGGGACGACTACGCGGGGGTGGACGTGCGCGGCAAGGTCGTCGTGGTCGTGCGCGGCGATCCGGGCCCCTCGCGAGACGACCCCGAGTTCTTCGACGGGCGGGCGCTCACCCTGTACGGCACCACGGGGCACAAGGCCGAGCAGGCGGCCGAGCACGGGGCGGCGGCGATGCTCATCCTGCACGACAGCAAAAACTCGCCGGTCGCATGGGAGGTGTTCGGTCAGGGCGCGCGTCGACCCAAGCAGCAGCTGGCCGAGTCCTCGGGCCCGGCGAAGGTGCCGATCGTGGGCCTGGTGCAGCGGCTCACGCTGGAGCAGGGCCTCGACGACACGGGCCGAGCCACGCTGCAGCGGCTGCAATCGTCCGTCACTCGCGATGACTTTGTGGCCACCGAGCTGCCGCTGCGGCTGTCGGTGGTGCTCGAGCGCGAGGTCAATCCGGTCGTCTCGCACAACGTGGTCGCGGTGCTGCCCGGTCGAACTCGGCCCGACGAGCACGTCGTCTATACCGCGCACTGGGATCACGTGGGTCGCGGCACGGGGGAGGGCGACACCATCTACAACGGGGCGGTCGACAACGCCACGGGGACGGCCGCGTTGCTCGAGCTGGCGCAGGCTTATGCCGCGCTGCCGCAGGCGCCCGAGCGCTCGGTGGTGCTGGTGGCGACCACCGCCGAAGAGCAGGGCCTGCTGGGCGCGACCTGGTACGCCGAGCACCCCGTGTTGCCGTTGGCCGATGCGGTGGGGGTGATCAACATGGATGCGCTGTTTCCCTTCGGCGCGACCAAAGGCATGACGGTGGTCGCCCTGGGCAGCTCGGAGCTCGAGGACTACATGGCCGCGGCGGCGCAGACGGTGGGGCGCAAGCTCTATCCCGACCCGGCGCCCGAGATGGGGGCGTTCTTTCGATCCGACCACTATCCCTTTGCGCTGCGCGGGGTCCCGGCCATCTTCGCGGTGGGGGGCATCTCGCACGACCCCAACGACGTCGAGACGGTGACCGTCGAGGACTTCGTGCAGTTCGTCCAGGGCCGCTATCACCAGGTGACCGACGAGTACGACGACAGCTGGGACATGGCGGGCATCGTGCAGGACGTGACCATCTACTTCCGCACCGGTCATGCCCTCGCCAACGACCAGCGACGCCCGCAGTGGGTCGAGGGCAGCCCGTTTCGTGCGCGCCACGAAGCCCTGCGGGCGCAGGCGACCGGAAGCTGAAGGCCGAGCCCCGCGCGACTCGGTCAGGCGCTCGCGCGCGTACCCGGGGCTACAGACCCAGCTGGCGCGACGCGAGGTCCTTCATGATCTCTTCGGCTCCGCCGCCGATCGCCAGCACTTTGGTCTCGCGGTAGATCCGTTCCACGATGGCCCCGCTGATGTAGCCCGCGCCCCCGAGGATCTGCACCGCTTCCTTGGCACAAAACTCCATGCACTGCGTGGCTTGGTTCTTGAGCATGCAGACCTCGGCGATGGGCCACTGCCCCTGGTCGACGCGCCAGGTGATGCCATCGAGATAGGCCTTGGTGGCGCCGATGCGCTGGGCCATGTCGACGAGCTTGTGGCGGATGACCTGGCGCTTGACGAGCGGGCGGCCGAAGGTCTCGCGCTGGCGGGCGTACTTGACCGCCTCGTCGTAGCAGACCACCGAGAACCCGTAGGCCATGGCCGCGATGGCCAGGCGCTCGCCGTTGAAGTTGGACATGATGCCGGCAAAGCCCTGGTTCTCGACGCCGACCAGGTTGCCGATGGGCACCCGGCAGTCGTCGAAGTACAGGGTGGCGGTGTCCGAGCACCACCAGCCCATCTTGTCGATGGGGGTGCGGTCGAGGCCGGGCGCGTCGCCGGGGATCACCAGTAGCGAGATACCGCCCATGCCCGCGTCGCCCGTGCGCACGGCGGTGGTGATGAAGTCCGCTCGCATGCCGGAGGTGATGAAGGTCTTGCTGCCGTTGACCACCCAGTGGTCGCCATCGCGGCGGGCGGTGGTGCGGAGATTGGCGACGTCCGAGCCACCGCCGGGCTCGGTGATGGCGAGCGCGGAGATCTTCTCGCCCGCGAGCACGGGGGGAATGACCGCGGCCTTGAGCTCGTCGGAGCCCAGCGCGGCCACGGGGGGCAGGCCGATGCCGTGGCTCATCATGCCCGCGACCACCCCGCCCGCGCCGCAGCGGCACAGCTCCTCGGTCACCAGCACCCGCACGAACTGATCGGCGGGCATGCCTCCGTACTCCTCCGGGAAGCCCAGGCCCAGCAGGCCCACGTCGGCCGCCTTGCGGTAGAGTTCGCGAGGGAACTCCTTGGCGCGCTCCCAGGCGTCGACGTGAGGGGTGACTTCTCGCTCTACGAAGCGGCGAACGGTGTCGCGCAAGGCATCGTGGTCTTCGTCGTAGAAGGGGCTCGTCCGGCTCGGCACCCTCGGATCCTAGAGGGCCCATGCGGTATGGTCCATGGCATGTGTGGTCGAGGAGTCCGCCCCGACGGCGCCGAGCTCGTCGAGATGCTCGAGGCCGAGCTCGTGGACGAGGAAGTGGCTGCACTGCCGGCTCGTTACAACCTGGCCCCGACCGACCCCGTGGGCGTGCTGCGTCGCGACCCACAGCGGGGACGGCAGCTGTCGGTGGCGCGCTGGGGCGTGCCGCGTCGGCGAGGGGGCATCGCGATCAATGCCCGCGACGACCGACTGCGGAGCGGGCTGTGGGCACCGCTGCTGCGCCGGAGTCGAGCCGTCGTGCCGCTGCTCGGTTTTTACGAGTGGGAGAAGCCGCAGCGTCAGCCCTGGTACTTTCGTCGAGGCGACGGCTCGTTGTTGCTGTTGGCGGGGCTCGTCTCGACCGACGACGACGGCCTGCATACGACCATCGTGACCACCGATCCTTCGTCGGACATCGGGGGCATCCACGACCGCATGCCCGCCGTGCTCGAGCCCGACTGCGTCGAGCCGTGGCTGATGGGCGAGGACCTGGACATGCTCACCTCGCTGGTGCAGCCGGCCGTGGCGGGCACGTTGGTGCGGCATCCGGTGTCCAAGGCGGTCGGCAATGTTCGCAACGACGGGCCGCAGCTCATCGAGGCCGTCGAAGCCACCCGGCCCCCGCCCACGCAGACCAGCCTGTTCTGAGAGGCCGGTTGCCGGGCTCGGCAGCGGCCACCAGGTCGGTTGTGGGCCACGTGTGGCAGTTGGGGTCTGTGAGGGGCAGGTTCGCGCGATGAATCATCGTGCGGAGGCGGGGTCGATGGGCCAACGCAGTTCCGCGACGTTGTCGATGCAGTTCAAATGGGGCCGTAAATCGACTAGCCTTGCTCGGCTGTTCGAGGACGACGCGGTTGCCGTGGGCGACTGACGTGTCCTCCGTGTGTTCACGTTTTTCCCGACGCCCCCAAGGTCTGCCCCATGTCCGATCGCATCACCGAAGCCATCTCCGCGCTGCGGAGCGCCTCCGAGATTTCATCCGCCCAAGACGCCCTCAAGGCGCTGTCCGGCCTCGTCGAGGGGCTGACCCTCGAAGACGGCCAGGTCGGTGAGCTGCAAGGCGAGCTCGCAGAGGTCGATGCCAACGTCGAAGAGCTCCAGCTCGCGCTCAACCTGGCCAAATCCGACCTCGAGAAGTTCAAGGAGTCGCATCGGTTCTTCTCGCGTGCCTTCGGCTCGGAGCGACGCGAGTGGAGGAAGCTCCGCAAGGCGATCAAGGAGCGCGCCGCCGCGCTGGCTCGCGGCCAGGCCCTCGAGATCAGCCTGACCCTGCTGCTCGACCAATCGGCGGGTGCCGACGGGCGCCCCACCGGTCTGCGTGCCGCCGAGTGGCGCACGCGCATCGAGACCGCCACCGCGGAAGGGGCCGAGTCCCTGGGTGCCGTGCTGGTCGCGTTGCGCGACGAGTCCAAGAACGACGAGAAGCTGATCGGCGGGCTGCAAGAGGCCCTGGCGACGCACACGCGGGCGATGAAGCGGGCCAAGCTGCGCAAGCTGGTCCGAATGATGCGCAAGGGCCTCGGCGGAGTCGCCGACGACATCCAGCTGCAAGAGGCGCTGTTCAACGATGCTCTCACCACGTTGCGTACGCTGGTCGAGGCCGAGGCCACGGCGGGCGAGGTGCGCTTCGCCGAGGAGACCATGGCCGCCGAGTGGCTGGCCGACGTGACCCCACGGCTCGACGAGCTGGCCGATGCCGTCGCCGCGGCCCAGTCGGCCAGCGATGCCGTCGAGGTGGCCTTGCCCGCCGTCGTCCAGGCCGAGCGCCAGGTCGAGCAGAGCGAGGAGCGGCTGGCCGAGCTCGAGGACAAGCTCGCGGCCGTTGGTCGGGGCAACAGTGGTGGCGGCGGCGGACGTCCCCGTCCCACGCTGGCCGGCCCCGGGCGGGTGTTGCTGCCGCGCGGTGTGGCTCGAGCCAGTGCTGCCTTTGCGGGCGGTCGCTTCGGGGCGCCGCGCCCTTCGGCTGCGCTGTCGTCCTTTGCCACCTCCGGCGCAGCGTCTCGCATCGCCGCGGCATCGATCGGGCGTGGCGCGGCCGCGTCGACCACGACGACGACCACCACGACCACCACCACCGCGGCTGCGTCGGCGGGCCCGCTCACGAATGCGGCCTCGATCTCCCGGGTTCGCCCTTCGCTCGAGCACATGGCGGGGATTCGTCCCATGGCCACGCTGCCGCGCGTGCCCCTTCCGCGGGTGCCCATCAACCCGCGGGTGCCCATCAACCCGCGGGTGCCCGTCACGCCGCGTGTGCCCACCCCTCGCGTGCCCGCGCCGGCCACCCCGCGGCCGCGCCCGCCGGCCGGCGAAGGGGCGCCTCCGCCCCGGCCTCGTCCCAATCCCGTCGAGGAAGAGAAGAAGCGCATCAAGGCCGAGATCGCGACCGTCAAGGAGCAGCTCGTGGCGCGCCGCGGCGCCGCCAGCCGGGCCAAGTCCGATGTCGATCGCAAGCGCCGGACCCTCGCTCGCGCCCTAGGTGACCTCGATCGGGGCCTCGATGGGCTGCACGCCTACCTCGAGACCTGGCCGATGTTCACCACCATGCCCGAGCCCTTCCTGATCGGGCTGCCCGAGATCGACCTGGGCAACGGCATCGGCCTGGCCGGCCCCACCGGGGGCTTGTTGCCCGCGACCCTGCACGTGGCCGAGGTCGGCGATGCCGATCACATGCAGGCGCTGGAGGAGCTGTTCACCTCGCTGCTGGCCGAGGTGCGGTCCATCGGTGAGGTCGTCTCCGGCGAGCTGTCGGCGCTCAACTCGAGCACCTCGAACGTCATCGACTCACGCATGGCCGAGCTGCTCGGCGGCGTGGTCGAGCCGATCTAGTCGGGTCGAAAGCGCGGCGCCGAGGCGCCGACGAGGCGGCGGTGACCCCGAGGGGCACCGCCGCTTTTCATTGCGCGGGTGCTTCGCAGGGCCGAACGTCGAGCACGCCCGGCCCGGTGGGGCGAAACCACTGGTCGGTGGAAAAGGGCTCCGAGCAGGTCGTGCCCACGCCCACCGTCTCCACGATGAAGCGCAGCGGCTGGCCGGGCGAGGCACCGGGCTCGAGCCACCACACGCCCCAGCGCCACGCGTCGTCCTGCACGTGGGTGAGCATCAGGGCCAGGGTGCCCGTGCGATCGTCGACGGGAATGCCCCCGGGGGCGTAGTCCTGCCAGCCCTGGTCGTCGTGCCACGCCTGGACGCGCACGCGGGGGCTGGTGAGGGCGTGGGGATCGTCGCTGGGCCAGCGCGGGGCGGTGTCCCACAGGTAGAAGCGCGGGAGCCCGGGCGGGGGCCCCGTGTCGAGCTGCACGGCGATGCGGTCCTCGATCTCGAGCAGGGCGCGCTGGCGACCGCGGTCCATCGCCCAGTCTCGGCGAGGTCCGGGTCGGTAGCGAAAGTCGGGCGGGCGCTCGACCCGGGGCGAGGCGGCGAGCTCGGCCAGGCGCTCGGTGATGAGCACGCCCGCGTGCTCGCCGTAGAGCATCGAAGCGCCCTCGTAGTGCTGGGCGCCGTACTCCTCGGGGGTGGTGAAGTAGGAGAGGTAGCCGCCGGCCAGGCCCAGGCGCACCACGACTCGATCGTCGGGCAGGCCCGCGCCGACCCGCGTGCCGATGCGTTGGCCCAGGACCGTACTGAACTCGCCCGGGAGTCCGAGCAGCGTGACGTGGCCGAGCGACGCCACGGACAGCGGCACCGCCTTCGGCATCGAGCCCGGCGGGGGCGTGAGCCACGAAAGCGGCCATGGGAAGGGGGCGCGCTTGTTGCCCTGGCCGTTGTTGCGGCGTCGCTTGTTGCGCTTGCCTTCGCGCCAGCCTCGTTCGAAGAGCCAGGTGCGGCCATCCTCGGCCCCGCCGAACTGCCCCTTGCCCGAGCGAGCGCTTCGAGCGGTGCGCAGGGGCGTCCCTTCGGCGTCTTCGAAGCGCTGCCCGGCGAGGGTCTGCCAGGCGAAGGCGACCTCGATCTCACCCTCCACTGGGGTGCCGGGGGTCTCGATGGCGTCGACCAGGGCGCGCCCGAGGGCATGGCCGAGCTCGATGGTCGAAGGCCGCCCCTGAGGATCCCAGTTGGGCGAGACGTCCCCCTGGGCCCCGTTGAACAGGGCGACGACCGGCTCTCCGTGCTCGGGGTCGGCCAGCTGCGTCTGGGCGCGCGTGCTGGCGATGCCGAACGCGTCGCCGTGATACAGCTCGGTCGTCTTGGGCATCGCGGTGGGGTGCATGGCGAAGACGCCGGCCACCGCGATGTTGCGCCCGTCGGCGGCATCGACCACGTGCAGGGTCTCGACCAAGGGCTCGACGGCATGGCAGGGGTCGACGCCGCCCGAGCTGGGTTGTCCGCGACACCCGGGGAGCCCGGCGTTGGTGCTCAGCAAGGCAGGCGCCTCGGGGTCGTGCAGGAAGGCCTCCACGCTGCGGTTGCGAGCGACGGCGGGCAGGGCCACGGTGTGGTGTTGGATCCGAGCGGGGCGGCGCGACGCGGCGGCCTCGGCAATGGCGGTCGCGAGGCGGTTGGCCAGCGCCTCGAAGAGCACGGGATCGTGACCGCTGTCGGCGGCGGCGTAGCGGCTATAGGCCAGGCCGGTGGAGAACAGGCCCGGGCTGTGGTGGGTGTGGGTGGCGGCGATGATCAGGTGCTCGCGGCCGATGTGCTCGAGGCCGGGGTGCTCGCGCAGCCGCTGCGCGACGCGGTCGACCAGGCCCGCTTCCACGGCCCACAAGTCACAGGCGACCAGCACCAAGGGCACGCCGCGCGTGTCCTCGAAGTACAGCGCTTGGGCGCGCAATCGGGTCCACACGCCGAACCCCACCGCGCCTTCGAGAGAGTGCCCGCCCATCGCGTAGCCGGGGGGAGGGGTGATGTCGATCTCGGCCGCGCCCGCCAGCCAGCCCGTCTCGGAGGCGGTGACCGGGGCGCGCGGCTCGGGCTCGGGCAAGGAGCCGCGCACGGACGTGCAGCCCAGGCCCAGGAGCAAGGCCGCCGTGGCCATCAACCGGCGGAGCCGAGCGGGAGGCCCGAGGTGGTCGGCACCATGCTGGCAGGTCATGGCCGCGCTCATGGGAGGGACTCGGGAAGCTCGCGTAGCCATTGATCGATCGCCTCGACTTCGTCCGCTTCGGCGGTCCCGAGGCTCGCGTAGTGCTCGCGGGCCAGCAGGGCGAGGGCGCGAGCGCCAGGGTCCTTCGTGGCTTGCCAGCTGCTGCGGGCCAGCGAGAAGCGAATCGAGGCGAGGGTGACGGGGAGGACGACCAGCTCGGTCTTGGCCAGCGTCTGCGCTCGCTCGAGCAATCGAACGGCCTCCGCGAAGTCGCCCTCGCGCTCGTGCACCTGGGCGAGACCATCGAGCGAGTCGGTGATGCCGTCGGCGGTCGATGCCTGCTCGTGGGACTTCAGCGCCTCGGTGAACTGCTCGCGGGCGCGATCGAGGGCGCCTTCCTCGAGGTTCAGTCGCCCGAGCCCGTTGAGCACCACCGCCGTATTGTACTCGTCGTGGGCGGTGCGAAGCGGAGGCAACGCCCGCTCGTATGCCTCGCGGGCCTGGTCGAGGTCGCCCTGGAGCCGATGCATGTCGCCGACGCCGCTCCATGCGATGGCGGTGTAGACGTGGTCTTCGCCCATCGATTCCCGAAACAGAGCGAGCGCGCGCTGGAGGCCGGGCATCGCCTGGTCGTAGTCGCCGAGGCGAACGTTCAGCTGGCCCAGGCGATGGTGGAGCATCGCGTATTCGGGGTGCTTGGGGCCGATGGTGGCCTCGAAGATCGTCGCGGCTCGTTCGAGCTCGCCCTTCGCCCGCTCGAACTGCCCCTGCAGCATGTGCAGGCGTGCGAACTCGGCGATCACCGAGCCCACGTTGCGTCCGGACTCCCCCTCGCTGGCGAGATAGATGCGGTGGGCTCGCTCGAGCAGCGCGAGGGCATCGTCGATGCGACCGACGAAGCCGTAGGTGAGCGCGAGGTTGAAGGCCACGTCGGCGAGCATGGGATGGTCGACGCCGGCGACCTGTTCTTCGAGGGTCAGGGCACGCTCGAGGTCCGCGATCGCGCTGGCGGTGTTGCCGAGCCAGGACGCGTTGCTCGCTCGCCCGGAGAGCATCTTGGACTCGACCAGCGGGAGCGACTCGCCTTCGATCACGGCCAATCCTCGGTCCTGGAGCTCGAACGCGCGGTCGTAGCGGCCCGCGGCTTCGTAGACGAGAGCGCGGTGCTGGAGGATTCGCGCTTCGAGCCGGGTGCTGGTGATCCCGCTGCGTTCGAACGCGGCACTGGCGAGGTCGTTCCACAGCAGGCCCTCGTCGAGCTCGTGCTGCCGATACCCGACGACGTAGGAGGCATAGGACGCGATCGCTGCGGCCCGGCGATCGGCCCCGCTGCGCTCGGCGATGAAGAACGCCTCGCGGAGGCTCTTGGCGGCATCCTCGAAGCGTTGGGTGCGGTCTTCGATGAGCCCCTGCTGGTGGAGGCTCTCGCTCAGCACGATGGGGTAGTCGATGTCGCGGGCGCGGGCCACCATGGACTTCGCGCGGTCGACCGCTTCGTCGACGCGGCCCAGAATCCAGGTGGCTCGCAGCTCGGCGAGGTCGTCCCGGAGGGCATCGACCTCGGCTCGGGTCGTCTCGTCGCTGGGGAGCGGGACCTCGGATTGCACGTAGGCCAGGTCGGCGCAGGTCTCGACGGAGTCGAGGGAGCGCACCAGCGTGACGGCGTCGTCGACCCAGGCGGGCTCGGTGCGGCGCAGCGCGTTGACGGCCGAGCGCAGGCCTCGGCGTCGGCGGGCCAGGCAGGTCATGCGCAGGTCGAGCATCGCCTCGGATTGCTCGGCGTGCACTCGGGTGGCTTCGCACGCGCGGGTGTGTCCGTCGATCCATGCGTCGGCGTAGGCATCGAGGTCGCGCACCACGGCATCGGCGCTGCGCGGCGCGTGCCCGACTCCGGTATCGAGGATGGCGGCGCGGACTTGCTCCCGATTGGCGTCGTTCCACAGCTCGGCGAGCTGCGAAGCCGCGCCCGTACACTGGGGCGCCTCGGTCTTCTGGCCGCCGAGTTGGTAGGCCAAGCCGCCCACCAGCAGCAGTCCGATGGCTCCCGATGCAACGTTTCTTCGGGAGCTGCGTTGCGGCGGGCGACCGGAACGCTCGTCGATCGCCCCGTCGAACGCGGCCAGCAGCGCTTCCATCGAACGATGGCGGCCGGAGGCACGGCGCGCCAGGCCCTTGCGCAGAGCCGCCTCGAGGTTCCCGGGCAGCTGGATCTCGCCATCGTGGGTCGGCTCGACGCTGAGCGAAGCCATGGCTTCGGGCGTCGTGGTCTCGAAGCGAAAGGGGCGGGTCTCGAAGAGCACTTCCCACGCGGCGACGCAGAACGAAAACTGATCGCTCTTGGCATCGACCTGCTCGCCGCGGGCCTGCTCGGGCGCCATGTAGCGGGGCGTGCCGACCACCGCTCCGGCTCGGGTCAGCGGTCGCTCGATGGGGTCCTGGGGGGTCGAGTCCCGGCTGTCGTCGCCCGCGAGGCTCGGGATGCTCTCGTGGGATCGGGTGGTCTCGCGCTGAGACTTGGAGTGGGGCGAGCGCGCCAGCCCGAAGTCGGCGACGCGGACCCGGCCGTCGGTGCCGACCAGCACGTTGCT
Source organism: Myxococcota bacterium (assembly GCA_039028615.1). GTDB lineage: Bacteria > Myxococcota_A > Polyangia > Nannocystales > Nannocystaceae > Paraliomyxa. The sequence continues at coordinate 257,436 of JBCCHT010000002.1, read as the reverse complement.
CGGCTTGAAGTCGCGGTGCACCAGCCCTTGCGCGTGTGCGGCCTGCAGACCTCGTCCCGCCTGGCGCAGCAGCTCCAGCGCCTCGCTCATGCGATCGCGGCCGGGCTGCTGTCGGGCCCAGGCCTTGAGCGTGACCCCGTCGACATACTCCATCGCCACGAAGATCCGATCGTCTTCGATGCCGACGTCGTGGACCGCGACCACGTTGGGGTGGGTGAGCCGGGCCAGGGCCTTGGCTTCGCGAACGAGGCGGTCGTGGTCGGCGGGGCCGCGGTTGGCATGCAGCAGCTTGAGGGCCACGCGACGGTCGAGCACGGGGTCGTACGCGGCGAAGACCTGGCCCATCCCGCCTGCGCCCACTCGACCCAGCACGGTGAAGCGCCCCACCGTCTGGGCGGTCGCGACGACGTCGGCCGATGCTCTGGCGGGGACCGAGGCTCGCGGGGTCGCGGTATTGGTCTCGGCCGTCTCGGTCATGTCACCCCGACGCGATCATCTCCACAGCGAGAACAAACCCACGCCCGCGCCCACGAAGAACGCGGCGGCCAGAGCGGGGATGCCCACCAGATCCCAGACGGGCAGACCCAGGCCCATCGTATAGGTGCCGCAGCCCAGACACGTCACGGTGAGGGCGGCTCGGACGTTGCGGCGCGCCCGCTGGTCGGCGCCCTGCTCGAGGGTATCGATGGTCTTGGGCGCGACGCCGATGGCGATCTTGCCCCCGCGAATCTCCTCGATGAGGTCGGGCACCGAGTTGGGGAGATTGCGGAACATCCGCGACAACACCCCGAAGTCGGCCAGCGCCTGCTGCTTGATCCGGTCGGGGCTGTAGCGCTGGGTGATCATCTCCTCGATGTAGGGCCGAGCCATCTCCACCGGGTCGAGGTCGGGCGCGATGGCCTTGGCCATGCCCTCGGTGGTGATGATCGCCTTGAACATCATGGTGAAGTCCGTGGGCATGCGGACTTGGTGGCGGGTGGCCCCGGCCACGATCTCGGCGAAGAGCGTGCCGATCTGGATCTCGGACAGCGGCAGCCCCACGATGTAGCGCTCGGCGATGTCCACGACGTCCCGCTCGAAGGCCTGGTAGTCGACGGGGCCCTGGCGGACCGACAGGGCCCAGAACGACCGCGCCACGCCCTCGAGGTCCTCGTTGATCACCGCCCACAGGATGTCGATGAGCTTGTCGCGCATCATCGGCGACAGGCGCCCGACCATGCCGCAGTCGATGATGGCGAGGCGGCCGTCCTCGAGCCGCAGGACGTTGCCCGGGTGCAGGTCGCCGTGGAAGAAGCCGTCGTGAAACAGCATCTTGTAGGCGCCGTCGAAGTAGCGCTGGATGATCTCGTCGGTGCTCTCGCCCGCGTCGAGGACCTCGCTGAACTTGCGCCCCGGCATGAACTCCATGCACAGGACCTCGGTGCTCGACAGCTCGTCGAAGACCTTGGGGAACACCACGTGCTCCACGTCCACGAAGTTGCGAGTGAAGCGCTCGAGGTTGCGGGCCTCGATCTTGAAGTCGATCTCCTGGGAGATGGACTTGGTGAAGTCGGTGATGACCCCGCGCAGGTCCATGGCCCGCGCCTCGTCGATGGCCTCCTCGGCCCAGCCCGCGATCGCGTAGAGGATGCCCAGATCGCTCTCGATCTTGGGCTTGACCCCCGGCCGCTGGATCTTGAGCACGACCTCCTGGCCATCGGTGAGCGTGGCCCGGTGAACCTGAGCGATGCTGGCCGAGGCCAGCGGGGTCTCGTCGAGGCTGGCGAAGTGCTTGCGGTAGTCCTCGCCGAGCGTCTTGACCAGCTGCGACTCGACGTCGGAAAAGGGCAGGGTGTCGACGTCGTCCTGGAGCTTGGTGAGCTCGGAGTAGATGCTCTCGGGCAGCAGGTCGGAGCGCGTGGAGAGGATCTGCCCCAGCTTGACGAAGGTGGGGCCCAGCTCGGTGAGCGCGGCGACCAGGCGCTTGCCCGTGTCGGGACTGGCCAGGGCCGCCCGCGTGCGATCGAAGCCCTCGAGGTCGGGCTGGAGCTCGCGACGTAGCTTGAGCTGAGCGAAGACCCAGCCGAAGCCGTGCGTGACGAACACCCCCGCGATCTCGCGAAAGCGGGCCACCTCTTTGGCTCCGGTGATCAGGGCTCGCGAAGAGCTAACCAGGGTCCGCAGGACCGACACGGCGGCAGAGTATACCGAGCGGGACCATTCGCGCTCGGTCGGTGGTCTCAGCGCGCTATGGTCCGGGGTGGAGCCGGGATGAACGCTGAATCCGAACGAAGCCACACGGGCAGCGCATGGGTCGTAGCGCTGATTTTGGGCATGAGCGCAGCGGGGGGCGGGTGCATGGCGTCACGGCCCGCTCCGGCCGGGGCGCAGCCGGCCGGAGCCGACGAGCCGCTCGCTCCGCGTTCCGAGGTCGCCCTGTCCTCGGCCCAAGCGGAGCGCTTCGCGGGCATGGCTCTTTCGTGTGTCCACCGCGACTATCCCAACAAGATTGCCCATGTGCTCGCGGGCCCCGACGACGTGGCGTCACCGCGCGAGCTGACCCCGGCCTTTTACGGATGCTTCGACTGGCACTCGGCGGTGCACGGACACTGGCTGCTGGCGCGCACGGCTCGGCTATTCCCCGACGCCTCGACCAGCGCCGATGCGCGGGCAGCCTTGGATCGAAGCCTGACCGCGGCTTCCTTGCAGACCGAGCTGAGCTACCTGCAGCGTGCCGATCGGGCGGGGTTCGAGCGCCCCTATGGGTTGGCGTGGTTGCTCCAGCTCGGAGCGGAGCTGCGGGCGTGGGACGACCCGCAGGCACAGGCGTGGTCGCAGGCTCTCGCGCCGCTCGAGGCCGAGGCGGCGGCACACTTGGCCGCGTGGATCCCCAAGCTGTCCCATCCCATCCGCAGCGGCGAGCACAGCCAAACCGGGTTCGCCTTCGGCCTGGCGCTCGACTGGGCCCGCAGCGAGGGCGGCGATCCGCGTCTGGCCGCGATCATCGAGGAACACTCGCTGCGCCTCTACGGCAACGATCGCGATTGCGCCCTGCACCTCGAGCCTTCGGGGCATGACTTTTTGTCCCCATGTTTGGGGGCCGCGGATCTCATGCGCCGGATCGTCCCCGCCGAGGAATTCGGTCGATGGCTCAGTGCGGCATTGCCGACGATCCCCACCGATGGCTCCGCGAATTGGCTGCCTCTGGCCGTTCCCGCCGACCGACGCGATGGCAAGCTGGTTCACCTCGATGGCCTGAGTTCGAGTCGGGCGTGGATGCTCGACGGCATCGAGCAGGGGTTGCCTCCGAACGACCCTCGCCGGGCTTCGCTGCGTGCCGCGGCCGATCGCCACGCCGGAGCGGCCGTGGCCGCGGTCAGCGACGAGCACTATGCGGGCGGACATTGGCTCGCCAGCTTTGCCGTCTATTGGGGCACGCGGGCGGGGACGGCCCACCCCGGTACCGCAGGGCCGTGATATACGAGTCAGCTCGTGACCTGCGACAGCGCCATCCTCGGTCGCCTCTTGCCCGTCGCCGCGATGCTCGCCGTGGGCTCCGTGGCTCAATCCGCGGCTGCGTCGGGCTTCGATGCCCCCATCGTGGGTACGGGGCAGTCCTCGCCCGTGACCCGGGATGCCGCCGCGGTGCATCACAACCCGGGCCAGCTCGGATACATCGATCGCACCGAGCTCGAGGTTGGCCTGGGGGTGATCTTCGGGGTCGTCGACTACCAACGAGATCGGCGCGGGCAGTACCAGTACGCGGACAACTTCGACTTTTCCGATCCCATCGATCCCGCGGACATCGACCCCAGCCGTAGCGGCCTGGCGCAGCCCGTTCGCGCGACGCCGGCCGGGCCGCTGTTCGATGCGTTCGTCGCCATCCCGGTGGTCAACGACCGCCTCACGCTGGGCGCGGGCGTGTCCGTGCCCTACGCGGCCATCCTCGCGCTGCCCGACGATGGTGCGCAGCGCTACCAGGCGCAATCGGTCACCTTGATCTCGGCCTCGACCACGCTGTCAGCCGGGCTGAAGCTGCACGACGTCATCTCCATCGGGGCGGGCGTCAGCTACGTCTTTTCGCTGATGGAGCTGAGCAAAGTCCAGGATTTCGGCGCCGTGCAGTCCTTTGGCGACGGTTTGGCGGCATCGCCGATCAACCAGCCCAACAGCTTCGGGCCCAATGCGCCCTCCACCGTGCGCGAGCTCGACTTGCTCTCGCGCCAGGCCAACATCGGCCCCGCGATCTCGCACTCGGTGTCCTTCAATGCGGGCGTGGCCCTGCGTCCCACCGACAAGCTCGACCTGGCGCTGGTCTACCAGCACGGCTCGCGACTGCGGCTGCGAGGGGACTTCACCCTCGACATGGACGACGAGTTCTTCACCCAAGACCTCGCCGAGCAGGGGCTCCAGTTCCCGCCGCTGGTGCGGGGCGATGCGGAGATCGAGCTGTCGCTGCCCAAGCGGATCACGGCTGGAGCGGGCTACCAGGTCCATCCCAAGGTCAAGATCGACGGCTCGCTGTCCTACGTCTTCTACTCGGACTTCGACGTCGTCGACATCACCCTGACCTCGCCCGACCTGGCTCAGCCCGCGCTCGGCATCGGCGAGAGCGTCCCCCAAGATCTGGTGCGCAACTGGGTGAACACGGTGCATACCGACCTCAACGTGCGCGGTCAGGTCACCGACAAGCTGCTCGTTTCCGGCACGCTGGGCTACCAGTCCGGGGCCTCGCCCGACTCCACCGTGGACATGTCTTCGCCCGATGGTCATCGGCTCATCGGGGGCGCGGGGCTCGAGTTCGCGATCAACGATCGACTCAGCATCCTGGGCGACGTACGGCTCCAGGGGATCATCCCGCGTACGGTGACCGACTCCGACTTCGACCTGGGCAACGGCACCTACAAGCTGTTCATCGGGGCGGCGGCGGTGCACGCCAAGGTCCGCTTCGGTCGTCGGGGTTCGGGTGCCGGGAAGGGCGAGGCGTCGGAGCTGCCCGAGGTCGAGGACGAGGCGAACGAGTCGGAGGCGTCGGAGCCTGCGGCCGACCCGACCGACCCGAGCACCGACGAGTCGGCCCCGCCGCCCCCGCCCGAGTCCGGGGACGTGCCGCCTCCGCCTCCCGCCCCGTAGCGAACGCGCCTGGATCGCCGTTCCGCGGCCGTTGTGCTGGCACTTCGAGCCCGGCCCGAAAAAGTTGTTCGCGTTCGAATAACTGTCGGCGCGCGGGGGCACTCACGTCTGGGACGGATTGGTCCGCGCTCGACTCCAGATGGAATGGGTGGAGTCGAGCGATTTTCCAATCGGGGGGAGCGGCAGCATGTTGAAATCGGCATTCACCATGGGCATCGCGGTCTTGGGTACCGCGTCGACGTTGATCACCACCACGGCGTGCGACGTCGAGGGACCGCAAGGTCGAGCGGTGAGCGAGGCCGTCCGTGGGGGCGGAGCGGGCGTCGAGGACCTCGGCACCGACTGGTTCGCGTGGGTGTTGGTGGCTGATGCGGACAACCTGCCCGACGCGAACTACCGCTATCGCTGCGGGGCCGCACTGCTGTCGCCGCAGTGGGTCTTGGCCCATGCCCACTGCGTGGGGCAGACCAACGGGGACAACACCATCCATGAGTACGAGGTCGGCGTGCGCACCTCGGAGGACCCGTTCTCGGGGGCGCTTCACCGTGGCACCGCCTATCGCCAGCGCTTCAAGGACCACGCCTTTGGACCGGATTCGCTCGCGCTCATCTACCTCGACGAGCCGCTCGAGGCCGACGCCGCGGTGAAGCCCGTGCTGAGCCACCCGTTGCTGGCGAGCGAGGCCGATCTCGTGGGGGCGCTGGCAACGATCGTGGAGTGGCTGCCCGAGGTCCCCGAAGGCACGGTGGGCGAAGTCGCCACGCGTAGCTTCAGCGTGTTGGAGGGGCAGGCCGCCGAGGCGTTCTACTTCACCGAGGACTTCGAGCCGCGGCCCGAGATCATGGGGACGTTCTACGACGGCGACGAGCACCTCGCGGCGATCGACATCGCCCTGTCCGAGCTCGATCCCGAGGCGCCCGTGCTCCCCGCCGGATATCACTACGCACGACCGGCTCGGAGGTCCCCGCTGGTCGTCGACGGTCGGTTGCTCGGCTTCTTCGAGTCGGGCGCCGCGGGGCCGCTGCTGTTCCAGCGGGTGTCGGCCAAGGACCTGCAGTGGATGGAGTCGGTGATGGGCGAGCACGACTAGGGGACTCGTTCGGACTGCGAAAAGAGATCGTCTTCGCGGCCACCGCGCCGCTCTATCTCCGCCGCAGCCGTGGGCCCGCACACGGCGGCCACCGCCGCCGATGGCCGCTCGGGAAATCACGCCTTCAATGGGTCCAAAGCCCGCGTTAGGCCTCGAATTTACCCGGAAAATCTCGGAAGATGGGCCGATGCGGTGGCGGATGGCGGCAAGTGTGCTCGCTGCGCTCGCGAGTGGTTGTAACTCGTCGAGCGCAGGGGGAGGTTCGGCTGGCGGTACCGATGGTTCCGTCGACACGGGCGGAACATCGGGAGACGAGGGCGTCGACGAAACGGCGGGTCCGGGTGTCGGCAACGAGCAAGTCATCGAGCTGCGTCTCAACGAGGAGACCCCCGCCCCGCTGACCCTCGAGATGAACAAGGAGGAAGTGGCCGAGCTGTTCGGTGAGCAGGCCGATGACGTGCTGCTGCTCGAGCTCGACTCGGAGCCGCTGCTGACCAACACGTTGCTCGCGGTGCGGGACGCCTGCGGAGTCGCGTGGCAGTTCGACAACACCGACCCCGGTCACGACTGTACGTTGACGCCGCTGGGGCAGACCTTCATGGGCCCGGACGGCACGTGGCAGACCAGTGCCGAGTACGCCATGGTCCGGCTACTCACCATGACGCCGGCCAACGTCGACGTCTCCGGCACCTCCAGCGAGGGGCTGGCCGAGCTCGCCGACACGCTGTCGACGTTCTTCATCCTCGACAACTACGGACAGATTCTCGCCGATGCCCTGAGCATTGCGCGGACGGACCCGGTGATCACCACCCAGTCGCTGGTCGAGTCCTTCCGCGACAACTTTGCCGCCAGTCATCCCGCCGTCGGTGAAGGCGGGCGGCTGAACTTCACGCTGGCCGACGCGCTCTCCGACCTGTCTACGCTCACCGAGCGCTACGGGCCGCAGGGCGACCATCCCGGCGTGGTCGATCCCAGCTTCCCCGTGCAGGGGCAGGTCTTCGGCCCCGACTTCCGCATGGTCGCGCTGGCCGACTCCAACCTCCGCATCGTCGACGGGGTGGATGCCGACGGCGGCTCGGAAGGCGCGGGCAAGGGCTTCGCGTCGGTCGTGGTCGACCAGACCGGGCCCACCTTCAACGACGAGCTCGAGTTCGACTTCAACGACGAGAAGAAATTCCGCGTCGAGGGGCTGGTGGAGGATCTGCGCATCGACATGCGCTTCTCCCTGGGCGAGCACCCGCTGTTCGTGCCCTCGTGCACGGGCTCGGCCACGTGCCACGGCAACCTCCCGGGCGCGCCGTCTTCGGCCCAGTCGGTCTGGGCGCTCGACCCGTGGACCTTCGAGTACTTGGTCACCGACGCGGCGCTCACCGACTACGAGGGGCTGACCAACACGCTGGCCTACCTGCTCGGCACGGCCGAGGTGCACATCGGTCAGAACGGCAACCCGCCGGGCTGGATCCAGTACGACGTGCTCTTCAACCTCGGCAGCCCGCCCGAGGATCAGTACATCTGGGAGACGATCCTCGAGGTCGCCCAGGTCCGACTGCACGACAGCGGCTTCGCCACCTTCCCCGAGGGGGTCCAGCTGGCGTTCACCGTCGAGGACATCCCGGTGGGGCTGACCGGGTCCGAAGCGGCCGAAGCGGTGCGGCCCTACCTGCAGGACCAGGCCAGCGACATCTCGGACTTCCTGCTGGGCGACTTCAAGGAAGACAACGACCCCGTCGATTTCTACTACCGGCGAGCCGAGGACGGGAACGCGTACATCTACTTCACCGCCCCCGAAGACCGCTCCGAGGGCGCGCCCTACGACTACACAAACCCGGGTCTGTTCCACGACGCGGCGCTGACCGACAAGGCCTCGCTGACGGTGATCGAGGGGCTCGCCGACATGACCCACGAGAAGCTCGCGCTGCCCGCGGGCGAGAGCATCTACTACTTCGAGGACGACGCCGGCACCGTGTTCCGAGCGCGCTTCGACGTGGGTGACGACGACACCGAGATCGAGGTCGGGGTCGCCCCCGTGGTCCTCTAGCAAGGCCGAGGAGAGTGCAAGACATGCGACGACGAACGACCCCGACCGCCTACGCCCTCGCCCTCGGTCTTTGTGCCCTGAGCTGCGGCGACGAGACGGTCCCGCTGCCCGACGAGGTGGAGCAGGCCGCTCCGGTGGCGGTGGGAGAAAACCGCGACGTGGAGCTCCGCTACCTGCGGCTCGACGTGGTGGGCTTCGACAATCGGCTCAGCCTCAGTCAGCTCCAGGGGATGCCCCGCGTCATTCTCGAGGACGTGTGGCTGGCCGACCTCGACATCACCCCGCTGATGGTCAACTCCCTCGAGCAGCTGCGCGAGCTGCCGAGCGAGGAGGTCGAGCAGCTCGGCGTGCCCGCGCAGAACATGCGCGAGCTGCTGACGATGACGCCGGACACGGCCGACCTCGAGGGCACCAGCCTGGAGAACCTCATCGCGCTGTCCGGCTCGGTCGGCATTCCGCCCGCGCGGGCGCTGGCCAACCTACTGGGCGTCGGGGTCACCGACGATTTCATCCCGCCCGAGATCGTGGCCGAGGTCATGCTGCGGCACGTGGTCGGCTCGCACCCCAACGCGCAGTGGCGCCGCGGGCTGCCCGACGAGGAGCACCCCGATGGGCTCTATCCGGTGGCGGAGAACTCGATCCCGCTGACGCTGGCCGATGTCGTCACCAACTTCGAGGACATGGCCGAACGCTTCGGGCGCTACGACAACCAGGAGACCGGCATCTTCCACCCCGGCTTCGTGTCCGCGGCGCGGGGCCTGACCGTGGTCGCCGACGAGTTCGTCATGAGCACCAAGGTCAACGCCAACGCGCTGCCCTTCAAGGGCACCGACCTCACCAACGTGAGCGTGGCGAGCATCAACAGCATCGGCGCGCAGATCGAGACGGCCCACGACTACTCCGATCCCGACTGGATGGACATCGAGGGCCTCGTGCCCGAGCCGCGGGTCGAGGAGCTGACCTTCACCGTCTTCGAGAACGACGCGTTCATCTCGGGCGGCACCTCGCGCGAGCCGGCGGGGCAGGGCAACTCGCCCGCCTGGGACCTGCCCGAGTACGAGTTCGAGCACCTCATCATGCAGATGGGGCGCGAGGTCGCGGCCCAGATCCCGGCGCACTGCGACAGCTACGAGCTGGGCACGGGTACCGAGGCCTTCGTGGCCTGCGTCGAGGAAGACGGCTGGGTCACCATGGAGACCTTCAACGACCTCGGCGATCCGCCGCCGGGCCAGTACCTGTGGGACCTGATCTTGGAGATCGCCCAGGTGCGGCTCCACGACGGTGGGCTGGCCGAGGGCGAGGCCGACGTCGCGATGAGCCTGACCGACGTCGACGTCGGGGTCGATCCCGAGCTGCTCATCAGCCAGACCCGCGAGAACCTCGAGCAGAACCCCGAGGCGCTGCGCGAGTTCGCGTCCCTCATCACCAACAGCACGGTCGGCGACGCGGACTTCTACTACGTGCGGGCGGACGACGAGGACTGGCTGTTCTTCGTGGGCGAGGACGACATCCGCCTCGACGACGAGGGCCACCCCGTGCGGGGCTACGACTACTCGAACCCGGGCTTTTTCTCCGACCGCGGGCTGAGCAACAAGGTCTCCTCCACGGACCTCGTCGACGAGGACACCGCCCACGAGAAGGTTCGGATTGCGGCCGGAGACGTGCTCTTCGTCGAGGACGACGACGGCCAGCTCTACGAGATCCGCGTGGCCGAAAAGCCGAGCCGGGCCAAGGTCGCGCTCGACGTCGTTCGCGTCGACTGACGGCCCGGTTGGTCGTGAACGAGCGAAGGCGCCGCAGAGATGCGGCGCTTTCGTTGTATCCTCCACGGGCCTCCAAAGGAGACCCCCATGGCCCGTTCACTGACCCTCAAGATGAGCCCGGTCGAAGGTACGATCGAGCGCTTTTACGCCTTCGTCGACCGCAGAAAGAGGATCGCCGACAGCGGCGATACCGAGCGAAGCTGGAGCGGCTCGATCGACGATGACGACGTCCAGATCAAGGTACGCGTGTTCGGCAACGGCAGCGCGCGCTACCGACTCACCATCGACCTGCCTGGCGTGGTGGATGACCAACGGCTCGAGCTGACCCTCGACCGCGGATACGGGGAGCTGGAGATCCGGATATGAGCAGCTGGCTCGTCGCGGTGTTCGCCGCGTCGCTCGCCGTCGGAGCCCAGCCGCGTCCCGATCCCGACGAAGTCCCCGTCGATCCCGATCCCGATCCCGAACCAACGCCGCGGCCGACCACCGTGCCGTTGCCGGACCTGCCCGATCCTCCGGTCGAGCCGCCGACGCCCTTGCCTCCGCCGCCGCCGCGACCGGTGCCGCCCACTCCAGGGGGCGGGGGTGGTGATGGTGGCGTCGAGCCGGAACCCGAGCCCGAGCCGGAACCCGAGCCCGCCGACGAGGACAAGCCCGACGTCAAGCCGGCGCCCTTTGCCGATCTCGACGTCGTCGATCGCGGCAGCGAGCTCAACGTGGGCGGCGACCTCACCATCGGTCCCATCTGCCCGGGGCCCGACGACGACGAGGAGTTCGACGAAGACGCGGAGCTGGTCGACGTGTGCAACAGCTATCGGATCGGGCTGCGGGCGCGTCTGCCCGTGACCCAGTCGAGCGCCAGCGGCAGCGGGCGCGCGGCCATCGACTCGCTCAATGGCTTCTCGGGGGCATGGCGCGTCGGCGGTACCTTCGACTGGATCCGCGACGTCACCTCGTTCGAGTCGGACACCCCGGCGAAGTTCTATCAGCTGAACTTCGAGGGGGCGTGGGGCGTGCAGACCTTCCGGTTCTCGCCGCTGCAGTCCGAGTCGAGCGAGTCCGAGACCCGGCACTCGTTTCAGACCAAGGCCCGATTTTTGGCCTACATCCATCCCCCGCGGAAGACTCGGGTCGCGCCGCAGGTCCTGCTTCGCTACGACCGCCAGTGGTCCGACGCGGACGAGGTCGGCGTGGTCATCGACGATGGTGACGCCACCACGCCCGACTTCACGGTGCCCTCGATCATCACCGGGCCCGTCACTCGGCCCGCGTTCACGATCACGCTGCCCGTGTTGCTGAGCATTCACAGCGGCAAGGGGCGGGTGGGCAATGCGTTGTCGCAGCTCGGCCTCGGCCCGGCGGTGAGCTACGCCGCGGCGGGGAGCGACCGGGGCTACAACCCGTTCAACGACATCCACGTCCTGCGCTTCGAGACGTGGCTGTACTGGTACCCGGTGGGCAAGGCGGGCGAGCTGGCCACGAGCAAGCCCAACGTGCGCATGGGCGTCTCACCCCTCATCGACGTGTTCCTGGCGGGCCGAGCCGCGGGCGAGTCTCGAGTCGACTATGGCCTCTTGGTCGAGGTGAAAGTCGGCGTGCGCGGCTACGAGTACTGAGCTACGTCGGGCGGCATGAGGCACGGCCGTCAGGGTCGTGCCTCATTCGCTTGGTTGCGGCTCGAGCTGTACGCCGACCGGGACCATCGGGGCATGGGTGTAGCGGCTGCGATCGAACAGCTCGTAGGTCGGCGGGTACTCCTTCGGCTTGCGGCGCTGGAGCTCCTGCTCGCACGCTCGCGCAAAGGGGCCGAAGGACTGCCCCTGCATGGCCCGCTCCACGCAAAACTGGAGGGCTTGAGTGGCGGCTTCGTGTAGGGCATCGGCGGGGCCGCGTTTCCGCTTGCAGTATGAGCTGCGCTCGCTCGGGCCCGACTTCGTTTCGGGCACCTCGATTCGAAGCTCATCTCCGAGTCGGTCGTGCGCGAGGGTCCACTGCCAGGCTGCTCGCCCTGCCCATGGTCCGTGCCCGAGCTCGAAGATTTCTCGATAGGCGACCTTCAGCTCCTCGAGCTCGGGATCGAGGCGTTCGTGGAGGTCTCGCAGCTCGGTGAGCGTGGTGCCGTGCGACGCCGAGGTCTCGCGAAGGAAGGCTTCGTAGGCGGGCTGTGCCGCCAGGACCCGGGCCATCGCCAAGGCCTCGACCAGCGCCTGTTGACGGGCGGGGTCCAGCGGGCGTTCGAGCACGCGTTCCGCGAGCTCGACGGCTCGCGTCAAGTGTTCCTGGGCTCGTTCGGCTCGGACTTTGCGACGACGCCCGATCTGCAGCGCGGTGACCCGACGGGCGGTGCAGAACTCACCAGGGGACGCATCGACCGCGGCGTACTTCATCGTTACGCAGGTGCCGTCGGCCGCGGGGCGCACACAGGACGTGCGCCACAGCTCGCGGCCCAGCGTGGCGTGGGCGACCGCCAGCCGATCGATGCCGCCTTTGGACCCGTAGCGGGCGATGTACTCGCGGGCATGAGCCTCGCGGGCCTTGGAGTCGTCGAGCAGCTCGGACTGAGACCAGAACACCGTCGCGGCTCGGCCGACGTCCCGCCGGGCGAAGAGCGACTCGTAGCGCGTCAGGTTCTCGGTGGCTCGATCGCGCTGGCCCAGCGCGCGGCGAAACACGTAGGCCTTGGCCAATGCGGGCGCGGCTTCGGAGTCTTTGCGGTAGGCCTCGGCAAACTGCTCGTAGCGCTGAGCGGCTCGTGGGTACTCGGCGAGGGCTTCGTAGATCTGGGCGAGCTCCAGCAGGGTCTGCCGGGCGTGCGCGGATTCGGGGTAGTCGGCCAACAAGGCCTCGCGTACCTGGATGGCGTTGCCTACCTGGTGGGCATGATCGAAGCATCGTGCGGCATTGAAGAGCAGGGAATCGGCGCGGTCGTGCTCGTCGAACCGGTTACGGATGGCGACGAACTGCTCCCCGCACTCCTCGTAGCGCTCCTGCTCGCGAAAGTACTCGGCCTTCTGCCACAGGAGGCCGGCCATCAGCGAAGGGACTTGCTCGCGCAGGCGCTGCGCTTCGCGATGCCCCCACAGCTTCATCTTCGGTAGTCGCTCGACCCAGGACTCGAGCTCGTCGCGGGCTCGAGGGGCAGCCTCGGGTCCGCGGGAGCGGAGCCACTCCATGGTGAGCTGGTCGAGCAGCAGCGTGGCTCCCCAGGCCGCCCACTTCGTGCCGTCGTGCTCGACCACGAGTCGCTCGAGCAGGGGGCGGGCCTGCTCGAAGCGGTTGCGGCGGACCATGAGGAAGGCGCGGCGGTAGTCGATCCGCGGGGCTTCCTGCGGATGCTCGGCGGCGATGTCGACGTGGGCCTCGAAGCGGTCGTACGCGGCCAAGAGGGCCTGCTCTGCCTCCGAGAAGGGCAACGGGGGCGGCTCGGCAATTGCGGGATCGGACTCGTTCGTGCTCTTCGTCTTGCGCCGCTTTTTGACCTTCCTCGCCCGGTAGACGCAGACGCCCGTGCTGTCGACCTTGCAGGCGTGGAGCCGTGGTGGGGTGTCGGTGCGCTCCTGGGCGTGACGCAGGGCGAGGAGCTGAGCGTAGGCTGCCCGGGCGTGGTGCGGACCGGTGGGGTCTTCATCGAGCAGGTCGACGAAGTCCTGGTGCGCCTCTTGGTAGACGTCGAGGGCGCGGCGGCGTGTCTCGGTGTCCTGCGCCGCGTACAGCACGTGGCCATGCTCGAGCTGCAGCTCGGCATGGTGATAGCGCATGGCGGGGGCGGACGGTTCGCTCGGGAACCGGTGCAGGGACTCCCGGAAGACCCGATCGGCCGCATCGAACGACGAGGCTCGTCCGTCGCGGCGAGCCCGTGGGTGGAGGGTGGTCGCGACCTCTTGGAGCAGCGACTCGGTTTGCTCGCGGCATGGCGTGCGCGCGGGCGAAGGGGCCCGGTCGGCGAGGGCGGACCATTGCTCTCCGAGCGCGACCGCCTGCTGAGCCGCGATGGTGGGCGACCCCGACGACACCGCGGCCGCGACGGACAGGGCGAGCCACGAGCAGCTCTGCGGATCCTCGGGTCGTTCGTGGACCAAGCGACGCAGGGTGATGACCGACTCGAGCGCCATGCCCTCGGCCAAGTAGATCGAGGCGAGCTCGACCATGCGGCGGGGGTCACCGTCGAGATCGCGCCAGGCATGCGATGGGCGTCGTGCGCGGGCGTAGGCCAGGGCCCACGCTCGTTGCACGTGGGGGCGCAGCTGCGCTGCGTGCTGTTCGTCCTCGGTCGTGGGGAGTGGCGGCACCTCGAGGGCGCGCGACAGGTGCTCGAGCGCGCCTGCATCGTCGGACGGGGCTCGACCGGGAGGATCGAGCAGGCACCACGCGATGCGATAGTGCGCGTAGGCCAGCGCAGCCCCCGACGCCGATCGGGCGGCTCTTCGATATGCCGCGCACGAAGATGGGGCGTCGTCATCGAGAGGATCGAGGCCTGCGGCCATCGCTTCTGCCGGGGCCTGAGGCACGACCGCGCGTGCGTCGGTGATGAAACGCTCCGTGGGGCGAGCCCCCGACCGCACGGGTAGCTCGACCGGAGCAGGTTCGCCCGCAGTCGCCTGCCGTTGCACCCCGAACACCACGCCGATGCAGCCCAGAAACAACCACGGGGACCATCGCGACCGACCCACGGCGCGGCCGCCCGAAGACGAAGCTGGCACGGCGGTTAGGGTACGGCCGGAGCCGGAAGTTCCCGCGCGGGCCGACTTTTCGGCCTGCGCGGGCTCACGAGTGTCACGCGGGCGCTACTGCATGCCCGGAGGTCCCTCCCAGCTCTCACTCTCGGTGACACCGCGGACCAGCAGGTTGTCGAGGTACCAGGGGTCGCCATCGGGTTGCGTCGTGGGGACGGTGATGCCGATCTGCACGCTGCGGGTGCCATTGGGCAGCGCCCGCTGGTCGGAGAACGTGGGCCAGGGGGCACCCGAGCTGGCGCCCGTGGTGCCCACCGAGCTGCCCCAGCTGAACAGGCTAATCGAGCCCGAGCAGTCGGATCCGTTGAAATACCGATAGCCGGTGCGGACCTGCGAGCCGGGGCTCCACCCGGTGGTCACGTTGAACCACATCTCGACCTCGTCCTCCCAGGGCATGATGTTCACGCACACGAAGGCGGCCGACGTCACGCTGCCTGCGTTGGAGACCAGTCGCATGGAGCCAGAGCCGCTGTAGCCTCCGCCGTCGCTGGGGGAGAACGACGCGAGCGTATGGCTCCCGAGCGTGGCCCCGGCGACGTCGGCGGGGCTGTCGAACATGAACTCCGGGGCCAAGGTCTCGCTGCAATCGGCGATGTCGTTGCCATCGAGATCCACGGTGTCGTCGCTGCCGGGGCATAGGTCGTCGGCGTCCTGGACCCCGTCACCATCGCTGTCGGTGAATACGGTCTCGGGAGCGCTGGTTCCACCGCCCCGGCCCATCATCAGGACCATGGCGACGGTGGCGATTTTCGATACGGTGAGTGTCATGTTCGAGTCGACGCATTCAGCCCGGGCTCACTTTCGAGGGCGGGTGCATTTGCGCAACTTGTGCAAGGCACGTTGGCTGGTTTTCGGCGGGCTCGATGGTTCATTGTGTCGATGCGTGGACTCGATCGGTTGGTACCGATCGTGCACCAAATCGGGGGCAGCACCCCGCACCCACGCCCAAAGCGGCCGTCGTTGACGACTGCGCGGTCGCGGGGACCGAACGCCTCGTTCCACCCGGCACGGTCGATTCCGTGCCTCGGCATTGTCAGTACCGAGACGCCATGAACATCTCCGCTTCCCTCCGGTTCATTTCCTCGTCGGCCGCCGCCTTGCTGCTGGGGTGCTCGCCGTCCCCGGTCATGGTCGACCTCGAGGACAGCGATGGTGAGAGCGCGACCGAGACGTACGGCGCCTGCGTCGACGGCAACGAGGGGTGTGCCTGCTACCCCAACGAGACCTGCAACGATGGGCTGACCTGCTTGTCGATGCTCTGCGTCGACGCCAGCTCGCTCGATGTCGGTGACGAGGGGCCCAGCACCTCGACCAGCGGTACGACTGGTTCGAATCCCACCCCGCCTCCGGCAGACGGCGACAGCGGTGACTCGGGTCCGGCCGGAGCGTGCGGAGGCGCACCGTCGAACACGCTCGACAACTTCTTCTCCTGCGACACTTCGATCTGCGAGATCGAAGGCCGGTCGGGCGAATGGTTCGCGTTCGCCGACGACGACGTCAGTCAGTCGTTCATGGTGTCGATGCCCACCGAAGACTGGGTCGACACCTCGTGCGCGGCGTGGACCCAGGGGGGCAGCGGAGGAGGGGCGGCCGACTTCGCCATCATCGGCTTCCCCTTGGCGGGAGGCGAACCCTACGACGCCAGCGGCTACAGCGGGGTCACGGTGGAGATGGAGAGCGGCGGGGCCGTGCTGTTCATCGCTCGTACGACCGGCAACGGGGCCTTCGGTGGCTGGCTGTGGCCGACCGTCGGCACCGAGGCGCGCAGCCTGGCGTTCAGCGAGCTGTTCCCGCAGGACGGCTCGGACCTCGACGCCTTCGACCCCACGCAGATCGTCGACTTCTTGTTCGCGGCCGAGAACCCGTTCGGGTTCGGCTACGCGATTCACGGCGTCTCGTTCGACTAGGACGACGGGGTCGTTTCGACCTGCGTCAGGTCACCGATCACGTCGCGCAAGGCCAGCACCACGTACGACGTCGATCGGTAGTCGAGCTTGTCCGGTGTGTCGCGGGAGCTGTGGTAGTGCTCGTAGCGGTTGGGGGCGGTGTCGGTGACCATCACCGCGGGATAGCCCTGTTTGTAGAACGACCAGTGATCCGACCAGCCGATGCCCTGAATCTCGTCGGTCGCGGCGATGAACTCGACGGGGAAGGGCGTGTACGACTCGAAGGCCTTCACGACCTGCTTGACGAACTTGCGTGAGCGCCCGTTGCCGACCACCGCCACGAAGTTGCCGCGATCGGGGTACAGCGGCGCGATGATCTTGGGGTAGTTCTGGCTGCCGGGCTCCGTGGTGTAGTAGCCCATCGTCTCGAGCGAGAGCATGCCCACGATGTCGTCGCCCCGCTTCGCCGCGGCGCGAGCGTAGACCAGGCTGCCCATGGCCTCGGTATGAAAGTAGGGGGGCTCCTCGTTCACGAAGGCCACGAATCGCAGCGTCCGCGCCGAGTCCCGCTGCGAGAACGAGCGCGACAGCTCGAGCATGGCCGCGACTCCCGAGCCGTTGTCGTTGGCGCCCGGGTTGTTCCACGCGGTGTCGTAGTGGGCGCCCACCAGGACGATTTCTTTCGGCGTGGTGGTGCCGGTCCGCTCGACTTCGACGTTGCAGACCGACTGACCTCGAACATCGAAGCACTGGCGCCGAGGCACATAGCCCTGCTTCTTCCATTCCGACTCGATGTAGATCGCGGCCGCTTCCAGCTGCTCGGGGTGATCCATGTCGCGACCGCCGATGGTCGTGGCGAGCATCGTGACGTGCTCGCGGAGTCGCTCGGCGGTCGCAGTGTGCTCGGTGGTCGCGGGGGGCAGCGGGGGAGGGGGCGGGCTCTTGCACGCCGGGCTCAGACCGAGGACGAGCAGGCCGAAGGAAGCTCGAACGAACGAAGAAGGGGATGTCGTCATGCCGAAGAAACCAAGGCGTAGGGATCAACGCTGGCGGCGTAGGCTGCCCGGCGTGGTGCCGAACTGCCGCCGAAAGGCACGAACGAAGGCCGAGACGTCGCGGTAGCCGCTCGCCTCGGAGATCTGGGACACGGACGCGCCCCCGCCCATCACCATGGAGTGCGCGTGGTCGAGCCGGGCCTTGGCCAGCCACTTGCCGGGCGTGGTGCCGTACACCCCCTTGAAGTGGCGCTTGAACGACGACAGGCTCATCGCACACAGGCCGGCCATGTCGGGGACCTGCAGCGGGCTCAGGCCGTGGGTGGTGACCACGGACGTGATGCGTTCCTCGATGGTGCGGCCCCAGTCGGTCACCTCGCTGAACAGCAGCCGACGCAGCGCGGGGTCGGCCATCACCGCCACCAGCAGCTCTCGCAGCTTGAACTGGCGCTCGATGTCCGGCA
Organism: Myxococcota bacterium; assembly: GCA_039028615.1. Classification (GTDB taxonomy): domain Bacteria; phylum Myxococcota_A; class Polyangia; order Nannocystales; family Nannocystaceae; genus Paraliomyxa. Next base: position 239,355 of record JBCCHT010000002.1, on the reverse strand, counting down.
ATGGACTGGCCATGACCTCGGGGAGCCGCTCGAGCAGCTGACGAGCGTGTCCCGACGGGGTGGAGACCACGACCCGCGGACCCCCCGGGCTCGCCTGGGGAATGCCGACCGCCTGGCTGAGGAAGCCGCGATCGACCGCGACGATGAGGCTGGAGTAGGCCGCGTCCTCGCCCTGGAACTCGGACATCACGTGAGTACCCGAGCGCATGGCGAGGACCGAGCCGGCCTCCGCCGTGAGCACGTGCTGGGCGTCTTGTGGCTGCAGCTGCTTGGTGCCCGTGCGCACCAGCACCAAGGTCGGCTGGGTGACGAGGGCACGGGCGGAGTGCACCGGGGTGGTCGCTCGGTAGGGCACCACGCAGGCCTCGGGCACGCGCACCGTGGCGTGGGCCCACTGCGCCTCGAAGTCCTGCGGCACCCTCAGCATGCGTGCAGACGACCCCGAGCGTCAGGCGGACACGGCGGGGTTCATCGAGTAGGTGCCCATGTGCGAGGCCTGCCCGAGGATGTGCCCCTCCATGGCCTTGCGTACGTCTTGACCGGTGAAGTCACCCTCGAGGCCGAGCGACTCGACGTCGAGCGCGAACACGGTGAAGTGGTAGTGGTGCACGATGCTGTCGTTCCACGGCGGGCAGGGGCCGTCGTAGCTTCCGTAGCTGCCCTCCATCGAGGCGTCGCCCGCGAACCAACCGGTGTAGTCGTTCGCGCCGGTCACCCCGTGCTCGGTGCGCCCGACCGCCTTGCCGTGCGCGGTGACCCCCCGTGACGCGGCACCCTCGTCGATGCTCGACACGCTGGCCGAGATGTCCACGAGGATCCAGTGGAAGAAGTCCACGCGCGGCAGTCCAGCAGGCACCGTCTTGCCCTCTTGGTTCACGTCCTCCCCCGACGAAGGGACGTCGGGATCGTGGCAGAGGATCACGAACGAGCGTGTGCCCTCGGGCGCGTTCGACCAGCGGATGGCCGGGTTCACGTTGTCGCTGGTGGCGAAGGGGCCGTCCGTCCCCGGCTTGCCGAAGGCGTACTGCGCGGGGATGGGAGCGCCGTGCTCCCACGCTTCGATCTGGACTTGCATTGCGTCGGTCATGGTGGAGTCGCTGTCCGAGACGATAGCCGGCAATTCGGGGGGAACGATCGCCAATTCAGGCCAGATTTCGTGCAATTTAGTCCATCTCGATCGGGCGAGTTTCTCCCGTGGCGTGGCGAGAACGGCGGTGCTCAGGGCCGCAGCCGGGTCACAGAGCGGGATCCCAGGTCAGGTTCTCGGCCACTAGATCGGTCGATGTGCAGATGATGCCGAGCAGCTTGCGCAGCGCGGCCACCGAAGGGGCGCCGAGGTCGAAGGGCAGCACGTAGGGCGCGGTCGACTCGGGGGAGCGATAGCTGTGCAGCACATGGGTGCCATCCTCGTAGAGCTGGCACAGGGACCCGGTCGCCACAGGGGTACTGAAGCCGAGGTCCTCCAGCACGGGAAGCAGAGCGGTCGTCGCGTTGCCTTCTCCGTCGTCCACCAGCAGACCCGCGCAGCGATGCGGCATGCGTCGCACGTAGTGGTTTCTGAAGATGGTCGACGCGATGAGGGCCCGGAGGCTCTCGTACTCGCCTTCGAAGTCCTCTGCCTCGGGCCCGGCCATGAACACGGGCGCGTCGTCGTCAGCGGGATGCGCCAGGTCGTAGTAGCGCAGCTGGGGTTCCCACTCGGCGGTGTCGTGGGCGATGCACATCATGCCCTCGTGCGGCGGGAACAGACCCCTGGCGTGTCCCGCCACGATGGTCTGCGCGGAGAAGTCGTGGGTCCCGAACCCGATGTCCGCCCAACCTCGTCCCAGGCGGCGCAAGAACCACTGGTAGCAGCGAGGCAGCTCCTCGCCGGCGATGGTCTCGAGCGCTTCGATGTCGGCCTCGGACGCGCTCTGCCACCGCGAGCGCATGTCGGGGACGAGGCGCACCAGCAACGCCTCGAGCTCGGGCTCGAGCTCCGACGGATCTACTTCTTGTGACATGGCTTGTCCTTGTCACACAGCAGCAGAGGCAGCAGGGCATCACAGGCCAAGCAGGGAGGCACTGAATTCCCATACTCGAAGACCCGGTCGGTGACGCGGACACGGACGCCGCTCGTTTCGTCGAAATGTTCGACCGGGTTGGCCATGGTCGGGCTGCCGCACCAGCGCTCGGTGAGTGCACCCGGCTGGCCTCCGTCTTCGAGCAACAAGAGCATCGCTTTGGGGGCCGCGCACGCTCCCGGGACGTTGACCTGCGGCGCCGTGCCCGGGGCTTCCTTTTGCAATTTTACGAATGCAGCCCGTCGTGTCCTTGCGAGGTCGAGCGCTTTGTTGAACGCTTTTTCGTTGGCTGCATGCGTCTTGATCTTCGCGACGACGGCAGCGGCATTCTTGTAGTCGGTATACGCGGGAGTCAGGTATCCAGACGCGGCCGCGGTGAAGTCGCCCGACCGCTGCATCGTCGAGCGCGCCGCGGCCTTGGCATCTCCGCACTGACAATGCACCACGCCCAACATGCTGATGTCGCGGGGCTCGAATTTCTTGCCCTTGAGCGCGGATTCCAGCGCCGACGCATCGGCCTGGGTCTCCTCCGTCTCCCCCAAGTCGGCGTGGAGAGCGCATGGGCGGCCTGGCTGACGGCGTGGCTCAGGCCCTGGCCGAAGGACCCGGTATCGCTGTCTCGCAGCAGTGCCTCCCGGGCGAGCCCCACCCCGTCGAGCGACGCCAGGCACGGCAGGCCCAACGATCGACGAATGGCCTTGGTGGTGAGGACCAGGGCGCCCGCCGCTTCGCCGGGGGTGAACCCGTTGCGAACGGTGGGCATGGCCAGCCGCTGCTCGGACTCCAGCCAAAGCAGCGTGCGCGCGTCGTGGTAGCTGTCGGCGCCCGCGATGACGAATACGGCGTCCTCGCCCGCCTGCCGCCGTTGCTCCGCCCTTCGGGTGGCCTGTTCGACGGCTGCCAGCGCGCCCGCGTGGCCGCGGCCGGCCAACAGCGCGTTGCAGGCGATGCCGTGCTGGTGGAGGCGGACCTGCGCGACCTGGCACATCCACTGCGCTTCGGGGTCGGAGAAGCCGGGGCGGGTCTCGGGGAGGGCGAGCAAGACGTCGCAGCTCGTGCGGGCCTGGGCCAGGTGCGGTCCGATTTTCGCGAGGGCTTGGTCGAGGGCCGACTCGAGCATGACCCGCATGCGGTCGCGGCCTTCGATGCGATCGTCGAGGAGGGGGTCGGTGCCCAAGACCACGGGCTTGCCGTTGGCCGCGATGAACGAGAACTCGCGGAGGCGTGAGACTCCCGCCCGGATGGCCGCCGTACTGGTTTGCGCGGTGAGGCCTACCGGGGTGCGGGCTCCGATCGCGACGAACTCGAGATCGAGCGTCATCGATCGACCCCTTCACTACGACGGCGCGGCTCGGATACCCGAAGCACCGACTCAGCCTAGCAGCGTGTGTCGACGGTGTGGCTCCTGGGCGGTCGACAGCGCCCGTTGTGACCCTTTCGGGTTGGGCTGGTGAGCGCACGGCTCCAACGCTTGGGTTCGTGGACGTGTTCTCGACTCGTTTGCGGTCGAACCGTTCCCTCCGAGTGCTTGTTGTCCGTCGGTCGAAACGCGGGCTCCGACACCGTTCGTCTGCGCGTGCGGGCTCCCCGGCATTGCGCTTGAACCGGGCCCGACATCGAGACGATCATGGGGCGCTTTCGCACCGAGCCGCACGGGACCGATGGACGACGCGATTCAGCCGGGCATGTCCGGCACGGTGGTCACGGCCACGGTGCTCTTTGCTCTGGCCCATGACATGAGCCACGACGAGGTGGCGACGACGACGGGGCTGTCCATGGCCGAGCTGACGGCAGCCGACGCCCGCTTTCCCAACGAGGTGGTCTCCAAGATCTGGCGTCGCATGCTCGAGCTGAACCCGGGTGAGGCGCTGCCGCTGAAGATGGCCGCGAGCACGCCGCTGAGCTTTCTCGGTCCGCTGGCATTCGGAGCGCAGTACGCCGAGGATCTGCGCCAGGCTCTGGATGTCTTCCTGCGCTTTCGTACGGTGCTGTCCAGCGAACTCGCGGCGGGGCTCGAGGTCTCCGAGCGACGAGCTCAGCTGTGGTTTCGGCACCCGACTGATCGCGACGATCGAGGCGCGGCGGCGATGGTCGGGCTGGCCCTCGGCATGCGCTTCGTGGACGAAGTCATCGGCATGAAGGACGCTCTCGAAGGGGTGTCCTTCGCGTTCCCGCCGATCGGCAGCGCAGCGCAGTACCAGGCCTACTTCGGGGTCCCGGTCGCGTTCGAGGCGGCCGACAATGCGCTGGTCTTCGATGCGGCCGAGCTGTCGACGGCCCCACGAACCCGTGACCCCAAGCTCTTCGACTACATCCAGCGGCACCTCGATCTGGCGCGAGAGCGGCTGCTGGTGCGCGGCGAGAAGGACGACGGCCTGGCACCGCTTCGCGCGGCGCTGGCCGACAACGCGGCCCGCTCGGAGTACGGGGCGGAGGCGCTGGCCAAGCGCATGGGCATGAGCCTGCGCGTGCTCCAGCGACACGTCGCCTCGCACGGCACGACCCTACGCACCCTGCTCGACGAGACCCGGGAGGAGCACGGGCGGCAGCTTCTGGCCGATCCGCGGCTGAGCGTGGAGGAGGTCGCGTTCGTCCTGGGCTACGCCGACGAGCGTTCGTTTCGGCGGGCCTTCAAGCGGATGAGCGGGTCGACGCCGGCTCAGTTTCGCCGCTCCCTGCGCTGACGGGCACGTCGCGACCGCAATTCGTCGCGTTGGGTCCGTTTTGCGTCGCCGGGTGTCCGGGCGGACGGGAGCGAGCGGCACTAGCTTCTGTTCATGCTTCGACCCCTTCATGATCGCGTCGTCCGGGCATATCTGCAGGCCAAGGACGAGTGCCGGCCCCACCTGTTTCCGCTCGCGTTCGCCGAGGACGCGGTGTTCGTCTCGCGCTTCGACTTCGAGACCGACTTCGGTAACGACACCCCACGGGAGGGGATCGAGGCGATCACCGAGACCTTCCGTGCCCTCGGTCAGCAGTGCGAGAACATCTATACGCTGTGCATCCCCGAGACGGTGGAGTCCACGGCGACCACGATGAGCTGCAAGTGGATCGTGGGCATGACCGAGCGGGGCAGCCGAGAGGTCCGGGTCGCGTGGGGGGACTATCAGTGGCGCTTCGATCCCGCGCGAGATCGAGCGACCTCGCTACAGGTCACGATGCACCGCATGGCGATGATGAAGCCCGAGGCGGCGGGGGCGGTGCTCGGCTGGCTGTCGGCGATCGAAGGGCCGTGGTGCAGCGCAGCCACCCTGCTCGAGCACGTGCCCGCGCGACCACAGCTCGAGGGCGTGGCGCGCTATTTCGCGTGATCGCGGACGACCCGACGAACCAAATAAAGAGGCCCGCTTCCCCGAAGGGAAGCGGGCCAGTCGTACTTCATGCGACGCAGTCGAGGTTCGCCACGGCTAACCAACCTACGTTGTCTCGTTGTCGCTGCCGTGAGGGTAAGAGTCACCCTCTCCTACCTTCACGGCCATTCGGGGGCGGCAACGCGACAGATGCGACGAAGCTCGCTCACGGCACACGAAGCACGGACACTACGAAATAGTCGCCATAGTCATTCTGAATCAGGGACGGATCGAGGCTCATTGAGAGGAAGAAAGACACCGGCGCCCATGTGGCGTCGAGCACCGAGTCCTTCTGCTTGGATGCACAGCGAGGCGTGGGGGCGGAGATTGGAAAGAACGACCTCGAAGCCGGTCACCGTCCGAACCCTTGCGCGAAGCAAGCGCTCTACGCCCACCTCGAGCTCGATGGTGGATGGGTCCTGCCCGAGGGGCAGGGTGGCCAATTCTCGCCGCAGCGTGGCTTCAAAGCTCGAGCGGTTGCAGCCGGGAGTGGTAACGACCGCGGAGCGGAGTCGGGAGGCGGGGGCCAGTGGTTTGACCTTTGCCATTCCCAGGTGCACACGATCGCTGCCGACAGCGAGGTCGCGACCAGTCAAGGAGAGTGCTTCGCCGAGCTCTCGGGCGGGTAGTCGCAGCCGCACCATCGAGCGTGGTCCCAATCGGATCTTACGGGGGCCTTCGCGCTTGCCGTCGATGAGGTGGAGAGCCCACCCGGGTTCATGACTGAGGCGTGGGAGAGCCTCGCACAGCGCGGAGAAGAGTAGGTATCCGTGGTCTGTGGGGAGCTTGCCTCCCCGCAGAGGAAAACCGACATCGACGAGTTCGTGAGCCTCCATGACTTGGTACGAAATCAGCCTACGGGGGGGCTGTCTCACCAGCGTGAGACATCGGTTCGATCGAAAATGACCTGGCTGAATTCGACCGTATTCGGGCACTAGAGCGCGGTTTGGGGTGGGGCTGCGGACCCCGGGTTTGGCTCCAACAACAGGCCGACCGAGGAGCGCAAACCCCACCCGATCTCGTGATTCCGGGGCCTTGGCGACGGCACGATGCTCGCTTCGAAAGCGAGCATGGAACTCCATTGCAGCGCGTTTTCACATGTGGGTCGTCGTCGCAACAACGAAGACGCGCATGCCCTCCGACCCGACCTCGGATTGATCGTCGTGGCCGATGGCATGGGCGGTTATGAAGGTGGCGAAGTGGCGAGCCGCATCGTAGTCGAGCGCCTGGTCGAGCTGTTCGCGCGGGGGCAGCAAGACTCCGAGGCGACCTGGCCCTTCGCGGCGCGACCCACCTGCGATCCCTTGGCCGATCAGGTCTCGGTGGGCCTTCGGCATGCCCACGTGTGCGTGCTGGCTCAGCGCGAGGGACGGCTGTCTCGGATGGGCTCCACCGCGGTGGTGGTGGCATGGGACGGCACCCGGATCGCGGTCGGTCACGTCGGCGACAGTCGGGTGTATCGGCTCCGTGACGGCCAGCTCCAGCGCTTGACCCGGGACCACTCCTTCGTGGAGGAGGCTCGCCGCGCCGGCCTGCCCGAGGAGTCCGCGGCCATGGCGGGCTACCGTCACGTGCTGACCCGTGCGGTGGGCATGCCGGGTCCGCTCGAGGCCGATGTCGTGACCGATGAGCTGCGGGCGGGCGATGTCCTGCTGCTGTGCTCGGACGGCGTCTGGGAGCCGCTGCGCTCGCAGCAGCTCGTGGAGGCGCTCAGCTGTGATCACGCGGCCGAGGCCACGCATCAGCTGGTGTCGGCCGCCTATGAAGCGGGCGGGACCGACAACATGACCGCGGTGGTCCTACGGGTCACCGGGGATCAAGCCGTGGCGGCGAAGCAGGGTGCGTAGGTGCTTGCGATCGAGCCCGGCTCGGCGGGCGGCGGCCGAGAGGTTGCCGCCCGCATCAGCCCACAGCTCGCTCAGGTAGCGGCGCTCGAGCTCGATGACCACCAGGGTCTTGGCTTCGGCGAAGGGCAGGTCGGTGCGCACGGTGAGCGGGGCCAGCTCGTGCTCGCGCGGGGTCAGCCACACGCGGAGCTGCTCGAAACGTTCGGCGCCGGGCGACAAGGCCACCGCGCGATCGATGACGTTGCGCAGCTCTCGGACGTTGCCGGGCCAGTCGTGGGCCATCAGGCGCTGCAGCCCCGGGCCCTCGGGGGCATGCGAGGGCAGGCCACGCTGCGACAGCAGCTCGGCCACGATCCCGGCGATGTCTTCCCGCCGCTCTCGCAGCGGGGGCAGGCGCAGGTGCAGCACGGCGATGCGGTAGAACAGGTCGGCCCGGAAGCGGCCCTCGGCCACCAGCGCGGGCAGGGGGGCCTGGGTCGCGACCACCAGGCGGATGTCGAGCGGGTGCTCGCGATCGGAGCCCACGGGGCGAACCGATCGTTCCTCGAGGGCTCGCAGCAGGCGGGCCTGAACGGCGGCCGGCACCCCATCGAGTTCATCGAGGAACAAGGTGCCGCCGCGGGCCCGGGCGAACGCCCCTTTGCGATCGCTGGTGGCTCCCGTGAAGGCCCCGCGCACATGGCCGAAGAGTTCGGAGTCGACCAGGGACTCGGGCAGGGCCCCGCAGTCCACGGCTACGAAGGGCCCCTTACGGCGCTCGCTGGTCTCGTGCAGTGCTCGTGCGGCGAGCTCCTTGCCCGTGCCCGTCTCGCCCTCGAGCAGCACCGTGACCTCGGAGCAGGCCGCGTGCTCGAGCACGGCGAAGACCTGGCGCATGGCGAGGCTATGGCCGACGAGGTCGCCGAAGCGATGGGCGCGGCTGGGAGGCAGCTCGAGCGCCTCGGGGCGGGGCTGCAGTCGCAGCACGCTGCGCCCCACCTTGATGCTCGCGCCCAGGGGCAGCGTGGCTCGGTCGATGCGCGAGCCCTGGTAAAAGGTGCCGTTGGTGCTGCCCGCATCGACCACGCTGAAGTCCGAGCCCTGCGGCGTGACCTCGAGGTGATGGCCGGAGACGCGTTCGTCGGTGATCACCAGGTCGCAGTCGGAGGCGGTGCCCACCCGGTGCACGCGACCTTCGTGCAGGGCGATGGCCCGGCCTTCGTCGCGCCCGCGCACGATGACCAGCTCCACGCGCCGCCGACCGGAGTCGTGCGCTTCACCGTAGACCGTGGCGACGGTGGACACGCTTCAAGCCTAGCACCCGCCCGTGACGGGGTCGGACCATCTGCTATCGTGATCGGCAGGACCAATGTCCGAAGCGCTTCCCGACTCCATTGGTCCTCATCCGGTTCTGCGTCGGCTGGGCCGGGGCGGCATGGCCGAGGTGTTCTTGGCTCGCTCGTTGGGGGCCAGCGGGTTCTCGCGCTTGGTCGCCATCAAGCGGCCCTTGCCCGGCTTTCGCGGCGAGGGAGAGCTCGAGCGCATGCTCATCGCGGAGGCGAGGGTCGGGGCCCGCATCCACCATCGCAACCTCGTCTCGGTGCAGGGGCTGGGCCTGTCGGAGGGCACCTACTACGTGGTGATGGACTACGTCGACGGGGCCGACCTCGGCACCTTGCGACGTCGCCATGCGCCGATGCCCGCGCTGGCCATCCACGTAGTGGTCGAGTGCTTGCTCGGGCTTCAGCACCTGCACGAGCTGGGCGACGACGACGGCCGCCCCTTGGGCCTGGTGCATCGCGACGTGAGCCCCTCCAACGTGCTGGTGTCTCGGAGCGGAGAGGTGCGCGTGGCCGACTACGGCATCGTCAAGGCCACCTTCTTGGCCGGGGACACGGCGGTGAACATTCGGCGGGGCAAGTACGCCTATATGTCGCCCGAGCAGGTCGCGGGGGAGCCCCTCGATGCGCGCAGCGATCAGTTCGGCGTCGGCGTGATGCTGGTCGAGCTGCTCACCGGGGTGCGTCCTTTTGATGGTCGTGGCCCCGCCGACGTGCTCGAGAACATCCGCGAGGCCGCCCCGCCCGACCTGTCCGCCGTGCCGGGGTCGCTCGTCCCCGTGTTGACCCGCTGCTTCGCCGCTCGCCCCGCCGAGCGATTCCCCGATGCCTTGGCGCTCCGCGATGCGCTGCTCGAGGCGTTCCCCGACGCCGCCCGCATCGGTCCGCCCGAGGTCTCGCGCTGGGTCGGTACGGGGGAGGTCGGCGAGTCGGTGTCGCCGCCGGGCTCGGGCACCGCCACGCAGCGCACCGTGATCGACACCGTGCGCTGACCGACTACAATGGCTCGATGCCCTGGATCGAACTGATCTCACCCAAGGATGCTACCGGTCGCCTTCGCAAGATTTTCGACGTCTCGATCACCCGGGCGGGCAAGGTCTTCAACATCATCTCGATCCAGAGCCTGCAGCCTAAGGTGCTCGACGTGTCGACCCGGCTGTACACGCGCATCATGAAATCGCCCGACGAGCCGCTGACCCGGGCGCAGCGCGAGATGATCGCGGTCACCGTCTCGCGCACCAACGCCTGCGGCTATTGAGCGCGGGCGCACGCCGAGGACCTCCGGGCTGAGGTCCAAGATCGAGACGATGCCGATGCGTTGGTCGACGCGGTGCTGAAGGACCACCGTGATGCACCGATCACCGCCGCCGAGCGGGCGATGCTGGACTACGCCGTCAAGCTCACCACGCACCCGCAGTCGATGACGCAGCAGGACGTTCAACGCCTGCGCGACGCGGGCTTCGACGACCCCGCGATTTCCCAGATCGTGCAGGTCGCCGCGCTGTTCAACTACTACAACCGCCTCGCCGACGGGCTCGGCATCGAGAGCGAACCCGAGTGGTGACCGCCGAGGCGATGACCGTGGTCTACGCCAAGGAGGCCATGCCTCGGGCCGTGACCGCGTCGGTTTTTCTCGCCGGCCCCACGCCACGGTCGCTGGATGTACCGTCGTGGCGTCCGCAGTGCCTCGAGCTGCTCGAGGCGCAGGGCTTTGCCGGGGTCGTGTTCGTGCCCGAGCCGCGCGACGGCGTGTTCGTCGGCTCGTACGACGAGCAGATCGACTGGGAGCTCCAGGCGCTCGCGCGGGCCGATTGCATCCTGTTCTGGGTCCCGCGCGATCTGGAGACGATGCCCGCGTTCACCACCAACGTGGAGTTTGGGCACTACGCCCACTCGGGCAAGGTGGTACTCGGAGCACCTGCCGATGCGCCCAAGCTTCGTTACCTGCGAGGGCTGGCCGATCGCTGCGGAGTCGAACACTCCGAGGCACTCGCCGACACCGTCTCCCGGGTCATCGCCATGGTCGATCCGGGCGCCGAGCGACACGACGGTGAGTGCCAGGTCCCGCTGCACGTGTGGCGAACCCCGTCGTTTCAGGCGTGGTACTCGGCGCTGCGCGGGGCCGGCAACACGCTGGAAGCCGCTCGGGCGCAGTGGGCGTTTCGGGTGCGAGATGGCCAGGTCGTGTTCTTCTGGGCGCTGCACGTCTCGGTCTGGGTCGCCGCCGAGGGCCGCCGCAAGTCCAACGAGATCGTACTGAGCCGCCCCGATGTCTCGGCCGCCGTCTTGGTCCACAAGGACCCCGGGGACCTTCGTCGATCGACGATCGCATTGGTCCGCGAGTTTCGGAGCCCGGCCGCGACGACGGACGGCTACGTGCGAGAAAACCCCGGAGGCTCGGCGCCCGACTTTGCGGGGGATGCGGTCGCGGTCGCGGCCGAGGAGGTGTTCGAGGAGACCGGCCTGCGGATCGAGCCCCATCGCCTACGACCGCTGGGCGCACGACAGGTCGGTGCCACGGTGTCGGCCCACCGCGCCCACGCGTTCGCCGTCGAGCTGACGGCCGAAGAAATGGAGCGTTTCCGGACCGAAGCCGGGGTGGTGCACGGCGACGGCGAAGAGCGAACGAGCGTCGAGGTCTACACCTTGGGCGAGCTGCTCGACCGCGAGCTGACCGACTGGAGCACGCTGGGGATGATCTTGGCGGCGCTGTCCGAGCCGGGACCCCGGCCCGGCGCCTGACGACGGCTCAGTCGAGGCGGCTCATGATCTCGACTACAACCACCTCGCGACTGCTTCGGGATCACGAGCGAACCGGAGTGTGACCACCAACGCTGCCAATCAGGTGAGGTGCGCGATGGCGGTGGTTTCGTCGAGAGGGCGCCGTCTATCCGGTCATCAATGAGCGTATTCGCGAGGCTGAACGTTCCGACAGTCAACGTCGTGACGATCAAGTGCTCGGTTCAGGTAGAAGAAGGGCCTTGGGACGGCCCGTTTGGTCCATAGCCGTCGAGCCCTTGTACCGGTAATTCTGAGTCCCATATGGTCCACCGGTTTGTCACTCCAATAGGACTGTTCTGCGTCGCCCTGTCAATGCAGGGCTGCCGGAAGGACGCCAAGACCGATAAACCCGGAGATAGCCTCGTTGAGCTGTTTGGCGGGGATCGCGAGGATGCCTGCAAGTACGTGAGCTCGCTTCGCCGACCTTACGTCGTTGGTTGGGACGAACTCAAACTCAACGACCTCCAGCGCGCCGTCAGTCGTAGCCGCCCGCTGGCCGTTCGCCTCGAAAACTGCAGTTTGGAGCTGTTGCCAGGGTGCACCGCTGCATCCGGTGACTACCGCTTCCAGAACGCCGCAATGACCGACCCGCAAGTCGTTGAACTAAGGTCAGCGGCCGAGGCAATGATTCAGTTTCAGCTTGGTGGGGTCAATCTCGAGACACATTTCGACCACTTCAAGAAACTACAGGTCACTCGGGCTCTCGGTGGTACTTGGGAGACCACGACCGTCGAGTTCTACGCCGATGATTTCTCTGGATCACGGTGCGAGGGGGCGACTCATACCGTGCAGGCCATCGACGTTGGGGCTTACATGATTTCCGGGCAGCATGCGCGCGGAGGCGGAGCTGGAGCGCAAGTCGGTGGTGCTGGTGCCAGAGCGGGTGCGGGGGCGTCCGCTTCGGTTGAGAGCGAGAAGCTGACACAACGGGGCGATCCTAGAAGTTGCTCTCGAACATGGAGGGATACTCCGGTTGACGAGTGCCAGACTCCAATTCGGTTGACGTTGCAGCCGATTAGACCCGCGTCCGAGCGTCGATCCATGTGCCCGTACCGTATGCGGTACATCAGCCGGGGAGGCGAGGGCAGTCCCTCTCTCGACTTCTGTCTCGATATCACAGAGGTCACCGTCGCCGACTATCGAAAATGTGTGGAGGTTGGTGCCTGCGAGACTCCCTCTAGATCTCGTTACGGCACATGGCGCGATGTTGAGAAGCAGCAACATCCTGTCAATGACGTGGACTGGTTCGATGCGACTCGATACTGCGAGTGGGCGGGAAAAAGGCTGCCTACAGTCGAGGAATGGAGGTGGGTGGCTAGTGGCCGAGAGGAACAACGTGGGTTCCCGTGGGGAAGTCTTCCACCAGCTCGTGATCTTGCGTGTTGGGATCGACTACAAGGAAAGTTGGGAACGTGCGTGGCGGCTGAGCATTCACGCGGTGCGTCTCGTGATGGCATTCTCGGCTTGGCCGGCAACGTATCCGAGTGGACGGCGACTGTCTCCGAACAGAGCAAGCGCAAGCGTGCGGTGGTTGGGGGGAACTGGCGCGAGTCGACGCCGCACACAATGCGGGCGCTCCGTCGCGACGAGCGGCGGGCAGGCGACGATGGAGATGGTGATTTGGGGTTTCGTTGCGCGGCGGCGGTTCGCCAGCCCGGCTGAGACCCCGGCCCGGCGCCTGACGACGGCTCAGTCGAGGCGGCTCATGATCTCGAGCTCCCACGACATGATCGTCCCGTTGTTGGCGTTCGATGCCGTGTCCTGCACCACGAGGGTCCACGTGCCGTTGACGGACTCGTCGCCGGAGAAACCGGTGGGCACGATGCCGACCCCGCCGGGGTGGAAGGGGGCAAAATCGAGGTTGGTCACCGGGACCTGGTTGCCGTCGGGGTTGCGCAGCTGAATGATGAGTTCCTGGGGGGCCGGGTGATCGACCTCGACCCAGATCGCGACGTCCATGTCCACGGTGGCGAGTCCGCTGACCGACAGCGGCGCCTGGAGGAGGTCCCCGTCGCTGGGGATCGGTTCGGCTTCGCCGTAAAAGACGCCCGCATTGGATTCCGGCAGGCAAATGCCATCGTTGCGGCCGTTGCCGAGCGCGACGCTGCGGATGAGACCCGCACAGAGCAGACCGGGCGCGCAGGGCATGTCCACGTTGCAGTCCATGCCCTCGCTCACACCCATCGCGCAGTTCGCCGTGTCCCCCGTGAGTAGGTCGGTGATGGTCGCGCGGACATCGGTCTCGAGCGCGTCGAAGGCGAGCAGGGTGTCGACGGGCCACACGAAGCGGTAGCGCTCGCAGTCGCTGTCGTAGGTGGTGTCGGAGCCCTCGAGGCGAAGATCATCGCTGGCGAAGGTCAGGCTGGTGACCTCGATGGTCTGGCCGGGGAAATCGTCGGGGCCACGGGAGCCGTACAGGAGCCACTGCGTATCAAAGTCCACCTCGGGCGGAACGGGAGCCCCCGTGTGGGCATCCCAATCGGATTCGTTCTCGAACAGGTACCAGCCGGGGTTGACGCGGATGGGCAGGGGGACCGCGGTCGGGTCGAGCACGGTGAAGGGCACCTCGACGGGGGAACCACCGGTGGTGCCCTCGCTGGACGAGGTGCCGTCGTCGGCGACGTCGCCGCTGCTCGAGCCTTCGGTGTCCGCGTCGGTGGTGGTGCCGGACGACGTTGTCTCGTCGGCGACGTTGCCACCCGAGCTGGTGCTCGAGCCGGAGACGGCGGAAGGCAGGCCCGTGCTCGACGAGTCGTCGCCGGTCGAATCCTGGCTACCAGGAGGCGTGGGCAGGCCGACGCACCCCGCCGATACGACGCACAAGAGTCCTAGATTCGCGCTGCGGCTGAGCATGGAGGCTATGGAAGGGGGATAGCATGGATCCTCCTACTCGGCGCCGCCCGGGAGGACCTCGAGCCCGGCCAGCGTCCAGCTGTTGTAGCCGTGGTTGTGGAGATGTAGGCCGACGGGGGCCCCGACCGGCCACGCCTGCGGGGCGGGGACGCGCGCGTGCACGACGGCGGCCTCGGTGGGGATGTCGACCCAGTGCTCCCACAGCACCTGCTCTCCCACGAGGATCGCGACATGCCCCTGCGCGGGTTCGGCCGCGTCGAGCCGGTCGTGGAAGACGACCAGCTCGACCGAGTCGCCCGCCTCGATGGCGGTGAGGCTGGGCTGGGTCACGTGCAGGTAGTTGCAGACGCCGGTCTGGATCTCGAGTCGGCCCCACTCCGGGCCCCACGCCGCTACCGGGCAATCGATCGCGTCCGGTCGCTCGTGGTGCAAAGGGTCGTGCTCGGCCGTGCCTTCTCGCCAGGCCATGACGTCGACCAGCGGCTGCGGCTCGGCAAAATCTTCGAGGTCCATCTCGGCCCCCGACGTGGGGGCGGCCGGGTCGAAGTCCTCGAGCTCGACGATCGAGTCGTCGCAGGCGGACAAGAGCAGGCCGAGGACGAGCGGGATCCAGCGCGGCGTCATGGGATCAGACCCCAGTGGCGTAGATGACCGACAGGCACATCTCGTCGCGGGTGCCCTCGCCCCACTCGACGTCCTGCGGTGACAGGACCTCGCCGTCCACGATGGGCTGGTTGGCTTCGCTGTTGTCCCAGGTGCACGAAAGGCGCAGCAGGTCGTCGGGTTCGACCCGCGTGGGCTCCATGAGCTGATAGGCACCCTGCCAGCCGAAGTCCCAGGCGGGGATGTCCAGCACGCACTCGTCGTCGCCCCCTTCGCGCACGACGGAAAGACGGCCGGAGGTGCCGAGGTAGTGCATGTGCAGCGCCGATTGATGAACGAGGAAGGGATCGCTGGCTCCGACGCCGATGCTCTGCAGCTGTAGGCGCAACAGCGGCGCCTGAGCGGAGGCCTCGACGGCGTAGGTGACGTCGGCCTCTCCCGCGGGAATGGCCATGGGATCGTCGCCCGTGACCCACTGGGGGTTGGTGAAGGGCAGGGGCACGGCGGGCTTGTCGACCTCGGCGGCGAGTTCGAACTCGATGCGGGTCTGGTCGGAGGAGGGCGCGCTCGACAGCGTGTTGTAGTGCATCTGCACGACCATCATGGCGCCGGGCTCGACCTCCACGCCGGTCCCGGGCGGCATCGTGTTGACGTCGGAGCCGGGCACCCAGCTGCCCACCCAGCTGGTGGGGGCTCCCGCTCCGCCGAAGCAGGTGTAGCCCGGTCCGGGCTCGGCGTCGTCGAGGGCCTGCACCTGCGCGACGGTGTCGCCGGTCGCCTTGAAGGCGATGACGTGGTGCACGATGTTGCGGTCACCCGGCACGACCCGGTACCCGGTGACGTAGCGGGTCTCGTCCTCGGGCCACGGGATGAGGAAGCAGCGGTAGTCGTCGGGCTCCGCGACGGGCGTGTAGGGCTCCGCCATGCCGATGGTGAGGTTGGGCTCGAACGAGGTCTGGCCCGCATCGTCGCTCGGTTCGGCCGAAGGCTCGTCGACGGGGTCACCCTCGGGCGCCCCTTCGCCGAGCCAGGTGAGCAGGACGTCGAGCTCTTCGTCGCTCAGCGCTCGCGAGTGGGCATAGGGCTGGCAGTCGTCGGCGGGAGGCCACGGGGGCATGGCGCCCGACTCGAGCGAGGCCGGCAGCGCGGCGGCGACGGCCGCGACTTGGTCGTAGCTCTCGAGGGCGAAAGGGGCGATGTTGTCGGGCCGATGGCACTGCCCACAGCGGGCATCGATGATGGCCTTGGCATCCGCCCAGTAGGTGAAGGTCGGCTCCTGCTCGGCCGCGCTGGTGGCCTCGGTCTCACCGTCGGTCGCGGTCGAGCCCTCGGTGGCGGCCTCGGCCGGCGTCTCGGAATCCGAGTCACCGCAGGCGCACACGAGGGCGAACAAAGCGAGGGAGGGGACGAGTCGGTCTCGCGTCATGCCCGGGACCCAGGCAACCGGCGTGCCACGACCAGTCCTCCCTGATTTCGCGACCCTGGAGGTGGGACTGCACCCGACCTCGACCGTTGTCCATGGTCAGTCGTCGTAGTGCCCGAGCATCGCCTTCAGCTCCTCGCGCACCTGCGCACGCAGCTCGGGTGGCTGTCGGACCTCGGCGTGGGCACCCCAGTGCAGCACCCAGCGCTCGACCTCTTTGGTGCCCGCGACCTCGGCTCGCAGGATCGCGTGGCCATCGTCCTCGAGCTCGACGTCCTGCTCGACCGTCAGCGGATACTCGGGCAGCAGGCGCGCGGCGTAGGGCGAAAGGCGAATCTCGACGTCGACCCGCGGCGCGCTCCAGATCTTGACCGCGCCGCGGAACATCTCCTCGTCGAACTCATGGACCTGGGCGTCCTCGTCGAGGCGCTCGGTCTCGTTCATGCGCGCGACCTTGAAGGTGCGGTGCCCCGAGCCGGGCTCGTGGGCGATGAGGTACACGTGCTCTTCCACCAGTCGCCACATGATGGGGTCGACGGTGCGGTGGCGGTACTCGGTGTCGTCGGCCGAGCGATAGAGGAAGCGGACCTTCTTGCGCTGCGCGATGGCAGCGTCGAGCACCTTGAGCGACTGGGCGTGCTCGGGGGGCGGCGACGAGTCGTCGGCGGGAGGGGTCGCGCCGCCCGGGGCCTTGGGGCGGTTGCGGGCGAGCAGGGCGTCGAGCTCGTCGAGCAGCGAGGTCCCGCGCAGCGGCTCGAGGTAGCTCCGGGCCAGGCGCAGGGCGTCCCACTGCAGCGGGGTGGGAGCCAGCGCGGGCAGCTTGTCGCCGATGAGGCTGACTCGCGCCTCGCCGTTGACCGTCTCGCGCAGCAAGGGCACGCCTGCTTGCTCGAGCATGTCGAGGTCGCGGTAGAGAGTGGCGCGACTGCTGCCCGTCTCTTCGAGCAATCGTCGCGGGGTCAGGCCGCGTCGTCGCCCGTGCAGCAGCTGGAGGATCTGCCACTGCCGGATCAGCATGTTGCGGGCGCTGCGGCTGGACATGGCTCCGGGCGCGCTCAGGAGGCGCGGCGCGGCGACGCGAACGAGGGGGCCTGGGGCTCCAGCTCGACCGGCGCGGGGGCGCTCGTTTCTTCGGTGGGCAGGTCGTAGCCCGGCCGCCCCAGATCATGCAGGAAGCGAACGGTGCCCCACAGCGCGGAGAAGAAGCCGGGGAAGTTGCGATAGGGCAGGCCGTACTCTTCGCAGGTCTCCTTCACCACCGGGGCGATGAGGGGATAGAGGCGAATGGCCATGCTGGGGAACAGGTGGTGCTCGACCTGGTGGTTGAGCCCGCCCGAGACGAAGTTGGCCCAGCGCGAGCCCGCCGACCAGTTGGCGCTGCCGTAGATCTGCTGCTCGGCCCAGTGCCGACCGTGGGGCGGCACGAGGTCGTGCTGGAGGTGGTTCACGATGAACACGCCCTCCATGTAGTAGGCGCCCACCGCCATCAGCACGAAGGTCGTGGCCAGGCCCGTCCAGAAGCCGGTCAGCGCCATGGGGATGACCATGTGGAAGGTGACCCACAGCGCCTTGTAGAGCAGCGACCTGTACCAGTGGCTCTTGGGCAGGTGGAAGGTGGCGTTCACCACCCGGCCGCGGTGCAGGTGCAGGACGTCGGAGATGATCCACTTGAACAACCCGATGCTCATGCCGATCGCCAGGCCGATGTGCTGGATCTTGTGCAGCGGTCGTCGCGGAATCTCGGGGTGAAAACGCAGCAGCGGGGCCCCGATCTCGCAGTCGTTGTCGCGGCCGTAGATGTTGGGCCGGCCGTGATGCGCCACCTGGTGGGCGTACTGCCAGATGATGCTCGAGCCGCCGATGAACTCCATCAGGTGGCCGGCCGCCACGTTGGGCCAGCGGCGGCGACCGAGGGCGGCGTGGTTGCCCGAGTGCATCAAGAAGCCGAGCCGCGCCATGAGAACGCCGCCCACGACCGCGGCGATGTACGAGCCGTAGCTGCCGCGGAAGTACAGGGCGGTCAGCGAGAGCAGGACGGTGATCGCCGCCTCGATGCCGGTACGCCAGATGCCGCTGTGGTAGCCGAGCCCGTGCTCCTTCAGCTTGGCGTCGACGCGGGAGCGGACCGCTTCGAAGAAGGCAGGGTCGCCGTAGGGCTCGACCTGGTCGGGCACCACGGAGCCGAGGTGCTGGGCCTTGCGCGTCAGGACCCGGCGCGCGCGCTCGAGGGATGCGCCAGGGTGGTAGCTCTCGAAGAGCACCGTCGCCTCGCGTCCCGCCGCGAGGTGGAGGATCGAGGAGCCGCCCGGGTGCTTGGGCGCGAACGCGGTGTAGTCGTAGACTTCGCCGTCGAGCACGAGCCAATAGGAACCGTCCCGGCCGTCATGGCGGGCGACTTCTTCCATTGTGAAGCTTCGCGTCTCCAACGGCGGCAGTCTCGCATAAATGCCGTGCGAAGCAGACGCGCGGCTGCATCGAAGACACAAGCGTGACACAGCGCGGCGTGAGGAAGGCGGCGAAGGTCCCGGCGCGGCCTCTACGCGTTACGCGTTGCGAAAAGGTCTGCACGGGTGGAGGTCGCGCTCATGCCGAAGGCCAGGCGTCGCGCAGGTACTGGGCAAAATCTCGGGCCGTGGCGGGTCGCGCCTTGGGATCTTTGGCCAGACCGCGCATGACGAGCTCGCCGAGCGCGGGGGAGATGCGCTCGCCGAGGTGGCGAGCGATGGGGGTCGCAGGGGTCTGACCGTGCGCCCGCAGCCACTGTAAGGGGTTGTTGTGCCACAGATCGATGGTCTCCCCGACCGAGCGATCCGGCATGAACGGCACGCGCCCCGTGAGCAGCTCGTACATCAGCACGGCCAGGCTGTAGACGTCGGCGGCGGGGGTCAGGGCGTGCGTCTGAAGCTGCTCGGGCTGGGCGTAGTGCGGCGTACCCACGAGCATTCGACCCCGTGTCGCGTTGCGCCCGATGATGGAGTCGCCGCCCCAGGAGCGGGCCAGGCCGAAGTCCAGCAGGCGAATGGTCACGTCGGGCGCGACGAAGATGTTGGCCGGCTTGAGATCGCGATGGACGATGCCGTGGTCATGGGCCTCGGACAGCCCCAGGCAGCACTGGTGGATGACGTGGGCGACCCACGGCGGGGACAGGGGTTGATTGAAGTCGTGCCAGTGATCGAGGGGGCGCCCGGCGAGGCGCTCCATCAGCACGTAGATGTGGCCATCGCGGCGCAGGCCCGCGTCGTAGATCTGCACGACATGGGGATTGCGAAGCGAGCGAAGGATGGAGACCTCTCGCAGCGCTCGCTGGGCCGTCTCGGTTTCGGTGACCGGCTCGTGCGAGAGCTTGAGCGCGAGCGGGACCTCGAAGCGCGGGTCCTTGACCTCGTAGACCCGCCCGAAGCCGCCCTCTCCGAGCTCGGCGACGATTTCGAAGGGACCGTAGTGCTCGCCGGGTTGGAGACGCTGAGGCATGGCGGGAGGCTCAGGCCTCGTTGGTGAGCGCGTCGTAGAGGAAGGGCAGCGACACGTCGAGGCGGTAGTCGATGCCCGAGTGGGTCCCGTCGAATTCTTCGTGCGTGTGCGGGACCCCGTGCCGCTCCAGCGCCTTCACCAGGCGGCGCGCGCCGTAGTGGAGGAAGTACTGGTCGTGGCGACCGCAGTCGATGAAGACCCCGCGCAGGCTGGCGAGTGCGTCGCGAGCCTCGGACGTCTCGATCATCTGCACCGGATCGTGGGCCAGCCACGCCGCCAAGCGCTCGGGATCGAGTTCACCCGTGTGGAGGTCCACGGGCAGCCGCGCGCCGCAGGGGGCGGAGGGATCGGGGTCGTAGCTGGCCCCCATGGCCACGATCATCAGGGTGTGGAAGTCGCTGCCGCGCAGCGAGGGGCAGCCGGCCACGTGCTCGAGGAAGGGGCCGATGCCGCCGTGCTTGGCCAGGCCATCGAGGGCTCCGGGAAAGTCGCGGAGGTACAGCTGGTCGAAGCCCATGTCGCCCGACTGGCAGGCGATGGCCCCCCAGTGCTCGGCGTGCTTCATGCCCTGCACCAGTGCCCCGTAGCCTCCGCTGCTCTTGCCGTAGACCGCCCGGTTCTCCGGGCCGCCCTTCACCCGAAAGTCGCGCTCGAGCCGGGGGACGAGGTCCTCGACCAAGAATCGCTCCCAGCCGCCCAGGGCGATGGAGTCGACGTATTGGTTGCCGCCGAGCGAAGTGAAGGCGTCGGGGAACGCGATGACCACCGGGCCCATGCGGCCTTCGGCCACCAGCCGATCGACGCGCTGGGGCACGCTGAGCCCGAACGCGGTCCAGGCCATGCGCTTGAGGCCGCTGCTGGTGAACGCGGCGAGGTCGACGAACAGCGGGTAGTGCTGGTCGCCGTCGTCGTAGCCCTCGGGGAGGTAGACCGCGACCGTCCGCGTGCTGGGGTCGCCCAGCATGTTGTCGGCCAGCGCCGACGACTCGACCTCGATCTCCACGATGCGCCCGCGGGGGCGATTGAAGTGATGGGTAGGCACGGTCCGTCTCCTCGAGCGCGCAATCTACACCCGAAGCGCGCTGGTGCAGACTCGTCTCGGTGCAAATCGTCGGTCGGTCGTCCCGATGTTGCGCAGGTCTTTTTTCAACCCATCGAAATCACTCGAATTGGTCGATGTCGAGCGGCGTCGTGCGGCGAGACCGGCATGACTTCGACGGTGAACTACCGCATGCTCGACGCATGGCATGCCTTCATTCTTCGACTGTCTTTTTCCTGTGCTCCAGCCTCATCGGCCTGACGATGGCCGGCTGCGGCGACGACTCGGGCACGACCAGCACCAGCTCCAGCGCGGACTCGGGGTCCACCACCGCCGTCGCGGACTCGGGCACCGACACCGTCCAGGAGACCGAGTCCGGCTCCACTCCGGCCACCAGCGACTCCGGCGAGACCGAGGGCGAAACGGAAGCGACGACCACGGCCACCACCGACGCCACGACGGCTGGGGAGACCGACGGCGAGACGGAAGGCGACACCGAAGCCGAGACGGAAGGCGACACCGAGGGGGTGGCGTGCGCCGAGCTCGACGCGATGGCGTGCATGGACGCCACCGAGTGCATGCCCATCGCCGGGCGCCCGATCATGGTGCCGGACACCGGGGCGTGCCTGGGCGAGCCCGAGTTCATCGAGTGTCAGCTGGCCACGGGCTGCGGCGACGCGATCACCTATGCCTGCGAGGGGCCGGAGACCACGATCTACGAGTTCCTCGACACGTGCATCCCGATGGGGTGGGAAAACTGCAAAATCCCCCCCATCGAGCTCGGCCCCTGCATGGACTGAGAGCCGCGGGCCCTACGGCGCGAAGTAGCCGGTCCAGAGCCAGGAGTCGACGCCCGCGCCCTCGGCGAGGCGACCGGACAGCGCGAGCCCGCCCTGCGGGCCCGCGGCGCCGGAGAACACGCTGAGCACGGCGGCAAAGGGCGCGCCGTCGTCCTCCTGGTAGCTGCCTCGACACACGTAGTTGCCGTCGGCGTCGACCTGCGCCATCCAGGCCTCGAGCCACTCGTGGTCGCCGGGTCCACCCTCGATCTCGTAGTTGCCCCCGATGACGAGGCGGCCCTGATCGTCGACGTCCATGGCCCGCAGGCGATAGTCGAACGCGGCAGTGTCGTCTTTGTCGATCCAGTCTTCCTGGGTCATCGTCCACTCTTCGTTGCCGTCGTTGTCGAAGCGGTACAGCCACGCCCGGTAGGCCGCGTTGACCTGGGTGACCACGAAGTAGACCCCGCCGTCGTAGGCGGCCACGAAGGCCGCGCTCTGGTCGTGGGGCTTGCCGTCGGCGTTGGGGGTGGCCTCGCTCACCAGGTTGCCGTCGGGGTCGAACTGGAGCAGCACGCCCTCTTGGTGGTCGAACGCCAGGTGCTCGCGCGCGCCCACCCAGATGGTGCCGTCGGGGGCGATGTCCATCGGCCCGACCCGATCGGTGGAGAACATGCCGTCGCCCTCGCCCGACCACGTGGTGGCCCAGATCTCGCTGCCGTCGGCGGCGGAGCGGCGGCTGACCCAGACGTCGTCGTCGCCATCGCCCACCCGGATGCGACCGGTGACCACGGGGTCGCCGTCGGGGTTGATGGCGACTCCAATGCCCAGGTCGTCCTCGCCCGCGAAGCGGCTGTCGATGATCTGCGTCCAGACCTCGCTGCCGTCGGCGCCCGAGAGCCGAGCGAAGTACATGGCATCGCCGTCGCCTGCCGTGCGAGCCGCGATGTACACGTCGCCGCCCTCGTCGACCGCGATGCCGAAGCCGATGTTGATGCCCGCGCCGCCGTAGGTGTTGGACCAGGCTTGGGTACCATCGGGGTTCCACTTGGCGACCCAGATGTCGTTGTCGGTGCCGCCCTCGAGGTCACCGGTCACGTACACGTTCTGGTCGGCGTCGACGAACACGTCGCTGGCCCCCGGGTTGCCGGACTCGATCGGCTGCTGCCAGTTCCACGCCAAGGTGCAGCTCTGGTAGCGACACTCGGAGGTGCAGCCGTCGTCGTCTTGGCCGTTGGCGTCGTCGCAGTCTTCGCCCGGATCGACCTCTCCGTTGCCGCACAGCTCGCTGCTCGTCTCCGTGCCGGACTCGTCGGCGCTGGTGGCCTCCGAGGTGGTGCCCGGCTCGCTCTCCGTCGCGGCGCTCGGCCCCGTGCTCGTCGCCGAGCTGGTGGCGTTGCCGTCGGTGTCGGCGGGAGTGTCATCGCTCGGGCATGCGGTCAGAGCCAGCGCGCCGAGGAGCAACGTGACGCTGCGCGTCGCGTGGTCGTGAAAGCCAATCATGGCGCCAGTGTCCCAGCGTGTTCGCGGGGTGGCAATGGGTCGCCGCAGGCGCGTCTTTTCGGCTAGGCTCGTGCGTCTGATGCTGCCCTGGACCGCTTGGCTGCCGATTTCGCTGCTCGCGATGCCTCCGGTCGACACCGCGCAGCTCGAGGCGCACCTCGACGAGCACGTAGCCCAGCAAATGCAGCAAAGCGGGGTCCCCGGCGTGGTCGTGTCGGTGGTCCAGGGAGACCGCGTGCTCCTCGCCAAGGGCTGGGGCCACGCGGATCGGGAGAACGACATCCCGATGGATGGACAACGCACGGTCGTGCGGGTGGCGTCGATCTCCAAGACCTTCACTGCGAGCGTCGTTGCGCAGTTGGAGGACGACCGCCGTCTCGACGTGGATGCGCCCGTCGACGACTACTTGCCCGGGTACGGACTGCCGCCGCGCTTCGACTCGCCGGCCACGTTGCGGCACCTGCTGTCGCACAGCTCGGGGATCATCAACAACAACGTGGGGCGGGTGAGTCGGGACGCGCCAGCCCAGAGCTTCGCGGACTTTCTCGCGGAGACCATGCCGCCCGCGCTGCGGCCTCCCGGGGTGGCGATCGTCTACAGCAACCACGGCAACGCCCTGGCCGGGTTGGTGGTGGAGCAGGTCACGGGCGTGCCCTTCGCGGACCATGCCGACCGAGCCCTGCTGACGCCGCTGCGGATGGACTCGAGCAGCTTTGTCCTGACGCCGGAGATCGAGTCCGCTCTCGCCGTGAGCTATGTGCCCGAGGGCGGGGAGCTACGCCCTCAGGAATACCTGCACTTCAAGACCGTGCCCGCCAGCGCGCTGCACACCACGGCGGCGGACATGGCCCACTACATGATCATGCACCTTTCCGAGGGGCGCTTCGAAGGGCAGCCCGTCCTCGGCCCCGAGGCGATGCGTCGCATGACCGAGCCGGTGGCGGCCCTCGATCCCGCGCTGCCGACCTATCACTACGCGTTCGCGCACGCGCGGACGGAGGGGCATCCCACGCGCAGTCACGGCGGCAGCGTGCCCGCGTTCCTCAGTCGACTCGTACTCTTCGACGAGCACGATTTCGGGGTGTTCGTCTGCCAGAACTCCTTGGGCACGTCGATCGGGCCGGCCATCGTCGAGTCGATCGCCGAGCACTTCTTGCCGCCGCCGTCCATCCCCGAGGTGGTGCCGGACGGCGATGGTCGCCCCGAGGACCCGGGCGCGCTGGCGGGCCACTACCGCAAGGTCTCGAAGACCGACACGCCGGCCTTTACCCGTGGCCTGGCCCTGCTGCTGGAGAAGGCCTCGCACGTGTCCACCGATGCCGAAGGGTTCTTGACGGTGGACGGCGAGCGCTTCGTTCGCACCGGGCCGCACGTGTTCATGCGCGAGCGTGAGGGCAAGGCACCCGAGGCCGTGGTGTTCGTGACCGACGAGTCCGGGCAGGGGCAGTGGCTGCACCGTGGCTTGAGTTCGTCCGAGCGTCGCCCGTGGTATGCCGCGCCCTTCGTGCAGCTGCCCGCGTTGGCGCTGGCGTGGCTCCTGTTGCTGGTGGCGGCGGTGCGACGACGGGGGCTGGTTCGTGCCGCGGCTGGCCTCGCCCTGGTCGGGGTGACGGTGCCCTATCTCTATGTGGCGTGGGTGGACGCGGGTCAGGTCGCCTATCTGCGGCCGCTGCGATTCGGCATGCCGCCGTGGCTCGAGGTGGTTCGCGCGCTGCTGCCCGTCGGGGCGATCCTGGCGTGGATCGGGGCAGGGAAGCGCTCGGGGAACGCCTCGCGCGTGCCGGGCATCGCCGTCGCCGTGGCCAGCACGGGGCTGATCCTCTGGCTGTGGCTATGGTCGGTGCCGGCCCCCGGCCTGCTGCTGCAATAAATCTTGCGTGCGCCTGTAACGACCCTCCCGCCGCGGGAATGAGGGGTCGTGACGTTCATGGGCCAATCCTCCACCGCCCTGGTGCGTTCGTGCCCGCGCCGAGCACACGGCCTGCTGCTCGGCGCGGGCCTCCTTTGTCTGGGACTCACCGGGTGCCGCGACGACGGCGCGGAGGCGGGGATGTCGGCTGGAGACACCGACGACGGAGACGGAGGCGGCGACGACTCGAGCGGCGAACTCGGGGACGTCAACGCGGCGCCGCCCGTGCTCCACCGGCTCACCGAAGTGCAGATCAACAACAGCCTGCGGGCGCTGTTCGACGCGCCGAACCTCTCGGGGGTCTCGCTGCCGCCCGATTTCGAGGTGCACGGCTTCTCGAACAACGCGTCGGTCCGCACCGCGACCCCGTACCTGGTGGAGTCGCTCCAGCGCGACTTTCAGCGGTTGACCGGCGAACTCATGGCCGAGCCCGGCGCCTGGCTTTCGTGCTCGGCCACAGGCGGCGACGACCCGCTCGGCTGTGGGCACACCACCCTCGCCACCCTGGGCTCTCGGATCTTCCGCCGGCCGATGTCCACCGACGAGACGCAGTGGATCCAGGGGCTGTTCGACACCTGGTACGCCGATGTCGGCTTCGACGCGGCGATGCAGCTGTCGCTCCAGACGCTGCTGCAGAGCCCCGATTTCCTCTATTTGGTCGAGTACGGGGACGCCGAGCGAGCGCAGGGCTCGGTGGTGCCGCTGACCGACTGGGAGATCGCGGCTCGGATGTCGTACTTCCTGTGGAACAGCACCCCGGACGCGCCGCTGCGCGAGCTGGCCGCGGCAGGCTCGCTGCAGGACCCGGCGGTGGTCCGCGAGCAGGCGCGACGCATGATTCGAGACGCTCGCTCCCGCGGCGCGGTGCTGGAGTTCCACCGTCAATGGTTCGATGCGGACGAGATCCAGAACATCACCATCGACCCGCTGACCTACTTCCCGGACTCGGACGACGAAGAAGACCCCGGGGGGGTCATCGCCCTGTTCCGGGTGTCGCTCGAGCACGAGTTCAACCGCTTCATCCTCGACACGGTGTTCGGCCAGGGCACGCTCGAGGCCATGCTCAGCTCGCGGCAGGGCTGGGCCTCGGACATCACCTCGGGCTTCTACGGCGTGAGCGTCGAAGGGCTGCCCGGCGACCGGGTCACCGGTCGCTTCGGCGGCATCGACGAGTACGAGCTGACGCTGTACCCGGTGACCTTCCCCGCCGACGAGCGCGCGGGCTTCTTGACCAGCAGCACCTTCTTGGCCAGCCACGCGCATCCCGTCTACCCCTCGCCCGTGCTGCGGGGGGTGTTCATCCGCGAGCGGCTTCTGTGCCAGCCGACGCCCGTGCCTCCCGACGACGTGCCGAGCCTCGACGAGGGAGAGATGGCGGAACCCAAGACCAACCGCGATCGCTACTCGGCGCACTCGAGCAACCCGGCGTGCAGCGGCTGTCACCAGGCCATCGACGGGCTCGGCTTCCCCTTCGAACACTACGACTCGATGGGCCAGTTCCGCATGCAGGACAACGGCCACCCGGTGGACGGCTCGGGGGAGCTGTTCGGCACCGACGTCGACGGGGCGGTCAACGGTGGGGTGGATGTCGCGGAGCGGCTCGCGATCAGCCGCACCGCTCACGATTGTGCGGTGACCCAGTGGTACCGCTACGCGATGCACCGCGACGAGGCTCCCGAGGACGAGCGAGCCATCGCCGCCCTGGCCGAGCGCTTCTGGAGCGGAGGCGGCGAGATTCCCAACCTCTTGGTCGACATCGTGAGCAGCCAAGCCTTCCTGACGCGTTCGGAGAGTGTGCAATGAACCGCCGCAAGTTCCTTCAGTCGGGGCTCGGAGGCCTCGGTAGCCTCGCTGCACTGGGCCTGGGCGGCAGCTCGCTGCTGATGCCGTCGCTCGGCCGCAACGCTCGGGCGGGCAGCGACGCGCCGCTGCGTTTCGTGCTGTTTTACACCGCTCAGGGCACGGTGCCGTCGCGCTGGCGGGTCGACCCCGAGGGCAACGGAGCGGGTAATGACTGGGTCTCCGAGCTTGCCGGGTGGTCGGAGACCGACTTCAGCCCCATGTTGCGGCCCCTGCATGCCTGGCGCGATCGCGTCTCGGTCTTCGACGGTCTGGGGCTGGTCTCGGCCGAGGCCGACGGCAGCGGTTTTCGCCACGAGCGGGCGCAGGCGCACTCGATCACGGGGGCCGATGCCGTCTGGGTCGGCGGCTTTCCTTATGCGGGCGCGCCGACCATCGATCAGCTCGTGGCCGAGTCGATCGCCCGCGCCGATCGCTATCGTTCGATCGAGCTGTCGGTCAGCAACGGCCTCGCCTACGACGGCTATGGCTCGGTGATCTACCGCGGCGCCAACCAGGCCTTGCCCGCCATCGACGACCCGCGGGTGTTCTGGGATCGGCTGTTCGGGCTCACCAACGCCGACGACCCGATCACCGCCCGCCAAGGCAGCGTGATGGATGCGGTCTCCGAGCGCTACGCCTCGGTCTCCGGGCGACTGTCCGCCGAGGACCGTCAGAAGCTCGAGGTTCACCAGCAGCTGGTGCGCTCGCTGGAGCAGCAGATCGTCGGACTCGCGGGGGCCAGCTGCGGCAACGAGCCCGCGCGCGCCCAGCAATACGGGGACTACGACGCCGACTTCGAGGCGCACGTGGGCCTGATGACCGCGGCGCTGTCTTGCGACCTCACCCGCGTGGCTTCGATTCAGATGGGCCAGCTGAGCCCGGATCAGCTCGGAGCTCCGGCCGGAGACGTGCACGCCGAGTATGCCCACGGCATCTACGACGACCCGGCCGCGGCCGACGTCATGACCGAGTACGGGCGGGTCCACGCCCAGCACTTCGCTCGCATCTTGAGCATGCTCGACTCCATTCCCGAGGCAGGCGGCACCATGCTCGACAACACGGTGGTGTTGTGGATGAGCGAGATGGCCGACAGCTGGCACGGCTTCGACACCTATCCCGCCGTCATCGCGGGCGGAGGAGGGCGCTTCCGCCTAGGGCGGCACATCCACTATGCGCGCACGAGCCCCTACGACGGCCTCAGCTACGACAAGGACAACCGCATGGGCATCCCCCACCAAAAGCTCCTGAGCTCGGTGCTGACGGGCATGGGCATCCCCACCGACTCGATGCCGGTCAAGTCGGTCACCGGATCCGACGGCTCGAGCATCGACTGCACCGGAACCCTGGCGGAGCTGCTGCCATGAACCGAGCGATGTCCATGGGCCTGGGAGTCCTGGCGAGCGCCGGCCTGCTGCTCGCCGCCTGCGGTGGAGCCGACGGCACCGGATCCTCGGGCATGACCGCGAGCGGCTCCGCCACCGGGTCGGCCATGGGCTCGGGCACGGGCGGCGACATGCCCATCGGCAGCGGCGGCACCACGCCCTACGGGAGCTCGACCGACTGGTGGATGACCACGGGCGCGGCCAGCTTCGACGGCGGCAGCGCGGGCATTCCCGGCGACGAAGAGGGCGAAGAAGAAGGCAAGGACGAAGAGGGCGGCAAAGAAGAGGACTTCGTCGGCTGGTTCGGCGAAGGCACCATCAACCCCGGCACTAGCTACGACGGTTTCCTCGAGGCCATCGCGTTCGTCGAGGGCGTCGATCATTGCGTCCTGCTGATCACCCCCGCGGACGTGACCTGGCTCGACACCTGTGCCGAGTGCGAGTTCGCGTTCTCATACACGCTCAACGTGACGAAGGCCGAGGTCGACTCGGGCTGCGCCACCTACGGCTTCGATGTCGACACCCTGTCCGGCAGCACCCACTCGGTGGGCTATGCTGCGGAGACGCTGTACTGGCTCGAAGACGGCCAGTGGCAGGGGGTGGGCGACGCCGAGTACGATCCCGGCAAGGGCTTGTTCGGCTACACGCGCGGCGTTCAATAGCCGGCATCGAGCCCGTGCGCCCGGCGTGGTAGCGTCCGCGCCGTGGCCTCGCTCGCACGACAACGACGGATGCGCATCGGCACCCGCGTCGGCGTGGCGTGGTTCGTGTTCTCGGTCTTGCTGCTCATCTGGCCGATCTACCCGTGGCTGGGTGACCACGTGCACCCGCGAATCTTCGGCCTGCCTTGGTCGCTGACGTGGGTGCTGTTGGTGATCTTCGCCAACTTCGTCGCCCTGCTGGTGCTCTATCGCCTGCGGGTGGTCGACGACCGCGAGCTCGAGCCCGCGGAGCAAGCGTCGCAGGAGTCCCGCCCATGAGACCGGTGGCCCTCGCGGTGGTGGTGGCTTACATGGTGCTGACCGTGGTCCTCGGGATCGTGGCCGGCCGGCGGGGGCGAGGGGACACCAACGACTTCGTGGCGGGCGAGCGCTCCTTCGGCCCGGTCGTCATGTACTTCGTGGTCGGGGCGACCATCTTCTCCGCCTACGCGCTGCTGGGCACGCCGCAGCGGGTGGTGGCCCGCGGCTCGGATGCCTTCTACGTGCTGGCCTATGGCGCGGTGGGGTTGGCCCCGCTGTTCTTCTTCGGAGCCCGGGTGCGTCGCATCGGCGCCCGCGAAGGCTTCGTGACCCAGGCCGAGCTCATCGCCTCGCGCTTCGAGAGCCCCCGGGTGAGCATCGTGATGGGCCTGGCGTCGGTGCTCGCCTTCGTGCCCTACCTCGTCATCCAGCTCAAGGGCGCGGGCTTGGTCATGGAGGCGGTGGCCGGCTGGGAGCCGCTGTGGGGCGCCGCGCTCGTCTACGTGGCCGTACTCGCCTACGTGCTGCTCGGTGGCGTGCGCGGAGTCGGCTGGACCAACGTCGTGCAGGGCGTGGCCATGTTGATCGTGGTGTGGGTGCTCGGCTTGTGGATCCCGCAGGCGCTGTTCGGCTCGGTCCCCGCCATGTTCGACCGCGTGCTGGCCGAGCACCCCGAGTTCCTCACCCTGCCCGGGCCCGGCGAGCAGACCCCGATCTCGCGCTACAGCTCGGAGATCCTGGTGTCCATCCTGGGCATCTCGATGTGGCCGCACGTGTTCATGAAGTGCTTCACCGCCCGCAGCGCTCGCCTGGTGCAGCTGTCGGTGGTCTGGTACCCGACCTTCTTGTTCTTCTTGGTGCCGCTTCTGTTCCTGGGCTACGTGGCGGTGCTCGAGGGCGGCCCGGCCGATGACTCCGTGTTGCTGTGGCTGGTCGATCGCCTCGCCGAACACCCCGCGCACACCGTGCTCTTCGCGTTCGTGGCCTTCGCGGTGCTGGCCGCGTCGATGTCGACGGGCGACGCCTTGCTGCACGCAGGCGGCTCGGTGCTCATTCGCGACGTCCTGCTGCCGGCCGAGCGGGGACGCTTCGGGTCTGCGCTCGTTCGCCGCGCGCGACGGCTGCGATTGCTGCCCGCGCCGGCACAGCCCGACACTCCGTTGCGCGACGACGAGGCCGGCCAGACCCGAGCGATACGCTTGACCATCGTGCTCGTCGCCGTGTTGAGCTGGGCCATGCTGGGCGTGGCCGGGGGCACCTCGATCGTCGACTTGTTGCTGCTGGCCTACGCCATGCCCATCCAGTTCTTGCCGCTGGTGCTGACCGGGCTCTACTGGCGGCGCGCCAACCGACAGGGGGCCGAATATGGCCTCATCGCCGGCCTGGGCACGGTTTTCGCAGTCTTCATCCTCCAGCAGCTCGTGCCGGAGTTGGCCGCACGGCTCAACCCGCTGAAGCTGGAGCTCGGGGTCATCGGTCTCGTCGCCAACCTCGTCGGGCTGGTCATCGGCTCGTTGCGTGGTCCCGCGCCGCAGCCCGAGACCCTCGAGCGCTTCGAGTTCGAGCCCCGCTGAACCCGGTGGCTACGAACCCCGCTCGACGATGTAGCGCACGACCTCGATCGGCGCCCGCGGGTGCATGAACTTGCCGACGCGATGCATGCCGCACTTGACCATCACGCGGATCGACCCCGCATTGTTCGGGTCGGCGCAGGCATCCACCGCGGGTTGATCGAGGTCTTCGAAGGCATGGCGCACCAGCGCGCGGCCGCCTTCGGTGGCGAGCCCGCGGCCCCAGGTCTCCCGCCGCAGGCGATAGCCGAGCTCCAAGATCGACTCGTCGGCGACGCTCGGCCGCAGGTGGAACCACCCGATGAAGCGCTGTTGCTCGTACGCGGCCAGGAACCCGTAGGGCAGCTCGTCGTAGGCCATCATCCGCGGCATGAACTTTTCGTAGTCCTCGCGGGTGCTGGCCTTGCCGCCGTTGATGTAGCGCATGACCTCGGGATCGGAATCGAGTTCGAGTAGATCCTCGAGGTGCTCGGGCCCGATGCGGCGCAGGTGCATGCGCTCGGTGTTCAGCTCCCAGGGGACGCCCACACGGGCAGTGTATCCTGCCGCCATGTCCGTTCCCACGCCGTGGCAGGTCCTCCATACCGAGCGCGTGGCCGACTGCCGCGTGTTCGACATCCTGGCCCGTCACAGTCGGCAGGGCGACACGGGGCCGACCTTCACCTTCTTCAGCATCGACAGCCTGCCCTGGGTCAACATCGTGCCGCGCACTCGCAACGGCGAGCTGGTGATGATCCGGCAGTTCCGTCACGGCAAGGGCGGCACCGTGCTCGAGCTCCCGGGCGGCCTGGTCGACCCGGGCGAGGACCCCGATGTGGCCGCGGCCCGCGAGCTCCAGGAAGAGACGGGCTACCGCGGTCGGCTGCGACGGCTGGGGCAGTGCAATCCCAACCCGGCCCTGTTCACCAATCAGCTGTACACGTACGTCGCCGAGGACTGCGAGCAGGTGGCGGAGATCAGCAACGACGAGACCGAGGAGACCATCGTGGAGCTGGTGCCGCAGACGGAGCTGCCCGGGCTCATCCAGCGGGGCGAGGTCGACCATGCGCTGGTGCTGTCGGCGCTGTATTGGCTCCACCTCGACGAAACTCTGAACAATGGCCAACCCAACTCGCCCGCGGGCGGATAGAGGGCCCCATGAAGCGAATCTGCCTCGTCGTCGTCTCCTTTGCGCTCCTGGCGTGCTCCGGGAACTCGCGCATTCGACGCCAAGCTGGCAGCGGGGTCGAGGACCAGCGGTCGGAGCAGCTGTCGTCGTTTACCAAGGTCCAGCTCGACGGGGCCTACGAGGCCCATGTGGTGGTGGGCGAGCCCGCGCGCATCGACATCTACGGCGATGACGACCTCATCCACGAGATCGATGCCGAGGTTCACGACGGCACGCTGGCCGTCATCATGCCGCGCCACTTCGAGCCCCGCCTGCCGGTCACCGTCCAGATCATGGCGCCCGAGCTGACCGCGTTCGAGAACAACGGCGCGACCCGGCTCGAGATCAGCGGCATCGACGGTAAACACCTCGACCTCGAGCTCAACGGCGCGGGTCGGACCACGGTGGCGGGCCGCGTCGACCACCTACAGATCGAGATGTCCGGGGCCAACCGGGTCGACACCACCGACCTAGTCGCGCGCCAGGTCGACGTCGAGCTCAACGGCTCGGGCAAGGCCGACGTGAAGGCCTCCGATCGGCTCCGCGCCGAAATCAACGGGACCGGTCGGGTCCGCTACGAAGGCGGCCCCGACACGGTGGTCAAAGAGGTCAACGGGATCGGCTCGGTGCGACCCCGCTGACGGTTCGCTGAGCGCTCAGGAGCGACGTCGGCGTCGCAGGCCGAGCAGGCCGAGCCCGGCAAAGGCCCACACGATGCCCGACAGCGGGCGATCGCTGGTCTGGCAGCTGCAGCCGCTGCCATCGTCGGCGCCGCCGGTCGAGCCGGAATCGGTGTCGGTGTCCGTGTCGCCGC
Organism: Myxococcota bacterium; assembly: GCA_039028615.1. Taxonomy (GTDB): domain Bacteria; phylum Myxococcota_A; class Polyangia; order Nannocystales; family Nannocystaceae; genus Paraliomyxa. The sequence goes on along the minus strand of JBCCHT010000002.1, from coordinate 206,697 downwards.
CTTCGTCGCCCGAGCCCTGGGACAGGGTGGAGGGGCCGTCGTCGACGCCGCTGTCGCCGGCCGAGTCGCCCGCCGTGTCGTCCACGCCCCCGGCCAGGGTGCAGTCGGCGTTGCACTCGTCGCCATCGTCGGTATTGCCGTCGTCGCACTCTTCGACGCCGTCTTGGACGAAGCCGTCGCCGCAGCTGGCGGGCACGCAACCGGCGACGCACTCGTCGGTGTCGTCGTCGTTGCCGTCGTCACACTCCTCGACGCCGTCCTGCAGGAAGCCGTCGCCGCAGGCCGCCTCGAGGCAGTTGGTGGGACACTCGTCGGTGTCGTCGTCGTTGGCGTCGTCGCACTCCTCGACGCCGTCTTGGACGAAGCCGTCGCCGCAGGTGGCCGCGATACAGCCCGCGAGGCAGTCGTCGGTGTCGTCGTCGTTGCCGTCGTCACACTCCTCGAAGGCGTTGACGGCCCCGTTGCCGCAGCAGCTCACGGGGAACTCGACGATGGCCTGGGCCTGCGACTTGCCGTCGTCGAGCACGATCTGGCTGTAGACGAAGGGGGTGTTGCCCAGGCCGCGGCTGTCGGCGGGGAAGGTCAGGGGGATGTCGGCGATGACGTAGTCGCCCATGCCGTCGCCATCGATGTCGAGCTCGTCGCCCAGCGTGAAGACCTCGATCGAGGAACCCGCGATGTCGGCCGCATCACAGGCGAAGAACATGGTCTCGGTGAAGTCGTCGGAGATGGGGTAGCCCCACGCGTGCATGGCCTGGTCGAAGTCACTCAGCGCGGCGTAGCGGAGCTGGGCGCCGTCGAGCAGCTCTGCGTCCACCACGGTGTCGCCCTCGCGAATGGCAATGACGCCGTTGTAGGCGATGAACTCGTCCGTCGCCGCGTCGCCGTCGGTATCGCCGGTGAACAGGTAGTTGCCCGACGCGTTGATCGACACCAGGTCGAAGGCATCCCAGTTGTCTCCTGCCCCGTTGTCATCGCCCTCACGGATCGCGATCGACCCGTCGATGAGCAGGCCGGCATCCATGGTGGTGTCGTCCTGGGTATTGATGACGTGGATGCTGTGGGCCGCGTCCTCGGAGAGGGCGTAGGAGAAGTTGATGCCCGTGGTGTTGTTGTCGATGAGCGAGCCGTCGACCATGTCGCCGCCCGCCAGCAGCAGCTCGACCGAGGCCTCGGTACGGTCGGCGCTGCGGAAGAACCCGCGACGATCGGTCTCGCCATCGTCGTTGTCGTCGATGCCCCCGACGAAGTACAGGGCGCCGTCCTCGGTCATGGAGGGCGAGGACAGGAAGGTATAGGTCGACCCCTTGATGCCCGTGATCGGGCTGCCGGCGATGGCGAAGACCCCGAGGTCCGTATAGAGCGCGTCGTCGCCGTCGACGTCGACCGCGTAGACGAAGGCGCCCGCGCCGTCGCTGTCCATCGCGAACTCGATGTTGCCGAGCGTGACCATCGCATCGTCGCTGCCTTGCCAGACCACCGCGTCGCCGACCCACACGTAGTGGTCGCCATCGTCGAGATCGCCGACGAAGCCGACCTCGTCCTGGGCGTTGACGAAGGGCGGCCGCATGTCGAGGACGCCGGCGCCACCGGTCGGCGTGTCGCCCGACTGCGCGACGATGCGGCCCTCGACCAACGTCGGGCCGGGATCACCCGCGGCGGCATCCGTGGCCGCGAGGAGGGCGACCAGGCTCGCCAGGGTGCTGGAGATGGGAGCAACCACTCGGTTCCGTAGTCCAAACATCGGCCCGACCATACCCGGTTTCCCTCTGGCCGTTCGTTCCGCCGAGGGGCGCTACGAAGTCCATTTCGGACCCCGGGCGGGCTCGCGCACCGATGTCGATGATCGATTCGCGGACCCGCGCACGGAAGGGGGTGGCAACCGCAGTGGCCACCCGACAGGCCTACGAAACCTGACTCGGGTCGGCCCCCACGGCCCGGGGGAGCCCAGAGACTTCGGTGTGAAGTCGACTACGGTTGGAGCCGACACGACGGAGCGTCGCGCTCGGTCCCACGGCGCGATTGCACGGGAGCAGAGGGCTCGAGCGGGCGATCGCGGAGACTTCCGAACGATCTGCGCCCGCCCTCGATCAAGCTCCTTTGCCCGAAGCCGCAAAACATTACAGCCGATGCGACACAACAGCGCGGGGGGTCATCGAAGCGCAGGCGCGGGAACCCCCCCTCGGTCGGAGTGCACACCAAAAGAGTGAGGGCACGAGCGACTCGGCTCGACCGCAACGGAAAGCTCGGACTGCACCGACGAGCGCCCGCGGTCATCCCCGCCGCCGAGTCGCCGCGCCCCTGGACCGTGGCCTTCCGAGTGTTTCGATGACCCAGCTATCCCCGCAGACCAACGCCATCCCGAACCTTTGCGTCGTTCCCGACGAGCCCGTACCCGTGTCACCCCCGTCCTCGTCCGATCCCGGACCCGAGGGCGAGGCGTGGTCGGTCCTGTATCGCCGGCACTATCCCGCCGTGTATCGCCAGGTTCGCCACCTGTGCGGCGACCAAGCCCTCGCCGAGGACCTGACCCAGGAGACCTTCCTGCAGGCCATGGCGAGCCGCGACCGCTACGACGGGCGCCGGGCCTTCGTGCGATGGACCTATGGCATCGCCCTCAACGTCGTGCGTCGTCACTGGCGTCGCAACCGAACCCACACCCGAACGCTCGAGCGCTACGAGCACGCGGTGTCGGGCAAGGTCGCGGGCCAGCCCGACGGGCAGCACATGCAGCGAGAGCAGACCCGAGCGCTGCACGACGTGCTCGACGAGATTCCGTCGCGGTGGCGCGAGGCGTTCGTCCTGCGCGAGGTTCAGGGCCTGGCCACCGACGAGGTCGCCGAGCGCCTGGGCATCACCGGATCGAACGTTGCAGTCCGAGTCATGCGAGCCCGCAAGCGCATCCGCAAGAAGCTCGTCCGACGCGGCTGGATCGATCGCGGAGGCCCGCACGCGCTGCGGCGGAGCATGGTGCGGCGAGGCCCGCCCACCGTCACCGCCAGCGCGCGCCGGATCACCGCGATGCGACCCGTGCCCCCCGAGCGCGGGGGCCCGCAGTTTCCCCCCGCGACGCGGATCGCCGGCTAAAAACGTCCGGTGAGGGTGAGGCCCGGTCCGCCGGGCATCCAGCTCATGCCGACGGACATCGCCCGATCGCGAAAGAAGCGATCATAGGCGCGGCGATGCGCCATCGCGTAGGCGAGCATGCCCGAGCCGGCGGCGATCATCACCGCACCCGTGTCGCGAGTGGTGAACGCGGTGAGCCTCGCCCGCGTCGCGCAGCGAGCCGTGCGGCAGCTGGCGAGCACCCCCCAGGAGATGGCCCCCGTGGTCAGCCAGGTCACGACGCCCAGGCCGATGAGGCCGACGCCGCTGGCCTGGAGAGCGAACTTGTTGGGCGGCGGGCGATCGCTGAAGGCGTCGTCATGGGCGTCGCGCTGGGCTCGGAGCGCAGAGCCGGCCGCGGCCAGGCCGATGGTCGCCAGCAAGCCGAGATCCGAGTGCACGCGCAGCGCGAACGCGGGCAGGATCCCCGGCGCACACTTGAGCAGCGCCTCACCGAAGTCCTCCGCTTGGGCCTCGCCGTCCTCACTGGTGGAGACGGCGGCCTGCTCCGCGAAGGGATCGATGCAGCGGCGTTTGACCAGCACGTGCCCGATGATCTGCTCGGTCAACGCGGCGGAGAACGTGACGCCCGCGCCCACGAACAAGCCCACGCCTGACCAGGGCGGCCGTCGGGGCGGAGGGAAGCGCAGCATCGACGGCTCCGGGTCGTCGCCCGGTAGCATTCCGGCGCCCATGGGCGGCGCCGTGCCGGGGCCCGAGGGCGCGGCTCCTTCCGACTCCGACTCCGCGGGCGGAGCGGGAGCGGGCCCGACTTCGTCCGCGTCGGGCTGCGGCGGATCGACGAACTCCGGGATCATCGGGCCGGACTCGATGGGCTTGGCTGCATCGGGGACCCCGGTCGACGGCGATGCGCTCGGCGGCGCCGATTGAATCGGCTCGGTGGGCGCCGGTTGACGCGGCGGCGGAGCGCTCGGCTTGGGCGTGGTGGGTGGGCTGGGCTGGGCGGGCGCCGGCCGAGCGCTGGGCGTCTCGGCGGGTCCGGCCTCGCTGGGCGGTGGATCGCGCGGTCGTTCGCTGGGCAATGGCGGGAGCTTTGGGGGACCCCACAAACCAAACGCCACGGCCAAAGCCAACGAACCTCCGTTCAGCACGCTCGATGACTGTAACAAGCGTGAGTCGACGAGGGCCAAGCAGGAGCGAGAATTGGTCCCTCGAACGCCGGATCGGGACGAGGCGTTCACAGGCCAGGCGGCAGGAAGCCGGGGCGGAATCGCGCTCCTGTTGCAAAAGTGAAGGCGAGTGCAAGGGTGAGGGAACCTCCGGCCCCGACGCCGGGTGTATGAAGGCGCCAGAGTCATGCCAACCACTCGACAGTCACGCCCCGAGGTTCACGACCTCGTGCTCGAGCGCGCCCAGCGGGGCGACGCTGCGGCGTGCCGTGCCCTGGTGTCGAGGCACCAGCGCCGGGTCCTGGGGCAGCTGCGCACCATGTTGGCACCGGTCGGCCGCGCTCAGCTGGCCGAGGATCTCGCCCAAGAGACCTTCCTTCGCGCATTCCGAGCCCTGCCGCGGTTCCGCGGAGACGGCCGCGCGAGCCTGGCGACCTGGCTGGTGACCATCGCGACCCGCGTGGCTCTCAACGAGCTGCGCCGTCGACCGCCCCGACTCGAGTGTCTCGACACCGTGTCGGAGTCGATGCGTACCGCCGAGGCGGCGGTCGCCGAGCGCCACGCATCGGCGCAGGCGATCGAGCGTGCCGTCGCGGATCTCTCTCCCGCGTATCGCGGGGCGTTCTTGCTGCGAGAACTCCACGGCCTCGACTATGCCGAGATCGCGGATGTTCTCGAGATCGACGTCGGGACCGTGAAGTCCCGGTTGTCTCGAGCCCGGTCCCGCCTGCGCGAGGCCTTGGCGGAGGTGCACGATGGCTGATTCACACGGCGGCGGGCTCGAGGAGCCCGTGCAATTGCGCGATGACGAGCGGGCGGCCCTGGCCGCTTGGGCAGACGCCGAGCCTCCAGACGATTTCGCCGACGTCGTCGCGCAAGCCTGGGCCCTCGAGTGTGGAGCCGAGCCCGAGCCCGTCGCCCGCCCGCGCACCCGCTCCGTCGCGTCGCGGCAGCTGCTCGGGTTCGTCGCGGCGGCGGCGGCCGCCATCCTCGTGTTGTTGTTGGCCCGCGGCCTGCCCGGCATCGCCAACAGTGCGCCGTTGGTCGAGGCACGTTCTTGTGATCACGATGCGCTGAACCTCCAGCCCGCCGAGCCGCCTCCGCCCGTATCCGAGAAGCTCCAGCTCGAAGCCATGGAGCCCGCCCTGGCGGCGCTGACCCGCCACTGCGCGCCCTGCCACGACGGACGACACGACGACGGCCTCGATGGAGCGCTGCGCGTCTACGACATTCGCGACGAACAGTTTTGGCAGGCGATGAGCGAGTCCGAGCTCGTCGAGGCCAATGCTCGCATGCAGCTGTTGGCCGCGGCCGACGATGACGAGCGTCGGAGCATGGCCGCCTTCGTCCGCGCCGAGTTGGATCGCCGAGACCGCGCGGGCTGACGACCGCAGCGGGGGTGATGCGATCCCCTGCGCGCGCCCGTCGACGTCGAACCGAGGCCTTCGCGTTCACGCTGTTCGGTGCCTGGGTCGGGCCGAGAAGAAGCTCTACGCCGACGCCGCGACCATGCGTCGCAAGGCGAGAGCAGCCCGTTCGGATCGCGGTATCGTGACTCATGCGGACGCGTCCGAGAGGGTGGGGACCGTGGCTCGTGGCAGCCACGCTGGTGTCGATTCCAAGCATGGCCGCGGCGGAGCCGGTCGGCGTCCCGACGGGGCTGTCGACCGACGCCATCGAGACCCACGTGACCGGCGGTGAGGAAGTCGAGGTCTGCGGCTGGCCCGACACCGTCGCGGTGACCGGCGGCGGTGGCCTGTGCACGGGCTCGCTGGTGCATCCCCGGGTGGTCGTGACCGCGGCTCACTGCGGGGGTGGCAGCAAGACCATTCGTTTCAGCGAGGTCTCCAACGCGGGTCGCTCCGTCTCGGCCCAGTGCACCACCTTTCCCGACTACATCGGGACCAACGATCAGGCCCACGACTGGGCGTTCTGCATCCTGGACGAAGAGGTCACCGAGATCCCCTTCACGCCGCCGCTATTCGGCTGTGAGCTCGACATGCTCGAGGAGGGCCTGCCCGTGGCGATCGCCGGATTCGGCGACGGCGGACCCGACGGCTCCTCGGGAACCAAGCGCTGGGGCATGTCGCAGGTGGTCACCACCTTCGGCAACACGGCCAACATCGGAGGCGACGGTCCGTCCACCTGCCAGGGGGACTCGGGTGGCTCTGCCTTCGTGGCCATGGCCGACGGGAGCTGGCGCGCGCTGTCGATGGTCTCCACCGGCCTCATTGGCTGCGACCAGACCACGGGGGTCCACGCCCTGATGCACCCCGCGATCCCGTGGATCGAGGAGACGGCACAGATCGACATCACGCCATGCCATGACCTCGACGGCACCTGGAATCCCACGCCGCTGTGTGCCGATGTCTTCGCCGGGGGATCGGAGGGCTACGGCACGTGGAGTGACTGGTGCCCCGACACGCCTCGATCCGGGGCTCTGAGCACCTGCGGTGAGCCCTTCGACGCGGTGACCGACGACGAGCCGCCGTTGGTCCGCATCACCTCGCCTGCCTACGGTGACACCTTCGAGAGCGGCAGCCTGGTCAGCGTGGACATCGACGCCCAGGACGACGGCTGGGGGATGCGCGAGGTGTGGGTGCTCATCGGGGGATCGGAGCAGCCAGTGCGAGACGAGTATCCGCCCTATGGCTTCGCCGACGTGCCGTTTCCCGATGGCGTGTTCGAGATCGTCGCGGTTGCGGAGGACTGGGACGGCAACGTGGCGATGTCGGAGCCGGTGGTGATCGGGGTCAACGCCGACGTGCCCGAGCCCCCGCCACCGAGCGCGGATTCGTCGGGGGGTGGTGTCGATACCACCGACCCCGGAACGACCACGGGTGACGAGCCGTCGAGCGATGACAGCAGCGGGGGCGTCCCCGGGGCGGCGGACGACGGAGGCGAGGGCGGATGCGCCTGCAACAGCACGACGAGCGGCGGGCCAGCGTCCTTCGGTTTGCTGGCGCTACTGGTGCTCGCACGACGCCGCCGGAACTAGCGGAGTGACCCCCCCGCGGGCGGGCGGGAATCGAAAAAGCCCCTGGTCGCCGTTTCGAGGCGCCCAGGGGCCGTTTCGAGAGACGGACGGCCGAGTTCAGCCGTCGTGCTCGGGCTGCCCTTCGTCAGGCAACGAGTCCTCGAAGGTTCGCGGGGTCATCGTTCGAGCTCCCACGATCACTCGTGCACGAGCACACCGTAGTGGCCGTGGCCCTGGGTGCTTCGCGCCAGGCGGTCGTGGGCTTCGGTGCCCGGCTCGATGACCACGACGTGGTCGCCGTCTTGGTCGAGCATGGCGAAGTCGATGCCGTCGAAGAGGGTCGTCCCCTCGCTGAAATCCTCGACCATGAGCTGGAGGCCGAGTTCCAGCTCGGGGTCTTCGCTGGGATCGAGGTCGAGCTCCATGGGCAGGCCCACCACGCGGCGCCCCGCGTCTTGATCGATGAGCGCCGAGAACTCCCAGCGCTCGTCGTCGACCGTGGCGACGCCCATGATCTCGAACGTGTGTCCGATGAGCGGATCGTCGGGTGCGAGACCGTCGTGGACCTCGGCCCGAGTGAAGCTGAAATTGGCTCCGTTGTAGGTGGCCTTCAGCAGAGTGGCTTCGCCGAGCCAGGCGCCGCCGTCTCGCCAGTCGAAGATGTGGCGGCCGGGAAGCTCGCCCACGACCTCGCCGCCCGCGGCGTGGCCGGGGTGAGCGAAGGCACTGGGGACCAGGAGGTCCCAGGCGGGCCCGAACCGAGATGCATGCATCTCGCCGTCGGTGGTGAACTCGAGGGTGTCGATGGCGACCCGGCAGCGGGTGAGCGCGATGCGGTAGCCCATGTCGTTGTGGGACGTCAGCACGCTGGTGCTGTCGATGACGACCTGGGCGGCGGCCCGATCGGCGAGCTCGCTGTCGAAGGCACACCCCGCGAGCAGAGCGAAGGTGGCGGACCCGATGACGCGGGTCCGAGGAGGGATGGATGGAATCATGATGATCTCGGGGATCGAAGAAGGGAATTGCTCGCAGCACGTTCCGTCACCGATCGCCGATGTTCATCGCGATCGTTCGACGGCACACCTCCACTCCCGTGAAGGGAGGGGGCGCAGACCATGCGTGCGCGCTCACGACGAGCGCGGCGCTCTAGACTAGGGAGAGCCGGGCCGGCGGCGGGCCGCGGGCTCGATCCGTAGTCGGCGTACGATCGCGAGGAGCGATGACGGGGTCGACCTGCGTGTCCGCGTTCTCCCACGGAGCTTCGAGGACCGTAGGGGCGGCAGGCAGGGGCTGGAGCGACGCGAGGTCGCGGTGGGCGAGGCTGCCGAGACCATGCGGCACCGCTCGCGAGCGGGTCAGCGACCCGGCGTCGGCGAGTCGCGAACCGTCGGCTTCGTGGTCGTCGGTCTCACCGTGGTCGTGGTATCCACCGCCCTCGTCGTCACCATCGGTGGTGGCGTGGTGGTGTTCGCCATGAGGATGGCCGACGTCGAGTTCATGAGACTCGCCGGGATGCGCATGGTCGCTCGCGTGACCGTGGTGTTGGTGCGCGTGAGCGACCGGCTCGGGGCCGGGGCGGTGGTGGTCACCCTCTCCGTGCCCGCCGTCGTGATGGTGCCGGTGTTGGTGCGCGTGAGCGACGGGCTCGGGGTCGTGGTGGTGCCCCTGTGCGTGCCCCTGAGCGTGGCGATGACCGTGCTCGTGATGATGGTGGGCGGGCTTCGACTCGTGGTCGTCACGAGCTCGGTGCAGCCCGCATTCCCGCTGCTCGGCGGCGCTGTGGTGATGATGTCCCGCCAGGCCGTGGAAGAGCACGTGCATGCCCGGCCCGACCTCGACACCCACCAACCACAACAGCGTGGCGAGCAGAGCTCCCACGGGATGCCGCAACCGAGTGGCAGCTCGGGAGCGTGGGCACGATGAGAAAGGGCGACGCATGATGGCGATCGCTGAGTCGAGTGTACGAGAGCACGAGTACGCAGGGGAGCTCGGAGAATGGAAGCGTGGCGGCCACGAGCGGATCGGGTCCCGGCAGAGGCCGCATATCGACGCCGACACGCCGAAACCGAACCCGAGCGCGGCAGGATGGGGATTCGTCACGTCGATTTTTTCGAATCGACGAAACTTCCCCGGTTGGGCCTGTCGGTGGGCGATATCGAGTGTGCTCGGGCTCGTGGTACCGAGCCTCACCCACGCTGCACCGCTCGTATCGACGCCGGAGGAGACGGCGCCGGTCGAAACCACGCCGGTGGACGGGCCCGCGCCGGTCGATGATTCCACGGCGTCGCACGATGGAGAGACGCGGGTCGTTCAGGTGGAAACCACAACGGGAGACGGGTTATCGGCCACGTCCCACCGGGTCGACGCGGCGACCATACGCACCACGCCCAAGCGCACCGCCGAGGATCTGATGCGCCTGGTGCCGGGCATGCTCGTGGTGCAGCACGGCAATCAGGGCAAGGGCTACCAGTATTACATCCGGGGTTTCGATGCGGTGCACGGCTCGGATGTGGAGGTGCTCGTCGACGACGTCCCCATCAACGAACGCTCCAACGTCCACGCGCACGGCTACCTCGACATGTCGTTCGTGATCCCCGAGGTGGTCCAGAGCCTCGAGGTGAAGAAGGGATCGGTTCGACTCGAGCAAGGAGCGTTCGCCACGGCCGGCACGGTGGAGTACGCCTTGGGCGTGCCGCGAGGGCTACGGGGCACGACGTTGGGCTACGAGTTCGGCTCGACCGGTCGGCACCGGGCCACGGTGGTGCACGCACCCGAAGGGCGCGGCAAAGAGAGCTTCTTGGCGGTCAGTGCGTTCTCCGATCAGGGCTACGGCGAGAACCGCCAGGCGCAGGGCGTATCGACCCTGGCCAAGGCCCGGTTGTGGGGCGGAGCCGGGGCATGGGTCGACGTGCTCAGCGGCGTCTATGCGGCTCGTTTCGGCCTGCCCGGCACGATTCGCCTGGATGACTACAAGCGCGGGCGGGTTGGGTTCTACGACGCCTACGTGCACGACACGAGCGGCGAGTCGGCCCGAGCCTTGGCGGCGGTGAATGCCGGGGTCGAGCGCGATCGCGGCCGCCTGTCGATCACCGTGCACGCGCAGGTGCGACGGCTGTCCCTCGACGAGAACTTCACCGGATGGCTGGGGACCGCGTCCGACTTCCGCGGTGACGCGCGGTCCGAGTACGGCGATCGCAACCTCCAGCGCCAGGACGAGGGGCGGGGAGGGCTGCGCCTGCACGGCCAGTGGTCGGTGCACGAACGCGTGGATCTGCGGCTCGAGGGGCACTGGCACGCGGGCCTCATCGATCAACAGATCGACGCGCTCACGGACCGGGGCGCGATCTGGACGGTGGACCAGGACCTACGGATCCATCAGCATGAGCTGGGGTTGGGTCCGGGGATTCGCTGGCGGGCGCTGCCGTGGCTGCGGCTCGAGGGCGGCGCTCGGATCGAGGGGGTCCACACGCGGGTCGTCGATCGTCGGCAGGCGGGGGATTCGTTCGGAGGCACTCAGGTTGCGTTGGTTCCCCGGTTTGCCGCCCAGGCTCTGCTCGGTTCTCGTTGGCAGCTCTTCGCCGCCTACGGCCGCGGCTACCGCCCTCCCGAGGCCCGGGCCTACACGTTGCCCGAGGAGGTCCCGGAAGACGAGGATCTCGATCGCTTTCGTGGAGGCGAGCCGCGCATGACCCTGGCCGACAATGCGGAGGTCGGTGCTCGGTGGACGCCGGGCAACCTCGTCGACGTGGGCGCGGCCGCGTTCGGCACCCTCATCGGGCGCGAGAGCGTGTTCGATCACGTCTCCGGTTTCAACATCGAGCAGGGTGCCACGCGTCGCTGGGGCGTGGAGGCCGACGTCCAGATCCGCCCCACGGCATGGCTGGGGATGGGTGCATCGATCGTCTACAGTCACGCCCGCTTCGCAGCCACAGGGGAACCCATCCCGGGGGCTCCCCCGCTCATCGCTCAGGTCAACGGCACCCTCATGCACCCCAAGGGGGTCCGCGCCGGCCTGCGAGGCCTGGTGATGGGGCGGCGGCCGCTATCGTATGGGGCGACCGCGGGGGCCTTGGCCACCGTCGATGCATCGGTGGGCTACCAGTGGCGCTGGCTGGGGCTGGACCTGAGCGTGGACAACGTGATGGGGACGAGATGGCGCGATGGCGAGTATCACTTCGCGTCGTATTGGGATCGCAGCCAGCCGCCCAGCAGTCTCCCGACCATCCACTTCGTGGCCGGGCCGCCGCGCATGGTTCGGCTGGCGGGGTCGGTGCGGTTCTGAGCGATTCAGCCCGAGGGCAGCTCTCGGCGGTCGCGGAGCACGGGGAATTTCTTGCGGGCCTGGGCCACGACCTTGGGCTCGAGGTCGGCGAGCAGCATGGTCTCTTGCCCGGCGGCCGAGGCGAGCACTTCACCCCAGGGGTCGATGATCCGCGAGTCGCCGCTGTACTCGATGCCGTCGCCGCGCCCCGCCCGGTTGATGCCCACCACGTAGGCCTGGTTCTCGATGGCGCGCGCGCTGAGCAGCGTGGTCCAGTGGTGACGCCTTCGCTGCGGCCAGTTGGCGACGAAGAGGTAGCAGTCGGTGTCGTGCGCGGTGGCCCACATCTCGTTGGCGAAGCGCAGGTCGTAGCAGACGAACAAGGTGCAGCGCAGGCCCTCGATGTCCACGGTGACGAACTGCTGCCCCGCCTCGTAGTGCTCGTGCTCGTTGGCGAAGGTGAAGGGGTGGATCTTGCGGTAGCGATGCACTTCGCCCCGCGGGCTGGCGAGCACGAAGGTGTTGAAGGGCTTTTTGCTGCCCTTCACCACGGCGGGCACGCTGCCGCCGATCCACAGGTCGTTGGCCTTCGCCTGCTCGATGATGAACTGGGTGCTGGGGCCGTCCTCGGGCTCGGCGACGGCCTCGGTCTTCATCGAGAAGCCACACGCGTACATCTCGGGCAGCACGAGCAGCCGTGCACCCGCGGTCTTGGCCGTGTCGATCCAGGGGCGGATGCGGGCGAAGTTGTCCTCGGGCGATTCCCAGGCGATGTCGAGCTGGAGGCCGGCGATCTTCATGGCGTGGTGCTGGATATACCACTCCAAAAAGAAGCGCCGCCCCGAGTGATCGGAGCGGCGCATGTGGTTGCGACCGTGGGTGGTCAGCCTATCGACTGATCCGTTACTCGACGGGGACGAGGGTGGTGATGTCGCCCGACATGGTGCCGCAGGGCGGCAGGGGAGCGGCCGCCTCGCCCTCGCCGCACATGATGGGCCCTTGGGCGATGACGCGCGGGTTGTCGAGGCAGATGGCACCGCTGACGTTCTTGGCCCAGACCGCCTCGATGGCGTGCTCGTCGGCGGGGAAGGTCACGCCGTACACGCCGAGCGCGTCCTGCAGGTAGATGGGGGTGCCGTCGACGGTGTGCGGCTCACCATCGCCGCAGTAGTCCGCACGGACCATCCGCGAGCCGAGCTCCGCGACGTCGGTACCGGCCAGGTACGAGTAGCCGAAGTTCTGGGCCTTGCCGACCGCGGCGGACAGGCACGCCATGTACATGGTCCCCGGGGTGTCGACGTAGGTGCCGTTCGATTGCACCTCGCGGTCGGGCAGCAGGTACGCGTGGAAGGCATGCTCGGGATCCTCGGGATCCAGGTCTTCGTCGCAGGTGTTGTGCCACTTGATCTCGCCGGCGTAGTCCGGGTTGACCATGGGGTAGTTCACCTTGAACTGGTACACGGGCATGCCGTGCTCGTCGAGGTCGGTGTCGCGGAGCCACAGCTCGGTCTCGACGATCTCGTCGACTTCACCGCCCGCGTCCAGGTAGCTCACCTTGATGTCCCAGAAGGTGTTCTCCCAGAGGGCACCGCTGATGCTGCAGATGATGCTGGGGTCGTTGACGGCCGCCAGATCGAGCGAGACGAGCTTGCCCGCGAAGTTCAGAGGAACGTCGATGTCGAGGTTGGTGGCCTTGCGCGAGAACTTGCCCGAGATGATGGCGCCGGTGGAGTCCCGGCACTTTCGTGCACGGATGTCGAGGATCTCGACTTCGTCGTCGCCGCCCTCGATCATGGGCATGTTGTTGAGCGGCAGGTCTTCCTCGCCGAGGTAGCCGGTGTTGAGCTTCTGCGGCGTCGTCTTGTAGTCGCCGCCACGGAAGTCGATGTTGAGGTCGGAGAGGTCGACGGTGCCGTCGTCGACGTGGTCGCAACCGGCGGCGATGGTGGTGGCGATGGCGAGGGGAGCGAGCTTCAACAGACGGGTCGTGGCGGACATGGCTTTTATCTCGTGCGGTTTCGCAAGCATCCAGAACCGCGGGGACATGAGTGTTCCCCTGATGGCGTTTCCGGGCAGCTTGGCTGGCTAATGGACTCAATCAAGAAGTGGCGACACCTCCCGGTTTCGATTCACCCAAGTTGTGGTTTTTTTGAGGAACTTCCGCTCGGGTGAAAAAAATCGAGTATTTTCAACCTCGAAAGTTGCGCCGAAATGACGACGCAAGGCGATGACGACGCCCGGTTGGTGGCCGACTGGAAGGCCGGGAACCAGGAATCCGGGGCCGAGCTATTTCGGCGCTACTACGGATCCGTGCTCCGCTTCTATCAGAGCAAGGTGGGGCCCGCGGGATCAGATCTCGTGCAGCGCTGCTTTTTGCGGTGTCTAGAGGTGCATCACAACATCCGCGACGACGGCAACTTTCGCTGCTTCGTCTTCGGGGTCGCTCGCAACGTGCTGCTGGAGCACTACCGTCGGGCAAAATCCGACGCTCGCATGGACTTCACCGCGCAGACCGTCGAGGACCTGAGCCCTACGCCGACCTCCGAGCTCGCGCACGGTGAGCAGTCCCAGCTGCTGTTGCTGGCCCTGCGAAGGCTGCCGGTCGAACAGCAGATCGTGGTCGAGCTCTATTACTGGGAAGACCTGAACGCCCGCGAAATCGCCGAGATCTACGAGGTCCCCGAGCCCACGATTCGCACGCGGTTGCGGCGGGCCAAGCTGAAGCTCGAGCAGGAGCTCGAGGTGCTCGCCCGTGCGCCCAAAGACGGCCCCGCCGCCAAGGCGAACCTCGAGGTCTGGGCCCGGGAGCTCCGAGATCAGCTCGGGCGATCGTGAGCGGATGCGAGTCGGGCCGGGATGAACGAACCCACGGAGACGATCGAAGAGCGAAGCATCGAGATTCGCGGTGAGCGGGCTCGGTGGTACGAGCTCGGATCCGATCGTTCCGCCCCGGTCGCGCACTTCTATCACGCCAACGGCTTTCCCTTCGGGGCATACCGCGGGCTGCTCGAAGCGCTTTCGGGCTCGCTTCACGTCGTCGGCCTCGAGATGCGACCGCTGTGGCCCGACGCTGCGGAGCCTCCTCGGTGGTTTCGCTGGCACCACTACGCCGACGATCTGATCGAGGCGCTGGACCAGACCCAGTCGGGCCCGGTGGTGGGCATCGGGCACTCGATGGGGGCGAGCGCGACGGTCTTTGCTGCGGCGCGGCGACCCGACCTGTTCTCGGCGTTGGTGCTCATCGAGCCCGCCTTCGTCACCCGCTGGCTGACCGCCATCGAGCCGGTCGTGCCCTTTGCCCTTCGCCGTCGCATGGAGCCCGCCCGGGGCACGCTTCGCAAGTCGGGGCGCTGGCCCAGCCGCGATGCGTTCTTGGGCAGCTACCGTGGCCGTGGGTTGTTTCGGCGCGTCGAGGAGCCCGCGCTGCAGGCCTTTGCCGATGCCGCGGTGGCCCCGAGCCCCGACGGCGGCGTGCAGCTGGTCTATCCGCGGGCGTGGGAGGCCCACAACTATATGTGCCCCACGTCGATCTGGGCGGACCTGCGACGCGTGACCGTGCCCGTCATCGTGATCGCGGGTGACCCCTCGATCTTCACGCCGCGCGGCACGTGGCAAAAGTGGGGGCGGCGACATCCCGAGCACGTGCGCCACCACGAGGTCGGCTACGGCCACCTGCTGCCCCTCGAAGCGCCCGGGCGGGTGGCTCGGATCGTGTCGTCCGAGCTCGGTCGAGTCCTCCGGGCACCGCTCCGCTCGCATCAACCCCAGTCGGCTCGGCCCGATCGATGAGCGACGAGGACACCCGGCGCAGCGGAGCCCAGATCTCCGAGGTCCTGGTCGGCGGGCGGCCGGCCAAGGAAAACGTCGCGCTCAAGCGCGAGGTCTTGCTCGCGCAGATGTTCCCCAAGCGAGTCACCCGACCCAAGCTGGGGCGCTACGACGTGCTCGAGTTCGTGGGCGAGGGCGGGATGGGCACGGTGTTCGCGGCCTACGACTCGCGGCTCGATCGACGCGTCGCGGTCAAGCTCCTGCGTCAGACCCGGGACAACGAGGACCAACGCAAGGCCCGGCTCATGCGCGAGGCCAAGGCGCTGGCGCGGCTGTCCCACCAGAACATCGTGACCATCCACGAGGTCTGGGAGGAGGGCGGAGAAATCTACCTGGCGATGGAGTTCGTGCAGGGGCAGAGCCTGGCGCAGTGGCAGCGCGGCCCCAAGCCCTGGCGAGAGGTGCTCGAGGTCTATGCGCAGGCGGGGGAGGGGCTCGCCGCGGCGCACGAGGCCGACATGGTCTATCGCGACTTCAAGCCCCACAATGCCATCCGTCGCGAAGACGGGGTGGTCAAGCTGCTCGACTTCGGGCTGGCTCGCATCGGCCTGGGCGACGACGAGGCTGCGACCCAAACCGACGCAGCGGCCGAGCAGGACGCGGAGGACGTGGAGCTCGACAGTCGGCTCACGCGACCGGGCACGATCATGGGGACGCCGGCCTATATGGCGCCCGAGCAATACGATGGGGTGCCGGCCGATGCCCGCAGCGACCAGTTCGGTTTCTGCGTCGCGCTGTGGGAGGCGCTGTACGGCGAGCTGCCCTTCGCCCGGGATGCCGCGGGCGGGATCATGGGGCTCATCACCATGGAGCGCGTCGAGCCCAGCCGGGACCACGACGTACCGGGGTGGGTGCGCAAGGTGGTCGAGCGCGGTCTCGCCGAGAAGCCCGACGAACGCCATCCCACGATGCGGGCGTTGCTGCGGGACCTGGCCCGCGATCCTGCCGTGCGACGGCGGCGGGTGCTGGGCATCGCGGGTGGGCTCGCGGTGGCTCTGACCGCGGGGGTCGTGGCGGCGGAGCTTCGAACGCAGCAGGCCTCGTGTGATGCGCCCTCGATCTGGGATGCCGAGCTGCGCGATGGGACCGAGCAAGGCGTCTTGGCGGGTGGAGGTGATGCGGCCGAGCAGACGTGGGAACTGCTGGGGCCTCGTCTCGAGCGACACGCGGATGCCATCGCCGAGCAGCGAGGAGAGGTCTGTCGAGCCCACCGCGACGGCTTGGTGCCCGAGAGCCACTTCGAACTGCAGGTCGCGTGTCTCGATCGCCGCCAGGCGGGGTTCAGCACGCTGGTCGATATCCTGAGCGACGGGGACGAGCTCGCGGTGGCGAACGCGAACAAGGCCATCACTCAGCTGCGGACGGTCTCGAGCTGTGCGGACATCGAGGTCCTGCGGTCCCAGCAATCCCTGCCTGCCGACGAGTCGGTGGCGGCTCGGGTGACCGAGATGCGGGAGGAGCTGGCGCGCGCCAGAGCCGAGGAAGCCGTGGGCGCCTACGGCCCGGCCGAGGAGCGGGCGTTCGCCGTGCTCGAAGAGGCCCAGTTCCTCGAATACGAGCCGCTAGTGGCCGAGGCGATGCTCCGCTGGGGCAGCGCGGGCATGAACCTCACGCGCCCCGAGGCCTACCAACGGCTCGATGACGCGCTATGGAGCGCGATTGCCTCCGAGCAGCGTCAGGACGCCGCCGAGGCGGCAGCCAAGCGCATCTTCGCGAAGGTCGAGCTGGTCGATCGGAGCGCCGATGTCACCGAGGCCGTCGCGTTGGCGGAGTCATTGATCGATCGAAAGGGGGCCGCGGACTGGCGGATCCGCTGGACCTTGGCCAACAACACCGCCATCGCGTTCGAGCGCCGCGGTCGCTTCGTCGAGGCGCTCGAGAGCTACGAGGCCGCGCTCGGCTTCGTGCCCGACGACGGCGGCGAGGGAGGGGTCTACGAGCGGGCGGTGACCTTGGTGAACATGGGACCGGTCCAGGCGGCGATGGGCTTGCACGACCCCGCCGAGCGCAGCGCGAGACGGGCGGTGGCGGAGCTCGAGGGGCTCTTCGGGTCCGACCACCCCCAGCTGCGAGCGGCCGAGGCCCTGCAGGCCACCGTGTTGCGCAAGGTCGGGGCCTACGCCGAGGCGGCGGCGGTGATCGGAGGGACGCTCCAGCGGATCGAGGATCCAGACGCGACCAATCTGCTCGAGGCGGCTCGCATCGCGATGCTGGGCGGGGACTACGATGCGGTGCTGCGGTGGTGCGCCAAGGCGAAGGTCCACCGCAAGGAGCTGTTTTGGGAGATCCAGTTCGGGAGCCTCGAGGTTCGAGTCGCGGCCGCCCGCGGCGAGCCCGGAGCCGAGCGGGTGCTCGACGAGGTGGCGGATTCCTTCAACGCGATCGAGCCCGCGGGACAGGAGGCGGCGGCCAAGGACTGGGTCGAAGCCCTGCTCGCGATAGGCCGGACCGACGCGGCTACGGCGATCGTCCAGCCTCTGGTCGATCGAGCGGACATGCCCGAGCAGGACCGGGGAGCGTATCGGCTGCTCCTCGGCCGCATCTTGGTGCAGCAAGGTCAGTGGGAGCGCGCGCGGCAGATGCTGTCGACGCTCGCTTCGACCGAAGTCGATGCCTATGCGCTCGAGCCTCTCGATCGAGCGTATGCGCTGCTCGGCCTGTCCGCGGCGGCGGTGGGACGGGGCAAGCGCGCCGAGGCGATCGGGCGCGCGGACGAGGCTCTGCGCGTGGTGGAGCGCTTCGATCAGACCAGCGCCATCGTGCAGGCCGCCCGAGCTGCGCGACGGCGAGCCGAGACGGTGTCCCTCCCCGGGACCATCGAACCGACCACCCCACCGTGACGAGGCGCGCTCGGGGGGTCGTATTCGTGCGATGATGAGGTGCCCCCATGCGCACCCACACCAAGGCCCCGTCGAATGCACCGCCGAGTCGACCCGCGCACTCCGAAGTGAGCTCGAGCGGTCGCGAACCCGCGGCGATTCGTCACAGCTTGTCCAGGATCACCATCGGTGACGTCGGCTCGGGGGTAGCCCGGCCGCCCGCGTTCTCCACCTCGGCTCCGATTCAGCTCCGACGCAAGAAGAAGAAATTTCGGGGGACGAAGATGTCGCTGGGCGAGTTCCACGCCCACGTGGATCGCGAGGCGGAGATCGACGAACTCCACCCCGAGGTCGCGGCGACGATCCGCAACGCCAACAACATCTTGCGCGACGGGGTGCTCACCCGTAGCGACCTCGCCAAAAAGGGCGTGAAGTTCACGGGCTCGGTGGACAAGGGCGAGAGCTTTCAAAACGACGTGTCGGTCAACCTGTTGCGAACGACTGACGAGCAGGATGCCGATGAGGTCGCCGAAGACTCGGTGACCGCAGCCGACCGCGGCAGCTTGAGCGTGGCGCTCGAGCGCCCCAATGACGAGGAGTTGATGGCCGACTTTGCGAAGCCGCCGCTCACCGCCGAGGAAGAGGAACAACTGCAAGGCGTGCCGGAAGGCATGCGCGCGGGGTTGCGCCGTGCGTTGCTCAGCAATACGCTGCCCCAGCCGAACGCCAATGCCACCGCCGAGCTGAGTCGTCGCGCGCAGCGAAGCGTATTGGCGATCACGACCCCGAGTCGCCTGAGCGGGGGGCGGAGCGCGACTCGGCGCGAAC
The DNA here is from genome assembly GCA_039028615.1 of Myxococcota bacterium. Lineage (GTDB taxonomy): Bacteria > Myxococcota_A > Polyangia > Nannocystales > Nannocystaceae > Paraliomyxa. Next base: position 187,749 of record JBCCHT010000002.1, on the reverse strand, counting down.
AGATCGGTGACTTCAAAAAGAAGCCGCTCGAGTCACGCTCGGAGGAGCGGCAGCTTCGCGGGAGCATTCGGCCGGGATCGCTGCACTCCTTGGTGGTGCCCGAGTCGATCCGCGATCACGCCCACCTGCTGCACAACCCGCACAAGGTGCCGATTCGCTTCGTGGGCAACAAGAGCACCGATGTGCACTTCAAGCCCGGCGACGGTCAACGCAACATCCCCGTGACGATCGATGCGCCCGACTTCGGCTCGGCGGTGAGCGACGCGTTGAAGGACAACCCCCGCTTGCTCACTCACGTGGCTCGATGAAGACCCTCGCTCTACGGCCTCCGCGAGACCTCCTCGGCAACGAGCAGGCCCAGGTGGCTGCGTCGCGCACGGGTCCGTCGCCCGAGGGCGCATCGGCGCAACCGGAGGACCCATCGCACGGACTCGATCTTCGGACCTTCGGAGTCTCGTCGCGCTCGGGCGCGGGCAACCTGCCGATACCGCTCCAGCAAGGCATCCAGCGGCTCTCCGGGGTCGATGTCAGCGACGTGCAGGTGCACTACGGGTCGGGCGAGCCGGCCCGGAGGCGTACGCGAGCCCATGCCTTCGGCAACGAGATTCACCTCGGTCCGGGGCAGGAGCGGCACCTTGCGCACGAAGCCTGGCACGTCGTGCAGCAGCGACAGGGGCGGGTTCGGCCCACGCTGCAGCGCCAAGGCGTGCCGATCAACAACGAACCCGGTCTCGAACGCGAAGCCGACGTGATGGGGGCGAAGGCACAGGGCTCGATGAACGCGGTGCCCATGCTGCAGCCCCAGCCCGTGAGTACCGCTGCGCCGCAGCCGGTCATGCAGTGTGCGGGGCTCGACGACCCCGAGTGGGACCAGGTCGATGGCGTGGCTCGCTCGGGGGTCGGCGCGTCGGGGGTCTATTTCATGAATCACCCCGACGCACGGCTGGTGGTGAAGCCGACGTCGCAGGCGGTAGAGATCGAGCGCAACCACGACATCCTCCATCGCATGGGCCTCAACGCACCTCGGGTACGCTCGGTGGCGACGGACTCGGCCGAGGGGCAAGCGATCCACAAGAAGATCCTCGAGCACCTCCCGGAGGACAAACAAAAAGAGTACGTGGCCAACATGGCCGATGCCACGCACTTTTCCATCATGGACAGCGTGGACGCGACCTCGTTTCGTCAGCTGCGAGGACGGGACCTGCTCCATCACTTGGGCAACGACGATGTGATGCAGTCAATCGGCAAGCACGCGGTCGCAGACGCGTTCCTGGGCATCGGCGACCGCCTGCTCGTCAATCAAAACCCAGGCAACCTCATGGTGAGGGACGATGGCTCGGTGCATGCGATCGACAACGAGTCGCACCCGGACCATCAGGTGGATCGGCCCATCGGTACGCTACGCAGTCTCCTCGATGGCCACCGCACCGATGGCATCGCGAGGAATTTCGGGCTGCGCGCGGGGCAGGCCTCCGGCATTCCGGTTGCAGCCGGAACCCTCACCACGAAGAAAAAATCGCTCAAGAACGTCGACAAGGGCATCAAGCAGGGGTTCAAGGACCTGGTGGAGGTCGCACGGGGCCTTCCCGAGGACCACCCCATGCATGGCCGCGCGCAGCAGGTCCTTCGGCTGCACGAGTCACGCAAGGGCTTCAAGTGCTACCTGACGACGGCCTGCATGCGTCACGCGGGCTTGCCCGACGACTGTCGGCCACTGACCGTCTTGCGTGCGTTCCGGGACGGGTACATGGCCTCGCTACCCCACGGCCCGCGTCTCATCGCTCGCTACTACGAAACCGCGCCGCGGATCGTGGCGCACATCGAGCATAGCGAGGACCGGGACTCCATCTACGCGTGGCTGCACGGGGTGATCGACGGATGCGTGGCTTCGATCGATCATGGCCGGCCGCAGGCGGCGTTGAACGACTACTGCCGCATGGTGCTCCTGCTCGAGCGGCAGTTCGGCACCGAGGCGACCGAGGCGAGGCCATGACGCCTCGGCGGCGCCGTCGTATCGAGCGGATGATCGCAGACCTTCGCGTCTACAGCCCCGACACGGTGATGCTCCTGCGGGGCTATCGAGCCGAGACGGAGCTGTCGCTGCCGCTGGTCGACGTCATCTTGGATGTTCGCGAGGACCAGGAGGTCGGCAACGACGAAGACCTCGCCCGTCGCATCGATGCGATGCGAGCCGGGGTGATGGAGTACCTACGCTGGCGCTTGGAGCACACCGATGCCGACGCATGGGCGTTGGTGGCCGAGCTGGTGCCGAAGAACAGCGAGCCCAAAGGCGGCGCGGAGGGCCTCGGGCTGGCCGAGCGGGCCGTCGGCGCGTGGGTCTCGGTGCGGCTGCTGGCTCGACACGACTACCGTCGCGGCATGCCGTATTTGGTGGAGCACCTCGCTGGCCTGCGGACCGCGACCATCGATGACTCGGCGCTCGATGGTGCCGTCGTGGCGCTCGTGGCCGTCTGCGAGCGTTTCGACGCGGCGGCGATCGAACGCCTCACCCGTGTCGTGGCGCCGGCCCTGCCTTCCGAAGACTCGGCCTGAGCTCAGCCGCTCTTGCTCTTCAGCTGCCCGATGTTCGCCCGCAGCCGTCGGATGCCTTCTTCGAGCACGGGGTCGCTCTTGCAGAACGCAAAGCGCACCAAGTGTCGCCCGTGTTCCTTGTTCACGTAGAACGCCGAGTTCGGGATCGCAGCCACGCCGACGGCCCCGGGCAGTGCCTTGCACAGCGCCATGTCGTCCTCGAAGCCCAGCGGGCGGATGTCGACGCACACGAAGTAGGTCCCGGCCGGCTTCAGCACCTCGAAGCCGACCTCGGCTAGCCCGGTGCATAGGCGGTCGCGTCGCGCCCGATAGTCGGCGGTGAACTGCGTGTAGTAGTCGTCGCCGAGCGCGAGCGCCTTGGCGATGGCCGGCTGGAAGGGGGTGCCGTTGCAGAAGGTGATGAACTGATGCGCGGTCCGAATGGCGCGCGACAGGTCGGGCGGGGCGCAGGTCCAGCCGATCTTCCAGCCCGTGAACGAGAAGGTCTTGCCCGCCGACGAGATGATGACGGTGCGCTCGCGCATCCCCGGCAGGCCGGCGAGAGGAATGTGCTCGCCGTCGAACACCAGGTGCTCGTAGACCTCGTCGGTCACCGCGATGAGGTCGTGCTCGCGGCACAGCTTCGCGATGTGCTCCAGCTCGGCGCGCGAGAACACCTTGCCCGTGGGGTTATGCGGCGTGTTGAGCAGCAGCACCCGCGTCTTGGGGGTGATGGCGGCCTCGAGAGCGCTGGGCTCGTAGCTGAAGTCGGGGCTGTGCAGGGTCACGACCTTGGGCACCGCGCCCGCCATGGCCACCGTGGCCAGGTACGAGTCGTACACGGGCTCGAACATGACGACCTCGTCCCCCACGTCGACCAGGGCGGCCAAGGTGCTCGCAATTGCCTCGGTCGCGCCGTTGGTGACGGTGATCTCGGTCTGGGGGTCGTAGCTCAGGCCGTAGTGGCGCCGCTGGTGGGCGCAGATCGCTTCGTTGAGCACGGGCAGCCCGAAGCTGCGCGAGTACTGGTTGAATCCGCCCTCGATCGCCTCGACCACCGCGTTGCGGATCTCTACCGGGCCTTCGAAGTCGGGGAAGCCTTGTCCGAGGTTCACCGCCTCGTGCTCGATGGCGAGGGCGGTCATCTCGGCGAAGATCGTCGTGCCGAAACCCTGGAGGCGGGCGGTCAAGCGAGGCTGGCGGGCGAGCGTCATGGCGCGCGCAGTGTGGCATAGTTTGTAGCGATCATGCCGCCCACGGTGCCTCCGACGCGTCCCGACCCCGTGCCTCGACCTTCGCCTGCGTCGCGGGTCAGCGCCATGGCCAGCGGCCTCGTCGGCTCGGAAATCCTCGCCATCGCAGCCCAGATTCGCGAGCGCGTTGCGGCGGGGGCGGAGGTCTGCAACCTGACGGTGGGAGATTTCTCGCCGAGCCAGTTCCCGGTGCCCGAAGCGCTGCGGCAGGGCATCGTCGACGCGCTCGAGCAGGGGCGCACGCACTATCCCCCTTCGGCTGGGATTCCCGAGCTGCGCCAGGCGGTCTCGCAGCTGTTCGCGCGACGGCTGTCGCTGCACTACCCGCCGAGCTCGGTGCTGGTGGCGGGCGGAGCGAGGCCGCTCATTTACGCGGCCTATCGGGCGCTGGTCGATCCGGGAGACCGCGTGGTGTTTCCGGTTCCGAGCTGGAACAACAACCACTACGCGCACATGTTGGGGGCCGACGCGGTGCCGGTGGTGTGCAGCCCGCAGTCGCGGTTTCTGCCCACCCGCCGCGACCTCGAGCGGGTGTTGCCCGGGGCGCGTCTGGTCTGCATCTGCTCGCCGCTCAACCCTTCGGGCACGGCGATCGAGCCCGCGGTGCTGGCGGAAATCTGCGAGGCCATCGTGGCGGAGAATGCCGTGCGGGCCTCGGCCGGGCAGCGACCGCTGTACCTGCTCTACGACCAGATCTACTGGATGCTGCGCATGCCCGGGGTCGAGCACGCGACGCCGCCGGGCGTGGACCCGCGCATGGCCGACACCACCATCTTCGTGGACGGGATCAGCAAGGCCCTGGCCGCGACCGGGTTGCGCGTGGGTTGGGCGGCGGGACCGAGCGACATCATCGAGCGCATGGGGGCGATCCTCGGCCACGTGGGCGCTTGGGCGCCGCGACCCGAGCAACACGCCACCGCGGCCTTGCTCGACGACGACGCCGCGCTCGACGAGCACCTCGACTCGATGCGCAAAGGCATCGGGGCGCGGCTCGGTCGCCTGCACGAGGGCCTCCGCGCGATGGCCGAGGGCGGCTTGCCCGTGGAGGTCATTGCTCCGATGGGCGCCATCTATCTCACCGTTCGCATTCATCCCTTCGGTCGAGCGACGGCCAAGGGGCAGCGCTTGACCACCAACGAGCACGTCCGTCAGTTCCTGCTCGACGAGGCGGGCGTGGCGGTGGTGCCCTTCGGTGCATTCGGGGTCGCGGCGGACGACGGTTGGTTCCGACTGAGCGTGGGGGCGGTGAGCCTCGATCAGATCGAGGGCGCGCTGACCCGGGTCGAAGCCGCGTTGCGGGCCCTCGGCTGATCGGGACCGCGATCCCGATAGTGCTCTGAACCTCCCCTAGGGGCGGGTACGAGACGGAATTCGGCGAAGCCGGGGCAGGCTGCCCCAGCGCCGAGGCTCCGTTGACGTTCGGTTTACACGAACGCGGTCTCGCTTTGCGCGGGACTCACGATTTTCGCGCCGGGTCGTTCGTCGAAGAGTGCAGGAGCCACGAACAAATGAACAACCTGATGTTCTCTTCCATCCTCGCCCTGACCTCCGCCTTCGCCTCGCCCAGCGCCGACGAAGCCAGCACCGACCGAAAGGGTAAACACCAGCGCGACCGAGTCGAGCGAGTCTGCAAGGCCCTCGAGTGCACCGACGCCCAGCGCGAGAAGCTCTCCTCCATCCGCGATGCCCACAAACGCGATGTCGCCGACGAGCGAGCGGAGATGAAGGAAATCAAGTCCGCCTTGAAGGCGGAGCGAGCCTCCGAAGAGCCGAACGCCGAGAACGTCGCGAAGCTCAAGGCCAAGCGCAAGGCGCTGAAGGAAGAACTCCGAGAGGCCCGCGAGGGCAAGCGAGCCGAGATGGACGCCGTGCTCGACCCCGAGCAGCGCGAGAAGCTGGCCGAGATGAGAGCCAAGCGCAAGGCGAAGAAGAAGGCCAAGAAGAAGGACCGCAAGAGGGGCAAGAAGGCCAAGCGCAGCGAGGATCGGCGCGGGGCCAAGGACAAGGCCAACCGCAAGCGGGGCGGCCCCGAGGGCAAGGGCAACGTCCTCGACGGCAGGCGCGGCAAGGGCAAGCGAAAGGGGGCGGCGTCCAAGCGCGGACGGTAGGCATCACCACCCCACCACGGGAGGGCGGCTGGGCTCTGGCTCAGCCGCCCTCCATTTTTTCGTCGTCCCTTCGAAATGAACACGGCGGGCCCGAAACCGGTGCCCGCCGTGTCGCGCGTTCGGCCTTGCCTCAGATGTGGCCGAGCTCGAGCACGTCGACCATGTCGTAGAGGCCGGGCTCGCGGTTGCGGAGCCAGCGGGCGGCTCGCAGGGCACCGTTGGCGAAGATGCCCCGGTCCATGGCGCGGTGGGTCAGCTCGATGCGCTCGCCCTCGCCGAAGAACATCAGGGTGTGCTCGCCGACCGAGTCTCCGCCGCGCATGGAGAGCACGCCGATCTCTTCGTTGGAGCGGGCGCGATCGGCCTTCTCCCGCGACATCACGGCGACCTCGTCGAAGCGACGCCCGTGGGCGGCGGCGACCGATTTGCCGATGCGGATGGCGGTCCCCGAAGGGGCGTCCCGCTTGTGGCGGTGGTGGAGCTCGACCAGCTCGGCATCCCAGTCGGGGCCGAGCGACTTGGCCGCGAGCGCGGAGAGCTGGTTGAGCAGGGTGACGCCCACGCTGAAGTTGGCCGCGCTGACGATGGGCAGCTCTTTGGCGGCCTCCTTGAGCAGGGCGCGGGTGTCGGCGTCGATGCCCGTGGTGCCCAGCACCAGCGGCGCGCGGATCTCGAGGCAGCGACGGATGTTGCGCTCGGTCGCCCCCGGCAGCGAGAAGTCGACGATCACGGCGCCGCGCGGCGGATCCATGCGGTCCCAGACGGTGACGCCACAGTCCGGCATGCCGCACAGGCGTCCCGCGTCCATCTCGAGACCCGGGCCCCCGGTGCGGTCCACCGCGCCCACCAGCGTCATGTTCTCGCTCTCCATGACGGTACGCAGCAGTGTCTTACCCATGCGCCCGCGGGCGCCGACGATGACGACGGAGGTGAGTTGATCGGTCACGGCTATAGCTCCAGGGTTTCGAGGACACGCCGAAGCTCGGCGCGGGCGGGGTGATCCTCGGCAAGGACTTGCAGAGGCAGGCGAATCTCGGGGCCGATCAGGCCGAGCATGGCCATGGCCGCCTTGAGCGGCTCGGGGTTGGCCGAGGAGAACAGGGCCCGCGACAGCGGGAGCTGGCGGTAGTGCAGGGTCCGCGCCTCGTCCCAGCGGCCCTCGGCGGCGGCCGTGCACAGGTCGGAGAAGAGCTTCGGCGCGACGTTGCTGCCGACCGAGATGACCCCGTCGCCGCCCACCGCCAAGAATGGCATCACGGTGAAGTCGTCGCCGCTCAGCAGCGAAAGCTCCTCGCCGCACAGCTCGCGGATACGAGCGGCCCGGATCATGTTGCCCGTGGCCTCCTTCACGCCCGCGATTTTCATGGACTCGGTGAGGCGAGCCAGGGTCTCGGGCAGCAGGTCGCACTGGGTCCGCGACGGCACGTTGTAGACGACCATCGGCAGCCCGCAGGCGGCATCGACGGCGCCGAAGTGAGCGATGAGCCCCTGCTGCGTGGGCTTGTTGTAGTAGGGCGTGATCTGGAGCGTCGCGTCGGCGCCGAGCTTCTCGCAGGCCTGCGCCAGCTCGATCGCCTCGTGCGTGCTGTTGGAGCCCGCGCCCGCCACGACGGGCACGCGGCCCTTCGCTGCCTTGATGGTGGTCTCGACGACGAGCATGTGCTCAGTCGGCGAGAGGGTGGACGACTCGCCCGTCGTACCGCAGGGGACCAGGCCGTGGATGCCACCCGCGATCTGCTTTTCGACGAGGGCCTCGAGGGCTTCGACGTCGACTTTGTCGTCCTTGAGTGGGGTGGCCAGGGCCGTGAGTGCGCCTTTGATCTTCAACCGGGTCCTCCTCGCAGATGCGCGGCCGCGACCTTAGCAGTCCGGGATGGAACTCGCACGGGGGCGCGCAGGGGTGTTGATCGATCGCTCAGCCCCACCCGAGGGGCTCGGATACGACTTGCGGTACGAAGCCGTTTTGTTCGACCCGTCCGAGTGTGGCGACGAGCACACCGCGCGCCCAGGGGCGGGCCAAGCGGTGCCGACCAAAAGCGCTCGTACACGGCCGCGAGGTCACCCACTGCCCGGGAATGGGATCGTCTCCGCCCCACATGGAGATCACCAGGAAGTAGCGACCGGGGTCGCTGACCCCTTGCCATCGCAGGCTGAGCTCGTCGCCGGCCGTGGTCGCGCTCAGCCGCGGTCGCGGCGACGCGAGGCGGGCGCTCAGGGCGAGGGCATCACCGTCGAACGGTGTGCGCCCGAGGACTTCCTGCAGGATCGCCCGAGCCCGAGAGCCATGGCCTTGGGTCAGGTACAGGCGCGCCAAGGTGGCGCTGGCGATGGGATCCGGATCCGTCACGGTTCGATGGGGGGCACGACGCGGGCGAGCGCGTCGGAGTCGAGTCGGGCCGAGGCCGCCTGCACGTCCTGCTGGAGCTGTGCGACCAGGGCAGTGGGGCCGTCGAAGCGTTGTTCGTCGCGCAGCCGGGCGACGAACGACAGCTCGACGTCGAGGTCGTAGAGGGTATCGCCGAGCTCTTGGTCGATGACGTGAGCCTCGAGGCTCATCTCACCGGAATCGGTGAAGGTCGGGTTGCGTCCGAGATTCGTCGCGGCGGGCCACACCTTGCCGGCATGGGGGCCCTCGGGGCTCGTGACCGCGAGCATCGTGGCGTAGACGCCCGGCGGGGGGACGAGGTCGGCCGATGTACGGATGTTCGCCGTGGGAAAGCCGATGGCGTGGCCCCGGTGAGCGCCGTGCACCACGGTGCCTTCGACGCCGTGCCAGCGGCCCAGCATCGCGCCGGCTTGGGCGACGTGGCCGAGCTCGATCGCACGGCGGATGGCAGTGGCCCCGAGCTTGAAGCTGGGATCGTGGTGGGTGCCCCGGGCGCTGTCGGGCACGGGGACGGCGGTGACGCGCACGACCTCGATCCCGGCCGGCTTCACCAGGGCGGCGAGCATCTCCCCGTCGCCTTCGCGGCCTCGGCCGAAGCGGAAGTCCTCGCCCACCACGATCGCGGCGGGCCGCAGCCCTTCGACGATCATCGTGCGGGCGAAGGTCTCGGCCTGCATCTGCGCCATCTCCTTGTCGAAGGGCAGCAGCACCAGGTGCTCGACACCCAAGGTCGCGCAGACCCGACGCCGTTGCGATGGCGAGTGCAGCAGCTTGGGCGCGCGGGCGGGGGCCAAGACCTGCTGCGGATGCGGATCGAAGGTCACCAGACCGATGCGCTCGCCTCGCGATCGAGCCTCGTCCAGCAGCGCCTGGTGCCCCAGGTGCAGGCCATCGAACGCGCCCAGGCACACCGCGGTGCCGGCCGGTAGTGCGGACGGGTCTCGCTGCTCGACGAGACGGGCCATGAGGTCGCTGGCGCGCACCCTAACAACACTCAGTTGTTGTGTCGCAAGTGCCAGAGATCATTGAAGAGCGCGGAGCGCCGGGCCTCAAAAACGCCCGCTGAGCACCAGCGACGCGGCCTGATCCTCGATGGCGATCCGCGCCTTCAGCCGCCGTTTGCGGACGATGCCCACGGTCACCATCGCGGCGCCGCCGGCCATGAGCAGGCCGCCGGTCACCCCGAGCCCCCGCGTGAGCCCGGGGCGGGGCGCGGCCGCGCAGTCGTCTTGATCGAACAGGCACTCCCGCTTGGCGTTCTCGACCCCGGTGGCGATGAGCAGCAGCGCGCCGCCGATGGCCAAGAGCCCGCCCGCGGCGAGCAGGGTGCGTGCGGACTGCTCTTCTTCACGCCGACGATCGAGGGTCTCGGTGGTCGTGGGCGGGGCGACCTCGAAGTCGACCTGCACGGCCTCGCCGGGCGAGAGCGCAGCCACCCGCTGGGTGGGAGGCCCGCCTCGGTCGGCGGTGATCGTGTGCACCCCGGGGGGCAGGTCCTCCGCGATGAAGTGTCCCTTGCTGTCGGTGACCTCCACGAGCGTCTCGTCGAGGCACGAGCACTGGATCGTGACCATGACCCCGGACAGCGGGACGCCCTCGATCTCCGCGTCGGTCAGCACGCCTTCGATGGTGCCGGTCGCGTGCACGTTCGCCGTGGCGACGGGCGGCGGGGCAGGGGCGGTCTCGGAGGCGGGGGGCGGAGCCGGTTCCGTCGCGGGCGTGACCGGAGCCTCGGGCTCGGCCTCAGCGGGCACATCCGGCTCGACGGGGGCGTCCGGTTCTTCCGCGGTCGGCGAGTCTTGGTTCGGAGCGATCGTGTCCGGCCGCTGTACGGGGACCGCATCGGGTTCGGTGGTCTGGAGCCCCACACGGGGGTCGAGACTGAGCCGCGGGGCAGGGGCCGCCACGAGCAACGCGAGCGCGGATACGAGGGGCGAGAGCACCACGTCTCGAATTCTACCGCGGGATGACCGATACGGAAGCCGGTTTCATCCCCTCGTAGCGGCCCGACTTGCCGCAATCGGTCGCCGATGAAACCATCCCGGCGTGCGTGCCCCCTGGCTCGTCGCCTGGCTCGCCTTCGTCTTCCTGGCGTGGGGCGCATCGCCAGCGCATTTCTGGCTCGACTCGGGCGAGATAGGGGCGGCCGGCTTCGATCTCGGGGTCGCTCACCCGCCCGGGGCGCCCGGGCTGTTGCTGGTGCTGCGACTGGCCGGGATGATTCCGCTGGGGAGCCTGGGGTTTCGCATGGCGCTGGTGAGCAGTGCGATGGCCGCCGCCGCGGTGGGGCTGGTCGTGGCCGTGCTGCAGCGACGCGGGGCCGGGCCCGCGTTGGCGTCGATCGCCGGGTTGTGGGTCCTGGTGGGGCTGACCTTCGTCCGTCAGGGGCGGGTGGTCGAAATCTATGCCCTCGCGGCCATGCTGCTGATGGTGACGCTGTGGGGGCTCGACCCGGCCGTCGATGACGAACGTCGGACCGGGCGCCGGCTGCTCGCCGTCGCGGCGTCGACCTGGGGCGCGTGGTGTTTCGGTGACCTGCGCTTGGCGTTGGGCCCCGTGTTGCTGGTGGCGTGGATCCACGCGTGGCGACAGCGAGCGCCGTGGGCCCGATGGGCGCCGTTGGTCTCGCTCACGGCCAGCCTGGTGATCCTGGCGCTACCGCTCGCGTCGGTCGGAGGCCCCGTCGTCGACTGGGGTGATCCGCAGACGGTGGGGGCATGGCTCGATCACCTCGCGGGGCAGTCGATCCGAGACGCCTACGCCAACGAGATTCTCCCCGCGTCGGCCTCCTTGTGGCGGCTCAACACCGCGGCCGTGTTCGAACGCCTCGCCGAGGACCTCGGCGGCCCGGGGTTGGTGGTGGCGGCGTTCTGCCTGGTGCTGGTGTGGCGCACGCCTCCACCGACCGAGCCTGTGCGGGCCCGTGCGGTGGCGGCCGGGCTGACCTGGATCATCGCCGTCGAGCTGTTCTACGCGGCGGGCATCAACCCCATGGGGGGCGCCGATCGTCAGACAGGGCTCGTGCTCGCGCCCCTGGCCGCGTTGGTGGTCGGCGAGGTCTCGCGGCGTTGGTTGGTCGATCGTGGTCGCTTGCGCTTGGCCGTGCTGCCGCTGGCCGGGGTGGTGCTGGTCGTGCCGCCGCTCTTGGTGAGTGCGTCGGACATGGCGGTCACGCGCTCGTGGGCGCCGCACGCCTGGACCCGCGCCGCGTTGGCGCAGCTGCCCCCCGGGACTCTGCTGCTGACGCAGTCCGACGACCTGGCCGCGGGCACGGTGAGCGCTCGGCTCGTGGATGGGGCTCGGCCCGACATCATCTCCATTCCCGCACAGCACTTGTACCGATCCACGCCCGATGTGGCGCGCGCCGATCCCCGCCGCACTCGGCTTTGGGAGGCCGCGCACGAGCAGGATACCGAGGCGGCGCGGATCGTGGCCGCCATCGAGGCGCACCCCGGACCGGTCGCGGTGGAGCTGCCGCGGACGGGGGTCTTCGCCGCCGTGCCGTGGTGGTCGCCGCATGGCCGGCTGCCGCTCGCCGTAGGGGGCACGAAACCCGTGCTCGAGTCGTTGCCGCCCGCGCGGCTGCCTCCGCAGGAAGTCGACGCCTGGCTGCCGCGGCTGCCTGCGCCCGAGGATCGTCATCGCCTGGCGCTGGCGCTGGCCAACTGGGCGCGGGCTCGGGTCGGCGTGGACGGGGCGGTGCAGCTCGCTGCCGCCACGCTGGGCCTGTCGCTGCAGCGCGTGGACGAGCGACACACCAGCGCCATGGTGACCCTGGCTGCGCTGTACGACCGCATGGGGGATACCCCGCGTGCGATCGCCTTGACCCGTCGCGCCCTCGAGTTCGAGCCGGGCCGCCACGCCGCGCTCACCAATCTCGCGCTGTATCTGTCTCGGCAGCCCCAGGGGCACGCGGAGGCGCTGGCCCTGGCCGAGCAGGCGGTCGACCTTCGCCCCTGGCGGGCCGACGGTTGGCTTCGCTTGGCGTCGGTGCGGGCGGCGGTCGGTGACGCCGAGGGGGCGCAGCAGGCCCAGGCTCAGGCCGACGCCTTGCGCTGAGCGACGCGGCTCGCCGCTGCCGAGGCGCCACGGACCACGCCCCACCAACGTTCGGGGTGCACGACGGCCGGACGGTGCCATAGTGACGGGCACCCATGGCCAAAGCCCTCATGTGTCCCCCGGAGCTCCTCCAACGTGATCTGACCGGCCGCCGCATCGTGGTGACCGGCGGCAACGGAGGCATCGGCTTCGTGAGCAGTCGGCAACTGGCGGCCCAGGGCGCCACGGTCATCCTCGCGTGTCGCCGCCTCGATCAGGGGCAGGTACGGGTCGAAGAGATCAAAAAGGAGCACCCGCAGGCCACGGTCGAGGCCCGGCACCTCGATCTCGGCGACCTGAGCTCGGTGCGGAGCTTCGCCGCCGAGCTGCTCGCCGACCACGACACGCTGCACGGCCTGCTCAACAACGCGGGGGTCATGAACACCCCGCAGGGCACGACCAAAGACGGCTTCGAGACGCAGATCGGCGTCAACCACCTCGGGCACTTCCTGCTCACCGAGCTGCTGCGTCCGGCGCTGGTCAAGGGCGCGCCCTCGCGGATCGTCAACGTCTCGAGCTGCTTCCACGATCGGGCGATGGGGCGCGAGGGCAAGATCGACCTCGACGACCTCCACTACGAGCGCCGCTCCTACGATGGCTGGGAGGCCTACGCGCAGTCCAAGCTCGCCAACTTGTTGCACGCCCGCGGGCTCGCCCGGCGTCTCGATGGCACCGGGGTGGTGGCGGTGAGCGTGCATCCGGGCTGGGTGCGGACCGACCTCAGCCGTCACAGCATGCCGCTGTTCGTGCAAAACTACATTGCCCGGCCCTTCCTCAAGCTCGCGGGAATGATCGAGCCGTGGGCTGGCGCTCAGACCTCGCTGTACGCCCTGCTCGCCGACGACGTGTCCGGCCACGCGGGGGCGTACTACAGCCAGACGGGGGTCTATCGCGACAAGTCCTGCAACACTGGGGGCTGGCCGCTGCGCAGCCCCAATCCGGTCGCCCACGACGACGACCTGACCGACGGGCTGTGGGATCGCAGCGTCGCGTTGGTCGGGGCCTAGACCTCGAAGCGCAGGAACACCGGGCGCCGCGGCCCCGTGCCGGCCTGGAGCTGCACGGTGGTCAGCACCCGCTGGTCGCGGACCCGGAATACCTGGCCGTCGATGGTGAACTCGTCCCAGGGCAGAGTGTTGCCCAGCGGACCCAGGAGTTCGGCCATCTGCTTCATCTTGCCCACGTCCGTTCGAATGCCCCCGAAGAAGTCCGACGTCTCATCGAAGCGCTGATAGAGCGTCTCGCCCTGGCACGAGGTCGCGCGCATCGGAATCCGAAGGAGCAGCGGCCCGGGCTCGGGAGGCTGGGGAGAGAAGTGGCCGAACATCGCGCCGATGATGGCGTTGCCCGTGCACGCCAGCCACCAGCCTCCGACGAGCATCACGTCCTTGGTGAGCACGCGGAAATCGTGGATCCCGGCCCCGGCCTCTTCGACGTCTTTGGGGTCGGGCTCGTGATCGAGCACCCACTGCGCGCCTCCGTTGCCCGAGGTATCCGCGAGATACACGATCTGACGACCGTCCGCCTTGGCTTGGGCGACCGCCTCGTTCACGGGCGTCGCAATCTCTTGCATGCCTTCGAAGATGCGCTGGGTGTGCACCACCAGCAGCGCGCGGGTACTCAGGGTTCTCGGCATCGGACCTCCACCGCGCAGCCTAGCGCCCGCCGCGGGGACAAAAACCCCCTCGTGCCAGGGGCGCTGCGCGGCGCTGCGGTCGGTAGGCTCGGGCGCCCCGATGCGGCGGGGGCACAGGTGGTGCATGATGAAGGGGTCGCCATGGCTCGCACTCGCTCCATCGTTCGTCGTCCCTCCTTGTGGCTCGCTGCGCTCGTGATGGTGGGGGGCTGTGAACGCGGTCCGAACAAGAACGACCTGTACATGGAGGGGCTGCAGATCGAAGGCGACGCGGAGCGCGGGCCCTGCAAGCTGCACTACGCCGAGGGCCAAGACGCCGCGGCCATCTCCGGGGGCAAGGTCGCGACCTGCCTGTCGCGTACCGAGCAGGCGCTGGCCAAGTACGACGAAGCGGCCAAGCTCGGCCTCGACGACGTCGACTTCAAGAAGGTGCACGCGCGGGCGAAGGAGCGAGTCGAGCGGCTCGAGGCGATGGTGACCCAGATCCGCAAGATGGAGCGCGAGTAAGACTGGGAGCGGCCGCGGTTCGAAACCGCGATGTCACTCGATTTCATCGCCGGCCCGCATCGGTCCTGACTAACGTCATTCGGATCATGATGCGGGCTCGGGTTTGCTGCGGGTGATCGTGTACCGTGGACGATGGTTGCCCGGGCCCGTTTGCCCGGTGGGAGGATGATCATGGCCAAGACCCCGTACGGTGTACCGAAACCCTCGCGTTCCGAGCAGAAGCTCATCGATACGATCAACGACACGTGGACCCGTGAGCGGGCACTGTCGGAGCTGAAGGCACACCTGCAGGTGGCCGTCGAGATCGAGCTCGCGACCATCCCCATCTATCTGTACACGTACTACTCGATCAACCGCACGATCACGGGCTCTCCCGCCAACGCCGGCTTCCCGCAGAGCCCGGTCGCTCGCTTCGCCGACAAGGCGGGAGCGCTCATCATGAGCGTGGCTGTCGAAGAGATGCTGCACATGTCCCTGTCGTCGAACATCTCGTTCTCGCTGGGGCAGCAACCACGGCTCTATTTGCTGTCTCCGGGGCCCTACCCGACGAATTTACCGGGGCACGCCAAGCTGGGCCCAGACGCGAAGACGCTCGCGCTGCCGCTGGCGCCCTTCTCCGAGCAGCAGCTGTGGAACTTCCTCGAGATCGAGTATCCGGCCAACGCCGATGCGCCGCCCGAGGGCTCCAACTGGGAGACCATCGGCCAGGTCTACTCGTACATTCGCTGCATCATCTACTCCCAGTGGATCGAGGACTCCGACTTCCTCCAAGGGGCCAAGAATCAGCAGATTCAGCCGGGCAACTACTCGCCCAACAACATCGACACCGCGTACCCGACGGCGTCCTTCGACAAGACGACGCCGGTCCCCGCCTCCGCTCCGGGCTCGGCGGCGCAGGTCACCGACTTTGCCAGTCGCGAGGACAGCCACACCGGGCGCTTCCAGCTGACCACCATCACCTCCTGCGAAGAGGCGCTCGAGGCCATCGCCACCATCGACTTTCAGGGCGAGGGCTTCAACAACACCAAGGTCGACGACCCCTCCAAGCAGGAGCTGTCGCACTACTACAAGTTCCTGACGCTGCAGTCCGAGCTCGAGGGCTACGAGTGGCACGCCAAAGGCATGAAGAACGGCAAGGGCGAGCCGCTGCCGTTGCGGCCCCAGCCGCCCAAGCCCCCCGAGCACCCCTTCACGCCCGCACAGCTCGCCGAGTTCGTGGTGCCGTACCCCACCAACCCGGTGTCCGCCGATCTCGCGGCGCCCTACAAGTCGGTAGTCGACCTCTCCAGCGGCCTGTACCAGTACATGCTGATCCTGACCGAGACCATCTTCAAGGTGCCGTCGGCAGACCAGAAAGTCTACTTCAATCGGGCGCTGCACATGTCGATGATCTGGATCCTCGACAAGTTCCTGCAGGCGATGCGCGGCATCGAGACCACGTCGAAGGGGACGGTGGTCGCGTTGGCGCCGACCTTCGAGAACCTGTCGCTGGGCAGCCGGGATCGGGCGTTCCAGAGCCTCTCCGAGCTGGCCGACGCGGTCGCGACCGCGTGTGGCAACGAGCCCTGGTACAGCGACATCAGCTGGCTGATCCCGATGATCAAGCAGCTCCCCGACGTGAGCGACTACTGGAAGGACGACGACAAGTTCGCGGGGGCCCCCGTGTTCCCGCGGCAGCCGCCCGCCACCATTCCCGGCGGCGCGAGCCGTCACGCGTGCATGGGGCTCAACGACTGCAAGAACCAGGGGCGGACGCTGAGCAACGACTGCGCGGGCATGGGCTACTGCTCCACCGCGCTGCAGTGGAACCCGGCCGATGCCGGCAACCCCTCCGTCACCGACCATCAGTGCCACGTGCGCAACGATTGCCGGGGGCAGGGCGGCTGTGGCCTCTACGGCACGGCCGAAGAGCAAGACTCCCCGGGGGACAACGATTGTCGCTCCCTGGGCTCGTGCGCCACGCCCATCAACGCCGAGCGCTTCAGCACCGATGGCGGCAACCAGGGCAAGAGCGTGTGGCACCGGGCTCGCAAGGTGTTCTGGGCCAAGCACAAGGCGCGAGACCCCAAGCTCCCCGCCGAGCCGCCGAACATCCCCGGCTCCACCAACGACCCCGATCTGTTCAAGGACGGGCCCACCATCGAGTGGATCCAGAACGAAGGGGGAGGCATGACCGCCTGTGGCTCGAGCGGCCTCAGCGGGGCGGGGAGCTGCGCCTGAACGACGGCGGACAGTCGCCCGGTGCACCGGCCATCTCCACGCTGCCGCGGCTGGGGCTGGGCATCGGCCTTCGGAGCACCCACTTCGGCCACATCGTGTCGAAGTGGCCGGCCGTGGATTGGTTCGAGGCCATCACGGAGAACTTCATGGATTCCGGGGGCCGCCCGGGGCACGTGATTCGGCAGGTCGCCGAGCGCTACCCCGTCGTGCTCCACGGGGTCTCGATGTCGATCGGCAGCACCGATCCGCTCGACCCCGAGTACCTGCGCAAGGTCAAGGTGCTCGCCGACGACATCCGTGCCGTGTGGGTCAGCGACCACCTGTGCTGGACCGGGGTGCAGGGCGCCAATAGCCACGACTTGCTGCCCCTGCCGCTCAACGAAGAGACCCTCGACCACGTGGCTCGGCGGGTGGCCTTGGTGCAAGAGGCGCTGCGCCGACCGCTGGTGCTCGAGAACCCGAGCACATACATCGGCTTCGCCGACACCACCATGGAAGAGCCCGACTTCCTGCGGGCGCTGGCCGAGCGCACGGGCTGCGGGCTCCTGCTCGACGTCAACAACGTCTACGTCACCTGCTTCAATGCGGGCGCCGACCCGTTGGCGTACCTCGAGGCCTTTCCGTTCGAGCGGGTCGTGCAGCTGCACTTGGCCGGGCACCAAAACTGCGGAGACCACCTCGTCGATACCCACGATCAGCCGGTCTGTGACGCGGTCTGGGAGCTGTTTCGCGTGGCGTGGCAACGAACGGGCGGGGCGTCGACCCTGCTCGAGTGGGACGGTGACGTGCCCGCGTTCGATCGCGTCCACCAAGAGGTGCTGCGGGCGCGCGACTTCATGCACGGCGGACTCGAGTGCGAGCATCTGCGCGGCGCCGAGCTCGACGCCAGCTCGTGCATCTCCACCCCCGTCGACTTCATGGTGCCGCAGGTGATGTCACGAACCCGGCTCGAGGGCGTATGATGAGCTCGGCTTCACCCGCTCCCGAGCGCGACGACGGCCTCGCGGGGACGCAGCGCTGGCTCTTCGAGTCGCTCGTGTTTCCGGGCCGGGTCGATGACGAGCAGGTCGAGCGGCGGCTGCTGGCGTCGCCGAAGCTCGATGCCCGGGCTCGGCTCGGCATCTACCAGCGCGCGTACATCCTGCGGCTGTGCAAGTGCCTGGCCGAGCAGTTTCCCGCGCTGTGCCATGCCCTGGGCGAAGAGCTCTTCCACGACTTCGCCCGCGAGTACCTGTGGGCCCACCCGCCCAGCAGCTACACCTTGCACGAGCTGGGTCGGCGCTTTTCCGGGTACCTCGACCACGCGCGCCCCGACCGTGACTTGCCGCCCGCCCAGCGCGAGGACTGGATCGACTTCATGGTCGACCTGGCGCGCTACGAGTTCGAGCAGTTCCGGCTCTTCGACGCGCCCGGTCACGAGGGCAAGCCATGGCCGACCGTGGACACCCCCGACGAGCGGCTCGTACTCCAGCCCGCATTCGTCCTCGAGACCTTTCGCTACCCGGTGGCCTGGTACTACCACCAGGTTCGCGCCGAGCAGGACCCTTCGTTTCCCTCCGCCCGGACCTCGCATGTGGCCATCGTCCGCAAGGACTTCATGACCTCGACCGTGCCCCTCAATCGCGTCCACCACGTGTTCTTGTCCACGCTGCGAGACCACGGGACGGTGGGCGAGGCGCTGCAGTGGGTGGCCCAGGAGCAGCAGCGCTCGCTGGCCGAGGTCGAGCGGTCGTGGCACGACGAGGTGCGCGGGCGATGGATCGCTGCGGGGTTCTTCATCGAGCGAGGCTCGGACGCCGCACCCGCTTGAGCGTCGCGCCAGGGCCATCGTTTACACTGGGCGGGTGAATCCGCCGACCGAGACCGACTGGCTCGCCGCACTGACGGGCCCTCGTTCCGCTCCCGTCCAGACCGAGCTCGACGCGATGCTCGAGTACTGGGATGCGCTGTCGGGTCGGAGCTTCGAGCGGGCGGTGCTCGGCGGGCTCGCGGCGGATCGACTGGGCTTGGCCTTTGCCACTGGCTATCGCTCGGCGCTGCTGAGCCTCACGGGCGAGTCGGGGCACGCGGCGGTCTGCATCACCGAGGAAGGGGGCGGGCACCCCCGAGCGATCCGCACCCGACTGACGGCGAAGGGCGACACGGTCGTGGTGACCGGGACCAAGCAGTGGTCGACCCTGGCCGGGCGCGCCCAGAGCCTGCTCGTGGCGGCGTCCATCGGCGAACGGGAGGGTCGCAATCGTTTGAAGATGGTGCGGGTGCCGGTCGATGCGAAGGGGCTGACCCTCCACGCGATGCCGCCCACGCCCTTCATCCCCGAGATCCCTCATTTTCGTCTCACCCTCGAGGAGGTGAGCGTGCCCGCCGAGGCGGTCCTGGAGGGCGACGGCTACGGCCGGTGGATCAAGCCGTTTCGCACCGTCGAGGACATCCACGTCGTCGCGGCCGCCGCGGCCCACGTGGTGGGGGTGGGTCGCCATGCGGGCTGGCCCGCCGCCGCGCTCGCGGAGGGGCTCGTCGTCCTTGGTGCGCTGTCGGATCTGTCGGAGCGACCCCCACTGGACCCCGCGACACACCTCGCGTTAGGTGGCGTGCTGACCACCTTCGACCGCTGGCTGGACCGCTGCAATGGCCACTGGGAGGCGCTGGAAGAACCGGTGCGCGCCCGCTGGGCCCGCGATCGAGGGGTGCTCGGCGTGGCCGGGCGCGTGCGGGCGGCTCGATTCGCCCGGGCGGTCGAGGGGCTCGGGTTGGCGACCGACTGAGCCCGTCTCTCGACCGGCGAGAGCGGGCGCACATCGGTCGGACGCCCTGGACTCGCCTCCACGGTTCGGCCGCAGTAGGGTTCCGTCGATGCCCGCACCGAAGTCGTTGGAGCTGGTGACCGTGGACCCGCCGCCGCCCGAGCAGCGGGTCCGTCGGGGTGCTCGCTTCGCCGACGAGGGACAGAAGCGAACCCGGTACTCGCTGCCGAACGCGCTCGAGTCCGGATCGCCGGTCGGGTACCGCACGCGGGTTCCGCTGTCGCAGGCCGAGGGCCAGGCCGCGCTCGCGCTGCTGTCGCTGCAGGCGCCCACGGGGTTCGGTCCGATCCAGCCCGTGCGCGAAGAGGAGCTGTTCGAGGAGTCCTCGCTCGGCATCCTCAGCTCGCGGCAGTCGACCAACTATCGCGGCCACCGTCAGGTGAGCTTCGGTCCCGACGACAGCACGGAAATCGCCGCGCTGCTCCGCAAGTGCAAGGGCATCGACGAGGGCGGGGCGGGGGCGGTGCTCGACGGCGCCAGCTACACGCACGTGGTGCTCTCGCGACCCTACCGGACGCCGTTCACGATGCTGCTGACCTTCATCGGTCACGAGCCCTTCAAGAGCCTGGTGACGGTCCCCGTTCGGGCGATCCGCAAGGCCACGCAGCACATCCACGACATCCCGACCATCGGCTATCTCCAAGACCTGCACCTGGGCATCCTGGCCGATGCGATGGAGCGGGCGGTGGTGATCGGCTCCCGCGGCCGTCGTCGCGCGCAGATCTTCCAGGCTCCCTTCTGCGGGGGCAACCGCTCCCGCAATCGGGAGCCCATCGCAGCGCTCGAACGCATGTGCATGCTCAGCGCGGCCGACCACCGCAAGGGCTGGCGCGTGGCGATGGTGGTGCAGGTGGGCCGCGCCCTGCCCGAGGAGCGCGTCGAGTTCGAGGGGCTGAGCGAACAGGAGGCCGACGCCCTGTGGCCCAAGCTCGGCGCCAACCTGCTGGCGTTTCGTAGCGAGCGCATCCAGCCGGGGGTCAACCAAGAGGACAAGGCTCCGGCCCAGTACCAAGAGCGCCAGGACATGGACGTCTCGGACGAGTTCACGGCGCAGGCCGGGCGTGCCGCCTACAACGCCTTCGAGCGCTGGACGGGGGCCGACCGCGATCACGCCAAGCACTTGCTGATGCTCGACCGGGTCGACGTGCTGACGCCGGGGGGCAAGCAGCGACTGCGAGATCTGCGGGACAAGCTCGGGGCGATCACCGAGCGGATCGTCGAGCGCATTCCGCTGTGGGCCGACCTGGCGCTCAACCGGGCGCTGTCCCGCAACGCCGCGCGCGGGCGCAAGGCCTTCGCGCTCGCGGGCCAGCGCATCTACATCGCTGGGCTCTCGCGCCCCGAGGTGAAGGCGGCCAAGCTCGACTGGGAGCTCGCGGTGCGGGCGGTGGGGTCGGCCGCCAGTCGCGGCAGCCTCTACGCCGAGCTCATGGGGGTCGTGGACCTCCCCGACGACTGCGACCTGCTCGCAGGCGTGTGCATGATGGCGGGGCCGATCAACCAAGACGACATCGGCAAGACCTACTACGGCATGACCGATCTACTGGCAGAGAACCCGGAGTTCGCCCCGCGCGACCCCACGGCGCTGCTGGTGTGGACGTTCAAGGCCAAGACCATCGCCGACCCGATCGGCAACGAAGAGCAGTTGCTCAACGAAAAGCGCAAGGGCGCGCTGGTCGACCTTCGAGCGGCACCGCACGAGGTGGTCACCGTCGCCGAAGACGGCGTATTGGCTCCACTGCGGCTCCAGGGCGGTCGCAGCAACCGTGAGAGAGCATTCAGTGCGGTCGACAACTTCGTGCGCGACGAGGGGGGCGCCGACATCCCGGGCAACCGCGGCGAACCGTGGCCCGAGTCGCTGCGATCCCGCTCCGTGTGGGAGTGACACCACCGATCCAATGAGCGGAGTCTCATTGGTTGCGCACGCACACCCACACTGTCGCCAAACCGGCATTGCGGCCGGAAATTCGTTGGAATTCCTCGATCCGCTCACCTACGTGTAGCGCCCGCATCCAGGACGCCGATCAGATTTTCTCATCGATTTTGGCCGCGGCGTGCCTCCGTGTGTGGCGGTGGGGTGCGAGTGAAAAAGAAACTTGATCTGAGCCGACAACGACTACGCCGCAGAACCTTCTTGATGGCCATGGGAGCCGGGCTGACCCTCCCCCTGGCGAGCCGAATGGCCCGACTGGCGGCGGCGGCTCCCGGCGATCGCCCGGTTCGACTGCTCACGTTCTTCCTTCCCCATGGAGTGCCCTACGAATACGTAGAGCCGCTGGGCAAGGGACCCGACTTCCTCGGACTGTCGAGTGTCTTCGCTCCGTTCGCGGCGGCGGGAATTCAGGAGCGCACGACGGTCATTCGGGGCCTGAACATCGACAGCATGGCGGAGACGCACGAGGCGTTGCCCGCGGTGTTGCGCGGTGAGTCGGATCCGAGTGTGAGCGTCGACTCCATCGATACAACCATCGCGGCGGGGCTCGGGACCAAGCCCCACGTGCTGGGTGTCGTTCCATGGAATGGACAGCACGGTTTTGGCAATGACTCGTTCTTGTCCCACGACGGCGACTGGGTCGTGCCCACCGCGGCGCCCACGACGGCGGCGGACCGACTCTTCGAGAACCTCGGCAGCCCGGCGCCGGGGGATGGCGACGGCGGTATGGTCGGCGACGAGGCTGCGTTCCGCAACGCGGCGATGGAATTGACCGAGCGCCAGCTGGAAGGGCTGCAGAGTCGAGTGCAGGGGCTGTCCACGGAAGAGGACAAGCTCAACAAGCACCTCGATGCCGTACGTGAGCTCAAGGCCACGGGGGACGGCGGCGGCATTCCGATCAGCTGCGACGCCCGCCCGGATCTGCCGCTGGTCGATGCCACCGCGGGCCTGGACGAGCTCGACATCAACAACTTGACCGCGATGCTCCACGGCCACCTCGAGGCGGCCGCCGCGGCGATGATCTGCAACACGGCGCCGGTCATCACCATCCAGAACCTGTGGACCAACGCGCAGGTCCTGATGAACTACCCCGGAGGCCCCGGGGTGGCGCTGCCCTACCACGACCCCATCTCGCACTCGCAGAACAGCGCCCAGCGCGAAGAGTTCGGCCGAGTGCAGCGCTGGTTCTACCAGCAGCTCGCCGAGCACTTGATCGATCGACTGCTCATCCCGGACCCCGCGGATACCGATCCTGCCAACACCGTACTGGACAACTCCATCATTCACATCTGCAGCGAGGTGGGCGATGGCTTCGAGCACAACAAGGAAACCCGGCAGGTCTGGGTGACGGACATCGGGATGGGCCACCAGGGCTACTTGCCGTCGCTGCTCATCGGCGGAGGCGGAGGCGTGCTTCAGACCGGCCGCGTCGTCGACGTCACCCGCTTCAATACGGACATGTTCGCGACCCTGGCCCACGTGATGGCCACGCCCATCGACGAGTTCAACGGGCGCGCCGTCAGTGTCATCGAGGAGCTGCTGGCATGAACGCTTCACGACTCCATCTGTCTGTACTGGTCGTAGCGTTGGCCGCGGTCGCATGCCGGGGCAGCGACGAGGAAGGCGACGGTGACGATGGCCTGACCGGCATCGACACCCTCGGCTTCGACGAGGACGCCGTCGAAGAGCAGTGCCTCGAGACCTCGGTGGTCACGCCCACGCTGCGGCGTATGACGGGCAACGAGTACGAGGCGACGATCCGCTCCGTCTTTCCCGCCATCGCGTCGGACTGGGCGGGGACCGAGATGGGCGGCGCGCCGCTGGCCAGCGTCACCCAGTTCACCAACGATGGCTCTTCGCTGGTCGTGGCCACCCAGGTGGGCCGCCAGATCTTCGAGAGCGCCCGCGATGCGGCCGATCTACTGACCGCGCCCGGGACCCTCGAGTCGGTGCTGCCCTGCGCGGGCGCGGGGGACTCGGCGTGCGCCCAGACCTTCGTGGAGACCTACGGGCCGCAGCTTCATCGTCGCGATCTGACCGAGTCGGAGGTCGGCGACTACGTGGCGCTGTACGACCAGGTCGCATCGAGCTCCGATTTCCCGACCGGCCTTCGCTGGATGATCATCGCGATGTTGCAGTCGCCGCATACCGTGTATCGCTCGGAGCTCGGCGACTACGGCACGGCGCAGGGCGACGAGGTCGTGCTCGAGCCCCACGAGGTCGCCAGCGCGCTGGCGTATGCGTTCAGCGGGCAGCCACCCTCGGACGAGCTGCTCGGGCTGGCCGAGTCGGGGGCGCTGTACGAGCCCGAGGCGCGAGTCGAGCAGGCCCGCCTCATGCTGAACTCACCCGAAGGCCGCCAGCTGGTGCAGCAGTTCTTCGTCGAGTGGACCGGGTACGGGCGAGTGCTCGGGGCCGATCGCTTGCAAGATGGCAGCAGTGAGCTCGACGAGTCGTTCGCGGCGGTTCGCGACGACATGGCCGAAGAGACCGCCCAGTTCCTCGACCGGGTGGTGTTCGAGGACGGGGGCTCGCTCCGCGACCTCATGCTGAGCGAGACGACGATGCTCAACGGCGCGCTCGCGAGCTACTACGGCTATGGCAGCGCGGGGGGAGATGCATTCGAGCCGGTGAGCAAGCCCGAGCAATGGGGTCGGGGCTTGCTGGCGCAGGGGGCCTTCCTCGCCGCCCGGGCTCGCCCCGACACTTCGTCGCCGACCCAGCGCGGTCTGGCGGTGCTCGATCACATCACCTGCACACCTCGCCCCTCGGCGCCCGACCAGGTGCCGCCGCTGGGAGAGGTCGAAGATCCGGGCGATGCCAGCACCACCCGCGCCCGGTGGGAGACGCTGCACCTGGGCAACGAGCAGTGCTCGGGCTGCCACCTCGCGTTCGACCCGACCGGCTTCGCCTTCGAAAATTTCGACGCGAAGGGGCGATACCGCAGCGAGGAGAACGGCTTCGAGGTCGACGCCAAGGGGTCGATTCGTCTCGACGGCGAGACGGTGATGATCGACGGCGTCAACGAGCTGTCGGGTGAGCTGGCCGAGTCGCCTCAGGTGGCCGAGTGCGTGTCCGGCATGCTCGCCGCATATGCCTACGGCAACAGAGAAGGCAACGCGTGTGTGCCCGCGGGGCTGGCCGACGGCATGATGGACGACGATCTCGCCCTCATCGACGTCATGGCCACGCTGGCGGGTTCGCCCTTGTTCGTCACGCGGCTGCGGACCTCGGGGTAGGCCGGGCGTCTCGGGTGGCGTTTGCCGTGGGCAGGCGCCGCCTGGGAGCGAACTTCGGGCTCGGGAGGCCTCCGTGTAGGCAATCTCGTCGGTTCGTGATCCGGTGAAGCCGGGCCGGGAACGGTTCAGGTGGCGAGCAAGCGCCCCCCGAGCCATGAAACCGTCCGCACCGTCCTCCCTCGTTGCCATTTCCCTCATTGCCACGTCGCTGGGCGGTTGCCTCGGCGACCAAGTGGAGCCCGTCGCCGAGCTCGACGAAGCCACGCCCGACATCGTCGAGCGACGGGCAGAGCGTCCCTGCAACGGCGCGCGTGAGGCCGGGGCCCTGGGGGTGTTCGGACCCGAGCCGCCGTCGGCCTACTCGCTCACCGAGGCGCCCGACTGCAACGATGCCACGGTGATCTGTGTGACCCCGGCGACCCTCCAGGGCGAGGTGGACGACGGGACCGAGGTCATCGTCCTGCGCGACGGTGTGTACACGGCCAATGACCTCGACGGTGACTTCCTGTCGATCGATGGGCAGGAGCTGTGGGCCGAGCACGTGGGCGGAGCGATCCTCGAGTTCGGCATCGAGGCGGGCGGCAACGGAATCCAGCACGCGGGCTCGCGCCTGCGAGGGCTGGTCTTCGACATCGACGATGCGACCCACGTCCCCGACCAGCTCGCCTCGGGCACCACCATCATCTCCGCGTGGGGCGACGCCACGCACCTTCGCATCGACGACACCGAGTTCCACGGCAATGGCCTCGTCGATACCGGCATCTACGTCGCGTCTCCCAGCGACCTCCAGCTGGAGCGGCTGGAGATCGACGGCCTGCGCCGATACGGCACGCTCGTCGAAGGCGCGGGGCCGGTCAACACTCCGGTCTTTGCCCAAGACATCCGTGTCGACGACGTCTCCAGCCCCCTGAACCCCAAGCATGGCGTGGGCCTGCGCTTCAGCGAGTCGGTGGTGCTCAACCGCGCTCGGGTTCGCGACGTTCGCTGGGCAGGCATCGTGGTCAACGGCGAGGCGATGGGGTCGCAGGTGACCTCCGTCGATGTCGACCGGGTCGGGATCGGATCGACCACGGGCGCCGTGGGCGTCTACCTCGACAACACCACTCGCCACACCACCATCCAGGACTTCTGCGTGGGTCCGCAGACGCGCATCGGGGTGAACTCCGAGTGGGACAACTGGTGCGACCACGCGGTGCCGGGCTGCGATACGCCGACCCACGACATGTTCCCGCGCGCGCACCACACCACGGTCAAGGACGGTCTCGTCGAGGCGTGGCAGATCGGCGTGCACTTCGATCAGGGAACGGTGGCCGGCAACGTCGAAGACATGATCTTCCGCAACTATCTGCGGGCGGGCATCGTGTTCCACAACAACCTCAGCGACGCCAACCTCTGGCCCAACTACGACGACGGCAGCACGGAGGCCAACAACGACTTCCAAGAGGCACAGAACAACTGCTCGACCTGCGACGTGACCTTCTCGGTCTGGACTGACCCCACGCCGCAGTGCGTGGGGCAGCCCGCCTGCTGAGGCCCGCGGGCGTCAGCGGTGGCGAAGGAGCCAGTCGTCGACCTGCGCGACCTGGGTCTGCACGATGCCCACGTGCGTGGCCGATGCGAGGTCTTCACGAGCCTGCCGGGCGAGGGACTGGGCGCGGGGGCGGTCGCGCCCCGACGCCTCCGGGGCGGCCCATAGCGCCTGGGCGAGCGCGAAGCGGAGCTCGCCGCGGGGTCCCGCCTTCATGGTGGTGATGGTGGAGGCCAGCGCTCGGGCGCGTCGGAGGGGGACGAGGGCGGCGGCCGGCTTGCGCTCGGCCAGGTGGGTCTGGCCGAGGAGCAGCAGCGTGTCGAATTGCTCGGGGTGTTCGGCTCCGAGCTTGTCGTCCCGGATCGCGAGGGCACGGGTGAGCAACGCCCGCGCTCGTTCGGGCCGTTGCTCCCGCAGCTCGAGTCGGCCGAGCAGGTCGAGGGTCGAGCCCAGGGCGGGGTGGTCGGGCCCCCACGCCTTCTCCTTCACCGCCAGCGAGCGCTCGGCCCAGGTTCTCGACTGTGCCAAGTCGCCCTGGTCGAACGCGATCGCGGCGAGGTTGACCGTCGTCGCCCCCACGCGCGGGTGGTCGGGGGCCTCGTGCGCGAGCTGGAGCTCCAGCACCCGCTCGAGGATCTCTCGGCCCTGGGTCAGCTCTCCTTGGGCATGCAGCGCGATGCCGAGGTTGTTCAACGGAATGATGAGGTCGACGTGGTCGGGGCCGAGCTTGTCCTCGAGGATCTGCAGTGAGCGCTCGAACAGCTCGCGTGCGTCGTCGAAGCGCCCCTGGTAGTCGGCCACGTTGCCCAGCACGTTGAGCACGTTGGCGACCTCGGGGTGGTCGGGCCCGAACGCGCCGATGTGGATGTCGCGGGCTTCCTCGAGGAATCTGCGGGCCTCCTCGTAGCGCCCCTGCGTGTTCGACAGGATTCCCAGATCGGTCAGGGTCCCTGCGATGCTCGGATCGTCGCCGGCCTTGTTGGCGACGAATACGGCGAGGGCTCGCTCGTAGGCGTCGCGGGCGGCATCGAGCTCGCCCTGGAACTCGAGGATGGTGCCCAGGGTCTTGAGCATCGTCGCGGTGTCCGGGTGCTCGGCCCCGTAGGCGCGCTGGTGAATGGCCACCGCCTGCTCGGCCCGTCGCCGGGCCTCGTCCAGCTTGCGGTGCCTACGAGCGATCATCGCCATCTCGTGCAGGGCCCCCGCCACTTCGGGATGGTCGGGTCCGTAGGCTTTCTTGATGATCTCGAGGGCGCGCTCGAGGCTCTGCTGGGCGTCGTCGGGCCTGCCCAGGTGGGACTGCACGCGAGCCCGCTCGTTGAGGATCTGGGCGGTGGACGGGTGGTCGGGGCCCCGAGTGCGCTCCTGGAGGGCCAGCGCGCTCGCGTAGGCTTCGTCGGCGTTTGCGTACTCGGCCTGGCGAACGGACATGTAGCCCTTGCGGCGCAGGTACAGCGTGCGGATGTCGTCGTTGTCGGCCGCGCGGGACCAGGGGTCCGCCTGGGACAGCCAGGCCGCGGCTTCGTCGTCTTCGTTGAGCCCGAAGGAGTAGATTCGCACGAGCAGTGAAGCTGTGCTCGCGGCAATGTCGGCGAGACCGTTTTGGGCGGCCAGGTCATAGGCCTGGCGGGACTGGCCCACGGCGATCTCGAACTCCGCGGCGTTGGTGGAGTGCTGGGCCCGCTGGGCGAGGGCGCGGGCGATCAGCGGTTCGTAGCCCAAATCGTCGGCCTGCTGCACGACTTCCTCGGTGATGGTCCGGGCGGCGTCGAACTTGCCCGCGCTGTACTTGGCTCGCGACTCCACCAGCCGCTCGCGAAGGGCGGTGACCTGCTGCGCTTGCGCCGGGTCGTCGGGGGGCGGCACCTCGGCCTCCAGGGCGGGCAGGTCGCTGCACCGAGAGATTCTCGGCAGCTGTGCCACCGCGGCGACCGCCTGTTCCACCAGGGGGGCATCGGCGTTCTGTAGTTCGTCGACGATCGTACGCAGGTGTCGGTGGCGGCTGGACAGACACGCCATGCGTAGGTCTCGTTGGTGCTCGCTCTGCTCGCGGCGCACGGCCGTGGCCTCGCACGCGTCGCGGTGGGTCTGGATCCACGCCTCGGCGTAGGCGTCCAGTCGTGGCTCCACCCGAGCCCAGGTCTCCGCGGCGTAGGGCAGGTCGGTGGCCAACATGGCGTCGCGAACTCGTTGCGCCCGGGCCTCGTCCCACGCTTCCTGCACCCGGTCTCGCGATCCGGTGCAGGTCGGGTCCCACAGCGCCCGGCTGCTCCAGCGCACCGCCGCGAACACCCCGACGGCGCCGAAGACCGCCGCCGGGCCGAGCCATCGACGACGGCGGGGAGTGAGCTGGCGAGACAGAGGCTCGAGCAGGGCCTTCATCGAAGGCCAGCGTTGCTCGGGGTCGAACTGGAGCCCCCGCAGCACGACCCGGTGCACGGCGGCCGGCACCGTGTTGCCCGGGGTTGGTCGGCGGATGTCGTTGCGATTGGCGGAGGCCAGGCGCGCTTCGATCGAGTCTCCCTCGTGCGGGTGCTCGCCGTAGAGCGCCTCGTACAGGGCGACACAGAAGCTGAACTGGTCGCTGCGGGCGTCGCCCACGCGGCCTTCGAGCTGCTCCGGGGCGCGATGGCTCGGCGGATCGATGCCCGTCTCCACCAGGGTGGACGAGGCGGTGAGCTTCGGGCCGGAGGCCGCAGGGGCCGGCCCCATCTGCTCGCCCTCGGCTTCGTTCGTGGCGCCCGGAAGGCGAAAGTCGAGCACCTTGGCGACCCCGTCCTCGCGCAGCATGATGTTCCGCGGCGTCAGGTCGTGGTGCACGATGCCCGCTTCATGGGCCGCCTGGAGCCCGCGCCCGGCCTGCACGAAGACGTCGACGACGTCGGTCCAGGCGCGTGGGGTCTGTAGCCACTGCACCAGCGTCTCGCCGCGAACGAATTCCATGGCGAGGAACATGACCTCTTCGTCGCGGCCCACCTCGTGCACGGTGAGCACGTTGGGGTGCGACAGCTTGGCCATGGTTTGGGCTTGCTGCTGGAGTCGTTGCTGGGCGTCTTCGTTGGGCCACCCGTCGTCCCGCAGCAGCTTGATCGCGAGCTTTCGATCGAGCTGCTCGTCGTAGCCCGCGTACACCGTGCTCATGCGACCCCGGCCGAGCGGTTCCAGCAGGATGTAGCGCCCGATTCGGCGAGGGGCGAGAGCGTCGCTGGTGCGTCGCCCGAGCTTGGCCCGGGTCGCGAAGGGGGCCGCCGAGTCGATGGGCTCTTCGTCGTAGCGGGCCGTAATGAGCGATTCTTCGTCCTTTCGAGCGGAGGTCGTGCTGTCTGGCACGCCGCTCGACCCGGAGTCCGAACTCATCGACGTCAGTTTCTCACCCCGGCGAGCGCCGTCACAGTGACCGGGCCGAACGCCGCACAGCCCTCGGGATCATTGCGGAAATCAAACTCGCGAGGGCGCGTCAGGGGACGTCGAGACCGCTGGGGACCGACCTCGGGCGCAGCTGCGGCAGGTCGAAGACGGCGGGATCGGTGAGGGTGAGCAGGAACTCGCGGATATTCGAAAGACCAGCCAGCTGCGCTTCGAGGACCAGCTCGTCGGACAAGGTGGCGTTCATCTCGTCGATGTGCGCGGCGCCCTGCTGCACCGTGGGAATGAGCTCGGGCAGCAGATCGCTGGGGTCGTAGTCGGCGATGCCGTTGGTGACGTCGCCGTAGTGACGCAGGAGGTCCTCGAAGTCGAGGTGGGCGCCGTCGTGCATGTACGGGGCGGAGACCTCGACGTTGCGCAGGGGCGGGGTGCGAAACTGGAAGCGGTCGCCGGGGTCGCCCGTGACGTGCTCGCGCCCGTAGTCGAAGGGAGCCGCGCTCGCCGTGCCCGGACCGAGCTGGGGGACGCCCGTGCTGTGGAGCTCGTGGTCGGTGAGCAGCGGGCCGGCGTGACAGTTGGCGCAGCCGGCCGAGCCGTAGAACAAGATGGCACCGAGTTTCGCTGCGTCGGTGATGGCCGTCAGCTCGCCGCCCAGGTAGTCGTCCCAGGGGGCGCTCGGGAAGGAGAACGCGGTGCTCTCGTAGGCGGCGATGGCATTGGCCGCGTCGGCGAAGGTCAGCTCGGCAAAGGTCCGTGAAGGAAATGCGGCGGCGAACAACGGATCGTACGCGGGGATGGCTCCGAGTCGGGCCATGAGCGCGGCCCAGATCGCTTGCGGGTCGTCGTCGGGCAGTGCCGCGAGCTCGTTCGGTTCGTCGCCCAGAGTCATGTCGCCCGGCTGCCCGCGCATCTCTCGTCGATCGAGCACGGGGAACATCGCCTGGGCTGCGAGCGGGCCCGCCAGTTCGGCGAGCAGCTGTGGCCCGGCCGGAGTCGCCAGCATTCCACCCGGACCCGTCTCGACCCGCGAGTCCCAGAACAGATGCGTGAACTCCTCGTGGCCGATGTTGAACAGCGACATCGAGTGCCGCGGTACGAAGGGGGGATGCGGCCCCTCGGCGCGGGCCGGCCCGACCCCGGTGGCTCCGGTCCCGAGGGTGAGAGACAGGCCATCGCTGAGCCCGTAGTCGGGGTGATGGCAGGTCGCACACGCGATGTCCTGGTTGCCCGAGAGGATCGGATCGAAGAACAGGGCCTCACCCAGCGCGACGAGGGCGGGCTCGGCGGGCTCGGGAGCGACGAGCGGCACGACGGGCGGGTCTTGTCGGTCGAGCAGCGCCTGCAGGATTTCGTCGAGGGTCGGATTGTCGGCGGTGGTCGATTCGTCGTCGGCACCCGAGGACGAGGACGACGAAGAGTCCGTCACACTCGTGGTGCTCGTGGACGCCGATGGGCCGTCGGACGCATCGGTGGTGCCGGCCGACGACGAGCCCGCGTCATCGGTGCTCGGCGCGGGGTCGCTCCCACAGCCGGCGAGGACCGCCGCCGCCAACACCTTCGCGCGTACCGACATGGGGCACATCTTAGGACCTCGTTCGACGCCCGCCTGAATTTTGCACTGCATGTGGTACGCTCATGCCGTTCCCGCATGTTGTGGGCGGGGCCGCTTAGCTTGTCAGTAGGAGTTTGAGCATGACTTGGATATATGGATCCGCAATTGCGGTCGCAGTGGCATTGTTCGCCGGGTGTGATCCGGTCGGTGTGAGCGAGACGGAAGAGGCGCCGCCGCCCGTCGAACTCGACGACGTGTCTGACACCCTCGAAATCGCGTGGTGCGAGCGCATCGTGGAGGAGTGCCGGTGTGGCGTTGGCACCCCCTATCAATCGATGACGGACTGCCGGGCCGACGTGACCCAGTGGATCGACCGAATGACGCTCGGCACCTTCGACGCCGCGTGCATGGGCAGCTTCGTGGCGCAGCTCGACGAACTCGGCTGCGAGCCCCTACGCGACGGGCTCCGGGCGTGCGACCTGAACAACGGGCCGCAATCCGAGGGGGACCCGTGCATGAAGAACACACGGTGGTCCAGCGAGTGCGGCATCGGTTTGGTGTGCAATGCGTCGTTCGAGTGTGTGCGCGAGGGAAGCCCCGTCACGGCCGGCGAAGCCGAGTCCTGCTCGGAGCACGAGTGCGAACAGGGACTGGAGTGCGGCGCCGATCGACGCTGCCTGCGAGTCGTCGGCCTCGGTGAGGAGTGCACGGGGCACGTGTGCGAGGACGGGATGGAGTGTGTGCTCGAGCCGGGCACGACCGATGGCCGGGCCCGCTGCATGGCCCTGACCGCCAACGGACAGCCGTGCATGGGCTTTCGCGAGTGCGCCAGTGGCTACTGCCCCAATGGTTTTTGTGCTCCGCTGCCCGTCGTCGGCGAGTCCTGCGAAATCTCGGGGAGCTGCGCCGACGACTACGAGTGCAGCTTCGGGCGCTGCGTCGAGCCGGGCCCCGCCGTCTGCGACTTGGATCTGCCGAACTAGCCCGTCTGCTCGAGCCAGGCGGTGACCTTCGCGTGCTCGTCCGGTTGGCCGAGCGCGCCGTAGTCTTCACGAGCCTGCTCGGCCAAGGTGCGCGCCCGGGAGCGCTGCTCCAGATCCGCCCATAGGCAGCGCGCGAGCAGGAAGCGGGCTTCGGCGACTTCGGCCGGCGGCGCGTCGGCGGCTTCCCGGAGCTCGTACGCCCGCTCGGCGTGCTCGCGGGCGGCGGCGTGCTCGTTGCGGGCGAGGGCGATCCGGGCCAGCCCCACCAGCGGGTACGCGACATCGGGGTGCTCGGCTCCCAGGGCGGCGGTGGCGATGGTCAGGGCCTGTTCGTAGCGTTCGCGAGCGAGCTCGGAGCCGTCCTCGGTGCCCAGGGCATCGCCCACATTGACCAGCAACAACGCGACCATGGGATGCTCGGCACCCAGCGCTTCTTTGGCGATGTCGAGCGCGCGACGGTGGTGGGCCAGCGCTTCCTCGGTGCGACCTTCGACGGCCAGCATGTAGCCGAGGTTGCTCAGCGAGATGGCGATGTCGGGGTGCCTTTCGCCCAAGGCTCGTCGTTGAATGTCGAGCCCGCGCTCGAAGTACTCGATGGCCTCGCCGTTGCGTCCCTGGCCCTGGAGCAGGGCCGCGATGTTGTTCATCGACAGGGCGAGGTCGGGATGGTCGGGGCCGAGCCGCTGCGTGCGAATGGTGAGCGCTCGCTGATGGTGCTCGAGCGCCTGCTCGGCGTGCCCTTGCTCGTCGAGCAGCGCGCCGACGTTGCCGAGCGTCGCAGCCAGATCGATGTGGTCGGGGCCGAGCGCCTCCGACTCGATGGTGAGTGCCCGCTGATGGTGCTCGAGGGCCTCGGCAGAGCGGCCCTGCGCTCGCAGCACGTTGCCGAGGTTGGTCAGCATCTTGGCGACGTCGGGGTGCCGCGGACCGAGGACCTCCGAGCGGATGTCCAACGCCGTCTGGTAGTGCGCGAGGGCCTCGTCGAGCTTGCCCTGGGCTTCGAGCACCAGCCCGGCGTTGCCCCACGCCATGGCCACGTATAGGTGACGAGGGCCGAGTGCGTCTTCGAGGAGCGCCTTGGCCTGCACGTGGAGTCCGAGGGCCTCGTCGAGCTTGCCCTGCTCCACGAGCACTACCGCGGTGTTGCTCAGCGCGCGCCCTCGGTCGCGAGCCGCCCCGTGCGGTCGACCCGACAGCGCTCGCGCGACCGAGCCCCACTCGGTGCCACGGTCATGCTTGGCCTGTCGGTAGCCCACCACGAAAATGAGCTCCACCGCGGCGGTGAGCTCGACCTGTTCGTGCTGGTGCTCGATCGCCAAGAGATAGGAGCGCTGCAGGTCCCGCTCGGCCTCGACGTACTGGCCCTGATCGCGGTGCACGATGCCTCGCTCGAGCAGGGCCTCGGCGAGCAGGGGAGGGTAGTCCTGGGCCTCGGCCTCTTCGACGATCGTACGGGCGAGGGTCATGCTGCCGTCGTGTTCGCCCGCGACCCGAAGCGCGCGCACCTCCATCAGGGCGGCTCGCTGCAGCTCTACTCCCTCGGCCACCGCGGGGTCCTGCGGCGGGGACAGGCGGGCCTGCAGCATCGCGATGTCGTCGCATCGATCGGGCGCGGGCAAGCGGGTCACGAGCGGGATGGCGTTGGTGACTCGGGCCGGGTCCGCGCTCGACAACACGTCGACCGCCGCGCGTAGCTCGAGGCGTGCGCTGGTCAGGCATCCGGTCTGCAGATCGACGGTGGTCTCCGTGCGCAGCTCGTCCCGCTGGGCGGCCTCGCAGATCTCGGTGTGGACCTCGCTCCATCGCTGCACATAGGCATCGAGCGTCTCGCGTACGCGTTGCTCGGTGTCGGCGGCGTGCGGCAAGCCGGTCTCCACGATCGCGGTGGTGACCTGCTGCTGGCGTGTCTCGTCCCAGATGCCATCCAGCTGCTCGAGCCCGCGGGAGCAGTCGGGGCCCGCCGAACCACGGGTACCAATGCCGATGCCCAACGCCGCCAGGCCGCCCGCCAATGCCAGGCCCACCCAACCCCGCCGACGGGGGGCGACCACCAGCCGAAGCTCCCGCAGCAGCGCCTCCATGGTGGGCCATCGCTGTTGGGCTTCGCAGGCCAGACCCCGGGATAGCGCGTGACGAAGCCGCGTCGGGATCGCGATGTCTCGCGGGAAGCTCACCTGCCCGTCCCGAAGCTCGAGCATGCGGGCGTGGGGCGACTGTCCGTCGAAGGGTCGCTCACCGAAGATCGCTTCGTACAGCGAGACACAAAAGCAGAACTGATCCCCGCGCGCATCGACTTCACGACCCAGCATCTGCTCGAGCGGCATATAGGCCAGGGTCCCGAGGATGGTCCCGGTCCGGGTCAAGGTCTGCGCGTTGTCGCTCGTGGGCTCATCGAAGGGCTCGTCGAACGGCGCGAGGGTGGACAGCAGCTCCGACGCGGTGCGGTGCGCAGGCCGTCCTTCGAGTTCGGTGCTTCGAGCGAGGCCGAAGTCCAGCACCCGCACTCGCCCTGCGTCGTCGACGATGACGTTGCCGGGCTTGAAGTCCCGATGCACGAGACCCTCGGCGTGGGCTGCGGCGAGCCCGTTGCCGGCTTGGAGGTACAGCTCCACACACTCCCGCCAGCTCGGCCGTGGATCGCGTTTGGACCACGTTCGCAGCGTCTGGCCGACGACCAGCTCCATCGCGACGAAGGCTCGATCGTCGACCACCCCGACCTCGTAGACCTGAACGACGTTGGGATGCGACAGCCGGGCGAGGGCCTGGGCCTCGCGAACGAGACGCTGGGTGTGCTCCCGGGCGAGGTCGGCGTGCAGCACCTTCACCGCGACCTTGCGGTCGAGGCTCGGATCGAAGGCTTCGAAGACCTGACCCATGCCTCCTTCACCGAGCGGACCGATGACCTCGTAGCGGCCGAAACGCTCGACTTCGGGAGAGTGCACGCGCCCATCGTATCGGGGATGGTTCGTCGATGGGACATTGACGAGCGGGCGATGTTCCTCTCGAATCAATCGATGTTCGGAGTTGACGGTGTAATGTTTACCCCGCGAGTTCGACCCGTACTGGGCCCATCGCGTTCACGGCAAGGCTTCTGGCGCTCTGTTAGGTTGAAAACGTGACGGACTACAGCACCAGTCTTTCGGATCTCGAAGTCAAGTGTACGGTGGGCTCCAGCACGCTCACGATTACCTGCACGAGTACGATTCGCAACGACAGTACCGGCAAGGACGTCTCGGACGTGGACCTCGGGGCGAGCGATAAGATCACCGACGGTTGCTCGGGCGGGGTGTGTACGATCGGCATCAACACCACCAAGTCCACGTCCGGGTACAGCTACAAGATGCAGCACCGGAAAACCGCCAACGACTCGTGGACTGACGGCAATCAATTCTCGGGCGGCGAGACGAACGCGAATGCGACCCAAGAGCACTGGCGCATCGTGGCGACGAAGAACGGCAGCAACTCCTCGCTTTACAGTGATCCCATCATCCGGGTGTACAAGTCGGTCGCGACCGGAAGCCTCTGAACTCCGACGCGTTGCGTCGCAGAGGGCATGCTAGGGTGCCGGCGTGGTCCGACCGCTCGGCGTGCTGGGTTCCTTCGCGTTCCTGATCGGCTGCTCGTCTACGGAGCCAGGGATGGCTGGCGAGGGAAGCGGTGGCTCCACCGAAGGGGGCGCAGCCACCACGGCCGACGAAGAGTCGACGGCCACGTCGACGCCTGAGGCGACGACCACCACGGGTGGCTCGACGGACGCCGATTCCACGGGCGGTGTTTCGGACGGTTCGAGTGAGTCGGGCGACGTGCCCGTCGAGCCGGGATGCCCCGATGTGCTTCCCGGCTCCTGGATCCTCTGCGAGGACTTCGACGTCCCTGGCGATCTGTTCGGCTATTTCGGTCACGTGTCCAACCCGGCCGGGCTCATCGACGTCGAACAGACCGACGCGTGGTCGGGTTCTCGTGCGCTGCGAATCGGTCACGACCCGGCGGTATTCGGCAGCGGAATGGCGGACATCCGCTTCGGGGCCGGGCCCGATGGCGGCATGATCCACGACCCTACGGGTGACTTCCGAGAGGTCTGGGTCCGCTTCTACTTGCGCACGGACCAGGCCTGGCCGGACGCGGGCATTGCCGAGGCGGTCGAGGTGATGTCGGTCATCGGAGGCAACCGAGCCATCGCCGTGGACGCGACGATTTACTCTCCGACGCAGGCCGAGGCGCAGGCGCTGGCGTGGAGCTGCGTGCACGACTCGGAGCTTTTGTGCAGCGGGCAAGGCGATTGGAGCAACCCCAACCTCGAGGTTCGCGAGTCGGGCTTGGGGACCTCTGCCCTGTACGGCGAAGCGGCAGCCGGGCAGTGGCAGTGCCACGAGATTCACGTGCGCCTGGACGACCCGGGAATGGCGAACGGGATGTTCGAGGTGTCTGTCGACGGGCAGCTCGAGGTCTCGCTCGCGGGCATCGAGTTCGTGGACGCGTGGGACGGCGCGGGGATCAACACCGCTCGCTTCGCGTCGTTTTGGAATGCGCCTGCGGTGATCGATCATCACATCGACGACGTGATCGTGGCGACGGCGGCGATTGGCTGCCCCGCTCGCTGAAGGCCATCGAGGGGGGCTGGCCATCGTGCCAGCCATCGATTGAGCGACGGTGCAAATGGGCTGGTTTCACCGTATTTCGAAATGCAGAGAATGATGGGGAATGCGAATTCTTTCGAATCGATGAAATGGTTCCCCGACGGACGGTACTGCCTCGTTGACGCCGCCGGAACATTGAACGCAGCCGATTGGGGCGAAACCCCGGGAGGCCCGAACGGTCCGGTGTCGTCATTGTTCCAACGAGGAATGTATCAATGAAGACCAACAACCTATCCATCATTCGCAATCTCGCAGTGCTCGCTGCACTCGGTGCTATCGGGTGTACCGTCGACGATGAAATCTCTGCCATGGACGAAGAACTCGACCAGGCCGAGTGGCGCATCGACGGCGAGGCGACGACCGGTTTCGCGCCCGTCATTCGGATCCAAAACTCCTATGGCTACTCTTGCTCGGCGGTCGCGATTTCCGACGATCTGGTCGCCACGGCGCTGCACTGCCTGGGGAATGGATCCAGTCAGTGGGCGAGCTGGGCCAAGGTCAGCACGGCGCACGGCGCCAACTCGGGCGCGGTCAACAAACGCTCGAGTGCCACGATCGTCCAGCGCCACGACTGGAACGACCCCGACTCGTTTCCCAATGCCGACTTCGCGCTGCTGAAGTTCGCCGACGGCACCTTCAGCGAGTACTACGAGGCGGTTCATACCCCGATGGAAGGCGACGACATCCCCGCGCTGACCTTCGTGGGCTTCGGGACCGACGGGGTCAAGCGGTATGACCCCAGCGAACATACCAGCGGGCTGTATTCCACCAACAACGTGTTCACCACCCACTCGAGCGACTACGATCATGGTGATTCGGGCGGGCCGCTGCTTCAGCCCGATGGTGAGGGCGGCTACGAGGTCATCGGCGTGCTCTCGTCCACCTCGGGCGAGTTCGAGGGGATCAACGATCCGCTGGAGCACCTGCTGCTGGTGTACGCGGAGTATGTCGACGACCAGTGCATCGACGTATGGAAGGGCTCGAACGAGACCGACCAGGGCATGTCGTTTTGCCTCCCCGGCTGGATCGAGGACAACACCGAGGACTACGTGCTCGAGGACTTCCACGGCACGGGCAACGACGCCTACAACGGCGTGATGAGCAGCGCGGCCTCGAGCGTGAGGGTCCCCGACGGCGCCGCGGTGACGCTGTGGACGGGCTCCAACAACACCGGTTCGTTCCGCACCTTCCAGAACATCTTCGGCTTCGGTGCCACCGAGACGGTCAACCTGAGCGACTACGACTTCAACGACGATGCTCGCGGCATCGCGCTGGAGTGGGACGCAGGTGGTGCGGGCATCGACTGGACGATCCGCAGCCGACTCAACAACCGGTGCATCAACCAGTACGGCGGTTTGTCCTCGTGCAGCAGCAGCCAGAACCTGAAATTCAGCCTGGAGGCGCAGGGCGGCGGCTGGTACCTGATTCGCTCGCGGGCCAACACCAACAAGTGCCTGAGTAGCGCCAACAGCTCGCTGTCGACGGTCAACTGCAACACCAGTGACACCGACCAGCGGTGGGCGTTCAAGAACAACACCTGGACGGGCGGTGACCCGCAGGACTTCATGTTCGGCACGAGCGTGTACGGCAAGCAGATCCTGAGCTGCCCCTACACGTCGACCTCAAACGGACTCAACGAGATCGCGAACTTCCGCATGTGTGATGGCGACAGCACGCCTTCGCAGATGTTCTACCTCGACATGCGCTAGCCCGAGGGTTGGCGGGAAGGGTCGCAGGGCCAAAGTGCCCTGCGGCCCTCGTTTGCGTGGTGTACGATGCGAGCCGTGATCGGAACCGCCGTGGTCTCGCTGGTCTCGCTGCTCCTCGTGGAAGAGCCGAAGCCGTGGATCGAGCGGGTTCAGCCGGCCCGCGATACCTGGGAGCTGGGTGTTCACGGGGGCGCGTTCGTGCTCGCCGAGGACCACGACCTGTACGACACCCGCACCGCGCCGCAGCAGCGGCTCCGACGCGTCGGGCCCTTGGCGGGCTTTCGGGGGGCCTACTTCCCGCTGTCCTTCGTGGGAGCGGAGGCCGAGTTCGACGGGGTGTGGACGGAGCTTTCCGACGGCTCCGAGCCGGTCTTTGCCTGGGGAGCGCGAGGGCACGCGATCCTTCAGCTTCCGCTTTATCGCATCGTCCCCTTCGTCTTCGGTGGCTACGGGATCATGGGCGTACGCTCGAGCCGGGACGCGGTGGGCAACGACGTCGACCCGGTGGGGCACTACGGGGTCGGGGCCAAGGTGCTGCTCACGCCCTGGATCGCGGTCCGCATCGATGGTCGCCACATGATGTCGGCCGCGGCGGCGCGCCGCCGCACGGTCACGCACCACGGCTCGGTGACGCTGGGGCTTTCGTTCACGCTGGGGCGGGCCCGCCAGACGCAGGCACAGGCCAAGCCTGAGCCAGAGCCCGTTCCGGGCACGGCGATCGACACCGACTACGACGGCGTCACGGATGTGCGCGACCGCTGTCCGCAGGTGCCTGGGGCGGGCGCCG
This sequence comes from Myxococcota bacterium, assembly GCA_039028615.1. GTDB lineage: Bacteria > Myxococcota_A > Polyangia > Nannocystales > Nannocystaceae > Paraliomyxa. The sequence goes on along the minus strand of JBCCHT010000002.1, from coordinate 148,471 downwards.
ACGGCTGTGTCCCGGCCGACAGCGATGGCGACGGGATCCTCGACTCGCATGATCTGTGCCCGAACGAGGCGGGGACGAATCGTGACGGCTGTCTGCCGAAGGACGCGGACGGCGACGGCATCGTCGAGCCCTACGACCTGTGCCCCGATGTCGCCGGGCCCACGAGCGACGGTTGCTTGCCGCCGGAGCCCGAGCCCGCGTGTGACGAGCCGCTGGTCGATGGGCAGTGTCCCGAGCGCGAGGCCACGCCGGATCCGCCTGGGGGCTGACGCCGCGAGGGGTTCAGTCCTCGGGGTCGATGTACGGGTCGACCAGCGGCGCCTGCAGGTAGCCGGAGACGTCGGCCGAGCCGATGAGCGGCACCGTGACCGTGCCCTCCAGCGCGGCTCCGAAGGCGCGGTCGGTAAACGCCCCCGTCCACTCGAGCGGAATCTCGAAGGGCCCGGTGGGCGCCTGAAACTCGAAGTCGATGGTGCCGGTCACGATGCCGGCGTCGTCGATCTCGGCCTCGAGCGAGTAGGTCGCGTCGAGGCTGACGATGGCGACGTCGATGGTGCACTGGCCATCCGCGGCGTCGAAGGTGCGACCGTCGAGCCCCACGCGGAGCTCGAGCGGCCCCTGGCAGCGGGGCGACAGCGGCAGACCCTGGAACTCGACCGAGATCACGAGCACCACGTCTCCCGAGTATTCGCCGGTCCAGGGGGCCTGCACCCGGATGTCTCCCACCGTGGTCTGAAGCCGATCACCGTTGGGCAGCCGGGCGATGGCACTCAGGTCGTAGACGCCGGGCGGCAGCTCGACGTCGCCTTGCAGGGTGTCGAGCAGCGGCAGGTCGGAGTCGTCCGAGACCCACTCGACATCGTCCACGGTCAACTCGCTGCCATCGGGCTGGAGCACCTGGGCGAGCAGCGGGATCCGAGCGCCGATGGGGTGGATGGAGGCGGGATCGGGCTGGACGATCTCGAGCTCGGCGAACTCGTAGGCCTCGTCGTCCTCTTCCGCGGTGGTGGAGCCTTCTTCGTCCTCGGAGATCGGCGGCCACTCGTCCGAGGTACAAGCGGTGGTCTGCGTCAGCAGTCCCGCCACGGCCAGCAGTCTCGGAAGGTTGAGGACGCCGCCGCGTGACACCAGGCTCATGCGGTGGCGAGGCTATCACGGCCGTGCGCGAGCGAAGCTACTCGGTCTTGGCCTCAGCCTGGGGCGCCGCCAGAGCATCGACCGGCAGCAACACGCCGGTCCAGAAGCGTTTTTGATCGTCGAAGCTCGGGTCGCGAGGCTTCAGCCACAGGCCCCACGCTCCACCGTAGCGTGCCGTGCGAAAGTCGACGGGACGGATCTTGGGCTCCAGGCGCAGCGGGAGCGCCTTGCCCCGAGGCATGCGTTGCTCGACGAGGTGGCTGCTGAGATCGTCGCCGAAGAAGCCCCCGTACTCGACGTGGGCGCCCAGCTCGATCATCTCGCCGGTCATCGTGATCAGGTACGCCGTGAGCAGGTCGCCGTTGCCTCCGCTGTGCACGTCGCCCGCCCGGTTGCCCACGGCGGTCAGCGTACCGACGAGGCGGCAGCCCGACCCCAGCGCGGGCCAGGCCATGGGGGCTTTCAGCCGGGGAAACAGCTCCTCGGTGTTCTCGACCCCACACTCGATCCGCTCGAGGGTGCCGTGCAGGGTGCCCATCCCGAAGGAAAACTTCGGATCCTTGGCTCGTGGTGTACTGACGGACTGGGCCGCCTTCTTGGTGAGCTCACCCAGGGCCTTGCGTCGTCGCTCGATGCGAGAGTCGGTCCAGCCGACGTCGCTGGCCCCGACCTCGAGGGCCCACTTCATCCGTCGACGGTCTTCGAGCAACGCGGGCATGCCGAGCCGCTTTTCGTCGAGGGCCTCTTGGTATTCCGTGAGCCGCTCGTCGATGGTGGGTAACGTCTCGGCGGTGACGTGCGCGTCGAGCACGGGCGGAGCCACGAAGTTACAGCGAGCTTCGATGCCGTCGTCGTTGTCGACGACGAGCGGGAATGCCCCCGAAAAGCTGCCCTGAATGGAGCCCAGGGGTTGGTCTTTGGTTGGATTGCGGTCCCACAGGCGCATGCGGACCTCGTCTCCCTCGTCGAGGTCGACCAAGGGAACAGCCACGCACGCGGAGTACTCGTTGTGCTCACCACGAAACAGCGCGGGCGGCTCGTCCGCGATCGCGACGACGACGTCGAGATCGGGGGCGTTGTTGGCGAAGCCCAGGCGCTTGCCTCCATCGTAGGTACGCGTGGTGGGGACGGTGACTCGGCACACCATCAGCGCATCTCGGACCGGGCCCGCCTCCTGCGGCGACAGCCCATGGCGCTCCATGCATTGCTCCTGACTGGGCGCCGGGGTTCGCAGGTTCCGGTGGCTCAGCCACGGCGCGGCGGCGTCGATGCTCGTGGGCACGGTGCCACGGACGATGGGCTCGGGTGGGGGCTCCTCGATTTTCGGTGCCGGAGACGAGCCGGGCGTACTCGTGGGCGACGAGGGCTCGGCGTGGCCAGGCTTCGACCGAGAACCCCCGCCGTCGTCACCGAAGCAACGCACCGAGCTCAGGGCGAAGGCGGATACCAGCAGGGCGCGGCCGAGCGAGGGGGAGGCGGCCATGGCCATCGATGGTAGCGCAGGCCCGACCGACGTCCGGCATGACCACGCAGATTGAACGAGCCAGCCGGGTCAAAAAGGCGCGTCGAGCCGGGGGCGGGGCTCATGACGAGCGTGCCCCCGACCCGACAGACGCGCTAGGCGGCGACCTCTTCGCAGGTCGAGCCGCACACCAGGACTCGTGCGTCCTCTTCTCCGCACGAGACTGGTTCTGCTCCGTGACAGACGTCGAACCTGCAACCTTGCTCGCCGGGCTCCCCTCCCGGACAGCGCAAGGTGCAGACCGACCCCTCTTCGCAAAGGACCGAGCAGTTGGCATCGAGGCATTCGAAGTCGCAGCGACTGTTGGGCCCACAAGAGCAGGTGCCGTTGGCACACACTCCATTGCAACCGGCGTGTTCCCCCTCGCAGGTCACATGACAAGGCCCGGCATCGCACGAAAAATCGCACTGCGATCCTCGAGTGCACGTGCATTCCCCATTCGCACATGCGCCTCGACACTCGGTCTCGGCTTGGCAGTCCACGTGGCAGGGCGGCGACTGGCATTCGAAGTCGCAGTTGCTGCCCTGGCCGCAGTGGCACTCGCCGTTGCCGCAGGCGGCTACGCACTCGGGGTTGTCGCCCGCGCACTCGACGGTGCAGGGAGGCGCTTCGCACTCGAGATCGCAGCTCGCCCCCGGCTCGCACACGCATGTACCGCCGGAGCAATCCCCCTGGGTGGTGCGGCATCCCGAGCCCAGCAGCAACACGATGCTCAGCCCCAACAGCGCGGCGGCCATCGTGTGGGCGAGCGACGCGGTGTCGCAGAGTCGGGTGTCCATCACTGCCATGGGGTTCACCCAGACAAGTGGCGCTTCGCGGATTTTTCGATGAGGAAAAGTTGGTCTGCGTTGAGACAAAATCCCGTGACTTCACTGACGACCGACGACGCTCCATGCCGAAAGGAATCGGAGTCCGCCGAAATCGCATGCCACATTTGCAGGTGGGCACGCCCTTTGTCGGGGTCGCACCCACCTGTGACCCCTCAGTCGGCGACGGGGAGCCCGCTGGGCACGTTATCCGGGACGAGGTGGTCGAGGTCCCGCGCGTCGTCTCCGGTCATCGCCCGCAAGAACGCCTCGGTCTCGGCGACGCGGCGCGGCGTGTTGCCGCCGCCCAGGTTCGATCGAGTGCGCGGGCTGAGGGTGTCGAGGATCTGCTCGACGTTGTCGAGGATCGTGGGCCACAGCGACTCGTCGTCCACGTGCTCCTCGATCTCGTAGTCCCGCAGGTTGTCTCGGGGATCGAGGTAGTGAACGATGTGGTCGCGCAGGTCGGCGAACTGCCCCGCGTGCCCGTAGGGCCCGGTCAGCTCGATGTTGAACAGCGGCGAGGTCCGAAACGCATAGCGGTCGTCCGGATCACCCGTGACCTGCTCGCGGCCGAAGTCGTCGTTGCCCCCGGGGCCATCGCCCTTGCCGGGGCCGAACTGCGCCAGACCGGTGTTGTGGTGCCGATAGTCGGACAGGCCGGGGCCGTTGTGGCACTCGGCGCAGCCGCCATCGAAAAACCAGCGTGCACCATCGATCTCCTCGCGGTTCAAGGCATCGTCGTCGCCCGCGATGAAGCGCTCCCAGTCGCTGTCCCGGCTCTCGAAGCCCGACACCTCGAACGCCGCGATGGCGTTGGCCGCATGGGCGAAGGTCATGTCGCCGAAGTCGGTGCCGGGGTAGGCGGCCTCGAACATGTCGACGTAGGTCGGGATCGCACCCAGCCGGCTCATCAGCGCGGCCCAGATCGCAGTGAAGTCACCGTCGGGGATGTCGGCGAGCTCGTTGTCGCCGGAGTGGCCTCGCATCTCCTCGCGCGAGGTCACGGGGAACATGGCCTGCGCGGAGACCAGGCCGTGGTCGAACACGGCGAGCATCTCCGGCGTGAGCTGATCGCCCGCCGGGCTCCGGAGCGTGCCGTCGGGCAGTCGCTCGACCCGGCTGTCCCAGAACATGGTGTCGAACGCGTGCAGGTTGAACAGGGCCGGAGCGTTGCGCGGGATCACGTCGCCGCCGCTGCGCTCGGCCCCGAGCCCCGTGCCACCCACGCCGTTGGGCAGCGCTCGGTCGTCGTCGCTGCCCAGGCTCGGGTGATGGCAAGTGAGGCACGAGATGTCTCGGTTGCCGCTGAGCTCCTTGTCGAAGGCCAGCGCCTGACCCAAGGCGAACATCTCGTCGCTCACCGCGGGGGCAGGGGGGATGGGATCGACGTCGTGGTTGTCGATGTGGTCGCGAACCTCGGCGACGCCTCGGCCACCACCACCTGGTCCACCACCAGGGCCTCCGCCGGGTCCTCCCCCCGGAGGGCCTCGGCGGTCGCCATCGGCATCTCCTGGCCCGTCGCAGGCCAGCGTGAACAGGGCTAGGGGGGCTATCAAAGTCGCGAGTGCGTACAAACGGTCGGTCTTCATGGCATTCCTCCTGGGGTGGGCTCGTGGCGGGTGCACGAGCCCTCGCATGTCGGTTCGATGCGGCTCGGTCCTTCCTCAAACCGGGCGCGCATCGAGCTGACGAACGAAGGCGCGCTCGCTCGGTCCCAACGAGCGCGGCCCGATCCCAAAGCTGTCCGATGGCGTCGAGCCCGTCCAACCGAGCCGTGTCGAGAGTTTGCGAGACGCGACGGCGCGTCGCAGGTGTGTAATCAAAGAACCTCTCGCGGTAAGTGGGTGACCGCCTGCCTCGTCGCGCCAGTTCTGTTCATGTCGCTACAATCGGGACAGTCCGACCATGACTTCTGTCGTTGGGATTGCCACTACCGTGAGAGTCTCAATGCGAACGCTCGGGCCGGGGGTCGAAGAGAAACGTGTGTCACGTGCCTTTTGGTGGCTGAAACTGAGTGTTTTGCTGCGGTTCGATCCCGGTGGACGCGTGCGTATGGATGTGGGTGGATCGAGTCCCGACAAGTGTTGTTGCCACCGTGCGCCGCTGGCGATTCACTGCACGATTCGCAGAATGTGTACAAGTGCCAGTGTCTGATTCGGCAATATCTTCTCGATCCATGATCACGGCGATGCAGGATCTTCCGCATCCCGCAATTTCTGCCGAGCGGTCGCGCGGTGTGTTGCTCGGGTTGCGGCGGTTGGCGTCGCGAAGGTCGACCGCCGGATTGGCTCTGGGAGCGTTCGTCGAATGACGGGAATGACAGGCCTATCGCGAGCTGGAGTGCGTTTCGGCCGCACGGTGGGTTCGCGGACTCGAAGTCATGACGCGATCACATGGGCGCGACCGTACGGAGCGAAGGGATGCTCCTCGCGCCCGACCGCCCCGCAGGGACCGCCGAACTTTTTTCATGCGTGGTGAACAAAACCGGGCTCGGTCATTACCCCTTGCTGGGAGGTCGAGTTTGGAACGAGTCGTTGGCCCTGGTCCTGCGAGTACTGCTGTAATTCCTGCCGCTGCGAGCGATCGCGCCCCATGGGGGGACGGGCGCGCGGCGAAGCTTCTCTCCGTCGTCGCCTATCCCGTGGTCCTCGTGGGGGCGGTCCTCGGCGGCGTGATGTTCGTGCTGGCCGATGTGGCGAGCCCGCTCATCACGCTCTTTTCCTTCGCGTTCACCGTTGGCTCAGGGTTGTTGCTGGAGTGGCTGCTCCCCTACAACCAACGCAGAGGCACGAAGCCGACCGGTGCGATCGAGATCATCAACTCGCTGGCGAACGTCATCGCCAACTCGCGTCTCTTCGGTCCGCTGATGGCACTCGGTGCGTTGAAGCTCTCCGTCGCGTTGACCGGTCGGTCCGGCCTGATGCCTTCCGAGTGGTTCGGGCCGCTGTGGATGCAGGCGATCCTGGCCTTCCTCGTCACCGACTCGTGCCGCTACTTCATCCATCGTGCGCAGCACCGCATTCCCGCACTATGGAAGTTTCACAAGGTTCACCACAGCGTGGAGAAGGTGCGGACCTTCAACCTCCAGTTTTCGCATCCCCTCGACTACCTGGTCCGCAACGTCGTGACCTTCTACATCCCCGTGTTGCTCGGGTTCTCGGAGGAAGGGATCGTGCTCGCCGTCGTGCTGCAGCACGCGACCGGGGTGCCCTCGCACTACAACGCGAGGCTGCGCTTCGGCCTGTTGAACTCCATCTTCGTGACCGCTCGCATCCATCGCTGGCACCACGCGGTCGACCTCGAGGACGGCGGTGACTCCAACTTCGGGGCGGGGCTGGTCATCTGGGACCGACTCTTCGGTTCCTTCCATCATCCCGTCGACCGTGAGGGTCCGCCCGCCCAGGGGATCGAAGAGGGGCCGCCCCGCTCGCTGATGTCGACGCTGCTTCGGCCGTGAGCGGCGTTAGGGCCCCGCCCACGCCCGCATTCGCTCGAGAGCTGAATGGGCTGGGCATCTTGGGGTACTCCTCGTTTTGGAGGCGCCCGGCTCGTCTCTGACCGAGCACGATGTCCAGCGAACGATCTCCGGCGTCGACGAAAGAAGCGCAGCCCGTCGGGAGCGGCGACGGGCCGCTGACTCGTGCCTTCGCCGTCGCGGCCTATCCCGTGCTGCTCACCGTCGCGATCGGTGGTGGTGCGTTGCTGGTGCACGCCGAGGTACCCAAGGCGCGCGTGCTGCTGGCGTCGTTCTCGTTCATGATCGTCTCCGGCTTGCTGCTGGAGTGGGTGCTGCCCTACAGCCGCGAGCGGGACACCAAGCCCAGCAGTGCGATCGAGGTCGTCAACTCGGTGATCAACGTGGTCGCGAACTCGCGGCTGTTCGGTCCGCTGGTCACGCTCGGTGCGATGCGGCTCGCCGTCGCCCTCACCGGGCAGTCAGGCCTCATGCCCGCGGAGTGGTTCGGGCCGTGGTGGATGCAGGCGATCGTGGCCTATCTGCTCATGGACCTGAGCCGGTACTTCATTCATCGCGCGCAGCACCGCATCCCCGCGCTGTGGGCCTTTCACAAGGTTCACCACGGCGTGCAGAAGATGCGGACCTTCAACATCCAGTTTTCGCACCCTCTGGACTACGCGCTGCGCAACGTCCTGACCTTCGGGCTTCCCGTGCTGCTCGGCTTGTCGGAGGAGGCCATCGTGCTGTCGCACGTGATGCAGCATGCGATCGGGATCCCCTCGCACTACAACGTCCGGCTGCGCTTCGGCGTGCTGAATACGATCTTCGCCACGTGCCGGATTCATCGCTGGCACCATGCGCTGGATCTGAAGGACGGGGGCGACGCGAACTTCTCGAACGGGCTGGTGATCTGGGACCGCTTGTTCGGGACGTTCCATCATCCGAACGATCGGCAGGGGCCGGACGAGATGGGGATCGACGAAGGTCCAGCGCGGTCGTTGCTGGCCACGGTCGCGCGGCCCAGAGGGCGCGCGACCGCGGCGGATACGGGCAGGCTAGGTCTTGACCGGGGTGTGAGTGGTGGCCTTGGCCCCGAGGTACCCGGCGTGGCTGATGGCGAGCAGAGCGAGCATGCTCTCCGAGAGCACTGGCAACCGAGCCTCGGGTTTCATGAGCTCGCTGGTGTCGGGATTGGCGAAGTAGACCCAGAGCTGAGCGCAGTACGCGATGAGTAGGATCAAGGTGAAAAAGAGCATCTGGACCTTGCCGAGGTCCAAGTAGGCGAAGTTGCCGACCTCGTCTCCCCTGAACATATCGGCGAAGCGTGCCTCGGAGGGGTTCTCGTTCGTGTCGATGAGCCCATCGTGGGTGTGTTTTTGGCTCTCGGCATCGGACCGTTTCATGCCCAGCTGCGCCGCATAGGCGCTGAGGTTCTTCTCCAGAGTGCCGTTCTTCGGCTCCTTGTTGGCCTTGGAACCGAGAATGAGCGGAGATCCGACCAGAGATGCCACTCCGATTCCCATGAGTTCCCAAAGCTCCGCTGGAACCTCGATCGCCAACGGGTCTGCGATCGGAGCGGCGCCTTCGGGGGCGTAGAGGATTCTAGCGATGACCAGCATGACGTACGCGGAAAGGACGACCACCGTCCAAAGCAGCATCTGCAGTCGGGATAGAGTCATCTTGTTGCGGCGATCGATCAGAACGCCGAACACGTTGTTGGTCACCCCGTGCCCTGCAATCGCGCAGAAAGCAAGCAGGAACACCATCCCCAGAATCCAGGCTTGGGCCACGGGAGCACGTAGACCCGCCACGACGAGCGCCGCGATGAGCATCAGCGATGTGAAGTTGTGAAAGTGCCCCCAACGCGGCGGCTTTGGGGGTGGCTCGATGTTCGGGAGCGGGGGCGGTGTTCCGGGCAATGGAGGGGGGCTACCTGCGGCCCAGCCATTGCCAGAAGCAGAGCCTCTGTCTGTTGCCGAGTCGTCGCCCGTAGCTGGGCCGTTGCTCCGTGTCGAGCCGTCGTCCGCAACTGGGCCATTACCCTCGGTCGGGCCGTCGTCCGACCCGGATCCGGTGTTCGTGCCTGAGCCATCGCCAGCGGGAAGGCCTTCGCCTCCGGTTGAGTCGTCGGTCGTGTTTTCCTGCTCTGCCATCGTGAGTCCTCGGCGAGACAACGACGTCGGCGAACCACGAGCACCGTGCTCGCGCTCCGGTGATGTCGTCCCGAGGGGTAGTGACGTCGCCCGACGAACCCGTCAGGGGAAGTTGGATGACGGCGTGGCTACGGTTCGGCGCCGTCGCTGATCCACTGCACGATGCGCAGCAGGTCCAAGTACGCCAGCGGATCATCGGGCGGCATCGGGTCGCCGAGCACCCCGAGCAGCGCATCGTCATCTTCGTGCATCAGCTTCTGCAGCAGAAAACTCTGCGAAGGATCGCGCGGCGCGACCATGGGGAATCCGGTATCGCGCAGCTCGGCCGAGCCGAGCAGGTCCGCGTAGGCGACGGTCGGGTCGGTCAAGTCGAGGCGCTCGAAGGCCAACGACTCGGAATCGAGATGACAGCTGCACAGCGCGCGCTCGGGGTCGAAGGGGCCTCCGGGCGCGAACAGGTTGGTGAGCGTGAGGGCCGGGGTCGGCGGGTCTTCCTCTTCACCGGGCAAGGGCGGCTCGGTGAAGGGATCGGAGTCGATGGTGAACTCGAGGATGTAGCGCGGGTCGCTGCCGTCGTCGGCGGTGGTCCACAGGGGACCTTCGGTCGACAAGGTCTCGCCCTCCCAACCCACGGGACTGGGGCGCAGCCGCAAGCGGTACTGCGCACCCGCGGCCAGGGTGATCTTGGGGGCGATGGACAGCACGCTGCCGTTACACCACGGGGTGCTGGTATCTTCGGGCGGGAGATCGGTGCCGGGCTCGAGCCAGGGCAGCAGCTGGACCGACAGCTCCGTGTCGGTGACGGAGCTGCCCGAGGTAATGGTCGCGTCGATTTCGGTGACGGAGCGGGGGTCGATCCGACCGGACAAGCACAGGTCGACGCGGACCTCGGGGTCGACCCCGAGCGCGCCCGGGCGGGGAGCGCTGGCGAGAATCTCGAGCTCGTCGGAGACGGCCTCGAAACGAGATCGGTCGGAAACCCGGGTACAGGCCGCGCCCCAGACCAGGAGCAGCATCAAGGTCGCGCGGCCGTGGATCACCTCTGGGGCAGCGTAGCTGGCTTTCGCCCTCGGGCTCCACGGTGCGGGGACTACGCCATGCGAACGAGGGGCTACAGCGGCGCCGAAGCCGGCTGAAGGGCAGGATAGCGGCGGTTGTGGGACGGTTTTGCGCGAGTCGGCCAACTTGTTGACCCGCAAGGCGCGCCCCTGGTATCGTCCCGGCCGAAATTCACCAAGGATGCTCGGCTCCTAGGCGGAAAAGCCCCGCCTAGAAACCCTTCAGCCGGACCTTGGCATTTCGACCCCTCACCCAACGACGGAGCTCCCGGTGCCCACGTCTTCTCGTCGACTCCTCCAGCTCTTGTCGGTCGCCACGCTGGCCGTAGGGGTCGGTTGCGGCCCCTTTGGATACCTCAAGAAGGTTGCCAAGGACGCCAGCCGAGCCGTCGCCGACGCCGAAGCGGTCGAAGCCGAGACCTACGCCCCCTACGAGTACTGGGGCGCGGTGTCGTACCTCGAGCAGGCCAAGATCCTCATGGCCTACAGCGAGTACGAGCGCTCGTTCGACTACGGCACGCGGGCCAAGCAGCTCGCCGAAGAGGCCAAGCTCAAGGCCGAGCGCCGCGAGGCGGGCAAGATGAAAGAGACCATGGGCGAAGGCGAAGACGGCGGTGACGCGGCCCCGGCTGCCGACGCCTCGGGCGACGCCAAAGCCAGCGGCTCGGCCGGTGGCGGTGAGGCCAAGGGCGAGGTCAAAGTGGGCGGCAGCATCGGAGGTGGGCGGTGAGCCGTCGGATTTCCCCCGTGGTGTTGCTCCTGGGCGTGGCCTTGGTTCCGGGCTGCATCGGGCAGAAGCTGCTCGGTGAGGTGGAAGGCACGCAGACCTTGCTCCAACGCGCGATTCGCGATGGGTCGAAGTCGATCAACTGTGCGCCCAAGGAGACCGCGATCGCGGAGGCGAACATCAAGTTCGCCCAAGACGCCCTGGGCATCGGCGAGTACTACCGCGGCAAGCAGCACGCCGAGACCGCCGCGTACTACACGAAGCGGGCGCGCGAGCTGACGAGCCCCGATCGCTGCCGCGACAAGGCGGTGGCCACGGTCGGCGACAAGGACGGCGACGGCTACGACGACGAGGCGGATACCTGCCCCGAAGAGGCCGAGGACTTCGACAGCTTCGAAGACGATGACGGCTGCCCCGACGCCGACAATGACGGCGACGGAGTGTTGGACGCGGCCCAGTGGGTCGATGGTCAGTGGGTCAACAACGACAAGAAGGGCGAGCTCGACTGTCGTAACGAGCCCGAGGACGTCGATGGATTCGAGGACGAGGACGGCTGTCCCGATCCCGACAACGACAACGATGGCATCCTCGACGAGCCGGACGAATGTCCGAACGAGCCCGAGGACATCGACAACAACACCGACGACAACGGCTGCCCCGACCCGGACAACGACGGCGACAAGCTGTGCGATCCCTGGGTCCAAGCCGACGGGCTCTCGGACAAGTACGCCGAGCAGTGCTCCAGCACCGACCAGTGCCCGGACAAGCCCGAGGACTTCGACGGGGTCGACGACGAAGACGGCTGCCCCGACCTCAAGGCCGAGTTCGACGGCTGCTCGGTCAAGATCAGCGACAAGGTCTTCTTCAAGTTCGGCAAGTGGGACATCGCGCCGCGCAGCTTCGAGCTGCTCAACGACGTCGCCACCGTCATGAAGACCGTGCCCGAGGAGCTGCACTTCAACATCGAGGGGCATACCGACTCGAAGGGCTCCAACCGCTCCAACAAGCGTCTGTCCAACCGACGCGTGAACAGTGTGCGGGAATACCTGATCGGCCGCGGCGTGGCTCCAGAGCGACTCCAAGGCATCGGCTGGGGTGAAGAGCGCCCGATTGACTCCAACCGCACGGCGGCGGGCCGGGCCAACAACCGGCGCGTGGAGTTCAACGTCAACAACGCCGATTGCAAGACGACTCCTTGAGCGAGCAGCGGCTACACTGGGGACACATGCAACGTGTCCGACGTAGGCGTGGCCTCCGCCACGGGAGCTGGGCCGCCGCCCTCGCACTCGCGCTGGGGATCCTGACGGCGCACGGGGTCGCGCATGCCGGTCCGCGCGAGGACATGCGCGCGGCGCTGGAGCAGGCCAAGGCGCAGTACAACAACCTCGAGCTCGACACGGCCGTGGCGACGCTCGAGGGAGCGGTCGCTCGGGCACAGGGCCTGGGCATGGGCAACGACCCCGCGCTCGCACCCCTGCACGTGCTGCGCGGCGGCATCATCTACTCCAATACCCAAGACCGCGAGCGCACGCTGGCCGCCTTCGGGCAAGCGGTGGCGGTCGACTACAACATCGCGCTGCCCATCGAGCTTCGTTACGACGAGCTGCAGGCGTTGCTCGACGAGGCGCGGGCCAAGGTGCCGCAGCCGAGCAGCGGGCCCATCGCCCACACTGCGCCGACGAGCGCGGCGGGCGAAGACCTCGTCATCGATGCGTTGTCGTCGGTGCCGCTCGACGAGGGGATCACGATGGTCCTGTACTGGCGGCAGGTCGGCTCGGAGGCCCAGCACACCGCGGTCTACCTCGACTTGTTCGGCAACCTCGGTACGGTGGCCATTCCTGCCGCCGACCATGGCGACGCGGGCATCGAGTACTTCTTCTACGTCTACGACGGCAACCAGCAGACGCTGGCGAACCTCGGCGACAAGGACAACCCCTTGCTGCTCGCCGCCCCGGCGGGAGGCAGCGGCGAGGGGGCGGACCCGGCCGCGGGCAAGAAGAACAAGGACGAGGACGAGGACAAAGGCGAGTCCAAGGGCAGCTCACACCCGTGGCCGCGCGCGTTCATCAACCTCGGGGTCGGCACCGGCTTCGGCATCGCTCGTGGGGCGGCCGAGCAGACCTATCAGCAGTTCACGCCCGGCCCCTTCGGTTCGCCCTACGGCGCGGCGGAGCAAGCCTGCGCCATCGAGCGCTGGTACGCGGGGCAGCTGCCGCTGGCGAGCACCCAGGCCGAGTTTGCGCAGCACGTCGCCGCGCTCAACCCCGCCGTGCTGCCGGGCGGTGACGCCGATGCGCTGATCTTCGCCTACAACCCGGACCAGTGCGGCCAGCGACACCCGGTGACCACCGGCTTCGCGAGCGCCCCCTTCCACATCGCACCCGAGGTCGGCGTGCGGGTGCTCGACCGCGACATCGGCAACAACCGAACGGTCGCCCTGGTGCTCGGCGCCTTCGCTCGCTTGCAGGTGGTGACCGGCTCCAGGGTCTTCACCGAAAATCCCACGCTGGCCCCCGAGGTCTCGTTTGGCCAGGAGGTCCTGTCGTCGAACCCGCCCGGCTTCCAGCGCAAGCACGGGTTCACCTGGGCCGCGGGCGCCAAGTTCAAGGCGATGATCGGCAAGCGGGGCGGCAAGTTCCAGAGCATGATCGGCGCCTTCGGTGGCTACGGTCAGACTCGTCTGCGCGTCGACATGGGCTTTTCCAACGACCGCAACGGCAACAGCGTGCCCGACCGGGCCGAGACCGCGCTTTCCGGGCTGGCCGACGAGAACAACGAAGTGCCGGTCGATCAGTGCACGCCGGTATGGCCGTACAACAACGGCTGCGCCAACACCGAGACGGGGATGTTCGAGCGCACGCTCGCCCAGACGGTGCAGGCGAGCGCACCCGCCAACGAGAGCCGGGTCGACACCGTGGTCATCGGCCCCGGGTTCGCGGGCGTGTTGCTGGGCGCTCACTATCAGCTGCACAAGAACTTCGCGATCTACGGCGAGGTCGACGTCGGCGGCTGGTTCCCCAGCATCGGCACGCTGCTCATCGACATCAACGTCGGTCCCGTCATCACCTTCTAGGCTGGGGCGTCGCGCTGCGCTTTGTGCCGTGCCGAGTCTGCGGGCACGGCGAAGGCTGCCGATCGAGACCCTGGGCGCACCGGGCTCGTAGCCGTCGTCTTGCGTAGCGCGTGCTGCGACACGCCATGGCCTCGGATCGCGAAACGGTGCTCTGCGTCCCCGGGTCCAGCTTTCGTTGCGCGCTCGTCCGACGCGCGCATCGACCTGCTAGGCCTCGAGCATGATCGCTGGCTGGTGGGCGTTGGGTGTCCTGGGCTTCACCTTCATCGAGTATGTGCATCATCGGCACGGGGGGCACCTGCGCAAGATGGGTCCGCGGGTGCTGAGCAGCCACCGTGACCACCACGCCGATCCGCTCGACGGCGGCGCGACCTATGTCGACAAGCTGCGCTATCGGGCGCCGTTGGTGCTCGGCGTGCTCGTGGTCTTGGCCGTGCCGGCCTTGGCCCTGCTGGGAGCCTGGGCGGGAAGCTGGCTCAGCGCGGGGCTGCTGTCCGGCTATCTATACTCGGAGTGGTTTCACAACCGCATGCACCACGTACCTCCGCGGGGCCCCTGGGCGCGCTTCATGGCCCGCTATCACTACGTGCACCACTTCGTCGATCCGAGCGTCAACTACGGCTTCACCTCGCCGCTCTGGGATTTCGTGTTCGGCACGGCGAAGCTCGAGGCGAAGGTCTCGGTGCCTCGCACGATGGCCCCGCGCGGCATGACCGAGCGCGATGGTTTCACGCTGGTGGGACCGGCCCGCAGCACATCCGATCCGCGTTGACGCGCTTCACAGCTCGAGCCCACGCTCGGCCAGCCACTCGTTGGCCTGCTTGGCCTTGTTGGGCAGGTCGAGCTTCTCGTAGCGGCTCAAGGCCTCTCGCACCGCGTCCATGCCCGTCTCGGCGTCGCGCCCCGACTCGACGAGAGCGCGGCCGTACCAGAACCAGTGCTCGGCTTCGCGAGGAGGAATATCGCCGTGCTCGAGCACCAGGGCATGGGATCGGTGAAGGTACGGCAGGGCATCGGCAGAGCGTCCCAGCTCGAGCATGAACACGCCGAGGTTATCGAGCACGAGCAACAGATCGGGGTGCTCGGGGCCCATCGCTTTCTCGCGGATGGCCAGCGAACGCTCGTAGTAGCCGATCGCTTCGTCGTTGCGTTCGAGGCGGCGCGCGGCCCCGGCCAGGCTGTTGAGCGTGCGGGCCACCATGGGGTGCTCGGGACCGTAGAGCTCCTCGCGTAGCCGCAGGGCGAGCCGATGGTGCTCGAGCGCCGCCTCGAAGTCGCGGCTTCGTAGCGCATGGTTGCCCAGCGCCGAGGCGACCAGGGCCCGCTCGCGCGGGTTGACCTTGGGTAGGTTCCGGGTGAGCCGCGCGGCGTTGTGCAGGTGGCGAGCGCCCGCCTCCAGCTCACCCATGGCGGTGAGCACGTTGCCCAGGTTGATGTAGTGACCGATGAGCTTGGGGTGGTCGGGGCCGAAGTGCTGCTTGGTCAGCTCCAGCGCCCGTTCGAAATGCGGCTTGGCGCGGTCGACCGCCCGCAACCGCCCGAACGCCGACGCGAGGTTGGCGTGCACGTTGATCAGCTCGTACGCATCCTCGTCGTGGGCTCGCTCGGCGGCGGCGAGGGCCTGTTCGGCCACTTCAGTGGCCTCGGGCTTCATGTCCCACGCGGCGAGCAGCCAGGTGCGGTTGCTCAGCAGCCGGGCCTTGGTCGCGTCGGTGGAGCCGATGCGCTCGTCGGTGGCCTCGGCCAGGTCGGCCCAGGGCAGGGCTTGCTCCGGCTTGGCGAGGTCGTGCCCGATGTACATCGCCATCTTCGAGGTCGCGTCCCGAAACAGCGGGTCCATGCTCAGCGTCTGGGCCTCGAGCATGGCGCTACGCAGGACCTCGACGCCTTGCTCGAACTTGCCCGTCTCGGCCAGCGCGATGCCCTGCTCGTAGAGGTAGTCGGCCTGCAGCGGCGCGTGGCCGATGGCTTTGACGCGGGGGGCGAGGGCCTCGAGCATCTGCAGCGCTTCGTCTTCGCGGTGGAGCAGCTGGCGGGCGGAGGCGCGCTCCATCTGGGCCTCGACCTCGGCCACCGCGTCGGCCGTGCTCTCGTCGGGAGCCGGGGGCCCGCTGAACTCGAGGGCGCTACGGCTGGTGCAGGCATCGATCGCGGGCAAGCCGTTGGCCACGGTGAGCGCGTGCTCGACCTGGTCGGGCTGCACGGTGGTCAGCAGATCGATGGACGCCCCGAGGGCGGAGAGGCGACGCTCGAGGCAGGCATTGCGGCGGTCGAGCAGGGCCCCGGTCTGTTCGTGGTGCACGTGGGTCGCCTCGCAGGCCTCGCGGTGGGCCGCTTCCCAGCGCTCGGCGTAGCGATCGAGGACCACGTTGGTCGCTCTTGCGACGTGGGTCGAGTAGGGCAGGCTCTCCACCTGTAGCGCCGCCTCGACGGCATGGCGACGCTCGGCGTTCCACACCGTCTCCATGCGGTCGCGCCCGTGGCCGCAGGCGTCCTGGGGAGCGGCGGCCTCGGGACGGGCGGAGACGAGCGCCCCGGCGGCTCCCAGCGCGAGCACGCCGCCCAGGCTCCAGCGAATGCGCTTGCGTCGGCGGACGATCGGGTTGTCGAGCATGGCCTCGACGAGCGCGTTCATCGAGGGGAATCGAGCCTCGGGGTCGACCTGCAGGCCGCGATCGATCACCGCCCGTAGATAGGCGGGCACGGGCGGTTCGTCGGGCAGCTCGCAGCGGTCTCCCGCCACCACGGCCGCGGCTCGAGCCGCCGCGCCCATGGGGAAGGCCCGCGTGCCGTAGAGCGCCTCGTGCAGGACCAAGCAGAACGCGAACTGGTCGGTGCGGCCATCCATGGGCTGCCGGCGAAACTGCTCCGGGGCCATATAGGCGGGCGTGCCCAGCATGGCGCCCGTCTTGGTGATGCGCTCGTCGAGCGAGCCGCTGTGGCTGGTCTCGGATTCGACGCTGGGTTCGGCGAGGACGGGCCCGGTGCTCGAGTCGCCTTGGTCGGCGCGGCGGGCCAGGCCGAAGTCGACCACGCGGACCACTCCGTCGTTGCCGAGCAGCGCGTTGTCGGGCTTGAAGTCGCGGTGGACGAGCCCGGAATCATGCGCGGCGGCCAGGCCCCGGGCGGCCTGGGCCATGACCTCCACGATGGACTCGGTGGCCTGCCCCCGGCTCCACTCGGGGGTGGCGTGTAGGCGATGCAGCCACTGACGAAAGCTGTGTCCCTCGACCAGCTCCATGGCGACG
Organism: Myxococcota bacterium; assembly: GCA_039028615.1. Taxonomy (GTDB): domain Bacteria; phylum Myxococcota_A; class Polyangia; order Nannocystales; family Nannocystaceae; genus Paraliomyxa. The sequence goes on along the minus strand of JBCCHT010000002.1, from coordinate 131,287 downwards.
AATACCTGGTCGCGGCCGCGGCCCCGCAGATCGACCAGCCCCACGTCGTAGACCTGGATGACGTTTTCGTGTTTGACCTGGGCGATGGCCCGGGCTTCGCGTTGCAGTCGCGAGCGGGCCCGGTCGGCGCGGCCGCCCGAGGTCTCGCTGGCGTGCAGCAGCTTGAGGGCCACGCGTCGATCGAGCTCGGGGTCGTGCGCCGCGAACACGGTGCCCATGCCTCCCGTGCCCAGCGTGCTGAGGACCTGGTAGCGACCGATGACCTTGGGTCCTTCGGCGCGGCCCTCTTCGCGGTCGGGATCGAGCTGGTCGTCGACCAGCGTCCCCTGCGTCGTGTCTCCGGTGAGGCTGCCTGACACTTTCGGTTTTCAGGCTGAAGGAAGGGGCGCGGCGTGTAAAGAGAAACCGAGCGCGGCTGCGAGGCCGGTGCTGTCGGTCGATTTCGAAACCTCGACGAAATGTAGGGCTTTGACCGAACGAGCCGCGCGATCGAGGGCCGACGGTCGCGCTACGTGCCGAGGTCGAAACGCAGCCGGAACGTCGTGCCCTTGCCCAGCTCCGAGGTCAGCTCGATGCTCCCGCCGTTGTCTTGCACGATGCGGTGCACGGTGGCGAGGCCGAAGCCGGTCCCGCGCTCCTTGGTGGTGAAGAAGGGATCGAAGATCCGCTCGATGCGTTCGGGCTCGATGCCCGGTCCTTCGTCGGCGATCACCAGCTCGGCTTCGTTCGAGTCGGCGCGCCGCTGCACGCGAACTTGGATGCGACCGCTGCCGTCCATGGCCTCGGCGGCGTTGCGCAGCAGGTTCCACAGCACCTGGCTGAGCTGGTTGGGGTCGAGCTCGACGTCCGGGATCTCGGCCACGTGCAGGGTGGTCTCGACATCGGTGTTGCTGGGGTCGGCCCGGAAGTGCTCGACCGCCTGCGTGGTGACCCGGGCCAGCGACACCGCGACCGGCTGCGGCACGCGAGGTCGGGTGAACGCCAGCATGTCGGTGATGAGCTCGCTCAGGCGGGTCGACTCGCGGCGGATGATCGACAGCAGGCGCTCGTCCTCGTCCTGGAGGCTGGCGGTGTCGAGCAGCTCGGCGCTGCCGCTGATGGCGGCCAGGGGGTTGCGGATCTCGTGAGCGACGGAGGCGGCGAGGCCACCGACGGCGGCGAGGCGTTCGCCGCGGCGGACCTTCTCGGCCAGCTCGTGCACGCGGGTGACGTCTTGGAACTCGATGAGCTGGCCCAGGCGCCGCGCCTGGCCGTCGCGCAGCCGTGAGCACGAAAGCCGCACATGCAGGCGGTCGCCCCGAGCGTTGCGGACCCGCAGCTCCTGCGGCTCGGGCGAGCGCCTGGCGTCCACCGAGGCGGACGACAGCGGGTGGAGCAGGTCGTCGACGCCGGGCAGCAGCCGCGAGGCACGAACCCCGATGGCGTCGTCGTCCAGCCCCAGGATCGACGCAGCGGCGGGGTTGAAGTAGATGACGCGGGCGCGGTTGTCGACGCCGATGAGCCCCGAGGTCAGCGAGCGCAGGATGTTCTCGTTCATCGCCCGCAGGTCGCCGACCTGGATGGTGGAGGACTGGAGCTGGCGGTTGAGGAACGAGGACAGGATGGTGACGCCCAGCAGGCCGACGAGGGTGCGGGTGACGACGGCCACCGCCTCGCCAGGGGGCAGGGGAGGCACGGGCTGCCCCAGCGAGCTCGGCTCGAGCACGCCGAGCACCTCGAGTGAGCTGGTCGTGCCGTAGATGAGCGAGCAGGCCCCCGCGGCGGCCCAGGTCTGCCGACCACCGCCCATGGTGGCCGCACCCAGCACCGCGATGAGGTACAGCGAGACGAAGCCCGAGTCGGTGCCGCCGCTGACCTGAACCACGATGGCCGCGATGACGATGTCGGTGGAGGTCTGGACCCAGGCGAAGGCGTCGAGGTCTCGAACCCGGGGCAACAGGCGCGCGAAGAGGATGGTCAGCGCGTAGCCGACGACGAGCGTGCCCCACACGAACGCGTGATAGAAGGAGCTGAACTCGCGGTTGGTCTGCCAGGCGAGCAGGGCGGCGACCACGGTGAACAGCGACAGCACCACCAGCCGGACCAGCATGAAGTAGCCGATCCGTCGGCGACGCGGGTCGAGCCGGGTCGAGCGGGCGCGCCCGGTGGGAGGCCGCGCCGCGTCGGCCAGCGACTGAGAGGCGTGGGGGACCTGTCCGTCGGGGGGAGAAGCCACGGCTACTGAATGTTGCCGGCGACCTCGAAGATCGGCAGGTACATCGCGATCAGCAGGCCACCGACCACACCACCGAGCACGACCAGCATGATCGGCTCGAGCAGGGCGGTCATGGCGGCGACCCCCGCGTCGACTTCGTCTTCGTAGAAGTCGGCGATTTTCTGGAGCATGTCGTCCATCGCACCGGTCTGCTCACCGACGCCGATCATCTGCACGACCATGGGCGGGAACACGCCCGTCTCGAGCAGAGGCGAGGCGATGTCCGTACCCTCGGCGATCTTGCCCCGCGCGTGGGTGATGCCGCGGCCGACCACCAGGTTGCCGGATGACTTGGCCACGATGTCCAGCGCGTCGAGGATGGGCACACCGGAGCTGAGCAAGGTGCCCAGGGTTCGGGTGAAGCGAGCCACCGCGATCTTGCGCATGACGGGCCCGATGACGGGCGCCCGCAAGATGACCGCGTCGAAGATGTAGCGCCCCCGGGGGCTGCGCAGCATGGCACCGAAGCCCACGCTCAGCGCGGTCACGCTGATGAGGAAGATGAAGATGTTGTCGGTGATCGCGTGGCTGATCGCGAGCACCATGCGGGTGGGGGCGGGCAGGGAGCCCGCGCCGAGGTCGACGAACATCTTCTCGAACACGGGCAGGACCTTGGTCATCATGACGAAGACGACCAAGACACCGACCGCGGCGATGACCGACGGATAGACCAGGGCGCCCCGCACCTGGCGACGCAGCTTGGCCGCCTTTTCGAGGTAGGTGGCCAAGCGACGGAAGATGACGTCGAGGATACCGCCCGCCTCACCCGCGGCGACCAGGTTGCGGAACAGGTCGTCGAAGATGCGGGGGTGACTACCCATGGCCTCGGACAGCGACTTGCCCGTCTCGACCTCGGCCTTGATGCTGGCCAGCACGCGACCGAAGCGGGGGTTTTCCGCCTGGGTCGACAGCATGTCCAAGCCCGACACGATGGGAAGGCCCGCGTCGATCATGGTGGAGAAGGTGCGGGTGAACACCACCATGTCCTTGAGCGCGACCCCGGTGCCGATGCTCGGCAGCGTGATCTCCATGGGCTTCTTCTTGACCTTGGTGACGGTCAGCCCCTGGCTGCGGAGGCGCTCGCCGACCGCTTCCTCGTTGTCGGCCTCGTAGGTGCCGCTACGGAACTCTCCTGCCTTGGTTGTGGCTTCCCAGATATAGGCTGGCATCGTTGTGGTTCCCTAGCGTTCGAGGTGGGTCGGGCGGGTTAGCGGCGCCGCTGGACTTGCTGCAGGTTCTGCCCGCGCTCGAGCATGCCGCGGAGCTCGTCCTTGTCGCTCGAGCGATGGATGGCGGTCTCGCCCGAGACCAGGTTTCGCTGCACCAGGTCGGCCAGCGATTGGTTGAAGGTCTGCATCTCGTGGACGCCCTGGCCCAGCTGCATCTGCGAGTAGATCTGGTGCAGCTTGCCGTCGCGGATCAGGGCCCGGATGGCGTCGTTGGGCACCATGACCTCGACCGCCAAGGCCCGGCCTCCGCCGACCTTGGGCAGCAGCGACTGACACAGCACCGCCTCGAGCACGAAGCTCAGCTGGGTGCGGACCTGCGTCTGCTGGGCCATGGGGAACATGTCGATGACACGGTTGATGGTCTGCACCGCGGAGTTGGTGTGCAGCGTGCCCAGGGTGAGGTGACCGGTCTCGGCCAGGGTGAGCGCGGCCTCCATCGTCTCGTGGTCCCGCATCTCGCCCAGGAGCACCACGTCGGGGTCCTGCCGCAGCACGTACTTGAGCGCGTTCTTGAAGCTCTTGGTGTCCTGTCCGACCTCGCGCTGGTTGACGATGCAGGTCCCGTGCTGGTGCAGGTACTCGATCGGGTCCTCGATGGTCATGATGTGACCCCGTCGCGAGTGATTGACGAGGTTGATCATCGAGGCCAGCGTGGTGCTCTTGCCCGACCCGGTGGGGCCGGTCACCAGCACCAGCCCGCGGGGGGCCTCGGTGAGGCGCTTGACCACGGGGGGCAGGCCGAGCTGCTCGAGCGGCGGAATCTCGTAGGGGATGAGCCGGAACGCCGCGCAGGTCGCACCGCGCTGGACGAACAGGTTGCCGCGGAAGCGGGCCAGGCCCTTGACGCCAAACGAGAAATCCAGCTCCTGGTCTTCCTCGAAGCGCTGCTTTTGCTTGTCGGAGAGCACCGAGTAGCAGAGGTTGCGCGACTCGACCGGGGTCATCTTTCCGGTCTTGAGCGGCACCAAGTCGCCATCGATGCGCAGCAGGGGCGGGCAGCCCGTGGTCACGTGGAGGTCGGTCGCACCGGACTCGACCATGGCCTTGAGGAGCTGATGCAGGTTGATCGCCATCGCGGATCCGCGGCTGCGGCGGCCCTAGGATACCAACAAAGGCTCCTCAGGCGCGAACAAGCGACCCAACGCGGCGGCCCGGATGTAGGCGATGCTCGGATTCGGGACGACCGCTTCAGTCCGACGCGGTGACGCGCAGGACCTCTTCGAGGGTGGTCATGCCCTCGCCCAGCTTGTTCAGCCCGCTGCGTCGCAGCGTAGCCATGCCCAGGCGGATGGCCTCGGCCTTGAGCTCGGCGGTGGAGGCCCCTTGCAGCACCAGGTCCTTGAGCGGATCGGTCAGGACCATCACCTCGTACAGCGCGACGCGGCCCTTGTAGCCGGTGTCGCCGCAGGTCTTGCAGCCGCCGCCCTTCTTGGCGGTGCAGCCCTTGGCCTCTTTGGCGGGCATGCCGGCGTCGATGAGCGCCTCGTCGGTGATCTCGGGGTCCGGGACCGTGCAGTCCTTGCAGATCCGGCGGGCCAGGCGCTGAGCCACGATCATGTTGACCGACGCGGTCACCAGGAACGGCTCGACGCCCATGTTGAGCATGCGGTTGATGGTCGACGGCGCGTCGTTGGTGTGCAGCGTCGACAGCACCAAGTGACCGGTGAGCGCGGCCTTGACCGCAATCTCGGCCGTCTCGAAGTCCCGAATCTCGCCGACCATGATGATGTCCGGGTCCTGGCGCAGGAACGAACGCAGCGAGGTCGCGAAGTTGAGGCCGATGTCGTCGTGCATCTGCACCTGGTTGATGCCGCCGAGGTTGTACTCGACGGGATCTTCGGCGGTGGAGATGTTGACCTCTTCGGCGTTGAGCTCGGACAGCGCCGAGTACAGCGTGGTCGTCTTGCCCGACCCGGTGGGGCCGGTGACCAGGCACATGCCGTAGGGACGATGGATGTTGGCCTTGAACTGGGCCAGGGGCTCGACCTCGAAGCCCAGCTTGGTCATGTCCAGCTGGAGCTTGTCGCGGTCGAGCAAGCGCATGACGATCTTCTCGCCGTACAGCGTCGGCAGGGTCGAGACGCGGAAGTCCATCTCGCGGTTCTTGCCGATGCGGAGCTTGATCCGGCCGTCCTGAGGCAGGCGGCGCTCGGCGATGTCGAGCGTGGCCATGATCTTCATGCGGCTGGTGATGGCGTTGCGCAGCCGCAGCGGCGGCGCCATCTCTTGGTGCAGCACGCCGTCGATGCGGTAGCGGACGCGGTACTGCTTCTCGTAGGGCTCGATGTGGATGTCCGAGGCGCCCTTGTTGATCGCGTTGAGCAGGATCAGGTTGCAGAGCTTGACGACCGGCGCCTGCTCGGCTTCGGCCTGCGAGTCGAGGACGTTGAAGTCCTCGTCCGTCTCGTCGCCGAAGTCGATGTCCTCGAACTCGAGGTCGCCGATGACCTCGTCGTAGGACTCGAGGGTCTCGGGCTGGTCGTAGTAGCGGGCGATCGCCTCTTCGATGGCGGCGTCGGTGGTGACCACCGGCTCGATGTTGAGCCCGGTGAGGAACTTGAGGTCGTCGATCGCGTAGATGTTCGACGGGTCGCTCATCGCGACGATCAGCGTCGAGCCGGCGCGCTGGACCGGCAGCACGGTGTGCTTGTTCGCGACTTCCTTGGGGATGAGCTCGATGACCTCGAGGTCGATCTCGAACTCGCCCAGGCTGATCGACGGGACGCCGTACTGGCGCGACAGGAACTCGGTGAGCTCCTTCTCGCCGAGGATGCCGAGCTTGGCGAGGCTATAGGCCAGCCGCTTGCCCGACTTGTGCTGGTCGCTCTGCGCATCGCGCAGCTGCTGGGTCGAGATGATGCTCTCGCGGACGAGGAGTTCGCCGATCCTGTCGTTTGCCATGAACGCTTGGTCCCCTACGCGGCGCCGCAGCGCGCCAGCCCCAGAGTAGCGGGGGCAGCGACCCGCGCAAAGCTGGCCGTACGGGCCTTTGGCGGCGAATCGAGACGGCGGGGGATACACCGTCAGGGCCCGCCTGACGGTGGGGCGTGCTGCCCCGGTGGCTTTTCGGCTATGGTCCGCGGCCATGCCCGGCAGCCCCTCCGATCGCCGTCGATCTGGCCCCCCTCGAGGCGGTCGAGGTCGCCCTCGCCCCACCATTCGGGGCCGGGGTGTGAAGGTCTCCTACCGGGCGGCGCGGACCCTGACTTCGGGCCACCCGTGGGTGTTTCGCGACTCGCTGATGCGCCCGCTCGAGGGCAAGGACGCCGGCGAGCTCATCGCGGTGACCGACGAAGACGGACGCCCCATCGGCTGGGGCCTCGTCGAGCCCGAAGGCGCCATCGCCGTTCGCATGGTGAGCCGCGAGGAGCAGTTTTCGTGGACGGACGAGGAGATCGAGCGGCGCGTCGATGCGGCGCTGGCATTTCGAAAGACCCGGACCTCACCGGAGATCGAAAACGCCATGCGCCTAGTGCATGGCGAAGGCGACGGCCTGCCCGGACTCGCCGTCGATCGCCTCGGTGAGTTCGTGCTGATCTACAAGTACTCGCGCGCGGCCGAGGCCTACCTCGAGCGACTCGTGCCGATCTTGAAGGACAAGCTGTCGCCGGCCGGCATCTATATGCAGGACCGCGTGCGGGGCGTGGTCGCCGATGAGCGTCGGCCGCCCGCGTTCCACCTCGGGGGCAAGACCGCGCCTCCCGAGGTCAAGGTGCAGGAGGACGGCCTCACCTTCATCGTCGACGTGACCGCGCCGGTCTCGCCCGGCCTGTTCCTCGATCTGCGTGAGGGCCGACGCCTCGCCGAGCGCCTGTCCAAGGGGCGCCGGGTGCTCAACTTGTTCTCGTTCACCGGGTCCTTCGGGGTGCGGGCGATCCGAGGCGGTGCGACCCGGGTGGTCAACGTCGACTCTGCCGCGCGCTCGCACGCCCGCTGCCGTCAGAACCTCACCGCCTCCGGCATGGATCCCGAGGCCTGCGAGGCGCTGACCGGCGACGTGTTCAAGTTCCTCGAGCGCATGCGCCAGCGCGACGAGCAGTGGGACCTGGTCATCGTGGACCCGCCGCCGTTTTCCCGCGTCAAGGGCAAGGTGTTCTCCGCCATGCGCGACTGGGAAGAACTGATGGAAGCCGCCGCGCGCGTGGTCGCTCCCGGCGGCGAGATGCTGGCGGTCAGCAACGCGGCCAAGCTCGAAGAAGGCGAGCTGCTGTCCGCCCTCGGTCGCGGTGCGGTGCGAGCCGGTCGCGAGGCGAAGATGGTCGGCGAGCTGGGCCTGCCCGGGGACTTCCCCGTGCCGCCCGCCTTCGGCGAGGGCTGCTACCTGAAGATCAAGCACCTGTGGCTGGCCTGAGCCGGCGCTACAGGTGTCCGACCTTCACATAGATGAGGCACCCCTCCGTCGAGAAGGGGTCGTGCTGGCTGCGATGCGGGCTACGGATCCACGTGCCCGCGGGGTACTGCCCGTGCTCGTCTTCGAAGGTGCCCTCGAGCACCAATATCTCCTCGCCGCCCCAGTGTTGATGGGGCACGAAGCGGCAGCCGGGGGCCCAGCGCACCAGCGCCGTGCTGACGCCCTGGTACTCGTGCAGCGGCAGCACGGTGAGGCCCTCGACCTGGCCGCGGGAAAACTCCGCCTCGCGGGTCGACACGACGACGCGCTGCAGATCGGTGGTCTCGAACTGCCGTAGCTTCACGAAGATGGTGCAGCCCTCCTCGGTGAACGGCGCGTGGCGAGATCCGGGAGGGTTTCGGACGTAGGTACCCGCCGGATAGCGGCCGTGCTCGTCCGCGAAGGTCCCTTCGAGCACAAAAAACTCCTCGCCGAGCGCGTGTTCGTGGGCGTCGAAGCGACTGCCCGGGGCGTAGCGCACCACGCTGGTGGCCCGGGCGACCTCTTGGCCCACGCGGTCGAGCATGCGGCGATCGACCCCCACCGCGGGGGAGGGGGCCCAAGGGGTGTCATCGAGGGCGACGACGTGTCGCGTCGACATGTCGGCGCGGAGGCGATCGACGGGAGCGTTCATGGCGTCAGTTCCGTCCCGCCATTACACCACCATCCACGTCCCAGATGGCACCCGTCACCCAGCTGGACTCGGCGCTGAGCAGCATGTCGATCACCGAAGCCACGTCCTGGGGCTTGCCCACGCGGCCGATGGGGTGGAAGGCATCGAAACCGTCGCTCAGGGTCGACTCGATGGCGCTCGGATCGATGAACGCGCCGTAGATCGGCGTCACCACCACCGCGGGCGCGACCGCGTTGACTCGGATGCCCGCGTCGGCCAGCTCCATGGCGAGGTGCTGCGTCAGCGCGTGCAGCCCGGCCTTGGCCATCGAGTAGGCCGACGACGGCGTGGCCTTGACCGCCTGGTGGGCCCACATCGATCCGACGTTGACGATCGAGCCTCCACCGTGCGCGGCCATGGTCTTGGCGACCTGCTGCGTGATGAAGAAGGTGCCCCGGTTGATGGCGTGGTAGCGGTCGAAGTCGCCGCCGTCGTGCTCGAGGAAGGGCTTGGGCGCGAACACACCCGCTGCGTTGACCAGCCCCGTCACCTGGCGTGGGTCCGACTGCATGCGGTCGAGCAGGGCCCGCAGCGATGGGGCGTCGGTGATGTCGCAGACGACGGTCTCGACCTCGCCCGAGCCGTCGCGCCGGAGCTGAGTCGCCGCGGCTTCGAGCTTCGTGCCGCTACGGCCGACGAGCGCGACGTGCTCGCCACGGGCGACCAGCCGGGCTGCGGTGGCCAGGCCCATGCCGCTGCCGCCGCCGATGATCCAGGTGAAGGGAGTCGGTGCTTTGGTCATTGTTCGATCTTTCGATGATCTACCTACTAATAGGTAGGTTTGGTGGTGAAAAACGAGGCGATGCCGTGAGTGGGCATCGCCGGGGGTCGCGATCAGGCGTGAGCGTGGCTCGCGAGGAGGCGGGCCGTGGCGGTGGCCTCGTGGAGCGGGGCGGTCGAGCCCATGACGCGGGCCGACATCATCGCGCCCTCGAGCAGCGAGACCACGAGGCGAGCACGGCTGGTGGCGTGCTCGTGCACGACGGCGGGGTCGGCCCGCATGATCGCCGCGGCCATCCAGGCGGTGGTCTCGTTCCAGTAGGCGCGGACGTGCTCGCGCAGCTCGTCGGGCAGCAGCTCCCATTCGGCCGCCAAGCTGCCGCAGAGGCACCCATTGCCCGGACCCTCGAAGGCGTCGACGAACATCTGCCCGAGCGACTGCGCTGCGCCTTGGACCCCCGATTGTGGATCGAAGGACGCGGCGAGCCGGGCCTGCGACGCCTCGCGGTAGCGCTCGAGCGCGGCCCGAGCGAGGGCGGACTTGTTGGGGAAGTGGTGGTGGATGCTCGCCTTGCGGATGCCCACTTCCTTGGAGACGTCGGCGTAGCTGAAGCCCGAATACCCGGCGCGCTTCATCAAGGCTTCGCCCACGTCGAGGATCTGCGTTCGCGTGTCCATCGGCTCGATTGAACCATGCCTACCATCTAGTAGGTTGGCAATCGTTGGCGTCGATTTTTCTCCCGAATCGTCGCACGCCGCGGAATGGCCGCCGGTCCGAGCGCGTGCAGGACCGGTGAGTCGTCGCGCGAGCGTGTGGGTGAGCGGCCTGCTGTTGGCGGCGGTGCCGGGGTTCGAGTCCGCGGCCCGGCCGAGTTCCTCGCTCGCGAACCGGATCTCCGACGTCGCCCAGGCACGGACCGCCCGCGCCCACCCCTTGGCGTCGTGGTCGACGGAGGCCTCGGTGATCTACGAGTTTCGCGGGGACGACTGCGAGGTCCGAGCCACGCGCAGTCCATCGCGCACGCAGGTCGACACCTGGGCGGAGGCCTATCGCACGCTCGTCGACCCCGAGCTGCTCGATGCGTTCGACGACGCGCCCGAGCCGGAGACCGAGACACTCGCGGCCTCGTTGCCGGGTCAACCTCGCGCCCTCGGCCGAGTCAGCGGTGACTGGACCGACATCGCCGTCGGCGGAGTCGCGGTGCTCGGGGGCGACGGTCGCATCTCGGTGGTGCGCCCGAGCCTGCTGGGGATTCGGACCTTCCACTGCATGCCGCAGGTGGAGACCGAGGCCACCGACGATCCGCAACGGTGGGCGAATGTGCAGGTCGTGCATCCGCGGGCCGAAGGATACGACGGGGAGAAGGAGTGCGACCCGCTGCTCGATGACGAGTGCATGGTCGGCTGCTTCGACCACTCCAAGTCCCAGCTCGACTCGTTCGTGGACGCGGGCAGCGGACAGCCGCCGCTTCTGATCGAGCGGCGCGAGGACTACGACGGTGAGGAGGTCGAGCCGAGCGAATCCGAGGACCGCGTGCAATTGCACGTGGATGGGGCGCAGCTCGTGATTCGGGGCTGTGGCGACGAAGTCCGGCTGCAGTGGCCCTGAGCGCGGTCTCGCGGTCGCGGCGCACCGTGCCCCGCCTCGGGCCGTCGATCCTTCGTGCATTCGAGCGCCGGGGTGCCTACGCTGGTTGACGTGAGTCGAGGCCCAGGCAAGCGACAACGACGACGAGGATCTTCGAGCTGGCCGCTGGGCACCGGGGGCCCGAGCCTGCATGGCGGCTGGGTCGTCGGCTTGGGCCTGCTCGTGGTGGGCGGCATCGTCTACGGACAGAGCCAGCCGCCGCCGCTCGGCCAAGTCGAGCACACCGCCACCGCCGTCGCGCAGAGGGCTGCGGCCGACGAGGTCGCAGCTCCGGCTGCCGACGCGCCGCTGGCCATCGCCGAGGACACCCTGGTGGCGGTGCGGGTGACCCCGGGCACCGCCGCGCTGCGGGCCGAGCTGCTCGCCCGCGCGCAGGACGTCTGGAGCGAGCGCCTGCGAGAGCCCACCGTCGACGTCGTGCTCGATGCGGCTGGCTTGGCCTGGGTCGGCGAGCATGACCTGAGCATCGAGGTCATCGTGCCCGACGTCCTCGCGGTGGCCGAGGCCGAGCGTGAGCGACTGGCCCAGGTGGAGGTCGCTCGCCCTTCGCCCGAACAGTGGTTTTCCGAGTATCGCGACCTGCCCACCATCCACGCCTACCTCGACACCCTGGCGCAGCTGCGCCCCGACCTCGCCCAGGTCGAGACGGTGGGGTCCTCGTTGGAGGGTCGGCTCCTTCGGGCGTTGCACGTGCGCGGCAAGGGGCAGCGCCGTTTCGGCATGGTCGTCGATGGTGGCCTGCATGCCCGCGAGTGGATCGCCATGGCCGTCTCCACCTGCGTCGCCGACCGCTTGCTGCGGGGTTACGACCAGGACGAGCGCATCCGAGACTTCGTCGACCAAAGCGAGCTGTGGGTCCTGCCCGTGGCCAACCCCGACGGCTACGTGCACAGCTGGAAGAGTGACCGCTACTGGCGAAAGAACCGTCGCGACGGTCACGGCGTCGACCTCAACCGCAACTTCGGCCTCGCCTGGGGCGGCGACGGGTCGAGCGACAAGCCGTCCTCCCAGGTCTATCGCGGCGAGGGCCCGTTCTCCGAGCCCGAGTCCGCCGCGCTGCGAGACCTCATGGTCGCGCACGACATCGACGCCCACATCGACTTCCACAGCTACGGCCAAATGCTCCTGCACCCGTGGAGCCACACCCGTACTCGCCCGCGGGACTACGCCGCGCTCAAGAAGACGGGCAAGGCCATGGTCGACGTCATGGGCAAGCCGCACGGCACCCGCTACCGGCTGATGTCGGCCCAGTCGCTCTATCCCGCCGCGGGCACGCTGATGGACTGGGCCTACGGCGAGCTCGATGCCAAGTCGTTCGTCATCGAGCTGCGCCCGCGCGGCGGCGGTGGGTTCGTGCTGCCGCCCGAGCAGATCGTCCCCACCTGCGACGAAGGGCTCGCCGCGGTGCTGACGGTGGGCGAGTCGGTGCGCTAGGGCGCCGGCTCGACGGGCCTCAGAGCCAGCCCTTGCTGCGCGCCTTGCTGGCCGCTTCGGCGCGGTTCTTCGCGCCGAGCTTGCCGATGGCACTCGACAGATAGTTCCGCACCGTACCCACGGACAGCTCGAGCTCGTGGGCAATCTGCTCGGTGCTCAGCCCGTTCTCCGCATGGCGCAGGGCTTGCCGCTCGCGGTGGGTCAGGGGGTCGGGCTCGGACCAGGCTTCGGAGGCGAGCTGGGGGTCGACGACGCGGCCGCCCTTGGTCACGGTGCGGATGGCATCGGCGAGGCTGCGCGCGGGCGCATCTTTGAGCAGGTAGGCCTGGGCGCCGGCCTCCATGGCTCGCCGCAGGTAGCCGGAGCGGGCGAAGGTGGTCAGCACGACGACGCGGGTCTGCGGGTGGTGGTGACGAACAGCGGCGCACAGCTCGAGTCCGTTCATGACCGGCATCTCGATGTCGGTGACGACGATGTCGACCTCTTGCTCGCGGAGCCGCTCGAGCGCTTCGTCGCCGCGGCTGGCTCGGGCGATGACTCGCAAGTCCTCCTCGAGCTCGAGCAGGGCGGCCAGGGCCCCCAGGACCATGCCTTGGTCCTCGACCAACATGACGCGGATCATGCCGCACCTTCCTGGGCGACCGGATCGAGCATGACCCGCAGCCGGGTTCCCTCGGCGTCGCTGACGATTTCCATGGTGCCTCCCTGGGCTTCGACTCTTCGCTTCATCGTCTGCAATCCGTGACCGGGGGTGCCTCGGACGCCCCGGCCGTCGTCGCGAATCTCGAGGCCGCAGCCCTCGCTCTCGCCAAAGAAGGTGAGCTCGCACTTCGATGCTCGAGCGTGACGCATGATGTTGGTGGCCGCTTCTCGCAGGGCCAGCGCGAGCACGCCCTCGTGCGCGGCGTCGAGCGACTTGGCCACGTGCTCGGGGCCCTCGACGACGATCAAGGCGACCCCGGCCGCTTCGAGGGCACGCTCCGCACCATCGAGTTCTTGGCGCAGACCGGCACCGCTGCCGACCCGATAGCCGCCGACGGCGGTGCGGACCTCCGACAGCGCCTTGCGGGCGACCTCGTGTACGTCCGTCATCTCCTGGGTGGCCCGGGCGGCGTCGCGCTCCACCAAGTGCTGGGCGAGCTCGGACTTGAGGGCGATGACCGACAGCGAGTGGCCCAGCAGGTCGTGCAGGTCGGCGGCGATGCGCTCGCGCTCGGCGATGCGGGCCAGCGTCTCGACCTCGGCCCGGGCCAGCCGCAGCTCTTCGATGCGCGAGTGACTGCGCGCGTTGTGGCTACCGATGAGGCCGATGACCACCACGCCCATGCCGCCCGGCGCCCAGAAGTAGATGATGGGCTGGACGAGGAACGCAGCCGCGACCAGGACGACGAGCACCAGGCCCACCGCGGCCATGCTGCGGCCGATTCGGTCGTCGTACAGGCCGGCGAAATAGGCGGCGTAGATGAAGAACGTACTGCCGCCCGGGTTGAAGGGGGCCAGCACGATGCCCAGGACGCACATCCCCAGCGCGAGCTTGATTCGGGCGGTGCCGCGGTACCAGTAGCCGAGGAAGTAGAGCGGGACGAACAGGGCCGTGGTGATCCCCGTCACGGCCCACATCGTCATGTCTTCGGTCAGGTCGCCGAAGACGGGAGTGAGGACGACGAAACCTAGATACAGGAGCCAAACGTACGGGATCCAGCCGATTTCGGGGTCGTCGGGCAGCAATTGCCATCGCCGGGGCACGCCTAAGGGTAGCGCGTCGGGCCGTGGTGCAGGCCGGTCATCGACTTGGACATGACAGCTGTCATGTCCGAGGGCTGACGCGCGTGAGTGGTCGACCCATCGCCTGCCCCTCAGAACGAAGACATGAGCTTCTCGAGCATCCTCGTCTCCTCCTCCATCGCTCTGACCATGGCCGCCGATCCTCAGGAGGCCGACGGGATCGCCGAGCCCAACGTGGCGGACTCGGTCACGATGGCCGCCGCGCCCGTCAGCGGTGAGCACCATGCCGCGAGCCAGGTCGAGCGAGGCCCCGAGCCGGTCGCACCCATGCTCGATCGCGACTACGTGGTGCGGGTGAACCGGCGAGCGCGTGGGGTGGGCATCGGCATCCACCAGGGCCTGTGGGGCTCGGGCTTCGGCCAGTCCCTGCACCTGGACGTCCCCTTCGGGCGCAGGGTGGGGCAGTTCTTCGGTGCTCGGGTGACGGGTACGCTGGTGCACTCGGCCGCGGGGGAGCGCTACGACCCGGTCGGCTTCGGTGGCCTCGAGCTGTTCGGACGCAGCCCGGTGATGGGCGGCATCGTGCGCCTCTACGGTGGCGGTGGCGTAACCTTCGGCGGTCGGCTGCGACCGGGGGGCTCGGGTCAGCGCTACGGCGTGAGCGGAGGCGGCCACATGGGCATCGAGGCCTTCGCCAACCCACGGATGTCGTTTTCCGTCGAGGTCGGCGGACAGGGGGCGGTGCACGAGGCCGGGCTCGACGCGGGCGCCAGCGTGATGGGGGGCATCAACTTCTGGTTCGGGCGCTAGCCAGCGGTGTCGGGTCGGGGCGGCGAGGGTTCGTCGAGCCTGCGCCGCGACCGAGCCGCGTCGCGGTCAGCTCGCCTCGTACATGCAGATGAAGTCGAACGCGCAGGTCATCCCGGGGGGACAGGTCTGTCCCGAGGAGCACTCGAGGAAGCAGGTGCCTTGCCCTTTTCCGGTGATGTCCTCGCAGACCACGTTGGCCTCGGTGGTGGGCGGCGCGAGGGGGCAGTCGCACGCGTCGTTGCACCCCATGGCGGCACAGACGGCGAACTCCGGCTGGACCGGGTTCTCGGACAGGCAGAGCATGCCGGGGCCCGTGCACAGCGCGTCGTCCACACCGCCCATGCCATCGCTGCAGTCCTCCCAGTCCGCGATGTAGCCGCACTCGTCGCCCGTGGTCAGGTCGGGGTCTTCGAAGCACAGCCCTTCGATGCAGATGTGGTCCGGGGAGCACGGCGGATCGCACTCGATGCCCGAGGTGGTGTCCATGAAGCCGACGTCGAGCACGGGTTCGTCGGTCGTGACCGCACTGGTGACCGGCGGGGGAGGGGGCGTGGTGGTGACGGCGGCGCTGGTGACCGCCGCGCTGGTACTCACCGTGACCGAGCTGGCGGTAGTGGAGGTCGAGGTCGAGGGCGGAGGGGTGCCCGTGCCTTCGTCGGTTTCCGACTCGAGCGTGATGGTGTTGCTGACACAACCCGCGAGCGCGCCGAGCAGTCCGAGCCAGAACCAAGACCTAAGCTTCATGACCGGAGAATACCCTGCGGCCCGCGGGATCGTGGCGCCTGACGCGTGGGGTGGGTGCTCCGAGCGGCGCAAGCCCGGGCCCGGCGTCGTTCAGCGTGGTGGCGCGGAGGGGCGCGTGGCGGGCACGGCGATGACCATCCGCGTCCGCGGGCCCCGTGACTCCATGGCCACGATGCGCTCGGGCGGGTGGGGCTGATCGGCGATGCGCTGCAACAGCTCGCGCTCGTAGCTGCGCGGCAGGACCTGGCTGGGGCTTTGGGTGACCACGCGAGCCGCCTCGCGACGACAGGCGCGGTCCTCGGTGGAGCAGGCGACGAACAAGCAATCGCGCGAGCCCGCGGCGCAACGCTCGGCCATCTCGACCATCGAGCGCGGCTGTCCGTCGAGCATCAGCGAGGCACTGTCCCGGCCGAGTGCACCGACCACGACCACGGGCGCACAGGGCTCGACCCGCCCCTCGAACACGCCCGACCACTGCGTCGGATCGTCGGTGGCGAGCACCGCCCCGACGCAGGGGCGCGCCCGCATGCGCCAGGCTCGATCTTCGGGGGCCGGCTCGGTGTCGAGCGACAGCTCGACGACGTTGGTGATGTCGAGGGCATCGAAGCCCAGCTCGCCCCAATGGCCGCTCGACCCTCGTACGGGGGTGCCTTTGGGGACCGAGAACGCCCGCGGGTTCACGGTCCCGTCGGCGCTGCGGGCCATCTTCACCGTGTCGTCGGCGCCCCAGCTCATCGTGCGCGGAGCGACGGCCGCGACGTCATCGAGGGAGCGAGCCCCACGGGCACCCGCGCGCAGGCAGTCGTCGCCGAGGCGCCCGAACAGCCCGAGCACCATGACCAATCCACCTGCGGCGGCGACTTTTTCGTGTCCCATCGAGTCTCCTTTAGAGCATATCAGGCATGGCCTTCGTACCGTCTGATGCGCTACCAATCGGGGACGCGCGGCACCATGTAGGGGGCGTCGTAGGTGTACATGGTCAGCGTGTAGCTGCGGCGCGACACGTCGAGGCCGTCGTCCTTCCACGCGATGAAGTGGGCCAGTGCCGCCCGGTCGACGTCGTCGAGGCCGAGGCGCGGCATGTTGCCTTCCATGAAGATCCGATAGCCCGCCCGATCGGCACCGAGGAAGTGGGCCAAGTCGACGCAGATCGAGATGGTGGTGGACACGAAGTCCTCGTACATCGGCCCGCGCGGCAGGATCTGGTCCTCGCGGTTGTGCACCTGCGTCACTCGTTGCCAGTAGAACGTGCTGCCCGAAGCGATGCCGATGGGGTCGTTGGCTCGGTACTTCGAGAACTTCGCGGTGCGGTCGCCCGCGCCGATGAAATCTGGCGTGCGCAGCTCGTCGTAGCGTGATGGCAGCTCTTGCCCCCGCATGTGCGCGACCCGAAACTTCGAGACGTCCCAGCTCCCCGAGGCATTCGGGCGCGCGATGAGCTTGGCGTCGCCCGAGTGCAGCACGGCGACGTTGTCCTGGGCGCCCGTGGTCCCGCCGTGCGCGGCGTCGTAGACGGTCACGGGATTGCACCGGGCCATGATCTGCTCGAGCGACGCATCGGTGAGCGGCGCGGGGCCGTCCTCGTGCCCCGCCCC
The DNA here is from genome assembly GCA_039028615.1 of Myxococcota bacterium. Taxonomy (GTDB): domain Bacteria; phylum Myxococcota_A; class Polyangia; order Nannocystales; family Nannocystaceae; genus Paraliomyxa. The sequence continues at coordinate 114,065 of JBCCHT010000002.1, read as the reverse complement.
CAAGGGCCTGACCCAGTCGTGCGGTACGCCGCCCAGACCCCTGGCGCCCGGCTCCATCACCATGCCGGGCATGCACCCCCCGAGCAGGCTGGCCGTGGCGCCAGCGGTGGTACGAAGCAGGGAACGTCGGGTCATGGGGCGGTCGGTAGGCATGGGTCTTCAGCGATGTTTGAACCGCATCGCCATCTCGATGCGGGTGCGACCCGAGGGGTGGTCGAAGAACAGAACCTCTTCGATCGGCCCGGGGTCGAGTTTGCGGTACTCGCCCAGCTTGAGCGCCGTGGTGGCGAAACCATCGGGCTGGCGGGCGGCATTGAGCCCGAAGATGTCCGCTTCGGCTTCGTTGGCCCGGATGTAGCTATTGGTCACCGGGGTGGCCAGGAAGCCGAAGATCGACAGCAGCAGGCCGAGCACGGGCAGCCCGGCGGGGTCGTCGATGCCCCGCACACCGCAGCGTTCGCCGTGGCGCTGCACGAACCACGCGAAGCCCCAGCGCACGAAGGCGGCGGCGATGACCGCGAGCACGCCGAAGAACACCAGGCTCTCGTACATATGGTTGAGCACGTAGTGGCCCAGCTCGTGGCCCATCACCGCCTCGATCTCGGCCTGGGAGCAGCGCTCGAGCAGGTTGTCGTTCAGGGTGATGCGCTCGGTGCCCAGCATGCCGGCCACGTTGGCGCTGATGCGGGTGCTCTGGGCCGAGGCGTCGCTCATGAAGATTTCGTTCGCGTCGACCCCGTTGGCATGCGCCATCTGGAGTACGGCCGACTTGACCGGTCCGTCGGCGAGCGGCGTGTACTCGTTGAACAGCGGCGAGATGTACACGGGGCCGAGCGCCATCGCGATGACGAGCAGGACGAGCGACACCCCGGCGCCCCATAGCCACCAGCGTCGAGGAGCGCGGCGGAACACGGCGTAGAGCAGCATGATGGCGAGGCCGCCGAGCACGACGGCGAGGCCCTGGCCCTTGGCCCAGTCGCCGAACCATGCCCCGGCCGTCTGCGTGGCCAGCCCGTACTCGTGCTCGCGCACGAAACCGCTGTAGTAGGTCCAGGGCAGCAAGGCGGCGGCCGACAGCAGCGAGTACATCGTCCAGTAGGCGAAGACTTGGACGTTGCGTCGCTGGCTGATGCGCTCGGCCCGGTCGCGGATGCGGGCCGACCAGCGCTGGCGAAGCAGCAGCACCGCCCACGCGACGCCGATGAGGAACGACCACAGCTGCATCCAGTAGCCGCCCTCGAAATAGGCGTCGGAGCGGGCCTTGGCTTCGGCCGGCACGGTCGCCAGGTAGGCCTCGGTCGCTTCCTGGTAGGTCTGCGGAGAGGCGAGCGCGTCCGTAGCCGTGAGGGCGACGAGGCCGAGGGCGAGTCCAACGAGTACACGAGCCATCGAGGCGGAGCCTATCGCATCGATCGTGGAGATCGGCGACGAGGAGCACGGGCAGCGAGGTGCCCGAAGTGGGATCCACCGCCCAAGAGTCCGCCGGGGCCCGAGCGGATCACGAGTTTTTCAGATCGGTAGGAGACCTACGCCTACCGTGGGCGACGGTAGACGCCCTCAGAGGGTCTTGAGGTACTCCAGGACGGCCTGGCGCTCTTCGGAGGCGAGGTCGCTGAGGAACTCGTGCCCGCCGTTGCCGTAGCCGGGCACGCGAGCGTCGTAGACGTGACGCTGCGGTCCTTCCGAGCCGTTGGCCGACCACGCAACCCCGACGCGCTCGAGGTCGAGCGGGGCGCCCAGGTCGACGACGAAGCGCTGCGGTCGTTGCTCGGGCGGCGTGGCCAAAGTGGCGAGGTCCGGCCACTGACCGGCATGGCCGTAGGTCCCCCGCGCCCAGACGTCGACGAGCGGACGCGGCACATAGCCGTCGCTGGCATGGGTGACCACCAACCCGCGGGTCTCCTCGATGCCATCGGCCGTCTTCGCGAACGCGGGCGTCACTGCCTCGATGCGGGCCGGGTCGGTCTGCACGACGCTGAGCGGCACGACCTGCTCTTCGTAGCCGACGTAGCGACCGGAGTAGTCCCCGTGGCAGCCCGCGCAGTGCTCGTCGAAGAGCCCCTCGCCCGACTTCGCCAGCGCGGCGTCGATGGGGCCGGGGAACTCGAGGTCTCGGGAAAAGCCCCGCAGGTACAAGAACATGCTGGTGGCGATGTGTTGGTGCCCCAGATACCACTGGGGGCGCACCCCGAACGCGAAGTCGGCCCCCGCCACCATGGCCACGGGGGCGCCCGTGCTCACGCCATCGAAGCTGTTGGTCTCGCGGTAGCGCCAGGTGGCGACGTCGGGAATCTTGGCCCAGCCGATGGTGGACGGCAGCTCGAGCTGCGCGTCGTATTGCTCGTTGAGGGCGAGCATGAAGCCCTCGATGGTGGCGACGCGCCCCGGCAACCCGGCGGCGAGGCGGGCACTGTCGGCGCCCCGGATCTCGGCCCGATGCCGGACCTTGCGGAGCGTCTCGGAGACGATCGGGCGGCGGTGATCGGGCGGCCACGCCAAGCCGTGGTCCTTCGCGGCGGCCGTGGTCGCGGCGAGCAGGCGGCCGACCCGGAGGTCGTCGTCTTGGCCGATGCGCACGAAGGCGTCGTCGTAGGCGTGCAGCCGTAGCGTTCGGTTGCCCATGCCGGCAATGAAGACTTGCCGCCCATCGGCCTCCACCAGATCGGCGTGGCACAGGTGGCAGTTGATCATCAGGAAGTCGACGCGCGTGATCGGGTCGGTCGCGAGGTGGAAGCCGACCGGCAACGCGTCGGGATCGGTGGGTCGCTCGCGGTTGGGAATCGTTCCGTACTGGGCCGAGAACTCGAGCCAATCCCGACCGAGCCGCTCGGGATACAGCGCGCGCAGTGCCAGGAACACGGGGTAGGGCACGCCCGCCGCATAGGGGTCGCCCACACCGTAGTGGGAGAAGAACGCCTCGCCTGCGGTCGCAGACGGGGTCTGAGCGGCGTACTCCGTGGGCTCCGATACGACGTCGGCCAGCGGCGGTACAGGGGCCGACAGCGGAATCGGAGTCGCGGACCCGGGCCGATCGGCCGAGCATGCCAAGGACCCGACGGTGGCCAACAGCAGTGCGCGTCTCAATCGTCGATCCGTGTCCGTCTGCATCACGGCTCAATTGAACGCTCCGTTGATTCGACGTGCAAGCTCATCGGCACCGGGCCCGGTTCAGCGTTGTATTGCCTTGTGTGGCCCCCATGCGACGTGGTCCAACACCCTCGGCTTTCGGAAGGATTGGGGTAATGAAACGAGTTCGACGTCGCGAGTTCATGCATCTACTTGGCGCCCAGGGTGTCGGCCTCGGCGTGTTGTCGGCCTGTGGCGACGATGGCAGCGGCGGCACGGGAGCGGGCAGCTCGGGCAGCAGCGGCGTCGCGGGCAGCAGCGACGGTGGCGAGCCCGGCACGGGCAGCAGCGGGGCCATGGGCTCCACTTCGGGCCTGGACAGCTCCGGGAGCATGGGCGGCGAGTCGAGCTCGGAGGGCAGTACGGGCGAGGACATCGACGAGTGTGACACCGAGGCGTGGTGGCTGGTGGACAACTACGCGCCCGTCGAGGAGAGCGAAGCGACCGATCTGCCCGTCGAAGGCACTGTCCCCGCGGCGCTCGAAGGCCTGTATGTGCGTAACGGGCCCAACCCGCTGTCGGGCTGCACCGAGCACTGGTTCCTCGGTGACGGCATGGTCCACGGCGTGCAACTCGGTGGCGGCACGGCGCAGTGGTACCGGTCGCGCTACATCGATACGCCGCAGCTGGGCGCCGACAAACTCGGTGACCCCTTCGACGTCGCCAACCATCGCGCGAACACCTCGCTGGTGGTGCACGACGGCCGTCTGCTGGCCATCGAGGAGACGGGGCTGCCGTACGAGCTGAACGCGGACCTGGCCACGGTGGGGCTGCACGACTTCGGGGGCGCGGTGTCGTCTCCGATGTGTGCCCACCCGAAGATCGACCCCACCACGGGGGAGATGGTGTTCTTTGGCTACGACCTCATCGATCCGCGGGCACGCCTGCGGGTGGTCGATGCCAAGGGCGCCTTGATGCGCTCCGAAGAGATCGCGCTGCCGGCCCCGATCATGATGCACGACTTCCAGATCACCGCGAACTACGTGGTGTTCATGGATCTGCCGATCTTGTTCGACCTCGACCTGGTCGCCGCCGGGGCGACGTTGCCGTTTTCCTGGCAGCCGAGCAACGGCGCGCGCATCGGCCTGATGCCGCGCAACGGCGGGGCCGGGGACGTCATCTGGGCCGAGATCGAGGTGGGCTTTGCGTTCCACACCTTCAATGCCCACGAGGACGCGATGGGCAACGTGGTGCTCGATGCAGTCTGGTACCCCGACCTGTGGGCGACGGGGACCGACGAGTTCTCCGACGACTCGACGGTGGAGCGCTTCACCATCAACCCCACCACGGGCACGGCCAGCCGCCAGCTCGTCGACGACCGCCAGAGCGAGTTCCCGCGCACCGACCCGCGCCGCCAGGGGCTGCACAACCGCTATGGCTACGCGATCTCGCTCGATCCTCGCGACAAGGGGCGGCCGCCGCTGCAGTCCACCTTGGTGCGCAAGTACGACTTCGAGACGGGCATGGTGCAGACCCATCAGTTCGCCGACGGCTTGGAGCTGAGCGAGCTGGTGTTCGTGCCCGATTCCCCGGGCGCGGGCGAGGACGAAGGCTGGCTGGTGGGCTACGGCTACGACCCGAAGGCCGACCGCAGCCAGCTGGTGATCATGGACGCGACGAACCTGCGCGCGGGACCGGTGGGGCGGGTGATGCTGCCCGGTCGGGTGCCGCACGGCTTCCACGGCACCTGGTGGCCGAGCTGAGCCGTCGCCGCCCGAAGTAGCCGAGGATCGCGAGCCCCCACCATGCCGTGGGGGCTCGTTCGTCGGGTCCAGCCGAGCTGCGGCACTGGCATCCCGTGGCCGAGTCGTCCGCTGCGGCGGCGGTGCTCTGTGACGAACCTTCGGAGCCGCCGTCGTCCTCGGTGGTGGAACCCTCGGAGTCGGGGGCGGGTGAATCCGCGGGGACACAAGCGGGCGGCGGCACCCGTGCGCCCTCGCACCCGTCGACCCAGCTTCGATCCTGCTCCAGCGGGTCGGAGGCGATCGACTCGCAGCCTTCACCGAGGCAGGGCGCGAGGTCGAAGCCAGTCTCCGCTTCGAGCCAATCGATGCGGTCGCTCAGCGTTCGATAGAGCACGGGTCCTTGGCCGCACTCGGGGCCGTAGGCCAGCACGCCGAGGGCGTGCCAGGTGCCGTCGGCTCGCTGCACGAACGAAGGACCGCCCGAGTCGCCCAGGCAGCCGTTGACCAGGGCGTCACCGACCCAGACCGTGCCGTCGCTGCGCACCGCGCTGTCGAGCACGGTGAATGCGTAGCGCTTGGTGCCGAAGTGAGGGTCCTGCTCGGTCGCGCCGAACCCCACGATGACCGCGTGCTGGCCCTCCTGCAGCTGTCCGTTTTCGCATGCGGTGGTCAGCGGCGTGAGCGGGATGTCGTCCTCGGGCTCGACCAACACGCAGTACCCCAGGTCGGCCGAGGGGGCGCCGGTCTTCACGTACTCGGGGTGCATGGCGCAGCGCTCGGTGTCCACGATACGGCGGGCGGGCTGGAACTGCTCGCCGAAGCGCACCTTGCCCGGGCCGGCGTCGGCCAGGCAGTGGGCGGCGGTGACGATGAGTCGGGGGTGCACCAGGATCCCGCTGCACTTGTTCTCGCCCGCCCGATAGGAGACCACGCTCGGCCACTGGCAATCGGCGGCGACATTGGCCGTGCTGACCGTGGCGGGCCCGGCGGGGACCAGCCCGCCCGTCGCCAGCGCCAGGGCTACGGCCGGGATCGACATGCCCACCTACGGTACCAGGGCTCGGGCTACGATGGTCCTCGCTCGTGCGTGCGTCGCTCCATCGTCCGTGGATTGGGCTCGGTCTCGCGATCGGGCTGGCCTGCGGCGGCTCGTCGGGCAACGAGCCCGCGCCCGCGTCTACGGATTCGACGGGCGAGACGGGCGGGTCCGCGGGCGCCGTCGCCGACTCGACCTCGAGTTCCAGCAGCATCCCCGATGCGCCGCCCGAGGTGATCGACGTCGGCTTCGACGTGTCTCTCCTGCGCGAGGCGGAGTCGGTGGTGATCACCGCGGTGGTCCTCGACCCCAACGACGACGTGAGCCTCGGTGAACTCTACGGCCCGGAGACGGGATCCCTGTTCGGGACCTTCGAGCCGGGCCTCAGCGGACGCTGGACGATCACGGTGAGCTGGACCGACGTGCACGAGCGCTGGCCCCTTTCGTTCACCGACGAGCTGGCGGTGCCCTTCGTTGCGCGCTTCGTCGACGAGGCCGGACTCGAGGTCTCCGCCCCGATCGATGTTCGGGCCGTGTGCGGAGGCCTGCGCAACGTGGCGTGCGACGGCGAGTGTGTCGACATCCAGACCTCGAGCCTCCACTGCGACGCCTGCGACAGCCCCTGTGCCGCCTACGTGCTCGGGAACTGGGGGATGACGGGGGGATGCGAGGGCGGGCAGTGCCGTCCGTTTTGGAGCGAGTGCTTCGATCCAACCGCATTCTCCACCTGCAACGAGGTTTGTGCCGTCACGGGGTCTCGGTGTGCGGACGGGGGCTGTCTCGGTGAGACGTCGATGGTCTACCTGAGCCCACGGACCTGCGAGAAGGTCCAAGCCGGACAAGTGCAGCCGCTCGAGTGCGATACGGCGCTACCCGGGCCGCTCGGTTTCGAAGGCGCGATTCGGTGCTGCTGCGGCTGAGATTTTCAAGCCGCGTGAAATCGAGATGCCCTGCGCGAGCCCCACCACGGGCGACTGGGTGCGCGTGGCCGACATCAACCGACAAGCGAGCCAGGGCAAGCGCGGCGGCGGGGCGGTCTGCTTTGAGCACCCCTCGTTGTGGAAATCGCTGTCGGCGATCGAGTGCGTCGACAAGCCAACTGAGCCTCGTCCGCAGGGCTGCACCTGGGGACGCGTCGGGGCTCGCATGGCCCTGGGGGGCATCGCTGCGCGCTGAAAACACCATGAATCTCAGGCCTTTGCGATAAGAGACGGGCGGGATCTCGGGCCGGTGACATTGCGCTCGACGCGAGTTGCCGACGGGGGTGGGTCGGGGGCGCGCCGATCCGCTACCTTCACTCCCCATGAACGAGATCTTCGACCGGGTGCTGGGCGCGGCGCGCAAGCTGGGTGCGTCGGACGTTCATCTCAAGGTCGGGCTCCCTCCGGTGTTCCGCATTCGTGGTTCGTTGCGGACGCTCAAGGATGTCCCGCCGATGACCTCGGACGTCATCATGACGTTCGCGATGAACATCATGAGCGAGCACACTCATGAGAAGTTCATGAGCGAGCACGAGGTCGACCTGGCCTACGCGACGCCCGACGGACTGCGCTATCGCGTCAACGTGTTCCGGCAGCGGGGCGAGTGCGGCATGGTGATGCGCGTCATCGCGGGCGACATCCCGCCCTTCGAGCGGCTCAACATCCCCTCGCGCGTCAAGGAGCTGGCCCGCGAGCACCGCGGCCTGGTGCTGGTGACCGGCATCACCGGCTCGGGCAAGTCGACCACGCTGGCCTCGCTGCTCAACGTCATCAACATCGAGCGCGCGGCCCACATCATCACCATCGAAGACCCGATCGAGTACGTGTTCGGGGACCGTCGCTCGGTGGTCAACCAGCGCGAGATCGGCTTCGACACCAACAGCTTCCAAAAGGCCCTGCGGGCCGCGCTGCGCCAGGACCCCGACGTGGTGCTGGTGGGCGAGATGCGGGACCTCGAGACCATCGAGACGGCCATGCTGGCGGCGGAGACCGGCCACCTGGTGTTCTCGACCCTGCACACCCTCGACGCCACCGAGACCATCGGCCGCATCGTGCAGATGTTCCCCTCGCACCAGCAGACCGCGGTGCGCTTGCAGCTGGCCTCGATCCTCTCCGCGGTCGTCTCTCAGCGGCTCATCCCGCGAGCGGATGGGCGCGGGATGATTCCCTCGGTCGAGGTCATGATCAACACTCCCCGCATCCGCGACATGATCATCGATCCCACCCGCACGGTGGAGATCGTGGATGCAATTCGCGACGGCGCGCACCCCTACGGGATGGTCTCGTTCGACCAATCGCTCACCGAGCTGGTGCAGCGCAAGCTGGTCACCTACGAGATGGCGCTCGCCGCTTCGACCAACCCCGATGATTTTGCCCTGTACTTCCGCGGCGTGACCGCAGGAGACAACGGGGGCGATTCCGAGATGGAGATCGAATATGGCTGACTCGACTCAGCGCGCCGTGATGACCGCGGCCCAGATTCGCCAGCGCTTCGTGGACTTTTTCGTCGGGCATGGGCACACCCATGTCCCCAGCTCTTCTTTGGTTCCCCAGGACGACCCGACGTTGCTGTTCGTCAACGCGGGCATGAACCAGTTCAAGGACGTGTTCACGGGCCGCGAGCAGCGACCCTACTCGCGCGCGGTCTCGGTGCAGCGCTGCGTCCGGGCCGGCGGCAAGCACAACGACCTGGACAACGTGGGCTTCACCCCGCGTCACCAGACCTTGTTCGAGATGCTGGGCAACTTCTCGTTCGGTGACTACTTCAAGTCGGACTCGATCGACTGGGCCTGGGCCTTCCTCACCAAGGAGCTGGGCCTGCCCGCCGAGCGCCTGGCGGTGACCGTGTTCGACGGGACGGGCGAGGACGCTCCTGCCGACGACGAGGCGGCCGAGATGTGGCTGCGCCACGTTCCCGCCGGTCGCATCTATCGCTGCTCGGCCAAGGACAACTTCTGGCAGATGGGCGACACCGGCCCCTGCGGCCCGTGCTCGGAGATCCACCTGTTCAAGGGGGACACCGCGCCGGTCACGGCGGACCAGCCCGGCACCGGGCCCGCGTTCGACGAGGATGACTGGGTCGAGCTGTGGAACCTGGTGTTCATGCAGTACGAGAAGCCCGGCGACGGCACCATGCGGCCGCTGCCCAAGCCCAGCATCGACACCGGATCCGGTCTCGAGCGCATCGCGGCGGCGGTGATGGGGGCCAAGAGCAACTACGAGAGCGACCTGCTCGCGCCGATGGTCGACGAGGCCAAGCGCCTCGCTGGATCGCGTGCACCCAGTGATGCGGGCGAGGCTCCGTTCCGCGTCATCGCCGACCATGCGCGAGCGAGCGCGTTCCTTGTGGCCGACGGCGTGTTCCCGGACAAGGCCGGTCGCTCCTACGTGCTGCGCCGGATCATGCGACGCGCCATCCGTCATGGCGCCGACGTGGGCCTGGCCGAGCCCTTCATGCACGACGTCTGCCGCAAGGTCGTCGACGTGTTCGGCGAGGTCTACCCCGAGCTGCAGGAGCGCGCCGCGGTGATCGAGGAGGTCGTGCGCGGCGAAGAGGAGCTGTTCCGTCGCACGCTCGATCGCGGCATCCGAAAGCTGCACAAGGCCATCGAGCAGCACGACCGCAGCCAGCAGGCATTCGAGCCCGGCGTCGCGGCCGAGCTGTACGACACCTACGGCTTCCCCATCGACCTCACCGCGGTGATGCTGCGCGAGCACGAGCTGAGCCTCGACGAGGCCGCGGCCGAAGACGCGCTGCGGGCCCGCCAGAGCGGCGGGGGCGGGCGTGGAGCCCAGCTCGGTGGCGGCGAGGCGATCGCCGACATCTACTTCGAGGTGCACGAGGACGTCGGGGACAGCGAGTTCCTCGGCTACGACGCCGAGCAGGCCGACGCCACGCTGCGGGCCGTCCTGGTCGACGGCGCGCGGGTCGACAGCGCCTCGGCCGGGCAGGCCGTCGAGCTCGTGTTCGATCGGACGCCGATGTACGCCGAGAGCGGCGGCCAGGTCGGGGACACCGGCGTGATCACGGGCAAGGGCGTGCGCATCGAGATCGAGGGCACCACCAAGCCTCGCGCCGGCATGCACGTGCACGCGGGCAAGGTCGTCGAGGGCGAGCTGTCCGTCGGCGCCAGCCTCCAGATCGAGGTCGACGACGGTCGTCGCCAGTCGATCAAGCGCAACCACAGCGCGACCCACCTGCTGCATCACGCCCTCCGAGCCGAGCTCGGCGAGCATGTCGTGCAGAAGGGCTCGCTCGTCGCTCCCGACCGGCTGCGCTTCGACTTCAGCCACAACCGGGCGGTGACGGCCGATGAGCGCCGAGCCATCGAGACCCGGGTCAACGCCATGGTGCTGGGCAACTCGTCGAGCATCACCAAGGAGCTTTCGATGCCCGAGGCCAAGGCCGAGGGCGCGATCGGCCTGTTCGGAGAGAAGTACGGCGAGACGGTTCGCGTGGTGCGGCTGGCCGACGACAGCGTCGAGCTTTGCGGCGGCACCCATGTCTCGCGGGCGGGCGACATCGGCCTGTTCGCGATCGTCGGTGAAGGGGGCATCGCCCAGGGCGTGCGTCGCATCGAGGCGGTGACGGGCATGGGCGCGCTGGCGCATGTGCAGGAGCTGGCCGAAGTGACCGCCGACGCGGCGTCCCGGCTGCACGCGCCCAACCCGGCCGAGGTGCCCGAGCGCATCGGCAAGCTCCAGGCCGACATCAAGACCCGCGATCGCGAGATCGACCAGCTCAAGCAGAAGCTCGCCACTGGGGGCGGCTCCGGGGCGGACGAGGTCGTCGAGGTGGCCGGCGTGCGGCTGCTGACCCGCCGGGTGGCGGGGATCGACCCCAAGAGCCTGCGCGGTGCGGCCGATACCCTACGGGATCGCCTGGGCTCGGGGGTCGTGGTGCTCGGCACCGAGGCCAACGGCAAGGCGATGCTGCTGGTGGCCGTGACCCCGGACCTCAAGTCGCGGGTGCACGCGGGCAAGCTGGTCGGCGTGCTGGCGCAGCACGTCGACGGCCGCGGAGGGGGTCGCCCCGAGCTCGCGCAGGCGGGCGGGCCCAAGCTTGCCGGTCTCGACGCGGCCCTCGATGCCGCCGGCCCGAGCCTGGAGGCTCACCTGAGCGCATGATGAGCCCCAAAATCGGCCCCGCCTTGGGGTCGTGGTAGGGTTTTTCGCGCGCCGAAGCGGCAAGTTCACATGGAGCTCGACGATCTGCTGGAACGGGAAGGGCTGGACGCACAAAGCGTCGAGCAGACCCTGGAGTGGGCCCGAGACCGGGCCCAGCAACTGGTGCAAGACGTAGGCACGGATCCCGAGCTGGGACCGTTGCTCGACCAGGCCGTGCCCGTGTCGGGCGGGGCCGGGGTTTCGACCCCGGTGCAGGCTGCTCCGCCGCCACCGCCCCCCGAGCCCGTGGCCGAGAACCCGGCGGTGCCCGAGCTGATCCAGTCCGCGGAGGCCTCCGAGGAGGGCGACCTGTTCGAGTCGAGCGAGCTTCGGGTTCCGCTCGATGCCGGGATGGACTCGCCGGTCCAGGCCGAGGCACAGGCCCCCGTCGAGGCGGAGGACGAGGTCGACGTCTCGATCGAGGATGAGGACGAGGACGACGGCGAAACCGAGGCCGCCCCGGCCGAGGCGGCAGAGCAGGTCGATGAAGTCGAGGCCGCCGAGCAGGCGGACGCACCCGCCGAGCCCGAGGCTCCGGCCGAGCCCGATCCGCTCGCCGACATGGACTTCGACAACCTGCCGGGCGCCGACGAAGACGAGCCCGCGCTCGATGCCGCATCCGAAGATGCAGCCCCGGAGGCCGTCGACGAGTCCGAGCCCTCGCAGGTCGGTGTCGAGCTCACCGAGCAGCTGACCGCGGGGGATGCCGCCCCGGAGTCGGTCGAAGAGATGGTCACCGCCCCGGCCGAGATTTCGCCGTCGACCGAGCAGACGGTCGCGGGCGGGGACGAAGAGGTCTCCTCGGAGCAGGAAGAGGACGAAGAAGACATCGAGGAGATCGAAGAGATCGAGCTGCTCGATGACGACGACCTCGAGCTCGTCGAAGAGGACGAGGACGAGGATGAGGGGCAAGGGCCCGCGGAGTCCGAGCCCGCCGAGTGGGCGGCCGCGCTGGCCAGCGCTCAGCTGGGCGGTGGCGATCAGGCCGACGCCGACTCGGGGCTGCTCAAGCCCGCCGAGCTGGCGCCCATCGACACGAGCGAGACCGACGGACCGGCCGAAGGCTGAGGCCTCAGTCGTCCTGCGAGCGCAGCGGATCGATGCCGCGCTTGCGGGCGGCCTCGCGCCGACGCTTGCTCTTGGTCAGCGCTTGCCGCTGACGCTGACGGGTCTTCTCGGGGCTGGGTGCTCGCCCCGGAGCGGGCTCCTGCTCGGCGTGGTGCTCTTCGTAGTCACGACGGTCGTGCCCGAGCTCGAAGATGGTGACCTCGCGTCGCGCCCGGTCGCCCATGCGTACGGGCATGACCGCGGAGCCGATGCCCGCGCCCACGTAGACGCACCCTCGCACGTCTCGGGGCTCGCCGCGGCTGCCGTAGAGCCCGTGGATATAGCGATGCCCGATGATGCGGCCGAGCACGAACTCGTGCAGCCGCGCCAGGGTGACCTGACCGGCGTGGGTATGGCCGCTCAGCACCATGGGCACGCCGCCGTCCCACATCGCGTCGGCCTGTTCGGCGATGTGTGACAGGCCCAGGGTCGCGACCTGCGGGTCGAGCCCTCGCATGGCGGTGGTGCGATCGGCGTGCCCGGTATAGGCGTCGTCCAGGCCCACCACCTGAAGCGTCTGCCCGCGCAGCGTCAACGAGGTCCACGCGTTGTCGAGCACCTCGGCCCCGGCCTTGCGCAGCGCCCAGCGGACCTCGGAGGCCCCCGACCAGTGATCGTGGTTGCCCAGCACGCCGAGCACGGGCGCCTCGATCGCCCCGACGACCTCGACCAGCTGATCGAGATACATCTGGCTGTGCGCCACGAAGTCGCCCGTGATCACCACGAGGTCGGGCTCTTCGGCGTTGGTGCGGGCGACCGCCTCCATCTGCACCCGGTGCGGCGTCACGCGGCCGACGTGCAGATCGGTGAGATGGGCGACCCGTACGTGGTCGAGCTGCCGGGTGTACACGTCGGGCCCGGCGAAGCGGCGCAGCTCGATGCTCGACCGGGGCATGCGGGCTCCAAGGTAGCTCGCCCCGGGCCCGCGTGCAGGTGCGGCTAGGCCACGAGGGCGCCGCGCTCGAGCTGCTTGCGATGCGCGGCCCCCCGGAGACTCCAGTACGGCTTGATGCACAGCTGCTCGCGGGTCACGCCGCGCTCGAGCAGTGCGGTCCGCAGACGCAGCACCGCGTTGGCTTCGCCCGACAGCCAGACGATTCCGGGGTCGGGGGGGAGCCAGGTGTTTTCCAGCCACTGCGCCAGGGCGTTGCCGTGCTCGCCGTCGCGCGGGAGGGGGTGCAGCGGCAGGTCGAGGGCGTCGACGGCCGGAGCATCGCGTTGCGCCAGCTCGATCGCCCCGAGTACCTGCGTGCCGGGACTGCAGGACTGCACCATGGCGACTGCCAATCCCAAGGCGGTCTCGTCCCCGAGGAACAGAGCCCAGGGCGTCTGGTCGTCGTGGCGTCGGGGCATGCTGGGGGCGGGCCCGGCGAAGAGCACTTCATCGCCCCGCTGCAGGTGCGACGCCCACTGGGACGCCGGGCCACCGCCATGCAGGTGCACGACGACATCGAGGAAGTTCTCGTCGCGGTTGATGCGAGCGGGGGTGTAGCTGCGCATGACTCCGCTGCCGACGTGGATCTTGACCTTGTCGCCGGGGGCCCAGCGCAGCGTCTCGACCGCCGGACCGAAGAGGCGAATACAGCGGATCCCGGGGGATAGAGACCAAACCCGGTGCACGATGGTTCGGGTCCCAAAGGCAGTGAGCGCGCCGCTGAGGAGCTTTTGCTTGAGCTGGGTCATGGGTCTCCTTTGATTTTGAAAGTCGTTATCAATATAGTGGAGTCAATCTGAGACGCAAGGACTCTGCGACAAATCGCCCGAAATCGAGCCCGTTCCTTCGCCCGGGATCCCGAGCTCGTGGTCCAGCCACACCCGATCCCGCACCGGGATGCCGTGCTCGTGTAGGTCGGCGGGATAGCCCGTCGCGGGGCTGAAGGCATCGCGTTCGATCCGCAGCATCCGAAATCCGAGCCGTTGATAGAAGGCGATCGCTCCGAGGCTCGAGGTCGCGGTGGCGACCACGACCCGCCGCCATCCTTGCTTCGCGAGGCGCTCGAGCACGGCGAGGAGCAGGCGTCGGCCGAGGCCACGACCCTGCTGAGCGGGGGCAACCGCGATGCTCATCAGCTCGATGGTCTCGGGCTCCCCGTTGGGGATCGCCAGCACGTGCCCTCGCGGCTGGTCGCCGTCGGGCTCGAGCAACCCGAACAGCTGGCCCTGGTCGCGATAGCCCGCAATCGCAGTCTCGGAGTCGTCGGCCAGGCGCAACAAATCCTGGTAGGCCCCGCGATGCCCGGCCGGGACCTCGACGATGGTCAGCGCGTCGAGCTCAGGCGCCGTCATCGGGATCACCACCGACCCCGGCGAAGTGGAACGCCTTGACCAGCGCGGTGCGTCCCGCGGCGTCGCGACCGGGCTCGTCGCCCAGCTCGGCGAGCAACTCGTGACCCGGGCTGTGCCCCTGGTCGACGAGCGGCTCGAGGCGATCGATGAAGCGGGCCTCGGTGCGCCCCTTGTCGTCGCGGATGTCGACGCGATCGAGAGCCGTGCGCGACAGATCGAGCAGCACGCGCGCCAAGGAGCGTAACGTCTCGGACTTCAGCCCGTGCTCGATGGCGTCGCGCCACAGACCGAGGCGCTCCTCGTAGGTGAACCCGGACAGGCGCTCCCAGGCCTCGCCGGCCGCGTCGTCGTCATAAAGGATGCCCTTGACCAGCGCGGGCAGGGCACAGACGTGGCGCGAGCCCACGGCGTCGGCCGAGCGGAACTCGATGTGCGGCTTGAGCCGGACCTCGGGGAACACGGTGGACAAGTGCAGGAACCAGTCGTGGCTGGTGGCCTGGTGCGTGGTGCCGTCGGGGCCGACGAAGCCGTCCTCGAGAAACTTGCGGAAGGGGACGTGGTGCGGGTGGTACACGCCATCGCGCTTGACGAAGAACATCGGCACGTCGAGCGCCCAGTCCACGTAGCGCGCGTAGGAGAACGGCTCGAACGCGAAGCGGGGCACGCCGCAGCGATCGGGGTCGACGTCGAGCCAGACCTGGCTACGCAGCGAGGCGACCCCGGCCGAGCGCCCCTCGAGGTACGGCGAGTTGGCGAAGATCGCCGTGAGCACGGGGGCCATCGCGTTGGCGAGCCGGAAGCGCTCCCCACATTGGACCTCGGACGCGTAGTCGAGGTTGGCCTGCACGGTACAGGTGCGGAGCATCATGTCGAGCGCCCGACCGCCGCGCGTGGGCAGGTACGAGCGCATGACCCGGTAGCGCCCCTTGGGCATCCAGTTGATCTCGTCGCGGGTGGCGAATGGGTGGTGCCCGATGGCCATCCACGCGAGCGACAACGATTGCGAGACCGAGTGCAGCTCGTCGTAGTGGTGCGAGAACTCGGCGCAGGTCTCGTGCACGTTGGTCAGCGGCGCGCCGGACAGCTCGAGCTGGCCGCCGGGCTCCAACGTGATGCTCGCCCCGTCGCGCACGAGCTCGACGATCTCGCCGCTGGTGCCGCGGTCCTTGCCCGCTTCCCAGCCGAAGTCTTTGTGCAGAGCCCGGAGCGTGGGCAGCACGTGCTCCTCGTAGTTCACCGGCTGCGGCGGTCCGCCGTCGGGCGGCATGTACACGCCGAGCTTCTCGAGCTCGGTGCCGATGAGGTGGGTGCTGGGGTCGGGACGCTCGGCCCCGATGAACACGTCGAGGAGCTCTTCGCGGGAAATCGCCTCGTGGGGAAAGCTCTGGCGCTTGGGGCTCATCGGTAGCTCGTCGGGTTGGGCGATCTCCGCAGTGGAGAGGGCGACCTTTATCAGAGGCGAACCGGATTTGGGCCGCCATCCCGGAGGGGATCGGCACAAGGTCCGCGTGGGTTACCAAACGTCGTGTCGCACCTCGTCCATGGATCAGGGGAGCGCTCGCAGCAAGGCCTACCTGCGCGGTCTCGAACGGCCGAAAACGGCTGTCGGGGTGGTCCTGAGCGCCTTGACCCGCCCAATTCGGGTTGTTAGCCTGCGCCCCGCTTTCCCCGGAAAAGTCACGCATTCATGGCGTCTACTGCTCCCCGTCCCGAGGCCTGTACCCTAGGCCAGCAAATCACCGTCCGCGGCACCCTGACCGGCGAGGAAGACCTCCTCGTGGAAGGTCGGGTCGAGGGCAGTGTGTCCCTGGCTGGACACCTCATCGTTGCCGAGAGCGGCGTGCTCGAGGCAGATCTCGATGTACAGAGCATCGAGGTTCACGGCGAGGTCCGGGGCGACATCGTGGCTTCCCAGTCCATCACCATCGACAAGGGCGCCCATGTGGCCGGCAATGTCCGTGCTCCTCGCGTCATCATCCACGACGGGGCCCAGTTCCAGGGCGCCGTCGAGATGGACGTCGACCTTCCCGAGGGCCTCGCGCGCGGACTGACGCGCTAGGTCGTTCTTCCTCATCAATTCCAGTCCCAAGCTTCCTTCGCGAGCGATTCCAATGGCCAATACCGTCATAGGCAGCACCATCGTCATCGACGGTGAGATCACCGGCGACGAAGACCTCGTCGTGCAGGGCACCGTCAAGGGGCGAGTGGGCCTCCGCGAGAACATCATGGTCGAAGAGAGCGGGGTCCTCGAGGCCAACGTCGAGACCGCGACCATCACCATCCACGGAACGGTCACCGGCGACATTCAGGCCGCCGAGCGAGCCGAGCTCAAGAGCAACTGCCGGGTCGTCGGGGACATCCGCGCCCCTCGAATCCTCATCGCCGACGGTGCCTCCTTCAAGGGCAACGTCGACATGGACGGCTAGCGCATGGCGTCGTCGCGGCAGCACAGCAGCGGCACCGTTCCCGCTACCGATGGCCTCACGGTCATTGGCCAGGGCATTCATGTCCACGGCCGGATCCACGGTGAAGAAGACCTGCGCATCGAAGGGCGCGTCGAGGGCGGGATCTCGCTGACCGAGACCGTCTACATTGCCGAGAGCGGCGTCGTCGTTGCCACCATCGATGCTCGCGACGTAGTCGTGAGCGGCGTGGTCGTGGGCAACGTCAGCGCGACCAACTCGGTCAGCCTCGAGCCCGGTGCCAAGCTCGTCGGGGACATCAGCGCCCCGCGGCTCATCATCGCCGACGGGGCCGCGTTCCGCGGCAATGTGGCCATGACCGAGGGGGGCTCCGCGCCGCCCAAGCGCGCTCGCACCACCACGAGCCGCAGCAGCTCGTCGAGCACGAGCACCAAAACCAAGACCACCAAGGCCTCGCGCAGCAGCAGCTCGTCCTCGTCGACGAGTCAGAGCCGCGCGTCGACCGCGAAGCGATCCACGCCTCGCGTGGCGGCGATCCGGGCGCCCAAGTCCACGGCCCGTCCCGACGACGAGGTCACCGTGATCGTCAAGCACGCCGCGCTCTCCGAAGAGGAAGAGCCCAAGGCGAGCAAGTCGACCAAGAAGAAGGCCAAGAAGTCGCCGCCCCGTGGCCGCGTGCCCAAGCCGGGCAAGCGGCGCGTCAACCGGCGCTAGGGTCTTCGCCGGATCAACTTCCGGCAGGCGCGTTCCGCTTCGATCGAACGAGATCGACGGAACGCGTTTCGCTTTGTGGGCCTGGGTCCAAAAATGTCCTCTCGCGGGGCTGGCGCATCGTGCGCGGCAGGGTTACCATCGCGGCGCCTCCTATGTACGACAAGGAGGCACGGAGTAGGTCCAATGCGAAAGCTCGTAGCTGCATCGCTGCTGGCGCTGGCGGTCATCGCCGCGCCTGCGTGCAAGGAACCCGATCCCAACAAGTTCGAGACGCACATCGAGCGGATCAAGGACGCGGACAAACGTCCCCAGGGCTTTTCGGGGTTAGAGACACTCGTCAAGACCGTCGCCTCCGCGCAGGAAAATGAAGACCTGCTGCAGGAGTTCGCCGACAAGGTCGTGCCCGTCTTTGAAGAGGTCTGGGACGAGGCCAAAGAGCAACGCCCCAAGATGCTCCAGCTGTGCCTCGACATCGGGCACCCCGGCTGCGCGCCGATCTGGAACCGAGCGATCGTGCTCGACGGTAGCTCGGAGGCTCGCGAAGCCACCCTCCTGGCGCTCGAGGGTGTTCGCAAGGCCAAGGCCGACGGCTCGCTCGAGACGATCATCGAGCAGTTCGGCAAGCTGGTCGATGACCCGAAGAACGACGGCGGTGATCGGGCGGGTGAGGTCCGAGGCCTCATGGTCGACACGCTGGGCGAGCTGGGCAGCCCCAAGGCAGTGCCCGTGCTCATCAAGTCGCTCGAGCAGACCGTCGACAAGCAGCCCGTCGGCGTGCACCGCAAGGTCGCCACCGCGATGGGCCGCATCGGCGACGTCTCGGCCATCGATGCCCTGCTGACCGCGGTTTATCGGGTGCCCGACGCTCCGACCACGACCAACATCGCCGAGAAGGTGAAGATCGCCATCGGCTCGATCGGCGAGGCGGCCATCCCCCGCGTCATCGCCATGCTCAAGGCGGAGCACGAAGAGGTGCAGAAGCTGGCCGCGGCCAACTCGGTCGACCAGGTCAACATTCAGCTGTACGCCGCGTCGCTGCTCGGGGTCATCGGCTCCGGCCAGGGCGTGGACGAGCTCGTCGCCGCAATGCCGGTCGCCGAGTGTGCACCCGACTACGAGCCGCCCAAGCCGGCCGAAGGCGAGGAAGAGGCGCCGGTCATCGACACCGCCAAGATCCGGGCGCAGCTGGGCAACTCGCTCGGCTTCATCGGTGACCCCAAGGGCGCCGAGGCTGTCTGCGCCTGCGCGACGTGGTCGAAGAACCCCGGCGACATGTTCGCGCTGGCCGAGGCGCTGGGGCGCATCGGTGGCGCCGACGCGGCCAAGTGTCTCGAGAACGTGATCCGTACCGGCGTCTACGACCAGGACGCGGTCGAGAACTCGAGCTTCATCCACGAGATCCAGTGGGAGGCGTCGCGCTTCGGCGTGCTGGCGGCCGACGCCGATACCGTCGGCTCGATCAAGGCGGCCATCGAGGCCTCCGCTGCGGCCGACCCGAAGGTCAAGGAGAACACCGCGGCGTGGGCCACGGGCATCCAGACCATCGAGAAGTGCGGCAAGGACAAGGGCTGCTACGAGAAGGTGCTCGACGACAGCAACGCCGACTGGTTCGCGCGTGAAGTCGCGGCCGTCAACGTGGCTCGCATGTCGTCGGGCGACGCCAAGGCGGCGCTGAGCCTGGCCAAGGCCTACAAGGTCCGCAACCCCGACGCTCGCGTGACCATGGCGTGGCTCACTGCCCACGTCATGCAGGGCAAGCCCTGCCAGGAGTGCGTCGACGAGATCGAGCGCATCATGAAGGACGAGAAGGACTCGCGCTTGCCCGCAAAGTACCAGCTCTCCGTGCTGACCGCTCGCTACAGCATCGGCAAGCTGCGAGCCAAGGGCGGCAAGTAGCTCTCGGCCGCGTACGGCTCGAGATGATGAAGACCGCGACCTTCGGGTCGCGGTCTTTTCAATTCACAAGGAGCGAGGCGAGTCCGGTTCGGCGAGCACGGGTTCGTGCGGTGTCGATGGTGGCTCGACCGGCGGGGGCGCGGGGGCGGCTTCGGCCTCGGTCGGTCGCGAAGGGGGCGGCGGGTCGAGCTGGGCTTCGGCCTCGCGCAGGGTGGTCTCGTCGACCCCCGCGCGGCGGGCTTGCTCGATGCGATGAAGGGCGCGCTGCCGGGTCTGTCGAGCGCGCTGGACCTCGACCTGCAAGAGCGCTTCGATGAGCTGACGGTAGCGCCGAGCGAGGCCCTGATCGGCATCGGTCGGCAGCTTGTCGAGCGCACCGAGGGAGGTCTCGATCGCCTCCTGGTCCTCGGTGCGCAGCGCCTCGTCGGCGTCGCCGACCGCAATCTCGCGGTAGCGGACCTCCAGGTCACCGCGGTCCTCGAAGTGTTCCTCGTCGCAGGCGTCCGGGGTGACCGGCAGGGGCTCGAGGCCTTCGAGGGGCTCCTCGCCCCAGGGCAGCAGCCGGCCCTGGTACGCCACCAAGTGACCTTCGATGCAGCGCAGGCTGGCCCGGCTGGCGTTGGCAACCGATGCCGAGAGCAGGGCCAACATCACGGCACATGCGCCGAGCATGAGCACCTTTCGCCGGCCGTCGTCGGAGCGACCGCGGCTACCGCCCGTGGAATCACGGCCGCTGGGATCGAAGCGTGGCGCAGGAGGGTCCAGGCGCCCAGTCTACCCGTTTCCCGGCGTCGAGCACGGCGCCCGTGGACCGCGTTATGGTCGGCCCGTCGTGGGTCGGACCCTACCGCTGCTCTTTGCGCTGTACTTCTGCCAGGGGCTCCCCGGAGGGTTTTTGTCCAAGGCCTTGCCCGCGATCTTGCGCATGGAGGGCCTGAGCCTGACCGAGGTCGGCTTCGCGGGGGCGCTGTCGCTGCCGTGGATGCTCAAGCTGTTGTGGGCGCCGCTGGTCGATCGTTTCGGCCACGCCGGTTTTGGTCATCGCAAGACATGGTTGGTGCCGGCTCAGCTGGGGATGCTCGGGATCACGCTGGCCTTCATCGGCATCGAGCCCCGGGATGGTCTGTGGCTGGTCGCGGCCATGTTCCTTTTGCTCAACGTGTTCGCGGCGACGCAAGACATCGCGGTCGATGGACTCGCGGTCGACCTGCTGGGCGATCGCGAGCTGGCCCCGGGCAACGCGGCGCAGGTCTCCGGCTTCAAGCTCGGCAACATCGTCGGCGGTGGCGTGCTGCTGTCGGTCACCGCGTGGCTGGGCTGGTCGGGTGCGTTCGGGATCATGGCCGCGCTCATCTTCGTGGTGATGGTCGCGGTGTTGCTGTTTCACGAGCCGCCGCGAACCCGGACGCCCGAGAGCCTGGGCGACGTGCTCTCGGCCCTGCGTCGCGCCATCGGATCTCAGGGGGCGTGGTTCTGGGCATTTTTGGTCTTCGCCAAATTCGGCGAGACCTTCGGCGGCGCCATGGTGACCCCGATGCTCGTCGACCAGGGGTTCTCCGTGCCGCTCATCGGCACCATCGACGGGGCGGTGGGCGGCATCATGACGATGGTCGGGGCCGCCATCGGCGGTGCGATCGCATGGCGAGGGGGCTGGCAGGGTCTGCTGCCCAAGGCGGCCGGCCTCCAGGGGCTATGTTTGGTGGCGCTGGGCATCTACTCGCAGTTCGACGTCACGCCGATCGGCTATGCCATCGTGGGCGGGCTGGAGAACGCGGCCGGGGGCGCGGTGGCGGTCGCCATCTTCCACCTGGCGATGTCGTGGCGGAGCGAGGATGCGGGCGCGGCTCAGTTCACCGCGGCGCAGGTCGTCTATATGAGTGGATCCCTGATCGCGTATCCGGCCGCGGGCGCGGTGGCGGACCAGCTGGGCTATTTACCCGTGATGGTCGCGGGAGGGGTGATGGCGCTGGTTCTGGCCGGTTTGGTGCTCGGTCCGGCACGACGACTCTCGCCGCCGGCCTCGGCCTGACTCCGCCGTTGGCTTGCGACCACCGCAGGGGGCGCCCATGCTAGTCGAGGGGTGGGGCAGGGGATCGACAGCGAGGTCGAGACGCTCACGGTGCAGGGGCAACCGCGAGAGGCCGACGCCCACACCCCGACCCACAAGCTGGCTCGGCCGCCAAGTAGCGAGGCGCTGACGCCCGGCGAACGCATCGGACGCTACCGACTGGTACAGCGGATCGGCCGCGGGGGCATGGGCGTGGTGTGGGAGGCCGACGACCCCGAGCTCGACCGAGCGGTCGCCATCAAGCTGCTGCTCGAGCGAGGCCGCGCCGACGACCGGGCGCAGGAGCGGCTGCGTCGCGAGGGCTTGGCGCTCGCCCGGCTCTCGCACCCCAACGTCGTGTCGATCTACGACGTCGGGGTTCATCGGGGGCGGGTCTTTTTGGCCATGGAGCTCGTCAAAGGTCAGACACTGTCGGCCTGGGCTCGTCGTGGTCCGCACTCGCCCAAGCGCATGCTCGAGGTGCTCGAGGCCGCCGCGCAGGGGCTGGGGGCGGTCCACGACGCGGGCTTCGTGCATCGCGACTTCAAGCCCGCGAACGTGATGCTCGACGACGACGGCCGCGTGCTCGTCATGGATTTCGGGCTCGCGCGGCTGGTCGAGCGCCAGGCCCCGGGCTCGCTCGACGGCACGACCTCGGTCGTCTCGCTCGAGCCCACGGGTGATCTGACGCGGGACGGCATGGTCGTGGGCACGCCGCCCTACATGGCGCCCGAGCAGCACCATACGGTGGACATCGACGCGCGGGCCGACCAGTACGCCTTCTGTGTCACGGCCTTCCAGCTGTGGCTCGGCCGTAGGCCCTTCGACACTCGCGACTTCGAGGCGCTCGCTCGCGACAAGCACCGCGCCAACTTCGACTTCGAAGACGCCAAGGTCCCCGTGCCTCGGGAGCTGCGAGGGGTGCTCACCCGCGGGCTCAGCCCCGAGCCGGACGGTCGCTTCGAGAGCATGCACGCGCTGCGAGCCCAGCTCGCGAAGGTCGGGCGCGGTCGTAGTGCTCGCTCGTGGGCCATCGCGAGCGTCGTGGGGCTGTCGCTTCTCGGGTGGATCTCGCGATGGGCGATCGTCGACGACCGGGCCGAGGCCTGCGACGCCGGGGCCCAGCGCATCGACTCGATCTGGGGCGACGAGAAGAGCGAGCAGCTGCGCGCGGCCTTCGTCGCCACCGGGCGCAGCTATGCCGCCGATGCCTACGAACGCGCCGCTCGTCGACTCGACGACTACGCCGACGACTGGCGCTCGAGCTACGAGCGGACGTGCATGGGCGGCGGGGACCCGGGACCGGCCGCGGACGAAGACCTCGACCTGAAGATGCGGTGTCTCAGCGATGCCCACGGATCGATGTCCACCACGGTGGAGCTGCTGCTGGATGCCGACGCGCGAGTGGTCTCGAGCGCGGTGCAGCAGGTGGCGGGGCTACCCCAGCTGGCTCGCTGCGAGGATCTGGCCATCCTGCGCTCCACCGTGCCGTTGCCCGCCGACCCGCGGATTCGTCGGGAGGCCGAGAAGGTCGACACCGATCTGGAAATCGCGTGGGCCCACGGGAGGGTCGGGCGCTACGACGAGGGCGAGGAGCGGGCGCGCCAGGCGTTGGTGCGGGCACAGGCGCTGGGGCACCCCCCCACGATCGGTCGCGCCCGGGTCATCGTCGCGCGTTTCGGGCTCATGCGTGGCGACACCAAGCAGGCGGCCGAGGCCCTGATCGAGGCGACACACTTCGCCAGCAGCATCGACGACTACGAGCTGGCGGCCGACACCGCGACCACGCTGGTGCACGTCGAGGCGCAGCGGCTGGGTCGCTTCGACGAGGCGCGGCGGTGGGCTCGCCACGCACAGTCCTCGATCGATCGCCTGCCGCCCGACCCGGCCATGCAAGCTCGGCTCGACGGCAACCTCGGGGTCATGCTCGCGCATGAGGGCAAGTACGAGGAGGCCCTCGAGCACTTCCAGCGAGCACACGATGTCTTGGTCGAGGCACTGGGCGAAGACCATCCCGAGGTCGCGACGGCCCTGGAGCGGCTGGCCCTGTGCGTGCATCAGATGGGGCGCTTCGAGTCGGCTCGAGACAACTACGAGCATGCGGTCGAGATCTTCGAGACGGTATTCGGCCCCAAGCATCCGTCCCTCGCCCATGTGCTGACCAACCTCGCCGAGACGGTGGCGGTGCTCTCCGAGCGGGAGCGGGCCAACGCGCTGTATCGCCGGGCGATCGAGATCTATCGCGAGTCGACCGGCGACCGGACGGTCCCCGTCGCGCGGGCTCTCGGCGGGTTGGGGGACGTCGCAGTCCTCCAGGAGCGCTTCGAAGAGGCGAAGAAGCTCTACGCGGAGGCCCAGGCGATCTACGAGGACGCGGTCGAGCCCGGGCATCCCGAGATCGGGTGGAACTGGATCGATCAGGCTCGCCTGCGCGTGGCCATGGGGCAGCCCACCGAGGCCTTGGCGCTTTTTCAGCGCGCGCGGGACCTCCTCGAGGCGGTCCACGGCCCGAGCCACGGCGTGGTGGCGCAGATCCTGGTCGACGAAGGGGTGCTGGCGCTCGAGCTGGGGCGCATCGACGACGCGGCCGAGCGCTTCGCGTTGGCGGAGCCGATCGTCGACGCCAACTTCAGCCCCGAAGAGCCCGCCATGGAGCGGGTGCATTGGGGGCGGGCGCGACTGCACCTGGCGCGGGGCGAGCTGACCGAGGCCCGCACGGCGCTGACCGAGGCGATGCGCATTGCTCGACTGTTGATGGGCGACCGCAACGGCAACCTCGTGCTCATGTTGTTGACGCTCACCGAGGTGGAGCAGGCGGCGGGGCGCCACGAGGTCGCGCGAGGTCACCTTCGCGAGGCGCTGGCGCTCGCGCAGTCCAACGACGTGGGGCCGGCCACCCGGGCGAAGGTGCAGTGGGCGCTCGCGCGCGAGCTGGGGACCGACCCGGCCGCGAGCGAAGAGGCGCTACGCTCGGCCCGAGCCGCTCGCACCCGCTGGGCGAGCTTCGGCGAGGTCTTTGCCCCACGACTCACCGATATCGATGCGTGGCTCGGGCTCCGCGGCGAGCAGCCCTGAGCGGCGCAGCAGCGGTTCGACGCGGCCTACAGGGGCCCGAGCGCGCGGTACTGGCTCGGGGTCATGCCCATGTGGCGGGCAAAGGCGCGGCTGAAGCTGGGGTGATCGGAGAACCCGACCGCCATGGCGATGTCGACGATGGGATCGCGACGGCGCCGGAGCAGGCGCGCGGCGTGACACAGCCGCAAGGTGCGGAGGTACGCGCCCGGGGTCATGCCGACCGAGCGCTGGAACTGTCGCACGAAGTGGAACTTGGACAGCTCGGCCTCGAGGGCGAGGCGGTCGAGCGAGGTGTCCTCGGGGGTCGCGTTGGGAGGCAGCGAGCGGAGGTACTCGAGCACCCGGGCGATCTTGCGATGGCCCACGCGCGCGGTGGAACGCATGCGGGGCACCCGGAGGTTGGAGAAGCCCTCGAAGGACCAGACCAACACCTGCTGCAAGGCGGTGTTGATATCCAGCGTGGTGGGCGGGTCGGCGTTGCCTTCGGGACCGAAGTCGCCGTCGCGGCGGCGCACCAGCTCGAGCAGGTGCGCCATGGAGCGCACCAGGTCTTGGTGGGCGCAGGCGCGAAGCGACGTGAACTCGGGGGTGTGGTTGGGCGCACCGAGGTCGTTGGCCAGCGCCCGGACGACCTCGCGGTCGACATAGAGGCTGACGTACTCGACATCGTCCCCGCGGGCATTGCCGGTGTGCACCTGCTGCGGGTTGATGAGTGCGATGTCGCCTTCGCGGAAACGGTGCAGCGTACTTCCTACGTGGAACTGCTCGTCCCCGCGAACCTGAGCGGAGATGAGGTACTCGTCGTGGAAGTGGGGCTCCAGCGGCGTCCGACCCTCAGCGCCTCGCGCGTGGTAGAGCGCGAAGCCTGGACCGCCGTAGTACCCGGTTTCGACCCGTCGACGTCCCATCACGTCACCACCTTAGCAGGGGTGCGCGGAGTAGCGACCGCAATCGAAGCGGTTAATGGATTCAAGCTATGATCGACATGTGAGCCGGCCCAGTGATGTTGACGCCCGACCGGGCGAGACAAACCCCGGTGGGAGAGTCGCCCACCCACTCGAACCGTTGGTGCTCGACCAGGTCGATGCCAAAGAGCGCGGTCGAGCCCATGGCGAGCACTGGAGAGCGGCCGTCGCCGAGCTCGCCGAGATCCGCCTCGCCCTGGCCCTGCGCTGCGGAGACTTCCGCGATGAGGCAGAAGTCCTCGGTGTCGCGGGTCTGCATCTGCCTTGCCTCAGGCGGCACCTACCGGCCATGGCCGACGAACTCGAAGGCATTGCCGAGGGGGCCGACGTGTCGCCCGAGCGGGTGGTGGTGCTCAACCACTACACCGATCTTCGTGATGTTCCCCGCGCAGTGCTCGACGCCGACGCTGGCCAACCGATCGGTCGGAACGAGGCCGAGGTCGAAGGCGCGGGAGGGGATCCCGGAGGCTGTACGGCGGTGTACTTCAACGGCAAGCGAGGGCCGCTCCAGGGGGTGACCTGGGACCTGCACGGCAACGCGGAGGCTCACGTCCGCATGCTGCGGATCGCTCCCAAAGACCGTGACGAAGAGGTGCTGTGCATGACGCTGGCGGGGTGTTTGGGCGCCGCGGGCATTAGCGGTCGAGGCGTCGCGGTGACCGTCAACAACCTGTCGAGTACCGATGCGCGTGTGGGCGTGGTGTGGCCGGCGGTGGTGCGGGCGATGCTCGACGAGCCCAACGCCGCGGCGGCGCGGGCCCTGCTCGAGCGCACGCCTCTATCCAGTGGGCACCACTACGTGATCGCCGACGGCTACGACTACTACGGCATCGAGACCAGCGGTGAGCTCAAGGTGCTGACGCAGCTGGGGCCCCGGGCGGCGCACGTGCACACCAACCACTGCTTCGATCCCGTGCTGCGACGGCGGGAGGCGGTCCCCGCGGGCAGCACCAGCTTTGCGCGGCTCAACCTGGCCACCACGCTCTATGCCCAGCAGCGCCCCACCGATGCCGAAGCGCTCTGGAGCCTGCTGCATACCCAGGAGGACGGGAAGGGCAGTTTGTGCATCGAGCCCGACCCCGAGGACCCGACCGCCACCGCCACCTGTGCCGTGATTGCGATGGGCCTGCACGAGGGATGGATGCGCGTGGTCCGAGGCAACGCCCATCGGGCCGAGCCGATCGAGCTGCGCGTGGAGCGTTGGCAGGGGCAGCCTCAGACCGCGTAAGCGCGTGCGCAGTTGCGGGGCTACTCGCCGCCGATGACCCGACGCAGCGCGGCCTGTCGCACCGGTCGCGGCAGCCAGCGGGCGACGCGGGTCAGCGCATAGAGGCGGCGGGGGAAGGCCGACTCGGGGTCTTCCTTCTCCATCGCTCGGATGATCGCGTGGGCGGCTTGCTCCACGGTGACCTCGAAGGGGCGCTCGAGTTCCTCGTCGTTGCCCGTGCCCGTGCCGATGAAGCCGGGGCAGATCGTGATCGCGCGGACGCCTTCGGCGGCCAGCTCGATCTGGGCCGTCTCCATGAACAGGCGCCCCGCGGCCTTGGCCGCGCAGTAGGGGCCTTGCAACGGAATGCCCAGGTAGCCCGCCAACGAGTTGGTATGCGCGATGAGCCCGCCCTCGGGCTGCGTCTTCATCACCGCCGCCACGGGAAAGAAGAAGTTCACGAGCGTGTCGTAGTTCAGCCGCATGATCGACGACGCGGCGGCGGCATCGATCGTCCGTAGATCCTGGGTGGGGCCGTGGCCGATGTTGAGCAGGCAGGCATCGAGTCGACCCCAGCGATCGATCACCGCATCGACGGCGGACCGAGCGAACTCGGGGTCGAGTGCATCACCGACCAGCGGCAGGGGGTCCGAGCCGTAGCCGCGGATCTCCTCGGCCAGGGTCTCGAGCAAGTGCCCTCGGCGGGCGACCACCGCGACCCGGTTGCCCCGATGCGCCAGGGCCAGGGCGACACTGCGACCGAGGCCCGACGAAGCCCCGGTGATGAGCACGACTCGCTCGGATAAGCGCATGGCGAGGGACCATAACAAGGCCGCAGGTGCCCACCAGGGCTCCTGCTCGGCGTGGAGGGCGGCCGTGGGTACACTGCGCTCCGTGACCGATGACGCGCAGCCCGAGCCCGATCGCTGGGGTGAACGCCTGCCCCGCAAGCTCGGTTTCGCCAGCGCGGCGGCGGTGCTCATCGGCTCCACCATCGGCAGCGGCATCTTTCGGACGCCCGCGGTGGTGGCGGAGCGGCTCGACGTCGTGTGGCTGTTCCTCGCCGCGTGGGCGGTGGGCGGCCTCGTGGCGGTCGCGGGCGCGCTGAGCTACTCGGAGCTTTCGGCCATGATGCCGCGGACGGGCGGGATCTACGTCTATCTGCGCCGCGCCTACGGAGGCCTGGCCGCGTTCTTGTTCGGCTGGACCCAGCTGCTCGTGCTGCGGCCCGCGTCGTACGGGGCGATCTCCATCACCAGCAGCGAGTACCTGTGGCGGGTGTTCGGGATGGACGGCGGCATCGAGGTGCTCGGACCGCTGACCCGGGCGCAGATCCTCGCGGGAGTGCTGGTCATCGTGGTGGGCTGGATCAACTATCGCGGGATCGACCGCGGCGCCTGGGTGCAAAACGCCAGCACCGTGCTGAAGGTCGCCGCCCTGATCGCGCTGGTGGTCTTGGGCATCGCCTCGCTGGGCACGAGCACGGTCACCACCGAGGTCGCGGCGCCCCGCGAGTCGATGAGCATGGTGTCCGCCTTCGGCCTGGCCATGGTGCCTGTGCTGTGGTCCTACGACGGGTGGTCGGACGTCGGCTACGTCAGCGGCGAGGTCAAAGATCCGCAGCGCACGCTGCCGCGGGCGTTCTTCTTCGGGGCTTCGGTCATCGCGGTGCTCTACCTCGCGGTCACGATGGCGTACCTGCTGGTCGTCCCGCTTTCACAGATGCCGGGCTCCGAGCTCATCGCGGCCGATGTCGCGTCGGCGGTGATCGGTCCCGTCGGAGTGGTGCTGGTCTCCGCCGCGGTGGCGCTGTCGACCTTCGGCACGCTCAACGGCTCGATGATGACCGGGCCCCGCATCTTCTACGCGATGGCCGAGGATGGGCTGTTCTTCCGCCGCCTGGCCAAGGTGCAGCCGCGCTTTGGCACGCCGGGCGGGGCGATCATCCTGTCGGTGGTGCTCGGCGTGGTGTTCGTCTCCGTCCGCACCTTTGCGCAGCTCGCCGACCAGTTCGTCATCGGAATTTGGCCGTTTTACGCGCTGGGCGTCGCCGCGGTGTTCATCCTGCGGCGGCGGGAGCCGGACGCCGAGCGGCCCTACCGAGCGTGGGGCTACCCGGTCGTGCCCGCGTTGTTCCTGGCGGCCGCGGTGTTCCTGCTCGGCAACTACTTCGTGCAGGAGACCTGGACCGTGCTCGCGAACATGGCGGTGATGCTCGCGGGCGTGCCCGTGTACCTGGTGTGGAAGCGACGGCGCGACGCCGTCGCGTGATCAACCCCGGTAGGGATTCGACGGCACGGCGGCGCTGACCGGGCGAGGCGTGCCCGGCTTGGGGATGTACGCCCCGCACTCGTCGCAGACCGCGGGCTCGCGGAGCACGGCCAGCACGTGGCCGAAGCCGAGCAGGTACCCCATGAACAACGGCAGGGAGACGACGTAGTCGGACGCCGCCATCGGGAGGATGGGGATGATCGGAATCAGGAGCGAGACGTAGACCCACCCCAGCTTTCGCGTGGTGGGGTGCCGATGGCTCGCGTCGACCGTTGCGTCGCAGCGCTCGCAATACGCTTTCATGTCGATTCCTCCTGCTGCCCGCTTCGGGGCAGCGATGATGCTCCGCGCACCCGCTTCGTGGACGGCGGGTAGCGCTCCCACAGGGCCGCCGCGCGGGTGGGCCGCAGGCTGAACCCTCCGCCGCAGTTGGGGCAGGTCTGGTTCAGCGGGCCTTCGACGCAGGGGCGGCAGAAGGTGCATTCGAAGCTGCAGATCAGCGCTTCGGCACCGTCGGCGGGAAGATCGATGTCGCACCGCTCGCAGTTGGGTCTCATCTCGAGCATGAGGCCTCCACGGTGGACAGGGGGGCGTGGGTGCGCTCGTGCTCGAGCAGCCAGCGCTTTGCGTCCAACCCGCCCGCGTACCCGCGCAGCGTGCCGTCGCGACCGATCACCCGGTGGCAGGGCACGATGATGGACAGGGGGTTGCGGGCGTTGGCGGAGGCTACGGCTCGAACGGCAGCGGGGCGCCCAATGGCGGCAGCCACCGAGGTGTAGGTCTCGTGCTGGCCAAAGGCGATGCTGCTCAGCTGCCGCCACACTTCACGTTGAAATGTAGTCCCCTGGGGGTCGAGCGGCACGGAAAAGATCCGGCGCCGTCCTCGGAAGTACTCACGCAGCTGCGCCACGGCCAGGTCGAGCACGGGATGTGGCCCCTCGGCCGGAGGTGGCATCGGGGGAGCCCCTCGATGTTCGGGCCAGTACAGCCCCTGCAACGCAGTATGGGTGGCCACGAGGCGGATCGAGCCGACGGGCGACTCCATCACGGTATGGGCAGCAGCGGTCATGGTCATTCCTGTTCGGTGGGTCCCGCCCAAAGTTGCATGCAGGCATAGGCCCGCCACGGCGACCACGGGGCTGCGCAGCGCTCGACCTGGCGGGCGGTGGACACCTCGAGCGCACGGCGAAGCACGAGGTCGCTGGCGGGGAGGGCATCGGGCCACTCGAGCGCCCGCATGGCGATGTAGTGCGCCGTCCAGGGCCCGATGCCAGGCAGCGCGAGCAGAGTCTCCAGAGTGGGCTCGAGCTCCGCGGCGGGAGACAGCTCGAGGGTGCCTTCGTGCACCGCCTTCGCGACGGCGAGCAGGGTCTGAGCGCGTCGCGTGGGCAAGCCGATGGAGGCCACTTCGGATTGGGTGGCGCGAGCGAGCCGGGCCGCGCTGGGGAAGCGCACCGCAGTGGGACCCAGCTGCGGCTGAGCGTCGCCGAAGCGTGCCGCCAGTCGACCGCTCATGGTGGTCGCGGCGGCGACCGACACCTGTTGCCCGAGGACGGCTCGCATCGCGAGTTCGAAGCCGTCGTAGGCCCCGGGGACGCGCAGGCCGGGTCGCTGCCGGACGCGGGCGCGCAGGCGGGGGTCGGCCTCGAGGTGGCGGTCGATGAGCTCGGGGCGAGCGTCGAGGTCGAACAGCGAGCGTACTCGGGCGATGACCTGGGGCAGCGACGGGGCCAAAGACAGCGACAGCGACACGGTCACCCCGGGGGCATCGGCCCGCGGCCGAACGCTCATCCAGCCGACGTTGTCTCCCGCCGCGGTGACCCGGCGGTACTCCTGGCCATCGACCCGCTCGACCCCGGGGATGGCCCGCGCGGCGACAAACGCCAGGATCGGCATCGCGTCGAAGGGGGCGCGCGCGGCCAGGCGCACGGTGATGCCGTGTTCGTCGTTCGGCGGGCTCGTCCCGCGACGCACCGAGGACGGGGCTCGATCGAAGCGCCGACGAAACACCGCGTTGAAGCGACGCACGCTCCCGAAGCCCGCCGCGTGGGCCAACGTGGCGATGGGCAGGTCGGTGTCTTGCAGCAGCTGCTTGGCCAGCGCGAGGCGCTGCGTCTGGGCGAGTTCGACGGGGGACACCCCCAGCTCGGCTTCCATGGCCCGACGCAAGTGTCGAGCGCTGACGCCCAGCGTGTCGGCGAGCGACGTTATCGACTGGGTATCGAGGTAGCCCGCTTCGATCTTGGAGGCCGCGCGGCGGGCGAGGCTGGGCACCGAGTCCACCCGCGCGGCTCCGGGGGCGAGCTCGGGGCGGCAGCGAAAGCACGCTCGGAACCCGGCGCGCTCGGCCTCGGCCGCCCGGTCGTAGAAGCTGCAGCGATCGCGCCCCGGGGTGCGGGCGGGGCACACGGGGCGGCAGTAGATCCCGGTGGTGGCCACGCCCACGTAGAACACCCCGTCAAACCGCGGATCCCGGGCGCGGAGCGCCTGGTAGCAAGCTTCGGCATCGAGGGCCACGACATAGGGGTAGCGCGTCGACCCGCCGCTGTCTGGCCGTTTTCGGACGTGGCAGCGAGATCAGAACTGGAAGTAGATGAACTCTTCGCGGGCGGGTCGGCAATCGTCCAGGGCCTTGCGCTCGGCGTCGCAGGGATCACCCGGACCGAGCGCCTCGGCCTCGTACAGCGGCCGTAGCGACTCGCACGACAGGGCCGTGTGACACGCGATGCTGGCGATCGTCGCTTCGCGGCAGGCGGCGGTCCACGCGTCTTCGTCGTCCATGCAGCCTTGCACGCAGTTGGCCACGGACTCGGTGAGGGTCGCCGCTTTGCAGCCGAAGATGTGCTCGCAGTGCCGGCGACACAGCGGCTCGGTGTTCCCCTGCCGAGCCAGGTCTTTCATCGCCTGCGTCCCGTCGTTGCACGCCACGCCCAGCGTCGCGCCCAACAGCAACCCGACCGAACTCGTCACCAATGCGCGGACCATCGCTATTCAGGATCGCCGGGTTTTCGAAAAGTGTCGAGCAGTCGGGCCTTTTGCACCTTGCCCAGCGCATTGCGGGGCAGATCGTCGATGAACACGAGCTGGCGCGGCTTTTTGTAGTCGGCCAGGTGCTCGCCGACCCAGGCGATCAAGGCGTCGGCCTCGGCGGACGCCCCGGCGCGCAGCACGGTCGCGGCCGCGATGCGCTCGCCCCAGCGGTGATCGGGCACGCCGAGGACCGCCGCGTCGGAGACGGCGGGGTGTTGCCGCAGCGCTTCCTCGATCTCGGGGGCGGCGATCTTGAAGCCGCCGCTCTTGATGATGTCCACCGAGCGCCGTCCCACGATGCGCAGGTAGCCATCGGGGTCCATCTTCACCACGTCGCCGGTTCGGAACCACCCGTCGGTGAAGGCGGCGGCGGACAGCTCTGGTTGGTTCCAGTAGCCCTGCATGAGGAACTCGCCCCGGACCCACAGCTCACCGATCTCGCCGCGCGGAAGCTCTTGCCCCGACTCGTCGACGACTCGAATCTCGCAGCCGGGCACGGGGAAGCCCACCGCTCCCGGGCGTCGCTCGCCCTCGTAGGGGTTGGTCATGGTCAGCAGCGTCTCGCTCATGCCGTAGCGCTCGAGGATGCGGTGCCCGGTGTGGGCCTCGAAGCGCTCGAGCACGGCGGGGCGAAGGGCGGCACTGCCCGCGGTGAACAGCCGCGCCCGGCCGAGCACCGGGCCCGCCTGCGGGTGCTCGTCGAGGTGCTCGAGCAGGCGGCCGTACATGGTGGGCACGCCCATGAACACGGTGGCGCCGTGCTGGACGTCGTCGACGATCGTGGCCGGGTCGAAGCGTGAGTGCAGGCGCACGCTCATGCCGTGGAGCAGCGCGCCGTAGATGCCGATACACAGGCCGTGCACGTGAAACAGCGGCAGCGCGAGCGAAAGCACGTCGTCCTCACAGAAGCGCCAGTGGCCGGTGAGCGCCCCGATGTTGCCCACGATGCCGTGCAGCGACAGTCGAACCCCCTTGCTGCGACCGGTGGTGCCGCTGGTGTAGACGAGCACGGCGGTCTCGTCGTCCTGTAGCGGCTGTTCGTCGTCGGAGGCTTTGCCGTCGGGTAGGGAGGGCAGGGCGTCGCCCTCATCGAGGCCCCACCGCGGCACGGAGGCGGGCAGCCCCTCGAGGCGATCGTCGGCCAGCGCCTGGTCGCACAGCAGCATCGCCGCGCCGCTGTCGTCGATGACATGCGAAAGCTCGGCACGGCGGTAGCGGGGGTTGATGGGCACATGCACGAGCCCCGCGCGGAGGATGCCGAGCATGATCGCCACCGCCCGCGGGTACGACCCCGCGAGCACGGCCACTCGATCCCCGCGCCGAAGACTCTGGGCCCGCAGTCGCGCCGACCACTGGCGGCTTTGGGCCTCCAGCGTGGCTGCATCGAGCGTCTCGTCTTCGCCCACCAGCACCGGGTGAGCGGGTCGCTGCTGCAGCGAACGGGTGAGCCGATCGAACGCGAGGGTCGGCATCAGGAGCCCCAGATGACCGCCGCGAGCCCCACCGCGGCCAGGTAGATCACGAACCCGCCGATTCGCCCCCGTCGGACCAGCGCGAGCAGCAGTCGCAGACACGCCAGGCCGACCACGAAGCTCACCGCGAAGCCCACGACGTAGGGCAGGGGGTCGATGCTCCCCGCTTCGTCGCCGAGCTTGGTCACCTCGCGGGTCAGCGCGCCGAGGATGGCGGGGATGCTGATGAGGAACGAGAAGCGAGCCGCCGCCGCACGGTCCATGCCCAGACCCAGGCCGGCCGCGATCGTCGAGCCGCTACGCGAGATGCCGGGCAGGACCGCGAAGAGCTGGGCCAACCCCACCAAGATCGCCTGCTTGGGGCTCGGGGGCGCGAGTTCTTCCTCGTCTCCGGCCTCGCTGGGGCGACGGAACGCGAAGAACAGGATCGCCGCGGTCGCCAGCAGGCAGACCCCGACCAAGCGCGGGTGACTCTCGACGGTCACGATGGCGTCCTCGACCCCGGGCATCAGCACCAGCCCGAGCGGCAGCGTCGCGAGCACCATCATGATCAAGGTCTGGCGCGCCGGGGAGTCGGTCATCGGTCGCAGCGGCACCATGGCCAGCTCGATGACGTCGCGTCGGTACATCCACAGCACCGCGAGCAGCGTGCCGGCGTGGGCGACGATGCTGAAGCGGTGTCCGCCCGTCTCCGGGTCCACGCCGAAGAACGCCTGCGCCAGCGCGAGGTGCCCCGAGGAACTCACGGGCAGGAACTCGGTCGCGCCCTGCACCGCGCCCAGGGCTGCGGCCACGCCGAGGCTGAGCCCGGCCGAGGCCGTCTCCGTCCCGGCCCAAGCCAGGCCCGCGACGGCGAGCACCGAAATCGTGATGGCGAGGCGAAGCAGCATTGTGGCCCCGAGCATGCAGGACCCGGCCAAGCGGAGCAACGGGCGCGTCCGAGCCTCCGGGGGCCGTTTGTCGAGGAACGGAGCGCCTTGCTCGTCGACCCCGGGTCAACTATTGTTGACCCCGGGTCGACTATCCCCCATCCGATCTCGTCATGGCTCGCTACGCCCGCGCATCGTCCCCCGATCAAAAGGAGCAGCGCCGCGACGCCATCACGGCGGCCGCACGTCGTTTGTTCGAGACCCGGCGCTACGACGAGGTCACGATGGCGGCCATCGGCAAGGCGGCGAAGGTCGCCAAGGGCACGGTGTTCTTCTACTTCGGCACCAAAGAGGCGCTGTTCCTAGCCGTGGCCCGCCAGGAGATCGAGCAGTTCTTCGCGGACTTTCAGGCGGGCTTGGCCAAGCGGCGGGCCCCGGCCGGGCCGCGGGGCGTCGTGCGGATCCTCGGTGAGGCCTTCGAGCGACCGACCCTGGTGCGGCTGCTCGGGCTCTTGCACGTCGTGCTCGAGAACAACGTCTCCTTCGAGACCGCGCTGGCGTTTCGGCGCGCGCTCGTTCCCTTGCTCGAGCAGACCGGGGCCCAGTGGGAGCGGCACCTGCCGTTTTTGGCCCCGGGCCACGGCGCGCGGTTGCTGCTGCAGGTGCACGCCATGGCGCTCGGCTTCGGGCAGCTGTCCGACCCCGGCCCGACCCTGCGACGCGTCCAGGAGCAGCCAGACATGGAGCTGTTCGACATCGACTTTCGCTCCGCCTTGCTCGGCAGCGTGGAGCTGATGCTGCTCGGCATGCAAGCCCGCGCCGAGCCCAAACGCAGTCGGTCCAAGCGCCCGGCGAGGAGCAGCGCATGAGTACCCGAGAGACTCGAACCTACTGCCGGATCTGCGAAGCCCACTGCGGCCTCGTCGCGAAGGTCGACACCGCGAGCGAGCGCGTGGTCGCGATCCGCCCCGACCGAGACCATCCCGTGTCCCAGGGGTACTCGTGCGTCAAAGGCCTCGCCCTCGGCGAGCTGCACCACGACGAAGACCGCCTCGACTACCCGATGAAGCGCACCCCGACCGGCTACCAGCGCATCGGCTGGGCGCAGGCCATCGGCGAGATCGGCGAGAAGGTCCGAGCGATTCGCGAGGCCCACGGCGACCGCAGCGTGGCTCTTTACACCGGCAACCCCACCTACTTCAGCTTCCAGAACATCATGCTGTCGTCGGGTTTCCTCGAGGCGTTGCACTCGCCCAACCTCTTTGCCTCGCACTCGGTCGACAACAACAACAAGCTGCACGTCTCGACCGAGATGTTCGGTCGGTCCATGGTTCACGCCGTCCCCGACTTCGATGGCCTGCACTTTTTCATGTGCCTGGGCAGCAACCCGATGGTCAGTCAGATGTCCATCATCCAGCTACCCAACGCCGTGGCGCAGCTGCGAGGGGTCACGGCGCGGGGAGGCCGGGTCGTCATCGTCGACCCGCGCCGGACCGAGACCGCGCACAAGGTCGGCGAGCATGTGCCGATCATGCCGGGGACCGACGCCTACCTGCTGATGGCGTTGTTGCACGTGCTCACCCACGAGGACTCGCTCGACCTTCGTGACGCACGGGCGCTGGCCTCCGGCATCGACGAGTTCGTCGGCATGGCCGCCCCGTGGACCCCCGAGCGCGTCGCCGTCATCACTGGGATCGAGGCCGAGCGCATCCGGGAGCTCGCCCGAGCCTATCGCGATGCCCCGACCGCCGCGCTGTACATGTCCACCGGGGTCAACCAGGGTCCCTTCGGCTCGATCGCGTACTGGCTGGTGCAGGGCCTCAACCTCATTACCGGCAACCTCGATCGCAAGGGCGGCCTGCTCTTCCCGCGCGGGGCCTTCGACACCCTGAAGCTCGCGCAGTGGATCGGCCTGGGGACGTTCGACGAGCACCGCACGTTGCGAGGTGATTGGCACCGCGTCGCGGGTTGTTTCCCCGTGGCCGCGTTACCCGACGAGATCGACAACGACCACCCGGAGCGCATCCGGGCGCTGTTCGTCTCCGCGGGCAATCCCGTGCACGCGATGCCCGGCGGCCAGCGGCTGGCGGCCGCGCTGAAGAAGCTCGACCTGCTCGTCTCCATCGACCTGTATCGCAACGAGACCGCAGCCGAGGCCGACTATCTGTTGCCTGCCACCGACATGCTGGAGCGCTCGGACTATCCCGCCTCGCACGCGCTGCTTCAGGTGCGCCCCCATGCCCAGTGGACTCCCAAGGTCGTCGAGCCCAAGTTCGAGCGTCGGGAGGAGTGGCGCATCTTCTCCGACCTCGCCGTCGCGTGCGGGGCCAAGCCCTGGGGAGGCGTCGGCAACCTGCTACCGCACATCAACCGGGTCCTCGCTGCGCTTCCCGGGCGAGCCGAGCTGACCCCCGACCATCTACTCGCGCTCTTGCTGCGGTGGGGTGGTGACGTCTCCCTTTCGCAGCTGAAGCGAGAGCCCGGCGGGGTGCTCTTGCCTCCGCTGCAGCCCGGCTCTTTTCTCGGGCGCCGGGTCCCGACTCCCGATGGGCGTGTTCGGCTCTATCCGCCACGGCTCGCCGCCGACCTGCCCCGACTCGACGAGCAAGCCGAGCACCTCGCCCCACGCCCCGGTCGACTCGTGCTCATCGGCCGCCGCCAGCGGCACTCCCATAACAGCTGGATGCACAACAACCCCCGAATTCGGCTTCCGCCGGGCAATACGGCCTTGTTGCACCCCGAGGATGCGAGCGCTCACCACATTGAAGATGGGGACGAGATCGAGATCGAGACGGGGCAGGGGGTCATCCGGCTGCAGGCGCAGCTGACCGAAGACATGCGCCCCGGAGTCGTGGCCGTACCGCACGGCTGGGGGCATCGCGGGACCTCGATGACACGCGCAGAGGCCCTGCCGGGGGCGAACGTCAACGAGGTGATCCCCGGCGGGCACCTCGAGCCGGTCAGCGGCATGGCGGTGATGCTCGGCCACGCGGTGCAAGTCCGGCGCGCAGCGGTGCAGGACGACGCCACCGCTCCGGCAGGCTAGGACGCGTCAGCTCAGTGGTTTTCATCGGCTGGTCGCACGCGGTAGCTCGGTCGGCTCTGCACGGTGGCCAGCCCATCTCGCACGAGCGCCTGCACGACGTCGGGCACCGCCTCCGTGTGATCGTAGTCCCCACGAATGATCGCCAGCATCGGGGCGAGTCGGGCGGGATCGCCCAGGGCTCGAATCGCTCGTGCGCGTAGGTCGGAGAGCTGCTCGTCATCCCGGCGTGGCGTGGGTTCGGTGCCGCGGGCGGCCTCGGCAATGCGGAGCAATCGATACAGAGCATCGCGCTCGCGGTCGAGTTCGTCTCGGAGCAAGCGATGGAACGAATGCACGTGCTCGTCGACGGCGACTTCGCGCTCGGGTCCCGGCAACATGCGACCACCCCAGCCACCGCCGGGCTCGAGGATCGAGGGGCGCCGCCGCGGGGAGAGGTCGACGGTGGGAGGCTGCGAGCCGGCGAGGGGGCGAACGGGACCACGTGGTCCCGTGGCGGCATCCAGGGGCATCAAGCAAGGACCGGCGGCAGAAGGGAGGACGGCGAGGGCGAACAGGTGGTCGGGTCGGTCGGCAAAGCCTTCGTCGAGCATCCAGCCGGTGGCGATCATGGTGGGCACGCCCAGGTGGCGCAGGAGTTCGGCGACCAGGACGTTGAGCTCGTAGCAGACGCCGCGACCCAGAGTCTGGGCGTCGGCGCTGGCATGCAGCAGGGTGAGGTGGTGATTGCCGACGCCGGGTCGGAGGTCGCGGGCGGCTCGCTCGACCTCGGGGCGCTCGCGGAATTCGAGGTCGTAGAGGTAGTTGCGCTGGACGAAGGCCTCGGCGCGGCGAGCCTGCTCCCAGGCGCAGCGCTCGGGGATGGCGTTGCGATCGATCCAGTCGCGAACGGGGCGGGGAAGCTCGTGGCGAGGCACGGTGGGGCGAGGCGTGGGCCAGCCCTCGACATGGCTCTCGGTGAGCGTGGGGGGGCGGCGCAGCTCGACTTCGTAGCGTAGGTCGATCGCTCGGCCTCCGTCGACCTCCACCACCGCGCTGCCGCCTTCGATGCGACCGAGCGGTCGCACGAGCTTGGGGTTGGCGTCTACGACTTCCATGCGCACGATGTCGCCGAACAGCGGCACTGGGATCACGCTGCGACCCGGGCTGAGGCTGCCCGCGAACGAGACGGTGGCTCCGGTGCGCTCTCCGTCGTAGAGCCCGCTGAGCCCGGGCAAGGACTGCGGGTGCCAGCGCTGGCTCTGGCGATCGAAGATGACCCCGAGCGTGTGCACGACGTAGCGGTAGGGCGAAGGCAGCACCTGCGGCTGATGCAGCAAGCCCATGGGGACGCGCTGCGTGGCCATCTCGCGCAAGGTATGGCCCCGCACCCACAGCTGAGGACCGATATGGCTGCTCGGGCCCAGGACGTTGGCACCGGGCTCGGCCCACGCGGGCGGTGGTTCCTCGTGGGTGGGCTCGGTGAGGCCGAGGCGTCGAGCCATGCGCTGCCAGAAGCCACCGCTCTGCTCGGGGGCAGGGGCGTCGAGCGGATCGTGAACGGGCTCGGGCTCCCGGTCGTCGCCATCGGCGATGGGAAAGGCGGTACCCGAGGGCTCGGTGGTGGAGGGAATGACGAAGCGGTGCGGAGAGGCGTCGTCGCCGAGGGCGGAGCCGTCGCGTTGCCCGGTGAGCTCGGCCAGGCGCGCCTCGAGCTCGGCGAGGGAGGGGATGTCGTCGCTATCGGGATCGAAGCTGGATGGACCCGAGTCGAACTGGAGCGGGCTTCCGCCGGCATCGCCAGCCGATGGGGCCGAGGCCGAGCTGCGCCCCTCGGGGCGATGGGAGGCGGGGCGAGGGCCGACCTCGTCGCTGAGGTTGGGCTCGAGGCGCTGGGCCTGCGGCGCGAGTAGCCCGGCCGGGACGTCGCTGAGCGAGCGGGCGGACAGCAGCAGAGCCAAGGCCTCGACCAGGGGCTGCGGCGCGTCCTCGAGCTCGATGGCGGCGAGCATGCGACCGACGACGGTGCGCACGGCCTGTTCTTGATCGTCGGGAAGATCGGCGAACACGGCGGGGTCGCGCCAGCGGTCGAGCGAGCGACCGGCGAGCGCCTCGAAGCGCGCGACCAGGCGTCGGTCGAGCCCGTAGTCGAACAGCTCCCCCACGCGCGCGGCCAGTTGATTGCCGGGCTCTTGGTCGCCCTCGTCCGCGGTGGGGAAGAAGCGCTGGTCGAGGTAGTCGTCCATGCGCTCGCGCGAGCGCAGGCGCAGTAGGATCTCCACGATGTCGACGAGCTGGTCTTCGCCTGGCCCGTCGTAGATGCAGGCCATGAGGCCCTGGGCCAAGCCGGTCACCGTGCCCGCGGGATCCATGAGCACTCGGGTGTCGACGAGTAGCGCCCGCGAGCTCGGGTCGTAGACGGCGATGCGTTGAGCGCGAGCGCGGCCGACTCGCGGCAGCACGTAGTCGACTTCGAGTCCTGCTCGTACGCGGATGGAACCGGCGCGGGCGAGCGGGGCGAGGCGGGTGGTGTGCACCCAGGCCTCGGAGCTCAGGTGGGTTCGCTGGAGCTGCACGCGGGGCAACGTGGACAGCAGGGCGCGCAGCGTGACCCGGAGGGCGGCAATGGGCTCGGGGTAGTGGGTGCCGAGATCCTCGCCGTCGTCGACGACTTCGACCTCATAGGTCTCGCGCAAGCGGGCCAGGCCGCCGCGTTGGTAGTAGCTGTCGATGGCCGCGCGGTCCTCCAGAGAACCAGGAGCGGCGACGAAGAAGGTACCCGCGGCGGAGAACATCGCCTCGAGCGCGGGCGCGTCGCTACGCAGGACCAGGGGGTCTTCGAAGGGCCGAAGCGCGAGGGCGCCCGAGTCTTCCCCGCCACACTGACGGCACAGCACGAGGCCACCCGCCTGCGCTTCCTCGTCGGCTCCGAGCGCGGCGTAGGCTCGCAGGAGCATGCGGGGCAGCGCGGGCTCGTCCGCGAGCAGCGAAGCGTCGCCCTTCAGCCGAGCGTCGTGAGCCACTTCCTCCAAGAAGGCCAGGAGAGCAGTGGAGTCGACCTGAGTGGCGATGGCGAAGATGCGGCACAGGGCGGGGCACTGCTGGCGGCCGCGCTCCCAGTAGCCGCGCCGTTGGCCGAACTGCTCGAGGGCCCGAACGCCGAGCACCCGGGCATGCGGGTGGTACTCGCCGTCGTCGCTGCAGATCCAGGCGCGGTCGCTCAAGCTCGCGCGCAGCTGAGCGCCGTCGAGCCAGCCCTCGACCAGGCCGCGCTCGAGCCACTGGTACACCCGGAAGGGCACGGGGGCGCTGCGTTTACGGCTGGCGTCGATGTGGGCGACGACCTCGGGCAGGCGGACGTCGGAGACGTTACGTAGCCCCAGGCGCGCCATGAGGGCTTCACCGACGATGCGGCTTATCTGTGGCGCGGGGTAGAGGCTCGGGTCTTCGCCGACCAGGGCCTGCACTTCGGCGGTCCAGTGAAACAGCGCGCTCGGTCGTCGGGTGATGCCGTTGCCGTCGAGCAGCCACGGGACCTCGGTGAGCGGGAGCTGCTCGAGCGTGCCCTCGGGATCGTCGCGGTGCAGGTAGGCGACCAGCAGGGCCAGGCCCGACGCGGCGGCGACCGAGGCCACGCCCGCGCGCATCGCTTCGGCGACCCACGCATGCGGGGGCACGGAAGGCACACCGAGGGTACGCAGCAGCCCATGGGTGGCCTCGGTGAGGCGGGGATGCGGCGGCGGATGGTTGGTCCCGAACACCGACTCGACGGCGGTCACCAGCTCGGTGGGCGGGAGCAGCAGGCCGGTCGCATCCACGAAGTGACCATGGGAGCCCTCGACCAGCGCGGGGCCTTCGATCGAGATCAAGGCTTGGATCAACGACCCGGGGACGCTGGAGGTGGAGCGGGCGAGGTACTCGAGCAGCCGCGCCGCGCCCGGGCCATCG
Organism: Myxococcota bacterium; assembly: GCA_039028615.1. Lineage (GTDB taxonomy): Bacteria > Myxococcota_A > Polyangia > Nannocystales > Nannocystaceae > Paraliomyxa. The sequence continues at coordinate 72,739 of JBCCHT010000002.1, read as the reverse complement.
CCGCGCGCGGCCGCGGTGCGGTAGGCGGGGGCGAGGTGATCGGCGACCAGATCCTCGACGGGAGGCCGACCGATCCCCAGGTGGCGCACGAGCAGGCTCAGCGTCTGGGCCGGGAGCTCGGGATGCGGCGTCCAGTCGACGTCGAGCTGCGGCAGATCGGGGTCGACCACGAGTTGATCGGCCGAGCGCAAGGTGCCGCGGTCGGTGGGAAACAAGGGCTGCGAGCGCAGTCGAACGCGGGCGTCGGGATCGGTGAACACGGCCGACTCGTGGTCGACCAGCCAGGCGTAGAAGCGCTGCCGTCGCTTGGCATCGGTCAGCCGCGGGTGCTCCTGCATGGGCCCCGGATCGAGGTGATCGCCGATGAGGGCTCCGACCAGCTCATCGGGGCGCAAGGAGTCGAAGGGCAGGTCTTCGGGCAGGGCCGTGGCCATGGCCGGGTGCAGCAGGCGCTCGGCCAGGTCGGTGCCCTCGGCCAGCGCGACGGTGTCGGGCAGGGCTCGGACCAGCGGGTGCAGCCGCAGGCGACCGGTCGAGTCCACCGCGGGGTGAACCGGCGCGTCGGGGCCGATGAACGCATACAGCTGCGCCAACCGGAGCGGGTCGGAGAGCATCGGGTCCTGCTCATGCAGCGGCAGGCCGGGTCGCGCCATGGCTTCGACGAGCTCGGCCACGAAGTGCGACGCGGACGTCGGCACCACCAACGGAGCCAGCGCGCGTAGTCGGACCGTCGCCTCGGGGTCGAGCGTGGCCGCCTTCAGCCGCTGTCGGGCTGGGCCAGTGGTGGGCAGCAGGGTCTGCAGGGCATCGTCGTCGACGACGTGCTCGGCCGTGGTCACCCCACCCGCGCGGGTCGGCCAGATCGCGAGTGCGCCCAAGACTCGGCTGCTGGGGGCGAGGCCGGGGCGTGGCTCGGGCGGGTGATGATGGGCGAGGACGGAGGCCCCTTCGACCAGTGCTTGGTGGATGATCGCGAGCGCCTCGGGCGTCTGGGCGGGCGCTCGCTCTTCGCTCGGGGCTACGGGCGGCAGCGCCTTCAATCGAGCGACCAGAGCCACGATGTCGAGCGCCTCGCGACCCGCCGCCTCGAGCAGCGGGCCGAGTATCTCGTCGGCCCACGGCGCCAGGATTCGGCTGCCCATCAGCGAGAAGGTCGGTCGAAGCGAAGGGGCGCAGGCGTAGACTTCGGACCCGGTGTCGGGGCGCCGCGCATCGCCGAGCAGCCCGAGCGCACCCTGGGTATCGGGGATGATCGCGACTTGGCACAGGCGCAACAGGGCGGCACGCGGCAGCGCAGTCGCCCGCGCGGCGCAGTACTGCAAGACCGAGCGCAGGTGCTCACCGTCGTGAACGAAGGGCAGAGGCTCGTCCGTGGAATCGCCGTGCACCACGCGACCGGCGAGCTGCGCCGAGACGCCCGCGAGGTCGTCGACCAGCGTCTCGGTCTTGGCGCGGGTGAGGCGGCCGTCGAGATCCAGCTCGGTGATGGCGGTGCGGCTGAGGGACTCGGGGTCGACGAAGCGCCGGGCGGGCCAGTGGGCGTAGACCTGGCGTAGCGATGCGTCTTCGGCCAGCGCGAGCTGATCGAGTCGGCACGGCGTGTTCGTATCGTCCAGAAAGGCGGGGACCTCGACCAGTCGCGCCCGCATGCGCGGCGAGATGGAGTCCTTGTCCTCTCGCAGGATCTCGAGCACCGCGGTGACGGAGGCGGGCGTCGGCTCGATGCGCAGGGGAGCCTCGGCCTCGGGGGCGAGCGCGTCCAACAAGGCCTCGATGCCGACGACGTCCCCACCCATCTCGCGGGCGTGGGTCCGGGCGAGCACGCGAGGGTGCAACAGGGGCAGGGCGGGCAGCAGGGCTGCGATCGCAGGCGAAGCTGGGATCCGCACCGCATCGTCTCCGATGAGCGGTCGCCGGACACCGTGGGTGTCGGGCCAGATCGGCAGCTTGGCCAGCTCGCGGCGGGTGCGGTCGGGGACTTCGTCCTGCAGGGTTTCGAGCAGAGCATGCAGCCGCTCGAGGGCATCGTCGTCCAGCGAAGGGGCGCGGTCACGGAGGTCGGCCACCAACGAAACGAGGGACAACGCCGGGGTTCGAGCGCTCTGCAGCAGGCTCAGCGCGGGGTCGTCTTCGTCGGGAGCACAGACCGGACGCTCGTGGCCGTAGTACTCGAGCAGCGCCGTCCCGATGCCGCCCGGCTCGTAGAGCAGGACGCCGTTTCGATCGCTGGGGCTGCGCGCGGCGGGGTAGTACCGGCCGTCCCGCGCGGCAAAGATCGGCAGCCGAGCGGCGCGGCGTTGGAGCGGGGTCGAGGCCTCGGCGAGCAGGGCGATGGCGGCGGCGAGCCTCTGCGGCGTGCCAGGGAAGCGGGTCTGTGCGAGGTCGGCGATGGGCTCGGTACGCGACCCGAGCTGCGAGTGGAGCTCGTCGACGAGGTCGCGGACCGACAGGCAGTGCACGCCGAGGCGCTCGAGGAACGCGGTGGTCGTGGCGCGAGCTGGGTCTTCGGGGTCGACGGCGGCGTCGTGGTCGGGATGGACGAACGCCCGCAGCCCCTCGTAGATCTCCCGGAGCGCCGGGTCGGCGCGCACGATGGCCGACCCGGGTCGATACAGGGCCTCGCGTTCCGAGAGCACGAGGGGCAGCGCTCGAAGCCGTCGCATGGTGCTCAGGTCGGCGAGTCGCCGCGGGCCGGCCCCGGTACGACGCATGACCGCGCCATCGAGCACTTCGTAGCACGCCGCGAGCCGAGCGGACGTCGGCTCGCGCAGGAAGATGGGCGCGGCCGAGTCCTCGCTGCGCGAACCATCGGAGCACTCGGACAGGCAGCGATCGAGTTCATCCACCAGGTCGCCCACCCGTAGCCGACTCGCCCCGAGCATGCTGGCCACTTCGATCGCCCGCGGTGGCAGCTGCCGCAGCGCCAGGTAGCGCACGGTGCCGTCGAGCCGCACCGGCTCACCCTCGTAGAGCGCGGCGAGCTCTTCTTCCGTATGAAGGATGGAGGCGGCGGGCTGCAGGGAGCCGTCTTCGCAGGGCACGATGGCCATCGACGCGAACGCGGCCCTCAATCCCAGCACGATGCGGCGGAAGATCGGCGAGCCGAGCTCGCTCATCAGGGGCAGGACACCCAGGAAGCCTTCCGCCACGCGAGCCCGGGTCTCGACGGGCAGATCGGCGGTGAGCTGCTCCGCCAGCGACGCGAGCCCCTGCGGCACCATACTCAGGATCCACTCGTTCCAGCGCGAGTCCTGCGTGACCCGCTCGCGGTCGACGGGGACATCGAAGTGCCCTTGCACGAAGAAGCGCAGGCCCGAGTGCTCCTCGGTGGGCAGGTAGCTGTAGACGGTCGGCGTGTCGGGCTCGAGGGCTCGCGGCACCCCCTCCTCGTCGACGCGAACGCCCACCATCACCCGGGTTCGATCGGCCCGGCCCGGGGCTCGTAGCCCGCCGCGGTAGACGTGCTCGGCGTCGTGCACCGCGTAGCCACGGACCCATCCCTGCGGCTGCTGGCGGATCCGTGACACCCCGCGCTCGTCGGGGGCCAGCTCGTGCACGGAGTGCTTGGTGATGGTGCCGTCGGCGGCTTCGAGCTCCAGATCGATGACGTCGATCCGTCGCAGCGTGAACAGCACGATCGCATCGAGGTCGCGCGCCTTGCCGAACAGCTGCTCGGGCGAGCGCTCGGGGTCGTCGGGGGCGCGCAGCGGCAGCACCAAGACGGTGCCGTCCGGCGACACCGTGCTCGGTCGGCCCGCGAGCGACTTGGGAATCGAGACGTCGGCGATCTCGAAGCAGTAGACGTCCGAGTAGATCTGGGGCCGATCGGTGATCTCGTAGATCGACTTGAAGCCGACGCCGAAGAACCCGATCTGTTGCTTGCGCTTGGTGGTCTGGCCGATCGAGGTCACGCCCACGACGTCGCGCGTGTCGAAGGGCTTGCCGTCGTGCCAGACCTCGATGCGTCGCGGTCCGAAGCGCAGCCGAAACGTGCGTGCACCCGCGTCTTCGGCGTTCTGCAGCAGCTCGACCAAGAAGTGCCCGGGGTCGGTGTAGACGCGCTTGGACAGCAGCTCCTCGGCGTTGGCTTGCGACACTGCCTTGGGGGCCTGCCCCAACACCTCGAGGGTCCGCCGCGCCAGCTGCTTCAGCGTCTCGTGGAGGGCCTCGGCCGTCTGCGGGCCATGCTCGGCGGCGCGGGCTCGCAAGGTCGCGATGCCGGGCGAAGACACCTGGGCGAGCTGGTCGATCCCGACGTCGTCCACCCGGCCGGCGGCGAGCGCCTCGGCACAGCGGGCGGTGAGCGCTTCGACGTGAGCGTCGCGGGCTTCGCTGAAGTTGTGCTTGAGGGCGCGGTCGACCAGGCACATCACCGAGACCCGGTCGACGCCCACCTGCTGCAACACGGCGAGCAGCGTGTCTTGCAGCGGGTCGCCGCGGCGCTTGGTGAAGCTGCCGTCGCCGACCCAGGCTTTGAGCACGCGGTCGACCGCGGTCTCCGGTTGCTCGAGCAGGAAGCCGGCCGTCCACGCTCGCTCGTCTTCCCCGCGTAGCCAGTCGCGCTCGAGCAGTCGTCGGGCGAGCCAGGCCAGCGGCGCATGGTCGCGAACCCCCGCGCAGGTGCGGAGCAGCTGCCGCGGGTCCTCGCCTCGTTCGAGCGCGGCCTCGAGCTGCCGGAGCTGCTCGTCGAGAGGCAGCGCAGAGAAGGGCGGGGGCGAGTCCATGGGCAGCCTCCCCGAGCTTACGACGTCCCGCCTCCCGGTGGTTAGATATGAGCTACGCTCTCAGCCCCCGTGGGCTATCTGCTCGCCTTCGTCTCGCTCGTCGCCCTCGTCCAGGGGGTCGCCTGGCTCGGCCCCCGCAGCGGTCGGCCCCGCATCCGGCGTGGTGCCGTCCTCGGTGCTTTCGGGGTGCTCGGCTTCGGCTTCGGCGTGCTGCTCGTCATGGTCCCCGACTTCTTCGGCTGAGCCGTCGTACTCGGCTGGGGTCATGTAGGCGGCGTGCTCGGGGCGCTCGACCCGGCCCCGCTCCCAAAGGTGCGATTCGATCGCCTCCATGAGGCCCCGGGTGCTGCGCTTTTCGAGCGCGCTGACGAAGAAGGCTTGGTCCCGACCGACGAGCCGCGAGACCTCCTCGGGGAGGGGATGCTGCTCGAGCCGGTCGCACTTGTTGAACACGACCAGCCGCGGCACTCGACCCGCGCCCAGCTCACTGAGCACGGCATCGACGGTGGCGACCTGCTGGTCGAGATCGGGGTCGGTGGCGTCGACCACGTGCAGCAACAGGTCGGCGTCGGCGATTTCCTCGAGGGTGGCCGAGAACGCCTGGCGAAGCGCAGGCGGCAGGTCGCGGATGAAGCCCACGGTGTCGAGCAGGACGATCTCGCGATCCATGGGAAAGCGGATGCGTCGAACGGTGGGGTCCAACGTCGCGAAGAGCTTGTTCTCGGCGTCGACCTTGGCTCCGGTGACGGTGTTGAGCAGGGTGCTCTTGCCCGCGTTCGTGTAGCCGACGATCGCGGCGACCGGGACCCGCGAGCGTCGACGGCGGGCCCGTTGCTGGTCGCGTTGCTTGCGGAGCTGCTTGAGGCGTCGCTCGAGGTCGGCGATGCGATCCTTCGCGCGTCGGCGATCGATCTCGAGCTTGGTCTCACCCGGGCCGCGACCACCCACGCCGCCCATGAGCCGCGACATCATCGTGCCCTTGCCGACCATCTTGGGCAGCAGGTAGCGCAGCTGGGCCAGCTCGACCTGCAGCTTGCCGTCCGCGCTGCGGGCATGGTTGGCGAAGATGTCGAGGATCAGCATGGTCCGGTCGATGACCTTCAGATCCGTTTGGTTGGCGATGGTCCGCGCCTGCGAGGCGGAGAGCTCGGGGTCGCAGATCAGCAGCTCGACGTCTTGCTCGAGCGCGCGCACCAGCACCTGGCGGAGCTTGCCGGAGCCGAGGAAGCTCCGTGGATCGGGCTGTCGACGACGCTGCTCGACCAGCTCGACCAACCCGACGGCGGCGGTGCGGCACAGCTCGCGAAGCTCGGCCTTGCGCGCGCTGACCTGTGGCCCGCCGTCGTGGACCATCAGCACCATCGAGCGAGTGCCCTGGACCTCGGCTCGAGCGCGGGCGGTGGCGGCCTGGAGCTGGGCCTCGAGCTCGCGCAGGTAGGGGACCAGCGGGATGGGGAGGTCGGTCTCTTCCTCGTGCCCCTCGATGGCCCGGGTGAAGACGGCCAGCGGAGTCCGAGTCCACACCCGCGTCTGAAAGGCATCGAGCACCTCGGGCGGCGGCGGGCTCAGGGTGGCCATGTCCACCGCGATCCCGGCCGGTCCGCGATGCACGGCCGCGACCAGGTCGAGCCGGAGCTTGGCGAGGTCGGCCAGCTCCTCGCGGTCGAGCGGCTCGGGCACCAGGTGGGTGACGACCAGCCGCACGCCCCTCAGGCGTCCGGCGACACCACGCACGCGGTCGAACTCGGGCAGCTCCAGGCTATGGGCATCGCCGAGGATGACGTTCGAGATTCGACCGCGACGATCGATGAACAGCCCGATGCGGCGACCGACCTCGTGGGCGAGGTCGAGCAGGTCGCGGGCGAGCGCGGGGCCAACCAACTGATCGGGCGTGATCGAACGGTCGCCCAGCTTCTGCAGCTGGCGAACGTGATTCGCCTTGAGGTTGGCGGTGTCTCCGTGAACCCGAGTCACGGGGTGGGTTGCCCGTCGAGCACCCGAAGGGCGACGGCGAGGGCCTGCTGGGCCCGGTGCTCGTTGCTCTTGCGCGAGTCGAGCTCGGCCTGAGCCTGCTCGAGCTCGGTGCGCGTGCGCTGCAGCTCGTCACGCAGCGAGGACTCGACGCCTTCGGCGGCGAGCTTGGTCTCGGCGTGCTCGGCTTTCGCCGCGTCGAGTTCCTCGCGGATCTTGTCGTGCTTGGAGCGGTGCTGGGTCTCTTCGAACTCGAGCTCGGCCTGGTGCTCCTTGGCCTGCGCGGCCAGGGCTTCCTCTTTTTCGGTGGCCGCGGCCGCCTTGGCTTCCTCGATGTCCTGCTCGGCCTGGCGCTTGGCCTCGACCAGGGTCTCGCCCGCCGTGTTCAGCTCGCCTTCGAGGCCGCTGATGCGCTCTTCGAGCCCGGTGGCGCGCTCTTTTTCTTGGTTCAGCGACTCGGTCAGCTCGGTGTTGGTCGCCATGGCGGCCTCGACCTGCGAGGTGATCTCGTCGACCTGCTTGCTGGTGTCCTCGGCGTCTTGGCGCGCGGCCGCGAGCTCGCCCTCGGCCGCTTCCAGCTCGCGATGCAGCCCGGCGATCTTCTTTTGTGCGCTCTCCTGCGCTTCGCTCAGCTGCTCGCGCAGCTCGTCGCCGGCCGTCTCGAGGTCTTTGACCTTCTTCTGGGTACCTTCGAGCCGCAGCTTGAGGCCCTCTTCGCGCTTGAGCACCGTGTTCTTGTCACGGTTGGCCGCTTCGGCTTGCTCGTGCGCGGTGATGACCTGCTCTTCGGCGCCGAGCAGCTTCTCCTCGAGCTCGCTCAGCTGGGTCTGGAGCTCGCGGTTTTTGTGCTTGGCGTCGAGGACCCCGCGCTCGTGGCCTTCGAGCTCGTCTTTCAGCGCGAGGATCTCGCGCTTCTTGGCGTTGAGCTGGCTCTTGAGCGAGATGACCTCGCGCTGCGCCTTGAACTCGCTGCTGGAGCTGCTGGCCGAGGGTTCCGGCTCGGGCTCGGGCTCGGGCGCTGCCTCGACGACGGGCTCGGGCTCTGGCTCGGGCGCGGCCTGGGTGATCGGCGGCGGTGCCGGCTCGGGCTCGGGCTCGGGTGCCGCTTCGACGACGGGCTCGGGCTCGGGTTCGGGCGCGGCTTGGGTCGGCCCGTCGAGCAGGCCGTCGAACGCCGCGTCCATCTCTTCGGCGATGTCCTCGGACTGACCTTCCGGCTGCGACTGCGAGGAGGCGTCCTCCATCTCGGCGAATTCGTCCTCGAACTCGGACATCTCGAGGCCGACGCTGTCGCCGGGGTCGACGACATCGTCGATGATTTCGACCTCGAGGCTCTCGCCCGCGTCGATCTCGACCTCGGGCGCGCCGGTCTGGACGACGCCCGGCGCGGGCAGCTCCATGATGCCGCTGACCGAGGCGACCAGGTCTTGGTCACCCAGCGGAAGCTTGAGGTAGTCGTCGGCGTGGGTCTTGAGGTTGCGATGTTGATCGAAGACGTCGGCGGAGACGTCCGAGGCGTACATCACCAGCGGGATGTACTTGGTCTCGTCGTTGCGCCGCAGCTTGTTGCACACCGAAAAGCCGGAGACGTTGGGAAGCTCGACCCGCAAGAAGATGATGTCTGGAGTCGCGGTCTTGGCCAGACTCATCGCCTCCGAGGCATCCTGTGTTGCGGTGAACTCGAACCCGTAGGGGGTCAACGCGCCTCGAATGCTTGCGTTGGCAGCTTCGTCGGCATCGATGATCAGCGCGGAAAACACGGACCGGAGACTATCGTCTCGACCCGGCCGAGACCAGCCCCTGGGGGCACCCATTGAAAAAGGAAGCCGGCCACGTGGGGCCGGCTTCCTTTGGGTCTGGGTCGGGGGAGTCCCGGGTCTGGTCGTCCGGGGTCGAACGGCAGTCCGACAACGCCGGGTTCACCCCGTGGGCCGTCAGTGGTTGCCGAGGCGGGCTGCAAACTTGAGCAGCACATCGTAGTGGGGTCGCTTCGGGCCGACGGCATCGCGGTCTTCGGGCCGCACGACCGCGCCTTCGAGGACCAGCATGTGCCCGACGCTTCCGACCTTGAACGACAGCACGGGCTGGCCCGCGTCGTCGAAATGCAGGTGGTACGAGCGTCCAGAGACGTCGTAGGTGGCACCCCGCGGGGAGAAGGCCTGCGCGGGAAGCTGGCGGTCGACGACGTGCTGCCCCCCGGAAAGCTGGTACCGGAGCCGGGCCGCGGGGGCTTCGGTTCCGCGCTCATCGAGGCTCGCCCCGACGAGCTGAGGATCGTCGGCGGCTTTGCTTCCGGTGGCGACCTGCGGAAGGAAGCCCACCTGAGGCTCGAGCTCGGCGATCGCGCGGTTGAGGCCTTGGTCGGCATGCGGAACGCTGGCTTCCGCACCGGGAAGGATGGCAGAGCCCAATCCGTAGCCCGGAGCCGTGGCGACGTCGGGGGTCTCGGGGGTGACCAGGCCCTCCTGAGCCATGAAGAACAGGGCCACTGCGACCGCGCCGGCCGGGACCATGATGAGGCCTCCGCGGCCGAGGTCTCGCAGCCGCGCCCACATGCGGGTACCCAACCCCGGGGGTGCACTGGCCGCGGCCTCGGCTGCCTGCTCTTGGTCGACTTCGTCGAGGGCCAGCAGGACCTTGGCGCGGAGCGCTTGTGGCGCAGTTTCTCGCTCGACGCCCTGGAGGGTCGCCCGGACCCAGGCCTGCTCCGACACCGCAGCGCGGCAGCCCGAACAGTCTTCGAGGTGGGTGGCCACGACGACTTGCTCGTCGGGGGTCAACTCGGCGTCGACGTAGGGCTGGAGCAGCCCGGCGACATCGGAGCATTCGGAGCGTATGTCCTTCAAGCTCATGCGGTCCCTCGCTTATTACGGTAGGTCTCGAGATCGACGGTCTTGCCCGAGCGCTTGGCGGAGCGGGCGAGTTCTTCGTCGGGGTCGATGAGGCCGAGCTCCGCTGCGTGATCCTTGAGCAGCTTGGCGAGCAAACGACGGCCCCGGTAGATGCGGCTCATCACGGTGCCGATGGGGCAGTCCATGATCTCCGCGATTTCCTTGTAGGCGAGCCCCTCGAGGTCCGCGAGCATCACCGCGGCGCGGTAGTCCTCGGGGACGGACTCGAGAGCGGCGTAGATGCGGTCTCGGGTGACCTGCTGGGAGACGGCGGCTTCGGGCCCGGGCAACTGCGGGGTGGTGCGGGCGACGGCGGCGTCGGTACCCAGCGAGTTCAGCTGGGCCTCGAGGTCGTGCCGCGCGGTACGGCGGCGGTTGCCTCGGTGGTAGCGGTTGATGAACGTGTTCCGCAGGATCGTGAACAGCCAGGCCTTGATGCTCGTTCCGGCCTTGAACGTGTGCCAGAAGCGATAGGCCCGGACGAAGCTGTCCTGAACCAGATCCTCGGCTTCCGAGGGGTTGCGGGTGAGTCGGAGGGCTGCCCCATAGAGCGAGTCGAGGTGGGGAAGGGCGACTTTTTCAAACTCCTGCCGTGCGGCTGTGTCCATCGTTGTCTCGTCCCGCCCAACCCGTGGCCCCGGGCATTATTCCGCTTGGTTTCGCCCACTGCCGAAGTTATTCAAAACTGCCTGGGATTTCATGGGGTTGGGGGCGTGAGCGGCAGGGGCGAGGCTGCGAGGATTGCGCAGGGCGGCAGGGCTATCCTCCGCGCGATGTCGGGCTACCAAAGTCCCCTGGCCACTCGCTACGCCACGGCCGCCATGGTCGACAACTTCGGCGACCTGCGTCGCGTGAAGTTGTGGCGCGACCTCTGGATTGCGCTGGCGCGCGGAGAGCAGGCGCTCGGCCTGCCGATCACCGACGCTCAGATCGAATCGCTGGTTGCCCATCGCGACGAGGTCGACTTCGAGCGGGTGGCCGAGCTCGAGGCGAAGCTGCGCCACGACGTCATGGCCCACGTGCAGCACTACGGCGAGCGGGTCGGCCCCGAGGCCGAGAAGATCATCCACCTGGGGGCGACCAGCTGCTACGTCGCCGACAACGCCGAGCTGGTGATGATGCGGGACGGGCTCGAGCTGCTGATGGATCGGCTCTTCACCGTCATCGATCAGCTCGCGGGGTTCGCTCGGGAGTACCGGAACCTGCCCACCCTGGCCTACACCCACTTTCAGCCGGCACAGCTGACGACGGTGGGCAAGCGGGCGTGCCTGTGGGCGCAGGACCTGGCCTTCGACCTCCAGAGCCTGCAATCGCTGCGGGAGCGGCTGCCCTTCCGCGGGGTCAAGGGCACCACCGGGACCCAGGCCTCCTTCTTGGCGCTGTTCGACGGCGACCATGAGAAGGTACGCGAGCTCGATCGCCGGGTCGCCGCCTCGTTCGAGTTCTCGCACTCGGTGCCGGTCAGCGGCCAGACCTACCCGCGTAAGTTCGACACCTGGGTGCTGTCGACGCTGGCCGACCTGTGTGGGTCGGCGGCCAAGCTCGCGGGCGACATCCGCTTGCTGTCGCACGAGCGCGAGGTGGAGGAGCCGTTCGGCAAGAGCCAGATCGGATCCTCGGCCATGGCCTACAAGCGCAACCCCATGCGGAGCGAGCGGGTCTCGAGCCTCGCCCGCTTCGTGCTGTCGCTGTCGACCAGCCCGGGGCAGACCCACGCCAACCAGTGGTTCGAGCGGACTCTGGACGACAGCGCCAACCGAAGGCTCGTGCTGACCGAGGCCTTCTTGGCCACCGACGCCATCCTCAATCTACTCGCTGACGTGACCGCGGGGCTCATCGTGCACCCGGCGGTGGTGCGGGCGAACCTCGAGCAGGAGCTGCCCTTCATGGCGACCGAGAACGTCATCATGGCCGGGGTGCGCGGGGGCGAGAGCCGCCAGGACCTGCACGAGCGGGTGCGCGTGCACAGCCACGAAGCCGTGCGGCGCATGAAGCAAGAAGGGGCGAGCAACGACTTGCTCGACCGCATGCGCGGCGACGACAAGCTCGGGCCCTTCGTGCGTGACGACGTCATCGAGCCGGCGGCCTATGTCGGGCGAGCGCCCGAGCAGGTCGACGAGTTCCTCACCGAGATGCTCGAGCCGCTGCTGCAAGAGCACTCGCAGCGGCGCGGTCGCTTCTTGCCGCGCGTGAAGGTCTGATCGACGCGCATCGGGAGTCGAGCTCGCCCAGTGCTCGTCCGAAAAGGGCGGCGCTGGGCCGGGCCCAATCTCGGACTCCATGAGAGTCTCGGCGTCGCTGCTCGGGATCGCTCGGGCGGGTCGGGGCGCGTTCTTCGTTGACACCCACGGGCGGCGGCAGATACATCGAAAGGGTGATGCCTGCCCTCGATGGTCTCGCTGCCGTGCCCGCATCTCGAACGGTGGTGTGGGGATTGGCGCTGGGGCTTTCGCTGTGGTTTGGCTGTCAGTCGGAGAACGTGGAGGAGGTCGGGCTCGACTCGGGCGGGACACAGGCCATCGACTTCGGGGAGTGCGTCGCGGGCGAGCCGCTGCCGTGCACGTGCGCAAATGGCGGGTCGGGGACGCAGCTGTGCCTGGACAGCGGCCTGGAGCGGGGCCCGTGCATCTGCGAGGACTCGCCCATGCCACCGGCCACGACCGACGCACCGCCGCCGATGGAATCGAGCGAGGGCAGCAGTTCGGGCGGCGACGAGGGGACGACGGGCACGGGCAGCAGCGAGAGCAGCAGCAGTGGCTCCGCGCTCGACTCGTCGGACGGCGGCTGAACGCCTCCAGAGCGCTGTTTGGCACTAGTGTGTCGAGTCTGCGATCCGCTTCGAGAGATACCCGATGAACGCCCTCTTCGCGCTTTGGCACGGCCCGCGCTGACGGCGTTCTCTCGAAGCGGATTGCAGACTCACTACACTAGGCCCGCTTCGGGGCGGGAAGTTGGTGGAATTCAGGCCCTGGGTTGAAATCGAATTGGGTCCTCACACGTCTGGGGACCGACATGCCACGCCGGGTCTGGATCACCGCCGCCTCCTGTTTGCTGCTCGCCGTAGGGATCTCCTCGGCACACGCGGACGGGTTCGAGCCCAGGCTGAGGTCATCCCGGACCAGCCTCGCCACGGAAGGTGACGTCGTCGGCTCGGTTCGGGCGCCGCAGGTCGGGCCCCATGCGGGCAGCCACGGCGGGACGGTCATCGCCGATGCCCACGGTCTGCTGGTGGTCGAGCGCAATGCGGGGGCGGTGATTCGCAGCGATCGGCAGGGCAACCCGGTGGGACAGCTGACCCTGCACGAGGGCATCGGCGAGATGGTGCACGACGGCGCGGGTCTGGTGTTCGTGGCGGACCGGACTGCGGATCGCGTCGTGCAAGTGGATCCGGGCGACGCGAAGGGCCAAGGGCTGGCGGTTGTTCGCGAGCTGCCCCTGCGGGAGCCGCACGGGCTGGCCCTGACGCCCGACGGCAAGACCCTGCTGGCGACGAGCGTGGCCGACCAACAGCTGGTCGCGATCGATGTCGCGAGTCTTCGAGTGCAGTGGCGGCGCGAGCTGACGGCCGAGCCCCGCGGCGTGGCGGTGTCGAGCGACGGGCGTCGGGCGGCGGTGGGCTTTTTGTCCAGCGGGGTGCTGGCGGTCGTCGACTTGGCCTCCGACGGGCAGCAGGTGCGCTGGCACAGCCTCGAGCCCCGCGACCACATGCACATCGAGACCGAAGAGGACGAGGATTTCAGGAGCACGACGGCCTCGCTCCGAGAGGCGCGCAGCCGCTTCCAGGTTCCGTCGGATACCGGCCGTCGTCAGGCTCGCAATGTCTACACGGTGGGCTTCGTCGGCGACGACCTGCTCGTGGCCCCGCACCAGCTCGCCACGCCGCAGATGAAGTTCCGGCCGCAAGAAGACATGGAGGACAGCTATGGCGGCGGTGAGGTGTCCATTCCTCCCCTGGTCCACCGTCTCGCGATGATCTCGGGGGCGGGCACGACCTCGGCCCGGGCCGGGTTCACGACCTACGAGGTGCACCAACCGCGGGCGCTGTCCTACGAGGCCGCCAACGACGTGCTGTTCGTGGGCGGCTACGGAGACGACCGCGTGTTGGCGATCCACGAGGCCTCGGGGCAGTCGCCGTTCGTGAAGTGGAGCGCGCAGGTCGGTGGCCAAGCGGAAGACGCGTGCGGGGTCGATGGGCTCACCTTCGACGGCGGAGAGCTGTGGGTGCACTGCGAGCTCTCGCGTCGCTTGATTCGGCTCGATGTCGACGGGGTCGCGGCTCGGCAGGCGGGTGCCTCGGATGCGCCGACGCCCTGGCACCACGGGCCGGAGCTGGCCGCGAGCCTCCGTTCGCCCGAGGTCGAGCAGGGAGCCGAGCTGTTTCGGCGCGGCCGAGACTTTCGGATGTCGACCGATGGAGTGCTCGCCTGCGCCAGCTGTCACCCCGAAGGACGAGCGGACGGCCTGACCTGGCGACTGGGCAAGTCGATCTTGCAGACGCCGATCTTGGCGGGTCGGGTCGAAGGCACGGCGCCGTACAAGTGGGACGGGCAGGACGTCAACCTCAAGGCGAGCTTGTCGCATACCGTCGATCGCCTGGGTGGCATGTCGCAGCGGGTGCGTCGGCGAGAGTTCGCCGCGCTACGGGCCTACATCTTGAGCATGAACGCACCGCGCCCCGCGACGGTCACCGAACCCGATGCGGTGGCGCGCGGCCGAGAGCTGTTCGTCAGCAAGGACCTGGCCTGCGATGTCTGCCACGACGGCGACAAGCTCACCGACGGGCAGCAGTACCCGATCGGCAAGACCCGCTTCGGGGGAGACCGACACCCCCTCGTTGGTCGGCCTGGCCCATAGCGCGCCCTACTACCACGACGGCAGCGCGGGCGACCTGCGGACCCTGCTCACCGATCGCGGCACCATCCACGACATGGCGGACCTCGACTCGCTGACCGAAGTCCAGATCGCCGACCTCAGCGCGTACCTGCGAACCCTCTGAGCCGCCGAACCGAGGAGCACCGCCATGAACACGAACCATCTCTCTCGCAGCGCGCTCACCATCGGCCTGGCTCTGCTGGCCAGCTCGGCCTGTGCCAACCGAAGCACCGAAGCAGGCGACCCCGCCAAGCCTTCCCAACCTCCCGCCGAAGTGACGGCGGCTCCGGTCGCACCCGAACAAGAGCTGCAGGACGACGTCCTGCAGCTCGCGCGGAGCCTGCACGGCGCGGACATGACCGAGATCGTACTCGACCATCGGGCCGAGGCGGCGCTGACCCTCGATACCGAAGGAACCGTCCGGTTGTGGCCGAAGCTTCGGTCGGCCGACGTCGGCACGCCGCTGGCGTTGCCCGTGCAAGAGCCGGCATGGATGTCGCTGGCGCGCGCCGACGACGGTGGGTTCGTGGTCGGCTTCATCGACACGGCAGGCGGAGTTCGGGTGGCGCGCGTCGAGGTCGACGAGCAGACCAAGGGCGCCCGCATGACGGAGCTGTTCGAGCTCCCGGCGACCCAGCCACACTTCGAGCTGTACGTCATCGACGGCGGCACTCGGGTGCTGACGCTGGCGCGAGACCACTCCATCACGTTGCTCGATCGAACCGGTGGGGTCGTCTCCACCATCGATCAGGCCAGCTTCGTGCCCTGGCAGCTGCGGGTCTCGGCGCTGCCGGGTCAGGACCCGTCGATCATGGCCGTGCTGGCGGGACCCACTCGGGTGCAGCCCATCGAGCTTCGCGACGACCGCTTGGCCATCGTCGGGGACGCGCGCACCGTGGTCATCGATCGTGGGCCCAACCGCAACGACATGAGCCTGTCTCCCGATGGGCGCACCCTGGCGGCGCTTCGCAAGCCTCGGACCCGCGACGGTCGCTTCTCGGTGGAGTTCATCGACCTCGAGACCGACGCCCGCACGCTGCTGGTGGGGGAGCTCGACAACAAGCGTCTGCCCCGGATGCACTGGGTCGACGACGAGCGCCTGTTGGTCGACAGCGGCACGGGGCGCGGGTTCTGGCTCGAGCGCAGCACGGCCATCGAATGGGAGGGCTCGACCGATCGCAAGGAGATCGAGGACGTGACCCCGGTGCCGCTGCGCGAGGTCGGCCTGGCCGCGTCGACTCGGACCCTGCGTAGTCAATCCACGGTGGTCTCCGGGCTGCGGGCGGTGCCCACCCCCGAGTCGTTGATCCTCGACCCGCTCGACGAGCCCAACTTCGTCGAGATCCAGTGTGAGCGCATGCTCCCCACCACGGTCGCGCTCGACGAGCACGGCACGCGGGTGGCATGGGGCACGTCTCGGGGCACGGTGGCGGTCGAGTCCGTCGGCAGCGGAGAGGCGCGGGTCTTGCCGCGGGAGATTCCCAGCCCGCGAGAGCTGGCGTTCCTCGGCGACGACCGCATCTTCGCCCTGGGCTCCGACGGAGGACTCTCGATCGTCGGCCTCGATGATGGTCAGGTGATCTCGACCAACGACACGTTCCGCAACGGCGAGCTGGTGGCGGCCGACTTCCGTCGGGACGGGTTCGAGGGCGGTCGCCTGGCCATTATCGGGGACTCTTCCGCGTCCGAGTTTCAGGTCGTCGAGGTCACCCACGGCGGCTTCGGGGCCACGACCACCATCCCTTCGCAGCAGCGCGGACAGTGGCCCGAGCTGGGCAGCCACACGCGAGACAGCCAGGTCATCCTCGAGCGCTTGGGCCTGACCGAGGTCCGAGGGCGGGACGTGGAGGCGCTGTTCGAGCTGGGCGACTCGCGGACCTTCGTCGCCAGCGATCGAAGCGCGCCCGTGGTGCACGTGGCCGGGACGGGCGAGCCGCTTCGCTTCGACCTCCGCGGTGGCTTTCTGCGCTCGGTGGTGCCCGATCCCGCCGGAGAACGCGTGGCGGTGGTGCAGCTGGTGCATCGCTCCGACGTGTTCATCGAGTTCAGCCGGGCCGATTTCCTCGACCGCTTCGCCGTCAGCCTCTACGACAGTCGCAGCGGCGAGCAGGTGTGGAGCCGCGGCGTGACCGGCTTCGACGATCTCGACTGG
Source organism: Myxococcota bacterium (assembly GCA_039028615.1). GTDB lineage: Bacteria > Myxococcota_A > Polyangia > Nannocystales > Nannocystaceae > Paraliomyxa. The sequence continues at coordinate 56,129 of JBCCHT010000002.1, read as the reverse complement.
TCCAGTGATGGCAAGCGCTTGGCGATAGCGGCGCATGACGGCGGCTGGGTGATCGATGCGAACAGCGGCGACTCGTTGCTGGCGCGGGGGCACCTGGGCGTGCAGGTGGTCGAGAGCCCGGATCCGACCCCGGAAGAGGACTGAGCGGCGGCGCCCGGGCGGTCGCGCAGGCCGACTGCGCTACTCTGTGGCGGATGCCGAACACGCCAGCCATGCGCGCCGCGAAACATCGCGGCCCATGGTTGGGCCTGCGGGTGGCACCCTGGCTGCTGGTGCTGGCGGCAGCGATGGTGGCCTCGAACGTGTCGTGTTTCCTCCAGCTCGACGACGACATCGCGTGTGGCGACGGCTATGTCGACGTCAACGAGGACTGTGATCCGGCGAACTCCGACTCGCTGAACGAGCCGTGTCGCAACCTCGGTCGCCCGGAGGGCCATGCCGCCTGCGACCCCACCACGTGCCGCTTCGTCAGCACGCCGGTCACGCTCGCGGACTGTGCGGTGTGCGGAGACGGCTTCATCGATCCGCAGGCGGACGAGGAGTGCGAGGGCAACGACATCGGCGGGGCGGTGTGTCCCTCGGGGGTCGGGTTCATGCAGTGCAGCGACTGCGTGCTCGATGACTCGCGCTGTGCGGCCTGTGGCAACGGTGATCGCGACGAGGGCGAGGAGTGCGACCCCAACGACATCGATGACTTGTCGGTGGTGCGCAACTGCGTCGACCTGCCTCCGCTGGGCAACACGGGCCGGACCTACGCCGGGGGCTCGTATAGCCGCTGCCTCGAGGACTGCCGCTACAACCGGGAGGCCTGCAACTTCTGCGGCAACGGGGTGCTCGACGGCGCGGTGTCGCTCGACGATCGGAACAACGAGAGCTTGCCCGAGTGGTGCGATGGTGGGGTCTTCAACGACGCTCGGGTGCTGGAGGCTCTGCCCAAGTCGGTGTGCTACGACAACCCCGAGGATGGCCTACGGCCCATCGTGGGGTGCTCTCCGGGGTGTCGCGGCTTCGAGGAGCGCACCGACATCGAGCAGCTTTGCTGCCGCAAGAAGGGCGAAGATTGCCCGCTGCCCGGCTCGGGAATCGCCTGTTGCTTCGAGGTCGACAACCCCGACAGCCCCGGCCCCTACTGCCAGGACGTCTACGTGTCGCCCGACGACCCGATGCCCCGGTCCGTCTGTCGCTGATCGGGCGTGTAGAACGATAGGCCGTCGGGGTGCTCGCGCACCTGGACGTCGAAGAGGGGACCGAGGACCTCGGGGCCGAGCACCTGCGGGGCGGGGCCGAGTCGATGCGCGGGGGAGGGGGACAGCCCCAGGCACACGGCTTGGTCGGCATAGCGTCGGGCGAGCTCGAGCTCGTGCATCGCGAGCACGATCGCGGTGCCCTCGGCGGCGAGGTTGCGGCACAACGCGAGAAAGCGCAGGGCGTGGCCGATGTCGAGGGCGGTGGTCGGCTCGTCGAGCAGCAGCACGCGGGCCCCGGTGGCCAACAGTCGGGCGAGCATCACCCGCTGTCGCTCGCCGCCGCTGAGGGTCGAGATGCGACGGTCGGCGAGGTCGTGGGCCTCGACGCGGCGCAGGGCTTCGTCGACCTGCGTGGCGTCGTCGCGGGTGGGGCCGCGCCAGCGCGACAGGTGGGGCGCACGGCCGAGCATCACGAGCCGTCGCACGGGCAGGTCGTGGTACAGCGGCGTCAGCTGGGGCAGGTAGGCGAGTTTTTGCGCCCGGTCGCGGCGACTCATTTGCTCGAGCGCCTGCCCCTGCAGCGAGATGGTGCCTTCGGCGGGCGACCGCAGGCCGGCCAGGCAACGCAGCAGGGTGCTCTTGCCGCTGCCGTTGGGGCCCACCAGCGCCCAGACTTGCCCCGGCTCGATGCTCAGCTGCAGCTCGCGAAAGAGCCAGCGCGCGGGAGGCCCTCCGACGTGCGCGCCCAGGCCGTTGGTCTGCAAGCTCATGGCTGACCGTCCTGACGCCGAAGCAGCCACAAGAAGAACGGCGCACCGACCAGCGCGGTGATCGTCCCCGGGGGCAGCACGAAGCCCTGGATCGAGCGCGCGACGATGTCGATGACGAGCAAGGCCAGCGCGCCGCCCAGCGCGGACAAGGGCAACAACCGGGCATGGCTGGCACCCCCCAGCATGCGGGCGACGTGGGGGACGACCAGCCCGATGAAGCCGATGACCCCGGACAAGGCGGTGGCGGCCCCGACCAGCAACGCGACCGCGAACAAGGCCAAGCGTTGCGTCCGCACCAGGTCGACCCCGAGCGAGGCGGCGGTGTCTTGGCCGAGCTGGAGCGCGTCGAGATCGAGGCGGAGCCACGCCCCCACGGCAAACCCGGCGGCCAGGGGCAACAGCGCCCCTTGCAGGTGCCCCCAGCTGCGGCCCTCGAAGCTGCCCATCAGCCAGCGCACGACCTTGATCCCCAGGTCCCAGCGGCTGGTGTCGACGGCGAGCATCAAGGTGGTCAGCGCCCCGCACATGGCTCCCAGGGCGATGCCCGAGAGCAGCAGGGAGGTGGTCTCGCCTTCGCGGCTGAGCGCGAGCAGGATGAGCAGCACCGCGCCCGCGCCCATCGCCGCGAGCACGGGCACCGCGAAGGTGTTGCCCGTATCGAGCCCGAGGGTGAAGCCCAGCACGGCGAGGGTGGCCGCGCCCGCGCTCACGCCCAGCACGCCCGGCTCGGCCATGGGGTTGCGGAACAGGCCCTGGGTGATGGCGCCCGCGAAGCCCAGCGCGGCGCCGAGCAGCGCGGCGAGCAGCGACCGCGGCAGCCGTAGGTCCCAGATCAGCGCGTCGAGGATGGGCGCCGAGGCGGAGGTTCCGAAGCCGAGGTGGTGGGCGAGCACAGCGAAGACGTCGGGGAGGCCGACGTCGCCCGGGCCCGTGGTCATGGCGACCAGCAGCAGGCCCACGGTGACGAGCACCGCGACCAGCCATCCCACCGAGGGCCTCACGGCGTGGACCCGGCTCCCTGTTCGCGCAGGCGCTTCACCGCGTCGAGCATACCCGCGCCGACGCTGTAGAGGTCTCGCGAGGGAATGGCGACCACGCGACCGTTGCGGGCGGCTCGGGTCGCGCGCAGGCCGGCTCGGCCCCGGACCTCGGCCGCGACCGCGTCACAGTCGTCCACGCCGCAGGGGACCACCAGCACTTCGGGATCCCAGGTGACCAGCTCCTCGACGCTCACCTGCAGGTGTCCCGACTTGCCCTGGACGGCGGGCAGGTTCTCGAAGCCGGCCGCGACGGCGATGTCGTGGAACGAGGTGTTGGCCCCGGGCACGCTGCCCTCGGTCCAGCTGACCACCTGCGGGCGCTTCGGCGGATCGGTGGACAGCGTGGCGAGTCGTTCGTCGAACTGGGCGACGAGTGTCTTGCCTTCGTCCGAGGCCCCGACCGCGTCGGCGATGCGCTGCACGTTGTCGCGGTAGTCGTCGAAGCCATCGAAGCGATCGAGCACCAGCGTCTTCAGCCCCGCGCGCTCGACCATGGTGCGGGTCTCGGTCGCGGTGAAGCTGGCGAGGATCACCAGATCGGGCGCGGTGGCGATGAGCGCCTCGCTGCTGCCGCTGACCCGCGGAATGTCCTGGGGCCATAGGTTCGCGACCCGGCAGTAGCGCGTGTCGTCGGCCATGGGACTGACGGCCACGACGATCTGGCGCACGGTATGGCCGAGGTCCCACAGGACCTCGTCGCTCAGGACGGTCTGCGAGGCGATGCGACGGCCTGGCTCGGCTCGGCGCTCGTTCGACCGGCCGCACGCGAGCGGGCTGGCCCACAGCGGACTCAGGCCGAGGGCCGCGAGGGCGCGGCGACGACTCCAGGCGGTCATCGTGCGGTGCCCTCCACGACGGCGATGGCGTCGAGGTCGAAGCCGCCCGGCACCGCGGCGCACCAGATCTGCGAGCCGTAGTGCTCTTCGCTGCGATCGACGAGGCGAATGTAGCGAGCGCGGGTCAGGCCCACGTCGGCCAGGTCGAAGGCATCGCCGCCCGCCGTGTCCGGGTTGGTGGCGGTGGTGGCATCGGCGGCCAGCACCGGGCTCAGGCCCGCACAGCCGGTCGCGTCGCCCTCTTGGCCATCCAGCTCACACGGGAACGAACGCCAGTGCTCCCCGTCGTCACTGACGAAGACCTGGGCGGGCTCGACGAAGGTGGTCGAGCCGCTCACGAAGGGGTTTTCGAACACGATGAAGTCGGGCCCGGGGCCGTCGGTGGGCATGGGTTCGTCGAAGGCCAGGGTGATCGAGCCGCCGCAGCCGAGCGAGATGACGTCCATGCCTCCGGCCATCTCCCCTGCGCCCATCGGGGGGCCCTCGATGATGCCGGGGAGCTGAGAGTGACCGAACGCGGCGTCGGCCGAGGGCGAGAAGTCCTCGATGCAGTCGATGAAGGGGTCGGCGGGGCGACCGGGATCGGCCTCGCAGTTGCCCTCGATCGCCGCGTAGTCGGGACCGAGCTCCGCGCCACCGTCGAGACCTTCGTCGTCTTCGGTCGCGGGATCGCCACAACCGAAGCCGGCCAAGAGCCCCACGAGCAGCCAAGTTCGTCGCTTCATTGCATCGCCGCCATGCTGTAGGGAGGAAGCCCGGTGGGCACGGGGCCGGCGAGGACCGCCGGAGGGTCGGCGTTGAGATCGAAGAGCCATAGGCCGGGTTCACCTCGTCGAGTGCTGCCGTACCACAACCGGTCGCCCACCACTTCGAGGGTGCGCTCGACCGAGTCATAGCCGTCGCTGAACGGTTCGGGGGCGCGGGGCTCGGCCCCGTCGAGTCCGGCGCGGTACAGCCGGATTTGGGAAAAATCGGGGTCGTAGGCGGCGAGGTAGGCCACGGTGCCCGACGCGTCGACGTCGAACGCCTGCGGCTGCAGGCGATCGCCGATGCCCGCCTCGGCCATGGCCTCGGGGGGCAGCGCCCAGCGTCGAATGCCCGTGGAAAGCTCGATGCGCTCGATGCCCGTGCTCAGGCCGAGCAGCGTCTGCCGCTTCGCGTCCATGGGATCGACGCGAAGCTGCCGCACCCATCCGCCCAGCAGCGGGAGCGGCTCGGGTTCTTCGGTGGCGGGGTCGAGATCGAGGGCCTCGCCCGCATCGGAGTCGACGACGATCAGCGCCCCCGTGTCCACAGGGCGGAAGCCGACATCGAGCCGCTGGGCGAACACCATCATGAGGCGGCCGCAGGCGACGATGAGGCTCGACTCGGGGTTGCCGTCGCGCTCGTCGAACGCGGACAGATCGATGCGGCCCTGTTCCGCGTCGGCCGGGGGAGCACCGACGTCGAGGATGCGCAGCTCCGGCTCCGCGAAGGTGGTGACGTAGACCCGCCCGCTCGCGTCGTGGGCCACACCATGGGGGTTGGGGCTCCCCGTGGGGCTGGTGATGGGCTGCTGGGCTCGAAGCGACCAATCGTCGGTGCTGAGCACGTCCAGGCGATCGATGCGGTGGCGATGGACCACGACGACGGTTTCACCATGCGGGTGGGGAATGGCGTCGGTCGAGCCCACCGCGACGTCCGTCTCGGTGACGCCGCTGTCCAGGTCGATCACCGAGACCGCCCCGGTGGCGAAGTCGGTGGTCGTGAGGATGAGCCGCGTCGGATCCGGGGGGTCGAGCTGGCATGCGCTCGCGGGGGCTCGCCAGCCCGGGGGGACCACGGAACCATCCGTCTGGGGGATGGCGTCGGGGTCGAGGTCCTCGACGTCCGAGGGGCTGCAGCCCAGCACGGCGAGGAGCAGCCAGGGCAGCGTGGTCTTCATGATGTCGTCCCTCCGAAGTCGATGCGGACGGAGCTCCACAGGCTGCGGCCGGGCAGGGGGTAGCCCAGGAAATCTTGGAACGCGGTGCTGCGCGGCCGAGCCCCGTCGACGTCGCGGATGACCACCGTGGTGGTGCGGACGTCGAGCAGGTTGCGGACCTCGAAGGTCAGGTGCACGCGGCGGCCCAGGGACAGCTCGGCGCCCATGCCCTGCACCACGCGGGCGGGCAGGGTCAGCCGTCCCGCGGAGTCGAGCGCGGTCCCGGTGACCACGTCCACGGTGTAGAGGAGGCGGGGCTCGGTCCAGACCCGACCGAGGAAGCCGCCCTTGCCCGCGGTGGCGCGGGCGAACAGCTCGTGTCGAGGACGACCGGGCAGGGGCTCGCCGCGCTGGGCCGGGTCGTCGGCATCGTTGCGGGTGTCGAGGAAGGTGTAGTTCAGGTGCAGCGTGAGCAGCCGTCGCCGCGGGACCAGGGCCAGCGCACTCTCCACGCCGCGTAGTCGGGCGCCGCGGACGTTGACCGGACGCACCACCGCGCCCGCGCTGACCCACTGGATGAGGTCCTCGCTCCACGTGGCGAACCCGGCCACCGCGGCGTAGACCCCGAGTCCGGCGATGGAGCGGTCGACCACGAGGCCGCCGTCGATCGCCTGTCCCCGCTCGGGTCGAAGGCCTTCTTCACCGATGATGTAGCCGCGGTTGCCGAACAGCTCGGCGAGGGTGGGGGGGCGGAAGTACTGGCCTCCGCTGCCGCGCAGCTCGATGCCGGGCCAGAGCCGAACGCGGGCCCCCACGCGCGGCGCGATGCCGAAATTCTTCACGTCGCGACCCGTGTCTTCTTGCTCGCCCTCGCCCGTCGGGGCGGCGAAGCGGCTGTCGAGCGCATCCACGCGAAACGCGGGCACCAGGCGCAGCCGGCCGTCGAAGAGGAACTGATCGAGCTCGACCCCCGTGCCGAAAGACAGGCGCGTGCGGCCGGCATCGCCCGAGACTCCGGCCGTGAGCGCGCGCTGATCGACGTCGACGTGCTCGGTGCGGTGGTCCCCCACGAGCCCGAGGTAGGCCCCGCGCCACAACGGCAGGCGCAGGCGAGGGGACAGGTACAGATCGATCCCGAGCACCCGCTGGTCGTCGGTGCCCACGCCCAGCTCACCGAGCGGGTCGCGATGGATCTGATGCAGCAGCCCGAGACCGGTCAGCCACTCGAGGCGCCCGCCGGGCCCTCCCGTGCCGTGGTGCCGCGCGGAGAACACGGAGCGACCCACCAGCGTGCCCAGCCGTGCGTCGCGGGTCTGCGCCGTGGCCGGACCCGGCACGCCCTGCGCCTTGTATTGCACGAGCTGCTGGACGGCGAAGCGCCACGAGTCTTTGCGATGGTCGAAGCGACCGTGCACGGCCACGCGGTCGTAGTCGTTGTTGGTGCGGCGTCGCGTCCCGTCGTCGCCGCCGAGATCCGGGGTGCCGCCGTCGTCGATGAACGGGAAGCCGCCGGTCGAGCCCGCGTAGCCCACCGTCAGGGCGCCCGCGCTGCGCTCTTCGGACCCCAGCGGTCCTCGCAACGAGACCCGACTCTCCCGCGTGCCGAACGAGCCGAAGCCCGCGTGCAGGCTGAGCCTCGGACGACGCCACGCCGGACTCGCCTTCAGATCGATGGCTCCGCCGATCGCCGCCCCGCCGAACGCGACCGGGACGTAGCCGCGATAGATCTCCACGCGTCCGAGCCCATCGAGAGGAATCGAGCCGAGGTCCACCAGCCCGGCCACGCTGCTGGTGAGCGGGACCCCGTCGACAAAGGTGGCGACCTGCTGGGGGCTGCTGCCGCGCAGCGACACGGCGCCGAACTGGCCCAGGCCTCCGAAGCTGCGCACGGTAGCCCCCGGGGTGCGGGCGATGACCTCGGGCAGCGAGTCCCCGGGGCGGGAGCCGGGCTCGTCCTCGAGGTCGACCGCGGTCGCGAACCCGGGGGTCCGCGCATCGAGGTCGCGCTGGGCCTCGTTCGGCTCGTCCGCGGGCGCGCTTTCGACCACGGTTCGATAGGGCAATGGCGCCTCCGCGGCCGGCGGGGCGAGCATCGCGGCGGAAACCGCGGGGCGGACGAACGTCGAGCTGGCGAACGCCGCAACTTGGGAAGGCGTGATCAAGATGGCGAGTTGACTCCCGTCTCACCGTCTCGGCAGGGACAACGTGACCGCGTAGGTCTCCTGGCTCGCGGTTCGTCCTCGGGTGCGCCTTCCCGGGCTCGTCGTTCACGAGTCCAGTGGCGTCAGTGCACCGTCGTCACCGTCTACAGTGGCGGGAGCCGCGTCGGATCTGCCCCGAACTTCCCCAAAGACGAGATCCGTCGTGGCACGGCCGGCTGGACCGCGGGGACGGACGTTCGTCATCGCCAATCACGTCTTCGATTGTCAGAGATCGATCCGTTATTGCCCTCGGCCTTCGCGGGGTGTCAAGCAACGGCCCGCAAGGGGGGTCACACGGGCGGTCGGCGCCGGCAGGGTGCCCCCGACCCGCTTTTGGGGTATCGTCCGGCCTCGGATTCCCACCATGCTCGATTTTCCCATCGGAGAGCTCATCACCCCCGAGGAGCAAGTGGCAGTGGCGCGCGCCGTGGCCATCATGGCGTCCCGCGACAACCAAGTGTCCGACAGCGAGCGGCATTTCGTCGAAGAGCTGATGGGGCAGATGATGTTGCTGCCCGAGGAGCGCGACGCCGTTCGCAAGGAGTTCGGTGAGCCGGGCGACCTGCTGAGCGTGGCCCATGCGGTCAAGCACCGCGAAGCTCGCATCTTCCTTTATTACCAAGCGGTTTGCGCGGCGATGGCCGACAACAAGCTGGTCGAGGGAGAGATGGACGCGCTGCTCGAGCTGGCCGACGTGTTCCAGTTCCAGCGCGACATGGCCAAGCAGTTCATCAAGTGGGTCCAGGACAGCCTGGAGCTGCGCGAGCGCGGCCAGCGAATCCTCGTCGAGATGTAGTGGCTTCCCGGCCCGCGTAGACCGCGGGTCTCGCGAGGCTGCGTTCATCGCGCGTCCCCGATGTGCCCCTCAGACGGGCGCGGGGGCGCTCGTCGTAGGGCTTGCGCCGAAGCGCGCTCGCACCCATACTCCGCGCCTCATGGCTCGCGTCACGGTCGAAGACTGCCTCGCCCGCGTTCCCAACCGGTTCGCGCTCACGATTCTCGCATCTCGGCGCGCCCGCGCGCTCAGCGAGGGCCGCGGCCGCGCGATGGTCGAGTGTGACAACAAAGAGGGGGTCACCGCGCTGCGCGAGGTGGCCGGTGATCGCGTTCGCTACAAAGAGGAAGTCGCCAGCACCATGGTCGACTTCATCGAGGAGCAGCGCCGTCAGCTTCGGGTCACGACCAGCGAGCACACCTTCCTCGAGGCGGCATCGCTGCGTGCCCTCGAAGACGAAGATCTCGACGACGACGACGACGACGACGACGAAGCGGACGGCGACGTCGAGGAGCTGCAGGCGGATCCCGAGGCGCTGAACAAGCAGGCCAAGAAGAACGCCGAGGCCAACCCGGACGACGCCGATGGCGAGGCCGCCGAAGGCACGGGCGAGGGCTTCACCGAGACCGACGAGAACGGCGAAGCCTTCGAGGGCGAGGACGACCTCGCGAGCGAAGACGGCGAAGCCGCTCCGTAGGGCAACGGGCTTCACACCCGTTGCTTCGTCACTTCCGGCGGAGGCCACGGCGGGCGTCAGGTCTGGTACACCTGCGCCCGGCGCATGAGTTCTCCTCTGTTTCGTAAGGTCTTGGTTGCCAATCGCGGCGAGATTGCTCGCCGCGTATTTCGTACCTGCCGTGAGCACGGGATCGGGACCGTCGCGGTCTACAGCGAGGCCGATCGAGGCTCGCCCCATGTGCTCGACGCCGACGAGGCCTACTGCATCGGGCCAGCCGCGGCACGCGAGAGCTACCTGGTCACCGACAAGATCATCGAGGCCGCGCTCCAAAGCGGCGCCGATGCGATCCACCCCGGCTACGGCTTCTTGAGCGAGCGGCCCGAGCTGGTCGAGGCCTGCGAGAAGGCGGGCATCACCTTCGTGGGCCCGCCCGCCAAAGCCATGGTGGTCATGGGCGACAAGGTCATGGCTCGCCGCGCCATGATCGACGCCGGGGTGCCGGTCGTGCCCGGGGCCGACGATATCAACGACGTCGCTGCGGCCCAGAAAGTGGCGGCGGACATCGGCTTTCCGCTGATGGTCAAGGCATCGGCCGGTGGTGGCGGCAAGGGCATGCGAGTCGTGCACGACGAGGCCGAGCTGCCGCGGGCCTTCGAGGGAGCGGCCCGCGAGGCGCTGGCCTCCTTCGGCGACGACCGCATCTTCATCGAGCGCGCGGTGATGGCCGCCCGCCACGTCGAGATCCAGGTGATGGCCGATGCCCACGGCAACGTGGTGCACCTGGGCGAGCGCGACTGCTCCGTGCAGCGGCGCCACCAGAAGGTCATCGAAGAGTCGCCGTCCCCCAGCCACCAGATGTCGCCCGAGATTCGCCAGCAGATGGGCGACGTGGCGACCAAGGCCGCGCGGGCGGTGGGCTACCGCAGCGCGGGCACGGTGGAGTTTCTGTTCGAGGAGACCCCGAAGGGGCCGCGCTTTTACTTCCTCGAGATGAACACTCGGCTGCAGGTGGAGCACCCGGTGACCGAGGCGATCACGGGACGAGACCTCGTCCTGGACCAGCTCCGCGTCGCCGCGGGCGAGCCGCTCGGCTACAGCCAGGACGACGTGACCTTCAGCGGGCACGCGGTCGAGTGCCGGGTCTACGCCGAGGACCCGCAGTCGTTCCTGCCGCGCCCGGGGCCGATCCATCGCATCCGCTGGCCCGAGGGCTCGAACCTCCGCATCGACACCGCGGTCCGCGATGGCAGCGAAGTCTCGACCCACTACGATCCGATGATCGCCAAGGTCACGACGTGGGGGCCCAACCGCAATGCGGCCATCGCTCGCATGCACAGCGCGCTCAAGGACACGGTGCTGCTCGGGATCCCGACCAACATCCCGCTGCACTTGAAGATCTTGACCGAGCCCGACTTCGTCGAGGGGGGCAAGGTCACGACCCGGTATATCGACCTGCACCCGGAACTCACTGCACCGCCCACGCGCGACGCCGACGATCCCAAGGCGATCGCGGTCGCGGCGGCGGCGGCCGTGCGGGCAGCTCGACTGACCCGAAGTGCCCCAACGGCTACGGGGTCCCACGACGGTCGACCCGACGAAGGACGCGCCTGGAGAGAATCCGCGCGTTGGCGCGGCTGAAGGAGCGACCTCACCCGCCTGATCGGGCCCGAGCGACGATTGGGAGCAGTCCCCGGCGCTCGCCCGTGGTAGCGTGCGCTCCCGGGTGCCGGCGGGCGTAGGCCGTGCGGCGCAACATTGCGACGGGAGAACGCACGATGACGCCCGGGAAACAGCGGACCAAATTCATCTTCGTTACTGGTGGCGTGACTTCGTCGCTGGGCAAGGGCCTGTGTGCCGCGGCGATGGGGGCCCTGCTCGAAAATCGCGGGCTGAACATCGGCCTGCAGAAGCTCGACCCGTATCTCAACGTGGATCCGGGCACGATGAACCCGACCCAGCACGGTGAGGTGTTCGTCACCGACGACGGGGCGGAGACCGACCTCGACCTGGGGCACTACGAGCGCTTCGTGTCGCACCGCATGTCGCGGCACAGCAACTTCACCTCGGGTCAGATCTACGAGTCGGTGATTCGTCGCGAGCGGCGGGGCGACTACCTCGGCCAGACCGTGCAGGTCATTCCGCACGTCACCAACGAGATCAAGGACTGCATCCTGCAGGCCTCCGAAGGGCTCGACCTGCTCATCGTGGAGATCGGCGGCACCGTCGGCGACATCGAGAGCCTGCCCTTCCTCGAGGCGATTCGGCAGCTGCGGCTGCAGGTCGGCCGCGAGAACGCGATCTTCGTCCACCTGACCCTGCTGCCGTACATCGCGACCGCGGGCGAGGTGAAGACCAAGCCCACGCAGCACTCGGTCATGAAGATGCGGGAGATCGGAATCCAGCCCGACATCCTCGTGTGTCGCTCCGACCAGCCGATGGTGCGCTCGGTTCGCGAGAAAATCGCGTTGTTCACCAACGTGGAATTCGACGCCGTCGTGCCGCTGCGGGATCTCGAGACGATCTACGAGGCGCCGCTCATCCTTCGCGAAGCGGGGATGGACGACAAGATCTGCACCCTGCTCAACATCTGGACCCGCGAGCCTCAGCTGGGGCAGTGGGAGCGCATCGTGCAGACCCTACGCGAGCCCCAGCAGCGGGTGCGCATCGCGATGGTCGGCAAGTACGTCGACCTCGCCGAGTCCTACAAGAGCTTGAGCGAGGCGCTGACCCACGGCGGCATCGCGCACGGCTCGGCGGTGGCGGTCAGCTACGTCGACGCCGAAGAGATCGCCCACCGCGGGGCCGACAAGCTGCTCGCCGGCTACGCGGGAATCTTGGTGCCGGGCGGCTTCGGCCAGCGCGGCAGCGAGGGCAAGATCGAAGCGATCCGCTGGGCTCGCGAAAATCGTGTGCCCTTCCTCGGCATCTGCCTCGGCATGCAGATGGCGGTGGTCGAGTACGCGCGGCACGTGGCCAACCTGCCCGAGGCGGCCAGCGGCGAGTTCGATCCCGAAGCGGCGGTGCGCGTCATCGACCTGATGGACGACCAACAAGAGGTCGAGGACAAGGGCGGCACGATGCGCTTGGGTGCGTACCCGTGCGAGCTGATGCCCAAGACCCTGGCCGCTCGCATCTACGGCGAGTCGCGGATCTCCGAGCGCCACCGTCATCGCTACGAGTTCAACAACGCGTACCGCGAAGACCTGCAGGGCAAGGGGCTCGTGCTGTCGGGGCTTTCCCCCGATGGCAACCTCGTCGAGATGATCGAGCTGCCGAGCGAAGTGCATCCGTTCTTCGTCGCATGTCAGTTCCATCCCGAGTTCCGCAGTCGACCCACGGCGCCGCATCCGTTGTTTGCGGCGTATGTCGGCGGCGCGCTCGAGCACGCACGTTCGCACGCGTGACGCAAGCGCCGGGTCGCGGGGGGCGAGCCCCCCACACCCATCAATCGCGCGTCGTTCCGCATTAGGCCGGCGTGTATGCCCTAGCAGGAGCCTTTGGCGGCGCCTGGCCGGGGTGGTATCGTGCTCGTACTCGTTTTCGAGGAGAGTCGATCCACGCCATGGCATTGAACATGCGGCAAGAGCTGCGGATGAGCCAGCAGCTCGTCATGACGCCGCAGCTCCAGCAGGCGATCAAGCTGCTTCAGCTCTCGCGGATCGAGCTCCAAGATCTGGTGCGGGGCGAGCTGCTCGAAAACCCGCTGCTCGACGAGTCGCAGGAACTCGGGTCCGGCACCGAAGAGCCCGTCTCTTCGGTGGAGATGCAGGACAGCCTCGAGATGAACCGCGCCGAGGCGGACGAGGGCGCCGCTCGCCAGACCGAGCAGCAGGCCCAGGCCGAGCTCAAGGTCGACGACGGTCCCAAGGACAACTTCGACTGGGAGGCCTACCTCGAGAACAACAGCTACGCGCCCACCACCGGGCCGGGCGTGCGGGTCGAGAACGAGGACATGCCCTCGCTCGAGGCCACCGCCTCGCGGCCCGAGACCTTGGCCGAGCATCTCGAGTGGCAGGTGCGGCTGACCGGCTTCGGCCCCATCGAAGAGGATATCGCCGAGTACGTCATCCAGAGCCTCACCTCCGCGGGCTACCTGCGCGACGTGAGCGTGCCGCAGATCGCCAAGCGCTCCGGGTACTCCGTGATGCGCGTCGAGCAGGTGCTGCGCAAGATTCAGAACCTCGACCCCATCTCCGTGTCGGCCCGCAACCTGGCCGAGGCGCTGTGGATCCAGGTCAACCACCCCGACGCGCCCATCGAAGACCCGTTGGTGCGGGGCATGGTCTGCAAGCACCTCGACAAGCTCGAGCGCAACGCCTATCCGGCCATCGCCCGCGACATGGACGAGCCGCTCGAAGAGGTCTACGAGGCGGCCAAGGTCATCATGAGCCTCGAGCCGCGGCCGGCTCGGGCCTACGCCTCCGAGGAGCCGCACTACATCGTCCCCGACGTCTACATCCAGAAGATCGGCGACGAGTACGTGGTGACCCTCAACGACGACGGGCTGCCCAAGCTCAAGATCAGCGGGTTCTACCGCGGGGCCATCGGGCAGAGCCGCGAGGCCAAGGAGTACATCACCGAGCGCTTGCGCTCCGCGCAGTGGCTCATCCGCAGCATCCAGCAGCGGCAGCGCACCATCCTCAAGGTCGCGAAGAGCATCCTGAAGTTCCAGCGCGAGTTCTTCGACAAGGGCGTCGAGTTCCTCCGCCCGCTCATCCTCAAGGACGTCGCCGAAGACATCCAGATGCACGAGTCGACGGTCAGCCGGGTCACGACCAACAAGTACGTGCATACCCCGCAGGGCATCTTCGAGCTCAAGTACTTCTTCAACGCGGGCATCAGCCGCAGCAACGGCGAAGAGCTCGCCTCCGAAGCCGTCAAGACCAAGATCAAGCAGCTCATCGACCACGAAGAGCAGCGCCGCCCCTACAGCGACCAGAAGCTGGTCGAGCTGCTCAAGGGCGACGGAATCGACATCGCACGGCGCACGGTGGCCAAGTATCGCGAGCAGCTCGGGATACTCTCCAGCAGCAAGCGACGGCGCTTGTTCTGAGGCTCGCTCACCGACGGCCGCCGCACGGACCCCCACTGCGAACAGGCGAAGGCGAAGACAATGCGCAGGGAACTGTCGGTCGACGTCGGGAAGCTGCTCCAGAGCAATGACAGCGCCGCGCTAGGTCTGAGTGAGTTCTCGACCTGGGGCGGCCACGATCGCTCCATCGCACGCCCCCGCATCCAAAAACCGGGGCTCGCTCTCAGCGGCTTCGTCAAGCACGTGTACTCCGACCGGCTCCAGGTGCTGGGGCTGACGGAGATCGACTACATCCTGTCCACGCCGGCCGAGCAGGTCGAGGCGGGGCTCGAGGCGTTCGCGGCCAAGGGCGTGTGCGCGATGGTGGTCACCCGTGGCCTCGAGCCGCCCGAGATGCTGCTCGAGGCGGCGAAGCGGCACGAGATCCCCGTGCTCGGCACGACCCTGATGACCTCCACGTTCATCTCGCGGGTCACCCGGGTGCTCGAGGACCTGCTGTCGCCCACGGCGAACATCCACGGCGTGCTGGTCGACGTGCTCGGCGTGGGGTTGTTGCTCATCGGGCGCAGCGGCGTGGGCAAGAGCGAGGCCGCGCTCGACCTGGTGCTCAAGGGGCACCGCCTCGTGGCCGACGACCTGGTCGAGGTCACCGTGCGGCCCCCCGACACCGTCTGGGGAGCGGCCACCGATCTACACCAGCACCACATGGAGATCCGCGGCATGGGGATCTTGAACATCACGCACTTGTTCGGCGTCGCGGCGGTCCGCGACACCAAGAAGATCGAGGTGGTGGTCGAGCTGTCCGACGTCGAGGAGGGCGATTACGATCGCCTCGGCACCGAGGCCCAGGTGTGGCCGATCCTCTCGGTCGACATCCCGCTGGTGCGCATTCCCCTGCGACCGGGCCGCAACATCGCCTCGCTCATCGAGGTGGTGGCCCGCAACCAGCTGCTCAAGTTCCGCGGCCACGACTCGGCCCGGGCCTTCCAAGACAAGGTCAACGCCCGAATCAAGGCCCGCCTGGGCGATGTGCAGGGCGACGTGCCCGAGTCCGTGTCCCGTAGTACAAGCCAGGCAATCCTTGTGACGGAGGTCGAGTAAATGGACTTGCTCGTGGTCTCGGGCCTCAGCGGCGGTGGCAAGTCCACCGTGCTGCGCGCTCTGGAAGATGTGGGAATGCACTGCACGGACAACGTGCCCGTGCCTCTGGTTCCTCAGCTCGTGCAGATGGTGCGGAGCTCCGACGACTCGCGCCCGGTCGCGGTGGGCATCGACGCTCGCGATCAGCAGTATCTCGCGCGCTTCGCCGACGTTCACCGCGAGCTGGTCGAAGGCGGGCTGCGGGTCGAGGTGCTCTTCGTCGAGGCGGGCAACTCCGCGCTGGTGCGGCGCTACTCCACCACGCGGCGCCTGCACCCGATGGGGCAGCTGCCCGACGCGATCGATCGCGAGCGCGAGCTGTTGGCGCCCATTCGCGCCAAGGCGGCGCTGACCATCGACACCACCCAGCTCAACGCCCGGCAGCTGCGACAGCTGGCCCGCGATCGCTACGGCGGCGGGAGCCGGGGTCGTCTGCGGGTGGCGCTGGTCTCGTTCGGCTTCCGCGGCGGCGTGCCCCCCGAGGCCGACCTCGTGCTCGACGCGAGGTTCTTGCGCAACCCCTTCGAGGTCGACGAGCTGCGGCCGCTGTCCGGGCTGCACGAGCCCGTCTCGCGCTACGTGCTCGAGCAAGACGACGCGACCGCTCTGCTCGAGCGGGCCGAGTCGCTGGTGCGCTTCATGGTCCCGCGGGTCGTGGCCGAAGGCCGCTCGTATCTCACCGTGGCCGTGGGCTGCACGGGCGGGCAGCACCGCTCGGTGGCGCTGGTCGAGGCGCTCAAGAAACGGCTCGACGTGCCGCCCAAGGACGGAGACTGGCCCGCGCGCCTGCTCGTTCGACACCGCGACGTGGGGACGACCCCGTGACCGACGCAGCCGAGGTCGGGGTGGTGCTGGTGGGCCACGGGCGCACCGCGAGCGAGCTGCTCGCGGCCGCCGAGGGCATCGTGGGCCCCGACGCGCTGGGAGGCATCATCGCCGTCGACGCGGGTCGGGGCGAGACCCCGCGGCTGGGCGAAGAGCTGTGCGACGTGCTCGAGCAGGCCGATGCCGGGCGCGGTGTGCTGGTGGTGGTCGACCTGTGGGGCGCCAGCCCCTGCAGCTGCGCTCAGCTGCAGGCGGGTAGCCGCCGGGTGACCACCCTGAGCGGACTCAACCTCGCCATCCTGCTCAAGCTCGCGGCTCTCGATCGCGGCACCCTGGAGCTTCCGGCCATCGCGGAAGCCTGTGCCGACTCGGGTCGTCGGGCGGTACAGATCAAGAGCAAGGGATCGGAGACCTGAATCATGAGCAACGAAACCGAAGGTGATCTCGACATCATCAACGACCTGGGATTGCATGCTCGGGCCGCCAGCAAGCTGGTCAAGGTCGCCAACTCCTACGATGCGGGCGTGTTCGTGGCGCACGAGGGGCGCGAGGTCAACGGCAAGAGCATCCTCGGGGTGCTGATGCTCGCCTGCGCCAAGGGCAGCACGATCCACGTGCGCTGCGACGGGCCGCAGGGGGCCGAGGCCTACAAGGCCATTGGCGACCTGGTGCGTGACGGTTTCGGGGAGATGTGAGCAAGTCGCCCGACGAACGACGCGACGACGGGAGCGGCAGGGACCAGCGTACCGGCATCGCGGCCAGCCCTGGCGTCGCCATCGGGCCGGCCTACGTCGTCGACCGGCGAAGGATTCACGTCCCGCACCGCACGGTCGACAAGACCGAGCTCGATGCCGAGGTTCGGCGCTTTCGCAAGGCGCTGCGCGAGACCCAGGCCCAGCTCGAGCAGATCAAGTCGCGGCTGCCCCACGGTGAGCACCGCCAGATCCTCAAGGCGCAGCAGCTCATGCTGCGCGACCCCGACCTGACCGGGGGCGTGGAGCAGACGATCCGCGAGGCCCAGCTCTGCGCCGAGTGGGCGCTGGCGAAGGCCACCGACGAGATCGTGGCCACCCTGCAGCGGGCCGACGACCAGTACTTCCGCGAGCGCAGCAGCGACATCACCTTCCTGGCCGATCGCGTGCTGCTGACGCTGCGAGGCGAGCACCCGGAGCAGATTCGGCCGCCGGCCGGGGCGGTGGTGGTGGCCCACGACCTGTCGCCCGCCGACACGGCCGAGCTGGCGCGCACCGAGGTGGTGGGCATGGTGATGGCCGGCGGCGGCCAGACCTCCCATAGCGCGATCATTGCTCGCTCGATGGAAATCCCGGCGGTGGTCGGCATCGACGACATCGACGCCACCGTGCAGGACGGTGACACGGTCATCGTCGACGCGATTCACGGCGTGGTGGTGGTGCGCCCGCGGCCGGCCGAGCTCGCCCAGTGGGAGGAGATTCGCGACCGCTACGAGCAGTTCGAGGACCGGGTGCAGCGCGAGCACGGCCTGCCCGCCACCGCTCGCGACGGCACCCACATCACCCTGCGGGCCAATGTGGCGCTCGAGGCCGAGATCGGCTCCGCCCTGTTCCACGGGGCGGAAGGCGTGGGCCTTTATCGCACCGAGTTCATGTTCATGGAGCGCGACGTGCCGCCCACCGAGGAGGAGCACTATCGCCTCGCCAAGATGGTGCTGCGCCGCGTCGCGCCCTATCCCGTGGTGTTTCGGACCTTCGACCTCGGCTCGGACAAGCCCACCAAGCTCATCAACTTCAACGAGCGCGAGCGCAATCCGGCGATGGGACTTCGCTCGCTGCGGCTGGCGCTGCGCGAGCGCGAGATGTTCCTGGCGCAGATCCGTGGCCTCTTGCGGGCGGCGGTGCACGGGCCTCTGCGAATCATGATGCCGCTCATCAGCGGGGTCAGTGAGCTCCGCGAGGCCTTCGACGCGGTGGCCGAGGCCCGCCGTCAGCTCGAGGACGCTCGCATCGCCCACGCCCAGGACGTCCCCGTGGGCACGATGATCGAGATGCCGTCCGCGGCCCTCATCGCCGATCGTCTCGCGCCCCACGTCGATTTCATGAGCATCGGGACGAACGATCTGATCCAGTACACGCTGGCGATCGATCGCGACAACGACCACGTCGGCTACCTGTATCGACCCCTGCACCCGGCCGTGCTGCGCCTGGTCCAGAGCATCGCCGCCGTGGGCAAGGAGCAGGGCGTCCCCGTGAGCCTGTGCGGAGAGATGGCCGCCGACCCCCGATTCACATGGGTGTTGGTGGGCCTTGGTGTTCGCGAGCTGAGCATGCATCCTTCGGCCATCCCCGTGATCAAGAACATCATCCGCAGCTCCGACATCCAGGAGATGGAAGCGCTGGCCGAGCGAGTCCTCGCCGCGCCCGACGTGGACGAGGCCGAGCGCCTGGTGCTCAGCGTCATGTCCGAGCGCTTCCCCGAGCACCTCGAGCATGGCGGCGGTCAGCCCTGGCTGGTCGAGCGGGGGCAGCGGTCATGAGCGCCTCGACGCTCCCGCCCGATCGCTCGCGCCTGGTGCCCACCGAAGGCGGGCGGGTCTATGTCATCGATCGCGGCCCGCTCGACGGCGAGCAGCCGCCCCTGGTGTTGCTGCACGGCCTGCTGGTCACCCATCACGCGTTCCGGCACATCATCGATCCGCTGGCCGCCACGCGTCGGGTCATCGCCATCGACTTTCCCGGCTGTGGCGAGAGCGATCGGCCGCCGCCCCATGCCGCGGGGGACTACGCGCTGTCGTGGATCGCGGCCCGGGTCTACGAGACGCTCGGCGCGCTGGGGGTGAGCGAGCACGACCTCCTGGCGCACAGCTTCGGCGGGGCGGTGGCGGTGGTGGCCGCGACCAGCGAGCCCCGGCTCGTGCGACGCCTGATGTTGGTCGACGCGGTGACCTCCACCATGGAGCTGCCGCTCGAGGGCCGCATGGCGCTGCTGCCTCGGCTCGGCCCGCTGCTGTTCACGCAGCTGTATCGCCGGGCCGACCTGCACCGCTACCTAACGACGGTGTTCTCCACCCCGGAGCTCATCGAAGAGCGGGCGGTCGACGTCTACTGGGATCGACTCGCGCGGCACGGCGGTCGCGAGGCGGCCTACGCCATGCTGCTGCAGATGGCCTCGCTCGACTCGCTGCGCGACCGCGTGGCCCGGGTGCCCGTGCCCACCACCGTGGTCTGGGGTGATCGCGACTCGCTGATGCCGGTCGAGACCGCCGAGGGCTTGGTCGAGCTGCTGCCCGATGCCGAGCTGAAGGTGGTGGAGGGCTGCGGGCACGCGGTGGCCGAGGAGCGCCCCGAGGCGCTGCTCGAGCTCATTCGCGAGCACTTGGCGTAGGCGGCCGGCTCAAGTCGACGATCCACGGGTCGTCGACGCAGTGCTCGATCACGTCGGAGACCAGGTCGATCCACGCCCCCGCGCTGGAGATGACCCACGCATCGGAGGAGACCACGGGCACGGTGCCGTCGATCAGCACGCGGTCCGGGTTGTCGACCAGCTCTACCGTCCAGCGCCGATCGGCTCGCTCGCCCACGTCTCGGATCCACCCCGCGAGTCGCCCGCTGTTGGACACGGGGCGGTCGAGCAACCAGTGCGCTTCTGCGACCCCGTGCGCGTCGAGGCGGGTCGCGACGGCATCGATGGCGGCATGGGTGTGCTCGGCCCGGCGATAGGACCCGTGCACCGAGGCCAAGTCGCGGAGCGCCCCGTCGCGACCTCGTACGAGCACCCCGCCCGCCATCGCGCTCTCGACGGTGATGACGAGGTTGAAGGCATCGATCCCGATCGCGGCTCCGCTCAGGGTCTCGACGCCTCGGCGTTTGTTCGCACGCTCGGAGCGCTCGGCGTCGGTGCAGGCGGCCCGTGATAGCGCCTCGCGCTGCCGTGCCACGAGGCTGTGTCGATCGCCGACGAGCTTGAGGCTCGAGTTGAGGACGTAGCCCCGAGACAGCAGCCAGGCCAGCTCCGCGAGGGCCTGCCGTAGCTTCGGCGTTTGTTTTGCGCCGAACAGGCCCGGATCGGCCGGTTGGGGTCCTCGAGGCACGCCCGAGTATACGAAGGCTAGCCGCCCATGGCGGGCTGGTACGCCTGCCCCGGGGTCCCGCCCAACGCGAGCAGGGTGGCGCCCTCGTCCTTGGTCACGAACTTGCGCTTGAGCTCGGGGGCCACGCGCACCAGCTGCCCCGCGGTCAGCGACTGCTCGCTCTCCGGGGTCCGCAGCACCAGCGAGCCTCGCAGCACCACGTAGACCTCCTCGTGGCCCTCGGTGGCGTGGTCGTGCTCGGGGTAGCCCTCGCAGTCCGGATCCAGCTCGAGCACGTTCATGCCCCACGACGTCACCCCCAGCGCCTGGCGGGCGGGTCGAAAGCGGATGCCTTGGATGGCGTGGGGGCCCTCGTAGGCCTCGATCTCCTCGATACTCTTGACTAGGACGTTGCTCATCGCGTTCGCTCCCTGGTGGGAGGAGGTATAGCCGTGGCGAAGCCCAAGCGACTTGTACAAACGCGACCCACCGGGCAGGGGAGGGTCCGTGGGTTGGTGTCGGGGCGGACCAGCGGTATGCGCGTCAATGCTCGGACCTATGTGCCCAGCGAGGACCTGGCCGACGTGGTCGCCTCGTTCTGGGTCGGCGAGTGGGACCTGCGCGGGCAGCCTTCGCACACCACCGAGCTGCTCGGCGACCCCTGCGTGCACTTCGTGTTCGAGCGCGGCGACTCGGACCAGATCGGCGCTCGCGTGGTCGGCGTGTGGACGCGGCTGTGGTCCCGCACGCTCGCCGGTCGTGGGCGAGTGCGCGGTGTGAAGCTGCGGGCGGGCGCGGTGCGGGCCTTCGTGGAGCGCTCCGCTCACACGCTGAGCAACACCATCCTCCCCATCTCCGACGTGCTCCCCAGCGAGGAGGACGGCATCGAGGCCGCGACGATGGAGCCCGAGGACGATAGCGTCGGGCTGGCCTGCTTCGAGGAATGGCTGAGGCAGCAGCGGCGCGACGATTCGCAGGTGAGCCTGGCGGTGGCGCTGGTCGACCGCATCGCGAGCGACGGCGAGATCATCACCGTGGAGGCGTTGTCGAAGGTGGCAGGACTCGGCGTGCGGGCGCTGCAGCGGTTGTTTCGCGACTACGTGGGCGCCTCACCCAAGTGGGTAATCCGTCGCAATCGCCTGCAGGAGGTGGCGCTACGGCTCGAGCGCGGCGAGACCACGTCGCTGGCCGCACTGGCGGCCGACCTCGGCTACACCGACCAGGCCCACCTCGCCCGCGACTTCAAGACGGTGGTGGGCAAGAGCCCGAGCGCGTTCGCCAACACGGTGAACGACTGAGGCGGCGTCCAACGAAAAAGGGCCGAAGCCATGGTGGCTCCGACCCTCCGTCGTTGGGCGCGAGTGCGGCCTAGTAGTCGCGCTCGTCGGCCACGACCCCGTCGCAGCCGTCGTCGCCCGAGGGCGCGTTCAGGCCCACGCCGTCGGCCCGAATGCCGCCGATGCCTCCGACGCCCGGCGAGCCCGCCGAGCCACCGTTGAAGCTGACGTTCGCGATGCCGACCGTCGCACCGCCGACCGTCGCGATACCGATGGCCGAGCCGGCACAGCCGCCCTGTCCGCCACCGCCACCGCCACCGCCGCCGCCGGGGCCGCCGTTGTTGCCGTTGCCCGGCTCGCCCCCGTTGTCGGTACCCGTCGCGCCGTTGCCGATGCCGCCCGGAATGCCGCCGTCGCCACCGTCGCCGCCGTTGCCACCGTTGCCGCCCGTGCCGAGGAACAGGTCGGTGTTGGAGACCTCGATGCTGGAATTGATCGCGGTGATGCAGAACGAGCCGCCGCCCGGGGTTCCGCTGCCGCCCGCTTCACCGCCGCAGCCACCCGCACCACCGCCACCGCCACCGCCACCGAGGCCGAAGCCATCGGAGAAGGTGATCACGCAGCCGAAGTCGGTGTCGTCGTCGTAGCCGCCAGCACCACCGCCGCCGCCACCCGAGCCGTTGTCACCGGGGGTGGGGTCGGATCCCGCCGGGGGAACCCAAAGACCGTCGCCGCCGAACTCACCGTCGGCGTCGCCGGAGGTCATGCCACCCTGGCCGTTGACGCCCACCGAGCCCGCGATGCCGCCGACCCCGTTGGTGCCCTCGTCACCGCACGCGTCGCCGCAGTGGCTGTTGCCGGGCGCTCCTCCCGTGCCGATCGTGGTCGGAGAGCCGCCGGCCGAGCCGTTGCCGCCCGAGGTGGAGGGGCAGGCCGAGCCCTGTCCGCCCACGCCACCGGTGGCGCCGCAGCCCGAGGCTCCGCCCGCACCGGGGGCACCGCTGGACATGCCGTTGCCACCACCGCCGCCGTCTTCTCCCGCGACGCCGTCGCCACCGTCGTCACCCGCGCCCGCGTTGCCGGCCTCGACCGTGCAGTAATCGAGCGTCAGCAGGCCTTCGGGCGTGTCGCGGACCCACACCGCGTAGGTGGACTCGCCCCCGTCGGTGAAGTCGGACCCGCGAATGGTCATGCCGTCGACCTCGACCGCCTCGGTCAGGTTGATCGCCACCAGGCCGCGGAACTCGGTGGCCTCGATGATGGTCTCGTTCAGGAAGATCTCGCGGTCCCAGCTCTGGTCGTCGTAGCCGCCGTAGACGCTGACGCCCGAGTCGAGGTTGACCGTCTCGGTGTAGGTCCCCTCGGCCACCAGCACGGGGCGCGGCGGGGAGAAGGTCGCTGCGATCTCGATGCCCCGGGTGATGGAGGCGACCGGCTCGTCGAGCGAGGTGCCGTCGTTGAGGTCGCTGCCCGTCAGCGCGTTGACGAAGACCGAGCACCCGGCCACGCCGTCGATGCCGTCGTCGTTCTCGTCGAGCCCGTTGATGTCGGGCTCGTCCATCTCGCCGCAGGCGTCGGTCGTCCCGCCCGAGGTGTCGTCGCCCTCGGTGGTGTCGTCCTCGCCCTCGGTCTCCTCGTCGCCCTCGGTGGTGTCGGCGCCCTCGGTCTCCGAAGTCACGCCGCCGACCTCCGTGGTGCCTCCCAAGCCGTCGGTCGTGTCGTCGTCGGGGGTGTCCACCCCGGTGGTGGTGGTGCCCATCGGGTCTCCGAAAGAGGTCGAAGTGACCGGGGCGTCATCGGAAGAACAACCCGCAAACGGCACGAGAGGCCAAGCCAAGGCGACAACGGTGAGAAGCTTAGGAGACCGCAACATGCATTTGGGGATACGCCAAATGCTGCGGCCAACACAAGCCCGCTGGCTGATGTTCCCTGGATCGTGGCCGGTCATGGCGCGGACGCGCAAAGCCCGGATTCTGTCGGCCCCTTGGGGGCCACCCGCGACACTTCGTGCCGGCTCTAGGTCTCGCGGACCTGGACGCCGCGCCAAAATGCCACGTAGTCCTTGATCTCGGCCGCCGCCGCCTTGGGCGAGGGGTAGTACCAGGCCGCGTCCGGGTTGCGGTGGCCGTCGACCTCCACGTTGAAATAGCTCGCAGTACCCTTCCAGCCGCACACGGTATGGGTCTCGCTGTCGCTGAAGTGCTCGCGGACCAGGGACTGCGGCGGGAAGTAGTGGTTGCCCTCGACCACGCGCGTCTCGTCGCTGCGCGCGATGACCTTGCCCTCGTAGATCGCTTCGAACATGGCTCGCTCCTGGGGCCGCTGGGGGTCGGGACGAGCGCCGTGGGACGCTCTGCCGTTGGCAGCCCCCGGCTACGATACACTCCGGCCATGTCGCGGGCCATGGCAGGCGGACGCTGGCGCCGTGGCGCAGCCGTCTTCCGGTGGATTTGCCCGCTGCTGCTTTGGCTGTGGTTCGTCCCCGCCGCGCACGCCGGCGATCCCGATCCTCGCTGGCGAACGCTCGAGACGGAACACTTCTACGTGCACTACCCGGTGGGCAACGAGGACCCCGCCGAGCGCGTGGCGACGACGTCGGAGCGCGCGTACGACCGGCTGTCGGTGGCGTGGGGTCACGAGGTCTTCCTCAAGATTCACATCACGCTGACCGACAGCACCGACGTGGCCAACGGGTTCGCCACGACGGCGCCCTTTCCCAACGTCACCGCGTTCACGACGGCGCCCGAGTCGCTGTCGGTGCTCGAGAACTACGACGACTGGATCGACATCCTGCTCACCCACGAGCTCGTGCACGTCATGCACCTCGACACGGTGCACGGGATCCCGCGGCTGGCCAACGCCATCTTCGGCTTCGGTGTGCTCGGCAAGGTCAGCCAGCCCAACATCTTGCAGCCGCGCTGGATCGTCGAGGGCGTGGCCACGCTGCAGGAGTCCGAGTTCTCGGCCGCGGGTCGGCGCCGCTCGGCGCAGTTCGACGCCTTCATCCGCATGGCGGTGCTGGACGGGATGTTCCAGACCCAAGACCAGGTCTCCAGCAACGCGCGGGTCTGGCCGCACGGGACCTCGGTCTACCTGTATGGCGTCCACTTCATGTACTACATCCAGGCCCGCTACGGCGCCGACAAGCTGCGCGAGCTCAGCCACGTCTACGGCGGCCGCATCGTGCCCTTCGGCATCAACCGGGCCGTACGCGACGTCCTCGGGGTCGACTTCCAGCAGCTGTGGAAGGAGTTCCACGAGGACACCCGCCGCCGCTTCCAGGCCCAGGCCCGCCGCATTCGCAGCCGTGGCCTGCGACAGGGTCGACGGCTGACCTTCTCGGGCGAAGCCACGCGCTATCCCTTCTGGTCGGCCGACGACGAGTGGATCTACTTCTACGAGGCCGAGGGGCACCGCGAAGAGGGCATCAAGCGCATTCGGGCCTCGGGCGGTCGCATGCGCGAGGGCGTGGGCATCGGGCGTCAGGGCGTCGACGTCGACGTGCAGCACGTCATCGACGTCGAGGACAGCACCCCGGGCAGCTTCGTGGGCGCGACCGGGGACATCGTCTTCGACTGGATCAACACCCACGAGTTCCGCTACCGCTGGAGCGACCTGTATCGCTACAACGGCGGCGACCCCGAAGAAGCGGAGCAGCTCACCTTCGGCATGCGGGCCTTCGAGCCCGACGTGTCGCCCGACGGCCGCACGGTGGCCTTCCGCCGCAACGACGTCGCGCAGTCCCGGCTGGGCCTGCTCAACCTCGCCACCGGGGACGTGACCGAGGTGCCGCCGATGGGCCGCATCTCGCAGGTCTACACGCCGCGCTGGTCTCCCGACGGTCGGACCATCGCGTTCTCCGGCTTCCGCGAGGGAGGCTATCGCGACATCTACATCTACGACGTGGAGGCCGGCACCCACGAGCGCATCACCGCCGATCGTCACGCCGACATCGGCCCTGCCTGGTCGCCCGACGGTCGCTACCTGCTCTTTTCCAGCGACCGCGACGACGTCTTCAACATCTACGCCTGGGACCTCGAGGAGGAGAAGCTCCACCAGGTCTCCAACGTGCTCGGCGGCGCCTTCGAGGCCCAGGTCAGCCACGACGGCACCCGCCTCGCCTACGTGGGCTACTCCGCGACCGGCTACGACCTGTGGTCGATGGAGTTCGACCCGAAGCAGTGGCTGACCCCGATGCCGACCGTCTCGGACGCGCCCGAGGTCGACGATAACAAGCCGCCGATGGTCGAGGGGGACACCCGCCCGCCGAGCCTCGACAGCCGCCGCTATCAGGCCTGGCGCACCATGTTCCCGCGCTCGGTGTTTCCCACCGCGGTCGAGGTGGCCACCTCGCAGTTCGGCACCGCCATCGGGGGCTCCACCCAGATCCTCGATGTGCTCGGCTTCCACATCTTCTCGGGCAACATCCTGTACCTCGTGCGGCAGAAGGCCCTGACCGGATCCGTATCGTACAGCTTCCGGCGCTTGCTCCCCACCTTCGGGATCTCGGCCGGGAGTCGCTACACCGAGCGCGGCGGCTTCACGCGCTACGTCTACGATCGCGGCGAGGACGACCCGGGCACCTATCGGCAGACCGGCTATCGCGAGCGCACCCACTTCACCGGGGCGGACGTCAGCTTGCCCGTGGTTCGCCGCGGCAAGCACTCCGCCAACGCGGGCGTGGGCTACCGCTGGAGTCGGATCATCAACCTCGACCAGGACTTGGCGCCCATCGACCCGGGCGCGCCCACGTCCGTGCCTCCGCTGACCGGTGACCTGGGGCAGATCAACCTCGGCCTCAACTACTCGAGCCTCTCCGATGGCGTGAACCGCTTCACCTACGGAGACGAGCGCGGGCGTCGGGTGGCGACCTCGGTGGCCGTGTTCGACGAGCGGCTCGGAGGCGACCACGGAGACATCCAGGTCAGCGCCAGCTATCGCGAGCAGATACCGATGCCGTGGCGCGGCCACCAGGGCCTGCAGCTCGGGGGGCAGGTGGGGGCCTCCGCGGGTGGCTTGCGCTCGCGGGCGTTCTGCGTCGGCAACTTCAATGCGGGCCCCGAGGTGCTCGACGGGACCGACGTCATCGTGTCGCTGGCCCAGCGGGTGGGCATGGGTCGCAGCGGCTGCGCCGAGCTGCGGGGCTATGGCTTCGCCGCCGCGCGCGGTCGCTACCTCGGCTTGATGACCGCCGAGTATCGGATCCCGATCATCGACGCCGACCGTGGCTTGAGCACCATTCCGTTCTTCTTCCAGCGCATGGCGGTCATTCCGTTCGTCGACTGGGGCAGTGCGTTCACCGATCCCACCGAGCTACGGGACCTACTGGTAGGCGCGGGGGCGACCATGGCCTTCACCTTCCGGCTCGGCTACGGCGAGTCGATCTCGCTGCTCATCCAGTACGCGCACGGCTTCGACGACGAACTCGGTCTCGATACCTTCCGCGCCGTGGTCGGAAGCGCCTTCTGATGCTCGAAATCGAGCGATCGGTCGCGCGTTGCGCAGCGAAGACCCGCGAGGAATGTAAGGCTTGGGGGCGTGGGGCGTTGAGCCAACGCACATCTCATGCCTGGACCTCGCAGCTCAGAACACGAAGCCCACATCCGCCGTGATCTTGGCGTAGGCGCCTTCTCGCACGCTCGTGCAGTAGATGGCCCGCGTACAGACGATGTCCGAGGGGTCGACGATGCGCCCCCAGCGCAGTCCTCCCGAAGCTCCCAGCGTCAGCCCGCTGTGGTGCGTCCAGCGAAAGCCCATCCCGATGCCCGGCGCGATGGCGGTCGTGGACAGTCGGGGCTGCTGAACCAGGAACTGATGCAGCACGGTCAGCGAGGCCTCGGCGAACACCCCGTTGAAGGGTCGGCCCAGCCACACCTGACTCGACAGCGTCTCGCCGACGCCCTGCAGGTGCCAGTAGCCGTTGGGTTGGAAGCCGTACTCGAGCGCGGCGCCGACCGAGAAGCGTCGGCCCAGCACGCGCTGGTAGCCGATGGCCACGCCCCAGTCGGGCACCTTGGCCTGCGTGCTCAGGACCACCGCGTTGGGTCCGGGCGCCTTCCGAGCTCGGCGTCGCTTGTGTCGGGTGCCCTCCGCTCCGTCGACCTCGGTCGTCGCCTCGGCTTCGGGCGTGCCCTCGGTCGCGGGTCCTCGCTCGGAGTCGGCCGACTCGTTGCCGCCCTGTACCGGGGACTCGGCCTCGCCGGCCGTGGCGAGAGCGGGACGGGAGCTCAGGCCGAGCAGCGCGGTCACCAGGCAGCCGAGGGTCCATCGCATCGCCGTCATACTGGTCGGCCAACGAAACGACCAGTGCTCAGCTTTCAGTCTTTGATGCATGCAATCGTCGCAACACTCGTCGTCGTAGGCTTCACCGCATGTAGCCCATTGCCCGAGGTCAAGTATGAGACCGACCGGCTACAGATTGCCCCCGAGTTCGATGATCCAATTTGTGAAGGCACCTTGTGGACGCTCGACGAGCACCTCGAAGAGGTCGAGCACGGATTGGGCCAAATCGCTCGGAAAGAGCCCTATCGGCTGTATTGGATGCGAGAGGGCATTGCCGACATCTGCGGTGAAGACCGTGGTGGCTGCTTCTTCCCCGCGACTCGCATGATGTTCGCCCGCGGCTGGAGCATCACGCATGAAATGACGCATGCATCGCTCGACTCCGAGGGTCATAGCTACTTCCTGGAAGAAGGCATGGCCGAGCTCTTGTCCGGAGTGGGTGTTTATTACGATCCCGACGAAGACGAGAGTGGCCCCGCCGAGCGGCTACGGGTCTCGCGGGCGACCTACCGCCAGGGCGGCTTCGACTACAACGCCGCTTCGCACTTCATGCGGTGGATCTACCAGCACCGCGGCATCAACGGCGTGCGGCGGCTGGCCATGGAGGTCGAAGACGGAGCCGCGCCCGAGCGGCTCGAGGACGCCCTCGAGCAGATCATGGGCCGCTCGATTCGCGAGATCGAGGCGAAGTACCGCACCGAGGCCTCCAGCGCCTACGAGGGGCTGAGCTACGGGCGTACGCCGGTCCTGCCGATCGACGAGATCGACGAAGACGACGAGATCGAAGGCCCCGAGGCGATGGTGTTCTCCGTGGACGCCATGCTCGACTGCGACTCGGTCGACACCATGGGCCCGCTGCCCGACGAGCGTCGCGGCATGTACCAGGTGCGGCGGGTGAGCGTGCCCGAAAACGTGGGCGCGGTGCTGCGGGTCGAGGGAGACCCCGGCACTTGGGTCGAGGTCTTCGACCCCTACGGCAGCCGCCACCGCGGAGTGATGACCGACTGGATGGCGCCCAGCAGCAAGGTCGACGACGACGCGCTGGTGATGGTGGCGGGCGACGTCATCGAGGCCGACCTGCGGCCGGGCATCTGGGCGGTGATGCTCGGAGCAGAGGGCACGGCCACCGGGAGGGTGTCGCTGCACGTCGAGCTGACCGCTCCGCCGCCTCCGCCCGACCCGAACGAGACGCGTTGAGAGCAGGTTGGTCGACCGGCCCGTATGGGGCTCCGAGGTTTGCTGACCACCCATCGGGGAACCAACCAAAACTTCGTTCGGTTTCGAAGTCGCGTGACCGTGACGCTTGGTCGCGGCGACCATGGAGGAATGGAACCGGAGCATCTCGGCGTCGAGTTTGGGCTGACCGCCGCAGATGCGGCGAGGTTCAAGAGCAAGGCGTCCGCGTGGAAGGGGTTGGTGTCCGCGCTCGAGCAAAAGGGGCTCCATGACCAGGTGCTCGCGAAGGTGCCCGAAGCGGTGGCGAAGCTGATGCAGCACCCTCCCACTGGCGGCGCCTGGATGCCGGCCGTGGCGTTTTCCTACGTGTTCGTCGCGCTGCACGGCACGCTCGACGACGAGCAGATGCGAGCGGTCGCGAGCTCGTCGATCTTGCGGGGTCCCATGAAGACGATGAAGCCCATGGTGGAGGGCATGCTGCGTCTATTCGGCACCAGCCCGCTGGCGTTCTTCCGAAGGCTGCCCAAGATCATGGCGCAGCAGCTCCAGGGGGTGACCTTCGATCTGGTCGAGGCGCAGGACACCGAGGTCCTCGTGCAAGTGCGCTATCACTACGTGAGAGGGCTGCCGCGTGAGGCGTTCGTCTATTGGGATGGCGTGCAGCGAAGCACGTTCGATATCTGCGGAGTCGGGCCGACCCACTGCTCGATGAAGATCGAGTCCGAGGACTCGTCTGCGCGCTATCACTATCGGTGGTGAGCGGCGGCCGTGCTCAGGCCTCGATGGGCCCGAGCAGCGCGCGGCACCGATTGCGCTCTTCTTTGCTGATCACGGTGGGCTCGACCACGGGCTCGCCCGTCTCGAGATCGAAAAAGGGCGTGGGCTTGTGGTCGCGCCGGACGAAGGCGGTGAACAGGTCGACCACCGCGCTGGCGACGACCCCGAAGGGGGCCCTGGGGTGGGAGCCCTCGGGGAGGTCGCCGTGGCCGAAGCGGCCGTTGACCCGCGAGCGGATGGGCCCCACACGATCGACGGGAAGCTCGGCGTCGCCCTGCCGCAACGCGAGGTGCACGAGGCCGGAGAAGGGGAGCTTGGGCCGGTTGAGGGTGTTGGCGATGGGGGTCTTGCAGCAGGAGCTGTACCAGCGCATGAGGCCCTTGGGCGACAGCCGCACGCAGTGCAGGTGCTCTTGGCCTTCGGTGAACTCGACCATGCGCGGGGTCATCTGCACGACCTCGGTGCCGCCGTGGGGGTCGAGGATCTCGTCGGCGCGCCCGAGCCAGTGGGCGTAGGTCTGGCAGTCGTCGCACATGCACACGAGGTGGGTGACTCGCTTGGGGGTCACGTCCTTGGCGATGCCGCGCAAGGCACCACAAGTACACTGGATCGGCAGGGGCTCGGGCACCGCGGGAGGGTAGCACCCGCGACCGACGGGGCAGGGGCCTCAATCGGCCCGGGCGTCGTACTGCATGGCTCCGGCGATGTTGCCCTCGGAATCCTCGAAGAAGAGCAAGGTGCCCACGCCGGCGATGACGCTCTTGTCCATGACGATCGTGCCTCCCGCGGCGGTGACGGCCTCGGCGACGGCGTCGATGTCGTCGACGGCGATGGTGCACTCGAAACCGTGCATCGGCCGGCCGGGGACGACTTCGCGTCGCTGCTGAAGCGCGCCGCGGATGCCGGGCGCTTGCGTATCGCCGCTGTCGATCTGCAAGAAGCCGGGCGGGCCCCAGGCCTGGAAGCTCCAGCCGAACACGCGCTCGTAGAAGGCCCGCGCGCGGTCGAGATCGTCGGCATTGATCGCGAAGTGTTGGACGGTGTTGCTCATCGCTCGTCGATCCTAGCGATGTCGCTCGTGTCGGTCGTTCGATAAAATGTCAATAAATGTCGAAAAAACGACAAGGCCGCGATCCAGAGGCGGACCTCTTGGTTCGCACCTACGCGGTCACGCATCCACCCAACCTGGGCATCGGCGAGCGGGCGTTCCACGGCTGGGACCAGCTGGCCTACGCCGCGCGCGGCGTGATGAACGTACACACCGACCAGGGCACGTGGGTGGTGCCGCCGCATCGGGCAGTGTGGATCCCGTCGGGCATGGTGCACGGGGTGACGATGACGGGGCGGGTGGCGGTGCGCACCGTGTTCTTTCGCCGCGGGATGACGCGCCAGCGAATGCCCCGGCAGTGCTGCGCGGTCAATGTGCCGCCGCTGCTGCGCGAGCTGGTGCTGCACGCGACGCGGGTGGGGTTGTTGCATCGCACGGTGCCCCGGGAGGCTCGGCTGGCTCGGGTGATGGTCGACCAGCTCGAGGTGCTACCGGTCGCCCCGCTGCAGCTACCCATGCCCACCGATCCGCGGGCTCGACGGGCCGCGACCCGGTTGCTCGCGCGCCCCGGGGACCCTGCGAGCCTGGCTCGGGCAGCTCGGGAGGCCGGGGCGACGCGGCGAACGCTGGAGCGGCTGTTCGTGGCGCAGACGCAGATGACGCTGGGTCGCTGGCGTCGCCGGGCACGGCTCATCGAGGCCCTGCGGCAGCTCGCCCAGGGGGCGTCGGTCACCACCGTCGCGCTCGAGGTCGGCTACGGCTCGCCAAGCTCGTTCGTCGCCGCGTTTCGGGCGGAGCTGGGCACGACGCCGCGGCGGTACTTCGCGAGCGAGGCGAGCTAGCGGTCAGGTCAGCCGCAGCCCCACGGGCAGGCTGTCGCCGAAGACACGCTTGAGGTCGCCCTCGGCCAGCCCGGTGGGGCGGGTGACCATCTCGATCCAGGTGGCGGGGGCCTTGGCCTTGGTCAGCCGCGAGGCGACCTTCTTGCGCAGGCCGGCCGAGACTTCACGGCGGTCGTCGCCGGTCATGGCCGCGATGGAGGCGGCGGCGAACGAGGCCCCTTCGGCCTGGTCCCAGTCGAGCTCCAGCAGGCGCTCGATCCAACGCTCGGCCGCGGCCGGGGCGACCACCTCGACCGCGTCTGCCGCTGTGCCGCCGATGTGCACCCGTGCACCCACGCGCCCCAGCGGCCAGTAGGTCCCGAGCTTCTTGGCGCGGGTCAGCAGCAGCTCGCCGATGGTCTCCTTGTCGGCCGCGCTCAGGTGCGCGAGCGTGGCGACCAGCTGCATCATCTCGGTGGGGCCGTGGCGGTGAGGCCCGGGCGGGGGCTTGCCTTCGCGCCACAGCCAGGGTCGAAGATCCTCGAACAGCTCGCGCTGGCGTGGGGCGGACAGGCCCGTCGAGAAACGACGCCACGCGATCCACCACTCGGCCCAGTTGGCCTTGGTGGTCTTTCGAACCGCACCTGCGCCGAGCTCCCAGAACGTGTCGAGTCGAGCTTCGTCGCCCGGATCACCGAAGCCGGGACGCAAGCAGAACCCGGTGAGTCGGATCCAGTGCAGCTCGTGCTGATCGCTGCGACCGCGGTGCTCGGCGTTGGCCAACAGCGTGTCGGCGACGGCGCGGCAGGTGGCCACCGACCACTGGCTACGGGGACCCAGGAGCTTCTCGAGGTCGCGGCGCAGGCCCTTGGCTTGCTTGGGGTCGTCGTTGCCGAAGACGTCCTCGATCTTGGCGCACGCGGCCTCGGTGCCCGGAGCGGGAGGCTCGGCGGGCGCGGCCTTTTCGGGGGCGTCGGCCTTGGGCGTGTCGCGACGCAGCACGAACTCGAGCCGCCACCGCCGGGGGGGAAGCTCCACCGTGGCGAGATACAGCGACAGCGCGCCGGTCTCGTCGAGGGTGGCGCTGAGGGTGACCGGCACGGTGCGGCCGCCGTCGACCTCTCGCGCGCCTCGGTCGCGCAGCACCGTCTCGAGCGGCGGCAGGGGCTCCAGCTCGTCGGCACCCTCGCCCGCGAGCGGGACCAAGGTGCCGGGCGCGTCGACGCGGTCGCCCGTGAACGCATGCAGCGGAAAGGTCACCCGCTGGTCGAGCACCAGGTCGAACACCCGGTCGGGCACGGTCACCGAGGTGCCGTCCTCCATCGCGCGCGGGGCCACGCACAGGGCCTTGGCGTTCCCGTCGGCGTCTTCGACTTGGATGTAGTAGGCCCGCGCCGTGCCGCCGCCGATGACCTCGCCGATGCCGTGCCGAGCCAGCGCGGACCGGACCGCTCCGTGGGCGACGGCGGTGTCGAGCGAGGTGTGCTCGAGCAGGGGGACGGGCTCGCCTCCGTACCAACCGCTCAGAACCTCGCCGAGCCGATCGATCATGGCGGGTGCATTGAAGACGCCACCGTTGAGCAGCAGCAGATCGGGGCGCGGCAGGCCATCGACCACCTCGGCTCCGGCCTCGGCCGCCGCATCGACGTGCCGTCGCAGGAACGCACAGATGTGTCGTCCGATCGCGGCATCGGTGGCGTAGGGCAGCCCCAGCGTGGTGAGGCCGGCCCGCGCGGCTCGCTTGGCGACCTCGTCCGGCCCGCTATGCGGCAAGAACCCATCGAGCAGGACCTGGCGCGCCGACTCCTGGGTGATGGTGATGCTGCGGGTATTGGCGATGAGCCGCGAGCCTCGGCCGACGTACGAGATCACGGCGGACTCGGGCGCGTCCGCCCCGAGCAGGCGCTCCTTGGCCTGGCGAGCGCCGTGCACGATGGCCGACCACACGGTGGCGTCGTCGGGGCGGGCCTGTCCCGATTGATCGAGCGCGTGCATGGCCAGCGCGGCGTCCATGTTGTCACCGCCGAGCATGAGGTGACCGCCGACGGCGATCCGATCGATGCGCGACTCTCCGCTCGAGGCATCGGCATCGGGGCGCACCCGCAGCAGCGTGAGGTCGGTGGTGCCACCGCCGACGTCGACCACCAGCACGAGCCGGGCGTCGGCCAAGCGCTCGTCGAGCTCGTCGACGTGGGCGCCCAAGAAATCGTAGAAGGCGGCCTGAGGCTCCTCGAGCAGCCGCACCGTGCCGAGGCCCGCTTCGGCGGCGGCCTCGGAGGTCAGGGTCCGCGCCCCTTCGTCGAACGACGCGGGCACGGTGACCACCACGTCTTGGTCGGGCAGGGGCGCATCGGGGTGCCGCAGGTCCCAGGTGGCCCGCAGGTGCGCGAGATAGGCGACCTGGGCCTCGTAGGGCGAGACGTGGGGCTGCTCTTCGGGCGAGTTCCAGGGGAGGATCGGGGCGCGACGGTTGACGCCGCCGTGGCAGACCCAGCTCTTGGCCGACGCGACCAGGCGCCCGGGAACCTTGGCTCCCATGCGTCGCGCGAGCTCGCCGATGACGTTGTCCTGAGGACCGAAGGGCAGGGTGCGGTCGGCCTCGGAAAGCTCGGCCGCCGTGGGCAGGTACATGAACGAAGGCAGCAGGGCGCGCTCGCTCGTCTCGCCCGGGGCGACCAGCTGGGGCACGTCGATGCGGCGCACGACGGGGTGGTCGAGGCGCGCGGCCGCCATCACGCAGTGCGTGGTGCCCAGGTCGATGCCGACTGCGTACTGTGCCTCCGTCATCGCGGTGTCAGTCCTGTCCTCGAACGTCGAAGCTGAGCTTCCAGCGCTGGTCGTCGTCGGGCTGGGCGGCCACGGCGGACAGCTCGAGCGTGCCGACCTCGGTCACCCGTGCGTGCAGTCGAACCTCGACGATCTGGCCCTCGGTGCCGTCGAGCGTGGTCTCGATCGGCGCCAGCTCGGTCAGCGGGGCGACGGTGGTGGTGGTGCCCACGTCGTCGTCCTGTCGCGTGGACGAGCCGAAGAAGCGGAACGAGACCGGCTCGCCCAGCACCAGGCCGAAGACCTGATTGAGCTGGACCTCGGAGCCCTCTTCCATGCCGAAGGGCGCGATGCAGACGGCGTCGACCCGCGGGGGGATACCGGGGACGGCGAGCTCGGAGCGCTCGATGCCCACGTAGTAGGACTGGGCCGTGCCGCCGCGGATGCGCACGCCGCCCTCGCGACGGGCCCAGGCGTAGTAGGCCGCCCCGCGGCTCACGGCCAACTCGGCGTCGGTGCCCGACAGCACGGTCGGAGCGGGCGCGCCGTGCTCGGTGAGCCAGGCGGTCAGGATGCCCATGATGCGGTCGCGAACCAGCGGTGAGCGAGTGACGCCACCGTTGAAGAGCACGGCCGTGGGGCGCACGAAGCCGTCGCCATCGCCACCCCGACCGAGGAATGCGGCCAGGTGTCGGGTGATCGCGGCGTCGGAAGGGTAGGGCAGGCCGAGCGTGGTCAGGCCCACCCGTCGCGGGGTCTGAGGACGAGCGTCGACGGCCACCTCGGGGAAGAAGCCGTCGAGCAGCACTGCGTTCAGCGTGGCGCGGGATAGCTCGGCGCGGAGGCTCCCGCCGATGAGTCGTCGGCCGCGCGAGGGCACGACCAGCGGGCACTGCTCGGGCGGGTCTTCGCCGAGCAGGGTCTCCTTGGCCGCGCGGCAGCCGTGGGTCAGCGCGCGCATCTGCCAGTCGTCGAGGCTCTTGCCGTCGGCTTCGAGCTGAGCCCGCACGGTGTACGCCAGCGCCAGATCCATGTTGTCGCCGCCGAGCAGGATGTGATCACCCACCGCGACGCGCTCGAGCTCGAGGGTGCCGTCCTCCTCGCGCACCGCGATGAGCGAGAAGTCGGTCGTGCCGCCGCCGATGTCGACCACCAGGATCACGTCGCCCACCGAGACCTCGTCCCGCCAGGCATCGCCGCGCTGGGCCACCCAGTCGTACAGAGCGGCCTGCGGTTCTTCGAGCAGCCGCGGGGGCTCCTCGAAGCCGGCCAGCATCGCGGCTTGCTGGGTCAGCTCGCGGGCCACCGCATCGAAGGACGCAGGCACGGTGAGCACGACCTCCTGGTCGTCGAGGGCGTCGTCGGGGTGGGCTTGTTCCCACGCCGCCCGCAGGTGCGCGAGGTAGCGAGCCGAAGCCTCGAGCGGAGAGACCCGCGGCACGCCTTCGGGCGCTTCCCAGGGCAGAATCTCGCCGCTGCGATCGACCCCCGCGTGCGACAGCCAGCTCTTGGCCGAGGACACCAGGCGCCCCGGCGTGGTGGCGCCCTGACTGCGCGCGAAGGTCCCCACCACGTCGCGGGCCCCGGGCACCCACGAGAGCGCGAGCGAACCGGGGGCGAACTGGCCCGGGGCCGGGAAGTAGAGGAACGAGGGCATCAACGGGCGAGGACCGACCTCGCCCGGAGCCAGGACCTGAGGAATCGGGAGCGGACGGGGCGGCTCGCTGGCGCTGTCGGTGAACGACAGGGCGCAGTTGGTCGTACCGAGGTCGATCCCGATCGCGATCATTGGATTTCGACCTCCGCGGGCGCGACGATCGAGGGGTCGTGGCCTTCCACCAGCGTGGGCAGGCTGATCTTGGTGACCTCCCAGCCGTGATGGGCCAGCGTGCCGCGGAACGGAGGCTCACCCACCAGGTTGCCCGTGGCGCGAGTACGGGAGGCATCGTAGCCGGCGGCCAGCTCGACCGCGGCGCCTTCGTCTTCGCTGCGCACGGGTGCGAGCGTCAGCACATCGCGCAGGGCTCGGGTGCAGCCCTCGTGCACCACGCGGGCGGCCGCGCCGATGTCGGCGTCGGAGAAGCCGGACACGTCCTCTTGTAGGAAGTCGACGAAGCGTCCCTCGCGTTGGAACAGGGTCAGCAGCTGGAGCGCCGAGGTGGTCTCGGGCTCGGCCTCGATCGGCTCGGGCTCGGGCTCCGGCTCGGGCGGCAGCGCGGGCGGAGCATCGTCGACGCCGTCGATTCGCGCCGCGAGCTGGCCGTCGAAGAGCACCCGAAAGGGCAAGACCAGGGCGAGCCACAGGCGGGCTCCGAATCCGAGTGGTTCCACGTGGCAGACCTCCGTGCGGGGGCCCGTGATAGCGCTGTTTGCTCGGGCCTGCCAGCCCGTGGACCCCGTGCCCCCAACCCCCCGACATCGCGCGTTTTTGATGCGTGCGCCGTCAGTGCTACCTTGGTGTCATGGCTTGTAGTTTGAATACGTTGGTAGCGCGAGGCGGCGTGGTCGTCGGCCTCGCCCTCGCGAGTGTTCCGGCCGTGGCGCACGCCGAGCCGGCCGTCCTTTATGTCCCCCAGGGCGATGTCCTGCTCCAGCCCATCGGGGTGGGCGAGTGCAGCTTCGGCGGCGATGCCCACTCGGGCTTCGGGTGCGCTGATGTCGATGCGGAGACGGCCGTCCCGGCCTACCCCGACGCGGCCGCGCTCACCGGTGAGCTGATGCTCGCGCTCGACACCTACGACGTCCACGTCACGGACGTGCGGCCGCCGGAATACCTGCCCTACGTGATGCTCCTGCCGAGCGACGAGGCGGCCGACGAAACCCCGAGCCATACCTGCACCACCGGTCCGATTCACTGCGGCGCGCGGCGTCGCAACGACATCCTGTTCACCTACGGCTCGACGCAGAGCTGCCTCGCCTCCGATCCGGTCCACGCCGCGCTGTATGCCTTCGGCCGCGTCTCGGGCCTCGAGGGCGTGGCCAATGCCGGAGAGGTGATGGGCTACGTGCCCGACTACGGCAACCCGGTCACCGCCTTTCTCGATGCCTGCTCCGATCGCGTCAACCAGATCGGGATGAACGACGAGGGGGCGGAAATCTCGTTGCCTCTCGAGTGCCCCTCCATCGATCACGTGGGCTGCGGGGGCGATCAACAAAACAGCCACGCCGAGCTCCTCGAGCGCTACGGCCCGCGCGTCGTCGACGACGAGGCGCCCGTCTTTGCGTTCGTGCTGCCGGCCGATGGCGAGACGATCTTCGGCGACGAGGTCGTGCTCGACGTCGAGGTGACCGATGCCGACCCCGTGCTCGGCATGCGCTGGACGCTGCAGTCGCCCGCGATCGTCTCCGACTCGTTCCCCGAAGGCATGCTCAGCTACTGCACCAACGAGGCCTGCGACTTCGGGTGGGCCGACGGCGGGGGGTCCAAGCCCACCGACAGCGACTGGTCGCTGGTGCTCAACGGGCTGCCGCCGGGCGACTACCAGCTGACGCTGCAAGCCTCGGACTTCCACGGCAACGTCACCGACTTGGTCGTGCACGACTTCATCGTCTCCAACGGAGAGCCTCCCGCCGGGGAGAGCGGAGGCGAGGACGAGGACAGCGGCGACGGTGACGGAGGCGATACGACGGGGTCGGACCCCGGCCCGGGCCCGGCCACCACGGGCCCCTCCGACGACGGCGACGATGGGCTGCCGCCGGGGCCGGGAGGCGACAGCACCACCCAGCAGCCGCCCATGGACGGCTCCGGGGGGACCGGAGCCGCCGACAACGACGGGGTGGTGGATCGCGGTTGTTCGTGTCGACAGCGAGGGCCGCGGGGCGGCGTCCCCTGGTGGCTCGGGCTTGGTGTCCTCGCGTTGGCTCGGCGGCGTCGAGCCTCTGCGTAGCACCCTCTCGTGAGGGAGAAGCGGACACGGGATCGTCTCGTGTCCGTGCTTTCGATGCACGCGCGTCTCGATCATGAACGACGTTTTTGATTTCGCGCCGACTGCCACCCCATGATGAGGTGGTGACCTGCTTTTCACCGACCAGTCCCGAGCGACTGGCCGCGCTCACGAACCGTGCGCGGCTATCCGCTCTGTTTGCCCTGCTCCTCGGCACGACGGCATGCCCGTCGGACGACACGGGGGCTGCCTCCACGACCGTGGATGCGACGGCGACCGAAACGACCACGGTGACGGGCGGCGGCACTCCGACCCTCCCGGACGGCAGTGCGATGACCGACGTCGCGACGAGCTCGATGGGGTCTACCACCGACGGCGACACGGATGCGGAGACGGATGCCGCGGATTCCACGACGGGGCCCGGCGACGACACCACGACCGACCCGGGTACGACCGACGATCCCGAGCCTGTCTGCGGTGACGGGGTCATCGAGGGCGACGAGGAGTGTGACGGCACCGAGCTCGGCGGACAGGACTGCTCCACCCAGGGCTTCCTCGGTGGCGAGCTGGCCTGCAACGATGACTGCACGTTCGACTCCTCGGCGTGTGTCAATCGCCAGTGCGGCAACGACAGCATCGAGGGCAAGGAAATCTGCGACGGCGCGGATCTGGACGG
This sequence comes from Myxococcota bacterium, assembly GCA_039028615.1. Classification (GTDB taxonomy): domain Bacteria; phylum Myxococcota_A; class Polyangia; order Nannocystales; family Nannocystaceae; genus Paraliomyxa. Next base: position 16,989 of record JBCCHT010000002.1, on the reverse strand, counting down.
CCAAGACTGTGTCTCGCAGGGCTTCGACGGCGGCATGCTCGGTTGTGCGCCGGGCTGCTCGGACTTCGACACGAGCGCTTGCTTCGCGTGCGGCGACGACTCCATCGGTGGCACCGAGGTCTGCGATGGCGCGGACCTGGGCGGTCAGGACTGCGTCGGGGAGGGCTTCTTGGGCGGCACCCTGGCCTGCAACGCGGACTGTGGCAGCTTCGACACGAGCGGCTGCAATAACTGCGGCGACGATTCGATCGACGGTGCGGAGACCTGCGACGGCACGGATCTGGGCGGAGCGGATTGCGGGTCGCAGGGCTTCGTCGCCGGGACGCTCGCGTGCGCGGCCGACTGCTCTGGCTTCGACACGAGCGCCTGCAACAACTGCGGCAACGACACGATCGACGGAGGGGAGATCTGCGACGGGGCCGACGTCGGGGGGAACGACTGCGCCGTCGCGGGACTGCCGGGCGGCGCGCTCGGGTGTGCGGCCGATTGCAGTGGCTTCGACCTGGCGACCTGCGATCCGCCTGCCGGCTGGGGCAACTGCATCGCCTTCCCCGGGGATGACGTCTGCCTGCCCACCGAGATTTGTGTCGCCGACGCCAACCCGGCCACGGCCGCGATCTGTATCGATCAGGGGTGTACGGTGCCGGCCGATTGCCCTCCCGCCCCCGCGACGGGGACGGCGACGCTGCTGTGTCAGGACGTCACGGGCGAAGGGACGAATGACTGCATCTTGAGCTGCCAGACGGGCGAGACCTGTGCAGACGGCATGTTCTGTTTTGCGGGCTTCGTCTGCCTGTGGCCTCAACCCTAGCGGTTCGGGAGGCGGGTGTACTCGCGGCCGGGCTCACTCCGAGTCGGGCCCGGCCGCCTCCGCCGAGGCTTCGCCCGATGCGGACTCGTCGTCCGGGTCGGGCGAAGTCGTATCGTCGGCCGAACCTTCGTCGCCGCGGACGCTGTCGGCCACTTGCTCCGCCGCGTCGCGCATGTCGCTGCCGAGCTGCTCGACCGTCTCCCCCGCGTGGTCGGCTTCGTAGGAGATGTCGTCGGCCGCCTGCTCGAGCGCGCTCGGAGCGTTGCTGCTGCCGTCGGTCTTGCAGCCAGTGGCCGTCAGGGTGGCGAGGGTCGTGACGAGGAGGCTCGGCCAGACGCGGAGTTGCACCGACGAAGCATAGCGGACCCGTCGGAGCCGGAGCACAGCGCGGTCAGAACCTGTCGCTGGCCCACAGCCTGGCCATCCTGAGGGCGCCGCGGGTCATCAACGCCAGCCGGGTCATGCGGCCATGGCTCGCGTGACCTCGACCATCTGTTGGCGAAACCAGCGGTGGGCGGGGTCCTCGTGAAAGCGCGGGTGCCAGACCATGGTGACCGCGTGCTTGGGCACGGCGATGGGGACGGGGAGGTTCACCATCGCCGAGGCCAGGGCACAGTCGGCGAGCGAGCGGGGGGCGGTGAGCACGAGATCGCCATCGGCGACGACGGACAGGGCGGCGGCGAACTGAGGCACGCGCAAGGCGATGCGACGCTGCAGCCCCTGCGGCGCGAGGAATCGGTCGACGACGCCAGGACCTTCCCCGGTGGGAGAGACCAGCACGTGGGCGAGCTCGGCGTAGCGGCGAGGGGAGAGCCGTCGCTTGCCGGCCACGGGGTGCTCGGGGCGGACGAAGCAGCGCAGCGTGTCGCGGAGCAGGATGCGCTGGCGGAGCTCGGGCTCCGGCTGCAGGGCGCGGGCGAAGGGTTCGTCGTCGAGCAAGACCGGGACGATGGCGATGTCGAGGTCTCCCGTCTCCAGGGCGTCCGAGAGTCGTGAGGGCCGAGGTACGACCGCCAGGTCGACGCCCGGTGCCTCGTGCTCCAGCCGCCGCAGCATGCGGGGGAGGGCGAGCATGTCGAAGATGTCGAGCGAGGCGAGACGAAAGGTCCGCTGGGTCGTGGACGGCTCGAACCGAGGGGGCGAGGTCAGGGCCCGGGCCACGCTCGACAGGCCGGCGCGCAGTGGCACGCGGAGCGCCTCGGCCCGCGGCGTCAGGGCCATGCCGCCCCGGCCGCGCACCAGCAGCGGATCTTCGAAGAGCCCCCGCAGGCGTCGCAGGGTGTGGCTCATCGCGGACTGCGTCACGCCCATGCGCTCGGCGGCCCGGGTCACGCTGCGCTCCGTCGCCAGCACGTCGAACGCGACCAGCAGGTTCATGTCCAGCCGATGCAGAGCAGTCTCGTCATGAACCATGCTCATGAGAACATTAGAGTACGTCATTTGGATCATGGGTGGCTACGGCGCATGGTGAAGCCGAGATGACCCAGCCTTCCCAGCATCCCGTCCCGCAACCCTCCTGCGCCCCGTCCAAGCCGCATCTCGCCGTGTTTGGTGCAACCCGAGGAATCGGCCGTCATGTCGTGGATTTCGCGTTGCAGTCGGGCCATCGAGTCACGGCCTTGGCTCGTGATCCGACCGCCCTCGAGCTCGGCGACGACCGCTTGCGCGTCGTCGGGGGCGATGCGACGGACGCTGATGCGGTCGCTCGGGCGGTCGCGGGGGCGGACGCGGTGGTCTGTGCCCTCGGGGCGCCCGCCCGCAATCGCGACCGAGTGCGCGCACGCGGCACCGAGAACATCATCGCGGCCATGGCCCGGCAGGGGGTTCAGCGCCTGTTGTGCGTGTCCGTGTTGGGGGCGGCCGAGACCCGCGGCGATCTCCCGTGGTTTCTGCGCTACCTGTTCTTTCCCCTGTACCTACGGCAAGCGGTGGCGGACCACGAGGCGCAGGAGCGGCTCATCGCGGCGTCGTCGTTGCGGTGGACGATCGTGCGCCCGCCTCACCTGACCGATGGCCCGCGCACCGACGAGTTTCAGCACGGAGAGGGCTCGGGCGGCGGCGCGTGGACGCTGAAGATTTCCCGGGCCGACGTCGCGGGGTTCATGCTCGACCAGCTCGGTCGCGACGACTACGTCGGTCGTCGGGTCGGCGTGTCGTACTGATTCGCCCTACTTGCATTGCCACTGCGCGGGCGGGCAGTTCGTGCAGCCGTCGGGAGACATGCAGGCACCACCACACGTCGAGACCGTGGAAAGGTCGTCCCGCTGCACGTAGTACAGCGGTCCGTCCACGGCCGAGCCGCAGTCGACGATGGCCAGCTCACCGCAGACGCCCAGCAATTCGCAGCGGGAGTTGTCGGCGAACTTCTCGAGCACTCGCTCCGCCAGCTCCGGGTGGTCCGCGGCGGGTTCCATGCTAGCGGTCGGGGTGTCGCTCGACGGAGGCGGCTCGGTCTCGGGCGTGACGGGTGGCTCACCTTGGGGCGCGACCGGAGGTGTCTTCGCGGGGCAGGCCCCGAGTGCGAGCAACAACGGGCCGAGCGTCAGCGAGCGATGCATGGTCACCTCGTCACCGTAGATCCATCGCGGGTGCCAGACCATCCCGGTGCCCCAGCATGGGTCGGCACGGGTGAGCCGGCCCCGACTGCGGCATCGGCCGCAGGACGTCGAGGCGCCGAGAATCAATGAATCCATGCCCCTATCTGCCCGTACGGAGGCCGTTGCCCCGTCGCCGCGCGAGCGGTCGCGGGTGCGGTAGCCTCAGCCGTGTCGGTCGTGGACCGCATCGCTGCCGCCGCCCGGGCCCCCGTGGACCTGGCCGGACTCGCCGTCTTTCGGATGATGTTCGGCGTGGTGATGCTGGTGGACTTCGCTCGCTATTGGATCGCGGGCTGGATCGACCTCTACTACGTCACGCCCGCCATCACCTTCGGCTATCCCTGGTTCGAGTGGGTGGAGCCGATGCCCCGGGTGGGCATGTACGTGCTCTTCGCCGTGCTCATGATCGCCTCGGTGGCGATGGCGTTGGGCTTCGTCTATCGCGGGGCGGCAGCCGTGCTGGCGATCGGGCATGGCTACGTGTTCCTGCTCGCGGCCACGCACTATCTCAACCACGCGTACCTGCTCGAGCTGCTGCTCGTACTGATGGTCTTTTTGCCCGCCGCCGATGGCCTGTCCATCGATGCGTGGCGACGCCCGCCGCGGCGGCGGAGCTACACCCCCGGCTGGGCTCCGTGGCTGCTCCGGCTGCAGCTGGGCATCGTGTACATCTACGGCGGCATCGCCAAGATCAACTGGGACTGGCTGGCGGGCGAGCCGATCCGCGGCTGGCTTCGGGGACGGGCGACCCGCGCCGACGGCATGGCGGCCGAGCTGCTGGGCAGCGAGTGGGTGGTGGGCCTGGTGGTGCAGGGCGGGCTGTGGTTCGACCTGCTCATCGCGCCCGCGCTGTTGTGGCGCCGCACTCGGATCCTCGCCGTCGTGGTCTCGAGCGGTTTTCACCTGAGCAACGCGTGGCTGTTCAACATCGGCGTGTTCCCGTGGTTCATGCTGGTCGCGACCACGCTGTTCTTCGAGCCGAACTGGCCGCGTCGGTTGCCGTGGATCGGCCCGCACATCGATCGCTGGCTCGGTCCCGTGCCCGAGCCCGAGGATGTTCCGTCGAACACCACGGGGCGCTGGACGCTACGCTGGGTCGGGCTGTGGCTCGCCGTGCAGCTCGTGCTCCCGCTGCGGCACCACGTCTATCCCGGCAACGTGGCGTGGACGGAGGAGGGGCACTACTTCGCCTGGCGCATGAAGCTGCGCAGCAAGTCGGGCTCGGCGCGCTTCGTGCTTCGGGATCGCGACACGGGTGACTCCTGGGTCGTCGATCCCCGCGCCGAGCTGTCGCCCCGTCAGGTCCGCAAGATGATCGGCAAGCCGGAGCTCATCCTCCAGTACGCCCACCATCTTGCCGATCGATGGCAGCGTGAGCGCGACGCGAACGTCGAGGTTCGAGCGCAGGTACACGTCTCGCTCAACCACCGGCCGCGCCGGCCCTTCATCGATTCCACCGTGGACCTGACGCAGATCGAGCCGTCGATGTGGCCGGCGACGTGGATCCTACCCGGGCCCACCGAGCCGGTCGGGCGCCCGCGCTAGTCGTCGTTGCACAGGCCCAGCCAGGGCTGCGCGGGGTAGTACATCAGGTAGTTGAGGCACATCTCGTCGTTGGTGCCTCCGCCTCCGTGCACGGGCTCGGTCTGGTCGCTCGAGTCGAAGTAGCAGTAGGTCCGCAGCTCGTCCCCGGGCTCGACGACGGCATCCAGCGGCATGAAGCGCTGGTCGCCGAAATCGTAGGGATCCTGGCGCCCGAGGTCGGCTAGACGGGTGTCGCCGCGGTAGTGCTCGGTCCATAGCGAGCGGCCCAGGCGGTGGGCGTGCAGCCAGGAGCCGAACACTCGAATCGGTTCTTCGAGCAGCAGCGAGGTCGAGTCGCTGCCGCACCAAAAGGCGGTGGGCCAGCGGGGTTGCCCGGGGGGAATGACGATGCTCTGCACGTCGCCGAGCGAGAAGATGCCGGCGTGGTGCTCTCGCAGGTCGGTGGTGGTGTACAGGTCGATGCCGCTGGCATCGATGACGTCCTCGGCCTGCACCGGGTTTTCGTAGTGGATCTGGAGGACGTAGTGGACTTGGGTGGGCTCGGCTGCCACGGGCAGGCCGGCTTGCTCGGGCATGACCAAGGGGCCACCGCCCAGACCCCAGCCCCAGATCATCAAGGCGGCGGGCGGTCCCGGGTAGCAGGGCTCGAGCGTGTCCAGCGGGTCGACGCTCCGCGACAGGATCATGTGGTGGACGACGGAGGGGTTGTCGATGACGGGGGCGAAGGCGACGATCTGGCGCAGCTCGGCCGCGGAAAACGACATGCCGAAGCAGACGTAGGTGGTCTCGGCTTCGGGGACCCGGTAGTCGGGGGCTCGGATTTCCCAGCGGTCCCAGGCGGGGTCGGGGGCGAAGGGGGCGTTGCCGGGGTCGCCGGAGCTGCCCTCGGAGCCATCGTCGGGCGCGGTGACGCTGGTGCTGGCGGCGGAGGGCTCCGGGTCGCTCGCGTCGGGGCGGCAGGCGACGATCGCGAGACCGAGCGCCGCACCCACGCGGGCGGCTCGGGAGCGCGCTGGTGCCCGCGAGATCACGGGCCGATGGTAGCCCACCCGCGTTCGCCCTAGGCCCTGGCGGCTCGAGCGGCGGCGGCAGCCAGCGCTTCGACGACCTCGGGGTCCGCCCCCAACGCACCGGGGCGCAGCTGTAGGTTCATCCCCGGGTTCGCCTCGGCGACGGTCGCGAAGAGCTCTGGGATGTCGCGCTTGATGTGCTTGCCGCCGGGCGAGAGGAAGGCGGAGAGCACCAGCACGTCGGTGTGCCCCCGCGCCGCGAGATCGGCGACGGCGGTGGACAGATCGGGCTCGAGGAAGCCGAGGTACGCGGTGAGCACCTCGGCCGAGCAGCGCTCGCGCAGGCGCTCGGCCATGGCATCGATGGGGCGCCGCCAGTCGGGATCGGGGCTGCCGTGGGCGATGAGTACGATCGCGGTGGGCTCGGTCACGGGAACGATACTCGCTCAGTCGATGCGAACACCCAGCGCGCTGAGGCAGCGATGGGTCTCGGCGTCGAGCCGGGCGCCCCGGATGACGAAGGCCGACAGCTCGCGCCGCAGGTGGTAGGTGCGACGCATGTCTTCGAAGCGGGCGCCGCGGTCCATGGGCGTGAGGCCGGCAAGGGCGCGGAGCTTGGCGTCGTCACGCATCAAGGGAATGGCGGCGGCGACCCAGGGCCGCCAGTCGTGCTTGGCGTCGGGGTCGTGACAGGTCAGCTCGATGGTGCCGAGGTCTTGGAGGACCTGCTTGCCGTCGAAGTCGGGCTCGCGCCCCAAGAACCGGCACAACGCCTCGTGGACCTGGCGGGTGGCGGAGAGCTTGCCCTCGAGGGTGTAGCCGGCGACGTGCGGCGTGGCCAGCTGGACCGCGCTGCTGCCCTGGAGCAGGGACTCGCGGATCCGGGGCTCGCTCTCCCACACGTCGATGAGGGCCTTGCCCTCGTGGTCGCCGATCCAGCGCTCGAGCGCGCCGTCGTCGATGACCCCGCCGCGGCTGGTGTTCACCAGCAGCTGGCCGTGCCGAAGTCGAGACAGCTGCTCGCGGTTGAGCATGTGGTGGGTGGCGTGCGCCCCGATGCGCGTGAGGGGGACGTGCAAGCTGATGACGAAGGACGACTCGAGGACTTCACCCAGCGAGGCGAGTCGTTCGAAGCGCGCCATGTTGTTGAGCGCGGAGTCGCGGTCTTCGATGGGGAGCTTCTTGGCGCGGCGCTCGGCCAGCGGCGGATCGCAGGCCTGGACGTCGTAGCCGAGGGCTCGCAGCGCACGGGCGACGCGGCGTCCCACGTGGCCGAGGCCGACGATGCCGACCGGTCCCGGCGGTGCGCCCAGCCGACGTGCCTTGCCGTGGGCGAGGGCGGAGACGACATACTCGGCGACGGCCTGGGCATTGCAGCCCGGCGCGCTGGCGACGGTGATGCCGGCCGCTTCGAGCTCCGCGCGCTCGATGTGGTCTTCGCCCGCGGTGGTCGAGCCCACGAAGCGAATGGAGGTGCCTTCGAGCAGGCGGGCGGTGACCCGGGTGACGCTGCGGACGATGAGGGCTTCGGCCCCGCGCAATGACTCGCGATCGATCGCCGTGCCTGGCCGAGGTCGCAGCATGCCCAGTTGCCCGAAGGCCTCTTGCTGCCACGGCACGGCGTCGTCGATGACGATCCGCGAACTCACTACGTGCAGCGTACCTGAAACAGATACTCCACGTTCTGCAGGTGACCGACCCGTCCCACTTTCTCCCCCTGCAGGTTGTAGATGCCAATCTTGGCCCCTACGTAGCGTGGGTGGGAGATTCCCCGAACTTCCACCGGGCCCCGCTGGCCCAGTAGCTCGATCATCTCGTCGCGGGAGATGTAGCCCTCGTTGTTGAAGGACACGAGCAGCCACCGGGCCTGCACCGCGGCGACGAGTGCCTCCATGGCGTCCCGAAACTTGCGCTTGGAGTTGAACGGGGAGCGGCGCGTCTTGCAGTCGATCCGCTTTTGGGCCACCCCGTAGGCTTCGGGCGCGTCCCAGCGCACCAGGGTCTCCCACACGTGGTAGTTGCCGAGGTAGCTATGCTGGTTATAGGGCGGGTCGAGATAGACGACGTCCGCTTCGTGGGCTCGGACCGCATCGAGGGCATCGAGCTGATGCGCGCGTCCGGGCCCGGGTAGCAGTCGCGGCAGGCGCAGCTCGAGGTCGTTATGGGCCCGCCGCGCCCACTGCTTGAGGTAGGCCATCTGCACCCCGGTGGTCGAATCCACGCGATCCGCCGCCTCCATGAGCGAAACGAGGACCACTGCGCGAAGCGCGGGAGGCAGGTCGAGGGTCTCGATGCGATCGCGGATCGCATCGATCCGAGCCCCGTTCTTCGGGTGGAAGAAGCGGGCCTGCTCGCAGAAGGTGGCGGTGACGTAGCCCGGCTTGGGCGGGACGGTGGCGAGCTCGGCCAGCAGGCGCTCGGCCGGCTCGGCCAGCGCGTCGCGGTCGGCCGCGACGTAGCACTGGGCCAGGGTGTGGGCGTAGGCGTTGTGATCGTTGGCCCGGACCTCGAAGCCGGCCTCTTTCATGGCGTGCCCGACCCGGGCCGTGCCCGAGAATACGTCGTAGAAGGTGCGGACCTCGGGCAAGGCCTGCACCGTCTCGACGAGCGCGGGCAGCAACACCCGCTTGGAGCCGAGGTACTTGATCACGAGCGGTCGGGGCGGGGGCTCACCGGGGGCGAACGGCGACCGCGAGCACGTCCTCGCGGGACTCGAGGCTCGCCACGAGCTCGGCGCTGGGCTCACCTTCGACGGACAGGGTGGCGCTGGCCGCTTCGTTGCCCGCGAAGATGACGTTTTGCATCTCTTGGACGTTGAGCTGCTCGTTCTTCAAGGCATCGAGGATCCCGGCGAGTACCCCCACGCGGTCGAGGTGGCGGATGACCATGGTGCAGCCACCCGGGGTGGGGCGTTGGGTGTTGACGCAGTTGTGGACCACGCCCTGGCGCAGGTAGCCGGTGACGATGCGGACGACCTCGTCGGCGATGGCATCGGCGGCCTGATCGGTGGAGGCCCCGATGTGCGGCGTGGCGTAGACGCCCGGGATCTCGACCAGCGCGGTGCTCCACTTCGTGTCGCCGCCGGCCGGCTCGTCCTCGAACACGTCGAGCGCGGCGCGGAGCCGACCGGAGCGCACGGCCTCGGCCAGCGCGGCATCGTCGACCACGCCACCGCGGGCGGTGTGCACGAGGCAGGCGCCCTCGTCCATCATGGCCAGCTCGGCCTCGCCGATGAGGTGGTGCGTGCGACCCTTGATGTAGGGCACGTGCACGCTGACGACGTGGCTGCCGCGCAGGACCTCTTCGAGGGAGGCGGCTCGCGTCACGCCGTGGGCGTCGGCATCGGCGTCGGTGAGCGCGATGTCGAAGGCGTGGACCTCCATGCCGAACGCGATGGCCCGGGAGGCCACCTCGCGGGAGATGGCCCCGAAGCCCACCAGGCCGAGCCGTCGACCGAACAGGCCGCGGGCCTTGCCGAACCGCTTCTTGTGCCAGTGCGCCTGGCGAATCTCGGTGACCGCGTCGGGGATGTTGCGATCGAGCGAGAGCATCAAGCCCATGGCCAGCTCGGCCACCGCGATCGCGTTCTTGCCCGGGGTGTTGGCCACGAACACGCCGTGGCGGCTCGCCGCTTCGAGGTCGATGGTGTTGACCCCGGCACCGGCTCGGAGCACCAGGGCCAAGGCGGTGGCCTTGGCAAAGGCGTCTGCTTTGACCTTGGTGGAGCGCACGATGAGGATCCCGGCGCCGCTCGTCTCGAGCGCGGCGGGGAGATCATCGGCGCCCAGTTCGGGCCGATCGTCGATCTCGAGCCCGAGGCTTGCCAGGGCAGCCTTGCCCTCGGCTGAGAACTTGTCCGCGATGAGCACTCGCATGCGGGCAGCAATAGCATGGTGCACGGCGGCGGCGGACCGCCTCGCGGACGATTGAACGTGAGACGCAGCGCACCACGACCACCGGTTTGGACCCCCTGCCTTTGCGGTCCCGGGGTGAAGGCGATATGCAGTGATCGATGCTTCGCACCCCGGGCATTTTGGCGCGCGGCCCGGCCTTCGGCCTTCGTTGGGGCTTGGGGCTCGTCCTCGGCCTCGCCGGGGCGTGTGATCCTCCCGTGACCGATGGCGAGCAGGCCCCGTCCGAGCCTGCGGCTGCGGCCGAAGCCGAGCCGAGCGGCGACGGGGAGCCCGAGCCCGCGAGCGAAGACTCGGCTGCGATCCCGGCCGCACAAAACGAGGGGGCAGGGCAGTCGCCGACGCCCGCCGTCGCCACTGCGAAGCCGCCTGCACCTCCGGCCGAGGCCGAGGCGGGCGAGTGCCCGGAAACCGGCGCAGACGACCTGGGAATCATGATCTCGCCGCATCGACCGATCGGCGGCCAGCCCATGCGGGTGCTCGCGGCGACGCTGGCCGACGAGACGATGCTGGCCATGCGCCTGACCGACGGCGAGGGCAACCCCCTGTCGGCCGAGCTCACCCACTTCGGCGGCGTCCCGGCCATGACCGTCGCGCGCCTCGAGGCGCCCAAGCCCGGCACCAAGATCCGGGTGATCGTCGGTCGCGATGGCGAGGGGCTTCGCTGTCGATCGACGCGGGTGATTTGGCCGGCCAAGCGGGCGGTGAACAAGGCGCTCGACAACGGCGTGTGGCCGGTCAAGCGCTCGTGGACCATCGCCGAGGAGGCCCTGTTCAGCGGCTGGGTGCGGGCGATGTTCCACGCCCCGCGCGGAGAGGACCTCGCGTGGAAGGCCCTGCACGAGGTCACCACCGATCCCGAGCGCAACCTGCTGCACGACCACTTCGACTGGGGCGAGGACGGAGGCCCGATGAAGGGCGGCATGTTCCTGCGCCCCGACTGCGCCGACACGCCGTACTTCTTGCGGGCCTACTTCGCCTGGAAGCGGCGGCTGCCCTACGGCTTCCGTCGCTGCTCGCGAGGGCGTGGCGGCAAGGCGCCGGCCTGCGGTGACGTGCGCGGCGTGGTCGGTGCCCCCGAGGTCGCCCCCGTCGCGCGCCTGCCCGGCGAGCTCGGCGTGGTGCAGCGCTTCTTCAAGCGCACGCTCGCCTGGGGCGTGCACACGGGCAACGGTCGCACCGCCTACGAGGACGACCAGACCGACTTCTATCCGCTCGAGATGACCCGCCGCAGCCTGCGGCCGGGCTCGATTTACGCCGATCCCTACGGGCACATCTTCGTGGTGGCGGAGTTCATGGCCCCCGTGGGCGAGGAGCCGGGCGTGCTCTATGCGATCGACGGGCAGCCCGACGGCAGCATCACCCGCAAGCGCTTTTGGGAGGGCAACTTCCTGTGGAATCCCGACCCGGCGTTGGGCGGCAGCGGCTTCAAGGGCTTTCGCCCGCACGCGATCATCGGGGGCAAGGGTCCCGAGCGCAGCCTGGTCACCGCGACCAACGGTGAGCTGGGCACGCGGCCCGGCTACGGCGACGTGGGGCTGGACCAGGCGTCTTTGGACGCGCCCGGCTTCTACGACCTCATGGACGGGCTCATCACCCCCGGCGTTCGCGATCCGGTGCGGGCTCAGCAGGAGGCCATCGCGGCGCTGCACGAGTCGGCCAAGGTGCGGGTGACCTCGGTCGACAACGGCGAGGCCTATCACGCCGACGGCGGCCGAGAGATCGAGATGCCCGATGGCTTCGCGATCTTCGAGACGACCGGCGCGTGGGAGAACTACTCGACCCCGGCTCGAGACCTCCGCTTGCTCATCGCCATCGACGTGGCCACCGGCTTCGATGCCAAGGTCGCTCGCAATCCCAAGGCGTGGGGCGTGGAAGGTGAGGCGGGCCTGCCCGCGGTGCGCAAGCGCCTGGCCGCAGCCCGCGACGCCTTGCTCGCCGACCCGGACCGCGCCTTCACCTACACCCGCTCGGACGGAACGCCCTGGACGCTGACCCTCGCCGAGCTGGTGGCCCGCGCGCCCGCGCTGGAGATGGCCTACAACCCCAACGATTGTCCCGAGGTTCGCTGGGGCGCGCCCGAGGGCAGCGACGAGCGAGCGCCCTGCCGCCGCCGCGCCTCGGATCTCCACCAACGCAAGATGGAGGCCTATCGACCGTGGTTTCACGACCGCCGTCGGCCTCCACGGGGCGACCCGGGGCCCCCCGTGCAGTGAGCGATTTGCGCGAATCGGCGCGGTCTCGCGCCCCAAGGTGGGCCGAAGACACAGCTTTGCCGCAGGGTGCGTTGACGGCGGGGGTCCCGGCCCCCGACACTGGAGCAACCGATGCCTCCCCACGAGAAGCGCGCGAGCACCCGATACGACGTCGAGATCGACATGGAGCTTTCGCGCAACGACGAAGAGATTCCATCGAGGACCGTCAACCTCAGCTTGGGCGGTGCGCTCATCAAGGTGTCGGCGTCGGCGGAGATCAAAGTCGGGCAGCGAGTCTCGGTGGCGTTTCGGGTCCCCGACCTCGACAAGCCGCTCAACGCGAAGGCCGAGGTTCGCTGGGTCAACGACGTGAACCGGGAGATCGTCGGCATCCAGTTCGTAACGGGGTTTCGCGCCAAGGAGACGTGGGCCTTGGGTCGCTTCCTCGAGCGCCAGAAGCCCACGTGATCGAGCATTCGGGACGCGCCGCGGAACCATCGTCGGGGCGTACCCGACGTGCACGCGGATGGGCGTTGGTGCTCGGGGTTGCCCTGAGTCTCGCTCCGTTCACTGCCAGCGCAGGGCATGGCCCAGGCGCGCCGCTGCCCAGTGGTCTTCGCATGCGCACGCCGCCCGTGGTCGCGCTCGATGCCGAGGCGCATCGCGGCTACCGAGGCCCGACCGCCATCCGCGACGAGCCGGGCCGGGCCGCGACCTGGGTCGATCCGCGTCCTCCGCGGGAGCCCGAACCGGAGCCCGAGCCCGAGGTCACCGACGAAGCCGAGGCGTCGCCCGAGCCGCAGACGGGGGAGGGCGTAACCCCACCGCCGCCGTCGCCGTCCTCGGTACGTGAAGCACCCGAGCACATCACGCTCGCGGTGGGCCTGGCGCCCGAGGCACCCGGCTCACGCGCGGAAAAAGCGTTGCTCGCGGCGCTCGAGACCCACGCCACCGCATCCGCCAATCCCACGACCGCCGTTCGCCACTTGCGACCCGGCGCCGGAACGCCCCGTCAGATATGCCGAGACCGCCAAGACGACTTCGTGGTGATGATCGGCTACGTGGCGGATCGCGAGGAGCCCGTGGTGTTGGCGCACGACTGTCGGCTCGATCACGCGCTGGGAATCCGCAGCGCGGCGGCGACGAGCGAACCGGGCTTGGTGGCCACGCTGTGGCGCGAGCATCTCGAGCTGCAACGCTCGGGAATCGCCGAACGACGCACATTGGCTCCACTCGGTCGCAAGGCGCGAGGCGGTATCATTGCGGGCGTGGCGATTGTCGTGGTGGGAGTCGCAGTCGGAGCTTTGGTCGCCAACGCCTTGCGCGAGGAGACAGTCGTGATCACGGTGCGCCCATGACCAACGCGGCTCCCAATCGACGAGGTCTCTCCCGGCTCCACCGCTCCTTGCTGCGCGGCGTCATGGCGGTGTTCATGGTGCTGGGTCTGTGGCTCGGCAGCGCGAGCACGGCTTCGGCCATCGAAGGGGAGCCCACCGGGTGGCGCGTCGAGCAGGCCACCGCGGTCAAGCGCATCGGTCGCTTCGAACTGCACTACGAGCCCGAGCTCGAGGGCGAGGCCGAGTTCCTGGCCAAGGGCGCGCCCTACTGGTGGTCGGAGATCGAGACCGAGCTCGACGGCGATCTCGACGACACGCTCAAGGTCATCTTCGTCGATCACGCCGGGCAGGTCGCCCAGGCGACCGGCATGCCCCACTGGGCGGCGGGCGTGGCCAACGGTCGTCGCGGCGAGATCCTCATCGCTCGGCACGGCCCCGACGGCTCGCCGACCAACCTCGAGGAGCTGCTGCGCCACGAGATGGCCCACGTCGCGCTGCACCGCGCCACCAATGGCGCCCCCTTGCCGCGATGGTTCAACGAGGGCATGGCCGAGAGCTTCGAGGGTACGCTGAGCCTGCAGCGCACGCAGACGCTGGCGTCCGCGGTGTTCGGCCCGGGCGTCCCCGACCTCGAGCACCTCGAGGAGAACTTCCAGGGCGCCGATGGTCCCGAAGCCGCGGTGGCCTACGCCGCCGCCCGTGACCTCGTCGACTTCATGCGGAGCTACCAGCCCAAGCGCATCATCGATCCGCTCGACGGCAAGGTTCACGACGAAGGCACCACCGGGGCCATGCGCATGCGTCAGGTCTTCACCGAGATGCGCAACGGCAAGTCCTTCGAGGTCGCGGTCATCCGGGCCTACGGCGTGGGTCTCGACGAGATGGTCCTCGAGTGGCGCCAGGGCCTGCCTGGTCGCTTCGTCTGGTACCCGCTCATGGCCAGCGGCGGCCTGCCCTTCATCTTGGTCGCGCCGCTGGTGCTCGTGGCCTGGGTCCGTCGTCGCCGGGCGGTGCAGCGGGGCTACGATCGCCTCGACCGTGAGGAGCGCTACCTCATGGCAATGCGCTCCACGGTGGCCGCCGACGCCCACGCGTACTGAACGACGACCGGTGACCGCTCACGAACCCGTGCCGCGCCGGACGCTCCCATGTCCGCCGCGGCACGCTTCGTAGGTGCGCGGCAATCCCGGGCGCCCCTCGCGATGGGCTCGATCGCCCCTTTGTCGCGGAAAGAAAAACGGGCACCCTCGGGGCGCCATGCAGCGGATCGAAGCGGGCAGTTTGCGAGGTCGGAAGCTTCTGGCCCTGCCGTCGGGCGTGCCGGGTCTGCGACCCACCGGGGCTCGCATACGCGGAGCGATCTTCGATCGCTTGCAACGCGAGGTCGTCGACGCACGCGTGCTCGACCTGTTCTCCGGCTCGGGGGCGCTGAGCCTGGAGGCGCTCAGTCGGGGCGCTAGGCACTGCACCATGCTGGAATTCGACGCGCGCGTGGTTCGGCACCTGAAGCGCCAGCTCGACGTCCTCGGCCAGACCGACCGCGTCGACTTACGCAAGGCCGATGCATTGGCGTGGATCCGAGCGGGACGCGGGGCTGCCGCGCCCTTCGATCTGGTGTTCGTAGATCCCCCCTTCGCCATGCCGGAAATCTTCGAGCCGGTGACCCGCGACCTGTGCGAGGGGGGATTTCTCGCTCCCGACGCGCTGGTGGTCTGCGAGCGCGAGCGGGTTCGGGGTAAAAGTCCGGCCGTCGCCTGGCCGGCGGCGCTCACTTTGGAACTCGGCCGCGACTACGGGCAAGCCCGGGTCGAGTTCCTCCGATTCTCCCAGCCAAACCTCACGAGCGAACCGTGACCCGAGCAGCCATTTCCATCCGAGCCGATCGCATCAAGCCTTCCGCGACCCTCGCCGTCTCCGGCCGTGCCGGAGAGCTGCGGGCGGAAGGCAAGCAGGTGCTCAACTTCAGCGCGGGCGAGCCGGACTTTGCCCCGCCGCCCGCCGTCATCGCGGCGGTCACCGAGGCGGCCGGGGCCGGGCCCATCCACTACGCCCCCGTGCCGGGCACGCCCGCCCTCCGCGACGCGGTCGCGGCTGAGCTGGGCCGCGTGCACGGTCGCACGTTCGCGCGTAACGAGATCCTCGTGTCCTGCGGGGCCAAGCACAGCCTGGCCAACCTGTTCCTCGCCACCTGCGACGCAGGCGACGAGGTCGTCATCCCGGCGCCCTACTGGGTGAGCTACCCCGCCATGGCCGGCCTGGCCGAGGCCCAGCCCGTGTTCGTGCCGACCACCCGCACCGACGGCTGGCGCATGCGCCCCGAGGCGCTCGAGGCCGCGCTCACCGAGCGCACCCGCGTGGTCGTGCTCAACAGCCCCGGCAACCCCACCGGGGCCGGCTACCGCGAGTCCGACATCGCCGCGCTGGGTCAGGTCATCGCGGCCAAGGCCCCGCAGGCCTACGTCATCTGCGACGACATCTACCGCGACCTCGTCTACGGCGACTACACGCACACCAGCGCCCACGAGGTGCTGGGAGACACGCTCGGCGACAAGATCATCATCGTCGACGGCGTCTCCAAGACCTTCGCCATGACCGGCTTCCGCATCGGCTACTTCGCCGGTCCCAAGGAAGTCGTCGCGGCTGCCTCGCGGATCCAGAGCCAGACCACCTCGGGCGCCGCGACGCTGTCGCAAAAGGCCGCCCTCGTCGCGCTCACCGATCCCTCCGTGCCCGGCGTGGTCGCCAGCATGAAGGAGGCCTTCACCCGCCGCCGCTCGCTGGTGCTCGAGGGCCTGGCCCAGATCCCGGGCGCCGAGGTTCATCCGCCCGAGGGGGCGTTCTACGTGTTCGTCGACATCTCGCAGCACACGGGGCCGAAGGCCAAGCACGCGGACGACATCGAGCTGGCGAAGTGGCTGCTCGAGGAGAAGCTCGTGGCCGCGGTGCCGGGCACGGCGTTCGGGGCTCCCGGGCACCTGCGCATGAGCTACGCGACGGACGATGCGAGCCTCACGGACGGGCTGGGGCGCATCAAGGACGCGCTATCGTCGTTGCCGACCGCCTGAGCGGGGTTCCCGGGCGACTCGCCGACCCACGCTGCCGAGGATGATGGCGTGGGTCGTGTATTTTTCGCCTCGTGGGTCGAGGCCCGGCGGCGGGTTCGGGCTCTAGCGCACGGGAGAGTCCTTGGGGGCGTCGATGTTTGTGGCCAACGGTGGGGCTCGATGTCGTAGGGTCGGGCGGCGCAGGGACGCGAGCGGGTGGCGATGAAGATTCACTGTCCTAGTTGTCGTACGGAGACCGAGGTGCCGGATGGGTTTCGGTATCGGCCGTTTTGTTCGAGGCGGTGTCAGATGGCGGACCTTGGGAACTGGTTGGATGAGGCGTATCGGTTTTCTCGGCCGTTGCGGGTGGATGATCTCGAGGATGATGAGCATCTGCTTTGACGGGAGTCCTTCGCGCGGGGGGGAGTTTGATTTGAGGTTGGGCGGGGGGATTGAGCTTCGTTGGGGGCGCCTGTTCGCGGGAGTCGGGGTTCCGTCCGTGCTCAAACAGTGGTTTCACGCCTAGCGGCAGCGTACGT
>JBCCHT010000001.1:0-758083 GCA_039028615.1 Myxococcota bacterium | reverse complement strand
CTTTCCGCCGCGCACCCGAGGGCCGTCAGCAGCAGCACGATGGGCAAGCGCATGCCCGACGGACGCCCGAGTGCAAAGGGATATTCCGCACCCGGGCGGGACGGGGCTCAGCCCTCGACGCACTCGACGAGCACGGGCTCCTCGTCGATGCACGCCTGCAGCGACTCGGGGCAGGCGATCGGCGAGATGCAATCGCAGGTCGGGTCCTTGGTGCACTCCTTCGGGATCTCGCGGCAGTCGAAGATCGACGGGCCGTCGATGATGCTCTCGAAGCAGTACTCGGTCGCGGGGTCACAGGTGTCGCAGACCTCTGCGCCCGAACCCGTGGTCTCCTCGTCCGAGGTGGTGTCGCCGGGCTGGCTGGTCTCGCCGCCCTCGGTGTCGCTCGTGCCCGCGGTGCCGTTGTCGGTTTCACCCGGGGTGCCGGCGGTGCCGTTGTCGGTGGTGCCGGCCGTGCCGTTGTCGGTTTCACCCTCGGTGGTGGTCATCGCCACCGAGGTGTTGGAGGTCTCGTCGCCGGCATCGTCGCCACATGCGCAGAGCAGGCCGGTGAAACTGCAGAGCAAGCCAATGGTCTTCAAGTCCATGCCCCGACGCTAGCAGAGTGACCGGCGGCATCAAGGCCCAAGCGTGCTCACTTGCGAGCACGGGCGGTCGGCGAGTAATTCAAGACTCCGTGGTTCGGTTCAAGAACGTCGATGGCAGCGTGAATCCTCACCACCTCGGGACGGTGCTCAAGTGGAAGCTGGGGCTGCACGATGGTCCCAAGCCGGCGCCCCGCGGTCCGGTGGCGGTGCCCGTCGTCCCCAACGATGGTCGAGCCCTGCGTTCGCCCTCCGAGCTGACGCTGACCTGGGTCGGGCACGCGACGTACCTGGTTCAGCTCGGTGGGCGCACTCTCATCCTCGATCCGGTGTTCTCCTCGCGACTCGCCACGATCCCGCGCAACGTGCCCCCGGGGGTGATGCCCGCAGACCTTCCCAAGATCGACGTCGTGCTCATCACCCACAACCATCGCGACCACATGGACGCGCCGTCCTTGAAGCGCCTGGGGCCCGAGCCGGTGTACGTGGTGCCCAAGGGGCTGGCCGCGTGGTTTCAGAAGGCGGGCTTTTCACGCGTGGTCGAGATGGACTGGTGGGAGCAACGCGAGGTCGAGGGCGTGCAGGTGACCTTCGTGCCCGCGCAGCACTGGAGTCGCCGCGGTCTCTTCGATGAAAACGACTCGCTGTGGGGTGGCTATGTGCTCGAGCGAGGCGGGGCGAGGGTCTATCACTCGGGCGACACGGCGTGGTTCGACGGCTTCGCGGAGATCGGCCGCCGGGTGGGCACCATCCATGCCGCCATGCTGCCGATCGGTGCCTACGAGCCGCGCTGGTTCATGAAGACGCAGCACATGAACCCGGAAGACGCGGTGCAGGCCTTCGAGGCGCTGGGCGCAGAGCGCTTCATCGCCATGCACTGGGGCACGTTTCGGCTCACCGATGAAGCGCTCGACGAGCCCCCGCTGGCGCTGCGGCGCGCGTGGGAGGCCCATGCGTTGCCCGAGTCTCGCCGTTTCGTACCCGCGATCGGCGAGACCCTGCGCTTCTGAGACGAAAAAACGCCGGGCGGCGCAAAGCCACCCGGCGGACCCCAAAACGAACCCGAGCGGTCAGGAGCACTCGACGAAGCTCGTCGCGACCGCGTCGACCGTGCCGTCGCGCAACAGATCACAGCCCCCGCCCGGCGCATCGAAGGTCACGTTGTCGAGGCTCACGCTGGTGCCGTCGTGCACCCAGAGCATGCCGTAGTAGCTGCCACCGCCGTAGCTGATGTCGGTGTAGCGCAGCTGGTTGTGAGCGGCGAGGGAGCCGTCCTCGAAGCGCAGCTCGTCCCAGTCTCCCGCGGCCGGGCTCGCCTTCGAGGAGCTGAGCTGGACTCGCTGCTCGGCGGTGCCGTCGGTGGTCAGCGCCCCGTTGCTGCGCACCCGAATGTCACCTGCGTCGCCGAGGTGTAGGCGGGTACCCGGGTCGAGGGTGAGGATGGCCGAGCCGAGATCGGTCCCCACGGAAAACCCGGTGGACGCGAGCAGGGGCACGCCCAGATCGAGCCAGCGCGCATCGTGGTCGACGGTGGCGCTTCGGACGATGATGCCGTCGATGGCATTGGGGCCGTAGGTGCCCGTACCGAGCGAGTCGACCTCATTGGCCCCCACCGACAGGGCCGCCCCCCCGTTGGCGGTGAAGGTGTTGTGCTCGAAGCCGGGCAGCGCAGCGCCGCCGTCGACCAACATGCCGAAGTCCGCCGCCTCGCGCAGCGTGCAGTCGTTCATGGTCAGCGAAGCGCCGCTGTGGACCCACACCATGCCGTAGTAGCTGCCGCCGCCGTGCTCGAGGATGACGTGGGAGAACCGGTTGAAGTCGTCGACGGAGTCGTCGTGAATGCGAATCTCGTCCCAGTCGCCGGGCTCGCCCGTGCTCTTGATCGAGCCGATCACGATGGGGTCGGCCGCGGTGCCGGCCAGGGTCAGGCCCCCGAGGGATCCCACGCGAATGTCCGCGGCGTCGCCCATGCGAAACTGAGCCCCCGCTTCGACGGTGAGGTGCGCCGAGCCGGCCGAGGTGTCGATGCCGAAGCCGCTGTTGGCGACATAGGGCGCGTCGTGGGCCAGCCAGGTCTGGTCGTGCCGCACCGAGCCCCCGTGCAGGAAGATGCCCTCCACCGTGTTCGGTGCGTAGGCCCCTTCACCCAGGTCGCCCGCGTGATCGGGGGAGATGGACAGCGCTCCGGTGGCGTTGTCGGTGAGCGTGTTGTCGGTGAAGTCGCGGAGCTCCGCGGCGCCGTCGAGCACCATGCCCAGGCCGGCGGAGTACCGGACCGAGCTGTCGTGCATCTCCAGGGAGGCCCCGTCTTGCAGGTGCAGGGCGCCGTAGTAGCTGCCGCCGCCGTACTCGAAGTCCACGAACTCGATGACGTTGTCCGGGCCGACCGCATCGGCCTGGATGCGCACGTGGTCCCAGTCGCCAGGGGCGGGGCTGGTCTTGGCCGAGGTCACGGTGATGCGCTCGCCCGGGGCGCCCTGCCACTGCAAGGAACCACCGCCGGCCACGGTCAGCCGCGCGCCATCGTTCATCTGGATGACGGTGCAGGGGTCGGCGGACAGGGGTCCGTACACGGTGAAGGTGCCGCTGACGATGTGGATCCCCATCGACCAGTGCTCGCCATCCGTGGAGCCCTGGTGCTGGTAGACCTGGGCCGCGACTTGTTCGGGGTCGCAGAGGCTGGGCATCATCCCGGCGTCGTCCATGCCGTCGTCGCCCGCGGTCTCGTCGGCGCCGTCGTCCTCGGGCTCATCGGTGGTGGTGGCGGGATCGTCGGTATCCGCTTCACCGGTACCCGCCGCATCATCGTCGTCGAGGTCGGGGAACTCGGGAATCACACAGGCCGACAGACCGAGGGCGAGCGCGGCAAGGGTGGACAGGGACACGAGGGAGGAGGAAGTGGGGGTCGAGCGTGGCATCACGATTCATCCTTTTCGGCCCGCCCGCGGTCGCTTCCCTGTGGGTGGAAGCGGCCGTGGTCGTGCCTTCGCGGATGTGGACGCAACGCCTACTTTGTCATTCACTGGCCGTTTTCCGTGCTCAGCGGGCCAATTGGGAATCCGATGCAGCGCTCGCCAAACGCGCTACAGCGATCGCACCATCGGGGGCCGCCGATCGGGATCAGTTTTCGAACCACCACTCCAGGTTCTCGATTTTTCTCGATCTTTTTCAGTCGCCAGCAGTGGCGGCTCGACGAAGCGCCACCGCACCGAGCACCCCGAAGACGGCCGCCGCCGGGAGCAGCGTGGTGACATCACCCGAGGTCTCCCCGCCCAGGGCTGCCCACGCCACGATGCACGCGAGGGCCGAGCCGCCATGGACCCGACCCAGGATCTTCAGCCGCCGCGCATCCGTCGAGGCGCGGTGCTCCGCCTTGCGCAGCAACAAGCGCAGGGTCCAGCCCACGCTGATCAGCGCGACGATGGACCCGAGCCCCGCCACCAGCAGCATCATGGCGATGCCGTCGGCCAAGGCCCGTCCGCTCGCGAGCACCAACGTGAAAGCGCCGAGACCCATCTTCGGGGCTCGACGCTACCACGGGCGAACTGCGGTTCGGTTCGCTAGTTCTCGAGCTGCGTGAAGGTCTCGGTGGTGCTCGGATCGCTGAAGATGGTGCCCTTGCCACCTTCTTCGTCGGCGTTGTCGAAGCGGGTGCCGAAGCGCTCGACGGGAACGCCCGACGCTCGCAGCACGGTGCATCCCGCCTTCGAGATCTTCTCGTCGCCCGTGCCGTGGTACCAGACGCCGCCCTTGAGCCGCCCGCCTGCGGTGCCGGCGATGATGATCGGCATGTCCTCGGTCAGGTGACTCATGGGCTCGGTGTGCTCGGTGGTGCCCACGATGGCGCAGTTGGACAGCACGGTACCGTCGCCCTCGGGGATCTCGGCCAGCAGCCGCAGCGTGTAGGCCATCTCCTCGAAGGTGAAGTTGGTGACGATGCGGACCGCCTCTTGGTACTCGGCGAAGTGGGCCGCCTCGTGGAAGGACTCCTGCAGGGGCGCGCCGCCGGGGTAGGCGTCGGTGATCGCCTGCATGAGATCGGGCTCCTGCTGGAAGTCGTGCCCGGTCTGGAACACGGTGAACTGGTAGCTGAAGGCCCGGGTCATGTCGCAGGACAGGGCGAGGGCGAGGACCTCGCTCATCGAGCGGCTACGGTCGCGAAGCCGCTGCACACCGTCGATGGTGGGCCAGTCCTGCGGCGGGTTGGGGGGCAGCTCGCAGGAGGCGATGCCCCCGTCGGCCAGGCGCATCTCGAGCTGACGCACCGCGGTGAGGTGCTGCTCGAGGCAGACCTTGTCGTGGGAGCCGAGCCGGCCTGCGAGCGACTGCAGGTCGCCGAGGACGGCATCGAGGGCGCTGCGCCGCGCCATGATCATCTTGGCCACCGCCTCCGAGTCGGGCCCGTTGCCGTCGGGCGTGCTCATGAACAGCCGCATGTAGGCGGCCAGCGGCGAGAACTCGGGCGTCAGGTAGCTGTTGCGACCGATCGAGGAGGTGTAGTGCCCCGAGTTCCCGGGCTCGTTGTTGGCCGCGCCTTCCTGCACGCCGAGCACCAGCGACTTGAAGGGCGTCTGGCCCTCGAAGTGGTTGGCCGCGACCTGGTCGAAGGACGGCGTGATGGGCCCGGCGTAGCCCTGATCGCCATCCCCCTGGAACCACTCGTAGGAGCCGGTCAGCACCGCGTTCTTGCCGTCGTGGTGCGCCTGCTCGGGGAAGGCGGCGACGGTGGTGCCGCTGACCAACGAGACCATCGAGCTGAGGCCGGCGTCGGCGAGGGGTTTGGTGTGCTGCTGGACCGCCGGGTCCCAGGCCTTGAGCGTGCCCGGGGTGCCCGCTGCCATCCCGCCCTCGAGCCCGCCCCGCTGGCCGACGGTGCCCTCGGGGAAGAAGTGCTCGGTACGGACTCCGTTGCCCCAAAACCAGATGCCGACGCGACACGGCATGGCTTCGCCCGAGGCGAGCGCGGTGCCGTTGCCATCGACCATGGCGTTGAGCATGGGCAGACCCACGGCCACCGTGCCGAAGGTGGTGGCGCCCCGCAGGAAGGTTCGACGATTGAGAATCTTTTTCATGACGTTGTCCTCCAGGTGTTGCGGGTGCGGTTATTCTTCGTCGTCCACGGGGGCGGTGGGGCTGTCGCCGCGAGCGAAGCGGAAGGCCTCGCTGCTGACGATGTCGATCACCAGGGCCCGGAAGTCATGCCCGTTGGCGATGAAGCTCTCGGTCAGCGTGTCGATATAGGGCTCTTGGGTGTTGGACTCGAGCTGCCCTTGGGTGTTGCGGAAGGCCTGCCGCACCACGCAGCGCGGGACCTTGGCGTTTTCGCGGAGCAGGTCGATGAACTCGGCGGCGGTGTCGAAGTCCTTGCCGTCGAAGGTGCCGCTGGGATCCACGGGCAGGCCGTTGTCGAGCTCCTGCGCCATACCGAGGTCGTTGAAGCCCTCGAACGCGAAGCCGGGGGGGTCGAGCACGATGTGACAGCCCGAGCACGAAGGGTCGGAGCTGTGCATCTCCATCAGCTCGCGCCGGGTGGCCTCGCCGGGCTCCACCTCGGGCAGGCTCAAGTCGACGTCGGCCGGCGGCGGCGGGAGCTTGGTGCACATCAGGCGCTCGACCACGAACTTGCCGCGACGGGTGGGTGAGGTCTTGCCCGGGTGCGAGTTGGTGGTGAGGAACACACCCGAGGTCAGGTAGCCGCGCCGCGAGTCGGGCAGGCGGGTCTCCTGGGCTTGTCCACCCGAGGCGCCGATGCCGTAGTGCTCGGCGAGCGAGGGGCTGAGCCAGGCGCGGTCGGTGGTCAGGAAGCTCATCGCGTCGGCCCCCGGGGAGGAGACCATCGCGGCCATGTATGCGCCCTCGAGCCGCATGTCGGCGTATAGCTCGTCGGTGGCGCCCAGCTTGGGATAGTTGGCCAGGGTCAGGCGCTCGATGTTGAGGTGCTCCCGCCAGAACCGCTGGAGGGGTTTGTTGGCCCGTGGGTCCTCGAGCATCATCGTGGCGTACTCGCGCACCGACTCTTCCGTGGTCAGCTCGCCGTTTTCGGCCGCGTCGAGCAGGAACTGGTCCGGCCCCGATTCCCACAGCGTGTACGCCAGGCGGGTGGCCATCTCGTAGGGGCTGTACTTGCGGGTGTTGGGGTCGTCGGCGAGCTCGTCGCCCAGCTCGACCCGGTACAAGAAGTAGGGCGACTGCAGCATCGTCGCCATGGTCAGCTCGACGCCCTTGGTGACGTCGCCGTCGAAGATGCCGGTCATGGTGCCCGCGACCCCGACGTACTTGCCGATCTCGTCCTCGGTCAGCGGGCGGCGCCAGGCGGAGCGCCCGAAGTCGCGGATGAAGTCCGCCACGCAGCTGTCGGTGGCCTGGCTCGGCTCGCAGCCGGCGGCTTGCAGCGGAGTGGGGCTCGCGGCGAAGGCCTGCTCGGCGATCTCGAGGGCCGCTTGCTCGAAGGCCTCGACGTCGATGTCGTCGTAGCAATCGACCGCAGCACTGAGCGAGGAGAAGTTCGCGCGCACCAAGTCCGGCCGAAAATCGGTGGTCACCGTGATCGAGTCACCGAGCAAGCCGGCGATGGTGTTGCGATACTCGAAGGTCCGCAGCTTCTTGATGGTGGCCGGCGCCGGATCGACGATCTCCGCGGCGGGCGGGTCGTCGACGACATTGCCGTCGGGGTCGACGGTGTCCGATTTACAGCCCCCAGTACTGGCCACGAGAGCCAATGAAATCAAGGGGATAGGCCAAACGAAGCCTCGGTGAGGCCGAGCGGAAGAGCGCTGCTGCGGGGTCGGCGTGGGCACGAGAATCCTCCTGGGACCGACCACGGTCGGCCCGATGCACCCTCATTCCCGCGGGCGCCCAGGCGTTACATGGTTTTTTTGTAACGCCGACCGGGCTTCGGGAATGAGAGGTGCAGCAGCGGCCGCAGTCGCGGCGAAGTTTCCTTTCGGAGCGTGGCAATCGAATGAGCAAGCGAGCAATTGGACTGACGATGGCGATGGGACTGAGCACCGCGATGGGCTGCGGTTCGGTCGATGGGGTCGGGAATCCCTCGGACGCAGCCTCGACCGGAGGCACGACCGCGGCGGTGACCTCGGGCTCCGGCGGCGTATCCGATAGTTGGTTCGAGACCACGTCTGCGGGCGGCGGTAATGGCAACGGAGGCGGAGCCGACTCCTCGGGAGGCGCCCCCGCGACCACTACCGATCCCGGCGTCGACACGGACGAGCCCGGGGAGGACGACGGCGAGGACAGCGAGGGCGGCGTGAAGGAGGATGAGGTCGGGTTCTTCGGCTTCGGTACCGCCATGCCCGGGGTCAGCTTCAACGGTATCGAAGGCGAGTTCGTCGCGATCGAGGGCGGCGTAGAGCAGTGCTTCATCTTCTGGGAGTACGCCCCGGACAGCCCGCCCAACGACACCTGCACGGAGTGCGACTTCGCGTTCGACCTGCAGCGCATCAATGTGGAGGTCGATCTCGACAAGGGCTGCAGCAACTATCTCGACGTCGAGTCGCTCAACGACAGCACGCTCTCCATCGGTCTGTCCGCCGACGGCGAGCTCTATCTGAACGAAGGCGCGGGCTGGGAAGCGCGCGGTGAAGGCGAGTTCCTGCCCGAGAAGGGCAACGAGTTCGGCTGGTTCTATCAGCTCCTGGGGGCGAAACGCTGACCACTCAACGCTCGGTCGGCAGGACGGGCAACGTCGTGTGGCCGAGTGGGTCTTCGAGCAGGGCCAGCGGCGGCTGTCGCTCGGCCCGCTTCGCGGCGTAGGCGTGTTCGTCGGGCGACAGGTCGGCGCTTCGCTGCGCGTAGGCCTGCCATCGCTCGCCGCCGAGCCGCGCATCCTCGTCGAGTTCCTCCTGGAAGCCGACGAACGGGGGCCAGCGAGATCGGCTCACGCGATGTCGATGATACCCGCCCCCGGCTCTCAGCTGGCGCTCGGCTCACTGCAGCGGGAAGGGCGAACGGAAGAAGTCGTCGCCCTCGATGTGACACCCGGTGCACAGGCCCTTGCCCGTGCCGTCGGCGTAGGTGCTGCCCTCGAAGCCCTCGTACCAGTACCAGCCGTTGCCGCCCTCGCTGGCGGCTTGGACCTTGAACGTCACCGAGTAGCCGCCGATGGTGTCGCCCGAGCCGTACAGTTCCTTGACCGCGACCGAGCCCATGGGGTGCTCGGCGGCGCCGCTCTGCAGGGACTCGAGCAGGATGTTGTTGACGTAGGTCCGCACGCCGCCGAAGTGGGGGCCGCTGGAGTCGTGGATGCCCGACTCGCCGGCCCACTCGAGGTAGTGCCCCGCCTCGAGCCAAGGGATGAGCTCGGCCTCGTTCGTGGGGGGCGGAGGGCCTTGGTCGACGTCTGTGGTGTCGCTCGCCGTCTCGTCGCCGGAGTCGTCGCCATCGTCAGTCGCCGGGTCGTCCGTGGTGGTGGTGCCGGGCTCGGCATCGGTGGTGGCCGGAGTGGCGGCGTCGGTGGTGCCGTTGCCATCGTCGCTAGAGGTCGAGCCGACCGCCCCGGTGTCGGGATCGGTGGAGCTGTCGTCCCCGCAGGCGCAAACCATGAGTCCAAGGGTCAAGAGGGCGGCCGTCGAGCGTCGCATGGCGACGGTATGCCGCACAGGCCGCCCGGTTACGACTCAATCGTGGGGGTGTTTGCGTGGACTCACGCGTGCAAACCGTGGCGTTCGAGGTGCCGTGCGCCCCAGCGAACGACCGCTCGCCCCACCAGCAGGGGCAGCAGCAGCGAGATCAACCCTGCCACCACGCCCAGGCCCATGAACAGCGTGCGCGGCACGTAGTCGTGCTCGATCCACTGCGCGATGCCCAGGGTGGGAGGCACGGCCAGCAGCACCACGACCACCAGCAGCAGCAGGCCGCTGAACATGTACAGCACGCCGCCCAGCCCGGTGGCGATCTTGGCCGCGTTGTCGATGTGAAATCGAGGAAAGCGAGCACCCAGGCCGAGCGCGAGCCCGGTGAGGCCGATGGTCAGGGGGACCACGGTGAGCACGGCGATGCCAGTGAGCAGCAAGCCCGAGCCGAGCCAGAGGCTGGTGACCGACACGAGCACGGCGGCGAGCACCGCCAGCGGAGTGGCGAGCGAGCGCCACTTGCTGCTCAGGACCTCGAGCATGGGCAGGGGTGCACGCAGGACGATCCAGAAGGCTCGACCCTCGAGGGAGATCGCGGGAAAGGCAAAGCGGACGCAGACCGCCACCGCCACAAAGCCACCGAGCGAGAGGTTGATGAAGTGCAGGCCGGTGGCGGAGATGATGCCGCTGTCGCCCGCGGAGCGGATGTAGCTGAAGTTGACGACATAGATCGCGACCAGGGCGACCAGCAGCAGCATCTGGGTCCACTGCGTGGTGTCGCGGAGGAACACGCGTCGATCCTTGCGGGCGAGAGCGCGGGCGGGCTCGTCGTGGCCCCCGCGGGCGGCCAGCGCTTCGGCGAGCGCGGACAGGCTTCGCCGCGAGCGCTTGCGGTCGTCACGACGACCCTCGAGCTGACCGCGGCCTTCTTGAGCCCGGGAAAACGCCACGCGGAAGGTTCCCCGGAACACCCAGCCCGCGACGAAGATCAGCGCCAAGGCTCCGAGCGCCAGCCGCAACAGGGGGTGCCCCAGCACCTCGCCCATCGGCGACAGCCGGCCCCACAACGCCTCGGCCACCCACGCGCTGGGCAGCCACGGGGTGGGGCTGCTCTGGACCTGACCCAACACTTCGAGCAGCGGCGCGCGCTGATCGGGGTCGACGAAGCGCTCCGGCTCGAGCTGTCGGAACAGCACGAACAGGATGGTGAACACGACCGTCGCCATGACCAGCAGCAGCTGGCGGGTGCGCTGGGCCGACAGCACGCGCCCCAAGATCATGGCGAGGATGACCGCCAGCGAGGTCGGGATGGTGGCCAGCAGCGGTAGCGCGACCATCCAGGTGAGGTGATAGGACCACGACGCGTCCATCACCATGCCGGCCGCGATGAAAAAGGGCGCCGAGAAGCCCACCGTCATCCACGAGGCGTAGAGCCCGTTCTCGGTCCAGCGGGCCAGGAACAGCGAGTTGGAGGGCACGGGGCGGGCGACCAGAGCCAGCAGGTCGTCGGCGAGGAAGAACGTGGAGAAGGCCGCGATCAGGTTGGAGACGGTGAGGATCGACAGCAAGAAGACCAACACCAGCTCGAGCAGCTTGCGCAGCATGACCACGCCGATGGGCTCGATGGCCACCACCTGCCCCAAAAACCAATGCGAGGCGCCGAGGATGCCCAGCCACACCAAAAGGCCCATGGACACCAGCGCGAACAGGCGCTTGTTGCCCATCTGGGCGCTGCGCCGCAGGTTGGCGACGGTGCGCCACTTGGCCCGCAGAAGGTGCAGGACGATCACGACGCGACGCCCTCGGGATCCGCGGCCCCGTGCCGAGGGTCGACCTTGGCCTCCTCGGTGAGCCGCAAGAAGATTTCCTCGAGCGAAGAGCCGGGTTGGTTGGCCTGCTCGCGCAGCTCGTCCATGGTGCCGAGGGTGGCGATCTGGCCGTGACTGATGATGGCGATGCGGTCGCAGACCTCCTCGGCGACCTCCATCGTGTGGGTGCTGAGGAACACCG
This sequence comes from Myxococcota bacterium, assembly GCA_039028615.1. Lineage (GTDB taxonomy): Bacteria > Myxococcota_A > Polyangia > Nannocystales > Nannocystaceae > Paraliomyxa. The sequence continues at coordinate 746,904 of JBCCHT010000001.1, read as the reverse complement.
AGGCCCCCGACTCGCACTCTTCGCGCAAGACCGCCTTGACCAGGTGGGCGCCGCGGGGGTCGAGGCCGACCATGGGCTCGTCGACGATCAGCAGGCGCGGTCGCGGGAGCAAGGCGGTGGCGAAGACCAGGCGCTGCTTCATGCCGTGGGAGAAGCTCTCGACCAGGCCATCGGCCCACTGCCCCAGCTCGAATCGCTCGAGCAGGGCTTGCCCGCGCTCGGCGATTTCCTTGCGAGGCATGCGGTGCAGGCCGCCCACCAGCTCGAGCATCTCGAAGGCGCTGAGCTTCTCGTACAGGAACGGGCGGTCGGGGATGAAGCTGGTGATGGCCCGCGCCGAGATGGAGTCGCGAGCCAGGTCGAAGCCATCGATGCTCACCGTGCCCGCGGTGGGCTGGATGAGCCCCGCGATGATCCGCATGGTGGTGCTCTTGCCGGCGCCGTTGGGCCCCAAGAACCCGAACACCTCGCCGTGCCGGACGTGGAAGTCGATTCCGCGGACCGCTTCGAAGCGGCCGTAGATCTTGCGTAAGCCTTCGACGACGATCATCGATCCTCCGTGGGGGCAGTCATCCCGTAGGTGGCCTCGGCCTCCGCCTCGCGCACCGCGAGCAGCTGAAGGGGAAGCTCTTGTTGCAGCACCTCGCCCAGCTCGTTGACCCACAGCTGTAGGGGGTCGAGCCCTTCGATGTGCTGGCGCAGGTGAAAGGCCTCGACCTGCTCGCTGAGCACGTCGATCGGCACACGGCCCAGATACTCGATGGTGCCCTTGCGCGGGGTCAGGCCCAGCGGGTCGACCTGCGTGAAGGAGAAGCGATTGCCCGGCTCGAGGTCGGCTCGCATCACCAGTGGGCCAAGGCCGAAGTCGAAGACGGGGGGCTCCGACAGCGGCAGATCGAGCGCAGGCAGGCCGGGCAGGCCCTCGGCTTCGATGTGCAGCGAGTCACCGCGAAGCTCGCCCTCGGCGGTCATCGGCACCGGGCCGCCCTCGACGCGAACCTCGAAGCGCACGAGCACGAACCCTTCGTCGAGCTCGGTCTGCACCTCGATGAGCGTGGGTCCGGGGCCAGCGTCCGGGCTCACGCGGATGCGATTGCTCAGCCAGTAGCCGCCCGCTTGGCGCCGCCGCTCCGTTCGGGAGAAGCCGACCTTGTGCTCGCCGCGATACAGGCCATACCACTGCACGCCCTCGCGAAAACCTTCGGCCAAGGCCTCGGGATCGACGTGCAGCGACACCTCTTCCCGCGGCGCTTCGAGGGCCCGAAAGTCCAGCAGCATCACCGCGGCAAAGGCCGCAACGGCGAGGCCGCCGAGGATGTCGAACCACGGTAGACCCCACCGTCGCCGCGGCGGGCGGGCTCGTGCAGTACGCGCGGGATCGGTGCTACCCTCGGCCGGAACCGACGAATCGCTCATGTCCTACGAACTCTACAAGGTCCTTCACCTACTGGGCATCATGGTGCTGTTCGCGTGTCTGGGTGGCATTGCCATCCTCGGCCTGCGCGGGGGGGATGAACGAGATGTCAAACCGCTGCGCAAGGTCCTGACAATTGGTCACGGCGTTTCGCTGTTGGTGGTCTTCGTCGCCGGATTCGGGCTGATGGCGAGGATCGGAATCATGTCGGGTTGGCCCACCTGGATCTTCATCAAGCTCGGATTGTGGCTCGTATTGGGGGCTGCCCTCACACTGGTGAAGCGCACTCCAGAGATGGGTCGAGTGTGGCTGTTTCTGCTTCCGCTCGTTGGCGCCGCGGCCGCATGGGTTGCGGTCACGCATCCGCCCGTCTGAAGCACCCGGTCGCCCATCGAAGCGACGACCATGGAGTGGCCTGGTGAAGACCTGGTGTCCCGGATGGATGGGGCGCTGCCCTTCGGTGGGGTGGGCCCCATCGTTGCGCTGGCCTTGATCATCGCCCTGCGGGTGTGGCTGCCCTATTCGCGGCGGTCCCTCATTCGCTGGCCCTTCCGGCTGCTGGTCGCTCACCTCGTCTTTGCTGGGCTCACCTCGGTCGCCACGCCCGGGGGCGGCTTCCATCGGTTCACCGAGCTGGCCGCGCTGCTGCTCATCCTGGTGTGCCTGGGCCGAGCGGTGTTCGTGCTGGTGCTCGACTCGTGGTTGGCCCGTCGCTCGGCCCGGCCCATCCCCAAGATCTTCCGCGACATCCTCGAGGGCCTGGTCTACATGGGGGCGGTGCTCGCCGTGCTGCGGCACGCGGGGGCCCAGCTCGACGCCCTGCTCACCACCTCGGCCCTGCTCACCGCGGTGGTCGGTCTGTCGCTGCAAGACACGCTCGGCAACCTCTTCGCCGGCCTGTCCATTCAGGCGCAGAACCCCTTCGAGGTCGGCGACTGGATTCAGTACAACGAAGACTCCGACATGGTCGGCCGGGTGGTGGAGATCAACTGGCGAGCGACCCGGGTCATCACCCTCGACCACATCGAGATCGTGATTCCCAACGGGCCGCTGGCCAAGGCGCCCATCCGCAACTTCACCAAGCCCAGCCGGGTGAGCCGCCGTTCGCTCTTGGTGGTGGTGCCCCGCGAGGTCGCGCCGCACCGAGTGCGGGCGGCGGTCGAGTCCGGGCTCCGCGAGACCGAGGGCGTGCTGCGGGACCCGCCGCCCGACGTCGTCACCAAGGAGTTCACCGACTACGGCATGCGCTACTGGGTGCGCTATTTCATCGACGACTACGCCGGCCGCGAGGCGACCGATGGCTTCGCCCGCGAGCGGGTCTGGTACGCGCTGCGCCGCGCGGGCATCGAGATTGCGGTGCCGGCCTACGACGTCGCGATGCACCCCGACGACGAGAACCGGCGCAAGAAGCAAGCCCGCGAGGAACTCGCGCACCGACTGCAGGCGCTGCAGAAGGTCGACATGTGCCGCGAGCTGTCCGAAGAGCAGCAGCAGCAGCTGGCCGAGGCGGCGGAGCTACGGCCCTATGCGCCGGGCGAGCTCATCATTCGGCAGGGGGACCCGGGAGACGAGCTGTTCATCGTGCTGAGCGGTCAGGTGGTGATTTCCGTCGACGAGAGCGAGTACACGCCGCGGGGAGACAGCACCGAGATCGCCCGACTGGGGGCGGGCTCGTTCTTCGGCGAGATGTCGCTAATGACCGGGGAGCCACGAGCCGCCAATGTGCGCACCTTGCTCGACACCGAGCTGCTCGTGGTGGGCAAGTCCGCGTTCGCGCCCATTCTCGACAGCTCGCCCGAGTTGGCGGAGGCCATCAGCCGCTCGCTGGCGGCGCGACAGGAGCAGATCGACACCGCGTCCTCGAAGACGGCGGCGACGCGGGCGGCGGGCGAGCTCGATGACGAGCGCTCGGGGCAGCTGCTGTTCAAGATTCGCGAGTTCTTTTCGCTCACCGGTCGGCCCTGAACGCCGCGTCGTTGCCGTGCTCCTGGCGCACGCATCGGCGTGTCGCACCTGCACCGAGCAAGTGCGCACGTCATTGCACCGTGAGCATCTTCCGCAGTGGCCGAAGTGCCACGAAAACTGACCGTACATGGAATGTTTGCGCGTGAAGGTTCGACCACGTGCAACGATGAAGCGTAAAGTGACGAGGTGAGGGCCCGCACTCATTGTGACGATGGCGTCGAGTTGCTGTCGTTCCGTCGATGCGTTAGAAGCGACACAGGGGTAAGGCAATGTTGGGCTGCGGTTGAAGGGGGTCTTCGATCGCATCCGAGATCGCACTCGTTTCGCATGTCTACCGAAGGCTGTAGCGACGCTGATCTTCTCGAGCAATGGCGGCAGGGCACGCAGAGCGCTGGCCAAGCGCTCTTCGAGCGCCACTATGCCGCGCTCGATCGCTTCTTTCGCAACAAGGCGGGCCAGGACTGCCAAGAGCTGCTCCAGCGCAGCTTTCTCGCCTGCCTGGAGAAGCGCGACACCCTGCGCAACGCGTCCAGCTTCCGCGCGTTCTTGTTCGGCGTGGCTCGCTTCGAGCTGCTGCGCTACTTCAACGAGCGACGTCGGCAGGCCGACCCCGTCGATCCGGCTCGTAGCTCCCTGCACGACCTGCAGACCTCGCCCAGCTGCGTCATCGCCGAGCGGCAGGAGCGTCGGTTGTTGGCCAAGGCCCTGCCGCGCCTGCCTCTCGACCTGCAGATCACGGTCGAGCTGCACTACTGGGAGGGGCTGTCTGCCACCGAGATCGGAGACGTCGTGGGAATCCCGCCCGGCACGGTGAAGAGTCGCCTGCGCCGGGCCAAGCGATTGCTGTTTACGGAGATCGATAAGCTGTCCGCCGGTCTATCGATCGTCTCGTCGCAGCTCACCAACCTCGATTCCTGGGCGGCCGCACTCGACGCTTGACCATGACCGAGCCGCCCGAGAGCTCGCCGGACTCCGAGATCCCCGACCCTCGCACCTATTCCACGCTGGGGGTCCGGATCCGCAAGGCGGCGGTCCAAAAAGCGCTCTTCGGGCAGCGCATCGACCCCGTGTGCATCGGCCGATTCGAGGTCCGGCGGCGCATCGGCTCGGGAGGCATCGGGGTCGTGTACGAGGCACACGACCCTGAGCTCGATCGCGGGGTGGCGATCAAGGTGCTGCGGGCCGACCCCGAGGGCACCCGCTTCGGGGCCGACCGCCTACGACGCGAAGCTCAGGCCATGGCTCGGCTCTCCCACGCCAACGTGGTGCCGGTCTTCGAGGTCGGCGTGCACGAAGGGCAGACCTACCTGGCGATGGAGCTGGTCAAGGGCCTGACCCTGCGCCAGTGGCAGCGAGTGCCGGGTCGGACCTGGCGCGAAATCGTGGCCGTGTACACGCAAGCGGGGCGGGGCCTCGCCGCGGCTCACCGCGCGGGCATGGTGCATCGCGACTTCAAGCCCGACAACGCGATCGTCGGTGAAGATGGTGTCGTGCGGGTGCTGGACTTCGGGCTCGTGGGCAACGCCGAGGTCCCCACGCAGACCCTCGGCTCGCGCCCGCGCCTCGACGGGGCGACGGAGACCTCGGGCAGCTTGACCAAGACGGGCACCGTGCTCGGGACGCCGGCCTATATGTCGCCGGAGCAGATGGCCGGGCTGCCCACCGATGCGCGTAGCGACCAGTTCAGCTTCTGTGTCGCCCTGTGGGAGGCGCTGACCGGGTCGCGGCCCTACCCGGGCGACACCGTCGTCGCCATCGAGGAGGCGATGCGGGCGGGCACACCCCCTGGCCACATCGAGACCGTGCCGCGACGAGTGGAATCGATCCTGCGGGTGGGACTGTCGCGATTGGCCGATGATCGGCATCCCGATCTCGAGTCGTTGATCGCCGATCTGGAGCGCGGCAAGAGCTCGGCGCTGCCCAAGGTCTTGGGGGCTACGGCGGTCGGGATGGTGGCGGTGGGGCTCGCGGTCGGCGTGGCGCTGCGGCCCGATCCCGAGCCCGCGCCTTCCGTGGCCACCGAGGCATCCCCGCCCACCTCTGCCGCGGCGGCAGCCGATGGAGCCGTGGTGCTCACCCGCGGGCGCCGAGTCGCCGGACCCACCTGGCGCGCGTTCGCCATCGCTGGGCGTGGCTGGGTGCTGGCCACGGACGGCACCTCCACCTGGTGGGAGGACAACGACGGCAGCAACCGCGTGTCGGTCGACGACGTCGTCCCGCTCACCGCCACGGGCGACGGGAGCCAGGCGGTGGTGGTCGTGCCCGATGGGATCGCCATTCTCGATCGGCAGACGGGCATCGTCCGTCGCTTCAACACGCTCACCACGCCCAACCGCGGGCACGTCGCGACCGGAGGGCATCAGCTCGTGTATCCGCGGGGCGACGCGGTGCACACCATCGATCTCGAGACGGGCGAAGACACGCGGCGCTTCGGGCTGGCCGACGTCGAGCTACCCGGGGTCGACATGGCCGAGTCGCTGCCCTACTGGCAGGTGGTGTGGTCGCCCGATGGCCAGTGGCTCGCGGTGCAGGCCGGTCACGTCGTCGCGGGCGAGCGGAGGACCCGAGTGATCGCGATGCGCCCCGACGGCACGGAAGCGCGGCTGCTGAGCGACAGCGGACCCGGGCCCTCCGAGCCGTGCCTGGCGTGGCTCGACCAGGGCATCGTCTTCGGCGAGCGCACCTGGTCGGCGGGGTCGCTGTACGTGCAGCGCGTGGCCGACGGTGAGCGAGGCCCCCGGTCGCGCGGCGATCCGCACCTGGTGCTGCGCGACGAGAGCGTGCAGCTGACCTGCTATCCCGCCTCGGACTCCTCGAGCCTGGTGGTGGCGGCGAGCCCCGAGCGGGCGAGCGAGCGGCAGTACGTGGGTGAAGTCGGTGACGACGGCGCCCTGGCCAACGTGCGGCCTCTGGCCGGGCGCTCGACGTCGAGCCCCGTCGCTTGGCTCGACCCGGAGCACTACGTCGTGGCGGCGCGCTCGGGCGAGAGCCGTCGCTTGTTCCGTGGTTCGCTGAACTCGACCGACCTGGAGCCGCTGTTCGACGAGGTCCGTGATGCCCACGCGCTCAACGTGATCTCGTGGCGTCCGGGTCGGGAGGACGCCAGCCTCTTCGTGTGGGAGGAGCAGCCGGAGCGCCTCGACCTCGTGCGCCGGGATCTGAAATCGGGGTCGCCGACGATGATGATCGACTGGGGGCGCTCGGCCGGGCTCGCCTCGGGCCGAGCCCCCATGCTGGCCTGTGCCCCGAGCGGCGAGTGCATCCTGGCGACGCGCCGCGAGTCGAAGGGCATCGCCCTCGAGCGACTCGACACCGAGCGGGGCATCCGCGCACCGATGCTGGAGACCGAGCTGTCCGGCATCGTGCACTGGCTCGACGTCGGTGCGCTGTCGCCCGATGCCACGACCTTCGCCGCCGCGGTGTACGGGCCGCGGATCGAGACGGTGGAGCTGGCGACGGGCACCTCTGCCTCGGTGGAGTACACGGGGGCCCTGCCGCTGATGCGGGCGCAGGGCGTGACCTACTCGAGCGATGGCTCCCGCTACTGGGTCACGGGACGCTCGAAGGAGTTCAACGTGATCTGGTCCGTGGACTCGGCCAACGGCGAGTGGACCGAGGCCTACCGCGCGTCGGAGGACTGGTTCTGCTCGCCGCGGGCCTCGCCCGACGACGGGCACCTGGCGTTCACCGTCCTCGACATCCGAGCGACCCTCTGGCTCGCGCGCTTGGACGGCGCGTAGCTGGCCAGCGACGGGCTCGGGCGGTCGAGGTGAAGGCGCGGCGAACATCGGCCGGAGCGGACGGGGCCGGCTAGGCCGGCTGCTCTTCGGCCCGGGATTGCTCGGTGCACCAGTGCGTGCGGTGAGCCGGCATGGCCACGTGGACCGAGGTTCCTTCGGGCGCGGCCTCGTTGCGGGGCAGATCGGCGTGCAGCAGCAGAAGACCGGTGCGTGGATCGGGAGAGGCCGGGATGGTGCGCAGCGTGGCGACCCCCTCGGAGCCCGCGGTCGCGCCTCGATAGTGAATGCTCTGGCCCGGGCGCAGCTCGGCCGCGGCGTCGGGGTCGATGGCGAAGCGCAGCTCTCGGCGGCTGTCGTCGCGAAGCACCGCGATTCGATCGCCGGGCTGAACGAGCTCGCCCTCGCGAACGCGAATGTCCACGACCGACCCGGAGAAGGGGGCACGGATGGTGGCGAACTCGGCCTGCGCCTCCGCTTGCTCGCGCACCGCCTTGGCTTGGGCGACCCCGGCCCGGGCGGCGCCGAGCTTGGCCTTGCTTCGCGTCACCGCCTCTTCGGCGTCGGCGATGGTGGTGCGGGACTCGATCGCGGCCAGTGCTTCGAGCTCTCCGTGCTTGCGGCGAGCCGCGCGGAGGTCGGCATCGTCGACGGCGACCTGGGCTCGCGCGCTGACCCACGCCGCCTCAATCACCGCGGTCTGCCCCGCGTCGAGCCGCGTATCCACGGTGGCGACCAGGCCCCGGGCGGAGACGGTCGAGCCCAGCGCGACGTGCTCGGCGAGGTGGATGCGCCCGGCCAATGGCGCCTCGAGGCCGGCGACGTCCACCGCCCCGATGACCCCCGGAATCTCGCAACGGGGCGCGACCACGGCTTGCTGCGGGGGCAGGGCGGCCTCGGAAGGCTCGGAGCGCGCGCTGGGCATACACGCGGCGAGGCCGACGAGCAGGAGCGGGGGGATGATGGCCATGCGTCTCATTGGGCTGCCTCCAGCTCGTCTTCGTGTTCGGCGTCGGCCTGGGCGGCCAGCATGCGGGCGTACTCGCCACCGCGAGCGGCGAGCGTGTCGTGGGTCCCCGACTCGACGATCGTCCCGTCGCTCATCACGATGATCTGGTCGGCGTCGCGCACGGTGGAGAGCCGATGGGCCACGATGATGCGGGTGCAGTCGAGCTCGCGAAGGGCGGACTGCACGGTGCGCTCGGTGGCCACGTCGAGCGCACTGGTGGCCTCGTCGAGCAGGAGGATCTTGGGCGAGCCGACCAGCGCTCGAGCCAGTGCCAGCCGCTGCCGCTCACCGCCAGACAGCGACAGCCCTCCCTCGCTGACGGGGGCGTCGTAGCCGTAGGCGTCGTCCATGATGCGATCGTGCAGCGCGGCTCGCTTGGCCGCGGCGATGATTTCGTGCTCTTCGAGCTTGAGGCCGAACGCGATGTTGCTGCGGATCGACCCGCGAAGCAGCTCGACCTCCTGGGGCACCACGCCGATCTGACGCCGCAGGGCGCCCAGCTCGAGCTCTTCGATGCCGTAGCCGTCGAAGCGGACCTGACCGGAGTCGGGGCGGAGCATCCCGGTGAGCATGCGCAGCAGGGTGCTCTTGCCGCAGCCGGTCTCGCCCACGATGGCGACCGTTTGCCCCGGCTCGACCCGCAGGCTCACCTCGCGGAGGATCGGCTGGCGCTCGTAGTAGGAGAAGCTCACCTCGTCGAGCTCGATGCGACCCTCCAGCGCGACGTTGTTGCGCCCGGGGTGGTCGAGCTCGCTGGGACCGGTGACGACCTCTTGTACGCGGCGAGCGATGGAGCGGGCCGAGGCCAGCTCCACCCAGGTGGAGATCATGCCGGAGGTCGGACCCACGAAGCCGGGGGCGAGGGCGGACAGGGCGAACAAGGCCCCGAGCCCCAGCTCTCCCTTGGCGGCGGAGACCCCCGCGGTGAGCAGGACCAGCGCCGGGGTCAGGGTGTTGAGGCCGCGCGAGACTCCGTTGACCACCGCCTCGAAGTTGGCGACCTCGAGATCCGCCCGGGCGCGCTCGGTGTAGCGGGTGACCCAGCGGGCGAGCATGGGTGCTTCGCGACCCATCGCCTTGATGGTGCGCAAGGCGGAGACCATCTCGACTTGGCGGGCTTGGACCTCGCCATCGTGGCGCAGCATCTTGGTGAACAGGCGCTCGCGTCGGGGGCGGAACACCATGGCCAGGCTGCCCTGGAACAGCGCCGCGACGAGGAGCAACACCGCGGTGGTCGGGCTCAGGGCCAAGATCGCGATGAAGTAGATGACGGCCGAGAACGCATCGAGCGAGGTGGCCAAGAACAGCTGGGACAGCTGCGTACGAAGCTCGCGCTGGCTGTCGCCGCGCTGTAAGAGGTCACCCGCGTCGTAGCGCGAGATGAACTCGTTGCGCAGGTGCATGATGCGTTCGTAGTAGTCGCCCTGCAAAATGGCTTCGAGGGTGACGGACAGCGAGCCGAGCACGCGGCCCCGCATCCACGCCACGATGAAGGTGCCCAGCGCGATGCCCCCGAGGGCGAGGCCGGCGATGAACACCCAGTCGTCGCGCTGGGCGGGGATGTAGCGTTCCACCGCGATGGCGAGCAGGGCGGGCGCGGTGAGCCCCAGCAGGTAGCTACCCACCGACAGCGCGATCGCCTTGGCCAGCTCGCGGCGCTCACCCAAGATTCGCGTGAAGTAGGGCGCCAGCGGCCGGGTCTTCGAGGTGGCGGGCTCGAAGGCCATGGTCCGCTCGAACTCGAGGGCGATGCCCGTGAACGAGGCGCTGACCTCTTCGCGCGTGAGCAGGGCGCTGCCGCGGGCGGGGTCGTGCACCTCGAAGCGGTCGCCGCGTAGACCTCCGAACACCACGAAGTGGTTGAAGTCCCAGTGCAGGATGCTACCGGGGGCGAGCTCGGACAGCTCGTCGAGGGACAAGGAGTACGCGGTGGGGCGAAGGCCGTGCCGACGCGCGACCCGGGCGAGCTGCTCGAGGTCGGCTCCTCCGGCGAAGGCCCCGAACTCGGGCCGAAGCTCGGCGATGCCGATGTCGCGACCGAAGTGCCGAAGCACGGTGGCCAGGCAGGCGATGGCACAGTCGTCGCTGCCGTGTTGCTCGATGAGATCGATGCGATACCCGGTGCGAATGCGGGTGCGGATCATGCCCCCGGCACCCACGAGGGGAGCGGCGATGGTGTCGTTCATGATGCCTCCGAAAGGCCGAATGCGGCCGCCAGGTTGACCCACACGAACTCGGCCATGGTCTCTCCGCTGCCGGCCAGCTCGACCTCGCCGCGTAGGCCGGGCCGCAGGCGCTCCGCGTGTTCATCGACGACGACGCCCACGAGCTGGATGCTCGAGGGCTTGGTCTCTTTGTTGGTACGGGCTTCGTTGTCGGCGGCCATGTAGCTCACCCCGACGATGTCGAAGTTGGCCCACTGCTCGGTGCGCTCGCCCCAGCGAAAGCGGATGGTATCGCCGCGCTGCGGCGGTGCCTTGGCGTCGGCGGGAAAGGACGCGCGCAGCTCCATGGGGGCATCGCGGTGGCCGACGACCGCGACCAAGTCTCCCGGCTTGATCGCGTCGCCCGGGCGCGCCGAGCTGAGCAGGACCTCGCCGCTCGCCGCGGCGTACAAGGCCCGGGCCTGCGCTCGTGTTTGTTCGGCTCGCAGCTGGCGGACCGCATCGGGCACTCCGACCGCGAAGCGCTCGCGCTGCGGAAAGCGGAGGTGGTCGACCAGCGCCGCCCGAGCCGTGGCTCGCGTCGCCGCCAACGTAGCCCGCGAGGACCCTCCTTCAATGGAGGCGACCAGGCCTCCCGCGGGCACGGGTGTACCCACGGGCAAGGTCCAGGCCAGCGTGCCTTCGCTGTCGGCCCGGATCATGGTGGCGTCGGCGGGGACGACCTGGCCGCTCCCGCGACGGTCTTGGCCGACCGGGACGGCGAAGAACAACCCGACCAGGACGAACACGACCGCCAGGGCGCCGGAGGCCAATGCACGACCGGTGTGCATGGGCAGTCGGCGCGCACGATCGCCCTCTTCCCGCTCGGCGCGGGCCTGCGCAGCTTCACTACGAAACTCCATATCGATTCGCGGAACCTAGCAGATGGACGACAGCTGTGGTGCTCGATCGAGCAGAAAATTTTTCTCGAAGTTTTTCGTGATCCGATCGGCGCTTCGACTGGCTATCGAATCGAGGTCGCCTGGGGAGCGACACGACGGGGGACAACCACCGATGTCGGCACTCGTAGAGTTTGGTCAATTGGGGGGAGCGATTCCACTGCTGCAAGCAGCGGTGCTCGACGAACGCGTCGAGATGGTCACGCTCGAAGTCGATCATCAATGGCGCTACCGCAAGATCGCGGCGCGCTGTTCTTCGGGGTGGAATCCGTTTCGCTCCGAAATCTATATGGCCGCGAATTCGGCTCTAGACGGCTATTGTCGCCGTCCTGGAGCCGAAGTGCGTGAGCACAACGAGAACGACGACCTCGCGACCGAGGCTGCGTTCGTGGCTCACGACTATCTACACATCTGGGCTCTTCACGAGCTTCGGGATATCGATTCGACCATCCTATCTGGTTCGGGGTCGATCACGGAATGCAGCCTCGAAGCCGACGTCGCGTGGATGCTCGCGACCGAAGCGGTGGCGACGGTGGGACTGGATTATTGGTTCCTGTCGCAGCGTAGTTTCCGTGACCGACTCGATGTCGGCAGTCTATTCACGACGTTGACGGTGGCATATGAGTCATCGAACGCGGACGAGTACATTCGGTTTCGGCCGGACCTCGAGGTGATGAGCCCGGGGTTCTTGGCCGAAATCGCGGCTTTTTACTGTCAGGGTGCATTCTCGGGGTTCTCGCTGGCAGATGTTCGGCGCAGCCCCGCGACCCTCAAGTGGCTCCGCCACGAGGTCACCTACGGCGAGAAGCAGCGCATCTATACGCGGCAGTGGCTTCGACACCTGGCGGGCCTGCCCGCGGCCGCGCAGGCGCAGCTGGCGGGCCCGGTCGAGGCCCCGGAGCGCTTCGACGAGGTGGTCGCGGAGCTGGGCCGTCGGCTATGGAGCCTGGTGGTCGAAGGCGATCATCGCCCGCGCGTATCGATGGTGCGACCGGACGCTTGGATCGGCGCTCCGCAGGCTGCGCTCGACTTTCGCTACGACAACGCGCTGGCGCTGGGGCCGGACCGGCTCGAGCAAGTCCTCGACGAAGGCACGTACGAGCGAGCCTCGGTGCCCCACTTGATCGAGCAGCTGCTGCGTCATCGAGCGTGTCCAGAGGACGACTTGGGCCGCGCGGCGATGACCGAGGTGGTGCGACGCGGCGACCCTTCACTGGCGCTATGGGCCGCGCGGAACTTGCCGGCGGTCGACCACGAGCACGCCGTCCAGGGGCCAAAGGAACTGTTCTTGCTGGGATAGGCCAACGACAATGGAACGACTTTCGAATGTGAACTCCACGGGCGGAGCTCCGTGGCTGGTCGGTGTGCCCACTCGCGAGGCGGACTTCGTCGCGACCGAGCCGAAGTACCAACGCTTTGCCCGGCAAGTGGACCTGTCCCGCATTCCGGTCTTTGCCGCCGCGGGCAAGGGGGACCTTCGTGATCCGAACCTGGGCTGGGCTGACGCTCAGCGGGCGCCCCATGCCCCGTCCTCGCGGTGCCCGGGGAGTGGTCGCGCCCTGTTCTTCGAGGGGCACTACCTCAAGGGGGTGGGGCGCACCCAGTTCGCCTGGAACTGGAACGTGCGGCGCTCGATCATGCATGGCACGGGTCACTTGGCCGCGACAGGAGCCGTTCGGGAGCTGCTGGTCAGCGACTACCTGGCAGCGGTCGGGGCCGGGCACACCATCGTGCCCTGCGTCGCGATCTTGACTCGCGACATGGACCCCGAGTTCGGCGATGCGTGGCGGAGCTACACGAGCGAGGAGAACATCCGGCTGGCGCCCGTCGATCGAGTCGTGCAGGCCATCTCGGTCAAGCCGGCGGGGTTCTTGCGCTGGTCGAACCTCATCCACGAGTGCTTGCAGACGGACGTCGGACACGGCGACCTGATCGAACCGCTGGAGCTGCTCTACCGCGGCCTGGGCGGAGAGGCGGGCGACGAGGGCATTACGCCCACGGCGATCTGCGAGGCGATCGAGGCCGCGATCGGGCGCGGGCTCGACAACTTCCAGCGCCTGTACGAGCTGGGCATCTACTGGCACTCCTTCAACAACAACTTCACCCTCGACGGCCGCTTCCTCGACCTCGAGCTGGCTTCGGTGCTGGGACAGGGGCACCCCTGCGGAATTCGGTACTGCGGGGTGGGGGAGCAGGCGCCCGATCGAATCGCCAACCTCGGGGTGGTCCCCGGCGAGGAGCTGGCGTTCTTCGTCCGGCAGGCGCAGGCCTCGATGATCGAGGTGATGCGGGTGCTCGCCGCCGCGGGTGACGACTGGCGTCGCGGCGACGGCCTGCGCGAGTTCTTGCGGGCGGTGGCCCGGGGCATGGCGAGGATCTGCGAGCGAGCACCGCTGACGCGGGGAGAGCGAGACGACGTCGCCGAGCGACTCTTTGCCATGTGGAGTCGCTTCGGCGGCGACGAGGCGATGCTGCGCCGCACTGCACGGGGAATCTCGGCCGAGTACCTCGACGACGCACCCGCGGCTCATATCGACGACGGCGGGCGGCCGTGCCGAGTCTACGAGATGGCCCGGCCGGAGCCCGGTGTCGAGGCCCGGGCGCTCTATCCCGCCGGTTCCTCGGGGCCTCCCACCGATCCGGTGGTGCTGCGGGCCCGCGACTGTTTCAACGATGCGCTGCGTGAACTCGACGATGCGACGAGCAGCGAGGAACTCATGGCCCGACTGGCCCCCGCGCGGACGCGAGTGCGTGCGGCGGCCCGGGCACTACGCGAGCACGAGCAGGCTCGCCCCGATTTTCATTGGCTTAGACACGGTTGATAGACAACTTCGATCCAACAGGTACGACGAAATGAACAAGAAGCAATTGACCCTGGGTGATCTCCGTAAGGTTCGTGGAGCGGCGGTGGCTGGCAAGAAGAAGCAGTCCTCCGAGAACGTAACGGGCACCGTCAAGCGCGTCTGCGACTGCACCAGCGAGTCGCCCGCCGCTGCTGCTCCCGCCGAAGTCGGCTAATCGCCAACCCAACACCGAATAGAAGGACCATCATCATGAACAAGAAAGAACTGAACCTCAGCGATCTCAAGAACGTCCGCGGTGCCGCGGCCATCGGCAAGTGGAAGAAGACCGAGACCTGGGAGACCGAGCCCGTCGAAGGCGTGCCCACCTGCAAGTGCCACGACGAGGTCGCCAAGGGCGCGGCCGCGGCGGCTGCCCCCGCCGTCCCCGCCTGAGACCCCCCCCCTCTGTGATGGCGGGAGGCAGCACGTATGGGCTGTCTCCCGCTTCTATATTCGAAGGAGTACGAGAAGATGAAGACCAAGCAATTGACGCTCTCGGATCTCAAGCAGGTGCGGGGTGGAATCGCGCTCGGCAAGAAGCGCACCGCGATGGCGCTGCCGGCTCAAAACGGCAAGCCCGCCTGCAAGTGCCACGTCGAGTCGGCCGAAGCGGCGCCGGCCGATTCGTAGGCTCGAGGATCAGCTCGAGGTCGGTCGGTGGATGGTCCAGCTCAGGGCCATGCCGATGAGCAGGCCCACCACCACGACCAACACGAAGGGCCAGGGGGCGGGGAGGCCCTCGAGCCCCGAGGGGATGTTCATCCCCAGCAGGGCGGCGACCGTTCCGATGGGAAGGAAGGTCGCCGCCATGCGATTGAGGCGATCGGTCGCTTCGGCCCCCTGCCGACTGGCCACCGTGTGCTCGTGGGAGCTGCGGGCCAGGGCGCGGTCGAGGGAGAAGCGGGCGTCGACGGTGAGCAGCTCCGCGCGGCGCTCCATCGCGTAGGCCTGGTCGCGCAGGTCGATGAGGGCTCGGTCGTCGCGGCACGCCTCGCGACCCTGCTGGAGCGTGGCGTGCAGGTGCCGCGCCGCCCGGGTGATCGGAGCGAGGTGCTCGAGGACCTCGAAGTGGTCGTGAATGGCCAGCTGGCGTTCGAGGCGATCGTCGAGGCCGGCGAGGGTGGTCTGGTATTCGTCGATGGTCTCGCGCAGGGCCAGGCGCCCTTCACGGCCGTCCGTGCTGCGCCAGCGACCCGTGAGGTCACGCCAGGCGAGGCAGCCGCGGCGCTCGTGATCTTCGGGGTCGGGGACGCGGTGCGTGACCAGCAGTAGGTGCCCGCCCTCGAACATGGCTCGCTGTCGGCCGATGCTGTGGCCCAGCCGGCCACGAATGCTCGGCGGGACGTCCCAGTCGGCGGGCAGGAGCTGGACATCGTCATCGAAGAGGGCGTCGCTCATCGCATGCCCACAATACCGCCTGGAGGGACGAATCGGGCGCGAATCGGTGGCCGTCGATGCTAGGGTCCGCGCAGGTCATCGCCGTGCTCGCTCGTTCAATCATGCTCGCGTCCCTGGGGTTGCTCATCGCCTGCGGTGACTCCCCTCGTACCCCTTCGGACAAGCCCACCGCCGCACCGAAGCCGGCCGCCGAAGAGAACAAAGAGGCCGAGCCGAAGGCTCCGGCCGATCCGAAGGCGCAGGCGAACGCGCTGGCGCACGAGGTCATCATCCTCGACGGCCACATCGACGTGCCCTGGCGCCTCGAAGGCGCCCGCGACAAGGGCAAGCCCGTCGACGACATCACCAAGGCGACCGAGGGCGGCGACTTCGACTTGCCGCGGGCTCGGGCTGGTGGCCTCGACGCTCCCTTCATGTCGATCTACGTCGCGCCTCGCTTCGAGGAGGAGGGCGGCGCCAAGGAAGTCGCGGACACGCTGATCGACATGGTCGAGGGGATCGTGAAGCGGGCCCCCGACGACTTCGCGTTGGCCAAGAACCCGGCCGAGGTGCGGGCCAACTTCGCGGCGGGCAAGATCTCGCTACCCATGGGCATGGAGAACGGCGCGCCCATCTCGGGCGAGCTGGCCAACGTGGCGCACTTCCACGGCCGAGGCATTCGCTACATCACGCTGGCGCACTCCAAGGACAACCACATCTCGGACTCGTCGTACGACGAACGGCACACGCACGGCGGCCTGTCGAAGTTCGGCGAGCAGGTGGTGGCGGAGATGAACCGGGTCGGCATCATGGTCGACGTCTCGCACATCAGCGACGAGGCCTTCGACGACGTCATGCGAGTGACCAAGGTCCCCGTGATCGCGTCGCACTCCTCGTGCCGACACTTCACGCCCGGCTTCGAGCGCAACATGAGCGACGAGATGATCCGGCGGCTGGCGAAGAACGGGGGCGTCATCCAGATCAACTTCGGGACCACCTTCCTCAGCGGCGAGCTGAGGGCCAAGCGCAAGGCGATCGACGAGCAGCTCGCCGCGCACTTGAAGGACGAGGGGCTCGACCCCGAGTCGCCCGAGGGGCAGGCCGAGGAGAAGGCCTGGCGGGCCGAGCACCCCTCGCCACGGGCGACGGTAGACACGGTCGCCGATCACATCGAGCACGTCATCGGCCTGGTGGGTATCGACCATGTGGGGCTCGGCTCCGACTACGACGGAGTGGGGGACTCTCTGCCCGAAGGCCTGCGGGACGTCTCGGCGTACCCGAACCTCATCGAGGTGCTCATGGCTCGCGGGCACGACCGGGCGGCGATCGAGAAGATCGCGAGCGGCAACGTGCTGCGGGTGTGGCAGGCCGTCGAGGACTACGCCGCGGCCCAACGCTGAGGCGGGAAGAGCCGACGCCGAAAACGGCGACGTAGCCACGATGAGCCCCCAGGGGACCGACGTACGCTGATGACGCACGACGGGCTCATCGGGGCCGACGGGGGTGGCGTTGGCCGGACCGTAACGCCGGCCGAGACGGTGACGTAGTTCTCCAAGCCATGAACCGAGATCTTCGTCCCTCCGTCGCCATTGGTCATCTCAAGCTGTCCACGCCCGACGTGGACTCGACGCTCGCGTTCCTCGACGCCCTGGGGGCTCGGGTGGTGCACCGCTCGGGCAGCCTCGCCATCGTCGAGGTCCGAGGCGGCACCCACCTCGTCGTACGCGAAGGGTCGGCCGACGCACCCGGCTTCGACTTGATGGTCGACGGCTTGCCCCAGGTGCACGAGACGCTGGCCGCTCGCGGCTTTGGCCCAGCCCCCATCGAGTCGGGGCGGATCCACAGCTCGTTCCGGGTGACCGATCAGGCTGGCGTCCCACATACGCTGACCTCGAGCCACGCCGTTGGCCCAGTCTGACTCGATTGACCACGAGCGGTGTCGCGATGTGCCCCATCGCGGCACCGACCGGTGACCTGCCGGAAGGCCTGTCGAGGAGCTGCTATCGTGAGGCTCGATGGCTTCTGACGCCGAAGCGCCTCCGTCGGATCCCGATGAGCGGGTCGAGGTCGGCGTTCGCCTGGCGGCGCTCACCAAGCAGCTCGGCGTCGCGGGCTACGACATCCACGAGCTGCACGAAATCCAGATCGAGCTCGAGGTGCTCGAGCGCCCGCCCGGCTTGGTGCGGCGGGTGACCGGTCGCGTCCGGACGGCCGCGGGGCGGCACTGGGGCAACTTCGTGGGCGAGCTGCAAGAGAGCCGCGAGGTCATGGGCTTGTTGCTCGGGCGGATCCAAGGCGGCCCGCTGTCGCCCGAGGACCGCGACAAGGTGCGCGCGCAGCTGGTCGACCTGGTCAAGGTCTTCCCCGCGGGGCTCATCGCCGCCGCAAACTCGGCCTTCCCCGTGCCGGGCACGGGCATGTTCACCCCGTGGATCTTGGCGCGCCTCGATCTCATGCCCTCGCGCTGGCGTGAGGCTCACCTGCTCACCGAGCTGCACAAGCACCAGGAGCGACTGCGGGCGCAGGGCTTCACCAAAGAAGCGGAGCAGCTGGGGCGCATCGGCGACGCGGTCGAGGCCGAGGCGGCGCGCCGCGAGGCGGTCGAAGCCAACGCCGGCTTGCTGACGCACTGGGACGCCAACCGTAACGGCATCTGGGATCCAGAGGAGCGCGAGGAGTACCTGCAGGAGCTCGAGCGCCTTCGCGGTTTGCTCGGGCGTCAGCGGACCCGCAAGAAGTGGTTCCTAGAGGACCGCGGCGAGATCTTCGGCGCCCTGCGGCTCAGCGAAGTGATCGACGACGACGACCTCGGCGCCCACCTCGAAGACGACGAGCTGCTGGTGTGCTTCGACGGCAAGACCGGCTGGGTCGCGCTGCCGGACCTGCTCGGCCGGGAGCCCCGCTTCGACTGACCGGGTGCGCCCGGGATCAGCGGAAGAAGAAATGCTCGTGGTAGTGGACGCGGTCTTGGGCCGCGTCCGAGGTCACGGTCAGGTACAGCTGCAGGTCCGAGCCCTTGATCGGGTCGAATTTGTCGATGGGCAGGTCCTTGGCGCTGACCGGCTTGGTGAAGCGACCGGTCACCGTCTGTGAGGCGGGCGTGAGCACGGTGCCCGCCGTGCCTCCGGTCGGTACGAACACGTTGGGAAACTTCTTGCCCAGCGCCGTACCCCAGCGCCAGTGGTAGTGGGCACACTTGTACTGCCCCGACATGGCCCCCGAGCAGCCGGGGATGGTGATCGCTGCGGCGGCCTCGAGACCCATCTTCAGCTGCTGCTTGGTGACGATGACGACCCCGTGGGAGGTCGGCGGAGCGAGCAGGAATCCCGAGGTCACGCCACCCAGCTCCGTGACGCGCTTGACGTCCTTTTGGTGGACGTTGTCGTGGGCGCCCGGGCTGCCGCGCACGGCCAGCGTGGTGCTCGATTCCTTCTCGAGAGAGGGGACGGTGGCGACGATCATCCAGCGGTTGTCGGGATCCTTGAAGAACCCCGCGACGTCGGGGCTGGGGACATCGTTGTCGATCTTGGTGCGGAAGGTGATGTCCTGGAACTTCACCTGGGGACAGTGCGCAGGGGGGTCGATCCACACGTAGTCGATGGCCGGGTTCCACGTCGCCGCGTCGCCCATGTCGAGGTTGCCGGTCTGACCCGATTGCGGAGGTTGGAAGATGTAGCGCTGGGCGATGATCAGCTTGGCTCGGCACTCTTCCGCGACCGCGCGATCGACCTTGGCGGGGAAACCGTCGACGCAGTAGACCGACTCGATGGCCAGGTCTTTGCCCGCCCGAGGGCCGCCGCCCGACGTGGTGATCTGGCGAATCGCGGGCTTGGTGAGGGTGGAGTAGCAATCGCCACGGGGATGCGGGCCGAGGCCGGTGGCGGGCCCGGTCGGCTGCGACAGCTCGTGGTCGAGGTTGCACTGAAACTCACCACGGCTGGTCTTCAGCGTGTAGCCCCGCACGGACTCGACCCGACCAGCAAAGGAGTTCTTGCTCAGCTCGACGTCGTCCAGGACGAGGCCGAGTCGACTGACGTTGCGGGCGACCCCGGTCCAGCCTCCTCCGGAGCTGAAGGCGAGGCGGTCGGGAGGGGTCTGCTCGCCGCAGATCGCATCGACGTCGATGTCCTCGTCGAATAGCTGCGGGCCGTCGGATTCCTCGGGGGCTCCACCCTCGTCGTCACCGCCGTCGTCTTCGCCCGTGTCGTTGCCATCGCCCCGATCGAGGTCGCCGGCCAGCGTGGTCATGCCCGTGCAGAGGTTGTCGTCGCAGGTGCTCCCGCCACACTGGTCGTCGGTCACACACATCTGCAAGAACAGCGTGCGGCCGTGGTGATGGCTACCCGCGACGACCCGCTCGTGCTCGTGCTCGGAATCCGGGGGAGGCCCGGTGAACACCACGAGGCCGGGGTACGCGGGCCCGGGCCCTTCGCTCGGCGAGCTTCGGTAGGCCAGCACGGGGTCCCCTGCGATCGCGCCCAGGGCCGAGACCTCGGCTTCGACACGAGCCCACGGGGGCGTCGAGATTCGCTCGGCGGGCGAGGCGGTGGGCAGCAGGACCCACGCACCGACGAGCCGCCCCTCGCGATAGCGGAGCCGGGCGCCCGCGCCCACGACGATGGCCTCGAGGTTCTCGCCGACGGACCACTGCGGATCGACGGAGATGAACAGGTCGCCGCCTCGGGTCTCGGCCGACGACCGGACATGTTCGGGCATCGGCGCGACGAGGGCGATGAACTCCTGCGCGTCTGCCCACAGCGCTTCGGTGTCGGGCTCTGGGGTGGGAGATGGTGGCGAATCGGGGGCGGGCGGGAGCGGAATGCCGGACCCCGGTCGCGGCAGGGGGCGGCCCCCGATCGGTGGCAGGCGAGGCCGCTCGAACTCCCGCAGCTCGGGCAGTCCGCCGTCGGGCACCACCGGCTCTTCGCGCTCTTCGATCAGGCTGAAGTCCACCGCCCCGGAGTTCACGTAGATGCTGAGGCGGCAGGGCTGATCGCGACACTGTCCGGTCACGGTCATCACGCCGGCCGTGGTCTCGGTCTGCATGACCTCCAGCTCGAGGCGCGGGCTCAGTCGCTCGAGCAGGACCTCTGGGCTCTGCGGCGCGCCGCGAACGTAGATCGGAACTTGGGGTCCCGCGATCTCGGGAGGATCTTTGCTGCCCTCGGCGTTCGAGCGGTCCTGGGTCCGCTCGGGCTCTTGTCGTGACCCCGAGCTCCCACACGCAGACAGACCGACCGCCAGCGCGGCCGGGAGCAGGGCGAGGAGGCGGTCGGAAATCCGTGCGGCGGCCATCGCCGCCGATCTTAGCTCTCGACGAAGGCCTTGAGTCGCTTGCTGCGGCTGGGATGCCGGAGCTTTCGCAGCGCCTTGGCCTCGATCTGTCGGATTCGCTCGCGGGTGACGGAGAAGTCCTGGCCGACCTCTTCGAGGGTGTGGTCGGAGGCTTCGCCGATGCCGAAGCGCATGCGCAGGACCTTCTCCTCGCGCGGCGTCAGGGTGGCGAGCACGCGACGGGTCTGGTCGGCGAGGTTGAGGCTGATGACCGCCTCGGAGGGCGAGGTGGTGTTCTTGTCCTCGATGAAGTCGCCGAGGTGGCTGTCTTCTTCCTCACCGATGGGGGTCTCGAGCGAGATGGGCTCCTTGGCGATCTTGAGGACCTTGCGGACCTTCTCGAGCGGGAGCTCCATCTTGTCGGCGATCTCCTCCGGGGTGGGCTCGCGACCCAGCTCCTGCACCAGGTGACGGCTGGTGCGGATGAGCTTGTTGATCGTCTCGATCATGTGCACCGGGATGCGAATGGTGCGGGCCTGGTCGGCGATGGCCCGCGTGATCGCCTGCCGGATCCACCAGGTGGCGTAGGTCGAGAATTTGTAGCCGCGGCGGTACTCGAACTTGTCGACCGCCTTCATCAGGCCGATGTTGCCCTCTTGGATGAGGTCGAGGAACTGCAGGCCTCGGTTGGTGTACTTCTTGGCGATGGACACCACGAGGCGGAGGTTGGCCTCGACCAGCTCGGCCTTGGCCTTCTCGGCCTGACGCCGCGCCTTCATCAGCACTTCGTGCTGCGCCTTGAGGTCTTCGGCGTCGATGTGCGTCTCTTGCTCGACCTGCTTGATGCGCTTGATGGCCAGGCGCATGCGGGCTTCGACCTCGTGGAGCTCGGAGGGGTGCAGGCCGAGGCGGCGGCAGAGCTTGAACTCTTCCTCCTCGGACAGGCGCACGCCCTTGAACAGGCCGCGGAGCTCCTCGAGGCCCATGCCGGCCCGGCGCTCGCACTCGTGCAGGTCTCGCTCGGCGCGGGTGACCCGGCTGACGATCTCGGACAGCGACTCGACGATGCCGTCGATGGGCCGCCGCGAGAGGTTCATGTCGGCGATGGCCTCGATGCAGCCTTTGAGGTGGTCGCCGCGGGAGGACTCGAGCTTGGCCCGGGACTCGGCCGAGGGGGCTTCGTCGCCCACGGACTCGAGCTCTTCGCGGATGCGGTCGGCCTCTTTGGTGTGACGCCGCAGCTTGTCGATCTGCTTGGCGAGGTTCTCGAGCGCGGCCTCTTGGTTGACCGGGGCGGTGTTCTCGGATTGGTCGCCCGACGAGTTGTCGGCCGGGTTGGCGATGCCGATGACGTCCTTGACGCGCACGAGCCCGCGCTTGATCTGCTCGTTCATCTCGAGCACGTAGGGCACGGCCATGGGGCAGCGCAGCGCGTGCTCGAGGGTGCGAAGTTCCCCGTCTTCGATGCGCTTGGCGATCTCGACCTCGCCCTCGCGGGTGAGCAGGGAGACGGAGCCCATCTTGCGCAGGTACATGCGCACGGGGTCGTTGGTGCGGGTCGAATCGTCGTCGTCGTCCTTGTCGAAGCGGCGGGGCATCGCCTTGCGCGTCGACTTGGCTCGCTTGCCGGTCACCACCTGGACCCCCTCGTCGACGAGCATCTGCTGCCACTGACCGATTTCCTTGGGGTCGACGAGGTCGGGCGGCAGCAGGCCCTTGAGCTCCTCGGTCGTGATCTGCCCCTTCTTCTTGCCGAAGGCGACTAGCTGTGCCTTGAGCTTGTCTCGGTCCACGGTGGGTTTGGTGGGGGTCTTACGGGTCATGTCGGCCTCGATCCGAGGGACGGATGAAAGGGTAAGGGCTTAGGCGTTGGGGAGGGGCAGGTCGCCCTCGCGGAGCTCGGCTTGTTGACGACGAAGCGCGAAGCGCTGGCGTTGGAGCTCGCGCTGGCGTTCGACGTCGCCGCTGGTCTGGGCGGCACGGTATTCGTGGTCGAGCTGCCGGACGCGGGCCCCGAGGGCCTCTTCGCGGCAGCGGTGGAGGAGGGTCTGCAGCTCGACCTTGGGGTCGACCTCGAGACCCCCGTCGTCGCCACCCCGGTACTTGCCACTGAGCACGCGCTCGAGCATGAGGGGCTGCGACTCGGGTTCGATCTTGGCGAGCAGCTCGGGCATGGTGACCGAGCGGCCTTCGTGGGCTCCGTCGAGCACCGCCTGCAGGATGGGGCGCAGTCGCTGGTCGTCGACGTGCTCGCGCGCCCCGCTACGCTCGGCCAGCGTCGCGAGGTGGGGAACGTCGACCAACAACATCGTGAGCTCGGCCTGGGCCTCGGGCAACGGAGCAAACGAGCGCACGGCCGCGGATGGTTGCATAGGCGGCCCCGATAGCCCAGCGGATTGGCGGGAGTTTTCGTGAAGAGCCCGCTGAAGGCGATCGAGCGGAACTCCGAAGAGGGCCGCTGCGCTCTCTGCGTAGAACGATCGGGCGGACGGGCGACGGACCCGGCGGATGAGCCCCACGGTGCGATCGAGCGCGCGCGCCCGGGCGTCGGGCGACTCTCCGGCCCGGGCCGCGAGGCGGGTCATGGCCACCTGAAGGGCGGAACGGGCCTCTGCGAGCAGGTTTGCGAAGCGCTCGGGGCCCAGGCTGTCCGGGTCTTCGCCGTCGGGCAGCAGCACCAAGCGAACGTCGAGATCTTGCTCGAGCAGCAGGGGCAGGGCCGCACCCGCGGCTTTGCGACCGGCCGCGTCGCCGTCGAAGCACATCACGACCTGCGAGGTGAACCGGGCCATGAGTCGGGCCTGGGTCTCGGTGAGTGCGGTGCCGAGCGGGGCCACCGTCTCTTCGTGGCCGCGCTGGTGCAGGGTCACCACGTCGACGTTGCCCTCCACGAGAACCGCGCGTCCCTTGCCACGAATGGCCGGTCGCGCGACGGCGAGCCCGAACAGGGTGTTGCTCTTGTGGAAGAGGAAGGACTCGCTCGAGTTGACGTACTTCGGCGGAGGAGATCCGTCTTTGGCTTCGTCGTGCGGAGGCACGATGCGTCCCGAGAACGCGATCACTTCGCCGCCGGGCTGGATCACGGGGAACATCAGGCGGCCGCGGAAGGCATCGTAGAGCGAGCCGCGGCGCTCGTTCGCCCGGATCAAACCGAGTTTTTGCGCGAGTTCGACCGACAGCTTCGCGTCACGAATGGCGCGGACGAGTCGATCCCAGCTCGCCTCGTCGGGCGAGGGGGCGTAGCCCAGGCGGAAGGCCTCGGCCGCGGCCTCGTTGATGCCCCGCGCTTCGAGGTAGGCACGGCCCGCCGCGCCGTCGGGATGGTGCAGCAGGATCTCGCGATACAGATCGGTGGTCATGCGCATGAGCGCATAGGCGTCGTCCCGCTCGCTGCGATCGGGACCGCTGCCGCGGGCGACGTTGGCCGGCAGGGTGACGCCGAACATCTCGGCGAGCTTGACGATGGTCTCGACGAAGCCCTTGCCCTCGATCTCCATCACGAAGCGGATGGCGTCCCCGCCCGCGCCGCAGCCGAAGCACTTGTAGCCGCGCAGCGCGGGGTTGACGTTGAAGCTCGGCGTGCGCTCCTGGTGGAAGGGGCACAGTCCGACGTAGTTGCGCCCCGAGCGTCGGAGCTCGACGTAGCGCCCGATGAGGTCGACGATGTCGACCCGGTCCCGTACTTCTTGGACCTTGTCGTCTGGGATCGCGGCCATATCCCGCCAAGGCCATGGTACGCACCCCAGCAACGGTGCCTGGCCTCGATGTAAGGATCCCTACAATCCGCGTCGCCGCAAGGCAAGTTGGTGGAAAACTTGCTCGGGGCCCAGCCCGCGTGCCATCGCGGAAGGCGACATGAGCGTGCCCGCGACCAATCCCACCGCCTTTCGTGCACCCGAGGTGTCGACTCCCCCCAAGGACGAGGGAGGGGCCCATCTGAGCGCGGTGCCGGACCATGGCCGCGAGCGCCGTCGCAGCGGTCGTCGCGCACGTGCCCGTGATCGGCTGATGGATCGCGCGACCAAGCCCCATCCGCGCAACGCGGCGCTGCTGGGCGTGGAGAACATCGAAAATCTCCTGCTCTTCGTCGACGACGACCTGCGGGAGACCGCGCTGGCGATCCACCACATCGAGGCGTTCTTGATCCGCACGATGGGCCTGCTGGAGACCGAGACCCTCGGTCGCAAGGAGGTCATCGAGGTCGCGGGCGACACCACGGTGCTCGATCACGTCGACATGCTCAACGAGACGCTCGAGAGCCTGCGGCGTCGGCTGGCGCGGCTAGCCGCTCGCATGAAGTGAGCGGGCCCCGGCCGCCCCGGCTCGCGCGTGCGAGCGCTGGCCGTATCATGCCCGCCACGTGACCGACGCGGAGCCCACCGGATCGTCGAGCCCCTCGACGGACGAGCCGAAGCCGGCCCTCGCTCGGCAGGCAATCCTGGTGACGCTGGGGGTCTACCTCGGCTACCTGGTGCTCAGTCAGCTGCCGCTGCCCAGCGACGTGCGCTACTTGGCGCTCGTCGCCGCGTTCTATTTTCTGCCCGGCTGGTTGCTGCGTGACGACCCGCAGCGCCAGGCTCGATATCAGGTCGGCCCGGGACGGGTCGTGCCCGAGTGGAGCTGGCGCGGGGCTCGGGTGGCCGCGCTCGCCTGCGCGGTGGTGTTTCCGATCTTCGTGGTCGGGTTCTTCTTGTTCTACGAGCGGGTCTGCCGGGGCGACCTGGGGCTGCTCGGCCCCGTGCTGTGGATCGAGGAACTCACCCCGTGGGCGGGGGGCCTGAGCGATTACCTGTCGCGG
Source organism: Myxococcota bacterium (assembly GCA_039028615.1). Classification (GTDB taxonomy): domain Bacteria; phylum Myxococcota_A; class Polyangia; order Nannocystales; family Nannocystaceae; genus Paraliomyxa. Next base: position 721,384 of record JBCCHT010000001.1, on the reverse strand, counting down.
CTGTGTCGGCCCCACCAGGGTGGACTGTGGCCGGAGCAGCTGCGCTTGCCCGCGGCGTGGCTCGCCTACGGAGGCTTGGGTGGGGTGCTCGCGGTCGCGGTCGAGATCTTCGCGGTCGCGCTGCCGGAGGAGGTCTTCCACCGCGGCTACCTCATGAGCGCGCTCGAGGAGCGTTGGCCGCCGCAGCGGCGGATCTTGGGGGCCCGCATCGGCTTCGCCGCGGTGCTCGCGAGCTTCCTGTTCGCGGTGGGGCACTTGGTGGGCATGGCGGAGGCGGCTCGGCTGGCCACGTTCTTCCCCGCGCTGGTGTTTTCGTGGCTCTGGCGCCGATCGGGGAGCCTGTGGGCTCCAGCGCTGTTTCACGCCGCGTCCAACCTGTTGATGGCCGTGCTCATCGCCAGTACGTTCCCGTCATGACCGAAGGCCGCATCGCCGCCTTCTTCGATATCGACCACACCGTGCTCGAAGTGAACTCGGGGACGAAGTGGATCGGGCATCAGTGGAGGAACAAGCGCATGGGGGTGCTCGAGCTCATCCGTGCGCTGTGGTGGTCGGTCCAGTACAAGTTCGGCATCCTCGATTTCGACTCGGTGGCCGGGCGCGTGATCGCGCAGTACGAGGGGCAAGAGGTCGCGCCGGTCGAGCGCGAGGTGGCCCACTGGTTCGGCAGCGAGATCGAAGCGACGATCTGCACCGAGGCGCGCCAGCACGTGGAGCACCATCGGGCGCAGGGGCACGTGCTGGTGCTGCTGACCTCGGCGACCCGTTTCCTGTCCGCGCCGGTCGGTCGGGCGCTGGGCGTGGAGCACATCTTGTGCACCGAGGTCGGCGAGGTGCAGGGGCGCTTCACCGGGACCCACGAGCGGCCGTCCTGCTACGGGCAGGGCAAGGTCGTGCGGGCCGAGCACTTCGCCACCGAGCACGGCATCTCCCTCGAGGAGAGCTTCTTTTACAGCGACAGCTACTCCGACCTGCCGATGCTCGAGCGGGTGGGGGAGCCTCGCGTGATCAACCCCGACCCCCGCCTGCGCCGCGTCGCGTCGCGGCGGGGCTGGGCGCCTCAGATCTGGAGAGCCCCGCGCCCGGCCTGAGCCGCGGCGACGGTGGCCCCAACGAAGAGTGAACGAGCGAAGGACGAGACGAGCCCATGTGGAATGTCGATCTTGGAGATGTTGATGCCGTCATCGAGCGGGCGCTGGCCGAGGACCTGGGCGGAGGTGACGTCACCAGTGCCGCCACCGTGCCGCCCGGGCTGAAGGCCGAGGCTCGCCTGGTGGCCAAGGCGCCCCTGGTCGTGTGCGGCTTGTTCGTGGCCGGCCGCGTGTTCTCGCGCCTCGACGGCAGCGTGCGGTTTTCCGCGATCGCGGCCGAGGGCAACCGGGTGGGGCCGGGGGCCGAGCTCGCGCGCGTCGAGGGCAACGCCCGGGCTCTGCTCGCGGGCGAGCGCACGGCGCTCAACCTGATCCAGCGCATGTCCGGCGTGGCCACGATGACCCGCATCTTCGCGGATGCGGCGGCCGGCAAGGCTCGGATCTGCGACACCCGCAAGACCACGCCCGGCCTGCGGCGACTCCAGCGGTATGCCGTGCGCTGCGGCGGCGGCTACAACCACCGCAACGACCTCGGCGGCGGCGTGCTGATCAAGGAAAACCACATCCGCTGCGCGGGCGGGGTGGAGGCGGCGGTCCGAGCCGCACGCAAGCGAGCTCCGCACCCGCTGCGGGTCGAGTGCGAGGTGACCGATTTCGCCGAGCTCGATGCGGCCCTCGACGCGGGGGCCGACGCGGTCCTGCTCGACAACATGGACGACGAGCGGGTCATGGCCGCGGTGTCCCGGGTCGGCCGTCGGGCGATCGTGGAGGTCAGCGGCGGGATCACGCTCGATCGGGTCAAGAAGCTCGCGGGCATGGGGGTCGACGTGATCAGCGTCGGGGCCCTGACCCACAGCGCGAAAGCGGCCGACATCTCCATGCTCTTCGGCGAGAAGCCGAAGTGAGCGACGACCTGCCGAGCTTGCCGCAGCTGCGGCGCGGAGACTACGGAGCCGAGCACGAGCACCACGCGTCGTTGGGGTCGACCAACGATCGGGGGCTCGAGTGGCTGCGTGAAGGGGCGCCGCACGGGGCGGTGGTCACCGCCGACGCGCAGACGGCCGGTCGCGGTCGACGGGGTCGGCAGTGGTTTTCGCCCCCGGGCGACAACCTCTACGTCTCGCTGCTGCTGCGCCCCGGGACGCTCCCGGCCCCGGAGCGCTTCGGGGCGCTCGGGCTCGCCGTCGGCGTGGGCTTGCGCGAAGGATTGCCGGCCACCCGCGAGCCGGTCGCGCTCAAGTGGCCCAACGACCTGCTGGTGGGCGGCCGCAAGCTCGGCGGCATCTTGTGTGAGGCCCGTTGGGTTGGTGACAGTCCCGAGGTCGTGGTCGGCTTCGGCATCAACGTCTACGGCCGCGAGTTTCCCGACGACCTGCGCACGCGAGCCACGAGCCTGGCGATGGAAGCGAGCGACCCGGTGCTCGGTCGCGGGCAGCTGCTCGCGGCGTTGCTGCAATCGCTGCAGTCCGCCATCGAGCCGTTCTTCATGGGCGGTTTTTCGGCCATTCGCGACCGTTATCTGCCGTATTGCGAGGTCTTGGGCCGCACCATCGAGGTGGGCGACATGACCGCGCCCGCCGGGGCCCGCCGCGGTGTCGCCGAGCGCATCGACGAGGACGGTGCGCTGTGGGTGCGTCCGCAGCCGGGGGCACCGCCCTTTCGGGTGGAGTCGGCGGACGTCTGGCTCGCGCCGGGGTGACGCTGCCCCCGGGAGTTTGGTACTCGTTCGCCCATGGCCAACCCTACGGCGACCATGGAGACCTCGCTCGGCACGTTCACTGTCGAGCTGTACGCGGACAAGATGCCGATCACGGCCGGGAACTTCGTCAAGTTGGCCAGCGAAGGCTTCTACGACGGGCTCCACTTCCACCGCGTGATCGCGAATTTCATGATTCAGTTCGGGTGCCCGCATAGCCGCGACCCCAACAGCCAGCGCGCGGGCACGGGCGACAGCCCCCACGGCCCCATCGACGATGAGCACCCCGAAAACGCCAAGCTCTCCAACGAGCCGGGGACCCTGTCCATGGCCAACACCGGCCGTCCCCGCAGCGGCAGCTGCCAGTTCTTCATCAACACGGTCCACAACGACTACCTCGACTGGTTCTCGCCCGGCCCCTCCAAGCACCCCGTGTTCGGTCGGGTCATCGACGGCATGGACGTGGTCAACAAGATCGGCACCACGCAGACCGGCCCGGGCGATCGCCCCCGCACCCCGGTGAAGATGGTCAAGGTCACGATCAACAAGGGCTAGCGAAAGGCCCCGGCGGGCGAGTCCGCACGGGAGCGACTGCGCCCGCGGGAAGAGGTCGATCCGCCTCGTTCCGCGGGCGTTTTGTCTTTGCCGGGCCCGGGCTATGCTCGCGGACCATGCTGATTCGCGAGCGGCTCGAGCACAAACGACCGGTGTTCAGCTTCGAGTTCTTTCCCCCCAAGACCCCCAAGGGGGAGGCCAACCTCCTGCGTGCGCTGGAGCGGCTGGCCCCACTCGAGCCCGACTTCGTCTCCGTCACCTACGGGGCGGGCGGCACCACCCGCGCTCGCACGCGCGAGATCGTGGCGCGCATCAAAAAGGAGTTCGGGATCGAGGCCATGGCCCACCTGACCTGCGTGGGGTCCACCCGCGAGGAGCTGGCCGAGGTCATCGACCGGCTCGGCGAGGCCGGGGTGCGCAACATCCTGGCGCTGCGCGGCGACCCGCCCAAGGGGCAGGAGAACTTCGAGGCCACGCCCGGTGGCTTCGCCTACGCCAGCGAGCTCATCCCCTTCATCCGCGAGCGCGGTGACTTCTGCGTGGGGGCGGCCTGCTATCCCGAGGTCCACCCCGAGGCCACGCATGCCGCGTCGGATCTTTCGCACCTGCGGGGCAAGGTCGACGCGGGAGCCGACTTCCTGGTCAGCCAGCTCTTCTTCGACAACGAGCGCTTCTTCTCGTTCGAGCAGCGGGCCCGCGGCGCGGGGATCAACGTCCCGATCTTGGCCGGCATCATGCCCGTGACCAACGTGTCGCAGATCCAGCGCTTCACCCAGATGTGCGGCGCGTCGATTCCCGAGCCCCTGCACGAGCGGCTGCGCGAGGCCGAGAGCGACCCCCAGGAGGTGTTCTGGACGGGCGTGTCCTATGCGGCGCGGCAATGCGGCGAGCTTCTGCGCCCACCCAGCCCCGACTTGTTCACCAAGGGCCGGCCGTCGGTCGCGGGGATTCACTTCTATACGCTCAACAAGTCTCCGGCCTCGCGCGCCATCTTCGAGATTCTACGGCTGACGCATACCGGGCTCGACTGAGCGCTTCGGTCCCCATCTCGAGTGCGGGGCTCGAGACGGGATTGGCCACGGCCGTCTCGGATTGTGTCGAAGATTCGAGGCGCGGCGGCCATGCATCTCACTGGCGGTTTCGTGACTTCCGACGCGAACTACGCCAAGCTGATGGCATGCGACTCGTGCCTGGATTGATCGTTGGTAGCCTTGCGTTGTTCGCCCTCGGGGCCTGTCCCGGAGACGATGGTGGTGAAGAGACCACCGCCGCGGCCTCGACCGGCGTAGACACGCCCGCGACGACGACCGGCAATACCAGCGAAGCGACCCCGGGCAGCAGCAGCGGTGGGGGCGAGGGCGAGACCAGCACGGGCGCCGCCGAGGGCTCTTCGAGCGACGGTGCGGACGGCAGCAGCAGCGGCGGGGGACCGCTATGCGACCCGCCCGTCGTCGGCGAGTGGAACGCGTGCATCAACGAGGCGGGCAACATCGACAACACGATGTGCAACTGGATGGGCACGCCCGACAACATGGGCTTTTTGACCTGCCTGAGCTCGGCCGACATCAAGGGCGGCAACATCTGCACCATCTCCGGCTGCGAGGACACCTGCGACTGCTTCAACCCGCCCACCACGGGTACGGCCGAGGTCATCTGCGCGCCGATCCTCGAGGGGGGCGACAACGCGTGCGGGCTCGACTGCAGCGCGGGCCAGACCTGCCCCGACGGCATGCAGTGCGGCAACGGGCTGTGCTTCTGGCCGCCCGCGAGGTGAGCGACGATGAGCGGCTGGCCGCGCGAGGTCGATTTTCGCCAGCTGCGTTTCGGCGTCGAGCTCGAGTTCGCCGAGACCGACGCCTCGCGCGTCGTGTTGCCGCGGGGGTGGAGCCTCGACCCCTCGGAGCGCATGCTGGCGATGACCGGCGAGTTCTCCGGGGGGGAGATCAAGCCGTCGCCGCTGCGATGGGCCCAGCGAGAGGGCATCGCGGCGGGCCTGCGAGCAATTGCGGAGGCGGGCGGCGTGGTCAACTGGAGCTGTGGCCTGCACGTGCACGTCGACTTGGCCAGCTGGGGGAGCGCAGTGCTCCCCGCTGTGCTCGAGGCGGCGCTCCAGACCCAGTCGGCCTTGCGGGAGCTGTTCGCGACGGCAGAGCACCGCATGCTGTATTGCCCCGCGGTGACGGCCGCCCAGTGTGATGCCCATGCCGCCGACCCGTGCGAGGCGGCGTTGCGTCACGCCGGGCGCCCCGAAGCTGCACGCTCGGGCATCAACGTCTCGGCCTGGTACGACTTTGGGACCGTCGAGCTGCGCTATCCCAATGCCACCCTCGACCCGGAGTCGGCCCTGCGGTGCGTCGAGCTGTGCTTGCGTTGGGTCAGTGCCGTCGGAGCCGGGGTGAGCCTACCGAGCGAGGCGCAGGCCCTGGCGGCGGCCCTGGACATGCCGGGCACTGGCTATCCGCCGCCGCATCCGCAGCCGGTCTGGCATCGTCGTGAAGAGCAGCTGACCGAGCTGATGATCCCCATCTTGCAGCCCATGTGCATGGCGGAGCGGCCCGGGGCGCGGATCTTGTTCGTGCGACCCACGCCCGAAGGCCTGTACGTGAAGACCGACAGCGGCAACGAGGTCAACCACCGGTTCTGGTTTCGACCCCACGCGGCGGGCTTCGAGCTGCTGCGCATCGAAGACCCGCCGCTGAGCGACATCGGCGGGGGTGGTCAGCCCGGGTCGCAGACGCCATCGCAGTAGTTCACGACGTCACCGCTGAGCATGAAGGTCGTGGCCGTCTGTACCGCGGCAGGCACGTCGGTCAGCGAGCCGTGCGGGTCGACGCCCTCGCGCATGGGCTCGTTGACCAGCGGCTCGGGCGGCAATCCGAAGTCGTACTCGCCCAGAGCGGAGCTGACCTCGGCGCCCTCGACTTCTTCGAGGCCCCAGACCGGTCGCACCGCGGGGGCGAGCAGCGGCACGCCGATGCTGCGCGCCATGACGTGGGCGCCGAGGGTCGTGACCTGGTGGTCGCCGATCGAGTCGAGCAGCAAGACCTCGTGGCTGGGCGTGCCGGGCAGCGGATCGTTGATGATGTGGCGCGCATAGCCGGAGGGCTCGGCGCGGTCCCACAGAATCTGCACCAGCCCGAGCAACATTTGCTGGTCGAAGGCCTGCGGGTAGGTGCTGCCGATGATGTCCGCGAAGGGATCGAAGTTGACGCTGCGCTCGAGCAACAGGTTGTAGGGCTGACCGGGCACGGCCAGCACGCCCCGGGTGACCTCGGTGGCGATGGCCATGTAGCTGGCGCCCATGATCCCGCCCTGGCTGCCGCCGTAATAGATGGTCTGCGTGGGGTCGAGCATCGAGCTGCCCTCGAACTCCAGGGCGGGGTCATCGACGATGCTCGTACGCAGCATGATGCTGGCCAGCTCGAAGTTCACCAGCGACTGCTGCAGGCGATCGGGCAGCGTGCGGAACTCGCTGAGGTTGCCGTTGGACACGATGAGGCCCACCAGCGTCGGGTCCTCGGAGGACATGCCGATGAAGTCGAGCCCCACGAAGATGATGTTGGCCGCGTTCGAAAAGTCGCCGAAGGTCGGCGACTCCACCTGCGAGCGACTGCCAAACAGGCCGTGGCCGAACAGCACGCCCGGCGCAGGGGCGCCCTGGGCCGCATAGGGGACCATCATCGTGAAGCCGTAGCGGGCGGTGCCGTTTTGCACGGGGGTCCCGTCCTTGCCCAGCTCGATGACGCCGCCAGGGCCCGGATCGTCGAGGAAGAGCGGGACCTCGATCTCCCCCGCGATGCGCCGATAGATGCTCGCCGAGACGTCGTCTTCGACCGACATGATCTCGTAGTTCGGTCCGTCGCCGACCTGAGCGAGGGCCGAGTCCCGCATCGCGAGCAAGCGTCCGCTGGTGTCCTCGCGGCTGGCGACGGTGAAGTCCCAGGCCAGCTGGAGGTCGTCCCGGTCGACGCCGGCCGCCTCGAGCTGCTCGAAGATGTCGTCGTAGAGGCCGCGGCGTGCATCGACGGAGGGCTCGTCGCTCTCGGTGCCGTCGCGCAGGGCCGCGAACGCGGGCGAGGGCTCCACGAGGGTGCCGCCATCGTCGACCACGCCGCGAATCGCCACGATGTAGCGATGCTCGTACTCCATGCCGATCGCGGGTTGGATCATCAGCGAGGCCTCCTCGGCGGGGGCCCGCACGTCGATCTCCGAGAAGTGGGGCAGCAGCTGCCCCGTGTCGACATCGAGCACGATGGTCGGCGAGTCGGGCTCGATCGAGTCGCCGATGTTCAACGGATCGGGCAGGCCGGTCGCGGTGGCGCCGGGCAGGTGAGCCAGCAGCGACCCCGCGGGGGAGAAGCCATCCCGCTCGTTGAACGCAAACGGGTCGCCCTGGAAGCCGCCGTTGGTGGGCGGCATGATCGCCTGGCTCAGCGCGAGGCGGCGACCGCTGGGGGCGGCGTCGTCCTCGACGGAGAACACGTTGTTGGGAAAGGGGAAGCCGCAATAGGTCGGGACCAGCGGGTCGCAGTCGAGCAGCGGCCAGGTGCCGTCCCATGCCTGGCCGCCGGTCGTTTCGCCGGCCTCGTCTCCCGTCGTATCCGCCGCGGCGGTCGAGTCCGAGTCGGCGGTGGTGGTTGCCGTCCCGCCGCCGGTCGAGCCGCTACCGCTGCTGCCCGTGCCGTCGCTCGACGGCAAGTCATCGCCACAGCCACCCACGAGGGCGCACGCGAGCACCCCACAAACCCCTTGGATCCACATCCCATCCATGCGTCGACCATCATCTCTCGCGAGCCGGGGACTCTCCAATCGGGCCGGATGTGTGGATTTTCATTCGATCGAGCGATGACGAGTGGGCTGGCGCATACTCGGGGCATGCGGCTGGTCATCGTGCTCCGTTGGGCGGGCGACACAGCTTCCGACTTTTACTGGTGGTCGAAAGGCTGATTCATGGCAGGCAACGACGACGACGACGCACAGCGGGGGCGGCGGCGAATCGCGAGCATCGTGCACGCGCCGGGCGAGGACGGAGGAGACCGCCTCACGTGGAGCGAGCCGGCCCATCTCGCAGCCGCGGTCGCCGACGAATCGGAGCCCTGGTGGCGCAGGCGGACCTGCGTGTTCGCGCTGCGCGACCGCATCCACGAGGAGTTGGTGCCGCCGCTATGGGCCCGGGTGGAGGACGACGGTGACGTCGCCGAGGTCCGGGTCGCGCTGCTCGACGTGCTGGGTTCGTGGTGGGCGAGCCAGGCGGGGCGTGCATCCGAGTCTCGGGCGAAGGCGCTGACCTGGCTGCGGGGGCGAAACCTCGATGCGCTGTCCTATGGCATGGACCAGGCGGTCATCCTCGCGCGCTGCAAGCTCGGCGATCTCGAGGCCGTGTCCGCGCTGGCAAAGCTGGCCTTCGATCCTTGGCACCATCGCATTCGCACGGCAGAGCAGGGGGCGACGGCTCTGTTCGCTGCGGTGCGGCTGGACGAGGTGCTGGCCGTTTTGGGAGCCAAGACCGTCCCGGAGCTGGTCACATCCGGGGCGACCGCCGCGGATCGGCACTTTGGCCTGCTGTGCCTGGCCGAGGGTCCGCCCAACCCGGCGGTGCTCATCCGTGCGCTGCGGGATCGCAACGTCGTCGTGGCCGGGGTCGCCGCTCGTCACCTCCAGGACGCCGAGATCGACGACGAGGTCTTGCTGGCGGCATTCGACGAACACGCGGATGCGCTGCGGGCATCGGCCTCGGCTCCGCCTCCGCTCACGGGGCGCGCGGCCGCGGCGGCATGGGCCTTGATCGTGGCGAGTCGCCGGATTGATCCACAGCGCCTGCCAGCGCGTGGAGAGCCCGAGTGCGATGCGCGGGCGCAGGCCATCCACGAGCGGCTCGACCAGCTTGGTGACGCGACGCTGGCCCATCCCGCAGTGCCGGCCGACGTCCGCATCGCCATCCTCGAAGCCTATTTACCGGGCGAGCGCTCCACCGATCCCCGCTTGCTGCTCGAAGGTCTCCGCCTCGGGCATCGCGAGGACGATGCCCAGCCCGAAAATCCCGAGCGCGCGCGTGAGGCGTTGGCCTCCATCGGACTCGAGGTCGGCGAGGCCACGGAAATCGGCGAGAAGTATCAGCAGGGCGGCGGGAGCTACGGCGTGTTCGATGTGTCTGGAGGCTCGGTGTCCGTGTGCACCTTCGGCCCCTTCGTGAGGGCGGTGCATAGCCTTCCCGAGGCGGCCATCACCGCGGTCGAGCAGGCGGGCTTTCGCTGGATCGACGACGAACTCGCCGAGCACGTCTTCGACGGGCTCCCCGTCTACTTCTTCGGGTCTCGCGAGCCGCTGCGGGTGTCTGACCTGCTGTTTTATTGGCAGGACTGAGCGCCGAAGAGGCGCAGCCGGTGGTGACCGACCCCGAGCGACCGGAGGCCTCGAATCGAGCGCGGTGATACGGTTGGTCCGTTGCGCCGCAGGTGGGCCGTGTTGCAACGCCTTGCAACGCATGTAGCAGCCACTTGTCGCGGCCGGGCCACCCGTGCATCCATGGGCGTGGCACGAGCTTTGCTTCGTGACGCTTCGAGGAAAACCAATGTTCGGACTCGACAAGATTTTCGGCCGCTCCGTGCCTCGCATCGATCCCGCCACCGCGACGCGATTGATCGAACAGGGCGCCTTCGTGCTGGACGTGCGCGGCCCCAGTGAGTTCGCGAGCGGCGCGGCCCCGGACGCGGTGAACGTGCCGTTGGGTGAGCTGGCGCAGCGGTCTTCGGAGCTGCCTCGAGACCGGCCGATCGTGGCCTACTGCCGCTCGGGTATGCGCAGCGCCAAGGCGGTACGGCAGCTGGTGGAGGCCGGCTTCGATGCCCATGACGCGGGCGGCCTCGGGAACCTGATGCGGTAGACGCGAGCGTCGCGGCTCAGGTCACGCGGCTGCGAGTCTGGTGGCAAGGGTCGTCGTACTCGCGGCCGTCGAGGACCTCGCGCAGGTGCTGCACGGCATCCCACAGGTCGACGAAGCTCGTGTACGCGGGCGCGAACCCGAAGCGCATGCCGCCGGGGGCCCGAAAGTCGGGGATGACCTGCCGAGCGATGAGGGCCTGGACGACGCCGTAGCCCTGCGGGTGGGTGATCGTCACGTGCCCGCCGCGTTGGCCATCGTCGAACTCGTCCGGGCCGAGCCGCTGCATCTCCGGCTCGGGGCAGCGCTCCCGGACGAGCTCGATGAAGGTCCGAACCATGCGGCTGGCCTTGGCCTGGAGCTCGGCGGCCGCGACGTCGCGCAGCTGATCGAGCGCATCTTCGAGGAGCGACAGACCCACGATGCCCGGCGTCCCGCAAGCAAAGCGGAGGATGCCGGGCGCAGGCTCGTAGTCGGGCCCGAACTCGAAGGGCTGGGCGTGGCCCATCCATCCCGCCATCGGCGATTGCAGCGTCCGTTGGTGGCGACGGGCGACGTAGAGGAAGGCGGGGGCCCCCGGACCACCGTTGAGATACTTGTAGCCACAACCCACGGCGAGGTCTGCCCCCGTCTCGTCGAGCCGGACGTCGAGCACGCCCGCGCTATGGGCCAGGTCCCACAGGGTCAACGCGCCGACCTGCGCGGCCCGAGCGTTGATGCCCGCCATGTCGAGCGCCACCCCGCTGCGATAGTTGACGTGACTGGCCACGACCACCGCGACGTCCTCGTCGAGCGCATGCTCGAGGTCCGCTCCGGGCACCCGCCGCAGCTCGACGTCGGCCGCCATCGCTCGTGCGACCCCTTGCGCGATGTAGTTGTCGGCCGGGAAGTTTTCTTCCTCGAGCAGGACGACCCGGCGGGGCGCCTGGTGATGGAGGGCGGCGGTCAACAGCTTGAAGAGGTTGGCGGTGGTGGAGTCGGTGACCAGCACTTGGCCCTCCGCCGCACCCAGCAATCGAGCGAGTACGGTACCGACGCGCAACGGGCCGTCGATCCAGTCTGCGGCCGTCCAGCTGCGGATCAGGCCCACGCCCCACTCTCGTTCGATGACCCGCTTCGCCACCGCCATCGCACTCTGAGAACGGGCGCCGAGCGAGTTGCCATCGAGGTAGATCACACCCTCGGGGAGCGAGAACCGAGCGCGCAACGGGGCGAGGGGATCGGAGTCGTCCAGGGCCTGGCACTGCGCTCGGGTGATCGACACGGCCACACAGTAGAGGTATCAAACCTCATGGGAAAGTTGCCGCGAGCGACGGTCGAGCAGGCCGAGGTGGCCATCCCGGGTGCGCCGCTGGACGAGACCCTCGCCTTTTTCACCGAGCGGCTGGGCTTTCGCGTGGACGCGGTGTTCCCCGCGGACGACCCGCGACAGATCGTCGTGTCGGGGTTCGGCGTGCGATTGCGGCTCGACCGCGAACTCGAGGCGGCGCCGACGAGCCTGCGCTTGCACTGTCGCGAGCGAATCGCGGGGGAGACGGTCGTGGCACCCAACGGCACCACGATCGAGCTCGTGCCGCTCAGCCCTCCGTTGGACCTACCGGAGTACGAGGCCCATTTCGAGTTCACCCGGGCCGATGGCGAGGACGCCCGGTGGGTCGAGGGCCGGGCGGGCATGCAGTATCGCGACCTCATCCCGTCGCGTTGTGGCGGCCGCTTCATCGCCTCTCATATTCGCGTTCCAGAGGGCGGTCCCGTACCCGACTACGTGCACTACCACCGGGTCGCCTTTCAGATGATTTACTGCTACCGGGGATGGGTCCGCGTGGTCTACGAAGATCAAGGCCCCGAGTTCGTGCTCGAGGCGGGCGACTGCGTGCTGCAGCCGCCCGAGATTCGCCATCGCGTGCTCGAGAGCTCGGATGGCCTCGAGGTGGTGGAGGTCGGGTGCCCCGCGCTGCACGAGACGCTCGTCGACCACGAGCTGACGCTGCCGACGGAGGTGGTGCGCTTCGATCGTTCGTTCGGTGGGCAGAGGTTCACGCGCCATCGGGCGAGCCGGGCTCGTTGGGCGCCGTGGCGCCTGCCCGGGTTCGAGGCTCGCGATCTCGGGATCGGGCGAGCCAGCGGACGAGTGACGGCCGAGGTCGTACGCCCGCTCGCCTCGGCTCGCCCGGCGGGTCTGAGCTTCGACGCCGACTTCAACTTCGCGTTCGTGCTCGAGGGCGCGATGAGCTGGGGCACGGATTCCAAGCAGACGCTGCGTCGCGGGGATGCGGCGACCTTCGCTCGGGGGCAGACCTTGGCGGGGCTCGAGTGCACACCCGAGCTGGAGCTGCTCGTCCTGCGCGAGTGAACCTGGTCCCGCTCAATGCTCGGACGCAGGGGTGCTCACCAGGTGGTGGCGCCATCGCACGTTGACCACCAGCCCCACCGCGAGCAGAGCAAAGCCCAGCGTGATGCAGGTGGCGCCCCACTCGAGGGGGGACTCCGGTCGGCCAATCGCGTCCCAGGACCACGCGAGGTGACCGGTGACCGTCCCGGGCAGCAAGAGGAACACGAGGGGGCGACGCTTTTTCAGGACCACCGCAGTGACGACGAGCAGCAGCCCCAGCAGCCACCATGGCGCCTGCGGCCAGTCGCCGCCCGACCATCCCCAGGCCCAGAGCGCCAGGTACAGGCAGCCCGCCGCCCCGCTCAACAGGCGCTCGCGCGCCGCCGCGCCCTCCGGGCGGAAGATCAACCGAGGCGGAGCAATCGGGGACGCAACGTCGGGGTCCTTGCGATAGACGTCGTCGCCGTCCGTCACTCCCGAGGGGCGAGCCGCTGCCACGAGCGTGGGTCTGCGAAGGGCTCGCAAGACCAGCACGAAGGCGGCCATGACCGCGGTGAGGGCGAACAGGGAAGGGGCGGCGATGCCCATGTACCCGAGGGTGACGACCACCACGAACCAGACGCCGAACTCCCGGTCGATGAACCGCGTGCTCGCCAGCAGGGCCACGGGCACGAGCACCACGACCTCCAGCGAAGGGTTCTGCGAAAACCAGAAGCCCACGTGGGCCAGCACCATCCCCGCCCAGCCGATCCAGATGGCACGGATCGAGCGGCCGGCGACGGTGGCCGCCCACTCGCCGTCGATCAAGCGGCTGTGCAGGCATCGCGCCGTCCACAGGGCACCGCACGAGAGCGCGAACAGACCCACGCCGAGCACTGAAGAGGCCGCCGTCGGCTCCAACGTTCGCAGCGCCCACGGCACCGTGGCGATCAATGCCGCGCCGCCCAGGGGCACGAACAGGGCCGACAACGAGAGCCGGACCTTCATCACCGTGACCATCGCGCGGAGCTTGGCGGCGAAGCCTACCCACCACAGGGCGCTGCCGATGACCCCGGGCAGGCCGAGGTAGACACAGGTCTCCGTGTGCAGCGTCAGGTCGCACTGGTACACCGCGGTCAGCAAGATGAGCATGAGGGCCGGTCGTCGTTGTCCCATCTTCACCAGCAGGGCTGCGCTACCGATGAGCGCCCATGCGTAGACTTCGGCCACGGCGGTCACGCCCAGCTGCGCCGCAGTACCGCCCCCCGCCAGGCCCATCGAGGAGAGGATGACGCCCACCAGCACCAACGCGGCGCTGAGGAGATAAAGGGGGTTGTACTGGACGAGCCAGCGATGGAGCAGGCGCCGGGTGGCGCTCGGGCTCGGCGGTGGGGACGGGGCCTCGACGGTCATCGCCCTCGGCGTTGTGCAACGACCGTGCCGCCACCCGGGGGCACGTGTTCACGGTCGGTCCGACGACGGTTTCGCCGCGTCGTGGAGACAGGGCGTCATCACGCGGGGCGGGGGCGAGTCGGGTTGGCAGGCGACTCAGCCAGGCGCGCCTCGAAGCGGCCGTAGCTCGAGCTGCGGGCCAGCTCGAGGCTGTTCGTCCGCAGCTCGGCCGCTTCGTCGTCGGTGGCACATAGGCGCAGGGCCAGCTCCATGCAGCGCAGCTGTGCTTCGACCTCTCCGCTGCGATAGGCCCACGGGCGGGCATCGGCCAGCAGTCGGGCGGCAGCCTCGGGGTCGTGCTGGACCTCGCAGTGCCCCAGCACGACCTCGCAGTGGGAGATGTGCCCGCTCCAGCCCAGGCGTCGGCAGGTCTCTCGCTGACGCCCGGCGATCGTGGCTGCCTCGTCGTAGCGCTGCCGATCCACCAGGTGCTCCGCCTCCCACAGTGCTCGCCGAAACCGGGGGCGAGGATCGATGGTATTCGCTCGCGAGAACAGCTGCGCCGCCGCATCGAAGTCGCCTCGGTCGTGCTCGATGGCGGCACACAGCGCGAGGTTGCGGACGTGGTGATCGGCCATCGCCGCGCTGAGCTCGAGAGCGCGCTCGATGGCGGTACGGGCCTCGTCGAGCCGACCTTCCAGGCGCAGCACGTACGCCTTCGTTCGCCATCCGGTCACATGCGCCCGAGGCGAGGCCTGCACCCGATCGACGAAGTGCTCGAGGCACAGCCGGGCGTATCGCGGGTCGCCCATCGCATTGGAGAACAACGCGAGGTCGTAGAGCAGGCCGCCAATCGCCCGGGCGGGCGTGCCCGGTCGCGGTTGGGCGGGGTCGCCATCGAGGAAGAACCCGCGGACCACTCGCTGGCCGCGAGCCATCTCGCCGCGCTCGAGCCCCAGGGTGTCGAAGCCGCCCAGGCGCCGCTCGTACAGCGACACCGCGGCCTCGGGATCGCCCGCGAGCAGCGTCTGCATGAGCAGGTCTTCCACCAGGTCGGCGCCAGGGCGTGGCGCGGCCGCGATGCGTTCCGCGAGCTGGCGGCGCAAGGCCTCGTGCAGCTCGAGTCGGCGGTGGCCGAGTTCTCGGCGAAAGTGCTCGGCCACGAAGGGGTGCGCCGAGAACACGCTCTCGGCCTCTCGGTTGCGGTAGATGACTCCCATCGTCTCGAGCTGCGACAGCGTGCGCACCACCTCGCGCTTGTGTTGCGGCATGGCGCCCGCGAGCTTCGGTGCCGCTCGGGTCATCGACAGCAGCGTGGGCACGTCGGCCCCGCGAGGAAAGAGCGACACCCTCGCCACCAGGTCGCGCTGAGCCTCGGTCATGGAACCGGCGTAGGCCTCCAGCACCCGCGCCAGTCGGAACGCCAGCAGGTCGTCGCTCGCCGCCTCGCTCAGGTCGATGGCCGGAATGGAGGCCAGCGAGCCCTCGTGGAACCCGGCCGCATACGATGCGAGCGTGGCGACGGTGAGGGCGTGGCCCCCGTAGCGGGACAGCGCCTGGGATGCCTGAGCCTGGGTGCCGTCGATGCCCCAGCGACGCAGCAGCTCCAGCTGGGCCGGCTCGTCCAGCGGCCCCAAGTGCATCGTCCGCAGCCCACGACCCTCCCAGGCCCGCAGATCGACCAGCGGGCTCCGGCTGGTGACGAGCACCCGCGTGCCGCCGTCGGATCCGGCAATGCTGCTCAGAAGCCGCCGCAGGTGGGCATCGACGATGGAGCCGGGCGGGCGTCGCCGACCGGTCGATTGCACCGCTTCCAGGCCATCGAGCACCAGCAATCGGGGCGTCGCGT
Organism: Myxococcota bacterium; assembly: GCA_039028615.1. Classification (GTDB taxonomy): domain Bacteria; phylum Myxococcota_A; class Polyangia; order Nannocystales; family Nannocystaceae; genus Paraliomyxa. Next base: position 705,610 of record JBCCHT010000001.1, on the reverse strand, counting down.
CGCCGACCTGGGCCAGCAGTTGCTCGACCACCTCGAGCGGGGCGGTGGCCCCGGAGGCCGCCCCCAGGTGACGCAGCGCGGCCGCCATGAAGCCCTCGATGCGCGCGTCGTCGTAGAAGCTCCAGACCAGCGGCGGCGCGTGGCCGTCCTCGCTTCGGTCGTCGAGCAGTCGTTGGCACAGGGCGGACTTGCCTGCGCCTCCCATCGCGACCACCGCTACGATGCGAGGGCCCACCCCGGTCGCCCAGCGTCGCAGCTCGTCGAGTTCCCGCTCGCGGCCCACGAAATGCTGAGCGGGCTGGAGCACATGGGTGAACGAAGCGGGGCTCGGGGCGGCGGGAGCGGGCCCGTCCTCCCGCGGTCGGACCAGCTCCTCCGTGGCGATTCCCAGCTCCCGCCCGATGCGGGCCAGCAGCTGTCGGCGACCCGCGCGACGGACGGAGAAGCCTCGTTTGGCGTCGTTGACGGCCCCCGTCTCGTAGCGGCGATAGGTCCGCACGTCGATCTGCAGCGCGGCCGCGGCCTGCTCCTGGGTCAGTCCCAGCTCCAGTCGCGCCGTGGCGAGCAGCTCGTGGTGAAAGACCAACACCATGGGGCGAGGCGCTACCGATCAGTGTGTACCAAAGCCGTCGGCCGCAGAACCCCCGATACGGGGCCGAATTCGAGTTCATGCCCGGTTTTGCCCGGTTGCCGCCCTGTCGCGGCCGGGTGTCGCGGCGCACCCTGAGACGATGGAAACTCGAGATCGGGGCCATGGAGTCTTCACCGTCGACGGCGTGCTCAGTGCGGCCGAGTGCGATGCCCTCGTGCACGAGACGGAGACGTTCGGGTTTCTCACCGCGCCCATCACCACCCTGACCGGGTTCGAGCATCGCCCCGAGATCCGCAACAACACGCGGGTCATGCTCGACGATCGCAAGCGAGCGAAGTGGCTCTGGGAGCGAGTGCAGCCGTGGATCCCCCGCGAGTACTGGGACCACCACGTGGTCGGGCTCAACGAACGCTTCCGCTACTATCGCTACCAGGCGGGTCAGTACTTTCGCTGGCATCGTGATGGTGCGTACCGCCGCAACAATCGCGAGCGCAGCCTGCTGACCTTGATGGTCTACCTCAACGACGGGTTTACCGGAGGGGACACCGATTTCGGACACATCGAACCGGTCGTGCCGCGCAAGGGCATGGCGCTGGTGTTCGAGCATCGGCTGCGCCACTGCGGCCAGCAGGTGGAGCAGGGCACCAAGTACGTGCTGCGGACCGATGTGATGTATCGCGGCGCGCCGATCTGAACCGAGCCGCCCGGGGGCCTGCTAAGGTGGGCGCCTCGGGTCACCATGCTCAGCGCGATCTTGTTGTCTTCGAGTCTGTGGGCGGGCGGACCCACGGTGGGCGCCATGGGGGCGGTGCACATGGCCAAGGTCCACGAGCAGCTGGGCCTGCAGGCGTTCGTGACCGGCTCGCCCGTGTGCCCGCGCAAGGTTCGGCACTGCTTCAAGCTCGCCGTGCACGTAGTCGAAGAAGACGGCGAAGCCGTGCAGACTTCGCAGTGGTTCGCGGCTCAGGTGCGCGAGGCCAACCGCCTGTTTGCGCCCATCGGGGTGGGCTTTCGCGTGGGCTCGGTCGTCCCCGCCGATGCCCGCTTTGCCGACATGCAGACCCGCCTGGATCGCGACCAGATCGGTCGCAAGGAGCACTCGCTGGGCGTCATCCACGTGTTCGTGGTGCGGCGCCTGGCCGACGTGGACGTCGAGGGCGAGGTCATTCGCGGCGTGCACTGGCGTGACCGCGCCGAGACCTCGAAACGATGGATCATCCTGTCGTCCATCGCTTCTTCGCTGGTGCTCGCCCATGAAGCGGGGCACTTCTTCGGGCTGCCGCACTCGGGCTACCGCAAGAGCATCATGAACAAGTCTCCGCACCGCAACCCGCCTTGGTCGGAGCGCTTCTTCGTGGACGAGGAGCAAGCGATCATGGCGCAGCGACGCGACGAGATGGTCGCGGACGGGACGCTCCGTAAGGTTCGGCGTCGGCCCAAGCGATAGGCGCCAATCGTCAGTCGGCCGAGGAGCGCCCCTCGGGGTCCACGAAGCCCAGCCGACGAAGCTCGCGGTTGAGCTCCAGGCGCAGCTCCATCGACGACATGCCCATGCGCTCTGCCGCGCTCGCCAGCGAGTAGGTCAGGCTGCCGATGCGAACCTCGGCTTCGGGGCTGAGCTGGAGGTAGCCGCCGACGCTGATCGGCTCGTCTTCGACCCCGACCCAGACGTCGCGATCGGTGATGCCGGGGAAGTTGTCGACCGCTCGCTGGTAGCGGATGCGATCGCGCTTCTTCAGCTTGTCGCGGGGGAGGCGAGACAGGTCGAGGATGACCCCGATCTCGAGTCGCCTCGACTCGTAGGAGGCCCGCGAGGCCTTGATGGCCGGGCTGGAGCGCGGCCTGCCGTCCTTGCCCCGTCGCACGTGGAAGCCGCGGAGTTCGTGGCGCTTGGCGGCCGGGTTGGGCTCCGCGCGTCGGCGCTTGCGCGGGGACGGTTGGGCGGTCGCGGGAGCGCCTTCGGCCTGGGCGTCGACCGGAGGTGGGGCCGCCGACGGTGCGAGTTCGGGCTCGGCCTGGGGCAGACGTTGACCCTGCTCGTCGAGGGCGATCCACTGCGGAGGCGCGACCGTGCCGTCTTCACGCACGGGCTGCCCCGCGTACTCCTCGAGCGACTGCTCGGTGTACCACTCGGGCAGCTCGGTGGCCCGATGCCACAGCCAGCCCAGGACGCCTGCGACCACGAGCACGAGCAGCAACAGCGCGATCGCGAGCTTCTTGAGCACTGCGAGCACTCTAGCAAATGGCGTTCGCATCGACCGGAGAGCGGAGCTAGGGTGAGCCCATAACTCCCATGAAGACTCGACTACTGCCGATGTTCACCGCTGTCTCCTCGCCCCGCGTCGCGGGTGGGCTGGGTTTGCTCCTGGCCCTCGCCACGCCCGCCACCGTTGCTCAGGCGGCGAGCTGGGGCAGCTTCGATACCTCCCGCATGGCCTACCAGACGGGCACGCTGTACGGCACCAACCACAGCGAGCTCCGCGGGCTCATCGAGGACAACGGTGACGAGCTGGCCGATGCCACCGACGAGCTGACCCCCGAGTATCTCGCCGGCGTGGACATCTTCTACACGGCCATGCTCAGCGATGGCACCGGCCCCACCGCGGGGGCGCTGGGCACCCTGTCGGAGGACGAAGCGACCGCGCTGGCGGGCTTCATCGCCGACGGCGGCACGCTCGTCATCCACCCCGACAGCAACGGCTTCGAGGGCCCCTTCGAGGGGGTCTACGACAGCTGGCTCTCGGGCTGGGGCGTCGCCAACTTCGTGTACTCGCTCGGCTTCAACACCGGCTCCCCCGTGACCGCGCATCCCATCATGGACGGGATCACGGCGGTCCAGCTCGACGGCACGGTCAACTTCACCTACCCCTCGGAGGGCGAGATCCTGGCGGCGGGTGAGGGACTCGAGGACGTGTTCATCGTGGTGTTCGAGCCCTCGACCGGCTTCGCGGAAGGGGGGCGGATCCTCGTCGTCTCCGACCACAACGCGTTCACCAGCACGTACATCAACGACCTCGACAACCTGGCGCTCGCGCAGAACATCATCGAGTGGGCCGACGGCGAGTGTGGCAACACGATCCTCGAGTCGGGCGAAGAGTGCGACGACGGCAACGACGACGACGACGATGGGTGCTCCGCCTCGTGCCTGAACGAGGGCGATGGCGAGAGCACGGGTGACGAGGGGAGCGGCGACGGCAACGACGACGAAGCCAGCGGAGACGGAGACGGCACGACGGGCGCCGCCGACGGCGGCACGTCCGACACCATGCCGGGGACGACTTCGGGAAGCCCCGGCACCTCCAGTGGTGCGCAGACCGGCTCTTCGGGAGAGGCGACGACCGAGGGCGACGGTGGGGCGGCCGACGGCGGAGACGGAGGGGGCTGCGGCTGCTCGACGGGCGCCCCCCCGTGGTTCGGCGCGGCGCTGCTGCTCGGCCTGCTCGGCCTGCGTCGTCGCCGTCGCTGAGCGGCGGTGATCGTCACTCGGGCGCGTTCAGCTCGTTGGCTGCGGGACATCGAGGGCGGCGGCGAGCAGCCGCTGCACTCGCACGACGCTTCCATCGACGATGCCGATGGCGGCCGATTCGAGCGATCACGGCCACTTCGACGCCTCGGCACCCGATTGTCTCCAGAGCGTCGCGCGTGACGCCGAGGCGGGCTCCGGCCGGAAATTGTCCACCCGTGTCGCTCGTTCGCGCTGGCGGAGCCCTGTATCGTGAGGGGGCATGCGTTGGCTGGGTCTCGTTCCTCTGGTGGGTCTGTTGGCATGCTCCGATCCGGTGTCGGGGCACGTCTCGCTGTCGACCGATCGCGGAGCCACGCTGAAGTTCGTGCCGACCCAGTGCACCGACGGCAACGACCGCGGGTTCTTCGGGGTCGAGCTGTCCGACGACGCGCACCAGATCATGAACTTCTACCGTCGGGACGACGCGCCCGCGGTGCTGTTCTTCTCGCCCGGCGTGGGGGCCTTCGATCTGGACCGAGACGACTGCGAGTTCCTCGACGGCGACCTGCTGCGCAAGTTCAACTCGACCACCGACAACGGCAAGATGCAGGGCAGCTTCGAGATGGACTGCACCACGCCACGCGGCTGGCATGTCGAGGGGGTCGTGAGTTTCGAGGACTGCCGCGCGCCCGAGGACGACGACGAGGACCACTCGCACTCGCACTCGCACTCGAGCTGGTAGGGGCGAGGCCGCGAGGACTTGGCCCCGGTCGATCGACCCCTAGAACTGCCCGACGACTGCGACTCCGGCTCCGCTGGGGACGACGCGGGCCCGAGCATCGTCGCCCAGGCTCAGGCCGAGGCCGAGTCCGGCCATGGGGAGGGCGGCGGAGAGCATGGCGATGCCTCGGGTGATACGGCGGCCGGCCTCTTCGCCGTCGACGACGTTCTCCGGGGAGAACTCGCGCTCGAGCACGTTGTTCCACAGCACGCCGCCCCGGGCCATGTCGACCACGCCGGCCACGAATAGGCCGCTGGCGACCCCGAAGCTGACCCCGGATGCGATGCCCAGCGCGCGTTGGCGACGCGGCGCATGGCGTGGGTCGCCCCCGAGGTCGGAGAGCATGCGCCCGCCGACGATGGTGGTGACCCCACCGACGACGCTGACGACACCCCCCGCGATCAGCGGGCCGCCATCGGCCGAGAGCGCGAGCGAGGTGCCATCACCCGTGTCGACGGCGATGGCGGGACGAGGGCGGACCACGACGACCGGGGCCACGACGGCGGCGGTGAGCCCGACGCCGACGAGGATGCCGCCGAGCCGAGCCCGGCGAAGTTGGAGCGGGTCCTGTGCGTCGGTCGCGGTGGGGGCAGCGGAAGACCGGCCTCGACGTTCGAGATCGGGCGAGTCGTAGTCGTAGACGCGAGGGGCAGGAGGCTCGGCGATGTCCTCCGCGGGCTCCTCCGTCGGTGCGGACGACTCGTCGGGCGTCCGGTCTGGGGACGGCGACGATTCGTCGGGGGTGGGCGCAGGCTCGGCGGCCGTTCCGTCATCGTCCGGTGACGGCGAGGCCCCGCGGTCGTTGCTGGGCGCGGTGGCACCGGGTTGCGCCTCCGCGGGCTCCATCGCCTGGGCGAGGGAGGAGGTGCCGAACACGAGCAGAAGGACGAGAAGGGCTGAAGATCGTGAAAGCATGAGGTGGGGGGCGGCCAGATGCTGCCAGTTCGCCTCTCTATAGGCAGTCGGAGACCGAATTTGGACCGTCTCTTTCTCATGAAAAGAAACGGCACGTTCGGGCCGTTTTCCAGAGCGTGACGCTGCGTCCTGCGTCCTGCGTCCTGCGTCCTGCGGCCGAATGCCATCGCAGGCCGACGAGCCGAGCTTCGAGTGCCCACGTGGCATTGCGTTCACCCACAAACGAGTCGAGCCCACGACGATGGTCGTCGTGGGCCCGCCGCCTCGAGTGCGCGGTGTGTGTTACCCGCGGGTGAGCTTGCGGTACTTGACGCGCTTGGGCACCAGTGCGTCGTCGCCGAGGCGCTTGCGTCGGTCCGCCTCGTAGTCGGCGAAGTTGCCCTGGAACCAGGTGACCTTGGAGTCGCCCTCGAAGGCGAGGATATGGGTCGCGATGCGGTCGAGGAACCAACGATCGTGGCTGATGATGACGGCGCAGCCGGGGAAGTTGAGCAGGGCGTCCTCGAGGTGGCGCAGGGTGTCGACGTCGAGGTCGTTGGTCGGCTCGTCGAGCAGCAACAGGTTGCCGCCGCGCTTGATCAGCTTGGCGAGGTGGACCCGGTTGCGCTCACCCCCCGAGAGCACGCCGACCTGCTTTTGCTGGTCGGCCCCCGTGAAGTTGAACTTGCCGACGTACGCGCGGGCATTGAGCTCGTGGCCGGCCATGTCGATGGTCTCGGCGCCCTCGCTGATCTCCTCGTAGATGGTCTTTTCGGGGTCGAGGGCGTCGCGGCTCTGGTCGACGTACGCGACGTCGACCGTGTCGCCGACGGTGATGGTGCCCTCGTCGGGCTTCTCCTGCCCCACGATCATGCGGAACAGCGTGGTCTTGCCCGCACCGTTGCCACCGATGATGCCCACGATGCCGCCGGGCGGAAGGCTGAAGGTCAGGTCGCCGACCAGCAGGCGCTCGCCGTAGCCCTTGTGCACGCCCTTGAGCTCCACGACCTTGTTGCCCAGCCGCCGCGAGAACGGGATCTTGATGTCCGTCTGGTCGACCTTGCGCTGCTCGGACTGCTGCAGCAGCTCGTTGTACGCGGAGATACGGGCCTTGTTCTTGGCCTGCCGGGCCCGCGGCGTCATGTTGATCCAGTCGAGCTCGCGCGCCAGGGTGCGCTGGCGGGAGCTCTCCTTCTTCTCGGCCTGCTCGAGCCGCTTGCGCTTCTGGTCGAGCCACGAGGAGTAGTTGCCCTTCCAGGGGATGCCCCGGCCGCCCTCGAGCTCGAGGATCCAGCTGGCCACGTTGTCGAGGAAGTAGCGATCGTGGGTGATCGCCACCACCGTGCCCGGGTAGTCGTGCAGGTGCCGCTCGAGCCAGGCCACGCTCTCGGCGTCGAGGTGGTGGGTGGGCTCGTCGAGCAGCAGCATGTCGGGCTTCTCGAGCAGCAGCCGACACAGCGCGACGCGGCGCTTCTCACCGCCGGAGAGCTTGGTGACGTCGGCGTCGCCGGGCGGCGTACGCAGGGCGTCCATGGCGATCTCGAGGGTGGTGTCGAGCTCCCAGCCGCCGCCGGCCTCGATGATGTCCTGGAGCTTGCCCTGCTCCTCGAGCAACGCGTTCATCTCCTCGTCGGAGCTGACGTCGCCGAACTTCATGCTGACTTCCTCGAAGCGCGCGAGGGTCTGCTTCATCTCGGAGACGGCCTCCTCGATGTTGCCCTTGACGTCCTTGGTGGGATCGAGCTCGGGCTCCTGGGGCAGGTAGCCGATCTTGACGCCTTCGGCCGCCCAGGCCTCGCCGATGAACTCCTTGTCCACGCCGGCCATGATGCGGAGCAAGGTGCTCTTGCCGGAGCCGTTCGAGCCCAGGACGCCGATCTTGGCCCCCGGGAAGAACTGGAGGTGGATGCCGCCGAGGACTTCCTTGCCGCCCGGGTAGACCTTGCGAAGGTCCTTCATCGTGAAGATGTACTGGTACGAGGCCATGGCTCTTGCTCGCTTGCTTGGGGCCGCCCAGGGGGCGGGAGGGGCCGGAGCATAGCAGGGGCTCGCGGGGCTCGCCGACCGGGAGCGGGCCGCCCCCCGGGCGGGCTCTTTGGACCCGTGGGGCCCCGCGGGATGCCTCTGGCGAAGGGGGGAGCCCCGGGTCTTGCGCCCCGGCAACGACCGCGGCCACCCTGGCGGGGATGGCTGGCGTGCCCGCTCCCTACGCGATGGAGGTCTCGCTCAAGCGCTACGGCGTCGATCGCTGGGGCGAGGAGTTCTTGTCCGTCAACGACCAGGGGCACCTGGTGTTTCGTGCACCCGGGCTCGCCCCCGTGGACCTGCACCAGCTCGCCGAGCACCTCGAGGGGCGCGGCATTCGAACCCCGTTCATCGTCCGCTTCCCCACCGTGGTGAAGGGGCAGATGCAGCGGCTGACTCGGGCCTTCCACAAGGCGATCACCGAGAACGGCTACAGCGGGGGCTACCGCGGGGTGCTGCCCATCAAGGTCAACCAGCGCAAGGTGGTGATCGACGCGGTGACCCAGGCCCGCGAGGTCGGCTTCGGCCTCGAGGCGGGGAGCAAGCCCGAGATGCTCCTGGCCATGGCGCAGCCGCCCACCGAGGACGCGCCGCTCCTGGTCAACGGCTACAAGGACCGCGAGTTCATGCGCATGGCCTATCACGCGGCCGAGCTCGGGCATCGGGTCATCGTGATCATCGAGTCGATCCGCGAGGTGGTGCGCTTCATCCAGGTGGGCCAGGAGCAAGAGTGGAAGGCGACCCCGGACCTGGGCGTTCGCGCCAAGCTCTACGCGCGGGGCAGCGGCCGCTGGCAGAGCTCCGGCGGAGAGACCTCCAAGTTCGGCCTGACCACCACCGAGATCCTCGACGTGGTGCACACGCTCGAGGCCGCCGATCAGCTCGAGCGCCTGGTCTTGCTGCACTTCCATATCGGCTCGCAGATCACCCGCATCAAGCAGATCAAGCAGGCCATCCGCGAGGCGGCGCGGCTTTATAGCGCGCTGCAGCTGTCGTACGCGCCCACCATGCGCTACCTCGACATCGGGGGTGGCCTGGGCGTGGACTACGACGGCAGCCGGTCGTCGTACCCGTCTTCGGCGAACTACAGCGTCGAGGAGTACGCCAGCCAGGCCGTGTTCGAGGTGGGTGAGGTGGTGGAGGAGACGGGGGCCACCGCGCCGACCCTGGTGACCGAGAGCGGCCGAGCGATGGTGGCTCGACACGCGGTGACGATCACCGATCTGCGAGAGGTGCAGGGGTCGTTGCCCTTGCCGCCGCAGTCCGAGCCCCGCGAGGCCGAGCATCGAATCATCGCGTCGCTGCGCGAGACGCTGGAGCTTTTGTCCGCGAAGAACTACGAGGAGTACTTCCACGACGCGGTCGACTTTCGCGACGAGGCCCTGGAGCTGTTCTCCAGCGGTTATCTCTCCCTCGAGGACCGGGCCGCGGCGGAAGCCTTGTTCTTGGAGGTTCGCAGCAAGGTCACCCTCATCATCGACGGGCTCAAGCGACCGTCCGAGGAGATCGCCGCGTACCTGGGCAAGGCGCAGCGCAAGTACCTGGCGAACTTTTCCATTTTCCAGTCGTTGCCCGACGCGTGGAGTGTGGACCAGGTGTTCCCGGCCGCGCCGCTGTCGAGGCACGGCGAGCGACCCACGCTCAACACCGAGATCGTCGACATTACCTGCGACAGCGACGGCTGCGTGACGAGCTTTGCCCACCCCGACGACAACATGCGCTTCTTGCCGCTGCACGAGCGCAAGGACTCGAAGGAGAAGTACTACCTGGGCTTCTTCATGACGGGGGCCTACCAGGACAGCCTCGCCAATCAGCACAACCTGTTCTCGCGCATCCACGACGTGGTGGTGCGGGGGCCCGACGAGCCGTCGCTCGAGATCGCGGGCGTGGTGCCGATCACGCTGAATGACGACCTCGTGCTCGACGTGAAGATGGGGGCGACCAACGAGGACTCGCTGCTGGCGATGGACTTCGACATCGACGGGCTGCGGCACGACTTCCGCCAGCGACACCTCGAGCGGGAGACCTCGCTGGGCCAGCAGTGGACGCTGGGGCTGCTGCAGTCCTACCCGTACCTGACGCGGCTGTGAGCCAGGGGCGTCGAACCGCCAGGAAACCCGCTGAGGCCGGTTTCCCAGAAAAAACAGCCGAGCCGTGATCGAAAATCGGATCGGTCGGTCCATCACGCCGAGCCCACCGAGGCGAGCTTGGCGATGACGACTCTCCGACCCTTCGTTCGACTGTTGACCCTGTGCACCCTTGCCCCGGCCCTGGCCGTCGGATGCGGCGATGCCGACCCGGACGATGTCGGGGAGTCGGAGGCGGCCAGCTCGAGCGGCACGACTGGCCACGCGCACGACGAGTCGTCGGGCGGGAGCACGGCGGGCGAGGAAGAGGTCTCTTCGGAGGGCAGTAGCGACGGCGGCGAGCCGGGGACGAGCACGGGCGAGGAGGCGAGCACGGGCATGGACACGGCGACCGAGGACTCGGGCGGCGAGGCGAGCACGGGCATGGCCTCCTCGTGTGGGGATGCCATCGTCGAGGGCGACGAGGTCTGCGACCAGACCGACCTCGACGGCGCGACCTGTGAGTCCCTGGGTTTTGGGGGCGGCGAGCTGGGCTGCAGTGCCGACTGCGGCGGCTTCGACGTGGCGGGCTGCCTCACTTGTGGCAACGGGGTCGTCGACGAAGCCGAAGACTGCGAGGGCGAGGTCCCGGCCGCGGTCACCTGCGAGTCGATGGGCTTCGAGGGCGGGACGGTCGCGTGTGGCAGCGACTGCGCCTTCGACCTGTCCGGGTGCTCGATCTGTGGCGACGGCGTCGCGCAGGGCGAGGAGGCCTGCGACGGAGCCGACTTCGGCGGGGCGACCTGCGTGACGATGGGCTTTGACGGAGGCGCGCTCGCGTGCGACGTGGCCAGCTGCATCGCCGACGTCAGCGGCTGCACGGGCGGCGAGTACGTGCAGGATTTCGAGGGCGGCGTGCTGCCTCCCGAGTTCTTCTCGCTGCCGCTCGCGTTGCCTTGGGTCGTGGAGTCGGCCAACGCCATCGCGGGCACCTACTCCGCGACCTCCACCGACCTGGACGACAGCGACGTGAACTTCATGTCGATCGACGGGCTCTTCGGGTCCGAGGGGCAGATCTCCTTCACCCACCGCGAGAGCACCGAAGGGGGCTACGACTTCCTGCTCTTCTATATGGATGGCGTGGTCCAGGAGCAGTGGTCGGGGCTGACCGAGGCCGAGACCTACGTGATGCCGGTCCCGGCTGGCCTACACAACTTCGAGTGGCGCTACGACAAGGACGGCATCATCGCGCACGGTGATGACACGGTTTGGGTCGACGACATCGTGTTCACGGGCGGTATCGTCGTGCCCTGAGGTGCGGGCTACCAGCCTCGCCGCGGGGGATAGGGGCGGCCGGCTCGGCGGCTTTGAAGCCGGCCCAATCGAGGACACGAATTGTCGGTCGAAGAATCGGGCGGCAACGACTATGAACACTACATAGTGTTTGATCCTTGTTTACTCGTTCGTGGTGCCACCCGGGGTGCCCTCGTCGCGGTCGTCGCGTCGTGGGCGTGGGGTGGGTGTCTGGCGGTCGAAGGTGGGGCCGAGCCCGAGGATTCGGGCACGACGGGCGGCTCCACCGGGGTAGCCGCCGAGGGCGCCGACACGAGCACGGGGCCGGGCGAGAGCGATGGCGATGGCTCCACGAGCTCCGAAACCGACGACACCACGGGTACGGCCGAGGGCTGCGGCAACGGCCAGATCGACTTTGGTGAGTCCTGCGACGGCGAGAATCTCGGCGAGCTGAGCTGCGAGAGCCTGCTCGGCTACGAGGGGCCGCTGGGCTGCAACGACGACTGCACCTTCGACGTCATCGAGTGTGTTCCTCGCGGCATGGTGCTCATCCCGGGGGGCCCGTTCGAGATGGGCGCGGGGGGTGGGGCCTTCGATGAACTCCCCGTGCGCCAAGTCGAGCTCGAGCCGTTCTTCATCGATGCCCTCGAGGTCACCGTGGTGCAGTACGCCGAGTGCGTCGAGGCGGGGGTCTGCCTGCCGCCCCTCTCGCAGTTCGGCTGCAACTTCGGCGTTCCGGGGCGCGACCAACACCCCATCAACTGTGTCACCTGGTACCACGCCGATACCTACTGCGAGTGGGCGGGGACGCCGGAGATCAAGCGGCTGCCCACCGAGGCCGAGTGGGAGAAGGCGGCCCGGGGCACCCGCGGTCTCACGTACCCCTGGGGGAATGCGCCTGAGCCCTCCTGCGAGCGGGTGACCATGAACGAAGGCAACGGCGGTGGGTGTGGGGCCGGCAACTCCGTCCCGGTCGGCAGCCGGCCGCAAGGCGACTCGCCCTATGGGGTGCACGACATGGCGGGCAGCGTCTGGAACTGGGTCGCCGACTGGTACGCGCCCTACGACGTCTCGGTGATGGCCGACCCCACGGGGCCCGAGACCGGCGATCTGCGGATCGTCCGGGGCGGAGGCTGGGACACCACCGATCCCTTTTTTCTTCGCAGCAGCGTTCGCAACCCGCACGAGCCCACGGTCACCAACCGCAACATCGGCTTTCGGTGCGCCCAGAGCTTGCCCGAGCGGCGGTGATCCGGCCAAGCTGCGGCTGGCATGAGTGCCTCCCCGCCTGCGCCTGCTTCACCCCGTTCGCCCGCGGCTCAGCGTCGTCGCGGCTGGGTGATGCGGGCGATGGCGCTGGGGCTCGGCATCGCGGTGGCGTGGGCCGTGCTCGAGGTGGTGGTCCGGGTTCGGACCCGCACCGACGCCGATGGCAACCAGACCGCGTTCGGGGGGCGTCTGCGGCCCTTCGTGCCCCCGGTCGAGTGGACCCGCGCTCGGGCCGAGGAACTGGCGGCGGGCAAGCAGCCGTGCTTTCGCTACGACCCGGATCTCGGCTGGCGCAACAACCCGCGGACGCGGTGCCACAAGGGCAGCTACATCTACGATGGGGCTGGCCTGCGGGCACCGAGTGTGAAGCGCAGACCATCGAAGTCGCGTGAGCCTGGCGTCCTGCGGGTGGGCCTGTTCGGGGATTCGTTCACCCACGGCGACGGCGTCGACTATGCGCAGACCTGGGGGCACGTGCTCGAGCAGAGCCTGAACGCGCAGGGGATCGAGGCGAAGGTCTTCAACTTCGGGGTCGGGGGCTACGGCCTCGACCAGGCCCTGTTGCGCTGGCGAAAAGACGGCGCCTCGTTCGGCCTCGACGTGGTGGTGTTGGGCTTCCAGTCGGAGAACATCCTGCGCTCGCTCAACATGATCCGGGTGCTGTACTTCTGGCGCACGCGGCTGCCCTTCACCAAGCCGCGGTTTCTGCTGCGCGATGGACGGCTCGAGGTCATCAATCAGCCCGCGATCGGCCCCGACGCGCTGCCGCAGGTGCTGGCCGACCTGGAGCACTGGCCCTTGCGCGAGCACGACGAGTTCTATGTGGCGTCGGACTTCGAGCCCCGTTGGTGGCAGGGCAGTCGATTGCTCGGCTATCTCTCGGGCTGGAAGGCGCACCACGTCGGCCGCCTGTTCTACGAGGGACAGCAGCCCTACTACGACGTCGACGGGGAGCCGGCCGCGCTCGCGCTGGCGATCGTGGGGGCCTTCGAGGGGGAAGTGCAGCACAGCGGGGCCGATTTCTACGTCGTGCACCTGCCCAAGAAGATCGACCTCGAGCGCATCGCCGAGGACCCGCGGTCGCTGTGGTACGCCGGGCTGCGCGACGAGATCGACGCGCGCCACGCCTGGGTCGAGACGGAGGCGGCGTTCATGGAGGCGGTGTCGTCGTCGTCGGTCGACGCGATGTACGGCCGCTCCGAGCACTACTCGCCGCAAGGCAATGCAGTCGTGGGCGCCGAGCTGGCCGGGGCCATATCCGCCGACCGGCGCTAACCGTCGAGGTCGAGCACGGCGGCCAGCCGCTCGACGCCCAGCTCCAGCTCGTGGGGCTCGTAGAAGGCAAAGCACACCCGCAGGCAGTGGCTCAGGTCGAGGTCCACGGCGCAGCGGGCCCCGGGGGTGAAGCCGACCTGCTGCTCCAGCGCGGTGTCGAGCAGCGCGGTGGTGTCGTAGTGCGAGGGCAAGGGCAGCCAGATGAAGTAGCCACCGCGGGGTTCGGGCACGGGCAGCGAGGGCAGGTGCCGACGCAGCGCCGCGCTCAGCGTACGGGCGCGGGTGGTGAAGGTGTCCTTCAGCTCGTCGATGTGCCGATCGAGCTCCCCGGTGTGGATGACGTTTTCGACGAGCGCGCAGACCATGGGGTTGAGGCCGCCGCCGCTGCGCAGGGCACCATGCTCGCAGAACCGCTCCAGAAGCGAGGCCTCCGCGTGCAGCCATCCCAAGCGGAGTCCGGGGCCGAGGATCTTGGAGAAGGACCCGAGCGACAGCACACGGGCCCGGCCTTCGTCGTAGGCCATCATGCACGGCGGGGGCGCGGGGTCGAAGTGCAGCATCACGTAGGGCTCGTCGGCGACCACGAGGAAGTCGTAGCGCTCGGCGAGCTCGACCAGGTGCCGGGCCCGGGCGGGCTCGAGGTCGACGCCGTAGGGGTTGTGGAACGAGGGCATGCAGTAGACGAAGGCCGGCCGCAGCCCGGCTTCGAGGCGCGCCTGCAGCAGGTCGACGCGTAGCCCTCCCTCGTCCACCGGGATTCCCACCGTGGGCAGGCCTTGGGACTCGAAGATGCCCCGCGCGAGGAAGTAGGTGGGATCGGAGCACACCACGGCCTGGCCCGGGCGCGCGAAGACCTGGGCGACGAACGACAGCGCGGACGAAATGCCGCCGGTCATGACCAGGCCATCGGCCTCGATCGGGAAGCGGTAGCGTCGGCTCAGCAGCTCGGCCAGGGCCTCACGGATGCCGGCATGGCCGGCGATCGAGCCGTACTGGATCATCAGCGGGTCCGCGCCGGGCCCCAGCGTGCGCGCGGCGGCCTGGTGCATCAGGTGCACGGGTAAAAGGCGCGGCGAGGGCTGCCCCAGACCGAGGTTGACCGTCTCGGGATCGGTCTTGCTCTGTACGTAGGCCCCGTCTTGCCGGGTGAGCGGGGGCGCGGAGGTCTGGCCGGCGTCGTCAGTCATGGGGCACGGGGTTTATATGCCCAATCTCGTGCGATGGCAGCGGCGCACCGCCGGATCGCGCCCGCTCGAGGGTAAGCTTCGTCTGCATGGGCGTGGGACCAATTCGAGCTGGAGTCATCGTGCTGTTGTTGGCGCTCGGCTGTCGTTCGTCGAATCGGCACGAGGACTCCTCGCCGCGGGTGGGGCCGGCGGCCACGCCGGGCGCGGCCGATTTCTGGGCCGAGCAAAAGGCGACGAAGTCTCCGCCCGGCCCATTGTCGCGGGCTCTGGCCGCGGCCGTGCCCGAAGTCGCGCCCCCGGTCGAGGACGGCGAAGCCCGGCGCCTGAGCGAACAGACCGCCTTGGCGATGATGTCCACCGAACAAGGGCTGGTGGCCGTGCTCTCGCAAGAGGAGGGTCCCGCGAAGGTGGTGCGGTTCGTCGACGGGGGGGTCACCGAGCTGGGGCACGCTCCGGGTCGAAAGCCGCGGCTGCTGGCACTGGGTGAGCTGCTCCTCGTGAACTCGAGCGAGGGGCTGTTCCGCTACCCCGCCAAAGGGGCCTCGCTGCATCGGGGGGACATCGCGGCCGCGGCGGTCGACGGCGACGGCGTGATCTTTGCCGAGTGCTCCGACGACGGACCCTGTCGGTTGCTGCGATGGAGCGCGAAGACCTCGGCCGTGCGTCCCTTCGTCGATCGGGAGCTCGACGTGGTGCATGCGATCGCGGTGTGGGGAGACCGCATCGTGGTGGCGGGGCGCGAGCGAGACCCGAGGGAGGGCAAGGCCCCGAGCGCCGCCGCCAAGGCGGAGCAGGTTCGCTTTCTGACCAAGGGCGGGCGGGTGCCCGGCTCCATGCCCTATGCCCCAGGCTTCATCGTCCAGTTCGAACGCGACACGAGACATCGGACGCGGACCGTGTTCGAGACGCATCGTCCGGTCGACCTCGGGGTGCCGACCCCCGATGCTCCGCTGCTCTACGTGCTCACCGAGGGGACCCCCGACCGGCTGTTCTCCGACGGTGCCCTGCTGCAGATGGACGCCGAGTGCGAGCTGAAGGTGCTGGCGAAAGATCTAGGGCAACCAGACTCGCTGTCGGTGACGCCGGATCGGGTCTGCTGGGTCGCGATGCCGGGCTCCCATTTCGATGTGGGATGTCATGAACGTTCCGAAGGGACGAATTCGGTCGTGATCCGGCAATCCATGAACCTGATGGCGTTCGCCGACGAGGGAGACGCGCTGGCGTACAGCGTGCTGATGGAGGGCGTCTTTCGGCAGTTGCCGCGCTGACCCCGTGGGACCTCACGAGCGGGCACATGAGCCTCGTTTGCCTTCCTCGGGCCCCGCGGCCGGGCTCTGCTAGGATGGGGTTTCTCATGGCTTCGCTCGAGCGCTTCGTCATTGGCCTTTTTGCCCTGCCTCTTTCGGCGTGTTTCAACCCCCCGACGATCATGGAGACCGACGATGGCTCCTCCGGGGGGACCGCGGACGGATCTTCGGGGGAGGTCGTGACCTCGACCGCACCCGGCGTCACCACCGACGTCGCGGATACCAGCGGTGATGCGGCGGGCTGCGGCGACGGCACGGTCGATACGGGCGAAGAGTGTGACGACGGGGGCACGGCCGCGGGCGACGGGTGCAGCGACGCCTGCGTGGTCGAGACCGGCTACGTCTGCGACGGCGAGCCGAGCGTGTGCGAGATCGACTGCGGCGACGGCATCATCTTGGGCGACGAGGCCTGCGACGACGCCAACGACGTGGACGGCGATGGCTGCACCGCGTGCGTCGTGGACGGCGGGGCGGAGTGCACGGGGGAGCCCTCGGTCTGCGTCTCTCCCGATTGTGGCAACGGGGTCCTCAACCCCGGCGAGGGCTGCGACGACGCCAACTCCGAGTCGGGCGACGGCTGCACCGAGGCCTGCTCGGTCGAGATGTACTACCGCTGCGAGGGCGCAGGGGAAGGTACGTGCAACCCGGTCCGCATCCTCTACATGCTGGGCGGCCCCATCGACGACGAGGTTTTCCGCGACGAGATTTCCGCAGTGGTCGGCTCGGATACCGGCTTCTTCGACGCCGCTGCGAACCTGCCCTCGGACCTCATCCTCAACGACTACGACTGCGTCATCACCCATCCGCAGCTGGGCTACTTCAACGCCACGGTGACGGGGGTGCTGCTGGTCAACTACGTCAACTCGGGCGGCACGGTGGTGCTGGGGCCCGGGGCTGGCGTAAACGGGGGAGGCCTCGGAGGCACGATGATCATGGCCCAGGAGTACTCGCCGGTCTCGGTCGACGATGTCGTGGCGCTGCGGTCCCCGGCCGTCTACTCGGGTGACGGCAGCACGCTCATCCACGACGGCGTGGCCTCCTACGATGCGCTGATCATCGACACGGGGGTCCAGCTCCAGGGTGGCGGGGTCGCGGACGCGAACTACACCAACGGGGTCATCAGCGTCGCGTACCGGCCCGACTTCAAGGTCGTGTACACCAACGGCTCCGGGCACCTCGATTTCGACGGCAGCGGAGATTGGGCGCGGCTGTTCGCGAACGCGTGCTCGGTCGGCTACACGATGTGAGGCCGGGATGAGCCCCTACGTGCTCGAGCTGGCCGAGCTGGACATCGACGACGGGCCGAGCCTGGCGCGTCTGGTGACCCGCATCCGCGAGCTGATGCGGGAGCACGGGCAGGTGCACATCCACGACTGTCCGCAGCTGCTGGCCCATACGCTGTACAAGGCCGGAGAGCTTCGGCACGGAGCGCTCACGCTCGTCTCCGTGCGTGAAGAAGAACCCTACGGCTGAGCTCGATTGAAGCTCAGCCGCAGGGGCGGGTGGTCAATGACGGCGCCCCCGTGCGGGCAAGGGCTGTCGTCCCAGCGCGAAGGGCATCAGACGCACGATGTTGCGGGCGTCGTCGATGCCCCGATGGGCGGTGCCTTCGAAGCGCAGCCCGACGCGCTGCAAGGCTCCGCCGACCCCCATCTTGCGCCCCGCGTGGGTGGCGAAGCGCTCCTTGATGTTGAGGTGCGCGGTGTCCCACGGCATGCGGATGCGCTTGCGTCGGCCCTCGCGGCGGAACTGGTTGCGATCGTAGGCGCCCCACGAGGCGAGGGTGACCGGGCCGGGTAGGAAGCGACCGAGGGCTGCGATGGCGTCTCGCAGCATCGGGGCTCCATCGACATGGCCTTGCTCGATGGTGGTCAGTTCGGTGCAGAACTCGGTGAGCTTCGGATGCTGCACCGGGCGCACGAAGGTCTGAAACTCGTCGAGAGGCTGCAGGGTGGTGGAATCGACCAGGACCGCGCCGATCTCGATGATCTCGGTTTCCTCGCGTGGGATCGCGTGGTCGCGGTCGCACGTCGCTTCCAGGTCGATGACGATGTAGGGTCGGTTCATCGTGAGTTCCTCTCCACCCCGGGATACGCCACGACCGCCAGCGGGGCCCGGACAGGATCCCGGACAACCCTTCGAGTGGGGGAGCTACGTGGCCTGGCTGGTGGAGCGGCACGGCACGCTGGCCGCGGTGGCCGAGGCCCTGGCTGCGCGTCGGAGCTACGAGGATGCGGTGTCCAGCGTGGAGCGGGCGCTGCGACGGCTGCGAGATCGGGGCTCCCGGGACGGTGGCGTGTGGGGGCAGCGAGCGCTGCGGGCGTTCGGCATGCCCGAGGATGTCGACTCGCGCGTGCGATGGATGGGGCAGTACCACACGCGCTTCGTCGACTTGCCGCGCTCGCTGTGCCTGGAGCTGCTGCGACCGTGGGACCGGCCGCCCGTGTCCGAGTCGCGGGCCCGGGCGTGGGTGCAGCTGGGCCTGGCCTCCGTGGCGTTGCGCGGGCGCGAGCGAGACCTGGCGGGTGAGCACTTGCGTGCGGCCGAGTCGGCGGCCGTCGGTCTGGCCCGCATCGAATGGAACCTGGCGCAGGCGTTTTTATTGGGTCGCGACGAGATCGATCGCGGGCTTCGTCTGGTCGAGGCGGCGGGGTCGATGATGGAGACCGAGCCGATGAGCGAGCACGACGCGGCCTGCTATCGCGCACGCTGGGTCGATCATCTCGGCTGGTACGACAATGTGGTGCGACGTGATCACGAGGCGGCCCGCGCCCGCTATGCCGCGCTGCCCGAGCACGGCCCCGCGTTTGCCCGCGTGCGCCGGGACAATGGGCTCGGCTGGAGCCTGCTCAAGCTGGGGGATCGAGCGCAGGCTCGCGTTTGCGCGCGGCGATCGATCGAAGCGGCGGGCGACGGCGGGTCGTTGCGCCTGCGGGTCATGGCGCTGAGCTTGCTCGCGGCGACGCTCGCCGGGGACGAGGCCGACGCGGTCCGTGCCCGGGCGGCTGCAATAACGGCACGCCTTCAGGACGAGGAGCTGCGGGTTCGACTCGAGCGCCGCCGCCAAGTCGACTGAGCGGCGGCTGTGGGCCCGTGCCCCCTCGCGCGCCAACCGCTGGGTTCCGCATCGTCGTCCCCGGATGTCGAGAACGTCGTGCGACCGGGTGTCTCATGGACGGAACGCCGTGATGTGCGAGTCTGCCCGCCATGAGCAGCGTTCCTTCGCGCCGGTCTCCTTTGTTCCTCGCCTTGGCCATCGTCCTCGGGACGGGGGCCGTGGTGACGACGACCGCGTGCGACAAGGGGGAGTCCAAGGCCGAAGAGGCCGTAGACGGGCCGGTTCGCGACGCCGTGGGGACGATCAAATCATTCAGCGAGGACCGAAAGACGATCACCATCGCGCACGAGAAGATCGAGGGCTTCATGGAGGCAATGACCATGCCGTTCCACGCCCGGGATGCAGCTTTGGCAGAGGGGCTGAAGGTCGGTGATGCGGTGAAGTTCAGCTTTGTCATGAACCGCGACGGCAAGATGATCCTTCGCACTCTCGAGCGAGGCTGAGGCGGCGCGAGCGTCCCGCTCGTCGAGCACGGGCCGCCGCGATTGCGTACACTCGAGGGGTGGAAGGGCGAAGGAGCGCCGGCCGACTTCGGCCGGGGTGCTCTGCGGCATGGGTCGTGGGGTGCTTCGTCGTGTCCGCATGCTCCGAGCCGCAGGGGCTGGGGGCCGCGCCCGAGCCGGTCGCGAGCACGGGCGTCGCCTCTCCCTCGGGCGGCGAAGACAGCAGCACGGGCATGGCCACCGAAGGGGCGACGCCGTCCGCCGAGACCGAAGCGCCGATGACCTCGGGCGTGGGCATGACCGGAGACAGCGGCGGCATGGAGCCCTGGACCGAAGACGTCCTGCCCGGCCCGCCCTTCGAGCTGATCGACTTCAACGGGCCCAACCACCCCACGCTGGGGAGCTGGGGCCCGGGTAACGCGTGGGGGGACATCGATGGCGACGACCGACTCGACCTGGTGACGGCGGGGGGTGACGCGCCCTCGCACATCTATCGCAACCAGGGCGACGGCACCTTTGCGATCTGGGAGCACGACGCCGCGCTGTCCGAGATCGATCGCGTGGTGGGGCTGGCGGTGGTCGACTTCGACAACGACGGCTGGTCGGACATCCACGTGCTGCGCGACGGCAACAACGTGCTGCTGCAGAACGACGAGGGCCAAGGGCTCGTCGACGTCACCTCGTTGGTCGGCCTCGGCGACGGGCACCTGGGCGTCTCGGCGGCATGGGGTGACTTCGATGCGGACGGCATCCTCGACGTCTACCTCAGCAACGCCATCTTGCATCCCGACGTGCTGTACAAGGGCAGCAGCGATCGCAGCTTCTATCCGGTCACCGAGCTGGTGCCGAGCCCCGAGGACTATCAGACCTTCTCGGCGACCTGGCTCGACTTCGACGACGACGGTGACCTCGATCTGTTCGTCGCCAACGACAAGCAGGTCGGCAATCGGCTGTGGCGTAACGACGGCTCCGGCTGCAAGGTGTGGTGCTTCGAGGAGGTCGGAGGGCAGCAGGGCGTGGCCATGGCCGAGTGGTCGATGGGCACCGCAGTCGGGGACTTCGACGGCGACCTCGACCTCGACATCGCGGTGACCGACCTGTTCGACACCGACCTGCTGGCCAATCGCCGCAACGAGGGCATCAACCGCTTCACCCACGTCTCCGTGCAGGCGGGCCTGAGCGAGCTGGGGGTCGGCTGGGGCAATTTCTTCTTCGACTACGACAACGACGGCTGGCTCGACCTGTACGTGGCCGAGGGGCTCTATGGGGAGCAATGGGGCAACCAGCTGTTCCACAACCGGGGCGACGGGACCTTCGATGACGTCTCAGAGCTCAGCGGCTGCAACGACCCGGGGCAGAGCTTCGGGGTGAGCTACGCCGACTTCGACGACGACGGGGCGCTGGACCTGGCCGTCTCCAACCGTCACGACGGGCACTTCATCTATCGCGGGCGCAACCTGTGGCCGGATCGACACTGGCTGAGCGTCGACCTGGTGGGGGGTGGACCCGTCAATCGCGACGCCATCGGCTCACGCGTCTGGGTGACCACCGAGAGCGGCCGGACGATGATGCAGGAGGTCAAGGTCGGCTCGTCGGTGGCCTCGGTGAACATGCGTCGGCTTCACTTCGGGCTCGGGCTCGAGCACGTCGACAGTGTCACGATCCGATGGCCCGATGGGTTGATCGAGCATGTCGTGCCGCCGGTCGAGGACGCTCGCTGGGTCCATGCGTATCCCGTCCCGTAGGGCGACGCAGATTGTGGCGACGAGTGCTTTGCCACAATTGCGTGTCCTGCCTCGCAATGCCTCTGTATGGGGGATGAGCCCCGTTTGGCGCGGCTTTGCGTCGTGGGTGTCTTCTCGGGCTCCAATGCGTGAGTCTGCCCCGAGTCCAGTGCCCAACAAATCCGTAATGCATGGACGCATTGCGGTGAGGGCCTCACATGGGAACACGGAGACTAGCCGAGGTGGGGCTCGCTCTCGGGACGATGGTGGGTTGTCAGTACCAGCTGCCGGAGGACGGGCCGGGGTGGGGATCGGATGGTGGGCTGACCTCGACCTCTGGGGATGACGGCGTCGCCTCGGACGAAGAAGCGGCCGACGACGAGTCGGCCGGCGGCATCAAGCTCGACGTCGGAGACGGGCAGGGCGGTGGTGACGACGGCGGCAACGTCTTTTGTGACGACGACATCCCCAAACCGACGCCGTGCGACTCGCAGGACGACGACCCGCTGCACGCGCTCGGGGTCAATTGTGACGAGGTCGACGGCGTGCTCGCGCAGGGCGGCTTCGAGGGCAGTGCCCAGGCGATGGAGGTCTTCGATCAGACCCTGGGCAACGGCACCTATCCCGCGCAAGAGGGGAGCAAGTACGTCGTGCTGTCCACGGGTATCGCGGCCCAGATCGCCCTGACACCCGCTCAGCTCGAGGCGGCGAGCCCCGAGTGCGTGGGCTTCGAAGGCATGGCGCCCGACTGTCCGTCGACCGAGCTGGACGGCTTCGACTACGAGGCCCTGCCCGCGCCGATGGACGTCAACCCCGTGGATCCAGGTCAGGCCACGACCTGCGAAGACGATGCGACCCTCATCGGCACGGGTGACTGCTCCAACACGCTGTGGGATCAGTGGCAAGCGGCCCAAGCCGGCGGCTTGGGAGGAACCGGGCTCCCGGTTGCCAACGACTACGCCGAGATCCGCATGAACATCACCGTGCCCGACGAGATCCACGGCATCGGCTTCGACTTTGCGTTCATGTCCGTCGAGTACCCCAACTACTACCAGTCCAGCTTCAACGACATGTTCGTGGCCTGGGCCCAGTCGGAGCAGTGGACGGGCAACATCTCCTTCGACGAAGAGGGCAGCCCGATCACCGTCAATGCGGGGTTCTTCGACTACAAGGACGCCCCCAACATGGTCGACTGTGCCGACTGCACCGCGCCCGAGCTGCACGGGTTCGCCATGCAGGGGCACGGCGGTACACGGTGGCTGACCAGCACCACCGAGGTCGAGCCGGGCGAAGAACTCACGTTGATCTTCTCCGTGTTCGATCTCAGCGATGGCATCTTGGATTCGTTGGTGCTGCTCGACAACGTGCGCTGGACCTGCGGCGGTCCGCCCAGCACCACGCCCGTGGGCTGAGGGTGAATAGTTCGCATCGCTCGCGGTGACTCCCCCAGGTGGGGAGGGCCCGTCCCCGACCCGATGGGAGATGGATGAGATGCGGACGATGATGAACTGGAGAGCGGTGGCGTATGGCGCCGTGGTGTCGACCTTGCTCGTTGGCTGCGATCCGGCCGATGAAGGGCTGGAAGCGGCGAGCGTCGAGGAATCGGTGGAGTTTCGCAGCATCACTGCGCCCGATTCGCGCGGGTTTTGCTTCGGCGACGGTACGCACCCCGGTTTCGACGAGCGCTATGTGGTGATCTACGACGACTCGCAGCCCTCTCGGTTCCTGCGCTCGGACGGGGCCGGCAACGTCGTCGCCGACTATTTGCAGCCGGGCCCACCCCCCAAAGACTTCGTGTGGAAGGTGGACTGTGACGAAGACGCGGGCGAGGTGGATGTTCGCTTCGCGAGCATCGCCCGTAGCACGAGTGGGGACCACTGGACCTCGGTTCACTCGTGGCTCTACAACTACGACGCCGATCAGGTGGTGAGCGCGACCGGCAAATACTGCGATCGCTTCACCCAGTTCCAAGTCGAGACGACCCCGGACTCGGGCGGGTATTTCCATATCTATGCACGGGCCCGCAACGAGCTGACCGGGGCCTTCGATTGGGTGTATCTGTCGGAGACCGGCTATCTGCGTAACGCGCCCGACGGATTCGTACCCGGTCGCACCCGCTTCAGCTTCCGCGAAGTGGCGCAGCCCCAGTAACGGCGGCTGGGTCTACAGACCGCGCACGGCGACCGGCCGGGCCTCGAACGCGACGCCACCGTCGCCGAGCTGCCCGCGATCTTCGTTGCCCCAGCACGCCACCTTGCCATCGGTGAGGCGGGCACAGGTATGGGTGGCGCTGGTGGAGACCTGCGTGCCGCGGCTGACGGCAGACACGGGCACGGGCGCCCGAAAGGTGCGACCGGCCGTCTTGCCGTACTGGGCGACGTCGTCCTTGCCCCAGCAGAAGATGGCGCCGCCGCTGCCCACGGCGCAGGCCTGTCGAGGTCCCAGATCGAGGGCGGTGGCCGAGCTCAAGCCCTTGACCGGGATGCGCGTGGACCAGTCGCTCTGAGTGTCGGCGCCCAGCTGCCCCACGTCGTTGCGGCCCCAGCACACGACCTGGCCGGTGCCTTTGCGAGCACAGGTGCTCTGGTCGCCCAGCTGCACCTCGCGCGCATCGTTGAGCTTGACCACGCCGACCGGGCTCGGCTTGGGCGTACTGAGCTCCTTGGCCCCGGCTCCGTTGCCGAGCTGCCCGTAGAGGTTGTGGCCCCAGCACGCCACCGCGCCGCTGGCCCGGACCGCGCAGCTATGGCTGCCGCCGGCCCCGAGCTGTCGGGCATCGCGAAGGCTGGCCACGCCTCCGGGCGTTCGGCGGGCCCCCCCTGGCGTGGTGCCCGACTGGCCTTGCTCGTTGTCACCCCAGCACCACACTTCGCCGGTCTTGCGCCGCGCACAGCTGTGACCGCGCCCGGCCGCGACCTCCACCGCGTCGCGGAGACCGGCCACCACGACTGGAGCCCGGCGCACCGCGGCCTTGCTCTTGTCGCCGAGTTGACCCTTGTCGTTGGCGCCCCAGCAGGTGACCGCGCCATTGGCCGTGACCGCGCAGGCGTGGTTCCAGCCCACGGCGATGTCGACCGCCTTGCTCAGGTTCTTGACCGCGGTGGGGCGTCGGATGTCGCCGCGGGTACCGACGCCCACCTGGCCCTTGTCGTTGGCGCCCCAGCAGGTCACGGCGCCCGAGCGTTGCAGGGCGCAGCTGAAGCCCAGGCCGACCTCCACTTGTGTGGCGTCGTTCACGTTGAGGGCCATCATCGAGCCACCGGCAAAGCCGGGGCCGGGAGCCCCGCTGCCGAGCGAGCCGGAGTCGTTGCGGCCCCAGCAGACCACGGCCCCCCCGCGTAGCACCGCGCAGGAGTGGGCTTCGCCCACGCTGAGGCTGGAGGCGCCGTTGGTGTTGGCGACCGCGACCGAGCCGGTGCGGACCTCGGTGGTGCCGTCGCCCAGTCGACCCTGCTGGTTGCTGCCCCAGCAGCGCACGGTGCCGTCGCCCGCCCGGCCGCAGGTATGAGCTTCACCCGCGGCCAGCTCCACGATGCCCCCGATGGCGACCGGACTCGGGCGCCTTACCGCGTCGCTCGAGCGGCCGGTGACCTGCCCCGCCGCGTTGGCGCCCCAGCATGCGACCTCGCCGGAGGGGCGGGCGATGCAGGTGTGGTTGTTGCCCGCGACCAGATCGACGGCGCCTTCGGTGCCCGCGGCCACCCGCGGAGCTGCGCTCGAACCATTACCACCGTCGCCGAGCTGACCGTGGCGGTCGTCACCCCAGCAGACGACGTTGCCTTGCTTGCGGCGGGCACAGGTATGTCCTTCGCCGCCCGCGAGTTGTTCCACGCCGGTCAGGTTCGAGACCCCGACCGGTGCCACCCACACGCTGCGTCCTTCGTTGCCGACCTGCCGACGGCGGTTGTCGCCCCAGCACACCACCGAGCCCGTCTTGCGTAGGGAGCAGGCATGCTGCGCGCCGCTGGTGATCGCGACCGCGTCGGCGAGGTTGCGCACCGAGACCGGTCGTGGCCCCGTCTTCGAGCGAGGTCCGCCGCGGCCGTCACCGAGCTGGCCGGCGTCGTTGCGCCCCCAGCACTTGACCGCGCCCGTGCCCAGTCGAGCGCACGAGTGGTCGTGGCCCACGACCAGCGCGACCGCGTTGGTGATACCCAGCGCCGCCACCGGCTCGGTGCGGTTGGTGGTGGTGCCGTCGCCGAGCTGGCCGAAGTCGTTGCGGCCCCAGCAGGTGACGGTGCCCCCGGATCGTCGCGCGCAGGTGTGGCCCGCCCCGGCTGCGACCTCGACCACGGGTCCTGCCTCTCCCCGTGCGGCCGGTCCGGGCGGGGTCGTGCCGCGCTGGCCTCCGCTATTCGGGGTCGACACGGTGCACGCGGCGAGCCCGACGACGCACGCGGCGGAGCCGAGCCGAGCCGTCGTGCGGAGGAGGGGACGGACCCACTGCGGGCGAGATGCGCACATGGCCGGGAGGATACCCCGGCCCTCGTAGCGCAATGCGAGGGGTAAAGCGGGCCTGCCGAGGCGATCCTCGTCGGTTGTTGGCGCGACTCGCGGGGGTGCGCTACGAAGCAAGACCATGGCCGACGACCGCACGATCGCGCCGAGCCCCGGGCGACAGCGACGCGCCTGGCGAGCCGGCCTGCGTCCGCGCTCGGCGTGGCTGCTGCCCGCGGTGGGCTTCGGGCTGTTGGCCTTCGCGCTCCGGGGCCAGGTGGAAGCCCTGCTGCGGTGGTGGGGCCCGGGCGCGATCACGCCCGAGGCCTGGCTGGCCTCGGCCAGCGCCTGGCTCGTGGCGGGATGGTCGGTCGCCGCGGTGGTCGTGGTCCTGGTCGCGGTGGTCACCCGGCGACTGGGCGGGATCTCGGACCGCGACCGGCAGCGGCTGCGGGCCGGTCCGGCGCGTCCCGACGTCTGGCTCCGCATGGCCCTGCGGCTCGGGTTGTTGGTCGGGCTGGGGATGGCGTGCCTGGGCGTGCTCGCGGGGGCGGCCCGGGCCGTCGATGCGAGCGAGGCCGGCGTGTTCGCCTTGTGGTCGGGCTGGGCGGTGCGGGCCTCGATGGTGATCGCGGCCGGGTTGGCCGCGGCGGCGGTCATCGATCTGCTCATCGATCGCCGCGACCGCTTGCTCCGCTTGTTCCAGAGCCGGCAGCAACGACGCGACGACGCGCGGGCCGGAGGGCGAGCTCGGTGAGCGACCGGCTGGTGTCGGTGGCCGTTCCCGTCGCTCTCGACCGTGCGTTCACCTACCGCATCCCGAAGGACTGGCCCCGGGTGCCGCCCGCGGGCGCACGGGTGCTGGCGCCCTTTGGTCCGCGGGTGTTGGTGGGCGTGGTGCGCCCCGACGAGGACCTCGAGCCGCCCGAGAAAGTTCGAGACCTGCTCGCCGACCTGGACGAGGACCAGCCGACGCTGACCGACGAGGTCGTGCGGCTATGCGAGTGGATTCGCGAGTACTACATCGCCCCCCCGGGCGAGGCGTATCGCCTGGCGCTGCCGGGGCTGTTGAGCAATGCCGACGCTCGCCATGCCCGGGTCACCGAGGCGGGGCAGCGGGCGCTGGACTCCGAGGGACCCTTGCTGTCCGGGGGCGCTCCCACGTTGGATACCGCCTCGCGGCGCCTGCTCGAGGCGATCGTCGGCGCGGGGAAGTCGGGGCTACCCGCGGCTCGGCTCACGCGGCTGAAACCACGGGTGCCCTCGGCCTTGCGGCGTTTGGTCGAGCTGGAGCGGCAGGGGCTGTGCGAGACGGTATGGGCGGACGCCGAGAGCTCTCCCATGCGGACCGAGACGCATGTGCGCCGCACCGACCTGCTGTGGGGCGTCGCTGCCGACGAGGACCGCTTGCGCAAGCTCATCGGTCGAAGCAAGCGTCGGCGGGCGATCCTCGACTACCTCGAAGGTCAGCGCGAGACGCCCGGCACCACCGAAGAACCGGGCTGGATCCCGCTGGCCGAGCTGCGCGGGCCCTTTGCGCGGGCCCGCGAGCTTCTGGAGCCGCTGGTGCGGGAAGGGCTGGTCGCCAAGCAAGAACGGCCGCGTCGGCTCGACCCCTTTGCCACGCTGCCCGTCGCCGACGAGGCCCAGCCGCCCACTGAAGAGCAGGCCCAGGCCCTGGAGGCGCTGTGTGGCGACGTCGATGCCGGGGTGTTTCGCAGCTCCCTGCTGCACGGGATCACCGGCAGTGGCAAGACCGAGGTCTATCTCCAGCTCATCGCACACATCCGGGCCAAGGAGGGCGGCGCCATCGTGCTCGTGCCCGAGATCGCGTTGACGCCTCAGCTCGCCGATCGGTTCCGGGCTCGGTTCGGCGAGGAGGTGGCGGTGCTGCACAGCGGCCTCACGCCACGCCAGCGACTCGACGCGTGGCAGCAGATCCGCGCGGGAGAGCGACCGATCGTCATCGGGGCCCGCTCGGCCGTGTTCGCGCCCGTGCCGAGGCTCGGGGTCATCGTCGTCGACGAGGAACACGACGGCTCGTTCAAGCAGGAGGACGGCGTCCGTTACCACGCTCGCGATGTGGCGTTGGTGCGGGCCAAGGCGCTGAAGGCCCTGGTGGTGCTCGGCTCGGCCACGCCCTCGCTCGAGTCCTTTGCCCTGGCCAAGCGCGATCGCCATCGATGGCTGCGAATGAAGACCCGGCCCACGCCGCGGCCGCTGCCCACGGTGGAGCTGGTGCCGCTGACCGTCCATCGGCCCGACCCGACCTCGCTGCTCACGGGGCGCATGCGCGACGCGGTGGAGACGGCGGTGCGCGAGGGCGGCCAGGTGATCTTGTTCCTCAACCGCCGCGGGTTCACCACCGACTTGTTGTGCGAGGACTGTGGCTCGCGCCAGCAGTGCCCCGACTGCAGCGCGCCCTCGATGACGTATCACCTGTCGCGGCACCGCATGATGTGTCACCTGTGCGGGCACATCGAGGCGGCACCCAGCAACTGCAAGGAGTGCGGCTCGGCCAAGCTGGTGCACGGTGGGGTGGGCACGGAGCGGGTCGAGCTCGGCTTGGCCAAAGCCCTGCCCAAGCTCCGGGTGTTGCGGCTCGATCGCGACGCCGCTCGGGGCCGCAAGCTGCTCGAAACGCTGGCTGCCTTTCGCAGCGGGCAGGCCGACGTGCTGGTCGGCACCCAGATGCTCAGCAAGGGCCACGACTTTCCCGGCGTGACGCTGGTGGGCGTACTCCAAGGCGACCACGGGTTGGGCCTGCCCGATCTTCGCGCGGGCGAGCGGACCTTTCAGTTGCTTACTCAGGTCGCCGGTCGGGCGGGCCGAGGCGAGCGATCGGGGCGGGTGTTGGTGCAGGCGTGGCAGACCGAGCACCCGGCCATCGCCTTCGCGACGCACCACGACTACCTGGGGTTCGCCGAAGACGAGCTCGAGCGCCGTGAGGCCTTGGGCAACCCGCCCGCGGGTTTCATCGCGCTGGTGCGGGTGCAGGGCATGGACGCGTCGGCGGTCGAGCAGCGGGCGAAGCGTCTGGTTGCATTCGTTCGGCCGCGGGTGGAGCAGATCCAGACCGCGCATGCGGAGCCGGGCGTCGTCGGCCAGCGACCCATGGTCATGGTGCTGGGGCCCACGCCGTCGCCGATCGAGCGGATCAACCGACGGACGCGCTGGCAGGTCTTGCTGCGGGCGCGTGAGCGATCGCCCCTGCGCTGGCTGCTGGGGGAGCTGCGACCCCAGCTGGGGACCGATGGTCGAGGCGACACTCAGACCCTGGCCATCGTCGACATCGACCCGCAGAGCATGTTGTGAGCCCCGCTACGGCGCGGCATGCCCACCCGCGGAGGCAGCCGCCGTGGGCACGATTTTCGTCGCTTTGGGCAGGGTGTGCGCTGATGCCCACCTCCGGGAGGATTTTTGCCGGGACGCGGAGTAGACTTCGCCGTCCGTGGCTCCCGAAGTGCTCATCGTGGGCGACGCGGCCCGACGGTCCGAGTTGCTGGAGAGGATCCGGGAGCTGGGCTACGAGGCGGCGATTTGCTCCGGGCCTACGCTCGAGCAGCGAGTGGCTCGGGGGTCCGTCCCCAGCGCGGTGGTCGTGTGCACCGAAGACGTCGAGCCTCGCGCCTTGATGTCGGAGCTCCGTCGCACGCGTCGAGGCTCGGGGATCCCGGTCACGCTCTACGGTCCGCTCGGGGTGCGCATCGGTGACCTCGCCGACGTGCTCGATCTCGGGGCGGATCACTTCCTCGAGTCACCCGCCGACGACGACCAGCTCGAGGCCGCGCTGGACGAACTCGTCGGCCCCGGTTCGGGCGGACTGGTGCGCAACCCCAGCCGGGGCTCGGCTGAGCCCAGCTCCGCCACCACGCGCAGTCGGGCCGGAGGCACGGGGGCGACCGATGTCGTGCTCGGTCAGCTGCATCGCACGCTCGACATGCTCGAGGCGAGGCTGCGCGACCAAAACGACGGCGATGCCGACGATCTCGATCTCGCCGCGCTCGGCTTCGACGATCTGCCCGACCTCGGCGGAGAGCGACGGCCTCCGGGGGATTCCGGCTCGTCCCTCGAGCTTTCGCAGTCCGCCCGACGCCCGGCTACGCCGTCGGCCAAGTCCGCCTCGCGACCACGGCGACGGGAAGCGACCGAGCGCCTGGGGCAGTCCTCGCCGCGCGGGCGAACCCGCAGTTCCGCCATCATCGAGCGCACGCCCTCGCGACCGGTGCGGACGGCACCCTTGCCCATGGACGAGCGGGGCTCGCTCGAGCGCATGGAGGTACCGCGGATTCTGTGGACCCTGCATCGTGCCGGCTACGACGGCGCGCTGGTGCTGCTCAACGGCCGCGCGGAAAAGCGGCTGTGGTGGCACGCAGGGCAGCTGGCATTCGCCGCGGGCAACCTCAACCACGACCGCCTGAGCGACGGCTTATTTCGTCGCGGCATGCTGACCCGGGAGCAGTACGAGCGGGCGCGGCGACTGGTGGAGGCCGAGCCCCACGACGCGGGGGCGCACCTGGTGGAGGCCGGCTTGCTCAAGCCCGGGGAGATGCCCCGAGTCGTTCGCGAGCACCTGGGGAGTATCGTCGACTCGACCTTCGGTTGGACCGAGGGCAGCTGGATGCTCGAGCCCGAGGACCAACGCGACGCCGATGCGCTTCGCGACGTCCCGGTCGCGCAGATCATCGCCGAGGGGATTCGCCATCGACTCGACGAGAGCCGGCTCGAGGTGGTGCTCGGCGGTACGGATCGATACCCGCGACTGACGAACGACTCGGCGGAGGTCGCCGGACTGGCCGAGCTGCTGCGCATGGGGGCGGCCGAAGAGGCGCTCGTGGGGCGTCTGGACGGTCGTCGGAGCCTGCGCGAGCTGTGCGCGCAGCCCGATGTCGACGTGACCGAGCTGATGGGGCTGGTCTACACGCTGCACGTGCTCGAGCGGCTGGAGCTCAGCGAGCAGCGTCACTCCGTACCCGCCGACGTGGATCCGGTGAACATCGACGTGGAGCGGATCCGCGATCGACTCGAGATCAGCCGGCTCGGGGACTACTTCGCCGTGCTGGGCGTGCCGCGGGACGCCTCGCGTATCGAGGTGCGGCGGGCTCATGCTCAGCTGCGCCAGACCTTCTCGGCCGAGCAGCTCGAAGCGGGTGCTCGGGAGGCCATGTCCGCCGAGCTCGACGAGCTGTTCGACCTGATCGAGGAAGCGCGCGAAGTCTTGATCGACGAGAGCCTGCGCAGTGCCTACCTCGCCCACTTGGAGGAATCGTGAGCCGACTTCGCGCCGCATTCATGGGCTCGCCCGACTTCGCCGTGCCCAGCCTTCACGCCGTGCACGAGCACTGTGACCTTCAGCTGGTCGTGTGTCAGCCGGATCGCCCCGCCGGGCGAGGACGCAAGCTGACCCCGCCCGCCGTCAAGCGGGCGGCGCTCGAGCTGGGGCTGCCGTTGGACCAGCCCACCAAGATGAAGGACGGGCGTCTGGCCGGGGTCTTGCGGGCGCTGGATCTGGACGTGATCGTCGTCGTGGCGTTCGGGCGGATCTTGCCGCCCGAGATTTTGGCCGTGCCGCGACACGGGTGCATCAACGTGCATGCCTCCGAACTTCCGCGGTGGCGCGGTGCGGCGCCGATCCAGCGGGCCGTGCTGGCCGGCGACTCGCACACGGCCGTGGCGCTGATGCAGATGGACGAGGGGCTCGACACCGGGCCCGTGTTTCGGACGCACCGTACGGAGATCGGATCGCACGAGACCAGCGGTGAACTCTTTGAGCGCTTGGCTCCGCTGGGGGCGAAGGCATTGGGCGAGCTGCTCGCCGAGTTTCCCGATGTGCCCGCTGCGACGCCGCAGTCGAGCGAGGGCATGACCCACGCCGCGATGCTCCGCAAGGAAGAAGGGCGCGTGGACTGGGGCCGGTCGGCGCAGGAACTGGTGGATCACATTCGGGGGATGGATCCATGGCCGAATGCGTTCACGAGTCATGGCGGACAACCGCTGAAGGTGTTTCGCGCGACCTTGTCCGAGCAGCCGCTCGGGGATGCGGGAGCCGGAGTCGTGGTTGCTGCCGATGGCCAGGGGGTTCATGTCGCGACGGGTGACGGGGTGGTCTGCCTGGGTGATGTGCAGCCGGCCGGGAAGCGACGCATGGCCGCCAGCGCGTGGGCGAGCGGACGCAAGATCGGCGCGGGCGTGCAGCTCGGTTGACGGGCTCGCGGCACGGTCGGGCTGCTCGTCTCGATCTGTGCTCGTCGAGTTCACTTCCTTGCCCGAAATCGCGTCCAAACTCAGACGCGGCCGACGCTATTCGGTGAGCAGACCCTGCGTGCCGGGGAGTCACCCATGGCGTCGGCCAAGCGACCGCCTCACGACCAGTTCCTGAAGGAGATTCTGTCCAAGCCCGAGCATGCCGCTGGCGTGCTTCGCATCGCCTTGACCGAAGACGTCGGCGAATGGCTGGACTGGTCTACCTTGCGGTTGATCAACGGGAGCTATGTCGATGCCGACCTGAGGGCGAGCTTCAGCGACCTCGTGTTCGAAATCGATGCTCGCGGGGGTGGTGAGGCCCTGGTGTACTGCCTGTGGGAGAACCAGACGACCGAAGATCCCATGATGCCGCTGCGGCAGCTGTCGTATGCCTGCAATGCGCTGCGGCAGTATCGAGAACGGCGGGATGTCATGCGCGATCGGTTGCCGTTCGTGATCCCGCTGTTGCTCTACACGGGTGGCCGATGGACCAAAGCGCGACAGCTCTCCGAGCTTACTCCGCCACTCGCGATCGAAGAGGGTCCCTACCTCGATCTTCGAATGGAGGTCCTCGAGCTGAACCGGGCGCAGCTCGATCGCTTCGAGCAGGCGCGGGCCCACTGCGACGCGACCTCCCGTGCGGCGCTCGTTGCGGTGGCACGAGGACTGTCGGGTCGGGAACGAGGAGAACGACTGAGCCGCCTCTTCGTCGAGGTGCGTCTAGAGCGCGGCGTCGAGGCGCTGCTACCGTTTTGGAAGTATATTGGTGGAGCCTACCGACGAGAGTTGGAGACGATCATGAGCACGATGAACCCCGAGGTGGAACGCGAGGCCCGTGATTTCTTCGACGAACTCCGCGCCGAAGGCGAAGCTCGCGGCCGAATCGAAGGTGAAGCACGCACGTTGCTTCGTTTGCTCGAGTTGAAGTTCGGTCCGCCGACGAGGGCAACGCAGCAGCGGCTCGAGGGGGCGGGCGTCGAGCAACTCGACCGATGGGTCGAGCGCGTACTGACGGCGGCGACGCTCGAAGAGGTCTTCGCCGAGCCGCAGGCCTGAGGCTTGCCGACTTCCGTGATACGCACGACGCCTGGTCGCTGAAAAACGATCGAATCGACGGCGGTCGACACTCGTGGTCGTACGAGGTTTTCTCAATGAAGACTTGCTACGAGTGCAATCGTCATGTGTTTGCTCGGGATGCCGAGTGCCCGTTTTGTGGAGCCACGCTGCGTCGCCCCCATGCCGCGCCCGCACGGTGGAAGGTGGAGCTGGGATTGGTCATGAGCCTCGGCTTGGCTGGCTGCACCGGGGACGGAACCGATGACATGTTCACCACGAGTGTGGATTCGGCGAATTCGGGGAACGCGAGCGATCCCGATAGCTGGGGAGAAGGCGCGACCTATGCCGGACCGCCCGACAGCACCGGGGTGGCCACCGAGGGCGGTGATGACGAGGTGACGTCGTCCGATGGGGGGTGGGCGACATCCGAGAGTTCTTCGGGGACCGGAGGCTCCTCGGGGACCGGCGGCAGTGAGTCTGGAGACACCGAGAGCGGCGAATCGACGACCCAAGGAGACGAGACCACCGAGGGATAGCCTACAAAAAAGGCGCCGTCCTCCTGAATGACTTCGGGCGGCGGCGGTGACTTCCTCCCACGTGGGCCGACCGCAGACCGCTCGAACGCTGCCGCTTCACGTCCGGTGGGTCTGGTCGCGTCGTCGTGGGCGTATCTCATCCATTCACGGTGCGCGGACGACTGCCGCGGGCTGGAGCACCGGGCGTGCCGAGGCGGAGGTCGGCTGATGTTTCAGATCCGGGACGAGCAGCTCGCTGCGCTCGCGTCGGCCGATCGGGCGCGCTTCACCGCCGACGTCGTACAGCAGGTGCTTCGTGTCCATCCTCCGTCGCGCACGGATCGGCGCGAGCGTGGAGAAGAGCAGGGGAGACTCCACCGGCTCGTATCCGGCTTGATCGACCGTGCGGTCGGCTACGGGATCGATGACGAGACCGACGTGGCGGGGTTCGTGTTGTTGAGCGTGGAGCGTGGCTCGGGGTTCGAGCTGCGGACCGGGTTCGAGTGGGCGCGGACCCTGCTGGAGCAGGTCGAGCTGAGCGGGGCCGAGAAGACACAGCTCCTTCAGTCGCGCCTTTCGTGGGGTTGGGGAGCCTGATCGAGCGATGCCGTGGTGGGCTGCAGCCGGCGAGGGAGCCAAGAAGGTCGGGATGCCGATGCGCTCGTGCGGTTGGTTTCGCGGCACGTTGCTCGTGAGTGTGCACGACGCGGACAAGGCCGAGGTCGGTGGCATCGAGGTGAGGATCGAAGAGACCGGCCACACCGCGAGCACGGCGGTCGGTTGTCCGGCCCGGTTCGCCGACCTCGAGCCCGGGGACTACACCGTCGTCGTCACTTCCGATCTAGAGTCGAGATGGCTACGAGCGCCGAAGCATGCGAAGTCGTTGTGCCTACGGTGCCAGGTGCGTCGGGGGCGGGTGGCAATCGCGAGCTTCGAGGTCGAGCCGCGACCGTTGCCCCCGGCACGAGCGCTTGCCGGAGAGAACTACGAGGGCTCCCGGCCCTTCAAAGGGCGCGACGAGCTGGTGGGCGACCCTGCCATTCCCTACGCGGGCGGGTTCATCGAGAAGATCGAGCTACAGATGGATGATTTCGCCGAGCGGCTACGGGCGGGCTACGACGAGGTCCCGAACCGATTTCCCGAGCAGGTCGATCCGACGCTCGACGTACCCGGTGCCCCTGCGTTTTCGGCCTACCTCAACTCCTCGACGCACTGGCGAGCGAGCTTGGCCGAGGGGTCACCCGATGGAGCGTACTTCTCCAAGGTACGAGTCAACGACAACGAAACGGGCTGGTACGGCACCCCTCTGCGTGAACGGCTGTCTGGGCCTGGACGCTATGATCGGTACAACGACGTCTTGAAGGAGCACCTCGATCGCAAGGATGTACACAAAATCGAGGTGTTTCCCGATGTTCATGCCGAGACGCGATTCGTTCGTAACTACCGCTGCTTTCGTGTACGGCACATTCGCTACAGCCGGGCGCAATACGAATCGGCGATGGTCGGCTTGGACGCCTGCCTGAAGCGAGGTCTGGCGACTGAAGACCGGCGGGTGGTGATTCGTTGTGCAGCGAAAATTACCTATGATGTCAATCACCTGACGGTGACGCATCGGGGGCAGGGGGCCGTCTCGGAGCTGATGGGGCTGGCGTTGTTGCAAGCGCGGGGGATTGCGATTCCTCCGCTGACCTCGGGAGACCGCCCGATCTATCCGTGGGCCGAGACGGCGGTGGAATCGAGGGACGACTTTACCCGCCGATTCGAGAGATGGATCGACACCGGGCACTGGGAGTTTTGGTACGACGACAACGAGTACGATCGGTCGGCGGCTGGTGGGCGGAACACGCAAGTGCGCCGCAGTGCGTAGCGGCTAGCCCTTGGCTGAACCCATCGGTTCGATCAGTGGGTCTGTCGGTCCGAGTCGTAGCTCGGGCAGGACCTCGTCGAGTTCGCCGACCTCGAAACGGCACTGCGCAGCGACGTGCCATAGATCGCCCGTCACTCGGCCGCCCGTTTTGTAGCGACCGTCGGGCGTGACCGCGACCCAGCCCTCGGGCAGCGGGGCGAGCGTGGCGAGCAGCTCGATCTGGGGAAGCTGCCAAACCCGAGCCGTGCCATCCCTCGAACCGGTCACCAGTCGTGAAGCGGACACGAAGAGCAGTGACGTGATGCTCCCTTCGTGGGCCACGATGCTCGCCGTGGGTTCATCGCGGCCGAGAGTCCACAGCTGCACGGTGCCGTTGAAGCCGCCCGCAGCGACCATCTCCTCGGGTCCGAAGGCCAGCGCGTTGGCCCCTTCCGCCATGGTCCACTTTTGTCGTGCTCGACCCGCAAGCAGGTCCCAGACGATCACCATGCCATCGAGCGACCCCGATGCAGCGAGATCGTCGTTGCATAGCTCCAGCGCGCTGATGTCCTGCCGATGCCCGGAGAGCAGTAGAGGGGGAGCGAGAGCTTCTCGGGACAGCGGTGAGAGCACGTGCAGCACATGATCGCTGCACGCCGCGGCGATCCATCGACTGTCGGGTGACCCGGCCAGCCCCGTCACGCGACCGACGGTGCCCCGGTGCTCGAGCACGTCTTCGCCCTCTTCGAGCAGGCGTAGCTGCTGGATTTGGCCGCGGTCGCCTTCGGTGGCGAGCAGGATTTGTGCCGAGCCGGGTCCGAGCGTCGCCACGCATGTGGGCACGTGGTTCAGCTCGTGGCGCAATCTGACGGGTTCTCGGCCTTCGAAGGGAAAGAAACGATGGAGGGTGAGCTGTCGTCCGTGGAGGGTCGTGACACCGAGGCCATCGCGGGACAGGATGATTTCGTCTGCGTTTGCACAGTCGAGGATGTCGTTGACGATGCGCTGCGAGGGGGTGACGCTCACGATTCGCTCGTCGACGGCGACGGTGAGGCTGCCATTGGTGGCAACCGCGAGCGCTCGGACTCCCCTTCGTGGCTCTGGACCCATGTGCATGGACGTGAGGCCATCGAGGTTCGCCTTCGCTGTGCTCGGAAGTTCCACGCAGTAGAGCCCTGCCTCGTGGGAGGACGACCAAACTCGACCGTGGTGATCACACGCGATCGCTGTGATAGGTCCCGGGTGTTGGTCGACGGTCCCGCGGAGCCTGCCGCTTTCCCACAGTCGTACTAGGCCGTTCCCCGACCCCGTCAGCCATCGATCATCACCCGCAGAGGAAAGGACCGTAGTCGGCTCCACGAGAGCGAGAGCGCCGGTGAGTTTCAACTGCCCCGTCGAGAGCGTCGCAAGTCCCGCGCGTCCGTCGAGACCCGTGTACGCCAGTTCGTCACCACTCTTGGACCAGACGAGGGCCGTCGGAGCGGGCGACTGGGTGATCGTCCCAATGCCGTGCTCCCACTGCACGCGGAGCACACCAGAGCTGAACCCGACCGCGATGCGCCCGGAGTCCGGGTGAACCGCGACTGCCGTGACATCTACGATGCCGGGTTGAGCCACGATTCCGCTCGGGCAATGCAGATTGCCCGAGCGGTCGAGCGACAGAATGGAACCATCGTGAGCGAGGCCGACCTCGAGTACGGCTTGGCTGTGCGCATGGGTCTGTCGCAGCGACCATTGCTCGACGTTCCATCGCGAGACCTCGCCCGCCCGCGTGCCAACCACCAACGTGCCGTCGGCTCCGAATGCGAGCGCCGTAACCTCGGCACGCCCAGGCGCGAAGCGACGCACTTCTTCCTGCTGCTCGGTATCCCACAGCCTCACGTGGAGCCCATCGGCCACCGCGAGCCATGGCCCAACTGGTGACATCGCGAGTGCGTTGATTCGCTGGATCGCGGTGGCCACGAACGGTCTCAACCGCGCACCCGGCAACGCAGCACCGGGCGTCGAGGCCTCCGCGAGGCCATCCGGCCCACGCGTAGCCCCGATCAGCTTCGCCCGATCCAGCTGCGCCCCCGCGAGCTTCGCCCCCGTCATCCGAGCGCCGAGCAGATTCGCATGACGCAGATCCGCCTCGCGCAGATCCGTATCCCGCAGATCAGCCCCACTCAGGTCCGCTCGACTCAACCGCGCCCGATCGAGCAACGCCCCCGTCAGCACCGTCCGCCGCAAGTTTGCCCCGCGCAGATCGGCACCCGTCAGCTTCGCCCGCGCCAGTCGCTGCCCCGACAGGTCTCGCCCCTCGAGCTCGAGCCTTCGCAGGTCCACCTCGCCCGCAACCGCCTGGGGCGCGATCAATCCCGCGACCTCCAGCCGCCGTCGCACGAGCAGCGCATTGTCGGCCGTCGCCGTGCCCATATTGGCTGCCAGCGCCCGATCCGACCACGCCTCGACCGTCTTCGCGCCCGCCAGATCGATCAAAAAATCGGCCAGCAATTGCGACATCTTCCCGCGCCCGAGCAGCGGCGGCGCTTCATCGTCGGCCAGCGCCTCCGCTGCCGCCCGCGCCACCAACCACTCCATCACGGACTCGTGAATGAACGAAAAGCGCCCCTCCTCGTCACGCACCAACAACGTGCCCGAGCCGATCTGAAACCCAGCTTCTTGCCGGCTCCCTTTCGCCAGCTCGGTCAGCACCTCCCCCAGCTGCTCGAGCTCGGCCACGCCGACTTGATGCTCACCCTGCGTCCACATCCGCTCGGCCAGCTCGGTCACGGCGTCCCATCGCGTATCCACCGAGAGCCCCGGCGCCGCGCCTCGCGGGTGCCGACGGTCATGCTCGAACGCCAACCACCGCGTGAGCAGCGACTCGTACAGCCGCGCCGCACTCACCGATCCTTGCTGGTCTCGCGCCGCTCGCAGCTCGGTCTCGGTCAGCGCCGCGATGAACCCGAGCATGCGAGGGTTGGTGCTCAACCCCGACAGGTCCCGCACCTCCGCGATGAGCTTCATCCGCTCCTGCGCCGCCGCTTCGTCGCCCAGGTGCCACGCCAAGAATCGCTGAATCTGGTCGTCCTCGAAGGGCAGCAAGGTCACCACTCGATGCCCGGGCACGAGTTCGACCTTCTGCATCAGCATCTGTCGCACGGCCTCCTTGGCCTGGTGATCCGACAAGAAGTGCTGTCGTCGGCTGGTCACCACGACCTTGGCCCGTCCTCGTGCGGCGGACACGATCGTCTCGAAGTGCTCGGCCGCTCGCGCGTAGGTCGAGCGCACCACCAGCTCGTCGAAGCCGTCGAAGAGCAGCACCACCCGGCCGTCCTCGAGCATGCGCATGAATCGGGCGGGGCTGTAGTCCTCGACGTCGTGCAGGGCAAAGTGCTGGGCCAACAGCTGCTCGAGTCGTAAGCCTTTTTCGAGGCTCCGCATCTCGACCAAGATCGGCACTACGGCCCCGTCTTCGGCGGCGAGGCGTCGCGCCAGCTCGCGGAGCAGGAAGGTCTTGCCGGTCCCGAAGGTCCCCAGCACCAACACGAAGCGACCGCGCTCGTCGTCGAGCCAGCGGCGCACGCTGGCCAGCGCGTCTTCGTGCCGCTTTTGTTCGATGCCGATGTGCTCGACCATTCGCTGCCCGACGTACTTGTCCGAGGGGTAGTTCTGGTCGCGTCCCAGCCGCTGCGCGAGCGCGGCTCGGTAGCGCCGAAAGTCGATCAAACCGCAATACTGCTCGTACGAGCGCAGCCAGACCCCGGCCGCACGTGCGCGCTCGACCAGCGATTCGGACGTGGGTGGCCCTCCGTAGACGAAGATCGGCCGCACGCCGGGGTCACGGGAGCGATAGGCGGGCACGATGCGTTGCGCGAAGTCATCGAGCGCTTGCTCGTCGACCCCCGAGGCTCGACCGGTGATCGGCACCAGCTCCACGTGTTCGCCATGCTGGCGGCGCACCTCGAGGTACTCGATGAACGGCGGTCCCTTGTGGCGACGCGCGACCTCGCCGTGCCCGCGTTGCAATCGGCAGATCTTCGCCAGCTGCTCGAGATAGTCGTCCCCGCTGCCGTGGCTCCGGACCCCAGCTGCGCGTCTCGGATCGAGCCGCAGTGGTTCCTCGACCTCGTCTTCGGCGCTCTGCGGGGGAAACACCCCGTGCAGGTCCACGAAGGCCACTGCATGGTCGTGGACCCATTCGTTGCCGCTCGCGGATGCAGCCACGTCGGCCTGCCAGCGGTGATGCGCTGCGTTGTACGCCCGCGTCCAGCGACGCACGCGGTCTTCCTCGATGCGCAGCACCTGGTACTGGCACGGCACGCCATGCGGGCGCGCTACGGCCTCGACCGCGGCGCTCCCCGTGCTGAGGATGGGCACCCGAGCGTCGAGCCATCCCATGGTGC
Organism: Myxococcota bacterium; assembly: GCA_039028615.1. Lineage (GTDB taxonomy): Bacteria > Myxococcota_A > Polyangia > Nannocystales > Nannocystaceae > Paraliomyxa. The sequence continues at coordinate 665,706 of JBCCHT010000001.1, read as the reverse complement.
CGTCGTGGGTGTGGCCGTGCAGGACCAGGTTCACTTGCTCGCCGAGGAGCTGCTTGAACATCGGCTCGTCGCGCAGGTTCTCGTCGTCGTCGACCGAGTTGCGCTGCACGTTGTGGTGCACGGCCGCGATCCGCAGCCACCCCTGCTGCATGAAGGGTCGCAGCTGCTCGGAGAACCAGCGCAGCTGGTCCTCGCCGACGTAGCCGAAGTGATCGCCATCCCGATGGGTCTCGAGCATGGTCGAGTTGAGGCCCGCCACGACGGTCCGCAGCGACTCGTACACGAACAGCGAGTACGGCCGCCCTTCGTTGAACTCGAACCGCGCCTGCGGCCCGCCGTACAGGCGCGAGAACAGGTCGGTGTAGCCCCGCCACTTGGGCCAGTAGGGCGCCTGTGGCTCGAGCTCTTCGGCTTCGCACTGCTTGAAGTGCGCCTCGCAACCCGCCCAGCTCACGTCGTGATTGCCCGGCACGACGATCAGGCGTTCGCGCGGCAGGCTCAGGCCCTCGAGCAAGCCCTGCGCGAAGGTCTCGAAGGCGGCGAACTCCGAGGGCCGCGCCTGCTCGCTGAGATCCCCGGTCACCACCACCAGCTCGGGCTGCACTCGTTGCCCCTCGTGCTCGAGCCCGGCGAGGTCCTGCAGAAGCCGCGCACACAGCGTGTCGTGATCGCGATCGGCCGCCGTGCCCCCGGTCGCGGGGCGGTGGTGCCGTCCGAACTGGGGGTCGGACATGTGCAGCAGGATTCGTGGGCTGCGATGCACCCTCGGCGTGGAGGTCACGACCGTCATCATGCCAAATCACGCCGCGAATTCCGGGTGTGGGCGTACCGGCGGATCTCGTCGTTCCCATACCATTGCGGGCCGCTACGTTCGTTTAGGCCCGCATTGGTGATCGCTTCGGTCCGCACGGAATCGTTTGACCCGGCTCGGGATGAGCGCATCGGACCGCTACCACGGGCGATTGCTTCGTACTGCCGCTGGCACGCCATCTGGTCGGTTTATTGCAACGGAGTCGGGGGCCGGGCTCGTCCCTTCGGACCCCGGCCCGCGGCGGTTTTCGATGTCTGGCGTTTCGAGACAGCACCACGTGCTCGGCCTGGTGACCGACGCCTTGGATGCGACGTACCAGAGCTCGGTCCTGCGGGGCGCGGCCGCGGCCGCACGAGAGCAGGGCGCAGGCCTGCGCTGCTTCGCGGCCGGGGTGCTGCGATCGCCGTTGCCGGCCTCGTCGGGGCGCAACGTCCTGCTCGATCTGGTGGGCCCGGACAGCGTCGATGGGCTGATCGTGATGACGGGGGCGCTCGCCAACGCGGTCGGGACCAAGGCCCTGGGGGAGTTCCTCGAGCGCTACCGGCCGATGCCGATCTGCAGCGTCGCGGTCGAGCTCCCGGATGCGTTCAACGTGCTGGTCGACAACGAGGGCGGCATGCGGGAGGCGATGCGGCACCTCGTGCACGACTGCGGCCGGCGTCGGGTGGCGTTCGTGCGCGGCCCGGTGGTGAATGCGGAGGCCGAGCGTCGCTACCGGGCGTATCTCGACGCGGTAGGGCGGCTGGGGCTGGCCATCGATCCCACCCTGGTGGTGCGCGGGGACTTCACGCGGGCTTCAGGGGCCGCGGCGGTGGCCGAGCTCCTCGATGGCGGAGCCAAGCCGGATGCGATCGCGGTGGCCGACGATCTCATGGCCATCGGGGTGCTCGACGCCTTGCTCGCGCGGGGGATTGCGGTGCCGGAGGAGATTGCGGTCGTCGGCTTCAACGACATCGAGGAGTCGCGCTTCTGCGAGATCCCGCTGACCACCGTCCGGCAGCCGCTCTACGAGCAGGGCAAGCGGGCCGCGCTGTCGCTGTTGGCCAGCCTGAGAGGCGACCGGACCTCGGGGCGGGTCGTGTTGGCGACCGAGCTGGTCAAGCGCCGCTCGTCGGGCCTGCGTCACGGCAACAACGGCAATGCGAACCTCGGTCGCAAGGCCTCGGACACGGGCTTTGCGGAGGCTCTGGCTGCCCGTCGCGATGCGGCGCTCGAGGAAATGCAGCACGCTCTGGTCACGCCGATGCGCAGCGCGGGCGACGGCTGGGCGCCGCGATTGCTCGACTCGCTGACCAGTGAGCTCGGCGGAGGCCACCGCGGCCAGTTCACCCGGACCGTACGCGAGGTCGTGTCCCATGCCCTGCGTGTGCGGACGGACGGTTCGAGTCTCCAGGACGTGATCTCGATCCTGCGCCGCGAGACGCTGTCGTGCATCGGTGCTGCCCAGAGCGATCGCTTGCGGGTCGAAGACCTCTGCGAGGAGGCCCGGATCGCCATCGCGGAACTCGTCGAGCACGCCCAGGCCCACCAGCGACTCCAGGTCCAGGCCTGGGCGCGGAGCCTGGGTCAGACCATCGCCGCCCTCATCAACACCTTCGACGTGGTCTCGCTGGTCGAGGCAGTGGCGGAGCAGTTCCCCCGCTTGGGCATTCGTAGCTGCTACCTGTCACTGTACGTCGACGGCCCGGCGCAGGCGGAGATGGTGCTCGCGCTCGATGCCAAGCGACCTTCGCTGCGGGTGCAGGGGCGGCCGCGCTTCGAAACGAAAAAACTCGCCCCGCCCGGAGTCTTGGGCGTACAGCCGCGCTGCTTCGTGGTGCAGAACCTGTTTTTCGGCGATGAGCAGCTGGGCCTGGCGATGTTCGAGTTCGGCCCGCGCGAGGGGGTCATCTACGAGGCGCTCCGCGACCAGATCAGCGCCGCGCTCAAAGGGGCGCTGCTGGTCCAGGAGGTGCTCGACAAGAACCGCGAGCGGGAGCAGCTACTGCGCGACCTCGAGGAGCGCAACGAGCAGCTCGAGCGGGCCTACAAGGCGCTGCAAGAGGGCCAGCGGCGCATGCTGGTGTCCGAGTCCATGGCCTCGCTCGGCCAGATGTCGGTCCGCTGTCGGCCGCTGAGCGAGCTGTACGGGGACATCCTGGGGCAGCTTTCCAACTTGCTCGGCAGCGAGCATGCATTCATCGCCCTGACGCCCGGCGGCGATCGGGCGCCCTCCATCGAGATACCCACCATTGCGGGCACGAAGGGCACGCCACCGCTGGCCGTGCTCGCGCGCTCGGGTCGATTCGAGGACCGGACCGCGATCGAGACCCTGCCCGCGTCCGTGCTCGACTCGATCCGCGACGCGTTCGCGGCGGGCCGTACCGGTCGCATGGAAGAAGGCGTGGCCGTGCCCCTGGTCGCGGGCAAGCAAGCGGCGGGGGTGGTCTACGTGGAGCGCAGCGGGGTCTCGTGGCACGACCTGGAACTGCTCGGGACCTTCGCCAACCAGGCCACCGCGGCGATCCACAACGCGCGGCTCTACCAAATGGCCGCCCAGGACCCGCTCACCGAGGTCCATGCCCGGCGCTTCTTCGACGAGTGGTTGCCCCGCGAGATCGAGGCCGCGTTCGCCAGTCGACGCCCGGTGGGTGTGCTGATGGTGGACATGGACGACATGAAGCGGATCAACGACTCGGGGGGGCACCTGGCGGGAGACCGGGCCCTGGTGGCGGTGGGTCGAGTCCTGCGGCGAGCAACCCGAGACCACGACGTGATCGCCCGCTACGGCGGGGACGAGTTTGCGTTGATCCTGCCCGACAGCGACCACGAAGGCGCGCGAAGTGTGGCCCGGCGAATCCTCGGGCACGCACGCCGCGAGGTGATCGAAGGCGTCGAGGGGCCCCTGCGCTGCAGCGTGGGTGCGGCCGCCTTGCTGCGCCCCGCCTCTTCGAATCCGAGTGTCGAACCGATTACGCCGGACCTCCTCAAGACGATCGCCGAGCGATTGGTTGGGGCGGCCGACGAAGCCCTTTACGAGGCCAAGAACCACGGCGGAGCCCAGTTGGGTCCCGTCCGCGAGGTGGTCTGGCCTCAGGAGTTGATGAGTCCATGAACGAGCGGAGAACAATGTCATTGTCGAAACTGAGCGCAGTACTGGGAGCGAGCCTCCTGCTCTTGGGTTGCCCGGGGGAGGAAGGCGACAGCGGTGTCGGGTTGTCGGGAGGGGGCGGGGGCATCGACTCCAACCCCACGCCCGCGACGGACGGCGACGACGGATCGTCGGATCAGGGCACCGGAGGTTCGGGTCAAGGCGACACCTCCAACACCACGATGCCGCCCAACACCACCACGCCACCCAACCCGGACAGCGACGACGGGCCCCCGCCTCAACCGCCGGCCGCCTGTGCGAACGTGCCCGTCGGGGGCAGCGACCCCTTCATCGACGGTCTCGAGATCGACGCGGAGGCGATGGAGCCCGACGGCACCATCCCCATGGTGGACGGCCGTCGCGGCTTCTGGTTCATCTACAACGACGGCTCGGCCGGCGGCACGCAAGAGGGCGGCGATCCCTTCATCCCCTCGGAGGGCGGAGCCGAAGGCACGGCCTACGCGGCGCGGACCTGGGGCAGCGGCTTCACCGAGTGGGGCGCGGCCATGGCCGTCAGCCTCAACAACGACTTCACCGGAAGCTGTGCCTACGACGCCAGCAACTTCGACGGCATCGGGTTCTGGGCTCGCGGCACGGGCACGGCCCGCATGCACATCGCCACGCTGGCCACGGTCCCCACGGACCTGGGAGGCGACTGCGATCCCGCGGCCGGTATGTGCCACGACAACTTCGGTACCTCCGTCTCGCTCTCCGATAGCTGGACCTACCACGAGATCATGTGGGGGCAGCTGGCGCAGGAGGGCTGGGGCGTCGCCGCGAGCTTCAACTCGGGGGCGCTGACCGAGATCCACTGGCAGGCCGGGCCGGGCGCGAACTTCGACATCTATGTCGATGAGCTGACCTTCCTCGGTGGCGAGCCGGGCGGGGGCGATGCTGGCGACTCCGGCGACACGGGGATGGGCAGCACCGGCTGAGCCCACGCGCCCGGTCGGCTCTGGATGCCGAGGTCTCTGGACGGCGATCGACCTTTCCGGTCGCCCGGGGACCTCGGCATCGTCGTTTTCGATCGTCGGAGAAAATCGGCGTCCTTCCGCGGGGAGTCCCGTCTAGGAGAACGAGACCCGCGCGCCTCGCCGGCCGACGGAGCTCGGAAACGCGAACACCATGCTCAGAGTCATCAGCTTCAAGATCTGCCCCTTCGTCCAGCGCGTGACTGCGATGCTCGAGGCCAAAGGGGTGCCCCACCACGTCGAGTTCATCAGTCTGCGCGACAAGCCGCAGTGGTTCCTCGACTTGTCTCCCAACGGACAAGTACCCGTGCTCGTCACCGAGGGGGGCGAGGCTCTGTTCGAGTCGGACGCGATCGTGGAGTATCTCGACGAGGTCTACCCGCGGCTCGTGGAGCGGACGCCCGAGCAGCGCGCGGCGGACCGGGCGTGGAGCTACCAGGCCTCGAAGCACTACCTCGTGCAGTGTTCGGCGCAGCGCAGCGCGGATGCACCGACCCTGGAGGAGCGCTCGGGGAAGCTCGGGAAGGCGTTTGCCAAGGCCGATCGGGCGCTGGGCGAGGGGCCGTACTTCAATGGCGAGATCATGGGGAACGTCGACCTCGCGTGGCTGCCCCTGCTGCATCGGGCTTCGATCATCGAAGCCCGTTCTGGGCACGATTTTATCGCCGCGTACCCGAAGGTGAAGGCGTGGCAAGCGGCGATGCTTCGTACGGGTCTCGCGGACAAATCGGTGGCCAGCGACTTCGAAGAAGCCTTCGCGGGCTTCTACTTGTCGGACCAGACCTACCTCGGTCGGAGCGCTCGAGCACCGACGATCGCCACGGCATCGGGGTGACCCGTGTGGTTGACCCGCGACCGCGGGTCTGCGTACATCGAAGCATGGGTCGCGTCGATCTCGAAGGACGGACTGCGCTGGTGACGGGCGCTTCCTCCGGTATCGGACGCGAGATCGCCCGCGTGTTGGCCCGAGATTATCGGGCCAACGTCATCATCGTCGCTCGCCGGGAGGACCGGCTGCGAGCCCTGGCCGAGGAACTCGAACAGCTCCACGAAGCGCACGTCGATGTCGTGGTGGCCGACCTCGCCCAGCCGGCCGATGTCGAGCGAGTCCTGGCCCGGGCCCGAGAGTTGGGAGTGGAAGCCGTGGTCCTGAACGCCGGGATCACGCATTTCGGTCCTCACCTCGAGCTGTCCCATGCCGACTTCGAACGCATGCTGGCGGTCAATGTGACCAGCCTCGTGCGCCTCTCGACCGAGCTGGGTCGCGACTTCGTGGCGCGTCGCCACGGGTCGATGCTCTTGGTCTCGAGCCTGGCCGGGCTCCAGGCGGTGCCCTACCAGGGGGCGTACGCGGGCACGAAGGCCTTCGTCGTCGGCTATGGGCGCAGCCTTCAGTACGAGCTGGCGCCGCACGGGGTGGCGGTCACTACCTTCTGCCCCGGGGGTGTTCGCACCGAGATGAACGTCGACGCGGGGCTCGAGGCGGCCTTCGATTCCGACCTGTTGCTGATGAACGCCGAGGTCTGCGCCAAAGATGCGGTGAAGGCCATGGTTCGTAGACGAGCGCTGCGCATCCCCGGCGTGCTCAACCGCGTGGGGATGATGGTCTTTCGGATGCTGCCGTCCAGCTTCGTGATCCAACAGATGGGGCGGCAGTACCGGCGAGCGCTCGACCGAGCCCGCGCGGCACGGAAGTCGCGTACGGGTGGCGACAGGCCCACGGGCCGCTGAGCCGAAGCGAGCCTGATCGATTCACGACCCCGAGGGAACGCCGGGTTCCGCCCTGCCGGAATCGATGGCTCCGCTCGCCGCTTTTTGTTGCCTTCTCGTGACCTCGGCGCGTGGTCTATTCCTTGCAGAAAGACCGTTTCGGAGCCGCAGTGGAGTGTCGGCGCCGGGAAGGAACGGAGCGTGCAACGGTTGATTTGGCTTGGCGTAGTGGGGAGCGTGTTGCTCGGTTGCGGTGGGGGCGGGGGAAGCACCACCGATGCGGGTTTCTTTGGAGACCCCGACACCGAAACGACGGGGGTCGCCTCGCCGAGCGAGTCCAGCACTTCGACCGGCGATGGTGCCGACGACCTCGATACGTCCGAGCCGCCGGCCACCACCAACTCCACAACGCCCGGATCGAGCGCCACCGGGGACTCGAGCGACGGCGGCATGGGCACGGACGACGGCCCGCCGCCGGGCACAGACGATGGCAGCACCGGTGAGCCGGGCACGGACGACGGCCCGCCGCCGCCCACGTGCGACCCCGTGCCGCCGGGGATGGGCGAGTGCCCGGCCGAGTGCACGGGGGGATGCGACGGAGGCACCTGCACCATCGCGTGCGGCTCGAACGAGTGTAACGGCGGCGTGGTGTGCCCCGACGGCTGGCCCTGCGTGGTCTCGTGCACGGGCGACAACAGCTGCAACAACTCGTCGATCACCTGCGGCGACAGCGGCTGCGAGATCACGTGCTCGGGGATCAATGCCTGCCTGGCGACCTCGATCACCTGCGGTCCCCAAGCGTGCAGCCTGATGTGCTCGGGTCCGGCGGGGAGTCCTTCGTCGTTCGACTGCATGGCGTGCTCGTGCATGAACGGCTGCTGAGCGCCGCGCCCACGCAGTCACAACGAAGCCAGCGTTCCCGTCGGGGAACGCTGGCTCCTGTGCGTCGAGCGTCTGTGTCCTAGGGTGCTTCGCGCTCGGTGAAGTGCGGTGCTCCGGCGAGCTGGGCGACGTACTCGAGCATTCCGATCTCGCCCGCTTGGAGAGCGTCGCGGGCCGACTCGGCGACGCAGACCTCACCACCCGCCCCGCCGAACACGTAGCCGATCATCAGGCCGCTGACGCAGTCGGTGACCGCGGGGGTCTCGGCGGCGAGCGTGGCCAGCTCGGAGAGACCGTCGAAGGCGACGGGGTCCGCCGCCGGATCGACGACGAGCAGGCCGCTGGCGTCGATCTCCAAGCCGTTCTCTTGCGTGCGGTAGCGGCCGGCTTGGTCGAAGTGTTCGAAGGAGAACCCGATGGGATCGAAGAACTGGTGGCAGCCCTGGCAGGCGGGGTCGGCCATGTGCACTTCTTCGTAGCGCTGACGGGTGGTCTGGGCGCCATCGACATCGGCCGGCAGCGCGGGCACGTCGGCGGGGGGAGGCGGCGGCGACTCGCACAGCAGCTTCTCGTAGACGAGCAGGCCGCGTTGGGTCGGCGAGGAGGCCCCGCTGTTGGCGTTGGCGGCGAGCACCGAGCCCTGAGCGAGCAAGCCGATGCCCCACTGCGCGGGCCGCTCCACGCGGGCGAAGTCTCCGCCTGGTGCCCCGTAGCCGTAGTAGCTGGCCAGGTCGGCGTTGACGACGGAGTAGTTGGCGGTGAGCAGGCCGTAGACGTCGGCTTCGTCTTCATAGACGACCGCCTCGATGAAGCGCCGCGTTTCCTCGTCCATCGCGTCGCGAACGCCCTCGAAGTCCGGATCGTCGCGGACGGCCCCGGCGACTTGCCCGTAGCCCGACCACTCGCGGAAGAATCGCTCGAGCACGGCGTGGCCGGCCTCGGTGGCGAGCAGCTCCCGGGCGACCTCGATGCGCGCCTCGGGGTCGTCGAACTCGCCGGCGACGGCTCGTGCGATGAGGTCGTCGGTGGGGGGGAGCCCGGAGAAGTCGTAGGCCAGGGCGCTGGCGATCTCGTAGGGATCGAGGCGGTAGACGCCGCCCTCGTTCGAGCCGAGCTCCGAGCGGTAGACGGTGAGCGGAGACTGGATCAGCGCGACGGTGGTCCAGCGCAAGCCAGTGGCGAAGTCGGAGCGCTCGGCGACCGAGTCGTAGTACTCGACGTAGCGGGCGATCTCTTCTTCGTCGAGCGGTCGACGGAACAGCGCGGCCCCGCGTTGCTCGACGAACTCGGTAGCGCAGCCGCGGTCGGGGGCCGTCGCCGCGCAGGGCAAGACGGTCGCCAAGGTGTCGGCGGCGGTGACCAGGGTGGCGACGTCCTGCGCGGTGTCGAGGATGTCGCCCGCGGTCTGCAGCCCCACCGCGAGCGCTTCGGCGTCGTTGCTGAAGCCCTGGTGGGTGACGGGATCGGGCCCGAGCGAGACCCCGGACCAGCTGCCATCGATCTCCGGGAAGACGTCGCGGAGCGTGGCCTCGAGCTCTCCGCGGGTGAGGCGACGGACCATGGGGGGACCCATGCGATCGGTGGCACAACGCGCGGCGGCACCTCCTCCGCCGTCTTCGCCTCCGCCCAGGGTGTCGATGCCACCGCTGCCGTCGTCCATCTGCTCCCCTTCGTCGTCGCGACAGGCGGGCAGCGTGAGGGCGAGGGTCAGCGCCGTCGTGGAGTACAGGCCGAGGGTACGCCGCTTCATCCTTGCAGCTCCTCGATGACGTTGACGCCTTGGCCTCCGATGGCGGTCACCGGCACCCCCATCGCGTCGCTGAGGGTCGCGAGCATGTCGAGGTTGTGGCGCGAGACATCGACCACGCGGCCCGGCGAGAGGTATCCGCCGCCGCCTCCGATGATGACTGCGGGCAGGTAGGTCGGGACCTCCATGCCGTCGAGCCAGATGGGCGAGGCGTCGGAGTTGTGGTTCCAGCCGTCGGAGACCTCGCTGCAGACGTAGATGAGCGAGTTGTCGAGCACGGTGCGCTCGGGGTCGGTGTCGGCGGGGTCGGGTTGATCGAGCACGGTCAGCATGACCTCGGACAGGCGCTCGATGAACCATCGCTGGCACTGCGCGAACTCGGCTCGTCCCGCTTGGTCGCTGGAGTGCGAGATGGGCTCGTGGTGCCCCTTGGCGATGCCGGGGCCGCCCGCGAACCCGAAGTTGAGGTTCGAGTTCACCCACATGTTCTGCATGGTGATGACCTGGGCCGAGCCGCAGACCATGGAGTAGGCCGCGACCTGGAGCTGGGCATCCATGATGCGGGCGTAGTTGGCCTGGTCGGTGGGGCTGAGGCCGGCCATGGCCTCGAGCGCGGGCATCGTGGGCCGCTGCTCGCACGACAAGATGGCCGGGGGTTCGCCGTCGTCCTGGGTCTTGAGCTGGCGTACCGCGTCGAGGTGCAGCATGAGCTTGCTCTGCTCGGTGCTGAGCTCGGAGACGGCGGCGTGCATCTGCTCGAGCTCGCTCTCGGTCAGGGCGAGCGCCTCGGTACGGAAGGTGGCGTCGTCGACGGGGGGCGGCGCGTCCGGGGGCGGCGGCGCATCCTTCAGACCGGCAAAGAGATCCTCCGCCGCGGCGAAGGGATCTTCGGTCGGCCGCACCCACGTGCCGTGCTTGATCATCTGTGCGTCGTGGGTGAAGCCGGCGATGGGGTCATAGGGCATCGCCCCGATGGCGTGCGGCGTGACGCCGAGCGCCTGGGCGATGGAGGCATCGATGGAGTCGACGCTCCCGCCGCCAGCAAAGCCGGTCACCACTGCCTGCAGGGCGGCATGGTTGGTGGCGCCGTCGTGCATCGACAGGCCGCGACACACCGTGACTCGGTCGGCGAAGGGCTGCAGCGGGCTGAGGACGTTCGAGGCGGAGAGGTCGCCGTTCGTCACCGGCTCGACGTGCTCGATGGGCCAGCCGTGCGGGATATAGAAGATGAACAGCCGGGTCAGTCCATCGCCGGGCGCCGCGTCGGCGATGCTGGCCATCTTGTAGGCCAGCGGGGCGGCAATACCGATTCCGAGGGCCTTGAGGAATGTTCGTCGTCTAAGGGCTATCTCCGCACGCATGTAGCTCCCCCACCTGCAATGGAGGCACAAAAACCAACAGATCGATGATCCTTTTTGGTGATTTCGGGTCTCAAAACTCGTGCTCCCGGGAAATTCGGGGGTCGATGAGTACCTTCGGTTAGGCCGGCAACGCTTTTTCATCCTCGGCGAGTGTTTGTCTGACAGTTCCCTCGGTGTACTCGGCGCTGCGTTTGGAGATCGTGCGGAATCAACAGGCCCGGCGGGTGGACCCTCGGCGGCCGCAAAGCGCCATCGCTACGAGAAATACTCATCAGCCCCGCGCGTTGGGCTCCCCTAAGGTCGATGACGCATCATGAATCGGCGCTGGACATTACCCACATTGGTGTTGGGTCTCGTCCATTGTGGCGGCGAGACCCGCAGTGAGAGCGAGACTTCGAACTCGCCCACCGGGCTCTCGACTCTCGATGGAGGCGTCGACTCGGGGGATGCAACGGAAACGGACGCATCGACCCAAGGCGACGCAGAGACGACGACGGGGGACGACCCCGCAACCGACGACTCGAACGATACCCAAGAAGATGATTCGAGCTCGGGGGGGCCTCCCTCCGACGACCCGTGCGACGGGGCGGACATCATCTGTGATGGCTTCGAGGAGGGGCTCACCGAGCAGTGGGCCTACACCGGCAACCCCAACAACATGCCCGTCGTGGACGGTAGCCGTGCCCACACGGGCGCCAACTCGCTGACCTTCCCGAGCACGGATACCCAGGGAGCCTGGGTCTACCCGGTGGCGGGTCTGCCCACGGCGGACAATCAGATCTACGTGCGCGCGTACATCAACTTCGAGCGCGCGATGTCGGAGATGGGCGGTCACGTCTCGTACATCGTGGGAGCGGATCAGCCGGCCAACGGCGTCGAGATGCGCCTGGGTGCGAGCCAGAACTTCGGCAACGGTCAGATGATGATCGACGTCAACCTTCTGGGAGCGGGGCCCGAGTACACCCAGTTCGCGAACGGAGACGTGACCGGTGGTGCGCCCTCGGGCGCGGATGGACTCGGCCTGGGTTCCGACACCTGGTACTGCATGGAAGCCTTCTACGGCCCCGACGAGTTCCGCTTGTGGGTCGACGGCGAAGAACTCATGACCATGCACGTGACCGACTGGCAGCAGGGCGTGGCCGGCTGGTCTCCCACCTACTCGGTGATGAAGATCGGCGGCCAGAACTACAGCGGTTCGTTGGGCCAGATCTGGTTCGACGACGTCGCGATGGGCAGCCAGCCACTCGGCTGCCCCTGAGACCTTCGCACTACGACGAGGAGAACACGATCGATGAAGAGCAGTCACACAACCACACTCTCGGCCGCAGCCACGATCATCCTGTTGGGGGGGCTGCTGGGGGCCGGTTGCGGCGGTGAAGTCGATCGTGGAGACGACGTGGGGGCCGACGGTGTGGGCCCCTTGGGAGGATCGGTCGGGAACGAGGACGACACTGGTGACTCGACCGATCCTTCGGCCGGAGACGAGACCTCGAATCCGGGCAACGACGACGGGCCGGGCAACGACGATGGGCCGGGCAATGACGATGGGCCGGGCAACGACGACGGCCCGGGCAACGACGATGGCGACGACACCACGGGCGAGCCGGGACAGTGCGGCACGCCCGAGATTCACGAGGGGCAGGCCACCTGGTACGAGCTGGCCACGCCGCTGGTGAACTGCAGCTACGAGACCCCGGGCCTGCCGCAGTACTACGGTGCGCTCAACACCGAGCAATACGGGGTGGCCGACGTCTGTGGTGCGTGCGCACGAGTGACGGGGCCCGATGCCACCATCGAGATTCAGATCGTCGACCAGTGTCCCTTCGACACCAACCCCATCTGCTACGGCGGGCACATCGATCTCAACCCGCCGGCCTTCGACGCGATCGGTGACCCCATCGAGGGCATCATTCCCATCACCTGGGAGATCGTCGATTGCGGCAGCACGGGGCCGATCGAGTACTACTTCAAGGAGGGCAGTAGCGAGTTCTGGACCGCGGTGCAGATTCGCAACCATCGCTACCCCATCGAGTCGGTGGAGTACCGGGCGGCGGACGGTTCGTGGGTCGACGCCCCGCGCACCGATTTCAACTACTTCATCGAAGAGGCGGGCATGGGCCCTCCGCCCTTCGCGTTCCGGGTGACCGACATCCACGGCGGCGTGGTGATCGACGAGGGCATCCCCTTGCAGATCAAGTCGCCGATCCCGGGGGCGTCGCAGCTGCCCACGTGCCAATAGGCGGGGCTCAGCGCCCGAAGACGGTCTCTTCGAAGGGGCCGACGCCGCAGGTGCTGCCGGGCTGACAGCCTTCGCAGCGCCAGCGGAAGCTGTCGGCGAGCACGGTCGTGTCGCGGGCGTTGTCGAACAGATCGAACACGGCCAGCACCATGGTCGCCGTCTCGCCGCCGACGACGGGACCGGTCATGGTGAGCCAGCCGGTGCCGCCGCCGTGGGGGCAATCGTCGAGGGTGCCCGCGCCCGAGTTGCAGGGCAGGCCGCTCGAGCCCTCGTAGCCCGTGCCCATCAGCTCGGCGTCGTCGCGACCCCCGAGCAAGCCCTCATCGACGAGGAAGGACGCGAGGCCGTCGGCCGACAGCGCCTGGCCATCGAGCGTCGCCATGTTGCCGGTGAAGGCTTCGCTCGATTGCCACCACACGGCCAGGTCGGTGCCCGTGACGGTGGAGCGCAGCGGGAACTCGGTGGAAAACCAAGCCAGGTCGACCTGGTACGCGTATACGCCCGCGGGGACGTCGACGTCGAAGGCCATGTAGACGAGGTCGTTGGCGGGGCCCCCCGCATCCCACGGTTCGGGCAGGCTCTCGGAGCAATCGCCGATGTCGTCGCAGCCCACGAAGGGCGTGCCGTCGGCGGTGCCCGAGCTGGGGTCGATGGGGACAGGGAGCGGCGTATTGTCCGGGTTGCCGTTGTTGGTCCCGGGCATGTCCGTGTCCTCGGGGGGCACGGTGAGGACATTCATCACCGGCATCGGCAGCTGCCCGGTGCTCAGCGCGAGCAGGTTGTTGCCTTCAGTGCGCGTGAAGCCGGGGCCGCCGTAGTCGCGGACGACTCGCCACGAGCTCGCATCGGCGGGGGCGAAGACTTCGCCCTCGATCGCGATGCTGTCGGTGGGCGAGGCTCCGCAGTCGAGGCCGAGCGCGTGGAAGGGATTGAGGTCGGAGTCACAGACCGAGTGCCCGGTGGGTGCTTCGCACTTCACCATGGGGATGTCGGGCGCGACGCCCATGCTCGACGAGCCCTCGTCCGTCGTGCTGCTGCTGGTACCCAGGGTCGAGGCCCCGGTGAGCTCCGACCCGGTGGTCGTGGTTTCGTTGCTGTCGGGCCCGGTGCTGGCACGGGTGGTCGTGCTCGCGCCGGCCGAGCCATCACCTTCGATGATGCCGATGACGAACTCCGCTCGACACCCACTCGCAACGAGACCGCCGAGCATCAGCCCGGCGGTCCATCTCGCTACGCGAGCCGAAGGCTCACTTCGACAGCGAAGCGCGGTACTTGGCGGCGTAGGGGCTGGACGGGTAGCGCTCGAGGAAGGCCTCGATGGCTTCCTGCTTTTTGGCCTTGCGACCCAGCGCGTCCAGAGCCCTGATCCGGCCGTTGTGCGCCTCTTGGGCGGCAACCCCACCCAAGCGAATATAGCGTTCGAAGTGGCGCAGGGCTGGTCCCGGCTTGCCAATTTCGAGGTACTTCTCGGCGAGCGGTACCAAAGCGGCCTTGCTCATCGGCAGGTCGGGGTAGTGCCGCAGAAGCTTCTCATAGTGCGAAATGGCGGCGCGGCGGTCTCCAGCCGAGCTGCTGGCTTGCGCACGACCCAGGAGGGTCTTGGCATCGGGCACGACGACCGGTCTTTGAACCTTGTCGCGGCCGCGGATCTCACCGGCCTTCAGCGTCCGGGTCTGGCCGTCCGCATCGCGGACTTCGACCTGCCCCGACACGATCTCGACCTTGGCTGCCTTTCGGCTGTGCACCGTGGCGTGCATCTTCACCGGGCTCGACATCGTGTAGTGGTCTCCGGCGATCTCGACCTGCATGACGCCGACGGTGATCTCGGGAGACTCGATGACGCCTCGTCCCTCGACGACGACGAGGGTCTGCGGGCTGTCGTCGCTCAGCTCGAAGCGAGCGCCGGATTCGAAGCATGCGGTGGAGTCACCGAAGCCGACGCAGCCGAGCTGCTCACCGACCTGCACCGAGCCGGAGACGATGGCGTTGGCTTGTAGCGTCGCTCCGCTGGCGTCGAGCAGGCTGCCCGATTCCACGGAGAAGTGCGTGGGCGCAGCCGGTTGGGGCGGCGCGACGTCGACCGCCGCGGCGGTCGTGGTCGGGGCGGGAGCGGGTGCTTGGTCCGCCGTCGATGGAGCCGCCGGTTCTACGTCGTTGACGGCCATGGCCGGAGCCTGGCCGTCACTGGTCGTGGCTTGGTCGGTGCTCACGCCGAGCCACAACGCGACCGCAGCTGCGGCTGCGGCTAGGCCGGGGACGGCCCACCTCCGCCGAGTCTTGGCGGGAGGCGGGCTGATGTCCGCTACGACCTCGTTCCGCTGCGCCGCGAGCACGTGCTGAACGGTCGCGTGAACGAGAGGGGAGTTGGCTGGTTCTTCATCCCCCGGTTGAGCCTCCCCCGGTTGGCTGTCGCCGAGCGACGCGAGGGCGGCGAAGAATTGTGCTTCGGCCTTGGCCGCGTCGGAGCGCGGGCTGAAGTTGTAAAGGAAGTCGCGGTCGGTATCCGACAGTTGTTCCTCAGACGCTTCGGCGTCACTGAGGCGGCGCCAGCGTGCTTCGTCGAAGTCTGCGGCATTGTTGTTCATGACGTCCTCGCCACTGGTTTGACGCCCAGGTTGACGTCTCGCTGGATCAATCGGCGCAGTTCTTGTCGTGCCTTCTTGATCCGAGACAAGACGGTGGGGACCGGTGCGTCGGTAAGCTCGGCGATCTCTGCGATGGTGTGTCCCAACGCGTGGCGAAGCAGCATGGCCACGCGCTGGTTTTCGGGAAGTTCATCGAGGTAGTGCTCGAGCGAGCGCGGCAGGGACTCCAACATCGTGGTCGACATGGAGGTGTGCCGGGTGTCCGCTTGTTCCTCGATACTGTGAATGCGAGAGCTTCGAGTCTTGCGAGCGTGTCGAATCACGGCCCGACTCGCGACCTTGCGAACCCAGTGGTCGAAGGCTCCGGTGCCTCGGTACGTTCGCGCGGCGCTGAGCACCTCGATGAGCGCGAGCTGTAGGGCATCCTCGGACTCGGTGCGGTCGGCAATGATTGCACGTGAGACTCGTCGCACGATGGGAATCGCCCGCCGTACGAAGCGTTCGGCCGCAGCCGAGTCACCGCTTCCTGCGGCCGCCGCCAGGGCCAGATCGTCCTGGTGAGGGCTGGGGCGGGAGTCAGTCACCGACGACTCCCGATAGGCGATTGCGAGCGCGTTCACTCGAAAGCCAAGGGGGATGAAACCCCGCCGAGTTGATGAAAAAACCCAAACGAATTCCTGCCCGGCCCGTCTTAGAACGAATAATACAGGCCCGCGCGTGCGGTGGCGGCGACGGCGTGAGGAGACAATCGTGAAACACGACGTTCACGGTCAGATACCACGAGGTCGGCGTTGCGAACGCGCATATCCGCACGGGCGTGTACGAGCAGTCCCAGGCCCTTCCAAAGCCGTGCGCGGAAGCCGGCGCCGGGGGCGACCGCAATACGGACGGTGCTCCCGGAAAAGGCGGTGACATCGGGGGTGGTGTCGGCTTGCCACCACATCGGCTCCACCACGAGTGACGCATCGACCATGGGGCGGAATGCCGCACCCTTTCGGAATCGATAGCCGACGCTCACGTTGATCGGCACTCGCCACACGGTGGTTTGCGGCGGACCGGACAAGGGCAGGGGCCCGTACACCGCGGCTGCGACTCGACTCACGAGCTGAAACGGAAGCTCGACGTCGAGGCCGATGCTGCCCGCGCTGAGCCACGGTGCGGTGCTCGAGAGGTTGCCGCCCTCGTACGCGAGTTCGACGCTCCACGTCGTCTTCGGTGCGGGCGGTGGCTCGGGCTCGGGTTCGTCGTCGACGGGTGGAGGCGGCGGCTCTTTTTCTTTGGGCACGGGCTTGGGCGGCTCGACTTCCTTCATGCCGGAAGGCGCACCCGCGACCGTGGCCAGGCTGATGCCGCGCACGATGGTGCCCAAGGAGACGATGAGCTCGTCGGGGTCCGACGAGGTCTCCAGCGTACGCATCCAGGTCTTCCCGCGATCCGGATCGTACATATAGAGCTTGCGCGCCTCGCTGGTGCCCTCAATCCAGAACACCGCGAGCACGTCGCGTTGCATCTCGAAGGTCGAGGCCCACGCGACGCGAAGTCCGTGGTCGCTATCGCCCGCGAGCGTCGCGACTCGATGTTGCAAGCCGGTGTCCGCCATCTGGGCGGCGAGCGCCTGTTCCAGATCGGTGCGGGTCACCGAAGGGTCGTCGGCGGTGAAGCCGACGATGACCTTCGTGCGTGGCAGCTGGATCGGCGGCTGCTCTACTTCCGCCGTCGCGGCTACCCCGGCGTCCACCACCTCAGTGGGGGTCGCCGTCGTGCTCGCCTCCGCGCTGGGCGGCTCGGCCTCGGGAGCAAAGAGCCGTGCCGCCATCGCTGCGACGAGTTTGATCACGCGTCAGCCACAGGGGCCCGAGCATACGTCTTCGGCTTCCCTTTCTGAAATCCCCCCCAGAGCGGTTTGTTGGCCGGTCTCCGGCATTTTTCGGGTTCTGGCTTCCTCGAGCCGCGGCAAGAGGCGGGCGTAGATCCGTGCGGCCTGCTCTTCGACGTCCCCCGTCGCGTTCGCCACGATGGTGTGTTCTGGATCATGCCGCTGCGTCAGCTCGGCCGTATCCGAGGGCTCGCGAAGGATCACGAGCATCTGACGACGGTCACACATTCGCAGCTCTCGCCGCTCTCGGGGCGACAACGCCGTACAGGTCACCACCACGTGCGGACGCGGGTGCGGTTCCCGGAGCGTGCGGCCGAAAGCTCGCAGCCAGCCCGCCTCGTCTGAAGACGGTGCGGCCGAGTACCGCAAACGGTCCCCGTCCAAAACGGTGGCATCCAACGTCCGACTCAATGCGCGTCCGACCGAACGGATGTCCACCCTCGCCAATCCCAGTAGCACCACGACCATAGAGGTCTGTGTAGCAAGCGGCGGTCCAGTTTGGTTTCGCTGAAGACAACCGGGTTTGTACGCCTCACATCGGAAAGTGCAGTGCCATCGAGGCACAGACCGATCCGCATTGCGGGAACGAATTGGACAGTCTCGTCAGGCGGACTTCGAGGCGCTAGCGTGTCCGACAGGATGATGTTGAATGGATGGAGTGGGGTGGCCACGGTGCTCACCACCGCCGGCCTTTGTTGCACGGTGGCGGGGTGCACGGTCGGCGATGGAGCGCATGGCTTCAATGACTCGAGCAACGGCGACGGCATCACGAACGGGATGTCGGCCGGCAGCGGAGGCACGGCCGGCAGCGGAGGCACGGGGGTATCCAACGATACCGACACGCCCGACCTCGGCATGGCCGACGACGGCGGGAGCGGCTGCGCCGACGTCAACGCCAGCATCGAGCCCGTGATTCCGACGATTGTGTTGCTCGTCGATCGCTCCGGCAGCATGGGCTACGACTTTGGCGGAATCTCTCGCTGGCAGGCGGTCTCCGACGCGATGTTCGACCCCACCAACGGGGTGGTCACGCAGCTCGAAGACGAGGTCCGCTTCGGGATGGCGCTGTACACCAGCAACAACGGCATGTTCGGCGGAACCTGCCCGATGCTGGACGAGGTGGCCCCCGATTTCGGCAATCGGGATGCCATGAACGCCGCGTACTCGATGCCCCTGCCCGACGGCGACACTCCGACGGGCGAGGCCGTTGCCGCGGTGGCGGCCTCGTTGGCGGCCGAGGAAGACACGGCGCGAGCCATCCTCCTCGCCACCGATGGCGAGCCCGATACCTGTGCCGTGCCCGACCCACAAGAGGGGCAACCGCTGTCGGTGACCGCAGTGCTCGACGCCTACGAGGCGGGCATCAAGACCTTCGTGGTCAGCGTGGGTGAAGAGGTCTCGGCCATGCACCTCCAAGAGCTGGCCAACGTCGGGGTGGGCAAGGCTCCCAACGATCCCGACCCCGCTCCTTACTACCAGGCTCTCAACGCCCAGGACTTGATCGAGGACTTCGATCAGATCGTCAACGGCTTCGTCAGCTGCGAGTTCGCCATCGATGGCATCGTGGACATCGACGCCGCGTGCCAGGGCCGGGTGTTGCTGGACGGCGTGGAAATCGACTGCGGCACGGACTGGCACGTGCCCGAGGAGTCGACCCTCGAGCTGTTGGGTGAGGCGTGCGCGACCCTCCAAGACGGTGGGGATCACTCCGTGGACGCGACCTTCCCGTGCCAAGTGATCATGCCGATTCCGTAGTGGAGTGATCGGTTCGGACCCTTCGGGAACCAACCCTTCCGATTCGGGCATCTTCGTTCGCTCGAAACCCGCGGCAGGGCTCAGGTTCTCCCACATAGGAACTGGCACGGTGCGTGCTTTAGGTACGCGGTAGCGCTCGGGAGGAATGGATGAACAAGACGCTTCCTGCATGGATACTGGTGTTCGGCGGCCTGTTTACGGCCTGTGGTGACGACTCGGGCGGCGATGCGGGCCTCTTTGGCGAGCCGGATCCTCCGGTCACCACCGGGATGACGGCGGAAGAGGATGAAGGCACGAGCTCGACGGGCGATGGGCTCGACGACGGCCTCGACGACTCTCCGCCTCCGCCTCCTCCGCCCCCTCCGGGTGACTCGAGCTCCGGCGGAGACATGGGCTCCGATACCGGCGGCGAGTCGAGCGAAGGCGGCGAGACCCAGGGTGTGGACACCTTCAGCGACGACGAACTCATGGTCGAGGTCGTCACCCAGTCCATGTTCCCCCAGGGGCAGTGCGACGACGTCTTCGTCACCAACATCTCCGCCTTCAACGTCACCTGGGAGGTGACGCTGACGCTGCCCGGCACTCTCGATCAAGTATGGAACGCGGCGCTCGTCTCCGAAATGGGGACCGAGGCCTCTTTTTCCGGGGCGGAGCACAACGCGGCCATCGACCCCGGTGAACAAGCGATGTTCGGCTATTGCGTGACCTTCTGAGGAATCGACTCATGAAGCATCCATCGATCTCCATCTTCGTGTTGTCTGCGGCCACGGGGTTGACCTCCGCGTGCGAGCCCACGGCGACCAACGGCCCCGACGCGGGCGCCGTGGGGGCCTTCGACTTGGGTCGCTGCACTCGCAGCGCCGTGATCGAAGACGCCGAGGACAACGACCACCGCACCCTCGATCAGCAGGGCCGCGGTGGCTACATGTACACGTTCCTCGACGAGTCGGGCTCGACGGTCGAGCCCCTGGCCGGGCGCCTGGGCGGCACCTTCGCTCAGGCCGAGGGCGGGGCCAACGGATCGATGTACGCGGCTCGCTTCCATGGCCAGCTCGTCAGTGGATCGCTCGTATTCGCCGGATATGGGCTGAATTTCGTCGATCCCAAGGGGCCCTACGATGCTTCGGCCTACGAGGGCGTCTCGTTTTATGCCCGCCACGGCGCGGACTCGGCCAACAACATTCGGCTCAAGGTCCCCGACGCGGCCACCTCTCCCGAGGGGGGCGTCTGCACCGAGTGCTTCAACGACTTCGGGGCCGACATCGAGCTCACCGAGGAGTGGCAGCAGTACGTCTTCACCTTCGAGCAGCTGAGCCAGATGTCGGGGTGGGGGGCACCTCGTCCTGGCTCGATCGACGCCACGCAGGTGTACGGCCTGCAGTTTCAGGTCGAGGGCTCGGGCAAGACCTTCGACATCTGGATCGACGACATCTCCTTTTACGGGTGTGAGCAATGATGAGCATTCGACGCGATCGCGGCATCCTGTTGTTGGCTCTCCTGGCGCTGTCGTGCAGCCGCAAGGACAGCGCTTCGGCCTCGGCGAACCCCGAGGACGGGGCGCCGGTCATCGATGACGGCCCGCCTCCGGTGGTGGAGGGCGACCACAACCTCATCCGCAACTCGAGCTTCTCCGACGGCAGCGCGACGCCGTGGAAGTCCTCGGTCATGGGCTCGGCCCAAGGCTCGGCCCGGGTCCAGGATGGGGCCTTTTGCATGCAGGCGAACGCGGCGGGCGAGGTCTCCTGGGACCTTCAGCTGCGGCACCGTGCGCTGCGACTACACCGGGGGCACCAGTACCTGGTCGAGATGACGGCCACCGCCGATCGCCCGGCGCAGATTCGGCCCAAGGTCGGGATGGCGGGTCCTCCCTACACCGAGTACTGGGCCAGCACCCTGGAGCTGAAGCCGGAGCCGCAGCGCTTTGCCGGCCACTTCACGATGCGCGGTGACGACGACCTCCAGGCCGAGTTCAGCGTGCACTTGGGTGGGCCGCTGGCGGGGGAGGGGCCGGTCGAGATTTGCATCGACGACATCGTGCTGGCCGACCCCGAGTTCGAGCCGCCACCTCCGCCCGACTACATGCTCGCGCCGCCGATCCGGGTCAACCAGATCGGCTACTACCCCGGGCAGCCCAAGCGGGCGATCTACCGCACTCCCGACACCTCGCCCGCGTCGTGGGAGCTGGTGGACGAGGGCGGCAGCGTCGTCGCGACGGGTACCACCACCGTGTTTGGCGAAGACCCGGCCTCGGGCGACCCGCTGCACCGCCTCGACTTCTCGTCCGTGAACGCCACGGGCAAGGGGTTCAAGCTGCGGATCGGCGAGCACGAGAGCGACGCCTTCTCCATCGATGCGTCGATCTACGCGCGTCTCAAGTACGACGCAGCGGCGTACTTCTATCACAACCGCAGTGGCATCGCGATCGAGATGCCCTACGCCGGAGACGCCAAGTGGACGCGGCCGGCGGGGCACGAGAGCGACGCGGCGGTCGAGTGTCTGCCCGAGCTGGGGTGCGACTACACCATGGATGTGTCCGGGGGCTGGTACGACGCTGGCGACCACGGCAAGTACGTCGTCAACGGCGGCATCTCGGTGTGGACGCTGCTGCACTACTACGAGCGCACGGCCAAGCTCGAGGGCGACCTCTCGGCGGTGGCCGACGGCAAGTTCTCCATTCCCGAGCAGGGCAACGGCGTGTCCGACCTGCTCGACGAAGTGCGCTGGGAGCTCGAGATGCTGCTCGGCATGCAGGTGCCCGAGGGCAAGAAGTGGGAGGGCATGGCCTTCCACAAGCTGCACGAGCAAAAGTGGTCCGACATGCCGCTGCCGCCTCACGAGGCCAAGGCGCCGCGGTTTTTGCACAAGCCCAGCACGGCGGCCACGCTCAACCTCGCGGCCGTGGCCGCTCAGGCGGCGCGCCTGTGGAAGGACATCGACCCCGAGTTCTCCGCGCGCTGCGAGAAGGCGGCGCGCCGGGCCTTCGCGGCGGCTCAGGCCACGCCCGATCAGCTCGCCCCCGGCAGCGACAACGTCGGCGGCGGTCCCTACGAAGACCTCGACGTCAGCGACGAGTTCTACTGGGCCGCGGTCGAGCTCGCGCTCACCACCGGAGACGCCGAGTACGCCAAGGTCGCGCGGGAGTCGAAGCACTACCTGGCCATCCCCGGCCCCACGCCGGAGCTCGGGGGCCAGCAGGCGCCCATGAACTGGCAGGTGGTGCAGGCCCTCGGCACGCTGTCGTTGGCCACGGCCAAGCCGGGCACCACCACCCTCGATGTCGACGGGGCTCGGGGCGCGGTGGTGAAGGTAGCCAAGAGCCACGCCAGCCGCGTGTCGTCCTCCGGTTATCCGGTCCCCGTGCAGACCGACGCGGGCGGGACCCTGCCTTGGGGCAGCAACTCGCTCGTGCTCAATAGCGCGTTGGTCATGGGCTTCGCTCACGACCTCACTGGCGAGGCGCAGTACCTGCACGGGGTCATCGACGCCATGGACTACCTGCTGGGCCGCAACCCGATGTGGCAATCCTATGTCACGGGCTACGGCGCCAACCCGCTCGAGAACCCGCACCATCGGTTCTGGGCGCACCAAAAAGACGAAGCTTATCCCTTGCCCCCGCCGGGGGCCGTCTCGGGTGGCCCGAACTCTCGGCTCGAAGACCCCTATGCGCAGTCGTTGGGGCTGCCGGGGTGTCCCGCTCAAAAATGCTTCGTCGACCACATCGAGTCGTGGTCGACCAATGAAGTCACCATCAACTGGAACGCCCCGCTCTTCTGGGTCGTCGCGTTCCTCGACGAACAGGCCCGGTGATCATGTCCAGCATCGCAGTATCCGTTGCCCTCTTGTTGACCGGCGGCTCCGCCGAGGAGCCCGCGACCCCCGAAGACGGGGCCGCCCCGGCGACCGAAGTCAGCGCTCCGGCCGAGGCCTCCGCCGAGGCTTCCGCCGAAGGCTCGGTCGAGCTCGCCCCGGCGGACGCCGAGGGCTCCGCCGAGGCCGAGGCGCCGGCCGAGCCGGAAATCCCGCCTGGCCAGGCCACCAACGGGGGCGAGCCGCTCTCCACCGTGGCTGCGCCCAATACCGCGGGCTCGGGCCTGCCGACCTCGCGCCCCAACGTCTTCCCCGGGCCGGCCGGCAAAAAGAAGAAGAAGCGCGACGGCGCCCTGCAGAACATCATCTCGTCCCGCGGCGGTAGCCCGGACGCGGGCGGCGGCGACTGGGGCTTCCTGTTTCATGGCTTCTTGCGGGCGCCCATGCGGATCGGCCTGGGTGAGCGAGCCGAGCCCGCGGAGGGGCAGAGCAGCACCACCATGCACGCCCCCGTAGTGCCCGACGACCAGTACCTCGGCTACGGCTACACCCTTCACAACCCGCGGGACTGGGCGGAGCTCTATCTCGGCTACGGCAACCAGGTCGCGCAGGGCACGGTCTCGATCCAGGGCTTCAACTTCACCGACGCGGCGTGGAAGGAAAACAACGCCCAGTTCGGCATCGCGCAGGCCTTCGTCACCATCCAGCCGAAGCTGCCGAGCAAGTACCTGAAGCTGAGCTGGAAGGTCGGCTCCTTCGACAATCGCTACGGCGCAGCCGGGCGCTACGACGCGGGTGAGCTCGATACCTACGCCTTCGGCCGGACTCACTCGATGGGTGAGGCGGGCAAGCTCGACATCATGGTGAAGGACTTCACCATCACGCTCGAGCACGGCGTCGGTGCCACGCGCCCCGACCCGCGGGTCTTCAACCTCGCGCGCTTCACCTTCTTGCACCACGCCCACATCGGCTTCGACTACAAGCGGAAGATCACCCTGGGGGGTCACTTCCTGCAGGCCCTGGCCCGCGAGGAAGACCGCATCGGGTCCGAGGCCAACGCCGACTTCGTCGAGAATCCGCCCGACGGGTCGATGACCGTCGCCGGCCCCGACCTGCGGATCAACTGGGGACGGCTGGGCTACTACTACGCCGCGTTCTCGGTGATCCAAGCCCGTCACGCGCAATCGGTGGGGCCGAGCATCGAGGTCATCCACTCCCGCGGTGCCGGTCAGTTCACCTTCGGCATCATCGACAACTACCTCAACGGGCCCACCACCTCGAGCAACGGCAACGGTGACATCTACACCGTGATGGCCCAGGCCGAGCAGAGCGTGCAGCGGATCCGCAAGGGGGACCAGTGGTGGGGCGAGGGCATGGACCTCAGCCTCAAGCTCTACACGATGTTCAACAAGATCGCGAGCGACGACCCGGACATCGACGGCATCACCAAGTTCAAGTACGGCGGTGATCTTCGCTTCGACGCCCGACGCTGGCTCGCGGTGGCGACCCGCTACGACCGGGTGCAGCCCAACTCCCGCATCCCGGAGCAGTCGTTCTCGGTGGTCTCGCCGCGGCTCATCTTCCGCACCAACTGGATCACGCGCGAGGAGCTGTCGATCCAGTACTCGCGCTACCTGTACAACCAGCGCGAGTGCGATCCGATGGGTGACTCTCAGCTGTGCGTGCAGCCGCCCAGCGCTCCCGTGCCGCCCTCCGGCTTCGGTGCCACCAGCGGCAACCAGGAAGCGGGCAACCGCGGCGCGCCGACGCGGATCCCCGACCAGCAGGTCGTCTCCGTTCGCGCCACCTTCTGGTGGTAGCGCTCTCGCGGTCGTCGTTTCGATCGCAGTCGAGCCCGGGGCTGGCCATTGCGGCGAGTGCCCGGGCTCGTTCGTGGTTGAAGCGGATCAACGCGGGTAGACGGTGAGGATCGCCAGGACGTCGTCGGGCGAGAACACGATCGGCGGTGCCGTACGAGAGGAGCACGCGTTGAACATGGACAGGGGATCGGGAGACTGCGTGTCACTGGGATGGGCGACCGAGGTTCCTTCGATCCACTCCGCGCCCACGTCGCCCGCACCTTCGTTTTCTCGCTTCGAGCAGCTCGCCCGACTGTTGAAGTCGGTATGGCGCAGCCCCACCGTGTGTCCGATCTCGTGGATCATGGTGTGCTTCTGGAAGCGCGGGGACTGGCTCAATAGCAGCGGGCCCACGGCGATCGACTCGCCGGGCAGGCCTCCCTCGGGGGGTAGGCTCAAGGCCAACACCCCGGGCGCGAGGGGCTCGTTGGAGCCCCAGATCCAGACGTCTTGTTCGCCGAATTCATCGGTGAGGGAAAACGACAGACCCGAGCCCACCGAGTTCCACACGACCAGCGCCTCGGCGACCCGTGCACGGAACTCGGCGTCGAGATCTTCGTCGACGAGCACCTTGATGGCCCGATTGCAGCGCGCGACCTTGTTGGTGGTGAAGTACTGTCGAAATCGAGTCTGGGGGGCACGTTGCTCGCGAGACGCGCGCAAGCTCATCGCGATGTCGCCCTGAACCGTGACCCGCCCGTCGTCGTCGACGTCGAGATCGTCGCGTGGATAGCCGGCTTCGAGCAGGTTCGAGATGATCTCGCCGGTTCGATCCGAGTCCGCGGCCGCTCCGTCATCGCATGCCGACACGAGGCACAGAGCGACGAGCCCTCTTCGTAGGCATAGATTGATGTTCATCGAGCACCTCCGTCGAACCGCATACCCGTAGGTCACGGCGCGGCGGCGATGCTATTCACCGCGGGCTTCGGGACCGTCTCGATGCGAGTCCTGGGCTACGACACCAACCGAACGGCGGCGTCTCGGCCCGAGCGCGCGGCCACGTGCACCGAGACCCAGTCTTCGCCGTCGGTGTATGCGCCCCCGCCGAAGAACAGCTTGTTGGCCACCGGCCGACCGAGCTGCTGAACGACCTCGTAGTCGGCGTTGTCGGCGAGATAGGCACCCTTGGCCAGCGGCTCGTCACCCCAGTCTTGGACGACGTGGTTCAGATAGGTGGCGGTCGCACGACCCTCGAAGGCTGCGTCGAGCTCGGCGAGGATGAAGTCACGCAGCTCGTCGCCCGATCGCTCGGTGTAGTCGCGAGCGGGCTCGCCCACCGTGAACAGGCCGAGGACGTGGCGGGAGGAATTCTGACCCCAAGCTGCGTCGTAGTAGAGCTTCTGGCCTCCTGCATCGGCGACGGGATCGACCACCCCCGGGCCGGACTCGTAGAAGTTCTCGGAGAACTCGAAGAACGCCTTGAAGCCATCCCACACGGGCACGCCATCGATCGCCTCGCGCTTCCACGAGGGGAGGGCGGGCTGGAAACCGATGTCGCCCACCTGGAGGATGCGCAGCGGAACCGAGACGATCACGCGCTCCGCGAGGTGCACGCCCTGGTCGGTGGTCACCTCGACGATGTCGCCCTCGTAGTTCACCGAGGTGACGCGCTCGCCGTACCGAATGCGATCGTCGACGGAGGGCAGGATGAATTGCTCGAAGAACTGGAGCCACGAGGAGCCGCGGAACTTGTGGTCCTGGCCATCGGGAAACGTCGCGACGTCGACCTCCACGCCGGGATCGTCCACGAGCTCTTCGAGGAAGCCCGTGCCGGTCTCGATCCACTCGGCGCCCAGCGGGATCGGGAAGTCTGCGAAGTCGCGATCGATCTTGACCCGGCCGCCGTAGGTATTCGACGCCTCGAGGATGGTGAAATCGACGCCCATGCGCTGCAGAGTGTAGGCCGCGGACAGGCCGCCCACGCCCGCGCCGAGGATCAGCACGTGTCCGCGACCCTCGACGTTCGCGTCACCACCACTGCCGCTGCCGCTGCCGCCACCGCTGAAGCCGCCGTCGCCCTCGCCGGTTTCGTCGCCACAGCCACCGAGCCACGGGAGTCCGGGTATGCCCACGCCCAGGATCGAGCACAGCCGGAGGAAGTCCTTGCGAGTCATGCCTCTGATCATGACCAGGTCGCCCCGGCGCCGCCATTTCAATCCGAGGCGTTTGTGTATCGTCGTGTATCCGAACGCAAAGAACCCCGAATGCACTCTCTTGCACTCGGGGTCCCGGGCCGCGCTGGGACGCGGCCAACGTTGGTCGGTCGGTTAGGCTGTTTGCTGGAGCTTGTGTCCGCGGGCCCGGATGAGTCGGAAGTAGCGGCTGCCGACCCCCGAGGCTTGCGCTGCTTGGGTCACGTTGCCGCCGCTCTCCTCGAGGGCGCGCTGAACGTAGAGCTGCTCGAACTCCGCCACGATGCGGCGGCGAGCCTTGGGCAGCGGGAGGCCCATCTTGAGGATCTCCTCGAACATGCCGAGCTCGAGCTCCATGTCGGTCGGGATGGGCGCGGGCTGAGGTCCGTTGGCGGGCGTGGTCGCGATGCGCTCGCGTCGAGCCGTGTCCTCCATCCAGGTGTCCTCGCCCAGAGCGACGCAGCGGGCCACGGCGTTGTGCAGCTCGCGGACGTTGCCGGGCCAGTCGTAGCGGGCAAATGCGGCGAGCAGCTCGTCGGAGGGGCCTTGGGCGTCGCCACCCATGCGGTCCCAGAAGGTCTTGACCAGTCGCGGGAGGTCGCCCTGGCGCTCGCGCAGCGCGGGCAGCTTGATGTGGGTGACCGCGAGTCGATAGTAGAGGTCGTCGCGGAACTTGCCCTCGCGAACGAGCTCGAGCAGATCGCGGCGCGTGGCCGCGATGAAGCGGACGTTGACCTTGATGCGCTTGGTCGAGCCGACGCGGGTGATCTCCGAGCGCTCGAGCGCGCGAAGGAGCTTGGCCTGCAGCTCGAAGTCGAGGTCACCGATCTCGTCGAGCAGCAAGGTGCCGCCGTCGGCGTCCTCGAAGAGGCCTCGGCGAGCCTCGGTCGCGCCCGTGAACGCGCCCTTCTCGTGGCCAAAGAGGGTGGCTTCGGCGAGGCTCGAGGGAATCGAGGTGCAGTCGAGCACCACGAAGGGCCCGTTGCGCCGCACGCCTTCCTCGTGAATCGACTCGGCGAGCAGCTCCTTGCCCGTGCCCGTCTCGCCGCCGATGACCAGCGGGAGCTCGGAGTCGGCCAGCCGCCGACAAAGCGGGTAGAGCCGGCGCATCGCCGGGCTGCTGCCCACCACTCGTCCGAAAGAACCGTCGTCGGGCTCGCTCGTGGCCGTCACCGTCATCGCCTGGGGTTGAGGCCCCGTGGGCTCCTGGTAACGCCCGTTCAAGTCACCCGCAAAGTAGGAGTCGGTCGCAACCTCGTCCGACCTGCACGACACCGCGTTGAAATTCTCTTCCATGTCCCCGTTCCCGTCTGCCTGCGTGGTTTGATCGGCTTCAGGCCTGCAACTCATGTCGCGGCGACTCTTCCACCCGGAGCCGCTTTGAATCGCGGCCGTGGCCTGCTCCGTCCTCGTGTTCTGTTGTGGTGAGACCCCAAAACAATTGATGATTCTTTTCCGCACGGCTTCGTTCATTCCGAACGTTGGTCCGGTGTGTAGGTGGCGGAGCACAGTGGTCCGACCGGCCTGAAAACAGGAAGGGAATGATCCGTGCCGACCTGGGCCAGCGGACCAATCCCAGCCAAATTACTGGGTTCGTGGGCGCGCACGGTTCTTGCTCTGGAGGGGGAGCGATGGCCGACCTCGCCTTCCCGCGCGACTTCATTTGGGGAGCCGCGACCTCCTGTTTTCAGATCGAAGGGGCGGCAGATTCCCGGGGCGATTCCATCTGGGACGATTTTTGTCGGCAGCCCGGAGCGATCAGCGACGGCACTGACGGTCGCGTCGCGTGCGACCACGTGCAGCGATTTTCGCAGGACATCGCGCTGATGCGCGAGCTCGGCCTTCACGCGTACCGCTTCTCCATCAGCTGGCCGCGCGTGCTGCCGCAGGGGCGAGGCGCCGTCGACGAAGCGGGTCTGGACTTCTATTCGCGGCTGGTCGACGGCCTGCTCGAGGCGGGCATCACCCCGTACGTCACCCTCTATCACTGGGATCTGCCGCTGGCGCTCCATCGCGAGGGCGGCTGGCCGAAGCGGGAGACCGCGCAGGCCTTCGCCGACTACGCGGAGATCGTGGCCCGACGCCTGGGCGATCGCGTCGCCCACTGGGTCACCCACAACGAGCCGCGAGTCGCCAGCATGATCGGCTACCACGTCGGGGCGCACGCGCCGGGCGTGCGCGATGCGGGGGCGGCTCTGGCTGCCGCGCACCACATGCTGCTGTCGCACGGCTGGGCGGTGCCGGCCATTCGCAGCCACGTTTCCGGGGCGCAGGTGGGCATCACGCTCGATCTGGCTCCGATGCACGGCGCGTCCGAGGAGCCCGAAGTTCGCCGCGCGCGTCGGCTGCACGACGGCCTTTTCAACCGGTGGTTCCTCGACCCGGTCTTCGGCCGTGGCTACCCCGAGGACATGCTCGACTACTTTAGGGACAAGGAAGTCGTGCCGGCCTCCGGCTTGCCGCAGGTCCAGTCGGGGGATGAAGCCGCCATCGCGGCACCTATCGATTTTCTCGGCATCAACTACTACCGACGCAACATCGTGCGATCGGTGCGCTTCCCCGAGCCCGAAGAGGACGAAGGAGCGTGGGAGCAACCCGGGCTCCGCGACGAGATCACCGCAATGGGCTGGGAGAGCTATCCCGAGGGGCTTTGGGAGACCTTGCTGCGGGTTCATCTCGATTACCAGCCCAACGCGCTGTTCGTGACGGAGAACGGCGCCAGCTACGATACGGGCCCAGCCGAGGATGGCTCGATCCCGGATATGCGCCGCCTGAGCTTCCTCAGAGGCCACTTACAGCAAGCGCATCGTGCGATTGAAGATGGCGTACCACTGCGTGGGTACTTCGTCTGGTCGCTAATGGATAATTTCGAGTGGCAATTCGGCTACTCGCAACGGTTCGGGATCGTCTGGGTCGACTACGAGACGCAGGAGCGTCGCCTGAAGGACAGCGCGCTCTTCTATCGGCAGATCATCGCCGAAAATGCCGTGCCGGAAGGACAAAGTGGAAAATAGTCATCGATTTCGGTGGCGTGTCGCCACTTCGACCCCAGTGCAATCGGGCATTGACCAGGGGCCAGCGCGACGCCGGTCCACCGCGTGGAGCCTCGTAGTCGCGGCGCTCCCGCTGGCGTGCACGGTCGGGAGCAGCGACGACGGAGCCTTCGGCACGGACGTCGCGACGGACTCCGGACAAGGGACTCAGGGGGTCGAGGACACGGCTGCGAGTGATGACGACGCGGCCGAAGCTACCGACGGTAACGACGAGACGGGCACCGGGGACGAGAGCACGGGCGGGCAAGAGCAGCCGCCGACCGCACCGGACGGCTACTACGTCCTCGGCAACACCATCTATCACGAGTCGGGCACGCCCCATGTGTTTCGCGGTGTCGACCGACCCTCGCTCGAGTGGAACGACATGGGGGAGGACCTCAGTCCCCAGGACTATCAGCTGATGGCGAGCTGGGGATCCAACGCCGTCCGCATCGCGCTCAACCAAGGCTTTTGGCTGGAGGGATCAGTCGTGTACGCCCCCGGCTACCCCGAGCGCATCGACCAGCAGATCGAGTGGGCCCACGCGGCCGGGATGGACGTCATCCTCGATCTTCATTGGTCCGACCGCGGCGACTGGGGCGTCACGCCCGGTCAGCAACGCATGGCCGACAACCACTCGGTGTTGTTCTGGTCTCAGGTCGCGCAGCGCTACGCGGATGACGGCCGGGTGATCTTCGAGCTGTACAACGAGCCCCACGACGTCACCTGGCAGGTCTGGCGCGACGGAGGAGACAGCGGCGACGGCTTCATGGCCGTGGGCATGCAGACCCTCTACGATACCGTGCGTAACTCGGGGGCCGACAACCTGGTGGTGCTCGGCGGCCTCGACTATGGCTACGACCTGTCGGGAGTGCCCGGCACTCCGCTCAGCGGCTACAACATCACCTACGCCACGCATCCCTACGACTTGCCGGGCAAGGGCCCGAGCGACTGGGATGGCGACTGGGGCAACCTGACGGCGGACCATCCCGTGCTCATCACCGAGTTCGGCACCTTCGATTGTTCGACCGAATATCTGTCCCAGCTAATTTCCTACGCGGCCCAGCGCGATCTGTCGTGGACCGCGTGGGCTTGGTACCCGGGGGGGTGTGACTTCCCCTCGCTGATCAACGACTGGGCGGGTACGCCCAGTGCGGCCGGACAAATCGTTCGTACCGCTTTGATGGCGGGCTAGGTTCGGGCCCGCTTCGTGAATACTCAACGATCGACGAGAAAGGTCTGGAAGGCAAATGTCCAATACGAAAGTTTTCATGGGGATGCTGTGTGCTTTGAGCATGGGCTTCGTGTCCGTCGCGTGTGACTCGAGCGAGTCGAGCAGCACGACCAACGCCAGCGGCGTGGACCCGAGCGGTACGGGTGACGACGGAGCCACCGACGGCGACGACGGAGCCACCGACGGCGCGACCGATGGCGCCGACGGCAGCGACGACGGCAGCGGCGGCGGCGAGACGGGCTCCGGCTCCAACGACATCGAGATCGAGCCCGGCAACATGATCGACGACCTCGAGGACGGCGACCCGCTCATCCTGGCCGCCAACGGTCGCCAGGGCGCCTGGTACACCTACAACGACGAGACCAAGGGCTCCGAGCAGCTGCCGCCCACGCCCTTCGAGCCCACCGCGGGCGGCCCGGGCACCAGCCTGTTCCAAGCGCAGACCAGCGGCACCGGCTTCACCACGTGGGGCGCGGGCGTGGGCGTCGACCTCAACAACGAGGGTGATCCCGATGGCGGCGACGGCATCCGCATGCCCTACGATGCCAGCGCGCACCAAGGCATCGTGTTCCATGCTCGCGGCACCGTGCCCATTCGCGTCAAGCTCCTCGTCGAGGGCGTCGTGGCCGTGGACGCGGGTGGTACCTGCGAGGACGAGTGCGACGACGCCCACGGCAAGATCGTCCCGCTCACCGACGAGTGGACGCAGTACACCGTCGACTTCGCCGAGGCCTTCCAAGAGGGCTGGGGCCTCGAGGCGACCTTCGATCCCGCCACGCTGATGTCGGTCCAGTTCCAGGTCGGCGCCGGGATGGACTTCGACTACGCGATCGACCAGGTCGGCTTCTACTAGTCGCCGCCTCTCGTTCACTGCGCCGCGCGAGCCGACTCGGTTCGCGCGGCGTTGTTGCGTCTGCGCCTCCGTGGGAACCTCGAGCGCGGCAGGTTGTCCATGCCCGTCGCCGCGTTCCCATGCCCCGGCCCTCAGCCTCCATCGCTCGCCCCCGCTCGCCCGCCGCTGCGGGTCGATGCCTTGCCCGGTCCCTGTGGGGGGCCGTGGCCCTCGGGTGGGCCTGCGCTCCGGTCGCGGAGCCATCGTCCGCGCCTTCGGTCACCGCGCCCGCGAGCGTCGACGAGCCCTTGCTCGGCTTCGTCCTCCTTCGGCCCGATGCCAGAGTGCGGATCGCTCCCAACGAGACGGCGCAGTCCAGCCCCCTGCGTCCACCCGACGCGGCCGAGCACCTGCAGCCGCAGCGGAACCTCGTCGTCGTTCGAGCCACCCGTCGACGGGGTGACTACTACGGCATCCTCAGCGGGCCACAGAACTACGAGTCCACGGGTTGCCACGCGGGGCACAGCTCGCTGTTGCGCGGCGTCGACGTCTCGTTGTGGGTCCACCGAGACGAGCTCCAGCCCGTGCTCACGGAGCGCTTCCGGGCGCGGTTCGGCACGATGTGGGTCGAGCTGTGGCCGGGCTTGCCCGTCTCGTCGTCCCCCGAGCCCAGCGACGAGCGCGTCGAGGTGACGACGGACACGATGACCATCACCGTGCCGATCGCCGCGGACTCCATCGGCTGGGTGTATCGACCGATCTACTCCTCTGTCGGTGAGGTCCAGCGCTTCGTCGACCCGGACTGCGGCGATGCGTGCGACCTGCCCGGCAACGACGAGGTCTCGGTCACGCTCCACAAACACACCCGCGCCCGGCGCGTGATGGATACGCAGGTGGAGCTGAGGGCTCCCTGTGCACGGGTGAGGGGCGAGACCGAGGGGGTCGAATACAGCGTGGCACCGCCGCTCATCGGGAAGGGTACGACCTGTGGCGGCTTCGGTCCGCGCGATCTCGTGGCGCACGCCCACACGCCGATCTGGTTTTCCGATGGTACGCCCGCGGGGGACGTCGGTGCCCACCGTCTCCTGCTCCACGACCATCGTCGTCGGACCGAGGGGAGCCGCTTTTGTTTCGACTTCGACCCGCGGGGCCGTACCGTCTGCCAGCACACGGCCGAGTCCGCGATCACGCTGTGCTTCGACCCGGAGGACCTGCACTCTCTGCGCTCACCACCCTGAGCTGCCGTCGCGCTCAACCGCCGCAGTCGGTGCCAGGGGACTCCGAAGCGCGGCAAACGGCCAGCGCGGGGCCGCCCGCGGGCACCGCGGTGGGATCGTGGCGTAGGGCCAGCTCCAGGTTGTACCCCCACGCTCGGCACTCGTCGGTGAGCGTGTCGCCGTGGCGGGTCACGTAGCACTGGCCGTGTCCTTGCGGCGGCCGATCGCCCTCGCAGGCCGGCAGCTCGACGTGGTCGATGGTCCCGTCGGGCTGGGGGACCTCGCTCCACACGACGCACTCGGGCTCCGGGTCGAGCGCCGCGCAGGCCGAATAGCAACCGGGGTCGAGGTCGTCGGCGATG
Source organism: Myxococcota bacterium (assembly GCA_039028615.1). Lineage (GTDB taxonomy): Bacteria > Myxococcota_A > Polyangia > Nannocystales > Nannocystaceae > Paraliomyxa. Next base: position 632,164 of record JBCCHT010000001.1, on the reverse strand, counting down.
GTCTGCCCGACCTGCGCGAGCGCGGGGCCATAGTCGTCGGCGCAGGCCGAGTACACGCCCGAGCGGCCGCGGCTACCGAGGCGCGAGGCGGCGGCGAGCATGCGTACCGGGGGCATGGCTTGGCCCGCTTGCTCGACGCAGCCCGGCCCCACGCCGTACTGCTGCGCCTGCGCGGGATCGTCGAGCGCATCGCTGTACTGAAGCTCGGCCTCGCCCGTGGAGTAGCCGATCGGGACCCCGCCGATGACGTTGAAGTTGATGTCGCGCGGGCCGCTGCGCGAGATGTCGCGCACGATCCAATCCATGGGGACGAGCACGGCGTTGTCGTTGGGGATGCCGACGTGCTCGGCGGTGTCGATGTTGACCGCCTCACAGCCATCGTAGACGCCCGGGCCTCCGCTGCACTGCACTCCGGTCTTCCAGCACACCGCCGAGGTCGGTGCGTCCGCCTCGGGGTCGCTCCAGAACCGTCGCGTGCCCTCGGGATCGAACACGGTGTCCCACGGCTCGTTGGACGAGCAATCGACTTCGTCGGTGACCACCAGCACGGTGAGCGACGAGTCCTCGCTCGCGAAGCCGTACATCGGGTCGCTGGGGTCCTGGGAGCGCTCGAGGGCTCGTCGGGTGGCCTCGAGCGGTGACTCGAAGTCGCAGCCTCGCAGGCCCTGGGGGAGCGCACAGGCCAGCGCCTGGTCGAAGCTGGCGTCGCCTTCGATGTTGGTGGTCTCGCCGTAGCGCTCGAGCCAGGGGCGGGCTCGCGCGGTGGGATCGACAGCGGTCGGGGTCGGCGTGGTGCGAAGCTCGGGGAGCTCGCAGTGGGCCTCGCAGGCGAGCTGGGCCGCGTCGTCCGGGATCGAGACTTCGGTGAGGCCGACCGGCGGGGCGAAGTCGTCGAGATGTTCCTGACAGCTGCGCACGAGCAGCTCGCCGTCCTTGGCGGTCGCCGGATCGCAGACCGGGTTGCCGAGATCGGTGGTGGTGATGCCGACCCGCAGCCGCACCGGATCGGCCACAGTGGCGAGCGCCTGCGTCAGCGACGACAAGCCCCGCGCGAGCCGAGCCTGGCGCTGCGCACCCATGGAGGAGGAGTCGTCCACCACGACGAGGACCTCGGCCCGACGATCGGCCAGCGCTGCTTGGATGCAGCTGTCGCCCGCGTCGAAGCAGCTCCACGCGCCGTCCAGGCACTGGCACGCATTGCAGTGCTCGTCGATGACCTCGTAGGTGGGAGGCACCGGCGCTTCGTCGCAGGGCTCACCGTGCACGCTGGTGGGGGCCGGCTCGGGCTCGATCGCCACTGGGTCCCCACAGCCGAGCAGAACGCCGGCCGTGCTCAACAGGAGCGAGCGAGTGCACCGAGACCCCATCGACCCAAGATGACAGCAAACGACATGCCAGCCCTGTCCCGGCCTGATTCGCCCGAGGAACGTTGATTCGGGCCCATGACGGGAACCTCGGACGCCAACCAGGTTGGCGCGACTGCCAAGCGCGGTCACGCCCGAACGCACGACGCCACGCGACCGGCCGGGCGCGTGGCGTTGCTGGAGACCGATTGGATCCGGCTTAGCCGGTCGGCGTGGTGGCGATCTGGAGGAGCCCGAAGCCGGTCATGTCGCTGTACGTATAGGGCTGGTTGAGCCCACCCACGCGAATGTAGTTGGACGGAGCCTCGGGCGGGATCTTGTAGGCGGCGTTGCTGAAGGTGTCGACCAGCCACACGCTGCCCTCGACGTCGATGCTGATGCCGGCCGCATGTTGGAGCTCGGGGCCGAGCGTCTCATTGCTGTAGTACTGATAGGTGAACGGCGACGTGGTGGTGTCCACTCGCAGCACGCCGGGGTAGGGCCCGCCGCCGAAGGCCTGCACGGTGGCGATCCAAAGGGTGTCGTCGGCGTCCATCATCAGGCCGCGCAGGATGTTGACCCGCAGGGCGTCGGCATCACCCCCGAGGGAGTCGGCCAGGCCGTTGAAGAACGCGTCGACCTCGGCCTTGAAGTTGAACCATTGCCCGCTGTCGATGTCGTAGTAGTAGAGGCTGTTGTTCACGCCCGCCATCCACACGCGACCGTAGCGGTCGGCGGTGATGCCATACGCGTCCATGTTGGCGTCGGGCGGGACGAAGCGCTCATAGCAGGGGTTGTCGGCGCTCGGCTGGCAGTCGATGTCGGCGCGATAAAGGTTGTGCTCGGTGTCGCCGTCGACGAACCAGAAGTTGTTGTCGGGGTCGAGCGCACCACCGTAGGGACCCATCATCTCGCAGTTGAAGTTGGGGATGGGGATCTCGACGTCGATGAAGCCGGTCTCGCCGTCGACCAGCCATACGGTGACGTCGTCGTCGGTCTCGTTGCAGAACGCGACCCAGACGTCGGCATCGGCGAAGTCGCACGAGCGCGGGCCCGTCCACTGCACGGCTCGAGGCCCGCGGCGGTCCTCGTAGATGCCTTCGGCGCGGGGAATCTCGATGTGCCAGGCGAGGCACTCGTCGGCGCCATAGGGCAGGGCGGTGGAGCCCTGCGAGGTATCGATGACCCCGTTGCCGTCGAGGTCGACGCAGTCTTCGTCGGTGCGGGCGTAGATCTTGGCCAGGCCGCCGCTGCGGTCGGCCACGACCATGTCGCCGTAGATGCCCACCGAGGTGCGCGAGGGGCCCACCAGCACGGTACCCGCGGGCACGGCCGAGACACTGTAGCGGGCGACCTCGGTGGCGGTGTAGGTATCGATCTTGGAAATCGTGCTATCGGGCGAGTTGGCGATCCAGGCGTAGCTGAACTCGACCTCGCCGCTGGGGCCACCGCCCTTGCAGGGAATGCCGGCCGTGCCACCGCCGGCATCGAGCAGCTCGCCGCCGCCGGAGCCGTCGGCCGTGCCGTCGGCGGCGGCGGTCGCCGTAGCGTCGGCGGTGCCGTCGGCAGCGGTTATCGTAGGCGTGCCTGCCGTACCGTTCGTGAAGCCATCGAAGGGCACGTCATTGGTGCACGCGCCGGTCGAAAGCACACTACAAACCCCCGCCGCCGTTGCGGCCCACCATCTCCATCCCATGGTGGGAGCATATGCAGATGTGTGGGCGGAATACAACGATGATCGTCACATCGAGTCATGAGATCGGCCAATTTTGCAGGACTCGATTTGGAACGGAATAGTCCCTTCCGAGGTCGTGCGAGATCGGCGAAGTGCCACAAAAGACGACGCCTCGTCCGGCCCACCCCACGAGGTGGTGCCGGCGAGGCGCGCGGACTTGTGGACGTTGACGAAAAACTAGCCCTGAGGCGGGTGGGAGACCAAATTCAGCCCCGCACCGGTCATGTCGGAATAGGTATAGGGTGTGTCGAGCCCCATGACCGTGAGCTCGATGCCATAGGTTTCTGCATCGACTTTGTGGGCTCGACCGAAGGGAGGCGCACCCGCCCATTGGTCGACGACCCATACGAATCCGTCGATGTCGATACTCACTCCTACCGGGATGTTGCACTCCGGTAGGTTGATCAAGTCGACACTTCCGTCATTGTGGTGGTAACGAGCCATGCCACAAGTTTGGTTGGTCGCGATCCATGCATCGCCATCCCCGTCGACGGCCAGACCCCGGAGGATCCCGTCGACGGTGGCGAGCGTCTCCCAGCTCTCGGAGGCCACGTCGAAGCGCAGCAGCTGGTTGTTGAACTCGGCGGTGACGTAGGGGTTGCCCTCTTTGTCCATCGCGATGCCGTAGAGCCGATCGACACCCGGCGCATCCCAGCGCTGGACGTCCATCGTCTCGAAGTCGACGCGGAACAAGGCGGCGTTGGTCTTGCCGATGGCCCAGAAGTTGCGCCCCTGGTCCACGGCGCCCCCGTAGAGCCCACCCCACTCGGCCGAGCCGTCCCAGCCGGAGATGGTGGCGGTGCCTTCTTCGTCGCCGGTCTCGCCGGCCAGGCGCCAGACGTGCACGGTGGAACCGGTATCGAGCGCGCTCACCCACAGGCTCGGCTCACCCACGCAATCTTCTTGCTCGGGGTCGTTGCCCGAGTCCCAGGCGGCCGCTCGAGCCCCGGCGTGCAGCGTCTTGCTCCACACCACGCACTCGTCCTCGTCCCAGGGCAGGACGTTATCGGGGCCGGTCGAGGTCTGGATGGTGCCGTCGCCGTTGCGGTCGATGCAGCGCTCCTCCTCGGCCGCGATCTTGATGACCGAGCCACCGTCGCCGCGGTTGAGGGCCGCGATGTCACCGACGAGGTTCACCGTGGTGCGCGAGGGGTCGGAGCCCGTGGTGGGGCCGGTCGCATAGCGGCCGATCTCTTCGCCCGTGCGGGTGTCGATGCGGGAGACGGTGCCCTGGGGGCTGTTGGCGACCCAGATGTTGCTGAACTCGACCTCTTGGAGGCCCATGCCGCCTCCGCCCTCACCGCAGTTGGGGGGCTGGCCCGTGTTGCTGCTGCCCGCGTCCAGCTTCTCGCCGGTCTCGTCCTCGCCATCGTCCGCCTCGGTCGCCGCCGTCCCGGTGGGGGTCGTGTCGCCGATGGACACGCCGCCGTCGCCCTGAGTGCCGAACGTCCCGAACTCCGGCGATTCGGTGCAGCCAGAGGCCCACGACAGTAGGGCGGCCCCGGCTACCAAGGCGCGAAGATGAGGGCGGGAGGGTTGGTCGAGTTCCATGCAGTGGTGCCTTCAGAGGCTCGCGAAAGCCAAAACCAGTGGTGGCAGCGAGCCGCCCCGGAGCCATAGAGGCGACATGTCGGGGCAATTGATGATTCTTTTTCGACGCTCGGTGTCGGTTTTTGCGCTCCCGACGCGAACGCGAGCAGGGCCCGGAATCCGCATGGATTCCGAGCCCCGAGGTGTGGCCGGCTCAACCCGAGACCGGCGGTCATGTCTGAGCCGCTCAGTCGGGGGGCGGCTCGGCGTCGGCCTCGTCGCTGCTCTGCGGGTTGGGGAAGGGCGCAAACCAGGCGGCGATGAGCGACGGGATGGTGGCGACCATCACGAAGATGAAAAAGTGCCGGTAGCCCAGCCAGTCCGCGAGCGGGCCGCTGGCCATCTGGGTGGGCACGAGCACCAGGTTCATCAGCGCCGTCGCGAACGCGTAGTGGGTCATCGTGTATTTGCCCGGCGCGATCTGCTGCATCATGTACAGCATGTTGCCCACGAAGCCGAAGCTGTAGCCGAACTTCTCGATGGCAGCCATCACCGCGACGGTGGTGAACGAGACCTGCACGCCGGGCTCCGCGACCTGACTCAGGTACACGTAAGTCAGGTTGGGAATGTTGATGCACAGCGCGAGGAAGAACAGCGTGCGCGGCAGCCCGTAGCGGGAGACGAACACCCCGCCCAGCAGGCCGCCGATGATGGTGACCCCGGTCGAGATGCCGCCGTCGATGATGCCCTTGTCGAGCAGCGATAGTCCGATGCCGCCCTCGGAGATGGGTGCCTGCAAGAACAGCGGGGCCTCGACCAGCAGCAAGCCCTCGGCGCTGCGGAACAAGAACACGAAGACCAGCATCCCGACGATCGACTTCTTCTGGAAGAAGGCGAGGATGGTTCGGCCGAACGTGAACACGACCTCCTTGGCGTCGTCGGGGCGACGCGCCACCGAGCCCGTGGGCAGCACGAGCCAGTGATACGTCGCCATGGCGGCCATGGTGGCCGCGCAGGCCAAGATGGCCCAGGTCCACGCGGTCTGGACGTCCTGTCCGCCGTTGCTCTGCAGGTAGCCGGCGATGCCCACGATGAGCGCGGTCGCGAAGACCCGCCCCAGGTTCCACGCCATGCCCTGCACGCCGATGAACGCGGCCTGCTTGTCCTTGTCGAGCGCGGTGATGTAGATGCCGTCGACGCAGATGTCTTGGGTGGCCGACGCAAAGGCCAGCACCCATAGGAGCGCGATGATGATCTGGAAGTAGTTCGCCATGGGCAGGGCGAACGCGATGCCGACCAGGGTCGCGGCCATCAGCACCTCCATGGCCAGCACGAAGAACTTCTTCGTGCGGAACATGTCGAGGAAGGCCGCCCATAGCGGCTTGAGCGACCACGCGATTCCGACGCTGGCCGTCGCGATCGTGATCTCGCTGTCCGAGTGCCCCAAGTCCTTGAACAGGGTGCCCGCCACCCAGATCACCATGGCGAAGGGAACGCCTTCGGCGATGTAGGCGGTGAGGACCCAGCGAGTCGGGTTGCGCAGCTTCGTCGAGCCAGCCATCGTGATTTCAGAGTAGGGCAACGACACACGCCCGTCTGCGCGGTCAGGATCGACCCGCCTGCGAACGCCACTGGCTGCGGTGAGCGACGAGTGTGCGGCGATGCGGAAGCACTCGATCCGCCCCGGTAGCCAAGGGCCCGGGTCGGTTCATGCGGCCTCGGGCGTCTCGGGCATCGAGCCACCGACCGTGCATCACATGCTCTCGATCGGAGCAATGAATGATAGTGCGAGTGGGAGGGACCAATGTGGTCCCGCTCGATCGACCATGACAGCTCGGCGGTCGCGCCTCGGTGTCACAAGCATGATGACCGAGTGCGCTGCGGCACCCGCTCTACGCGTGTCTTTTTGATGAGTCGAGTCGCCGTTCGACCGATACACGTGAACCGATTTCTTCGAAAAAAGCGGTTCTCAAGCCCGGTGTTTGCCGTACACTGGAAACCGGATCGAGCCGGTGGTCGGAGCGATTCGTCGCATCGTTACTTTGGATTGATTGTCATGCCCGTAGGCGCCCCCGGGTTTTGGTGGGTGGCGCGTACTTGCGACGTATTGCGGCCCCTGTTCGTCTCGAAAGTGTGACGAAGGGCATGAAGCAATGGAGATTCAAAACGTAGTCGAGCAAGAGTTACCAGCAATCAGCGCGCAAGAGCGACGCCGTTTCCCGCGAACGCTGAGCGAAGTGCGAGCCACATTGCGCACCTCCGCGGGGTACCAGTTTTACACCGTACGGAACCTGTCGGTTTGCGGCGCGCTGCTGACCGAAGGTCCATCGCTCCCGATCGACGCCGTCGTCGAAGTCGATCTACAGATTCCCGAGCACCCTCGCATTCGAGTCCTGGCTCGAGTCGCGCGCAAGGGCATCCACGACGGCGGAGCACAGTACGTGGGGATCGAGTTCGTCCATCAGTCGGACCGCACGGAGGACCTCATCCAGGCGGCGTTGCTCGATGAGATCGAGCGCTCGCAAACCCACGGGATCATTCCCCAACTCGATTAGTCGGGTCTACGGCGCAGGGGCCAAGGAAGGCCGCCTGCGCGGCATATCGCGTAATTCGAGCGCGGGCGAGTAGACTCGCGGACGCATGCCATGGCTGCGACGCGTCGCTGCGGTGCTCGCCGACCCGCGTTTTTCGTGGCTCGCCGCTGCGATCGGCGTGATGCTCATGACCCCTGCGCTGACGCAGGGGCTCGAGCTCGACGACCACCTGCACCGGGCGTGGGTCGAGGCGGGCCTGCATGGTCATGCGCGTGGACCATGGTGGGATCTGTTCGCGATCACATCGGGCGACGCGGACCACAACCGGGCGGCGATGGAGATCGGGGCCTCGCCGTGGTGGACGGTGCCCGAGCTGCGCCTGCGGTTTCTTCGCCCGCTGGCGGCCGCGACTCACTGGCTGGACTACGCGGTCTGGCCGGAGGCCGCATGGTGGATGCACGCTCAGAACCTGGCCTGGTACGGGGCACTGGTCTTCGCGGTGGGTCGATTGCTGCATCGGTGGCTCGGCGGCGGTTGGGTCGCCGGCCTCGCGACCCTGCTGTTTGCCGTCGATGATGCGCATGCGATCACCGTCGGCTGGATCGCCCAACGCAACGCGCTGATGAGCGCGGTGTTCGTGGTGCTCGCTTTGCTGGCGCACGACCGGGCGCGGCGCGACGGCTGGAGACCGGGGCGCTACTGGGGGCCGCTGACGCTGGCGTTGGCGCTGGCATCGGGCGAGTCGGCCATCGCTGCCCTCGGCTACCTGGGCGCCTACGCGTTGCTCGTCGAGCCTTCGCTGGCGGGGGGGGACGACTCTCGGGGCGTGCGGGTCCGTCGAGCCCTGGTCGCCCTGTGGCCCTTGGTGTCGGTGGTCGTCGCGTGGCGCCTGGCCTACGAGGGCCTCGGCTACGGGGCCTACGGTTCCGGCGTCTATGTCGACCCGGTGCGCGAGTGGGGGACCTTCGTCTCGTTGCTGCCCGATCGTCTCGCGGCGTCGTGCCTGGCGACGCTGGCGTGGCCGAGTGCCGAGACCTGGGCGGCGCTACCGTTGCCGTGGACCTCGGCGCGGCGAGGCGCCGGGCTGGCGGTGGTGTTGCTCGTGCTCGCCCTGAGCCCCCGGCTGCGTCGCGATCGGGGGCTGGCGGCGTGCCTGTTGGGCGCGGCGGCGGCACTGCTCCCCACCGCGACGGCGGCGGTGAGCGACCGGTTGTTGCTTCTGGTCGGCCTGGGGAGCAGCGCGGCCCTGGCCGGAGTGGTGGCGGTGGCCGTCGACTCCGAGCTGCGCTGGTCGGGCCGGGCGTTGGCCAGCGTCTTGGCGGGGCCGGTCGTCGTGGTGCACCTCGGTCTGGCCGCCTGGACCCTGCCGCACACGATCCTCGAGCGCGGGGCCGAGATCGATGCCCACGAGGGACGCAGCGCCGAGGGCATGCCGGTCGACGAGGCGCTGGCCCAGCAGGACCTGGTGCTCGTCAATGCACCGCCGACCTTCGTGCCCTCGTCGATGTGGTTTCTCCCCGCCGACGACGGGCGCAGCTTGCCTCGTCGCGTACGTACGCTGGGGTCGACCTTTGGTCCCGTGATCGTGCAGCGGCCCGATGCGCAGTCGCTGGTGCTGCAGCCGGTCGGGGGCTACTTCGGCGATCCCTTCACCACGATGGTGCGCGGGCCGGCCCATCCGCTGCGAGTCGGGGACCGGGTGGAGCTGAGCACGTGGTCCGTGGAGATTCTGGGCGTCGCTCACGGGCGCCCGACCTCGGTTCGAGTGCGCTTCGAAGCTCCACTGGATGATCCGTCGCTGCGCTGGATGGTGTGGAAGCAGGGTCGCTTCGTGCCCTTCTTGTTGCCGCCCGTTGGTGGTGTGGCGGCCATCCCCGGCGTGGCCTCCGTGCCTTCGGCCCCGAAATAGGCAGCGCCGAGCACGACCCCGGGGAGGAGAGGGTCATGCTCGGCGCAGTGGGATGAGGGACGAGTCCGAGTGGTCAGCTCGGGTTCGGATCGACGGCCAACACGGTGCCGTCCGGCAGCTGAATCACCAGCGCCACGTCGCCGTTTTCGTCGTTGTTGGCGAAGACGTTGAGCTGAGTGCCGCCCAGCGGGGACGCGTCGACGCTGAAGGTGAGGTCGGGCATGGCGTCGTCGTTGACGTCCACGCCGATCTCCAGCGGGCCGGCGGGGATGTCGTCCAGGGTCGCGCTCGCGGCGAAGTCCACGTCCTCGATCAGCGGGATCGGGTCGCCCGAGATTTCCCAGATGTCGACCTGACCGACGGCCGGGGCGGCGTGCACGACGGTGATGCGCACGTCGGCGGCGTCGAGATCGGCGTCGTCATCGACCAGCGCGATGGCCTGCAGGCCCGGCGCACCCTCGGTCTCGTTCAGGTCGCCGATGGCCACCGCGGTGTAGGCCGTGTCCGCTTCGAGGGTGAGCTCGGGCGCGAGCACGGCGTCCTCGACCGGCGTCCCAGTGACGGAGACCTCGAAGGTGTAGTCGCCCGCGGGCACGGGAGCGTAGTCGGTGCTGTTGCGGAACTCGAGGTTCTCGAACACGGGCCCGGTGCCGTTGGCGAAGATGTCTACGCCGGGTGCGTTGACGCCCAGGTGCAGGACGCGGACCTCGGCGTCGGCCGGGGGCTCACCGGAGGAAGAGTCCGGATCGTCGGTGGTCGTGGGATCGTCGGTGGTCGTCGTGCCCGGCGGATCGTCGGTGGTCGTAGTGCCCGGGTCGTCCGTCGTCGTGGTGCCCGGGGTATCGGTCGTCGTCGAGCCGCCGTCGTTGCCGGTGTCGGTGGTCGAGCTGTCGTCACCGCAGGCGGTGGCGAGGGCGAGAGGGAGAGCCAGGGCAATGCAGGGGATGCTTTTCAGATGCATGGTTCGTAGTCCTCGTGGAGTGCGCCGGAGGGGAGCCCGGTCCGCGATTCCTGAAGTCGACAAACCCTTTGCACAGGTTCTCCAGGCTGCAATCAATTGGTCAATAAATGCCGAAATTGCAGCTCGAACAACGCATTGGAGTTGTTCATGGCTTGTTCAAAGTTCTGCGCCAAACGTGAAAACGGCGTGAGCGCCACTACTTGTCGGCCCAGGTTCGAGCGATGTGGGCCTCGACCTCGATGGGGACGCTGGTGACGATCTCCTGCATCGCCTCGCGCATGGTTTCCTCCACGATGCGTCGCCCGTCCTCGGCTGCGGCGAGCGGGACTTCGGCCAGGTATTCGTCGTGCACGCACAAGACTCCGCGCCCGCCGATGTCCGCCAGTCGCGGAGGCAGCCGGGTCATCGCGAGCTTGAAGCCCTCGGCGGCCGTGCCCTGGACGGGGATGTTGAGCGCGGCGTTGAACGAGACCTTGCCCGCCTCGAAGCGCTTGCGTCGGCCGAGCACGGTGCGAACGGTGACCGATTTGCTGGAGTCCCGACCGAGCCGACCGACTTTGTCGTGCCACCGCGCAATGCCGGGGAAGGTGCGCAGGAATGCTTCGCGAGCGCGCCGGGCCTCGTTCATGTCGAGCTCGAGGCCGTAGCTGCTGTGCGCGTAGCTGCGAAAGCGCGGCGCCCCCATGCCGAACAGGAACCCGAAGTTGACCGCCTTGGCCAGCTGGCGCTCGCGGGAGGTCACCTCGGGCTCGGGCTTGCCCGCCAAGGTGGCCGCGGTGGCGCGGTGGGGGTCTCGCCCCTCGCGGAACACGGCCCGCATCGCGTCACACGGCGCGAGGTGAGCCGCGACCCGTAGCTCGATTTGTGAATAGTCGGCGATGATGAGCGCCATGCCCGGGGCGGCTCCGAAGCACGCCCGAACGCCGGGCGCCACGTGAGGGCCGGGGACCTGCTGGAGGTTGGGCTCGGTGCACGAAAAGCGCCCCGAGTCGGTGGTGAGCGGGTGCAGCCGGCAGTGGATCCGGCCCTCGTTCATGTAGTCGCGAGGCCAGCGGGCGTAGGTCGACAGCAGCTTGGCGAGCCGGGCCTGACGATCGGGATCGGTGGCGGTGGGCTGCTCCGCCGCCCACGAGTCCGCGATGCGCTGGAAGGCCTCGGCGTCCACTCCGATGCCCGCCCGCTCCATGTCGACCACGGCGGGCACGAGGTGACACTCGAGGTCGTAGACCCGGGCCAGATCGCGACGGCGCAACATGGGCGTCAGGGCCCGCATGAGCGGCACGAGGACCGCGGCCGAGGTCGTGGCCACGAGCGACTGGTCGGGCCCCGCCAGCGGCAAGCTGGGCTCCTCGAAGGGCCAGGGGCGGTCGAGGCCTCGGCTGACGCATTCACCGAGCGCGGTCGGTCGACGACGCGCTCCTTCGGCGAGCAGTACCGCGGCGATCTGCGTGCAGCCGACGCGCGCGGGCATGGGGGCACCGGAGTCGCCGGCCCAGTCCTTCAGGCGATGCACGGTGATCTGAGCGCCGTGCGTCACCACATATGGCGCGGTGTCTTCCGCCAGCCACGACAGCAGGATCCGCGCATCGAGGTCTCGCTTGGGATCGAGGACCCAGCTGTCGAAAGTGTCGGGCTCGCTACGCATCGCGGCCAAGCCCAGCAAGCCGGGACTGCCCGATCGCCAGTCGTCGGCGGCGTGACGACCCGCGGTGGGATCGGGCCCAATCCACAGCCCAATGGCCTTGGGCGCCAGTTGGCGGAGCGAGTCGACCACGCGCTGCAGGCCGCGATCATCGTCGATGGGGCGCCCCCGAATCTCGGGCCAAGCCGGTCCCGTGGGGACGGGGACCGATGCGGGGGCTCGCGGCACGGTGCAGAGCATAGCGCCCGCGCTCGCCCTTCGCGCCAGGTCCTGTCGGCGCGAAAAGGGAATTGGCCTCCAGCCCCAGGTGTTGGACAGTGGACGCCATGAGGGCATGGCATGAACGCGCTTGGGTTTTGGGGTTGGCCGGGCTGCTCGCCGCATGCGGGACGCCGGCGGACGAAGCCACGACGACGGCAGCAGCGAGTACCGGCGGCGGCGGTGATGGCACGACGTTGGTCCCCCCGTCCGGGAATCCGGGAGCGACCAGTAGTAACGAGGCGGAGACGGGCGTTGCCGACGAGGGCCCGGTAGACACCGGGGAGGGCTCGGACGAGGGCAGCTTCGTCATGACCCCCGATGGCGGTGGCGCCAACGAGTGTGACCCCACGCTGCAGGACTGCCCCAAGGGCGAAAAATGCACGGGCTGGGCCAACGATGGCGGCACCTTCTGGAACGCCAACCGCTGCGTCGAGGTGATCGGCACCGGGCTGGCGGGCGACTCGTGCACGGTCGAGGGCAACGGCGTCAGCGGTATCGACGACTGCGACCACGCCCACATCTGCCTGAACACCAACGAGAAGAACATCGGGGTGTGCACGGCCTTCTGCTCGGGTGAAGACCTCGAGTGCGCCTCCGGGGACGCCTGTGCCGTCTACAACGATGGCGTGCTGCCCCTGTGTCTGCCGGGCTGTGATCCCTTGCTGCAAGACTGCCCCGCCGGACAGTCCTGCATCGACACCCCCAACCAGACCTTCATCTGCTTCAGCGATGCGTCTGGGGCCGCGGGGGTCGACGGGGACCCGTGTCCGCCGGAGCACGGCGAGAACTCGTGCGATCCCGGTCAGTGGTGCGGCCCCAACAGCGCGGGCTGCATGGACGTCAACTGCTGCACGCCGTACTGCGACCTGAGCGACCCGCAGTGCGCGGACCCAGACGAGTGCATCTCGTTCTTCGGCACGGTCGACGCGGCCCCGCCGGGGTTCGAGAACGTCGGCGTCTGCGTGCTTCCGTAGGCCGATCGCAGGGCAAACGCGACGACGCCCGGGCCAGGTGAGGCTCGGGCGTCGCTCGTTCGAAGAGGCGTGAAGTCGGCAGGCGCTACTTGGCGACCTTGACGAACTTCAATGTGCTGCGGTCGCTCTCACCGATGCCCAGGTAGGTGTCCTTGTCCTTGTCACCCAGGGCCAGCGTCGGGGGCAGCGTCCACACGCCCTTTTCGTAGTCCTTGGTGTCCTTGGGGTTGGCGTTGATGTCCGAGCGGGCCTCGAGGCGGAAGCCGTAGCTCTCGACCTTCTTCACCAGCCACGGCTCGGGCAGGTAGCCCTGGGGCGCGGTCTTGGTGGGGTCGGCATCGTCGGCGGCGCGGTGCTGCACCACGCCCAGGACCCCGCCGGGGGCCAGCGCGGTGTGGATGGCGGGCATCAGGCCATCCCACATCCCCGCGCGCTCGATGTTGTGGAACATGCGAACGACCATCACCATGTCGAGGGAATCCGGCTCACCGAGTACGGGCGGCCCGGTCAGCTCGCCCTGGGTCACCAGCTCGACCTTCTCGTAGAGGTTGCCCGGCGACTCGATGAACAGCTCCATCGCCCGGGCGCCGTAGCGGTGCGAGGGATCCTCGGAGCTGGCGTCGTAGCCGGCCAGCTTGAGCTGGCCCTGGTTGGCCAGCGCGGGGGCCAGGATCTCGGTGTACCAGCCCCCGCCCTGGGCGTACTCGAAGACCTTCATGTCGGGACGGAAGCCGAAGAACTTCAGCGTCTCCTTGGGGTGTCGGTAGACGTCGCGGTCGGCGTTGCCCGGCGTGCGGTGAGAGCTGGCGAGCACGGCATCGAGGGCCGCGTCGGCGTCGGCGAAGGGCGTGCCAGTCAGAGTGGCCATGGCCTCGACCATCTCGGGCGTCCAGCGGGCGGCGATCTCCTTGGACTTGGCCTCGGACTGGTCGAGTCGCGCCTGCAGCTGCGGCGGAAGATCGAGATCGGGTCGCTCGGCCGCGGGCTCCGCGGGGTCGGTCGTCGCCGGGGTGGCGTCGCTCGGGGCCGTGGGCTCCGGCGTGTTCTTGGAGCAAGACAGAGCGGCTCCGAGAGCCAGGATTGCCAGCGGACGCATCGAGCGTTGCATTTGCGCGGCATGGTCTCGCTGGCGCGAGCACGGCACAAGTTGGCGAACGGGGCGGTGAACGGCGGCGAATGGCGTTGCGTGCGCTCACGGCCGGGTTGGCTCGAATTGGGCACCAAATCGGCCCTGTGGCTGCAACGCGGGGCTTGGTCGTCCGTCAGAGGTGCGTCTATCCTCGCAACGCCCCAATGCCGCCCATCATCACTACCGCCGCTCGTCGCGGCCTCGCCGTGAGCTGTTGTCTCGCGCTGCTGGCACCGGGATGCAAAAAGCCCGGCGCCGCGGCCAGCGAACTCACGCAGGCCCCCACCATGGAGTCCGCCACGGGGGAGGCCAAGTGCGGCGTCCGCTCCAGCACTGCCAAGCCGCTCGTGGTCGAGTGGCCAGCCGCCGAGCGCGCTGCCCTCGAGGCACGGTCGTCTCGAGGCCTGGTCGCCGTGCGCTACCAGGGCTGCGAGATGGAAGTGCTCACCACCTGCACGGTGGGCGGCGCTTACGAATACGTCGGCCTCACGCAGAAGCGCGAGGGGGTGAAGATCAGCAACGCCGACGAGCTTTATGCCCAGCTGCCGGTCGGTGCCGCGGGCCTCGAGGCCAAGCTCGAGCGCGCGGGTGAGCTGAACGTCGACATGGTCATCGTCGGTCGTCGCGAGGCCGACAAGAACGTCTTCAACGAGCGCGACCTCGAAGGCCGCTGCGACAACGCCACCCACGTGATCACCGGGCTCACCGTCGGGGCGTTCTCGTTCTACAGCGGAGCCGCGGCCGAGGTCGGGGCCGCCGCCAAGACGCACAACGTCGGCGTCGGGGCGTCTTCGAGCTCCGAGCAAGAGGTGCTCAAGTCCGATGGTGACGGTCAGGCCTGCGTCGGGGCCAGCACCTCCGACGACGTTCCGCCCGAGGGCTGTGCGGCCCTGCTTCGGGTCGAGGTCGTGCCCATCGATCGCATCTTCAGTTCGCCCGCCAGCACCACCGCATCGAACGGGTCTTCGGGCAGCGCGGACAACGGCCCCGATGTGGTCGTCGATCCCGACTACGAGAAGAAGCTCCGCAACGCCAAGATCCTCACCTATACCGGCTACATCGGAGCGCTGGGCGGATTGGGGGTCCTGGGCGTCGGCGCGCGGATGTTCAGCTCGAACCGAGACTCGCTGTCGGCCGAGGTCGGCAACGACACCGTCTCTCCCGATCGACAGTCCAACATCAGCGGGGCCCGGACCGGGCTCACCCTGACCTACGTCGGGGCCGGGGTCGCGGCGGCCGGGCTCGGTATGGCCATCTGGGGCGGCATTCGGACCAAGAACCTCAAGGCGCGCCACGCCATGGCCTTCGGCCCCGCGTGGCTGCCCGGCATGGCCGGCTTCACCGTCCAGGGGCGATTCTAGGAGGCTTTGCGATCATGTTGCGCTTCGTTGCCCTCATCGGACTCGCGCTGGCCGCTTCGTTCAGCTGCTCGCTGGACGACGCCCTGGCCAACGCGCCTTGCGAATCCAACGACGACTGCTTGGGCGCCTACACCTGCGTCAAGACGGTGCACAACTCGCAGGTCGGGCTGTGCCGTGACGATGGCCAGTGCGCCGTCGGCCAGCAGGAAGGCTGCTCCACGAACGGGGACGGCACCTGCGACAACTTCCTGACCTCGGTGTGTAGCCTCGACAACCCGCAGGACTGCTACTGCTGTCCTTCGGGGACCGACCTCGTCGCCGTCGATGCGGCGTCGGGCACGGCGGCGTGCATCGGCAACGAGATCCAGAACGAACCTTGCGATGGCGACGCGGCCTGTGGGGCCGGGTTCACCTGCACCCGCACGCTCGAGCAGGAGGCAGAGAGCGCCGAGGCCGAGACTCGGAAAGAGGAGCAGGAGGAGGAGGACGGCTGGTGCCGTCCCGACAGCGACCCGGGATGTGCAGTCGGCGCGCAGCCGGGGTGCACCACCGACGGCGGCTGCTCCAGCGGGACCGAGCAGGTCGATACCGCCGAAGGACGGAGTTTCTGCTGTGAGCGACCGACGGCGTCGGGCTTCTCCGTGCACGTGTATGCCGTGGCGGGCGACGGGTCGTCGGCTGCCTGCGTCGAGTGCCCCAGCTGTGACTCGGGCACGCCGTGCACCGAGCTCGAAGACACCGAGTGCATCGTGACTTCGGGCGTCTGCGGCTGCGCTCCGAGCAACTGACCCTCCGGGCGGTCGACACCGGCCGCCCGCAGTGCGACCGTGCAGCAATTCCTCGAGAACCTTGAAGGGACGACGCTGGCGGCGGTGGCCTCCACGGCCACGCTGCTGCTGCTCGTCGTGCTGCTGCGCGCGACCGCCCTGCGTCAGCTACGGGCGGCCGAGCTGCCGATGGAGATTCGCCGACGGTGGCGGATCGTCCTGCGCAACGTCGCCATCGCCATCTTCCTGGCCGGCGTGGGCGTGATCTGGGCCGACCAGATCCGAGGCGTGGCCGTCTCGATGATCGCCCTGGCCGCGGCGTTGGTGCTCGCGACCAAGGAACTCATCACCTGCATCACGGGCTCCGTGCTGCGGACGAGCAACGGCTACCTCAAGGTCGGGGACCGCATCGAGATCGCGGGCGTGCGCGGGGACGTGATCGACATCGGCGCGCTGACGACCACGCTGCTCGAGATCGGACCCGGCACCTCGATTCACCAGGCGACCGGGCGCGTGGTGGTGCTGCCCAATAGCGTGTTCCTCACCCAGTCCTTCGCCAACGAGTCGTTCGCCAAGGAGTTCGTGTTCCACACCTTCGTGGTTCCGGTGAGCGACGAAGCCGACGTGAAGGCGACCGAGGAGCGCCTGCTCGCGGTGACGCGGGAGGAGACGGAGGAGTTTCGAGCCCCGGCCGAAGCGGCGCTGGGCGAGATGGCTCGGGCTCGCCACATCGAGCCGCCCTCGGCGGTGCCTCGGGTGTGGATCCAGATCGTGGCGCCCGACCGCATCGAGCTGACGGTGCGCTTCGTCGTGCTCGCCCGAATGCGCGGGCGAGTGGAGCAGAAGATCCTGCGGGAGTTCTTCGCTCGCTCGCCGGGCAAGCCCAAGGCCGCGGATGAAGACGCTTAGCCGCTGAAGGCCGCGATGGCGGCTTCGAGGTCTTTTTCGCCCTGGCCGGGTCCGCCGACCCACTGCACGACGCCCTGGCCGTCGACCACGAAGGTCACGGGCATCTCACTGACGCGGAAGCGCCCCGCGAGCACGTTGCCCTGGTCGTGGATGACGGGGAACGACAGGCCGTAGGCCTGCACCAGCGACTGGGCATCGGTGGCGTACTCGTCCTCGGAGATGCCGACGAAGGCGACGTCGGGGTGCTTGCGGTGCAAGGCCTCGGCGGCGGGCAGCGTGCGCTTGCAGGGCTCGCAGTACTTGGCGAAGAACTTGATGACGACCACCTGCCCGCGCAGGGCCTCGGTGTCGACCTTGGGCCCGGCCAGGGGCGCCCGCGAGAACTTGGGCAGCTCCTTCTGGACGAGCGGGCTGGGAGCGGTCGGCGGGGGCGGCCCGGGCTTGCAGGCGGCCACCAGGGTAGCGACGCCCGCCGCGAAGGCGGCCAGGAGCAGACGAGACGAGGACCGGGGGCGGGACGTCACGCCCGATCCCTAGCAAAAAAACCGCTGCGCGGGCCTCACCAGACCTCGACCGCGCCGATCCGGGCGAAGTTCCGCTTCTTGTCCCGAACCCGAACGCCGTGCTCGCCCTTCTTGCCCTCGGGGATCGAGATGTCGAAGTTCTGCTTCTCGCCGCGCCGCAGGCCCAGCACCAGCTCGTGCGGGCCGGGCTGAATCTCGAGCAGCGGCGCCTTGAAGGTGAAGCGGTGCAGGATGAAGTCGCCCTCGCGCCACAGGTTGGGCGGGTAGACGTCGTCGGTGAGGTCGTGCGGGTCGGTGTTGAGCCGGCTGGTCCGGTCCATCAGGAAGCGCGCGTACAGCTTGGTGCCGCCAGGCAGCGCCCGCAGCACGCGAATGGCCAGCTGCATCTCGACCTCTTGGCCCCGCACGATGGGATCGGTGACCTCCCAGCCGATGATCTCGATGTAGTTCTCGAAGCGCAGCAGCGTGGGGTGGGCCAGCGGCGGCGGCTCGTCGAAGAGCACCTCGGGGATGCGGTCGAAGTTCTGCGCGCCCTCGGGGAGCCGGTTGGAGACGAGGCGGAGGTGCGAGTGCCGATCGCTCAGCACGTACAGCGGCCAGTCGTTCTGGCGGTGGTTTTGGAACAGCGGCGGCAGGTCGCGGTCGCGGATGATGGCGGCCCGGCCCTCGTCGGCGGCCAGGTACTTGGCCAGCTCGCGGCGGCTGGAGATCGAGATGACGTCGCCGGGGCCGTACTGAGCGAGGCCTTCGTCGCGCACGCGATGGTTGCCGAGCTGGGCGATGACGTGCCCTTGGTCGACCAGCGCGCGGTGGTGATCGAGCAGGGCCCGCGGCGAGAGAAAATCGCAGATCTGCGGGATCAGCTGGTGCGCGTAGCCATGCCCGCCGAAGAGCGCCGCCGCAGCGAGCAGGCCGAGCGGAGCACCCTGGCGCAGGCGCTCGGGCAGCCGGGCCAAAAGCTCGTCTCGGCGCCGCAGGGGGCCTCCGGGCGGGGTGAGCAGGGCCGCGCCGAGCAGGGCGAGCAGCGCGATGCCGCCGATTGCCTTCAGGCGCTCGGGAGCCTCGACACGGTCGGCGGGGAAGGTGTGCTCGCCCTCGAAGGCGTGCAGCGGCACCGAGACGCGACCGGGGGTGCTCTCGCCGTCCTTGCGGATCACCAGCATCGCGAGCACCACCACCGCCAGCGCGGCCCGACGGGCGTTGCGATCGGTGCGTTCGTCGAGCATCCACTCCGCCAAGGCCACGCAGCACAGGGCAGCGGGGACGGTGATGGGCAGCGGCTGCGGTCCGCCGTAGACGAGGCTCCAGCCGCTCACCAGCACGACGCCCAGGCCCATCCACAGGGCAGGGAGGCGGTCGCGACGACCGAGCAGGGCGCCCGCGATGGCGACGGGGCCCCAGGGGTAGAGGATGTAGCCGAGGTCCTCGAGGCTCGAGGCGAAGCGACGGTTCTCCGGCTTGTCGATGAGGTCGAGATCTTTGGCTGCCCCCAGGACGGGGATGTAGCCGTCGCCCTGGTCGAGCGAGAGTCGAATGGCCAGGCCCAGCGCGACCGCGGCTGCCAGCGATAGCAGGATCGTCAGCCGGGTGGAGCGGCGGCTGGGCTCGCCCAGCGAGCTGGCGGCCGCGAGCACGGCCAAGGGCAGGGCACCGCCGATGGCCAGGCCCGCGCTGGCGATCGACACGGCGAGCAGGCTCGCGGAGGCGACGGCCCAGCTCAGCGCCCGCGCCGTGCCGTCGGTGCGCAGCGCGATCAGGCCGCTGAGCACCGCGCCCGTGGCCAGGACCTCGCCGATCGGGTTGCCCAGGGTGGTGCGTCCCGCCACCGCGACGGCGGGGAAGGCCAGCGCGAAGGCCCCCGCGAGCAGCGACACACCGAGCGTGGCTCCCCGGGCGCGGGCCAGGCCCGTGCTCATGGCGACCAGCGCGGCGGCGGCCAGGGCGTGCGGCAGCCGGAGACCGAACTCACCCTCGAACTGGGCGTAGCTTTTCGTGCGCAGCAGCTCGGGCAGCCAGGGGTGCCGCTCGAGGTCGCTCATGGCTGCCCCGAGCGCGGCCCGGACTCGGTCCATGGCGGGCAGCTCGACGTCGCTCCACAGCCCGTAGTCGCCCAAGCCAGGCACCAGCCACGCCACGGCCACGAGCCCCACCAAGGCGGCGAGCACGGCGGGGGCGGAGGCCCGGGTCGAGGAGGAGGGCATGCGGCGCGAGGGTATCGGGGCCGGGCCTGTGTGTCAGCCGCGAGCGGGGCCGGGGCGCCCGTCCGTTAGAACTCGCACTGTTCGGTGGCCGCGTTGCACACGGAGCCGGCCGCCACGAAGGGGCAGATGTTGCCGAAGAACGCGTTGCAGGGCAGTCCGCAGGTGTTGGACGTGTGGCCGTAGCAGATCTGGCCCCCGTCGCACTCGGAGTCGTTGTTGCAGCGACAGTTGAAGTCGTCGGGGACCCCGTTGCCGTTGTCGTCGAACGCGTTGCAGCACTCCGTGAGGTAGAAGTCACTCGCGCTGCAGTCCTCGTCCTCGCAGTCGATGGTCCCGTCGCAGTCGTTGTCGATGCCATCGGTGCAGCGACCGGTGCCGAACTCGGCGGTGGGATCGGCCCCGCCCACACACCCGGCGCAGTTGGGTGCGTCTACGCAATCCGGGTCGCCGCAGTCGGCATAGATGTCGCCGTCGTTGTCGATGACGTCGTCGCAGATCTCGGGCGGGTTCGGCGTGATCTCCACGTTGAACTGCCACGGACCCTCGTTGGGGCCGCCGAGCGGGTCGATGGTGTAGCCATCGAGGAACACGTAGTAGTTGCCCGGCTGCAGCAGGGTGAACTCGATGAAGGCCGCCCACATGCCGCCGCTGTCGTCGTCGCAGGCGATCTCCTGCCCCTGGGCACAGGAGCCGCGCCGCACGTAGAGCACCGAGTCGAAGGCGGTGCCGATCGAGGTCAGCACCACCAGCGACGGCTCGTTGATGACGAGCCGGAACACGGCCTCGCCCGCGCCGCCGCCACAGGTGCCCTCGGTGTTGTTGGGGTTGCCCGTGGTCTCGCCGAAGAAGGTGCCGCTGCCGAAGATCGACGCCGCCGTCTCGCAGGTGGACTGGCTCTGGCTGCAGATCGGCACCGCGACGCAGTCGGAATCATCACAGTCGATCGCCCCGTCGAAATCGTCGTCGAGGCCGTTGTTGCAGATCTCGGGGGTCGGGGCGCAGCCCGGGTCGAAGATGCAGGCATCGTCGGCGCAGTCGATCAGCCCATCGCAGTCGTCGTCGGTCCCGTTGGCGCACTGCTCGGGCGAGCACATGTCGCAGGCCCCCGACAGCAGGCAGTCGGTGTCCGCACAGTCGACGAGCTCGTCGCAGTCGTTGTCGATCCCGTCGTCGCAGATCTCGGCCGTGGGTGGGCCCAGGCAGGTGCAGGGGAAGATGCCCTCGCAGTCGGGATCGGCACAGTCGACGAGGAGATCGCAGTCGTTGTCCGTGCCGTCCTCGCAGACCTCGTCCTCGCCCATGCACGTGCAGGTGGGATCGCCCAGGCAGTCGGGATCATCACAGTCGATCGCGCCGTCGCAGTCGTCGTCGAAGCCGTTGACGCACAGGCCCCCTTCCGCCGCCGCGCAGCCGCACGCCGGGGTGCCGATGCAGTCGGGATCGTTGCAGTCGACGAAGGTGTCGCAGTCGTCGTCGTCCCCGTTTTGGCAGCTCTCGCCGCCGGGAGAGGGCGTACAGCCGCAGTCGGGCACGCCGTCGCAGGCGGGGTCGAAGCAGTCGGCGACGCCGTTGCAGTCGTTGTCGTCGCCGTCGAAGCAGTCCTCGGTCGCCCCGGGGAAGGTATTGGGGTTGAGATCGTTGCAGTCGTTGCCGCCGCACTGCAGGGGCGGGAAGCCGTCGTCGTCGAGATCGCGCGGGATCTCGACGCACAGACCCCCTTCACAGCGGCCGACCAGGCAGGGATCGGGCGTGTCGCACTCGAGATCGATCGTGCAGGCGGGTGGCGGGGGAGGGGGATCGGGCGGCAGCCCCTCGGTCTCCGTGTCCCCGATGGTGACCGTCGCCGTCGGAGGCGGGACGGTGGTCACGGGGGCGCCCTCGGTCAGCGTCTCGTCGGCCCCCGAAGGACTCCCGGTCGTGCCTCCATCGCCGCCTCCGCTCACGGACACGGTGAAATCGGTGCGGCCACATCCGGCGAGCGCGGTCAGGACCAGCGCCGTAACGAAACCCCTCCAAGCTTGCATTCCTGACAAAGACTACCAGGATGCGCGTGAAGATCGCACCCTTCTGACATGTTTTGCTCCGGCGCATGATCCGCTCCGAGGCCGGAGTGCGAGGCCCACGGGCCGCCCCACGCAAAAGAGCGTGGCCTCCGACCGGAGAGCCACGCTCTTTGTTCGCTGCCTCGATGCGAGGCGAGCCGACTATCGCTTGCTGAACTGGAAGCGAGCGCGAGCGCCCTTGCGGCCGTACTTCTTGCGCTCTTTCTTGCGAGCGTCGCGGGTGAGGTAGCCGGAGCCCTTGAGGGCCTCACGGTACTCCTCGCTCACGCGAAGGAGGGCGCGGGCGATGCCCAAGCGGATGGCACCCGCCTGGCCCGACAGACCACCACCACGGGCGGTGCACCACACGTCGTACTTGTCGGACGCGCCGGTCGAGATCAGCGGCTGCTCGACGATCTTCAGGTTCGTGGCGCGAGTGAGGTACTGCTCGGCATCGCGTTTGTTGATGGTGATGTTGCCTTCACCGCCAAACATCCAAATGCGAGCAACCGCCGTCTTGCGGCGTCCCGTCGCGTAGAACTTCATCGTATCGGTGGCCATCGGGTACGTCCGGATCTCAGGATCGCAGCTCGTAGGTCTGCGGGTTCTGGGCCTTGTGCGGGTGATCTTCGCCCGCGTAGACCTTGAGCTTCTTGAAGGTGGTGCGGCCCAGCGAGTTGCGGGGAAGCATGCGACGAACCGCCTGCTTGATGATCTCCTCGGGCTTCTTCTCGAGGAGCTCGCGCGCGGTCATGTGCTTCATGTTGCCGATGAAGCCGGTAAAGCGGTGGTATTCCTTCTGGTCGAGCTTGCGGCCGCTCAGCTTGACCTTGTCGGCGTTGACCACCACCACGAAATCGCCGGCGTCCAGGTGCGGAGTGAAGATGGGCTTGTGCTTGCCTCGGAGCAGCGTGGCGATCTGGGTAGCAGCACGACCAAGCGTGGCTCCCGCGAGATCGACAACCCACCACTGCCGGTCAATTTCGGCGGGCTTTGGGTACGACGTGGCCATGGGGGCGGGAGCCTTACGCCAGGCCCCATGGTGTGTCAAGCCGGTCCCCCTGGAGCCCATTCAGGCCCCGCTGCTGCCGTCCGGTTGCCCCGTGGGGCTGCGCATGCGGCGGCCCCGCTGCGCCCCATCCTGGCCCGTGAGGCGCCTTCGCGCCGTGCCTGCCCCTGGGCGCTGACAACGGGCATACTACGGCAGACACGTGAACGCGTCTCCACCGCAGACTGTACCGGCCAAGGTCCTGGTTGCCGATGATTCCGACGCCGAACGAGCGTCCGCGCGCCAAGCGCTCTCGGAGGCCGGCTATGAGGTCGTCGAAGCTCTCGACGGTCAGCACGCGCTCGAAGTGTTTGCGCGTGAGCGACCCGATCTCGTCTTGCTCGATGTCGTCATGCCTCGCCTCACCGGGCTCGAGACGTGTCGCATCCTCAAGGCCAAGACTCAGTCCACGTATCTCCCCGTGATCATGGTGAGCACTCGCAACTCGGTCAACGCCCGGGTCGAGGGGCTCCGATCGGGGGCGGACGACTATCTCGGCAAGCCCTACGACGCCGACGAGCTGCGAGCCCGCGTCGAAGCGTTGCTGCGCACGCGTCGGGTGGTGGCGAGCACGGGGACCGACTCGGCCGCGAGTGCCTCGCCCGTTCAGGCCGCGGCCGCGGGGGCCCGCTCTGGAGCCACGGGGGACGCCAGCCCGCGGGGCGAGATCGATCGCAACGATCCTGCGTTCCGCCGTCGCCTCGAAGAAGAGTTCGACCGAGCCGAGCGCTACAGCGATCCGCTGACCTGCCTGCGGGTCGAGATCGATCGCTACGACCAGGTGAGCCAGGGAGCGTCGGCCGAGACCACCACCGAGCTCATCGCCGCGCTGCGCGAAGTCATCGACAGCAGCGTGCGCAAGATCGACCTGGTCTATCGCGCCGACGAGCGCGGCTACATCCTGGTGCTGCCCAATACCCACTTCCCCGGCGCCTTGGCGGTGGCGGAGCGGGTGGCCCGAGACGTTCGCAAGATCCGGGTGGCCGAGCTGCCCGATCTGCGTCCGTCGGTGAGCGTCGGCGTGTCGTTCTTCCCGAACAAAGACACGCACTCGCTCCAAGACCTCCTGCAGCTGGTCGACGCCGCGCTCGATCGAGCGCGAGGCGAGGGCGGCGGCTTCGTCTGCCTCTATCAGCACCAAGGCTACCTCTACCGACCCGAGGACTGAGTCCCGCTCCGTCGTCCTCGAGAACCCTCTTCCCGTTTTCCGCCCCGCTACCGTGATCGCGCGCAATCCCATTGGCGAGGTTCGTAGGGTGCGCCTGATCGTCCGAGAGGGCGAGACGGCGACGAACGCTGCGGTCGATTCCGCCAGCCGCCTACGCGAAGCCGGAGTCGGTGTCGTGCTGTCCCGCGAGCTCGCGGGACACATGGGCGCTCGCGTTCCGGCCGGCTGCGAGGTGCTCGAGGCGGACGACGACGAGGGGACCAGTGAGCTCAGCCTCGTCATCGCGCTCGGTGGCGACGGGACCTTGTTACGGGCGGCTCGCCTCGCGGCCGATCGCGACGTGCCGCTGATGGGCATCAACCTGGGCACGCTCGGCTTCCTCGCTGCCTACGGTGCGGGGCAGCTCGACGAGGCGCTCGATGCCGCGCTGGGGGGCAAGCTCGGCTGGATTCCCCGGCAGCGCATGCAGGTGGTGGTGCAGCGCAAGAACGGTCCCTGGGACTGCACCGCGAGCAACGACGTCTACCTCAAGCACGGTGAGATGCCGCGGATGATCGAGCTGAGCACCATCGTCGGCGGCGTGCCGATGGCTCGCTACCGCGCCGACGGCTTGCTGGTCTGCACCCCGATGGGCTCGACGGCCTACAACCTCGCGGCGGGCGGGCCCATCGTCAACGCGGGGACCGATGCCTTCACCATCACGCCGATCTGCCCGCACAGCCTCACGCACCGCCCGGTGGTGACCTCGGCGCACGAGCCCATCGGCATCGTCTACAGCGGCCCGAGCGACGCGGGCACGGCCACGCTGTCGGTGGATGGGCTGTGGGGCTCGCTCATCGACGTGGGCGACGAGATCACGGTGAGCCGAGCCGAGCGCTCGCTCAAGCTCGTGCCGCCTTCGGCCTCGGTGTTCGAGGTCCTGCGGCACAAGCTCGGCTGGGCCCACGAGGGCTGACGCGGTCGCCCTCGTGAGCCCGTCTCGTCCCTGGGGACGAGCGGGTCCTAGCCTGGCGGGGGCAGGGAGGCCGGCGGCACCAGGATGAACACCTCGCGCGAGTCGAGCTCGCCGCAGGTGTCGGCGAGCACCTCGATGTTCGCGGTGAACAGCCGCGGCTGGTTGCCCTGCTCCACGAAGTCGTTGAACGCCCGCACGTCGAAGATGACGTCGGTATCGGGGATGACGTTTTCGAAGCTCTCGGGTCCGATGGTCGGGTCGGGCACGCCGGGCAGCGGCACCGGGCCGTGGCTCGAGGGTGTGACGCCCTTGATGAAGTCCGCGGTGGAGGTGCCGTCGGGCAGCGGGTTGCCCTCGGTGTCGGTGTTGCCCCCGGTCACCACCGAGGTCACCCCAAACGAGCCGTAGGCGGCCAGCAGCTGGATGGCCGAGCTAAACGAGGTGTCGACGCCCGTGCCGTTGGACTGGGCGAGGTACGCCATGGGGCACAAGCCGTCCGCGTTGGTCGGCATGCCCGCGCCCGCCTGACCGGTGCAGCACTGGTCGGCCGCACACCCTGCGGGGCGACCTCCGATGTCCCATGCCTCGGGCGGGATGATGGAGCCGGTGGCCTCCGCCAGCGCGATGCCGTCGGCGAGAGCGCTGCACGTGCCCTGAGCCAGCGCGATCTGGACGACGCGGGCGCAGATGTTGTTGAGCGCGTCCGTGGCCTCTTGCTGGCTATGCGCCACGCCGGCCACCGCCCCCGCGTAGAGCCGGGAGCACGAGGCATCCACCGTGTCGTGGCTGACCGCGTCGGTCACCGACACCACGATGGGCAGCGCACCCTCGCGGAAGCCCACGCCGCCGATACCCGAGGCGTTGGGAGGCACGTTGGTCGGCGCGGGCGAGTTCAGGCCTTCACCCGTCGCGATCTGATAGAGCGCCTCGTAGCCCGACTCGGGCCCGTCCGCGCCGCTGCCCAGCGAGAAGCTGAGCACCGCGTTCTGGACCGCCATGATGTCGCCCGTGATCTCTTGGAACAGCTCGAAGGGCGAGTCGGTCGTCGCGCCATAGGGCGAGACCGGGAAGTCCTCGAAGGTGCCGCCGCCGAACTGCGTGTCGGGGACCAGCGCCTGGATGCCCGGGATGATGGTCGTGGCCATCGATTGCTGGAGGTTGTTGACCGCACCGCTCATCGAGCCCGTCGTGTCCATGCTGACGAACACGTCCATGCTCTTGACCTCCGTGCTGAAGGTCAGCGGCTTGCTCTGCTCGCCCGCCGGATCGTTGAAGGGCAGCACGAAGAAGAAGTCTTCGGCGGTGGCGTAGGCCGCAATCGTGATCTGAGCCTGACCGGTGCGGCTACCGACGCCCGCGGTGACGATGGCCGACGTGAAGCTCGCGTCGACGAAGGCCGGGATCTCGAGCGTGTTGCCGTTCATCGCCCCGACGACCGGATCGGAGACCGCCCAGGTCGCGTCGGCGGTCACGTCGATCGCACTGCCGTCGCTGAGCACCGCGTTGACGAGGAACTGCTGGCTGGCGGGCGTGCCCAGGTCGACCTCGAGCACCGTCTCGCCGGGCGTCACCTCGAGGAACAGGACTTCGACGTCACCGCCGAAGGTCTCGTCGCCCGCCGTGTCGTCGCCCGTGGCGCTGTCGTCGTTGTCGGTCGCACCGCCGATGGAGACCACGCCGGGTCCGTTGCCGTCGTCGTCTCGGCCGCCGCCGTCGTCACCACAGCCGGCCACGCCGAGTGCCGCTGCACACCCTGTACTCGTGATTACTCCAATCCAATGTCGACGTCGTCGTTCGCTCATCATCATGCTCACCCCCAAATAGGACACCGTTAGCACCGCAATTCTGGCTCAGTTCTGTGTCCCATGCGTACCCGGAAATCTCACATTTTTCGGCGCAGATCTGGGGGCGGGATGCCGCATTCTGTATGAATTTCGTGGGGATAACCCCTCGGCTCGGTCGAGCCCGCCGCGCCGAGGCCGACCGGTGGTCAGCAGCGTCCCGACGAAGGCCGATCGTGTCCTGGTGTGAACCGGCGCGGCGACGGGTGCGTCAGCGCCAGGACGCCGCGTGACTGCGGCTTCTACGGCTTCGGTGTCGGCACATGGGCTGCGAGCAGCCGGCCCATGCGGGCGTGCCCGATCGAAGACAGGTGCACGAAGTCCGAAAACCAAGTGACCGAGGCCTCCGCTCCCAGCTGCTCGAACGCGTCGACATAGATCCCACCCGCGTCTCGGACGGCCTGACCCCGGGCCTCACGCATCGTTTGGCGGCGTTGCGGCAGGCCCTCGAGGTCGAAGAGCAGGAAGTGGTGAACGAACACGAAGGTCGCCGGGTCGCGCCCGCGACAGGTGGCGATCTCGTGGATCAACGCCTCTTGCTGGGGCAGCCCCGCTTCGCCGGTCGAGATGGTGCGGCTGAACAGGTCGTCCCAGTTGTTCTCGCGGGGCTGCCCGGACACGCCGAAGCGCAGCCACACCAGCGCCATCGTGGCCCAGTTATCCGGGCTCTGAGTCCACAGGATGTCGTCGTTGTTGCCGCCGAAGAACAGCAGCAGCGTGTCGGGTGACTGACCGCAGGCGAAGCGTCGGATTCGCCACAGCGTCTTGCTGCGGAAGCCGTGCCCCGAGGTGACGCCGTGGCAGGGGCCCGGCACAGAGCCGAGTTCCTCCGATAGCGGTCGGCGGTGTTGGCTGTGCATGCCCTCGCCGTCCACGGTGGAGTAGCCGGTGACGAGGCAGAACTCGCCCGTGGGCGGATCGGGGGCCTCGTCGTTCGACAGGGCGACGAGTATGGCGACGACGACGACCAGTCCCGCGACGATGGCGGCACTACGGGCTCGCCCGAGCGTCCGAGCCCCCCGCCACACGCTGTGCCCCGCCCCGATGAGCGCTCCGCCCATCCACCACACCACGCCGAGCCATGGCTGCAGGGGGGACAACGCGCCGCCGAGCGCTGCCATGAGCAGCGTGGGTCCGGCGCCCAACCAGCTCGCGAGCAGCAGCGTGACGAGCAGGCACAGCACCAACGTCACCACGGCGACGGTCGGCTTGGCGACCCGCTCGTCTTCCCATTGTCTTTGGGGCGATGTCAGCTTCAGCCAGCGGGGGCCGGCCGCGAACGCCACGGTGGTGCCCGCTCGTGGATGCACGAGTTCGCAGGAGCCGAGGGTGATCTGCAGCTGCCCGTCGCGACGCTGCACATGCATGCTCTCGGCATCGGGGCAGGCGCTCGCGAGGCTGGCCAAGCGGGCAACATCGTCGCGCCATGGCCGACTCGTGAACGGCACGAAGGCCACGCCGCCGGGGTTGGCCGTGAGCGATTCGAGGTCGCGCAGTCGAATCGTGTCGGGGATGTCGTCGTCGTCGTTGGGCTCGGTGGTCATCCGCCCAACGATGACGAGCGGCAGCCGGCCCTCATCGGCGGTACTCACTGTGTAGTCGAAGTCGCCCTCGCCGATGTTCGCGATGATGTGACCGTACGGAACGCTGAGCGACTCGTCGTCCATCGCTGCGACGTCCGGCAGCATCGTCCGCGCCAACGAGCGGTCGACGGTGATGCTCACGCCAGTGGGGTCTTCGGGGGGCTCCTCGAAGAACCCACCGCCCAGGGACGCGCTGTGGAGTTGGCTCGGCGCCCAGACCTCGCGGACCGACCATGTCGCGATGAGCACGACCAACAGCACCATGACGATACGACGCGGTGACCGAAGCGCACCGAGGCCGCTGGCTCGGTCCGCTTTCGCAGCCGGGTCGTTGTCATGGGTGTTCACCGCTCGCTCACGCCATGAAAGGACGCGCGGAGGATACGACGATCGGCTCGTCTACCGCCTCTTTCCCCGCGGGTATCGATGCGGAGCGTGAATTGCGCTGGTGCTCAGAGCCGCAGCTGGCGAATGGCCATGAAGGCTTCGGCCATGCGCACCAGCGGCAGCAGCCTTCGTCTCACCCACCACAGGTTGATGGAGATGCTCGTGTCCACCGAACGGGCCTGATGCCACCAAAGACTGGGAATGTACAGCAGCTCTCCGGGAGCCAGGGTGGTGTCGTGCACCGTCACGCCCTGCAGTCGAGGAAATCGATCGCGGTCGGGCGCCTCGACGCTGGCGCGGCAGTAGTTGGGAACGCCCGACCACGGCGGATACGGATAGACGCGGGTGAACTCGCGGCGAGAAACGAGCATCCAGCGCTTACGGCCCTGCACTTGCGCGTAGAGGTTATGCGGGAGGTCGCGGTGGAGCACGCCGCCCACGTCACGCGGCGCGAACCAGAAACGGGAACGACGCCAGCGTGCCCGCTCGAGGTATCGCGGGGTGCGGATGTCGTTCATGAGCTCGGGCAGATGCTCGTGAACCCGGAACACGACGTAGCGACCTGCGGTGCCGGCCTCGACGTCTCGTACGTAGTTGGCGAGGTCGACGGGGGCGTAGTCGATGCCCGTGTTCGGATCGAACACCGCATTGCCGTCGCGGACCGGAATGGAGGGCAGTGACCGGCCTGGGAACGCTTCGACCAAACCCTGCGGGGTCCATCGTTCGAGGGCGGGCCAGTCGTCGATGGCCCCGCGAATGACCACGGGGCGGGACCGGCGGACATAGTCGCGGACAAAGACCTCGGGGCTCGGCGCATCGACTCGGGGAATCGGGATCGAGTCGAGGCCGAGATGCACTGGGCGCATCGTGGTGGTCGCGCACCACGAGGTCAAGCTCGGGGGCGGCGGGGCCCGGCATGCGGGGGGTCGAGCGAACATCGAACCCTTCGCCCATTTCGCGTCGCGAACTCGGCGGCGCTGCGACCAATACTCAATGAAATTAGTTTCTTATGGCTGCTCAGCCGCGGGCTGCTAGCCTCCGCGACCCGTGCTCAGCTACCTCCGCATTCGTGGCCTGGCGCTGCTCGACGACGTCACGCTCGAACTGTCGCCGGGCATGAACGTCCTGACCGGCGAGACCGGGGCGGGCAAGTCGATCATCGTGGAGGCGCTGTCGTTGCTCCGCGGGGGTCGAGGCCGGGCCGAGCTGGTGCGCAAGGGCGAGTCGGCCGCGACCATCGACGCGTGCTTCGATCCGGCGGCGCTGCTGCTCGGACGCCTGCGCGCCACCATCGACGAGCACGGCATCCCGCTCGACGAAGACGAAGGCGTGGTGCTGCGTCGCATGGTCGTGCGAGGGGGACGAGGGCGGTCCTTCGTGCAGTCGACCCCCACCACGCAGGCGGTGCTGGGTCGGGTTGGCGAGCACCTGGTCGACATCTGCAGCCAGCACGAGCACCACTTCCTCACCCATGCCGCTCGGCACCTCGACGTGCTCGATGCTTGGGCCAAGCTCGAGGCCGACCGGAGCACCCATCGCGCGGCGTATCAAGCGTGGCGGGAGGTCGATGAGCGTCGGCTCGATCTGCAGACCAGGGCTCGCGAAGCGGGGGCCCGCATGGACTACCTGCGCTTTCAGATCGACGAGCTCGAGGCGGTGGCGCCCGAGCCCGGCGAGTTCGAGGCGCTGCGCGGGCGCCTGACGCTGTTGCACGACGCGCAGCGCTGGGCGGAGTTCGCTCGGGATGCCCACACCATGCTCTACGAGGCCGATGACGCCATCGCAGGGCGCTTGGGGTCCTTGCTCGATCGAGCGCGGCGGGGCGGCGAAGGCTCGGAGCTTCTGGCGCAGATCCAAGAGCAGCTCACCGCGGCTCAGATCGCGTGCGAAGAGGCGGCCCAGAGCGCCGCTCGCTTCGCGGGGGAGCTGGAGATCGAGCCGGGCGAGCTCGACGTGGTGGCGGAGCGGGTGCACTTGCTCGAAGGCCTGCGGCGCAAGCACGGCGTCGAGGTCGATGCGTTGGCGGACAAGCTCGACGAGATGCGCGAGGAGCTGGCCCAGCTCGACCGGGCCGAAGAAGAGCTCGAGCAGCTGGATGGCGAGGTCGCCGAGCGCCTGGCCGACTGTGTGACCAGTGCGCGTTGCCTGCACGATGCGCGCGTGGCCGCGGCAGAGGGCTTGGCCCGCGCCGTCGAAAAGGAGCTCCGCACGCTGCACATGGCAGGGGCCCGCCTGGCGGTGAGGGTCGAGGCGGACAACCCGGAGCAGCCCGGTCCCACTGGCGTCGACCGGGTCGAGTTCCTGTTTTGTGCCAACCCCGGCGAGCCCCTGGCTCCGCTGTCGCGGGTGGCCTCGGGCGGAGAGCTGTCGCGCGTGTTGCTGGCGATCAAGAACACGCTCGCCGACGAAGACCGCGTGGCCACCTACGTGTTCGACGAGGTCGATGCCGGGGTGGGCGGTGCGGTCGCGGTGGCGATCGGGCGTCGGCTCAAGGTGGCCTCGGCCGGGCATCAGGTGCTGTGCGTGACCCACCTGCCGCAGATCGCCGCCTTCGCCGACGCGCACTACCGCGTGGACAAGCGGACCCAGCGTGGGCGCACCACCACTCGGGTCACGCGGCTGTCCGACGAAGAGCGCGTCGAAGAACTCGCCCGCATGCTCGGTGGCGAGGACGTGGGAGAGAGCGCGCGCGAGCACGCCCGCCAGCTGCTCGTCGATGCGGCCAAGGTCAAGACCACGAAGGCCAAGGCCAAGGCCAAGGCCAAGACCAAAGCGAAGGCCAAGGCCAGCTCGCGATCCCGCCCCGCGACCAAGCGCAAGCGCAGCGCGTCCTAGCGCTTGGCCATCGGGCCGGGGGCGGCCCACTTTTCGTCCCGCCAGGCGAGGCGATCCTGACGTAATCTGAGGCGGTGTCGGCTTTGGAGTGCCACCTCGCGTTCACGTATTGGAACCGCAGCGAGCGACGCTACGCGCCCTTGCCCGACGGGGTCGAGGTCTTCGCACGCGAGCGGGACCCCATCACGCCCGACGACACCATCGGCTCGGGGCGCATCCGCGGAGGGCAGGGGCAGGTCCGCATCGCGGTGGCCGACACGGGGGAGCGGCGCCCGGAGGTCTACTTCGAGATCCGCTTCGGCGGGGCGTGGCTCGACCCCTCCACGGGAACCCTGGTCGAAGGGGGTGAAGGCGGCGAACAGAAGCAGCGCTTGCCGTCGGTCTGGACCACGCGCAATCGCTACAGCGAGGACTATCAGCGCGGTCTCTGGACGGGTGAGGTCGGTCCGCAGATCGGCACGGTGTCGGATCCGGTCCGCTTTCGCGTCTCCTTCGATTGCTTCGTGCGGTTCGTGGAGTGGGACGACGAGCAAGGCGATTTCGTCGGGGCGGAGGAAGGCACGGCGGTGACGCTCGTCGAGCACGGCCTGCTCGACCGGAAGGTGCTGGCCGATTCGCGCCTGGACGACAAGGGGCGAGCACTGCTGTCGTTCTGCGATGACCACGAGCATCGCCCCGACCTTTCGATCGAGCTGGCTCGCCCGGGCGCGCCCTGGAGTTCGCGCGATCACTTCAGGCTCGGTTCGCTCACCGAGCGCGGTCTGTGGGAAAACCACGTCGGTACCCGCATCGGCCGCTGGGGCAGCCCCTACACCTTCGATCTACGGGCAGACCAGCCTCGCCGGGTGCCCGGCAATCGAGCCGAGCCGCTCATCGACGGGGTCGAGATTCGCCGGGCCATGCTCGAGGCCATCGACGGGGCGCAGCGCAGCATCCACATGGAGATGATGCTGCTGTTCAACGACGCGAGCGGCCGAGAAGTCGTCGACCACCTCATTGCGCGGGCGCGCGACGGGGTCGAGGTTCGGATCATGTTCGACGTCAAGACGACCGGGAGCAGCCACTCGTTGGCGACGCTCAAGGAGATCTGGACGAGGGTGGGGCGGGAGCTGAGCGACGAGCAGCGAGACGCGATGCTCGAAGCCCTCGACGTCGAGCGCGAGGCCGAACGCCTGCGGGGGGACACCTCGGAGCTGCGCAGCCGGATGGAAGAGGTGCCCAACCTGACCTTGCTGGACTCGAGCTTCCCCTACGTCGAGGTCGCGCCGTGGGCGGACGGCGTCGAACCCGAGGCCTACGCCGAGCTCCGCAAGGCGCTGCCCTTCTTCACCGTGGCGCGCATCGACCATCGCAAGCTGCTCATCGTCGACGGGACGCACGCGCTGACCGGAGGCGCGAACATCGGGCGCGAGTATCTGTTCGAGCGGCCCTTCGATCCGGCCGTGCCCGCGGCGGACGAAGAGTGGATCAAGTGGCACGACTGCTTCGTGGAGCTGCAGGGGCCCGTGGTGGCTTCGTTGCAGTCACGCTTTCGCGAGCGGTGGGTCGCGGAGGGAGGCGATGCCTTCGAGCTGGGCACCTGGGCTCGCACCGCCGAGGCGGTGAGCGCCGACCACCCGTACTTCCCGCCCATCGAGGACCACCCGGCGGGGGTGCCCGTGTCCATCCTCGACACCACCCCGGGCGCGCGCATGCAGATCCACGAGCAGCTCCAGACGCTGCTGCGGGCGGCCAAGCGCGAGATCCTGATCGAAAACCCGTACTTCTCGTCGCGCGAGGTCCTCAGCTTGCTCTGCGAGGCGGCGCAGCGCGGGGTTCGGGTGATCTGCATCTTCCCCGACGAGAGCAACGACTCGTGGGATTTCATGTACGCGGCGCGTCTCAAGTATCCCGCGCTCATCGAGGCCGGGGTCGAGGTCTACGAGTACGACAACCACATGACCCACGCCAAAGTGGCGATCATCGACGACGACACCTGGATCGGGTCGGCCAACCTCAACCACGCCAGCTTCTTCAATCACTATGAGCTAGCCGCGGTCATTCACGATGCCGCGCACACCAAGCGCTTCCGCGAGCGCTTCTTCGAGCTCGATCTGAAGCACAGCCAGCGCATCGCGCTCGAGGACGTCGAGGGCCTGCTCGACATCAAGGACTGGACCCGCGGCTACCTGCGCTTCGTGGTCGACGTCTGGTACTGAGACTCGCGCCACTTCGCGATGGCCTCCGCCTCGGGAGCGAAAGCCGGGCCGAGCTTGCGGTAGGCACGGGTGGCCGTGTCTGCCAGCGAAGAGGCTCGGTCCCGCGTGGTCGCTCCGTCGGGGGTGCATCCGGCCTCGTCGACGCAGCGTGCCAGCGTCTGGGCCAACGCGAAGCGGCACGCCGCCAGCTCGGGGTGGTCCTCGTCGTGCTCGCGTTGGTACTCGGCCAGCGCGGCCTCGTAGGCCTCCAGGGCCTCCTGAATGGCACCTTGCTGAGCCAGGGCGTCGCCGCGTAGTCGCCACAGCTTGGCGAGTTCGGGGTGCCCGGGGGCGGCGCGACGGCGGAGTGTCTCGAGCGTGGGCTCGATGAGTGCGAGCGCGGGCTCGGGCTCTCCCTCGGCGACGTGGAGCGCGGCCCGGCGGCGGCGACCGGACGCGAGCCACACCCACTCCTCGATGAGCTTCGCGGGCACCAGGGTCACGGCGCGATCGAGCTCGGCGACGGCGGCCTCACGATCCCCGGTGCGGGTCAGCGCTTCGCCCAGGGCTTCGTGCGACTCGGCGATGGGAAGCGCGTCGGGCTCGTTGAGCTTGGTGACCACGGCCAGCGCTCGGCGGTGGTCGGCGAGACCGCCCTCGATGTCCCCCTCGCCGATCTTGGCGTCCGCTCGACCGTGCAGCAGCCGGATCGTGAAGGGGTGGTCCGCATCGAGCAGCTCCAAGCCCCGGTCGGACAGCTCGCGGGCTCGAGCGTGCTCGCGCCGGGTCGTCGCCAGCACCGACAACATGTGCAGGTCCTGCGCTGCATCGGGCGGGAGCGGGAGCCCGGAACTCTCGCGGATGGTCATCGCGCGTTCGAAGAGCGTGCGTGCTTCTTCGTGGCGGCCCCGTGCCATCAACGAGTGCGCCACTGGGTACAGATGCAGCGGAATACGGGGATGCCGGGGCCCGAGCATGCGCTCGGCGATCTCTAGCGCCGCGCGACCGTCGGTCTCGGCCGCGACCAGCTCGTCCTGGTCCATCGCGGTGAGGGCTCGATTGGTCAGCACCACCGCGACGTTCTGCAGCCCGCCTTCACCCCGGCTGCGCGCGTGCTCCAGCGCCTCGTCGTACAGCTTCGTCGCCGCTGCCCAGTCGCCGCCTCGCTCGTGCATGATCCCGAGGTTGTTGGCGACGAGCCAGCGCACGTGGGCATCGGCCGGGTCTTGCTTCAGCAACGCCCGCACCAAGGGCTCGTCTTCCTGGATGCGCTCGCGGTTCAGGTTGAGCAGCTCGGCGCGCACGTACACGCGCCGGGCCAGGGCCTCGATGGCCACGATGACGTGCCCCGCTCCGATGGCGGTGTGCATCGCCTCGCTGAGCACCTCGTCGGAGCGTTCGAAGTCTCGGGTGCTCGCGCCGCCTTCGGCCGTGGCGCTGCCCAGGCGTAGCGCGGCTTCGGCCTGCAGGGGCGCGTACTCGAGCGCGTCGGCCGTGGTGCGAGCCTCGGTCGCCAGCGCGATGGCTTCCGCGACATGCCCGGCGTCTTCCTGGACGCGAGCGGTGGCGAGCTGTTGCCGGGCTTCGCGGATCGCCTCCGCTTGCTCGGGATCGTCCGGCGGAGGCACGGTGGCAGTCAGGGCCTCCAGGTCGTCGCAGCGCGCCAGCGGAGGCAAGCCGCCCATGATCTCCATGACCTTGCCGACGACCCCGCCGTCGGCGTGCTCGAGCCGCTCGACCACGGCGCGCAGACTGGCGCGCCTCGACTCCAGGCACACCGTGCGCAGGTCGAAGATCTTCGGCGACTGCCGCCCCGCTTCGTGGGCCAGGCACGCGTTGGTGCTGCCGTCGATCCACTCCTGGGCGTAGGCGTCGAGGCGCGGTTCGATGCGAGCCCAGGTCTCATCGGCGTAGGGGACTTCGCTCGCCAAGAAGCCCTGCCGCACCTGGGTCACTCGGTTGGGTCCCCACACGTCGTCCAGCGCCGACTCGAGGCCCTGGCAGGGCTCGGCCGGCGGTTGCTTCTGCAGGGCGGCGAGCCCGAAGCTGCCGACCACCGCCAGGCCGGCCACCGCGAGACCACCCAGCCAGCGACGACGGGCCAGTGCAGGGTCGCGACCCAGCGCTTCGAGCAACGCCCGCATCGATTCGAAACGATCGGCGGGGTCGGTGGACAAGCCGCGACGCACGATGGCGCGAACCCATGCGGGCACCGTCGAGCCGGGCGGGGGTTCCCGGAGCCGCCCTTCACAGACGGCATCGATGAGCGCTTCGAGGCGCTTGCCCGCGAAGGGGCGCTCGCCGTGGAGCGCTTCGTAGAGCGAGACACAAAACGCGAACTGATCGCTGGCCGCGGTGGCGGGCTTGGCCATCAGCTGCTCGGGCGCCATATAGGCGGGCGTGCCGACGATCGCCCCCGTGCGGGTCAGCGACTGCTCTTCGTTCACGCTCGAGGTCTCCGGGAGCCCTTCGCGCGGCGTCGAGGGGCCCGCGGGGGCGGTGGGGAACGCGACCCCGAAGTCGAGGACCTTGACCATCCCATCGTCGCCCTGCACCACGTTGTGCGGCTTGAAGTCGCGATGCACCAGGCCCGCTTCGTGGGCGGCGACCAGCCCCTCGCCGGCTCGGGCAAAGACCTCCAGCGTCTCCCGCCACGGTCGCGGCTCGTCCTGCTCATGGATCCACTGATCGAGGCTGCGACCGCGGACGAACTCCATGGCCAGGAACACCCGACCCTCGTGCTCGCCGACCTCGTGCACGGTGACGATGTTTGGATGCGACAGGCGGGCCATCGCTCGCGCCTCTCGCAGCATCCGCTCGCGAGCCTCCTCACTCGCGGTGCCGTGCAGCACCTTCACCGCGACCTTGCGGTCGAGCGTGTCGTCGTACGCCGCGTACACCGTGCCCATGCCACCCGCCCCGATGCGGTCGAGCACGGCGAAACGCCCGATGAGCAGCGGGGCCGCGGGTTCTCCGAAGAGCGAGGATTCGATCATCCCCCGCATCTGCTGGTAGTCGACGCCCCGATCGAGCTTCAGGCGAGCCTCCGTCGCGGCGAGCTCGGTCGCCGTCGTGCGCAGCTGCGCGGCCTCCTGCGGGTCGTCTTCGGGCATTGGAGGGATCCCAACCGGTGTACCAGGCCCGCGGCGATCGCCCAATGTCGAAACAGGGTGCCATTTCCCGTAGGTCGATCACACTGGCCGCAAATCGTCGCAATCCATCGGGGCTCGGTTCGTACTTCTCGTCTCGTCCGCCTGCGATCCCTCCCCCGCAGGCCCCAAACGCCATGCTGAACACCATTGCTCGCACCTTCGCCCTCGCGTCCTCGCTCCTGCTCACCCTGAGCACCGGTTGTGAGGCCAACCCCGACGACCTCGACGGTGAGTTCGATTTCGAGGCCGAAGAGGACGCCGACGACGAAGACCGATTCGCGATCTACACCGGTCGGATGAACACGGGCCGTCGGCTCAACACCAACCACTCGGGCAATCACTTCTTTTCCGAGGTGAACATCGACGGTCAGATCCACGAGGGCACGCGCCTGGTCGCCATCGACTACGACGGTCCGCTGGGCCCCGCCTCGGTCTTGCCGTGGACGATTCAAGTGGTGGACGGCGCTCTGCGGGCGACGCTGTCGAGCGGCTACGTCATCGACCACCCCGACTTCAACGACACCGTGTGGCACCTCGAGAGCTTCGAGCCCGGCGGGGTGTTCCAGCACCAGCTCACGGTGGAGACCGGCTACGACCCCGGGTCGGCGACCCCGCTCTACAACTTCTCCTACTCGCTGGGGCACGGCGAAGGCAGCGTCTCCACGTGTCTGATGGAAGGCGAGGAGCCCCTGACCTCGGCGGCTGTGTACGCCGGCCTGAACGTCGACGACCAGACGGGTGCCATCAGTCACGACCCCGCGCTGCTGTACATCGGCTGTGTCGCGGGCGCGGTGGGCAAGGCCTCGCTGTGGAACTACCGCCCCGAGACTCTGCCTGCCGCCGCAGGCGGGACTCCGCTGCAGGTCTTCCAGGCGGCGGTCGCCATGATTCGGGCCGACTATTGCGGGGACGGCAATGCGTACACGTTGCCGGGGACTCCGATTCATGCCGAGGACAAGTTCGGCCACAACTTCATCCCCACGCCGCCCTTCATCGGCCCGGCGCCGCTCGACGAGGCGGTCTGGGGGCTCAACGGCGCGGTGTGTCTGGACTATCGCCGGGTCAACAACGGCAACCCGGTCGCCTGCGCCAACGGCTACCCGCCTCCGCCCTGCTGGTTCGGTGCGGCGGGTTGGTTCTCCGATCCCAGCGCGTTGTTCTGGACGGCGAGCTGAGCCCTCGCGCGCACGCAAGAACAGCCGCATGCCTCGAGGGCATGCGGCTGTTCTTTCTTTTGGTGACGCAATCCGTAGGGGACTCCCTCGTACTTGAAAGAACGATGGCGAGTGCACGAAGGGGGAACGGATTTTTGTGACGCGTGGCCCTGGGGAGGGACATGCAACGGGGTGGGCCCGCGCCGAGGGGCCGCGGGTCCGCCCCGTCTTTTTGCCCTTCACGCAGGCGCCATTGCGCGGGCTCGCGGTGGCTCTATCCAGGCAGCTGCCAGCGGGCGGGGCCGGGCAGGGCACGGGGGGCGGGCATGAGCAGGGTGAGGATGACGTACGCCAAGATTCCCGGTCCGCCGAGCAGCGCCATGGCGATGAAGCCGATGCGGACGAGAGTGGGGTCTACGCCGAGGGTCTCCCCGAGGCCGCCGCAGACGCCGAGGAGCCTACTGTTGTTCGCCGAGCGCCGAAGCCGTGACATGGAGGCCCGTACCGCTGGCCTCGGCCGCGCATTCCCGCCTATTTGTCCGCGCCCTCGGGGGTGGCCAGCTCGCGCAGGCCTTGGGCCCACTGCTCGAGGTTCATGCGGGTGCTCTCGAGCAGCGAGGGGGTGCTGGCCAGGGCCTCCAGCTGCTCTTCGACGAGCTGGCGGGCGCGGCGGATTCGGGTCTTGGCGGTGCCCAGCGGGATCTCGAGCGCCTCGGCCAGGCGCGCCGCGGTGTAGCCCTCCCAGTACGAAAGCTCGAGCGCGATCTGATACTCGAGCGGGATCTTGCGCAGGGCGGCCAGCAGCAGGCGTTGCTCGTCTTGCTTGGCGGCGAGCTGGCTGGGGGAAGGATCGAGGTCTTCGACGCTCAGGGTGCCGAAGTCGAGTCGGGCTCGCTCGCCGCGGCGCTTTTCGTAGTGCTTGTAGAGCTGACGGAAGGCGATGCCCAGCAAGTAGTTGCGAAAGCGGTCACCTCGAACACGCTCTTTGCCCTCGACGCACGCGAGGAAGGTCCGCTGGATCAGGTCGGCCTGTTCCTGAGGGCCGACCTTGTTGATGAAGAATCGGACCACGAGGTCGTAGTGCCGGGCGAACAGGGCCGCCCCCGCGGGTCGATCACCCTGGCGCCATGCCTCGAGCAGTGCCTCGTCGGTGCGGGGGTCGGACATCGTCGACGGCGATCGTAGCAGTCGACTCATGTTCGGGCTCGGTCGCACTGTCAGAGGTGACCGCTTGCTTACGGAATCTACCCGCTACGGTGCTCTGAAGGCCGGGAACGAGGGGTTTTGGCGGTATGGCGCGAACTCGGGTCGCGGGGATGCGACGAAAAACCGACAAATCGTGGCACGCCGTTGCTCCGATACGGGTGTCCAGTCCCGGCCTGTCTTTCGGACATGGGCCACGATTTCAGGCCGGGTTTCGGACACCGCGTGTTGTGACAGTGTCGAACACCTCGCGATGGACGGTCGAAACAGCGCATTGTGTGACGATTGCATGACGGCAAAAGTTGTCGTTGACATTCTCACGACGATATCGATGATGGAAGACGGAACGGGCGTCGATCTCTGTTGGTGAGACGGCGACTCGAGAAGGGGAGTAGTTAGGATGGGAATGGTGACGCGAGTCGCCACGTTCACCGCCGCATTGTGGGTGGGGACGATGGCCAGTGATGTTCGAGCAGCGGGATATACGGAGACGGAATATCCCATCGTTTTGGCCCACGGTGCTTCTGGCTTCGACACACTCTTCGGAGTGTTCGACTACTGGAATGGCCTGGAGTATGCGCTCGAGCGCAGCGGGGCCGAAGTGTACGTGACACAAGTGAGCCAGTTCGGCTCCACCGAAGACCGGGGCGCCCAACTGTTGGCACAAGTCGAGGAGATTGTCGCACTGAGCGGCTCGCCTCGAGTCAACATCATCGGGCATAGCCACGGGGGCCTCGATGCCCGCTGGGTGGCGGCGCAGCGCCCCGATCTGGTGGCTTCGGTGACGTCGGTGGCCAGCCCGCACCAGGGGGCGGAGCTCGCCGACTTCCTGCGCGACAACGTCGAGGAGGGCTCGATCGGCGAGACCGTCCTGGCCGGCATGGCGGGGGGGCTGGGCTCGCTCATCGCCCTGTTGTCGGGCACGTACAACCCCCAGGACCCGCTCGGAACCCTGGATTCGCTGGGGACGGAGGGCATGGCGACCTTCAATGCCGCCTACCCGCAGGGGCTGCCTGCGGAATGGTGCGGCGAGGGAGAACCGGTGGTGGACGGGGTCCACTACTTCTCGTGGACCGGTGATCGGGCGGTCACCAACATCTTCGACATCTCCGACGCGGCGTTCGGGATTACCTCGCTCGTCTACGACGAACCCAACGATGGCCTGGTCGGTCAATGTAGCGCTCATCTGGGGACCGTGATCCGGGACGACTACGACCAAAACCACCTCGATGCCGTCAATCACGTGTTCGGCATGGTGCACTGGTGGTCCTCGAGTCCCAAGACTCTGTTCCGCCAACACGCCAACCGATTGCGCAACTTGGGCCTCTAAGCGCCGGAAAGGAGACGACGATGAATCACATGATCAAAGCGAGTGTCTTGGTGCTGACGATGGCCTTCGGTGGGGCCTGCGACATGGGCGTCGAGCTGCCCGACCCGGCCTACCCCCGCTCACTGGAGGGGGTCGAAATCGACGGTCAGCTCAGCGTGGACCAGGACGGACACTTCGTGTTCGACGAGCAGTCGCGGGCGTTCTTCGACCACTTCCTGGCGGCCGAGGGCGAGGTCGACGACGGCGCCCTGCATGCCCGGGTGTGGAAGGAGATCGAGGCTCGCATGGCCGGAGAGGCCGAGCGCGAGGCGTGGGAGGCGTTCCATGGCTATCTGGACTACCGACGCGAGGCCGCGT
The DNA here is from genome assembly GCA_039028615.1 of Myxococcota bacterium. Taxonomy (GTDB): domain Bacteria; phylum Myxococcota_A; class Polyangia; order Nannocystales; family Nannocystaceae; genus Paraliomyxa. The sequence goes on along the minus strand of JBCCHT010000001.1, from coordinate 591,152 downwards.
CGCTGGTGCAGGACCCGGAGGCGGCGGCGGGAGGGGAGCGGGCGATGGTGCTGGCGCTGTCCGAGATCCGCATGCGCACGGTCGGCGACGTAGCCGGGGTGCCCGACGAAGGCTCTCGCCTGTCCGCGTCGGTCCGTCTCCAGGGCATCCTGCGGGACTCCACGCTGAGCACCGAGGCCAAGCGGGCGCAGCTGTTGGCGCTTCGGCAGCGAGTCGAGGGGCCCGCCGAGGAAGAGTCTCGGTCGCACGTGCTGACGCGGATCCACGAGGCGCTGGCCGAGATCCCAGTCGATGACGTGGATGCTCGCCGGGCCGCCCTGGAGGGGCTGGTCGAGCCGGAGGCGGTCGAGCGCTGGCTGGCCCTGGAGGAACGGCGCCGCGTCGCCGCCGAGGGCTAGGCGGGACAATGTGGGAGGCCGCGGGTCCCGTCTCGGGAGCCGCGGTCTTCGTCTCGTTGCGGTGTCTCAGCGGCTGGGCGCGTGCCCGAAGCTGCGGTGATAGGCCTCGTCCTCGATGTCCTTCGCCGCGGCCGTCGGATACAGCGGCCGCGCACAGTCGAGCATCACCGCCATCTCGTTGGTGCGGGTGGTGCCGCGGCTGCGCTCGTAGGCGCCAGCGTGGGGCCCGTGCGGCACACCAGCCGGGTGCAACGAGACGCTGCCCGGGCCCACGCCTTCGCGCGAGGTGAAGTCGCCCGAGCAGTAGAACAGCACCTCGTCGACGTCGACCGAGCTGTGCGGGTAGGGGCAAGGAATCGCGTCGCGGTGGAAGTCGACCGGGCGGGGCACGAAGCTGCAGATCAGCGCCCCGCGGGCGGCGAAGGTCCCGTGCCAGCTCGGGGGCAAGTGCACCATGCCCACGCGGGGTTGGAACGCGAGGATGGGGAAGGTCCAGGGGTAGACGGTGCCGTCCCAGCCGACGACGTCGAGCGGGTTGTTGGCGAGCTCGAAGCCGTGGAACTGGCCGCCGCGCTTGATCAGCAGCTTGCGCAGGCCCTCGTCGCGGGGTCCCTCGAACACGGGGCGGCCGAAGTCGCGATGACAATAGGGCGCGTCCATGCGCAGCTGGCCGACCTCGTTGCGCCACTGCTGCGGCACCGACAGGCCGCCGTGGCACTCGATGGACAGCCAGAACTGCGGCCCCTCGTCGAGGATCATGCGGTGGGCGACGCCACGAGGCACGAACACGTAGTCGTTGGTGCCAAAGCGCAGATCACCCATCGGCGAGCGGAGCGTGCCGCCGCCCTCGAGGACGAAGTACAGATCGTCGCCGTCGGCGTTCGAGAAGTAGCGGGCGTCGTTGAGCGTCGGCTTGACCACGCTGACGACCACGTCCTCGTTGTGCAGCAGGGGCGTTCGCGCCTCGATGGGGCCGCCCGAGTGGGCGGTCAGCTTCGGGGTCTGGAAGTGCCGCCGCAGCAGCGGCGGGGTCGCTCGCGACTCCGCGCTCGGGTTCGCCCAGCCCTTGCCGATGCTAGCCGGGTTCTGCAGGTGCGGCTCGTGCTCGCGGTACAGGATGGTGTACGGCCCGTCGAACCCCTGGCGAGTGAGGCACTCTTCCCAGCGCAGCTGGCCCTCGGGCGACTGCAGGGCGATGTGGTGCTTGTCGGGCACCTGCCCGCATTGCATGCGTTCCAGCATCAGATCCGTCCTTCCTCCACTTGCTGTCGCTCGATGCTCTCGAAGAGCGCGCGGAAGTTACCCGCGCCGAACCCATCGTCGCCCTTGCGCTGGATGATCTCGATGAATGCGGGACCGGCATCGTCGTCCGCGAACAGGCCTGCCGCCTCCCGCATGAAGATCTGCAGGAGGTAGGAGCCCTTGGCTTCTCCGTCGACCAGGATCTGGAGCTCGCGAAGCTGCTCGATGTCTTCCTCGATGCGCTCCACCCCCAGCGTGCGCAGTCGTTCGGGCAGCGCGTCGTAGTAGGTGCCCGGGGTCGGCATGAACTCGACCTCGCGCTCTCGCATGGCCCGCACGGTGGAGAGGATGTCGTGGCAGGCGAGGGCGAAGTGCTGCACGCCCGAGCCACGGTGCTCCTCGGCGAATACGTTGATCTGCGAGGAGCGGAAGTGCGGTCGCGAGGGCTCGTTGTTCGCGAACTTGATGCCGGAGTGGGGGTCCCACATGACGACCGACTTGAGCCCCGAGCCGTGGTCCGCGGACTGGGCGACATCGTTGGTGTGGAACTCGACGCTCCAGTACTCCTTGAAGCCGAGCACGTGCTCCATCCACAGCAGGGCGGGCTTCATGGTGGGGAAGTTGGACGTGATGTGGTCGATGCCGCGGAAGCCCAGGCGGTTGCTGCCGCCACGCGGGGTCTCGTAGTGGTCGAGGCCGACGATGAGCGGCGCGTTGCCGCGACGCTCCACGAAGCGGAAGGTGGCGTCGCCGAAGGGCGTGGTGATGGAGAACGACGCCAGCGAGCCCGTGTCGTCGCTCCAGCGCTGGATCTCGTCGATCATGGTGGCGCCGCGGGCCTCGAGCACGGCAAAGCAATGCTCGATGTCCTCGACCTCGAACGCGATCGTGCCGATGCCCTCGGGGTGCTTGTTGAGGAAGCGCCACGCCCGGCCGCCCTTGCCCTGCGGCTCGCATACGAGCAGGCGACAGCCTCCCGCCTCGAATAGCGCGGAGCGTTGACGCCCCTTCTCGGTCAGCTCGGGGCCGCTGACGCCGATCTCGGCGAAGTCGAGCTGGTCACAGAGCAGGCTGCGATAGCGGCGAAGGTCACGGACGTACAGGTGCAGGGCGTAGATGCCCTTGAGACCCAGGGACTCGGTGGCGTCGTTCATGATGCAGTCCTCGGACGATCGGGTTGTTGGTCGGGATGGGCCTTCACGAAGGCCGGAAGTCGCTCACAGGCCGCTTCGGCGGCGAGCAGGCGAGGGAAGCAGTCGAGCGCTACGTCGAAGCGGCGCGCGTTGTACAGCTGAGGGACGAGGCAGACGTCGGCGAAGGTCGGGGCGGGCCCGCAGGCAAAGGGGCCCTCGTGGTCGGTGAGCATGGCCTCGAGCCGGGTCAGGCCTTCGGCGATCCGTGCTGCCGCAAAGGCCCGAGCATCGACGCCGACCTCACGGAGCTGGGCGAGCAGGCCGACGTTCTGCAGCGGCTGAATCGCACTGGCGACATGAAGGGCCACCTGGCGAACACGGGCTCGAGCGCTGGGCTCCTCGGGCAGCAGCGGCGGCTTCGGCCACCGTTGCTCGAGCCACTCGAGGATCGCCATCGACTCGCTCAGGCGCAGGACGGGATCGGACCCGCGGTCTTCCAGCACGGGCACCCGCGTGGCGGGAGTGAGGGCGCGGAAGGAGTCCTCACGGTGTTCGCCCTGCAGCAGGTTCACGGGGTGGTGCTCGACGGCGATGCCCTTGTGGGCGAGCGCGATTCGTACCCGCCACGAGCAGCTGCTGCGCCAGTAGCCGTGGAGCACCAAGCTCATCGCACTTCCTGGCTGATGGTGCCGAACAGGTCGGTGCCTTCGGCGTTGCGCATGCGAATCTGGACGCGGTCGCCGTGCTGCAGGAACGGAGTGGTGGCCTCGCCCCCAGCGATGATCTCCTCCATGCGGCGCTCGGCCAGGCACGACACGCCGGTCTCGGGCGCTTCGTTGGAGACGGTGCCGCTGCCGAGGATCGTCCCCGCGGTCAGGCTGCGCGTGCGGGTGACGTGCTCGATGAGGTCGTGGAAGGAAAAGTGCATCTCGGTGCCAGCGTGGGCGAAGCCCATGCGCCGCTCGTTGAGCGTGACCTCGAGGGGCAGGTGGAGTCGGCCGCCTTGCCACGCGTCGCCCAGCACGTCGGGGGTCACCGCGAGGGGAGAGAACGCGGTGGCGGGCTTGGAGACGAAGAACCCGAAGCCCTTGGACAGCTCGCCGGGGATCAACGAGCGCAGCGACACGTCGTTGCACAGCAGCACGAGGCGGATGTACTGCTCGGCGTCCTGCGCCCGGGTGCCCTGGGGCACGTCGCCCAGCACCACGCAGATCTCACCCTCGAAATCGAGCCCGGCATCACCCCCGAACGTGGAGATCGGGGCGCGGGGGCCGAGCAGGCGGCCGGAACCGCCCTGGTAGACCAGCGGCTCCGTGCGCAGGGTGGGGGGAGGTTCCGCGCCCCGAGCCTTGCGCACCAAGACGATGTGGTTGATGTACGCCGAGCCGTCGATCCACTCGTAGGCGCGAGGCAGCGGGGCCAGCAGTTGGTCTGCGTCGATGGGCTGGGTGGGCACGAGCCCCGCCTCGACCTTGGCGGCGAGGGCTCGCAGCGGACCCTCGTGGGTGGACCAGTCGTCCAGCGCGGCCTGCAGCGTGGGCACGATGGGGGCGGCGGAGGCGTAGCGGTCGCCGGTCTGATCCACCACCACCAGGTGGCCGTCGCGGCTGTCGTCGTCGAGGGTTGCCAATCGCATGGGGGCAGTCTCGGGGCGGCGGGGGGCCGGCGTCCGCGTCTTTGCCGTCGCGACAATGAGAGGAATGATCCATCCGGGTGTTTGGCGGGGTCGGGCTCGCGCACTATCCTTTCCGGGTGAGGGCGGACGAAGAGGCCGCAGTGGCGCTGGCCGGCCTGTTGAGCGGGGCCGGCTTCGGCTGGCCGCACGTGCCCGACGAGGTGCTGGTCGACCTGTGTCGTCATGCACGGCTGGTCGAGACGGCCCCCAAGCGCGCCCTGTTCCGTCGCGGGGACCCGTGCGCCGGGCTCTTCTTCGTGCGCCGCGGCGAGTACCAGGTCAGCATGATCTCCAGCGAGGGGCGCGAGCAGATCGTGTTCTTGGCCGATGCCGGCAAGCTCGTGTCCGAGGGGCTCACCGCCGAGGGCGAGACCTGCCGCGTGTCGTGTTTCGCCCGCTCGGAGGCGAGCGCCTGGCAGCTGTCGTACGCCGATCTTCGCGCGGCGGGGCTGCGCTGCGGGGCGGTGGCGCTCGCCTTGGTGCAGACCCTGGGCTACCGCCAGGGGCGGATGCTCGAGCTCATCTACGACCTGTCGCTGCGCTCGGTCGAGCAGCGGCTGGCCGCGTTCTTGGTGTTCCTGGCGCGACGCGACGTGCAGCGGGCCGAGGGGGGCAACGGGGCCGAAGGCGGCAAGCAGCGGGTCGAGCTCATCCGCGACCTCGACGTGCAGACGGTGGCCGAGCTTCTGGGTACGACCCGGGCCGAGGTCACGCGGGCGCAGGCCAAGCTGCGCCGGGCGGGCCTGGTCGAGATCACGCGCCAGCGCGTGACGATCCTCGACCTCGAGAGTCTCGACGCGCTGGCGTGACCAGCAGCGGCGGAAGGGCTTCGGCCAGCCAATCGAGCAGGGCGCGGATGCGGGCGGTCCGACGCAGGTCGGCGTGGGTCAGCACCCACAGCCCGACGTCTTGCTCGGGCAACGGGGCTACGCGACGCAGGCCGGTCTGGCGCTCGGCCACGCACATCGGCAGCGCGGCGGCACCGAGGCCCGACCGCACCGCTTCGAGCAGGAGCGGGTAGTCGTTGACCCGCACACCCAGCGGCGCCTCGGGGTAGCGCGCGTGGTACCAGCGAGGCACGGGCCGACCGTCGTCGAGGCCGACGTAGGCCGGAGTGGAGGTCCGGGACTTGCGGGCGACGTACAGGCCCGTCTCCAGCGTCGCAATGCGCCGCCCCACCGCCGACTGCGGGGGATCGTTGGTCACTCGGATCGCGACGTCGGCTTCACGCCGCAGAAGGTCCGCGTGCTCGTAGCTCGCGACGAGCTCGAGCGTGATGTCGGGGTACTGCCGGGCGAAGTCCGCCAGCGTGGGCATCAGCAGGTAGGTCGCGAGCAAGTAGGGCATCGCGACGCGGACGGTGCCGAATAGCCGCATGTCCTGCCCCGCGATGGTGCGGCGCAGCGCGAGCATGTCCGCCTCGGCGCGCTCGGCCAGGTCCCGTACGTGCTCGCCGGCGGCGGTGGGTAGCAGTCCATCGGGGGTCCGCTCGAGCAACTGCACGCCGAGGGCTCGCTCCAGCGCGGCCGTCCGGCGCGAGGCCGTCGTGTGGCTGATCTCGAGCGTGCGTGCGCCTCCGAGGAACGAGCCCTCGCGAAGGATCGCCAGGAGCATGCGCAGGTCGTCCCAGTCGAGGTCGTTGTGCATCAGTGCACAACTGTATCTCAAAATCGCAGATTGATGCGCATTGGCGCACACGCATGGTCAGAGCATGAACACCGAGATCCAGACAGGCGGATTCGAGCAGCGGGTGATGGCGGCCGTCCTCGAGACGAGCGTGGCGTGGGTTCGCAGCTTCAACGATGGCGACACCGACGCCTGCGTGCGGGCGTATACGCCGGGCGCGGTGATGGAAGCCAAGCCCATGGGGCGCTTCGAGGGCCGCCAGGCGATCGACGATTTTTGGCGACCCTTCATGGCGAGCGGCGCGACCGACTTGGTCTATCGCGACGTGAAGCTCCACGTCGTCGATGCCAAGACGGTCGAGCTGAGCGCGTCATGGTCGATGAACGTGGGCCACGGCATCATCACCTGCGAGCGCTGGGTCGAGGAGGCCGACGGTGCCTGGCGCCTGCTCTACGATGCGTTCGAGATCCAGGAGCAGTACGGCGCGACCAAGTCCTGAGCGCGACTACGGGGCTTCGGCCAGCCAGCGGCTTCGGCCCTCGTCGGTCAGCTCGAGGGTCTGCGGGTCGAACAGCTCACCCAGGCACGAGACCCCGGTCATCAGCGGCTGACGGAAGCCCAGGTCCTGCAGCTCGACGGTGTTGAGCACCGTCCACAGGTCGGTGATCGGCAGCTGGCAGAAGCCGGTCTCCACGTAGCAGGCGGGGTGCGTGGCGTAGGCATGGTCGCGCAGGGCATCGCACTCGAGGTCGTGGGGGACGTCCTCGAGGGCGAGCTGCAGGCAGGCGCGCACATCGGCGATCCACTGCTGCCCGGCGGGGGACAAGCGCGGCGCGGTGAGCTCGCTGAAGCGATCGCAGTAGTTGTGACCAAAGCCCACGTAGTAGCCGTCGGCGCCGCAGGGCTGCGCTCGCTCGGCTTCGCGGCACAGGTAGTAGTCACACGCGCCGCAGCCGTCGAGGCCGATGTAGTCGGCGCAGCTGCTCGCGTCGTCGATCTCGGCCTGGATCGCGGGCTGCGGCGCGCAGTCGGGGGCAGCGCAGTGGCGGAGCCATCCCAGCCCGCACAGCCAGTCGCCGAGCCAGTCCGCTTTGCCCGGGTCCGTCAGGGCTTCGCAGCTGAGCGAGAGCACGCGCTCAGCATCCTCGGGGTCGCAGTGGGGAAGCTCGATGGGCTCGCCCGTGCAGGCCTCGAGGTGGAGCTCGGCTTCCTCACACTGTCGGGCGGCGACGTCGGTGGCGGCCTCGTCCTCTTGCACGGACACGCAGGCCCCGAGCAAGGGCAGGAGCATGGAGGCGCTCGCGCGAAGAACTCGACCGGTAGGCAGCTCGCGGGGCTTCATGGTGGGCCGAAAGGTGAAGGCCGATCGGCGGCGCGTCGAGGCGAGCCGTTCGAGAGCTTGCTCCACTTTGTCGCGACCGGGTTCAATAGCTCGTTGAAAACCGCCGTGTGTCGACGGCTAGCCGCCGGGGACTGGCAGCTCCCCGGAGTGCTGGTAGGTTCCGCCACCGATGCGCCGTCTCGAGCTACTGGGAATCATGACCTGCCAGGTCGGCCTGTTGATCGGTCTGGGATGTGAGGTCGGCTCTGCCGACGACACGGGTTCGGAGGCCAATATCGAACACTGCGAGGCGTACTCGATTCCCGTGAGTCTGAGCGCGGAGGCCGAGGCGGAGTATCAGGTGCAAGGCACGCTGTGCTGGACGGGCGACCTCACCGGTCGCACCACGCAGGTGCTCAGCCACGGCGCAGGCTACGGCCCCATCTACTGGGATTTCACCTATCGCCCCGAGGTCTACTCCTACGTCGAGGCGGCGCAGGCCGAGGGCTACGCGGTGTTCAACTTCGCGCGACTGGGGGTGGGGACCAGCGACTATCCGCCCGCCGACGCGCTGACCATCGAGGCGGACGCCTGGGTGCTGCACCAGGTCATCGAGTTCTTGCACGCCGAGTCCGCGGCCCGTGAGGAGCCGATCGGCTCGGTGGTCACGGTGGGGCACTCGATGGGGTCGGTCATCAGCATGGCCCACGGCATCGAGTACCCCGAGGACACCGACGCCATCGTGCTGACCGGCTTCGTCCACCACGTCAACGGCGACTACGTGCGGGCGAGCGCCGACGACCAGGTCCCGGCGGAAGAGGACTCGCGCTTCGACGACCGGGACGTGGGCGAGGGCTACCTGTCTTCGAGTCGAGCGGCGCGTGAGGCGTTCTACGTGGTCGAGCAGGCGGAGGCCGAGGTCATCGAGCTCGACTACGACACGCGGGAGACGGTCTCGCTGACCGAGGTCTTCGGCATCATCAACTACTACAACGAAGGTGCCGACCAGCTGAAGGTGCCCGTGTTCGAGATCGTGGGCGACCAGGACTTCATCGGCTGCGGCACCAGCCTGCAGGGCGAGACGCTCGACTGCACCGACACGGCCGCGGTGGTGGCCAACGAGGCGGAGCGCTTCGCGCCCGAGGCCTGCATCGAGACCGAGGTGGTCGCCAATGCCGGGCACGTGCTCAACCTCCAGCTCCAGGCGCCGGAGGTCTATCGGAGCATGCTCGACTGGGTGAATCGTCGCGTCGGCACGGACGCCGACAACGGGCCCACCGACCCCTGTCGGTGAGCCCGGCGCGGGCGCGCTACCAGCAGCGCATGTAGCTGCGGCCCGACTGCGAGAAGCGGTGGCAGGCGGTGCTGTTGCCGTCGTCGGTGGTGATGTCGATGCCCTCGGCGAGCATGCGGCCTTCGATCCACGAGATCTTGTGGCCGGTCGCGGCCCACCACTGACGTCCGCCGGGGTAGGGGCAGCTCGAGCTGCCGTACAGGTACTCGGATGCTGCACCGCCGACGAGGTCGTGGCTCAGGTTGTTGGCGCCGCGGTTGAGCCGAATGGTGCCTCCCGAGTCGCCTCGGCACATTCGCGGATCGCCGGACCACACCGAGTCGCGCATGTACTTGGAGTTGGCCCAGTCGATGGTGACGTTGCCGAAGCGCTGCGTGCCCGAGCCGGTGCCGGCGTGGTTGGCTCGACCCCACCCGTAGAACACGGCGTGGTCGCCATCGTTGATCGAGGAGGTCATGACGCGCATGGTGTCCGCGCCTGCGTCGACGCCCGGGATGGGGTTGTCGAACACGACCAGGCCGATGTCGTCACCGTGGTCGCCCGCGCCCAGGTACGAGGGGTGGGAGTAGGTCGTTGCGCTGAGGTTCACCTGAGACTGCACGACGCCGTTTTCCTCGCGCACCAGGCCGACGTTACGGTTCTCGTCGTCGACGCAGTGTGCGGCGGTGATGACCACCTGGGGGTGGATGAGGGTCCCGCTGCAGGTGCCCCCGGACGCGGCGGTGATCTGCACGACCGCGTCGTTGTTGGAGAACCCGTCGGCTTCACCGACTCGGGGCACGTTGTCGCGCGGGCCGTGGTCGGGATCGACGGGGACGCCCGTGTAGGGCTCCTCGGGGAACAGCTCGTCGCGGACCGGAGTGCGCACGGGCACCATGTCCTCCTCGTACTCGAGGCGCAGCTGCTGGTACTCCCGGGCGTCGTCGCAGGTCTCGATGTTGGAGAACCCGGAGAAGGCCTGCCACTGCGGCTCGGCCTCGAGCTCGGCGTTCATCCGGTCGAGGTAGTAGTACTCGGTGACCCTCTGGGGCCCGTCTTCGAGCTCGGCCTCGAGCACGGCGCAGACGGTTCGCGCCCCGTCCCGGTAGGGGTAGTTGGCCTCCACGAGCTCGAAATCGTTGTCCGACAGCTCTTGGGTGGCCTCGCCCAGCTCCTCCTCGAGCGGGTCACACCCCGTCGTGAGCGACGAGAGGCCGAGCAGGACTGCAGTGGCGACGGTTTTGGCGTTCACGATCTTTGTGTGCCCGCCCGTCGAGGGCCGGATCACGAGGACCGCGTTTTTTCGCCGAATCAGTGCTGGGCGACCCGGAGCGCACGCCTACGCGGGGCGATGTCTTCTTCGTAGCGCGCCTGTTGCTCGGCCGGGATGCCGGGCCCGACCCGCTGAGGCCGGGCGCTGCCCTTGGCGGCCAGAAGCATCGGATCGACCGTCTGGCGGTCGTCGTCGAGCTTTTCCCACAGCTCGAGCCGGAGCCGGTCGTGCGGGGTGCGGCCGGAGTGACCGGCGAGCCCGATGATCTGCCCCTGGCGAAGCTTGGTGCCGACCTCGATGCTACCCAGCACCCGGAGCATGTGGGCGTAGCGGACGAGCGTGCCGTCGTCGAGCTCGAGGTCGATGAACAGGCCGCGTTCTCCGTCCTCGTCGAGCTCGACCACGATGCCCTCGCCGATCGCGACCAGCGGGGCGCCCTCGGAGAGCCGATACGAGGCACCCATGCGGCCCTCGATGACCTCCAGCGAAGGCGGGAGCATGCCGCGAGCCTCGGGGGCGACGTGGTGGAGGCCGACCGGGCTGCGCAGCAAGGCGCGACGAGCCGGCTTGCCCCGGGCGTCGAAGTACCCCGCGGGCGCGCCCTCGGGCTTGTAGAGGTAGTGCGCGGCTCGAGTCGCGACGCCGCGGAAGCGCACCGCGAGCAGAGCCCCGTAGCGGTGGAAGTGTCGGCCGAGCCAGCGCTTCTCCACGACCACCGTGATCTCGTCGTCGGGGCGGGCCTCGGTCATGAAGTCGACCTCGGCCGCCAGCTGCGTCGCGATCATGCGGGCGAGGTCGGGCTTTTCTTCGGCCCGCTCGATGGCGGAGGCGAGGTCCGCATCGCGGCCGAGCTTGAGGGCGATGACCTCCACGTCGCTGCGCAGCGGGTGCTGGAGGTTGCGGACGGCGTAGCCATCTTTCTCGTCGCTGTCGCGGCAGGCCTGCAGGACATGACCCTCGGCGAGCTCGATCTCGAGGGCTCGTACTCCACCCAGGCGATCCATGGCCACCCGGACCGGAGCCCCGCTGCCGCCCAGCAGGCTCAGGTCGACGTGGGGTCGCACGCTGGCCTCGATGTGGTCGATCTCGGTGCCCTCGATGCCCATCTGGAGCAGGGCCAGGCGCAGCGTGAAGCCGCGGGTGAGGGCGGAGTCGAGGTGGACCAGGTCTTCGAGGCCTTCGAAGATTCGCACCGCGTCACCCGTGCACGCTTGCTCGGGGGGATCGGCGACCGGCGGCAGCGGTCCACCCTTGCCGATGACGGCCGAGGGAGCCCCCGCGAGCCCGGCCAGGCCATCGCCTTGCCACACGAACACGTACGCGTTGATGAGGCCGAGGATCGACATCAACAAGATGGTGCGGTTACGGGCCTTGCGGTCCGCGACGCTCAGGACTTTGCGCTCGCGTCGACGCCCGGCCGGTCGCTCACCCTTGCCTCCCGGTCGCACTCGACGATTGGAGGTCTTCGAGGGCTTGCGCGGGCGCTTGGGTCGAGCAATCCGCTCGGTTCGCGGCTTCTTGCGGCGTTGGGTGGAACGAGGCACGGCGGCGAGCGAGGGCGTGAAAGGGCGCGGACACGGGACGGAGCCCGGGAATTGTTCGCTAGCAGGTGCCGCCCCTGGGCCCAAAAAACCGGCAGGAAACGTAGTGGGGAACCCCCTGACCGCAACCGGATCGCGAAAAAGTGCGGCGGGGGATGTGAGAAATGCGCGCCGACTTTCCCCCGGCTCCAATGATCCGAGCCCGAGCTCGGGGCTCTAGCCCGTTGCACGCCGCGAGCACGAGGCTCGCGGCCCACCCACGAGGAAACATCATCATGAAGAACCGCAAGCGCATTCTCTCGCGTCGCAATCGCACCCCCGGCAAGGCTCTGTCCAAGGACGACCTGGCGTCGGCCACCGGCGGAGCCCGTGGCGTGCCGGTTCCCGGCTGCTGCGTGCAGGGCTGCACTGGCTGCGACCTGCCCGGCGTGCAGCCGATCGGTCGCCTCCCCGGTCTCCCCGGCCTGCCCTTCTGAGCTCCCATCGTCGCGCTTCGGTGCGGCATCGGTGGCGATGCGGGCTGGCTTGCTGGCCCGTGTCGTCACCCCTTCCTTCCTCTCCCTCTCCTTCGACGATCGAAACTGCCGTGGAACCCTACGCCGCCACCATTGACGCCTTCGACCTCGAGTCGGTCATCGACGATCACCTGCGAAGCGTGGCCGAGCTCCTGGCTCGGGTTCCCACCGATCGAGTCGCCGCCACGGTGCATGCGCTGGACGAGACCCGGCGCCGGGGGGGCACGGCCCACCTGTTCGGCAACGGGGGTAGCAGCACGACCGCGCTGCACCTGGCCAACGACTTGAGCGCGGTGACGGCTCGGCTGCCGCCCGTCCTGCGCACGCACTGCCTCAACGGCAACATGAGCACCTTCTCCGCGCTGGCCAACGACACGGGCTACGAGAACGTGTTCGCCGGCCAGCTCACCGCGCTCGAGCCACGCGATGTGGTGCTGGCCATCTCGGCCTCGGGGAACTCGGAGAACTGCGTACGCGCCATCGAGCTCGCTCGGGACCGCGGGGCCCGAACCGTCGGCCTCGTGGGCTTCGACGGAGGTCGTCTCGCGGCCGCCTGCGACATCTGCGTGCACGTCCCCCAACACGACTATCTCAGCGTCGAAGACGCCCATAGCGTGGTCTGCCACGCCATTGCCCACGCGATGGCCCAGGGCCCGGCCAACGCCGCCCAGTGAGGAACTCGCCATGTGTACATCGAACCACGAGCACGATCACGACGCCCTGGAGTGGTGGCCCGTCGAGCTGAGCGACGCCGAGGCCGACGCCGTCTCGGATTTCTACGACCAGCTCGAAGCCGAGTCCCCCGCGCTCGACGAAGCCGCCGCGGCCAAGGCCGACGCGCTGGTGGTCGACGCGATGCAGCGACGACTGGGCGAGATCATGGACGGCGCGATGCTCTCGCACTACTGCCACCTCCTCAACGGCTGGGGAGACGCGGTCGTCGGGGGGCATCGGCTGACCGAAGGCCTCGTCAGCTACTGCCGGGCCGAGCGGGTGGGGGAGCCCTACCTCGTTCAGTTCGATCGCGACGGTGACTTTCACCCGTTCCAGACCCTGGCCTACGCCGCGATGGCGGGGATCGGGTTCGACCACGAGATTCCCGGGCTCGGGTGCACCCTGCGACAGCTCTACGATCGCAGCCGCACCATTCAGACCGACGACGGCGCGGAGATGGGGCACATGCTCTTCGCCCTCGCGCACCTCGGAGTCGAGCCGGACACCCGCTTCGAACTCGCCGGTCGCAGCATGGACGTCTCCGGGATCATGGACTTGGCCATCGATGGCCATCACCACGGTCACTTCCGCGTGTGTCGCAAGGTCCACCTCACCGAGGGGATCTGCGCGGCGGCGGCCATGATTCCGCAGCTGAAGCGCCACCGGGCGCAGGCGCAGGCCTTCCTCGACGGGCAGCTCGACCTGATGCTGCTGCTGGCGCTGGTGCTCGATCGCCTGGACGGGTCCACGGTGGAGCGGGACGTCGCGCCCGGCGGCTTGGTCAAGGAGCTGCGTGACACGCTGGCGGTGGCGGATCGCTTCGAGGATCACGTGTTCCTGGCCGGGCACTACATCGAGCTCGCCGCATTCGCAGGCGGCATGGGCTACGAAATCTCGCCGTTGCACCGCAACGCCATGGTGCGCATCGCCAACGCGATCAACCGCGCGATGCCGGCTTGGCTGCCCCGCAGCCCCTTCGCCGAGCAGTTCTTGTTCTACGGGCACTACCGTCGGGCGCTGACGCTGCTGCCCGGATTGCTGGCCGCGTACCCACAGGCGTGGATGCCCTCGGCGCAGCAGCGGGCCGAGTTCTGCATCGATTTCGACGGTCGAAAGCTGGGGCCGACGGAGACGGTGGAGCCGGCTTCGTTGCACGCGTTCACCTCGGCCGAGGCCACGACGATGCGGCCGGAGTTCGCCGCGGTGCTCGAGGCGTATGCGGCCCAGGCCCCCGCTGAGCTCGCCCCTCGGGGATTCCGGCACCACTTCCGTCACATCAAGCCCGCCACGTGGCCCCAGGCCCTGCACTACGAGCTGCTCGACTACGGTGACACCGAGCCCATCTTCACGCTCGAGATCCACATCGAGAGCGAGGCGGTTCGGCCGCTGCGGACCACGATCGCCACGTTGGTCGAGCCCGTGCGCGAGCTTCTCGGCGGGGTCTATGTCGACTGGCAGCCGCAATGGAGCCGCGGGCGCGGTCGCCTGCGGGTCGCCGTGCCCCACGAGACGCCGCCGGCCGATGTCGCCAAGGCGATGCTGCTGCTCATCGAGCACACCCGAGACCCCATCGAAGACGCCTTGATGGCGCTACGCGACGAGAACGCGGAGCCCGGCCTGTACCAAGCGCAGGTCTTCGCCGTCGCCTGAGGACTCGCCATGAACACGACGCGTGACGCACTCGAGGACGCCCCCATCGGGGTGATCGTGGCCGGAGGCCTGGGGACTCGCCTGGGTGACGCGGCCCGAGCTCGGCCCAAGCCGATGCTGCCCATCGGCGGCGTGCCGCTCATCGCCCGTCAGATCGAGCAGTTTCGGCGAGCGGGTATCGGTCGGGTCGTGATCCTGGCCGGGCACCGATCCGAGGTGATCGAGGTCCAGGCCCGCGGGTGGTCGGACGAGCGTTGCCGAGTCGAGGTCGTCGTCGAGTCGCAGCCGCTGGGGTCGGGAGGCTGCCTCTCGCTGGTCCCCGGTCACGGCCCGCGGGTGGTGGCGTTCGGTGACGTGGTGTTCGAGATGGACCTGCGCGCCTTGGTGCAGGCGCATCGGCGACACGAGGCTCGGGTGACCGCGGTCGTGCACCCCAACGATCACCCCCACGACAGCGACCTGGTGGAGCTCGACCCGCGAGGGCGGCTGGTCGCGCTGCACACCAAGCCCCATCCCCTCGGGCTCGAAGTCCGAAACCTGGTCACCGCGGGGGTCTTCGTGGTCGACGCGGCGCTCACCCGGGCGCTGCCCACCGGTCGCAAGCTCGACTTGGTGCACGACATCTTGGCCCGGGCCCATCGGGACGGAGAGCCGATCTTCGGCTACGAGACCTCGGAGTACCTCAAGGACATGGGCACGCCGTCTCGCTATCGGCGGGTCTGTGACGACTGGGAGCGCGGCCTGGTGCAGGGCGCTGCCTTGCCGCGGCGTACCGCGTTCCTCGATCGCGACGGGACCATCAATCGCCACGTCGGCTATGTCTCGCGCCCGGAGCAGATCGAGCTGCTCCCCGGCGTCGGTTCGGCGATTCGTTCGCTCAATCGCGCGGGGGTGCAGGTCGTGGTGGTCACCAATCAGCCGGTCGTGGCGCGAGGGATGTGCGACGAGACGCAGCTGCGCGCGATTCATGCCCGCCTCGAGGGGCAGCTGGGCGCCGAGGGGGCGTACCTCGATCGTCTCTACTACTGCCCTCATCATCCCCATCGCGGCTTCGAGGGCGAGCGTGTCGAACTCAAGGTCGAGTGCGACTGTCGCAAGCCCGCCCCCGGCCTGCTGCTGCGGGCGATGAGCGAACTTCGGGTCGACGTCGCGACCTCGGCCATGTTCGGCGACAGCCTCTGTGATGCGCAGGCGGGGATGCGAGCGGGTGTGGAGCCGTTGCTGCTCGGAGACGGCGTTCGGTCCGAGGCCCTGCGCCGTGGCGTTCGGTGGTTCCCCCATCTTCCCGCCGCGATCGCGGCCTGGCTGGCCCGGGAGGCGATCGCATGTTGATCGTCACCCGCACGCCGCTACGCACCAGCTTCGTGGGCGGCGGGACCGACCTGCCGTCGTTTTATCGCGAGCACGGCGGCGAGGTGATCTCGACGGCGATCGGCCTGCACATCGACGTGATGCTGCGACAACGACCGGAGGGGTCGGGCCCGCGCTTTCGGATCGCCTGCGGCATGTACGAGGAGGCGGAGCACATCGACGCGATCGAGCACCCGATCGTGCGGGAGGCTCTGCGTGCGACGGGCCAGACGGGGCCGCTGGACATCAGCTCCTCGAGCGACGTCCCGGGGGGCACCGGGTTGGGGTCGTCGTCGAGCTTCTGCGTGGGGCTGCTGCACGGGCTGGCTCGGCTGCGGGGAGAGCCCACCGACTGGCGCACGCTGGCGGAGCGAGCCTTTCGACTCGAGACCGATCGCCTGGGGCAGCCGATCGGACGCCAAGACCAGACCATCGCCGCGGTGGGGGGCTGCCAGAACCTGCACTTCTTGCCCGACGAGCAGGTGCACGCGCGGCCGATGGAGCTTCCCGTGGCGTACCGGGACGAGCTCGAGGCGTCGTTGATGCTGTTCTATCTCGGCGGGCAGCGGCGGGCGGGGGATCTGCTCAAGCCGTTGGCGAAGCCCAGCGCGGATCAGACCGAGCGCCTGCGCACCATCCGTGGTCAGTGCGAAGCGTTCGGGGCCGCCCTGCGCCGTCGGGCTCCCGTCGCGGAGCTGGGGGCGTTGCTCGACGAGACCTGGCAGGTCAAACGAAGGCTGACGGCCGGCATCTCTCCCGCCCATGTGGACGAGGCCTACGACCGGGCGCGCGCTCGAGGTGCGTTCGGCGGCAAGCTGCTGGGCGCGGGCGGTACGGGTTGTCTGTTGCTCGTGGCCTCGCCCGAGCATCAATCCGCCATTCGGCGCGACTTGGCCGCCTACACCGAGTTCCCGTTCGTTTTTGATGACGCGGGCAGTCGCGTCTTGCTGGCCGAGCCGGCCACGACCCGCACCCGATAGGAGCACGAAAGCATGCATCGCATTGGCACTTGGGGCTTCGGCCCCCACGAGTGGGTCAGCGTCGAGCGGACCCGGAAGTTCTACGAGCGAGCCTTGCGTCGACGCTTCGAGCTGGTCGACCTCGATGCGGTCGGCGAAGGCGAGCCCACGCCACCGGTCGATGCCATCTTGTCGTTTCACGGCTCGCAGTGGTTCTCGCAACCGCGGCCCGCCGATACGCCCATCGTGCTCGCCATGCACGGGGGCCCGGTGGTGAGCCACGCGGGCTTGCGCGATCGGTTCCCGCACCTGCATCGTAACGATACGCTGCTGCTCAACTGCCGCTCCGACGCCGAGATCATGCAGGACCTGTGCGAGGGACCCACGCCGCACCTGGTGCGCCTGCCCCTGCCCGTCGACACCGAGCTGTTCACCCCCTACGACCAGGGGGACTGCCGTCGGGAGCTCGAGCTTCCGCCCTGCGACCACGTGCTGGGCTTCGTATGCCGACTGGTGCCGCAGAAGAACCTGCACGTGTTCCTCCGCGCCTTCGCGCGCATCCGGGAGCAGATGGCTCCCCAGCGGGTGGTGGCGCTGGTGGTGGGCAACTTCCACACCAGCTATCCCGTGCTCGACTACGGCTGCGCCCAGTATCGGGAACACATCGCGGCCCTCGTGCAGCGGCTGGGGATCGCCGAGGATCTGGTCTGCTTTCCCGCCAACCTGAGCGACGAGGAGCTGGCCATGGCCTTCGGGGCGATGGACGTGTTGCTGCACCCGACCAGCGCAATCGACGAGAACTTCGGCTACGTGCCGGTAGAAGCGATGGCCTGTGGGGTCCCCGTGGTGGGGGCGGCGCACGGTGGCCTCAAGGACTCCGTGCGGCCCGGGGTGACGGGTGCCTTGATGCCCACGTGGATCACCCGCAGCGGGATCCGCATCGATGCCGACGCCGGGGTCGACGCGGTCGTGCGGATCATGTCCGATGCCGACCGCCACGAGGCCATGAGCGTGGCCGCGGCCGAGCACGCCAGCTCCGGCTACTCGGAGGCGGTGTGCTCCGACATTCTGTGCCGGGCCTTCGAGGACGCCATCGCGAGGCGAGCCCAGGGCTTGGGGGAGACGATCGTGACGACTTCACCGCCCACGCCGTCGGCCGAGCCGTCGCTGCTGCCGCCCACCGTGCCCGCGTGGGAGTCGTTTGCCGAGCCCGTGGCGCGCTATGTCGAAACCGCCGCGCCGACGCTCACCGACGACAGCCACGTGCGGTGGGCCGCTCCTTTGGTGCGCTGGGGCGACGGACGGCTTCGACTGCTCGACCCCGCGTGGCCGGCTGCGTTGCCAGTGGACCTCGAGGATGACCCCTGGGTGGAGGCTTGCGCTGGGCCCCAGCACGCTGCTTCGCTGGCCACTCCGGGCACGGCGCGGTGGAACACGCTGCAACGCTTGGTCGATGATGGCTTGCTCCTGGTCTCTGCCGCCGCGCAGCAGCGAGGGGCAGCGGCATGACCGTGGCCCCCGAGCTGTCGGTGATCATCCCGTGGTGCGATCGGGCCGAGCTGCCGCGAACCCTGGCCGACAACGCGGCGATCTTCGAGCGCCATGGCGTGGAGGTCGTGGTCGTCAACTGTGCGGGCGACGAGCAGTGGCTGGCCGACGCGATGCGTGACCTGGCCGTGCCCGTGACCCGAGTCGATGTCCCCGCCGACGGCTTCAACAAGGCGCTGGCGCTCAACCTGGGCGTGCACGCCGCTCGCGGGCGGCACCTGTTCTTCCTCGACTGCGACGTGATCTTGGACGCCGACTTCGTCGACGAGGCGCTCGGTCGCGTCGCCAGCGGTGAGTTCGTGACCGTCGAGCAGGTCGTGGAATCCGAGGCCCCCGAGGTCTCGCCGACCCCCGTGCAGGGCGTGCAGGGCGTGCAGGGCATCGCCAACGCGGTGGGGCTCGTGACCGCGCAGGGCGAGACGGTGTGGATCGAGACCAACCGCCTGCGCTTCGACGACGGTAGCCGCAGCGGCCCCGGGCTCATCGTGCTGCAGCGGGACCACTTCGAGGCCATCGACGGCATGAACTCGGACCTGGTGGGCTGGGGCTGGGAAGACCTCGACCTGGTGGCGCGGCTGCAGCTGTCCGGGCTGGCGCGGCGACGGGCGCTGGGTCGGGTGGTGCATCTCAGCCACGGCAACGCGAAGCGAGCGGGGGGCGACACCGCGGGCACCGAGCACGACAACTTCTCGGTCTGCCTGGCGAACTATCGCCTCGGGTACCATCGAGGGACCTACGCCGACGATGTCGAGACGTGTGCCGATGCGATCGAGATTCACCGACCCGTGTGACGTCGCGTCCAACGGCTGGTTCCTCTTGGGCGTCGTGTTGTTGCTCGCGGCGGTCGTGGCCAGCTGCTCGACGCCGAGCACGGTCCCCGCGGAGCGGCCGGAGCCCGTCGTGGTGCCCGAAGCCGACGCCGAGCCCCCCGTGGACGCCGAGGCCCCGCTGCGCGTGCACCTGAGCTTCGACGATGCGCCCTATGTCGATGGCGGCAGCCCGAGCCCCACGCCCGAGCAGGTCATGGCGCTCAATCGGCGGATCCTGGCGACCTTGCACGAGTTCGAAGCGCCCGCCTCCGTATTCTTCAACTGCGATCGCTTGCGGCCGCAGGAACGCAGCGTGGAGCTGTGGTCCGAGGCGGGCATGGTGGTGGGCAACCACACCAGCAGCCACGCCAACTTGGCCGACACGCCGCTGGATGCGTGGATGGACGACGTCGCCCGCTGCCACGAGCAGCTCAGCGCCCGTCTGCCGCAGCCGCCCACGTGGTTTCGCTACCCCTACCTCAGCCAGGGGGACACGGTGCAGCTGCGCGACGAGGCTCGCGATCGGCTGGCCGCGCTGGGCTACGACAATGCCCACGTCACGGTGGCGACCACCGAATGGCTGCTGGCCTTCGTCTATCGCGAGGCGATGACGCAAGGCGACGAAGTCCTGAAGGCGGAGGTGGTGCAGGCCTATCGCACGCACATGGTCGAGGCGGTGGAGCAGGGGCGGCTGCTGGCTCGCCACGAGACCGGTGCCGACACACCCCAGACGGTGCTCTTTCACGTCAACGAACTGGCGGCCGATCACCTCGCCGACGTGCTGGCGGACTTCCGCGAACGTGGCTGGGTGCTGGTCGGCCTTGCGGAGGCACTGGCGGATCCGGTCTTCGACCGCACCGATCACTACGTCGGCCGCGGGGGAATCAGCTGGTTGGCGCGGATCTATGACGGCCCCGAGGCCCGACCGCCGTACTGGTTCGGGCACGAAGAAGGGCGATTGAGCGAGCGTTTTGCCCATGTCTGGCCGCCCGCTCCGGCCGCCGAGTAATGCGAGCGGCGCCGTCGGGGGTGCTAGCGCGATTTCGGCCATGAGAACCGAGCCCGCAGTGCCTCGGCATGTTCACGTGGGCACGCGATTGCGCTTCAATGAAGCGATGAGAAGGCTCCTGCTCGGCTCCGGTCTGTACTGCGGCTCGTTGTTCGTCGCGGCCTCGCCAGCCATCGCGGGCGTTCCGATCTTCGACATCGGCAATCCGCCCTGCACCGAGGACGAGGATTGCTTCAACGACTGGGCGCCGTATTGCGACATCCCCGAGGGCACCTGTGAGGAGTGCGTCGAGGACGAGCACTGCACGGAGGGCATGCAGTGCGCGAGCCATGGCGAGTGCATCTTCGCGTGTCGCACCGATGCCGATTGCCCGCCGCGGCAGCCCCACTGCGACCTCGATGACTCGACGTGCCAAGCCTGCCTCGAAGACGCGCACTGTGGCCGAGGCGAGTACTGCCTCGCCAGCAGTACGTGCGAGCCGCAGGTCTGCACGCCGGGAGAGACCTTCTGTTCCCGTGGAGCTGTGCGCCTGTGTGCCGACAACGGCGGCCAGTCTCGCTTCCTCGAGCAGTGCAAGGGCTCGCTCGAGTGCGCGAAGACGGGGCGGGGGGCGATGTGCCTGCCGACGGGCGGTGACTCGAGCGGGGGCGCAGGCACGGTGGGATCGACCGGTGTGGCGGGTGACGACGGCACGGGGCCAGAATCCACCAGCACCAGCGGCGGGCCCAGCCTCCCGAACACGGGGAGCACGACGGGTTCCGGTGGGGACGGGGGGCAGACCGACGTCGGAGTGAGCGATCGAGGTTGTGCGAGTTGTGGGCTGTCGGGTGATCGGTTCGGCGGCGCGTGGGCGTTGCTTCTTCTGGTGGGATTGTGGCGCCGACCGGCGAAGAGGTACGACATCGCGTCGCAGCGGTGATGCGACTTTCTGCGAAAAGACTCCCATCGTGCCAGCGTGCGATGTCGTGTCGTTGGAACCCCTATGAGCAATGCCGCGTCGACATTCGACGACGATCGACGCGTGAGCCGGACCCACGCGTGACTCGTTTGGCACGAATGGCGAACGACCTGCGAACTCATCGATTGACGACCACGATACGACCGCGGCTCCGGGTCGCACGTTGGGGGTGCTGACTTCGCGGCACGATGGGTGTATTCACCCGGCGGCCATCGTGCAATCACGTCCCGAGACCCTGCGACAGCGCACATTCACGACTCCTCGTGTCGGTGCGAGACGACTGGACTCGGAGACCATCTCCCATACACTCCGAACTCTCGCGCGGTCGAGCGTTCGCGGTGTTCATCCTCGGAGTTCGGACGATCTCAGGATCGACCGAATCTCGAAGATCGGCTGAATCACGCCAATGTTGAGTTACCTCAGTCGCACACTTCCCGTCCTGCTACGCGCAGCCGTAGCGCGGGATGGAGCGCTCGTTTCCCGGATCCATCGTCGGGTTCGCCTCGGCGAAATCGACATCAACTTGCACATGAACCAGGCGGTGTACGCCCAGGTCATGGAGCTGTCTCGCGCGGATTGGCTGATCCGCTCGGGGGCGCTCATGCGCTGGCGGAGCCAGGGAGTGAAGGCCGTCGTGGCCTCCCAGCGCATCGTCTATCGCCGCGAGTTGAGCCGGAACACCCGCTACACGCTCGATACGCGGGCGCTCGGCATGAGCGGCCGCTTGCTGCAATTCCAGACGAACTTGATCGTGGGGAATCGGGTGCACGCGCGCAACGATACCGAGGCCATTTTCATCGGTCCGCAAGGGGTCTTGGGGGCAGACGCTGCTGCGGCAGCGTGTGAGGGCTTGCTGACCAAAGCGCTCGCCATCGACGACTGGCGAGTTACCGAACAGGGCAAATGAACCAATGAGTGATGCGATTCGACGCTACGTGATGATGTCTCGACCGGGGATGTGGGGGGTAACCTCGGCGGTCTACATGTTCGCCATCCCCGACCCGGCCGATCTTCGGGGCTGGATGCTGTGGCTGGGGCTGGCCATCGTGGTCGTGCCCATGAACTTCATCGCCTGCGCCTGGAACGACCTGCGCGACGCCGACGTGGATGCGCACTGCAAGCGCAAGACCACGCAGGACAACCTGCTGGTGAACGCCTTCGGCATGGCCTACTCGCACACGGAGATGGCCTGGGTCCCGCGCACGATCGTGCTGTCCACGCTGGCGGTGGGTGCCTGCATGTGGTGGGCGGGGGCCAGCATGCTGGGCATCGTGGCGTTGGTCGCATCGTTCTTGTTCGCCAACGCGAGCTACAACGAAAAGCCCTTCCAGCTCAGCCGTCGGGGCCCGCTGGAGCTGGTCATCGTCGTGTACGTCTACCTGCACGCGCTGTTCATGCCGTCCATGGTCAGCGATCTGCCCGGGCCGTCGCTCGTGCTCGCGGTCATCGCGTCGCTCTACGTCGCGGCCTTGCAGCTGTCGGGAGAGATCACCGACATGAAGACGGACAAGATCCAGGGCAAGATCACCACCGCGGTACTGCTCGGCCAAAAGGGGGCGATCTGGGCGTGCCGGGCCGTGCTCGTGGTGCTGGCCTGGCTGTGCTTCCAAGAGCAGATGCAGGGCTTGCTGGCGATTAGCGGCGTCGCCTTCGTCTGGCTCTTCGTGCCCATGAAGCGGGCGCGCTCGCAGGCCTCGGTGCTCTACGTGATCTTCGCGCTGTACCCGATCCTGTGGCTCGTCGTGTCGCTGTTCAGCTAGCCACGACCGCGAGCATATCGACACCGCGCACCCATCGGACCGACCTTGGTCGGCTCGATGGGTGTGTTTGCGTTCACCACCGGACCCAGTCTTGGATGTCCCCGTCGACCGAGGTGGGACGCCGCGGCTGGTCGATGGGCGCGAACAGCCGCGTGCGCACCGAGCCCTTGGCGCCCAGGGTGATGGCCCGAGTCTGCAGGTCGATGCGTTGGCCCGCCTCGAGGCCGAAGGAGAAGCGCTGTAGCAGCATGGCCAGGCCCAGGCGCATCTCGAGGTCGGAGAACGCCGCCCCGATGCAGCGCCGAGAGCCGCCGCCGAAGGGCATGAACTCGTAGGGCGTGGGCTTGCGCTCCAAAAATCGCGCGGGCGAAAAGCGCTTGGGATCGGCCCAGACCTCGGGCATGTGATGGGTGATGAGCGGGCTGAGCACGAGCTTCGCGTCGGCGGGGAGCTCCCACTGGCCGAGGCGGAAGGGCGCGGTGGAGCGGCGCACGAGCGTGATGTAGACCGGCGGCAGCATGCGCAGCGCTTCGTTGACCACCGCGCCGAGCAGCGGAAGCTCGGCGAGCTCTTCCACGCTCGGGGTGCCGCCGCCGAAGCGTCCGTCGAGCTGTTCGCGGAGCTCCACCTGACGCTCGGGGTGCTGCGCCAGCAGCATCAGCGCACCGCACAGGCCGTTGGCGGTGGTCTCGTAGCCGGCCAGGAACAGCAGGATCATGTTGGCGATGATCTCCGCTTCGTCGAGCGGCGTGTGCCCTTCGGTGTCCTCGTCGCAGCTTCGTAGGAGCAGCGAGACCGCGTCTTTGCGCCCCTCGAGGCCCTCGGCGCGCCGCTGGGCGACGAGGGCCTGCATGCGCAGCTCCAGCTCTTCGCAGCGTCGCATGTGCTTGCCGAAGGGCAGGAAGGGCAAGTCGACCGGCAGCAGCATCGTGGCGGGCGAAGTCATGCCCCGCAGGAACACCGCCGCGAGCTGGGCGAGGCCTTCTTCCCCGTGGTGTCCGGCTTCGGGCGAGACGCCGAACAGGCACGTCGAGAACATGTCCAAGGTGATGCGATGCATCGCCAGCGCCAGGTCGACGGTTTCCCCCGGGCGCCAGCGACTCATGTGCGTCGTCAGGACGTCGGTCATGGCCCCGTGGTAGCCGCTCATCGCCGTCTTGCTGAACGCGGGCATCATCAGGCGACGGATCCGGCGGTGGGCGTCGCCGTTGGTGCGCGAAAGGTTGCCCGACAGCCGCGACAAGGCGGTGTTGTCGGGCAGCGGGATGGGGCGATCGGTCGAGACCTCGAACTGCTGCGCGCGAGGGAGCAGCTGTTGGTTGTAGGTCGGCCCGAACGCACACACGACGGTGGCGTCGCCTCGGCCCATGGCGGCGATGGAGCCGTGCTCGGCGTAGAGCTTGGGCAGGGTTCGCAACGGATCCGTGAACACTCGGATCAGCGCCAGCGATGGACCGATGAGGGGGATGGGGCGAAGACCAGGGAGACCCGCGACGGGGAGCGATGCCACCGGTGGAGAGTAGCGGCCCGCCGTCGCTTGTCATCGGTCGAGAAGGTGAGGCCACGCCGAAGTGGCACGATGAGTGTACGGACGAAGTGTGTGATCGATGGAAGCGGCGGCGAAGTGGCACGCTGAGTGTCTTCGAGGTGGGTGCTAGCGCGCGACGAGGACTTGCATCGCCAGCAGGCCCTGCCGACGCACTTGCATCGGGTCGATGCCGATGCCCATCTGCACGAGCACGGAGGCGAGCTGCGTGTCGATGTAGATGGCGGCAAACTCCGCGTCCAGCTCGGGGTTGGCCTGCCCGCGATCGAGCCCGCGTTGGTACAGCGCCCGGTAGTCGGCGAGGTGCTCTCGCTCGAGTCCGTCGATCGCCTCGAGGGCGGCCGGGCCCAGGCGTGACTTGGCGATCCGCAGCTTGGTGAACAGGCAGCCGGGCGGAGTGCCGCGGTCGGAGGTGAGGCCCACGACCGCGGCTTCGAGCATCGTCGCCAAAGGGGCGTCGCCGTCGAGCTGATCGAGCATCGGACGGACGACGTGGTGTCGGTAGGTCGCGAGGGCTGCGGCTTGCAATCCATCTTCGCCGCCGAACTCTCGATACAGCGCGGGCTTGGACAAGCCGACGCGCTTGCACATCTCGTTGAGCGACAGCGCCGACAGGCCGAGGCGCCAGTAGGTGTCCATGGCGAGGTCGACGGCGGACTGCCGATCGACCGAACGGGGGCGTCCGCGCGCCCGCTTGCCCGGCTCCGTCATCTATTTCGTACCTTACGGTACAAAACGCCTTGACACCACTCTGTGTGTCAATTATCTGATTTGTACCACTCGGTACGAAAAAGGAGCGAAGGCTCCGAGGCGCGCTCAATGCGTGCTTGGCACGAAGGAGGACGACGATGCTCGCTGGACATTTCACCACTGCAATCTTGGCCAAACAACGGGCTCCGCTGGGGCACTTCGCGTTCTACCTGGTGGCGTGTCAGCTGCCCGATCTGTTGTGGCTGTGCTTCCACTACCTCGGGCTCGAGCCGACGCTGCCCGACAACGTGTTGGTGGTGACGCTCCAGACCTTGGACGTCGACATGACCTACAGCCACGACCTCCTGCCGATGCCGCTGTGGGCAGCATTGGCCCTGGTCGCAGGGCGGGCACTGTTCGGCGCTTGGAAGCCGGGGCTCGTGGGCGCGGCGCTGGTGCTGGTGCACGCGGTGACCGACTACGTCGGTGGTTTCGAGCACTTCGTGTTCGGCCCGGACAGCCAGGTCGTCGCGACGGGCTTTTACGAGACTGCGCCCTACGTGGCGATCACGCTCGAGCTGGCGTTCATCGTGGTGACCATGGCCTGGGTGCTGCGCACCGACGCGGCCGCGGGCATCCGTCGCACACCCGCGACCTGGGTGACGTGGGCCGCCGTATTCGGGGGTGGCTTGGCGTTCTTGTACCTGACGGCCACGCACTCGACGGGAGAGCTGCTCGGGATCGAAGCGAGCCCGGCGCTGTCCGGCACCACGGTGCCGGTCTTGGGCATGACCTACATCTCGATGCTCCTCGCCCTCGCGTGGGCGGAAGGCCGTAACCCGTCGGTGGCGGCCGCGGGCTGACTCGATCCCATGGCGCGACGTCGCGTCGGGAGCGCTCGGCCCCCTCTGCGCGGGATCGTGCTATCCGATCCGCTCCGTGGACCCGATCTACCGCAGCGAACTCAATCGTGACGTGCCCCCGGCGACGCCCGGTGAGTTCAAGCCGATCCACATCGGGCCCATGGAGGTCTGGCCGCCCGTGGTTCTCGCTCCGATGGCAGGGGTGACCAACTACCCCTTCCGCGCCATCTGTCGCCGGTTCGGCGCCGGCCTCTACGTCAGCGAGATGATCACCGCGCGCCCGCTGGTGATGGGCAACGCCAAGACCCTGCGCCTGGCCGGCTTCGGCCCCGAGGAGCGCCCCCGCAGCCTCCAGCTCTACGGCGTCGATCCGCACTACGTCAGCGAGGCGGTCAAGCGCTTGGTGGGGGAGGGGGCCGTCGATCACATCGACATGAACTTCGGGTGCCCCGTTCGCAAGGTCACCCGCAAGGGCGGTGGTTCGGCGATCCCGATCAAGCCGCGATTGCTGCGGAGCATCGTGCGGGCGGCCGTGCAGGCCTCCGAGGACATTCCGGTCACCATCAAGTTCCGCATGGGCATCAACGATCAGTACCTGAGCTCGCCCATGGCCGGGGTGATCGGGGAAGAAGAAGGATGCGCCGCGGTGGCGTTGCATGCCCGTACGGCCGCGCAGCTGTACGACGGGGAGGCGCGATGGGAGGCCATCGCCGAGCTCAAGCAGGCGGTGCGGTCGATCCCCGTGCTCGGCAACGGCGACATCTGGGAGGCCGAAGACGCGCTTCGTATGATGCGGCAGACCGGGTGCGACGGCGTGGTGGTGGGCCGCGGCTGCCTGGGTCGACCTTGGCTGTTTCGCGATCTCAGCGACGTGTTCGACGGTCGCTCGCCCGCCGACCCGCCGCGCCTGGGCGAGGTGGTCGAGATCATGCTCGAGCACGTGCGACGGCTGGTCGAGTGGGTCGACGAGAAGCATGGCGTTCGCATGTTTCGGCGCCACGCCACCTGGTACACGAAGGGCTTCCCCGGCAGTGCCCGACTGCGCCACGAGATCATGCAGGCCGCCACCGTGGACGCGCTGGCCGAGGTCTTGGGGCGCTTGGATCCCACCGAGCGGTTTCCGCCTTCGGCGGTGCGAGTGCCTCGCGGCAAGTCGGCCGGGACCCAAAAGGTGGCCTTGCCCGACGGCTACCTCGACGAGCTCGACGACGCGACGCCGCCCTGTGCCGAGGCCGAAGACGCGACCTCGGGCGGCTGAGCCGACGGCCCTGCGCCGTCCTCGTCGGGGTTGAACCGGCCACTGGGCTTGCTGTCGCCGGATCGAGGTGCGCAACCGGCGGATCATGTGGAATCGACTCCTCAGGCTCGATTTTCGGGGGCTATGAGTAATTCGCCCATTCGAGAGAAAGTGCGAGACATTCGATCGAAATAGGGTCAATAATAGTTTTGGAAGTTATGAATGGTGGCTTGATTCGACTGGGTTCCCTCGCGGGAGTGATGGCAATTGTCGTCGGTTGCAGTGCGCGGCCGACCCAAGGGGACGACGATGGGGCGATGGGATCGACCTCGGGCGCGGCGGAATCGACGGGCGCGCCCGACCCCACGCCGCCGGTTCCCTCCGCGGGCACCACGGGAGCGACGACCGCGGTCGACACCAGCGGCGGTGGGTTCGACACGGGGGGCGGCAGCGACGATGGGCTCACGACCGCGGGCTTTTTGTGCAACAGCGGCGACGACGATCCATGGCACTGCAGCAGCGACGGCGGCGGGTTTCAGTTCGAGTGCGACATGTTCGTGCAGGACTGCCCCAAGGGGGAGACCTGTATGCCGTGGGCGAACGACGGAGGGGCGGTGTGGAACTCCACCCGTTGTGCGCCCTTGCCTCCCACCCCCGATGCGATCGGCGAGACGTGCACGGTGGAAGGGAGTGGAGTCAGCGGCATCGACTCCTGTGAGCTCGGATCGGTGTGCTGGAACGTCGACCCCACGACCAATTTCGGCGAGTGCGTGGCCGTCTGCGGAGGCGACGAGTCATCGCCCACGTGTGCCGACGGCGACCACTGCCGTCTCTCCAACGAAGGCGCGATCATCCTGTGCTTGCCCACGTGTAATCCCCTGGCCGCCGAGTGCGACGATGGCCAGGTCTGCGTGCCCGACTACGGCGGCCTATGGACCTGCGTGCCCGGCGTCTCGACCCCCTTCGAGGCGGGACAGCCCTGCGATTTCGACAACGTCTGCGAGGCGGGGTCCATCTGCGTCGACGCCGAGCTCTCGGATGCATGCGTGGGCAACGAGGGGTGCTGTGCGGCGTTGTGCGACCTGGAATTCCCCACGTGCGACGATCCGGCCGCGACGTGTGTCCCCTGGTACGCGCCCGAGCAGGACCCCCCGGGCCTGGGCGGGACGGGCATCTGCACCGTGGATGTTCCGACGCCTGCGGGAGGTTGGGAGCTGCCGCTGCCGAGCTTGACCTACGATCCAGCCTGAGCCCACAGTGAATGCAGGACATCATGCGTAGAGGTCTCGTCGTCGCGTTGTGGTCTGTGGGCTCGTTGGGGCTCCTGCTCGGTTGTAGTGGGCGCCCGACCCAAGGAGACGGGGGAGACCCGGTCGGCTCCACCTCGGAGGCGCCGACGGTGCCGCCCGACTCACCCACGGTGCCGCCCGACACCACCACCACGACCTTCGGGACCAGCGGAACCGGCGGGGGCCCGATCGACAGCAGCGACGACGGCGTCTCCGACGGGAACCTGTTCTGCAACGTCGGCGACGAGCACCATTGGTACTGCCAGCCTGACTCGGGCAGCGTGTCCTTCGTGTGCGACTTGTTTGCGCAGGACTGTGCCCGCGGGGACAAGTGCCTGCCGTGGGCCAACGACGGCGGCTCGGTGTGGAACGGGACCCGCTGCTCGCCCGTGGCTCCGCGCGCCGACGCCCCGGGCGAGTCCTGCACGGTCGAAGGCGCGGCGGTCAGCGGCATCGACTCCTGTGAGCTCGGCGCGATGTGCTGGAACGTCGACCCGGCCACCAACATCGGCGAGTGCGTCCCGTTTTGCGAGGGGGACGAGGCGACGCCCGTGTGCGCGGACGGGACTCGCTGCAAGCTGACCAACAACGGCGCGGTGAACCTGTGCCTGCCGCCGTGCAACCCGCTGGCCTCCGAGTGCGACGCGGGCCAGGTCTGCGTGCCCGATCGCCACGGCGAGTGGTCGTGTGTGCCGGGGATCTCCGAGCCCTTCGCGGCGGCGGAGCCGTGCGACTACGGCAACGTCTGCGATGGGGGCTCGGTGTGCATCGACCCGATTGCGTTCGACGCTTGCGCGGGGAGTATGGGCTGTTGCGCCTCGATCTGCGATCTAGCGCTCGGCGACTGTGCCGACCCGGCCACGACCTGCGTGCCGTGGTACGAGCCGGGGGTGGAGCCCCCCGGTCTGGAGGGGCTCGGGGTCTGCACAGTGATCGCGAAGGCGCCGAACGACGGTTGGTTGCTCGGCGGCGATTACTGGCTGACCGCCGATTTGGGCTGAACACGGGCAGAACAACGATGGAGCCTACGGTCGACGAGCACCGCCGCTGGCGCTGAATCGTCGCATGAGAAAAGGGGCTGTCCTCTTGACCTTCACGAAGCGCACCCCGGACGATGGGTGAGCGGAGGGAATCATGGGGATGATGCGTACTGGAACGCATGCGCTGGCGTTGCTGCTGGTGGCGGCGAGCTGTGGCGACGACGGCGGGGCAGCACCGCCGGATGCGGGAACGACGACCGGTGAGGAGACGGTGCCTTCGACCGGGAGCTCGCTCGACTCCACGGGGAGCTCGGACGGACCCCGGGGGAGCACGAGCGACGCCGAGGAGTCCTCGGGCACGGGAGAGCCCGAGGGCCCCGTTTACCCCGAGCCCGATGCTCATCCCCCGAGCACGGGACCGGGCGGCCCCGCGGTGGAGTTCGCCGCGGAGGACCTCTACGTCAATTGTGCCTTTCTCCACGGCGGCACGGGAGACCTCGATCACCACAACCTGGTGGTGATGTTCGATGGCTACCTGATGATGCCGTGGGCGCCCGAGTGGGGGATCGGGGGGCTGACCTTCTTCGACATCAGCGACCCCTGCAACGCGCTGCCGCTCTCGAGCACGCCCGGGCCCCGCATGCGGGAGACCCATGCCACCGGCTTCGCCAACGTCGACGATCACTGGTACGCCGTGGTCGCGGCCGTGGACGAGGGGCTACTGAACATCGACGGTGGGATCATGATCTGGGACGTGACCAGCGTGGTCGCGCCCCAGGAGGCGGCCGTCCTCAACCTGCCGGGGCACCTGTATCCCGATGCGTATGCGCGGGTGGTGCTGAGCGCAGCGTGGCAGGCCCCGTACATCTACGTGGGCGCGGCCGACAACGGGATCTACATCGTCGACGCGACCGACCCGACCCAGCCGCAGCTGGCGGGGCAGTACAATTTCCAACCCACGATGCGCGTGGGGCAGGTCAACGTGGTGGGCAACATGCTCATCGCCACCGCGGCGGAGGGCCCCCGTACCGTGTTGCTCGACGTCAGCGTGCCCGAGTTCCCGCAGCCCATCGCGGGCGGCGACTTCGAGATCGTCGATGGCGAAGGGGTGATCCGCGAGTCGTACTTCAGCAACGTGGGCGGCGGCTACGTCTACTACGCCATCAAGAACGGCAACGGCGGCGTGATGATGTACGACATCCGCGACCCCGCGAACCCGGTGCTGGCGGGCCACTACGACAGCGGGGGCAACGGAGGCTACGTGTTCGCCAAGGACGACCTGGCCTTCGTCGGCGAGTCGTCCTTCGCCGGCATCTACGACATCTCCGATCCCGCCGCGATGGCCGAGGTGGCGACCCTCGATCTCGAGGGAGACCTCGACACGGTCACGCCCATCGGCAATGTGGTCGTGCTCTCCGTCGACGACGAGGGCACCCCGGGTGAAGGCTCCGCGGTCGCGCCCTACCTGACCGAGGTCGATACCGTCGCGCCGTACGTGAACTGGTCGGTCCCCGCGGACGGAGCGACCGGCCTGCCCATCACCACCCGCGTGGGCGTGACCTTCAACGAGATGGTCGACGTCAAGAGCGCGTGGTTCGGCTCGGTGCGCCTGTACCGAACGGGCGATGACGGTGAGCCCGTTCCCGTGATGGGGCACATCAGCGTGCAGGAGAACGTGGTCAACTTCGTGCCCCGCACGCCGCTCGACCCGGGCACCGAGTACACGTTCGAGATCCCGGCCGGGGGCGTCGCCGACTACAACGGCAATCGGGTGACCGAGCCGTTCTCCATCACGCTCACCACGATCGGGGGCTGAGTCGATGCGCCGGGTCTTCGCGCTGGCCTTGGGATTGGCGGGGTGCCAGTCCGATGATGTCCCTGCTCCGTCTCGGGGCAGCGGGAGCTCGGGCGGGGCCGAGACGAGCCCGGCTGGGTCCGGCGGGCGAGGGAGCACCGAAGAGGGGGACGGGACCTCCACCGACGCGAGCAGCTCGGGGGGCGCCGACACGACGGCGGGCCTGCCTGTCGAGCCCGACCCGGGGCCTCCCTTCTACGCGTTCGTGAACGAGGAGGTCGTGCTCGACGGCTCCGGCTCGATCGGGGCGACGCTCTTCCAGTGGAACTTCGACGACGGTACGCCGCCGACCGAGCCGAGCCCCGATCCCACCGCGACCGTGACCTACGACGAGCCGGGGCGATACCACCCCGTGCTCACGGTGTTTGGCGAGGGAGGCGTTCAGCTGTCGGCTTCGGTCACCGTCACCGTCACGCACGTTCCT
Organism: Myxococcota bacterium; assembly: GCA_039028615.1. Classification (GTDB taxonomy): domain Bacteria; phylum Myxococcota_A; class Polyangia; order Nannocystales; family Nannocystaceae; genus Paraliomyxa. Next base: position 559,514 of record JBCCHT010000001.1, on the reverse strand, counting down.
TCCCATGTGCCGCGGCACTCGAGCACGGTCGTGCGCTTGGAGGACGGCCGTGTCGCGGTGGTCAGCCCGGACTCCGACGAGCTGATGCTGGCCGGACCCGCGGGGGAGGGCGAGTTCGTGGTGTTGGATCGGCGGCCAACCTGTGCTCGACCGCGAACGGCGGCACCGCTGGCCGACGGGCGCGTGGCAGTGACCTGTCAGGACGACGACGCGGTGATGGTGCTCGACCCGGCGGGAGGTCCGTCGCTCGAGCTGTCGCTGGGCTACGGTGCGCGCCCCTACGGGGTCGTGGCCCAAGGCGACCAGCTGTGGGTCACGCTGCAGGCCCGAGGCGAGCTGGTGGCCGTGGACGCCAGCGGTGATCCGCTGAGCCTCATCGACACGTGGCCGGCGATCGAGGATGCCCGCGGCGTGGCGTTGATGCCCGATGGTCGACTCGCCGTGACGCGCTGGCGTTCGCCCGACACCGAGGGCCAGGTGGCGGTGCTGAACCCCGCCGACGGCTCGGTGGAGGCGGTCCCGCTGCCCTTCGATCCGACGCCGCCCTCCGACACCGAGTCGGGCGGCGTACCGACCTACCTCGACCAAGTGCTCGTCTCGCCCATCGGTGACCAGGTCGCCGTGCCCACGTTGCAAGCCAACATCGGCCAGGGCGAGTTCCTCGACGGCAACGCGCTGACCTTCGAGACCACGGTGCGAGGCGTCGTTGCGTTCCTCGACCTGCCCGGGTCCGAGGGCGCGGCCATGCAGGAGGATTTCAACCGCCGCAAGCGCTTCGACAACCGCGGGTTCATGGCCGCCGGGGTGTTCTCGAGCCGGGGCGACTACCTGTTCGTCGCCGGTCGGGGCAGCCGGGCCGTGGATCGGGTCGATACCTTCACCGGAGCGGGCGCGGGCACCTTGCTCGACGTGGGTTATGCCCCCTCCGGGCTCGTGCTCTCCGCCGACGATCGCCATTTGTTCGTCGATGCCTTTGTCGCTCGTGAACTGGTGGTCTACGACGTCTCGGATTTCAGCGTCCTGCCGCTACCGATCGCGTCGCTGACCATTCCCTCCGCCGAGCCGCTGTCCCCCGAGCTGCTGCGCGGCAAGCAGCTGTTCAACGATGCGTTCGATCCTCGGCTGGCCAAAGACAGCTACCTCGCCTGCGCCCACTGCCATCTCGACGGTGAGGCAGACCGACGCACCTGGGACTTCACCGATCGCGGCGAGGGGCTGCGCAACACCATCGACCTGATGGGACGAGGCGGCACCGAGCACGGCCCCATCCACTGGAGCGCCAACTTCGACGAGGTCCAGGACTTCGAAAACGACATCCGCCACGCGGCCGAGGGCTCCGGGTTGCTCGACGACGCCGACTGGGAGTCGGGCACCACCGCCGACACGCTCGGCGACCCCAAGGCGGGCCTGTCGGTCGAGCTGGACGCGCTGGCGGCCTATGTCTCCTCGCTGACCGACTTTCCCCGCAGCCCGCATCGACTCGCCGACGGCAGCCTCACCGCGCAAGCCCAGGCCGGGGAGGTGCTGTTCCTCTCGCCCGTGCTCGGGTGCACCACGTGTCATGGCGGGCTCGGGCTCACCGACTCCGCCTTCCTCGGCCCGGGCCCCGTCCTCCACGATGTGGGCACGTTGACGGAGGCCTCGGGGCAACGACTCGGTGGACCGCTGCCGGGCATCGACACGCCGACGCTACGCGGGCTGTGGAACGGCGCGCCCTACCTGCACGACGGCTCGGCGGCCACGGTGCTCGACGTGCTGACGACCGCGAACCCGGGCGATCAGCACGGCATGACGAGCACGCTCACCGCCGAACAACTCGAGGCCCTGGTGGCGTACCTCCAGAGCCTCGAGTAACGGCCTGTGCTCGCTAGAACTCGCGGCGTCGGCGAGGCCGGCGGTAGGCCATGACGAACAGCGGGAACGCGAGCAGGGGCGGCAGCAAGCGAAGCACCTCGAGGGCCTGGTCGCCCCAGCCGGGCTCGTCCTCGGGGGACTCGTCGGCGCCACGGGCCGGGCGCTGAGGCGGCGGCTCGTCGGTGGGGGCGAGCAGATCGGGCTGCGGCGGCGGGGCGTCGACGACGGGCTCGGGCGGTGGCACGGGCTTGATGTGACGCGTTCCGTTGGGCGTGCATCGGACGTCGAGCGGCTCGAGCTCGGTGTCGCCCGAGAGCATGGCGGCCTGCGATACGAGCCCCACGAACTGATGACGGCGACACTGGGAGTCCTCGCCCAGCGAGCCGGCCGCGAGCTCGCGCATGGTCGACCAGGCATACTGCTCGGGCGTGTCCTCGTCGCCGGACTCGACGGTGTCGCCGGACAGCCGCAGGCCGAACGAGGCGACGGCGGCGGAGAACCGGAAGTCGTCACTGGTGTCGTCGAGGTCGAGCGCATCGGCGACTACGGGCACGCGGTGCAACGAGCTGCGGCTGCCCTTGGGCGCCTTGTGCCGGAGATCGACGGTCATCCATGGTGCGTCCGCAGGGGCCTCGGGCTGCGGCACCACCTCGTAGAGCGCGGTGACGGTGTGCCCGGCCCCGATCTCGCCCGCGTCCTTGGTGTCGTCGGCGAAGTCTTTGTGGGCGAGGCGGCGATTGTCGTAGCCGATGAGGCGGTAGCTCTGCACCTTGGCGGGGTCGAAGCCGACCTGCAGCTTCACGTCCTTGGCGATGGTGACCAGGGTCCCGCTGGACTGCTCGACGAGCACCTTCTCGGCCTCCTGGCGGTCGTCGATGTACGCGTAGTTGCCGTTGCCCTTGTCGGCCAGCTGCTCCATGGTGTGGTCGCTGTGGCCGATGCCGAAGCCGAGCACGGACAGCTCGACACCGCTTCGGCGCTTGCGCTCGATGAGCCGCACCAAGGCGTCGTGCGAGGCGACTCCGACGTTGAAGTCGCCATCGGTGGCCAGGAGCACCCGGTTGACGCCGCCCTCGATGAAGGACTGCTGGGCGAGCTGGTAGGCGCGCTGGATGCCGGCCCCGCCGTTGGTGCCCCCGCCGCTCTCGAGACGATCGAGGGCCGCGATGATGGCCTCGTGTTCGTTGCCCGGGGTGGGCATGAGCCGGACCCCGGCATTGCCGGCATACACGACCAGCGAGATCCGGTCTTCGGCCCGCAGGGTGCGGGTGAGCCGAGTCAGGGCGTGCTTGACCAGGGGGAGCTTGTCGTGGCTGTGCATCGAGCCGGAGGCGTCGATGAGGAACACGAGGTTTCGCGGAGGGACCTCGTCGGTGGCCAGCGTGCGACCCTGGAGGCCGACGTGGACCAGCTGGTGGTCGGGCGCCCACGGGCACTCGCCGACCTCGGCCGTGATCGAAAACGGTTGTTCGCCTTCGGGCTGGGCGTAGTCGTAGTCGAAGTAGTTGATGAACTCCTCTACGCGCACCGAGTCGGCCGGGGGCAGGGTGCGCGAGCGAGTGATCGAGCGCCGCGTGCTGCTATACGACGCGGTGTCGACGTCGATGGAGAACGTGGACTTCGGGTCGTCGGCGACGGCGATGAAGTGGGTGTGATCGGTGGGATTGGGGGGCACGGCATGCATGCCCGACGGGCCCATCGGTTCGTCGGGGTGCGAGGGCGCGGGGCTGGCCAGGAAGTGGCCGCTGCCGCTGCCCTTGCCGATGAGGCCCGTGTTGCCCAGGCCGATGATGCCTTGACCCGTACCGCCTCCGCCCCGGCCCGTGCCCGTCAGACCGAGACCTCCGACGCCGTACGCTTCACCGACTTCGGTTCCCGTCAGGCCGCCCCAGACGTCGAAGTCGCGGGCCATCTGCGGCTGGGCGTTCTTGGGGCCCTTCATGGCGTACAAGCCGGTCTTGGACTTGGACGAGGGCTTGCCCATCTTGCCCTCTTCGCCCTTGTGGCGGGTGCCGCTGCCTCCGGCTTCGTCGTCGGACCCTTCGTACTCCTCGGCCTCGGCCGCGCCGTCGAGCGGACGACTCATGGCCTCGACGGACGGCGGCGTGGCGGGGAACAGCCGCGGCAGGTTCAACGCGATCCCGAGCGCGAGCAACGAGGTTCCGGCCAGCAACAACGTGCGGCGGCGCCGGGAATCACGAAAGGCGAGGAGTTCGTCGTCGGGCGTCGGCATCGGTTAGGGGTGACAGCCGGATTCGCGGAAGGTTCTCGGCGCGACGTCGATTCTTGGGGGGTAGGCCCATTTTGCTCGCGACCCTGGCGCAGGGGGCTGCTTCGGGGCACCCTGCTGGCGATGGCCGATCGCCGCGAGGTCACCGCTTCGGAGCTGAGTCCGCGCTTGCTCGAGCTGTTCGGGGACGCGGACGCCAAGGGACCGTGCTTGGCCCTAGAGCAGACGGTGGAGCACGGTGACGAGCCGATCGTGGAGCGGGCGCTCGAGGTCGCGACCTTGTTGCTCGATCTGCGCCTCGATGCTTCGACGATCACGGCCGGGATCCTCCTGGCGGGACTCGAGGAGGCGATGGAGCCCGGTCCGCTCGAGGAGGAGTACGGCTCGGAGGTTTGCGGCCTCATCGAGGGCGTGCACAAGCTCGAGGAGATCCAGTGGGACGCCCTCGAGAAGGAGGCCACCGAGAACCTGCGCAAGATGTTCTTGGCCATGGCCTCGGACATTCGCGTGGTGCTCATCGCCTTGGCCGACCGCGCGTACCTCATGCGGCGGGTCGACCAGTATCCGGCCCCGGTTCGGGTGCGGCGGGCTCGCGAGACGATGGACGTGTTCGCTCCGCTGGCCAATCGCCTGGGGATCTGGCAGCTCAAGTGGGAGCTCGAGGATCTGGCCTTTCGTCAGCTCGAGCCCGATACCTACCGCCAGGTGGGCAAGCTGCTGGCCGAGAAGCGGGCGGCTCGGCGCGCGGCCATCGAAGAGGTCATCGGCATCTTGCGCTCCAAGCTCGAGGCGGCCGACATCCCGGCCGAGCTCATGGGGCGGCCCAAGCACATCTACAGCATCTATAAGAAGATGCAGCGCAAGGGCCTGGGCTTCGAGGAGATCTACGACGTCTCCGCGGTGCGGGTGTTGGTGGAGGAGCTCGGCCAGTGCTACGCGGTGCTCGGTCTCGTGCACGGCTCGTGGGAGCCCATCGCGGGTGAGTTCGACGACTACATCGCCAAGCCCAAGTCGAACTTCTATCGCTCGTTGCATACCGCGGTGGTCGGCCCGGGCGGACGCAACCTCGAGGTCCAGATCCGCACCCGCGAGATGCACGAGGAGTCGGAGTACGGCATCGCGGCCCACTGGCGCTACAAAGAGGGCAACAAGGCCAACCGCCGCTTCGACGAGAAGATCAACTGGCTGCGGCAGCTGATGGAGTGGCAAAAGGAGGTCACCGACCCCGCCGACTTCGCCGCGTCGCTCAAGGCCGACGTCTTCAGCGAGCAGGTCTACGTATTCACGCCCAGCGGCGAGGTCGTCGACCTGCCCTCGGGCGCCACGCCCATCGACTTCGCCTATCGCATTCACACCCAGGTGGGTCATCGCTGTCGCGGGGCCAAGGTGGGCGGGCACATCGTGCCGCTCGACCATCAGCTCCAGACGGGCGACCGCGTCGAGATCATCACCGCCAAGAACGGTCGGCCCTCGCGAGACTGGCTCAATCCGCACTTGGGCTACACGCACACGGCGAGCGCCCGCACCAAGATTCGCCACTACTTTCGGCAGCAGGCCCGAGACACCTCCATCACCCAGGGGCGCGAGCTTGTCGATCGCGAGCTGCGGCGCTTGGGCGTCGATGGCATCTCGCACGACGAGGTCGCGAGCCTGTGCGGGGCCGAGGACACCACCGAGTTCCTGGCACGGCTCGGCTTCGGTGACATCAGCACCCAGCACGTCGGCAACCGCTTGCTCGAGGCCGAGCGCGAGCGCAAGAAGGTCGAGGCTCCGCCGCCCCCCACCAAGGCGCCCCGCAGCACTCGCCCCTCGACCACGGGGGTGAGCATCGCCGGGGTCGACGACGTGATGAGCAGCCCCGCCAAGTGCTGCCATCCCGTGCCCGGCGACGCGGTCGTCGGCTACATCACCCGCGGGCGAGGGCTCATCATTCATCGACGGGACTGCCCCAACGTCGTCAATCACCCCGAGCCCGAGCGCCTGATGGACCTCGATTGGGGGGCGAAGGTCGGCGAGGCGTACCCGGTCGACATTCGCGTCGTGGCCGGCGACCGGGCGGGCCTGTTGCGGGACATCGCCGACGTGGTGACGCGCGAAGGGGTCAACATGCGCAGTGCGGCCGCAGAGGGGCAAGATCGCGACGGTACGGTGGTGCTGATCGCCACGCTCGACATTCGGGAGAGCGAGCAGCTGCTGCGCGTGCTCAGTCGGCTGGAGCGGCTGCCCTACGTGCAGAACGTGCGCCGAGTGGCGCGCTGACGATCGCGGGTGGTCGAAGGGCCATCGGGCCGACGTCCCCGTGCCCAGTCGGGCGCCGCGGTGAGGCGTGGCGCACTTGATTCGACGCTGCGGGCTGCTACGTATCGTCCCGTGGATGTCGCTCGGCCTGGTTCAAACCGATGGATGGTTCTCGTGGCCGCGCTGGCGATGGGTTGTGCGCGGTCACCCGCCGAGCCGACGGCCCCGCCGGAGCCGGCCGCCGCAGCCGAGCAGGTCGAGCAGGCCGAGCCGTCACCCGAAGCGCAAATCGACGACCTCGAGCGGCGCTACGGGGAGGCCATGAGTCAGCGTGAGCGGCTCGAACCGCTGGCGCCCGAGCTGAGCGCCTTCGTCTCCGCCAACCCCGACAACGCGAGTGGTTGGCTCATCTACTCGCAGGTGCTTCTGGAGCTGGAAGACGTCGACGGCTCGATGGAGGCCGCCGAACGGTGCGTGGCGGTCGACTCGAGCACGGCCGGCTGCTGGCTGACCATCGGGCTCCTGCGGGAGATCGCCGGCGAGCGTGAGCAGGCCATCGGTCCCTACGAGCGCTACTTGGAGCTGGCGCCCGAGGGCCGCTACGTGCAGGAAGTGCAGAAGGCGTTGAAGCGCGTGCGACCCGAGTCTCCAGAGCCTACGCCCCGCCAGTGAAAGGGCCTCAGCCCACCGGCACGAACTCGGAGCACGCGGTGTCGACCACGTCGATGGCTTGGGCGAAGAACGGCCCGTAGTCGCTCGCGCACACCGAGCCCACGGTGCCGTGGTGCATCGCGTCGGTGAAGGCCTGCAGGCGTGCGGCGCTCTGGGCAGGGTCGCAGCTCGAGCCGGGCTGGCCGCCATCGGCGATGATCGACAGCAGCGCGACGCGATCCTCGGCCCGACTGCCGCCTTCGGGGTCGTCGCCGGACTTGAGGGCCAACAGCGTGTCTCTCCACTGCTCGGGGCTGCCCACCGACTCCTGGTCGTCCTCGTCGGTGATCAGGGTGACCACGAGCAGAGCGTCGTCGCGCAAGAACCCCTCGTTGCAGCCGCCCACCTGCTCCTGTGGCCCCAAGGCGGCGATGAGCGCGGCGACGGGAGTCTCCGCGTCGTGACCCGCGAGCGAGATCTGGGTCAGGCAGCCGAAGGTGCTGGCGAGCGATGGGTGGTCTTGATCGATGTAGCGATTTCCACCCTCGAGTCCACAGGAGTGACCGTAGGTGTCGGCCGTGATGCCGCTACCCAGGACCAGTGCACACTCGTCGATGTCTGGGACGGCGCAGGCCGCCTCGGGGGGCAGGTTCTCGAAATCGATGCCCAGGCCGCACCAGCAGTCACAGCCCAGGGGGCATTCGCTCTCGCACCACGGGGTGCAGTCGTCGGTGCCGTCGTTGATGATCTCGCAGTAGTCCGGCCCCGCGTCGTGGTCGATGACCATGATGCGGTAGTCGGTGGCGACGCTCTGCTCGATCTGAGCGAGGAACCCCGGCACGCTCGCCTCGAGGTTGAGCTGTTCCTCGTCCATGGAGCCCGAGGTATCCACCACGAACAGGAAATCGACCTTCTCGCAGCCGGCGGTGGGGTCGATGTCGCTGGTGTCGGCGGGGATGTCGGGGATGCTCGAGGTCTCGCAGTCGGTCCCGCACATGCTCGCGTCGCCGGTCGTCGCGGGCGGGTCCTCGGTCTCGTGGATCGAGCCCACGTTCTCGGGCGGCGTGTTGCATGCCGATCCGTAGCTACCGATGGCCAGCAGCACGGGGGCGAGGAGATGAGCGCGGGGGCGTCGTTCAGTCATCACCAAGGGCTGTACGAGCGTCATCGAATCCGTCGGGTCGGTGTGCGGCGCAGCACTAGTGTGCGCAGGAGTCTCGAAGCCGCGGCGCGAAGGGAGAGCCCGGGGCAGCGGCGAGGAAGGCCTGAGCCTTGCTGCGGGCGCGCTCGGTTTGGCCGTCTCCACACAGGGCCTCGACGAGCATGACGTTGCGTTCGTCGACGAGCTGTCCGTACGGGAAGGTCCGTGCGTGGCGCTCGAGGCTGCGGATGGCCGCATCGAAGCGACGGGCACGGAGCTGGCCGCGGGCGCGATCGATGAGGCGGAGCTCCGCCGTCAGGGCATCTTCGCCGGACGGGGCCTGAACCCGACGACGCCGGGCGGTGCGTCGAGGGGCAGCAGGTTTCGTCTCGGAAGTGCTCGGTGGAGCAGAGGCTTCGATGACGGTGGTGGTGGTCGATGGCTCTTTGGCCGCAGCGGGGGCGGGGGTAGGGGCCGCGGCGAGGGCATGGGGAGGCTCGGGCTCGACGCTCTCCGGGGGCTGCGTGACGGCGACCGGATCCGCGGGCGGCTGCGTCTGAGGTTGTGCGCTCGACAGCAACATCCACGTGGCCGCGCCGACCACCACCGATGCGGCCAATCCTCCCGCCAGCTTCAGCGCACCACCCGAGCCCGCGGTGCCTCCGGGAGGCGGGGTCTGGGTGCCGATGCGCTCGTGGACCGCGGCGAGGCTCTGCTCGATGTCGACGATCGGCTCGCGGAGCTCCCGGACGGAGGCGAGTCGATCCCGCGCGTGTTCGCTGAGCGGAGGTGGCGTGGTCATGGCGTCGACCCATCCAGGGGGGCTACGAGGCGCTCGAACTCCGACCGAGCGGAGCGCAGGCGCGAGTAGGCAGTGTTGAGGGGGATGTCGAGGGCGGCGGCGAGCTCGGGCCCGGTGAGGCCTTCGGCGTCGGCCAGCAGCAGGACCAGTCGCTTGGGCTCGTCCATTTGCAGGAGCAGCTGCTCCACCGTCCGCGCCGTCTCGAGCCGCTGGGGATCGAAGGTCCGCGTGGGCTCGTTCGGAGCATCGGCGAGCGCCTTCAGCTTGCGCTGGGCCCGGGCGCTCACCCGACGGTAGTTGGCCAGCACGTTGCGAGCGGTGGTGAACAGCCACGCGCGAGCAGAACGAGACGCGTCGAAGTCCGACGAGCGCCGATACAGGGTGATGAAGACCTCCTGGGTCAGGTCTTCGGTGGCCTCGGGCGGGCTCCCCAGGTGCCGCAGGGAGCGAAACACGAAGCCACGGTGTTCACGGAACAGCGCATCGAAGCGCTCACTGGGTGCAGCCTGGGCCACCAGCTTCACTACTGTACGGAACCCCGTGGATCCGTCGTGGGCCCGGCGATTGCGATCGAAATTCCCGCCGTGGCCGTCAACAGTATGGAATCACTGCGGAAGACGGTGCCGAGTCCGGTCACGGAAAAGGCGGGGCGCCGCAGTGAGACGCCGGCCATGGTCGCGAGCCACAGTCCGACGCGCCGCGTGATGGCGACCTGCGGGCGGACGTGCGCCGCCGCGACGACCCACGGCTCGTGCCCCACGCCGCCCTGCGGGAGACCGGCGACGTCGATGCGGACAGTGGCGGCCTCCATCCCGAGGCACGCGGGAATTTCGAGGCGGCGCCAGCGAGCGGCAGCACAACCTCGAAGGCCGGCACCGTACGAGCGGAGACGCCGGGTGATCGCGTCATCGAGTCGGGTCGTCGGGGCCACGGCCATCGTGCCGTACAGCTCCACGACCCAGGGCTGCTCGGCGAGGGCGGCCCCGAGCTCGAAACGACCGCTGGCTGGGCCGAGGCCACCGAGCATGACGCCCGCGCCGGACCCCAGCCGAATTTGGGGGAGGCGGGGCCTGGCCATCGAGGTCGGTGCTTCCGTGGGTGGGGCGTCGAGCGGTCGCTCGGTGTCCGAGGCCGCGACTGCACTCTCGGTCGCCGCGGGTTCCCAGGTGCCCTCCAGCGGATGGGGCCCCGGACGAAGATCGAGGGCTCGACCCGGCACGGCGGCCAGACCCAGCTTGATGGCCAATACGGCCGTGAGCGTGGCGCAATCGGTGGTGACGACCTGCCCGCGCCCTACCGCCGCCGCCGACTCGAGCCGATAGCGCGCGGCGTGACCTCCGTTGGGCGCCTCGTCGAGCCAGACCTGCATTTGCACCGGCTGCCAACGCTGGTCGTCGAAGCGCTCGATCGCAGCCTCGACCACCCGCTCGGAGTCGATGCAGCCGGGCTCGCCTTCGATGGTGACCCGAAGCCGAGCCTCATCCACAGACGGTGCACTGAGCAACGCGAGCGAGAGCGCTGGCACCCAGGCGGGCATCGATCGAGGACTCTAGCACCGCGATGTGCAGGCGCCATGGTGAGCGCGCGCTTGGGCACGACGTGGAGGCGATGTTCAATAGAGTCACGGCCGAGCGGGGATCCCCGCCACGGCGGTCGCCAGCACGAGGTCGTCCGCGCCCAGTCCGGTATGTGCGTGCACCTGGCCTTCGAAGAACCCGCCCATCGGAGTCACGGCGAGGCCTCCAGCAGCCGCGGCCATCCCCAGCGACTGCAGGACCTGGCCCGCTTCCAGCAACAAGAACCGCAGCCCGCGTTCACCGTACTTGTGCGCGACCGCGGTCTCTTCTCCGGCGATGACGACCAGCAACGGCGCGCCCGGAGCTTGGCTCAGCGACGGCACCACTTCGTTCCAGTCGGGGGCTCCGTCACCGATCCGTGCGAGCCCGTGTTGCCCCCGGTCGTAGTGGTAGGCCCCGGCGCCGAGCCAACCGGAACACAGCGGCACGAGCACGAGCTGAACCGCCTGGAGGTTGCCGGCCGATGGCGTGGGTCCCCGACCATCGGGACCCGTGACGCCATGGCCGAGCTCCAGCCATGCCGAAAGGGCTTTCGCGTCGGGAAGCCGGGGCTCGAAGGCTCGGCAGGTCCGCCGTCGGGTGACGACGTCGTCGAAGCGAGGCAACCGGCGATGCCGGGGGCGCGGCAGCTCGACGCGCGGGAAGCCGGGATAGCGACGCACCGCGTGGCTCGGAGCGTCGGCTTCGGCTTCGAGGATGCGATCGCGAAACGCGGGGAAGCTCGTGGGGTCGAGCTCGGGCAGCAGCGGGCGAAGTCGCGGACGCTTCACGCTCATGCCATATCATCGCTCATGCAAAGGGGTGGGGTGGATACGCCAACCATTGTTCGAAGGGCCGGTTGCGCCACCGAGCGGCACCCAGGTGGGCCATGCGGTGATCGCCGTGCAGCGGCACCAGGCCGGACACGACGACCTTGAGCACGCGCCACCCCGGGGCGAGGCGGGCCACGATGGGCGGGGTCACGATGCGCACGACGGCGGGGTGGTCGGGCCCGAGGGCGCCCAGCAGCGCGGCGAGGTCATCGGTGCGCTGGGCCGCGTCGGGATCGCAGGCGGCATCGGCACGCGCGAACGCGGTGTCGGCCCAACGCTCCGGCCAGCGGCTGTACCAGCACGCGTGCTCTTCGAAGCTCACGGGGACCTCCGACCAGGGGTCGTCCTGCGAGATTCGATAGCGCACGTAGTGCCGCCCCTGGATGGCCTCGAGCAACGCCTTGGTCAGGCTCTCCCGACGGGTCGCGCGACACGCCGAGCCCACGCTGAGGCAGTCGCCCTCGAGCGTTTCGCCGACCAGCGTGACCACGCAGGCGTGCGCGCAGTAGGGCGTGCGAATGCGGTGGAAGGCGTAGCGCAGGTTCGGACGCCGGGCGATGGCAGCGAGCTCGGGACCGAGCTGCTCCCATACGAGCTCGGGATCCCAGCGCTCGATGCCGTACTCGCCCCACCACGCCCGCACCAGCGCGTCCCGTTCGATGACTTCTTGGAGGCCGCGCAACACGGTGGGGTGTCCCGGTGGCCCCGCGGAAAGGCCGGTCGAACTCATCGGCGCGACGTGGTGTCCGCCGGGGGCATCGAGGTAGACGAAGGCCTGAGGGATCCACACGGGGTGGCCGTCGTCGATCCTTCGCGCGCACACGTAGGGCGACAGCGAGGCTTCGTCGGGCGGCGCAAAAGGAAAACCATCGGCCGCGTACTGCTGCGCCGAAAACAGCACGAAATCGTCGGGGCCCCAGGCGGGCTCGCCTTGGGGCGGTCGGGCTAGGGCTCCGTCGCTCGGTCGTGGCCAGCTCTCGAAGCGCTCGATCGCCTCGCCGAGGGCGGCGCCCCGAGCCGCTTCGGGGGTGAAGCCGGCCCCACCGACGACCAGCGCCTGCCGCTGGGGCCCGCGCGGGGCGACGGTGGCCGCATGCACGAACACGTCGGGATCGTGGGGGCGTCGCGGGACCTCGCCCTCGGCCACCAGCGCCCCGGTGAAGGGGTTGCACAGCCATGCCTCGAGCGCTCGGCTCATGTGGCGGCGTGCTCCCGGGGGCAATCGGGATCGACCGGCACGACGTGACTGTTCACCTCGAAGGTCGCCAGCTCGAGCACGTGCAGGCGATGGACCGCGGCCGGAACGTCGGACTCGGTCGCCCCCGAGAGCTTCCAGGCGGTGATGCGGCACAGGATGTCGCGCGCGGCCTCGGGCACGGTGGAGGTGGCGAAGGGGCCCGGGTGTTCCAGCAGCGCTCGCCACAGCTCGGGCTCGGGGGAGAGGCGCTCGAACGCGGTGAGCAGACAGTCGAGGCAGGGGCCGCCTTCGGGGCGCATCACCGGCCCCACCCAGCCGCGGGCCGCCGCGCCATCGCTGACCCACAGCCGCCAGTGACCCTCGGAGGCGGCCCGCAGATCAGCCTCGCGGGCCCAGCGGTAGTCGAGCGTGCTCTGAACGATGAGGGACAGCCGGGGGGCACCCGAAGCGCCCGTATCGGGAGCGGGCAGCTGATCGCGCAGGCGCGACGCCAAGGGCCCCTCACCGACGACCTCGACGGTGAGGGCGGCGGTCGGCTTCGAGCTCGCTTGCTCGACGAGCAGTCGCTCGGTGGTGAGGCGGGCGAGGATCTCGAGCGCATCGTTGCGCTGAGCGAGGGGAGCATGCGCGGAGGCTTCGGTGCCCGACACCCCTGGCCCGAGGGCGGCCAAGACTGCGGGCAACCAAGTCTCGAGTCCTTCGCCGCGCACCGTGAAGCGCAGGTCCTCGCCGGCCAAGACGCGCACGCAGCCCGGCTGTGGCACCACGGTGAGCGGTGCGACGGGGACGAGGGTGGTCTCGCTCATGCGCCGTCGTGCTCGGCGTGCGCGTGCTCGATGATCCGCCGCAGCGGGTCTTTCATGCGCGTCAGCAGCACGTCGTTGACCAAGAAGGTGGGACTCCACGGCGCTTGCACTTCGAGCTCGTAGGCGACGATGGCGGTCGCGTCTCCCTTGGCGGTGACCACCCAGCGCCCGCGATTGACCCGACCCTCGTCGTCATGGGCATCCCAGCCGGCCACGAATCCTTCGTCGGTGGTCTCGTGGTCGATGTGCATGTCGATGGGCCAGTGCGCGCCCAGGACCTCGACGCGACCGTCGAGGTGTACACGATCGGGGGGCTTGGACTGGATGCTGGTCAGCACCACGGAGCCCCAGGGACCATCGAAGATCTCGGGGAAGGACTCGTAGTCGCGGACCGCCTCGATGAGCGCGGCGGAGGGCAGGTCGACGAAGGCCACGCAGCGCACGGGAGTGCCGACCGGGGACTCGACGAGCTGGCAGCGGACGCGCTCGTCGGCGGAGGAGGGCTCGCGCCAGGTGTCGTCGGGGACCGTGCCCCGGTACCAGGCGTAGACGCACAGGCCGGCGAAGAGCAGGGCGGAGCCTACGGCGAGGCGACGGCGAAGCGGTGACTTGCCCATCAGCTAAAGGCCCATGAACACGACGATGGTGAAGCCACCGAAGGCAATGCCGATCGCGAGCCCGAGCAAGCCACCCAGGGTCATTCGCTTGAGCGCGGCCATGGCTCCGGCCCGGCGAGCGAGCGGTTGACTCTGCGCCATGGGCAAGCAGAGCAGAGACACGAGCAGCTGGAGCAGCGGGCCGACGAAGGCGACCGCGATCAAGCCCGCGATGAGCTGCCCGGTCAGCATGCCCAGGATGACGACCAGCCACGCGATCGCGCCGGCGATGACCCAGTAGGTGGTGACCAGTCGTTCGGCGCCTGCGATCGCCTCGGGGTCGCTCTGGGATTTGATCGCTTTGACCGAGCCCTGCACGCTCCCGACGATGCCGGCCACCGTGTGCACGCAGCAGCAGCAGCAACAGCACGAGCTACAACAGACGCTACCGACGACGACACCGCGAGCACCTCGTTCGGGGCGATGACGCTCGAAGGACCACGGCACGTTCCAAGCGTCGGCGGAGCGGCGATCCTTGTCAATCGTCAAAACGGCCCGCAACGGCGATACTCGCCAGTTTCGAGCCAGAACGCAGTTGGCGGGGCGATGCCGGCGGCGACGATCGTCGCGCACGAGGACCGTTCATCGACGCTGACCCACCGTTCGCAGCCCCGTCGTGGCCGCACCCGGTGTCGCGGCCTAGGGTTCGTACATGAACTTCGATATGCGGTCTCTTTCGCGGGCTGGCTTGCCGGCGATCTTGCTCCTCGCGCTCGGCTGCGGTGAGAGCGAGGTCCCCGGCGGAGACGATGGGAGCCCGACCACGAGCGGCGTTGGCTCGACCTCGGACGGAGAGGGCAGCGATGCCGCCGACGGTGACTCGGACGACACCGCGGCCGACACGACGACGGGCGCGGCCGAGACGGGCGCCACCACGGGAGCGGAGGACTGCGCCGCGGGGGCGATCACCATCTCCGAGCTCCCGGACGACGCCCCGCCGGGCTTCGATGCGGTCTTCGATCGCGACGCCAGCGTGTGGGGGCTGCACATCTACGCCACCCCGAGCGTGGGTGAAGCCAAGCTCGTGCACGCGGTCGGGGTGCTGGGGCAGTACCTCGACAACGACGAGAACTGTGAAGTGGACGATCCGGCCGTGCTCGCCACGCTCCAGGGCAACCGGGCGTCCATCGTGATGTTCGCGACCGAGGCCGAGCTCGAGGCCAACATCGGTCAGCTCGAAGGGGTGTTCGACCAGGGCTATGGCCTCCAGGATCTCTATGACGCCGAGACCCATCCCGACGGAGCCGCGCAGGGCGACTTCGATGCGTCGCTCGAAGAGGTCTTGCACCTAGTGACGCACTACGGCTGGTCGGAGACCTACCCCGACGTGTTCGGTGAGCGGGACAGCGCCATGGCCGAGGCGATGGACGTGGCGCGCGGCGGTCATTTCGAATCCGTCCCCGCCAGCTACCCGCGCGAGGCCTGGTACCACTACGACGATCAGACCTGCGACTACGAGTGCATGGCCACCGAGTACTTCTACTGGGCGCTCACGAGCTGGCTGGGTGGGCAGGACTTCGGCAGTCGTTGCAACGAGATCGCCATCGAGTGGGAAGCGTGCACGCCCGAGCAGTTCGAGACGATCGATGTGGCCATGCACGGCCTCATGACCGACCGGGCCTATGCGTTGCCGACGGTATTGCCCGACGGTCACTACGAGCCCACGGCACCCTAGGTCACGGGTGCTGGTGCTGCGCCCCCGGGCGACATCACGACATCCGTGTCGTGGCCGAGCCATCTCGGTGCGTGCATCGACGATCAGGCGCCCGCATCGCCGACAACGGTGGTAGCGGGCGGCAGTCCCTGCCCGTACGATGAGGCGGGGATGGGATTGCGAGCACGGTGGGGGAGCGTGGGCATGGCGATTTCGATCGCGGCTTGCCAATCCCCCGACAGCCCAGTGTCGGTCGAGGGGAGTTCCTCGGGCGCACTGCCGTCCAGCGCGTCGGAGGGCGGGACCACCGTCTCCGAGCCCGTCGCCGACAGTAGCTCCGGTGCGGTCGACTCCACCAGCGGTTCGACGACCGACTCGCCCGAGCCTCCGCTCCCGCCGGACCTCGGATCCGGCAAGGTGCCCCCGCCCCCGATGCCGAATTTCGTCGAGGTGACGGAGGCGGCCGGTCTCGATCTCGATCCAGGCGAGATCATGCCGCCACCCTTTTGCGTCCTCGACAACATCAGCAGTCACCCCGACGATCTCGGCGACTACTGCCTGCCCGAGCGCGCTCTCGGGGCGGCGGCGATCGGTGACTTCGATGGCGACGGTTGGCCCGACATCTTCCTGACCCGGGTGCAGGGGCCCGACTGGCTGCTGCACAACCAGGGCGACGGGACCTTCGTCGACGTGGCCGAGGCGCGCGGGCTGAGCCGCCCCCACGTGACGGGGGGCGCCGCGTGGGTCGACATCGAGGGCGATGGTGACCTCGACCTCATGCTCACCGCCCTGGGCGACACTCGCCACTACCTGTACGTCAACGACGGCGCCGGGTTCTTCTCGGAGGAAGGCGTCGAGCGTGGAGTCGCCCTCGAGTCCGGGTTCATCCGGGTGGGCACGAGCGTGGCGGTGGGCGACTACGACCTCGACGGCTTCGTCGACCTGTTCGTGGGGGACTGGCGGTCCACGATCGCCCTCGACGGGGACGTCGACTACAACCGACTGCTGCGCAACCGCGGCTTGCTCGGACCGGGGACCTTCGAGGACGTCACCGAGCAGGTGGGCATCGACATGCGGTCGGTCTCCGCCCAAGTCGGGGCCCCGCCGGGCGCCTGGGGCTTCGCGCCCGCGTTCGTCGACCTCGATGGTGACCGATACCCCGAGCTGACCCTGGTCGCAGACTTCGGCGCCTCGAGGTTGTGGTGGAACGACGGCGCGGGTGGATTCGTCGATCGAACCCTCGCCGCGGGCATCGGCACCGAGGGCAACGGCATGGGCTCGACCTTTGGCGACTACGACGACGATGGCGACCTCGACTGGTTCGTCTCCGCCATCATGTCGCCGAGCCTCGAAGACCCCGGCAATCGCATGTTCCGCAACGAAGGCGGCCTGGTCTTCTCCGACGTCACCGACGAACTCGACGTGCGCGACGGCGGCTGGGGCTGGGGCGCTTCGATGTTCGACTTCGACCTCGACGGCGACCTCGACCTGGCCCTGGCTTCGGGCTTCCCGGCGACCGTCTACGCCAACGACCCCGTGCGGCTTTGGTTCAACACCGGAGCGGGACCGTGGCCGGAGCTGGCGGTGGAGCAGGGCGTCGACTACCAGCGGCAGGGGCGGGGCCTGGTGGCCTTCGACTACGATCGAGATGGCGACCTCGACCTGCTGGTGCACTCCAATACCGAGTCTCCGGGGCTGTTCCGCAACGACCAGCAGGGCGGCTCGTGGCTCGAGGTCACGACCACGGGAGGCTTCGGCAACTCGCAGGGCATCGGGGTCGAAGTTCGCGTGCAGGAGACCGCGGGCGGTCCCGTTCAGCTGCGCACGATCGGAGTCGGCAGCCACTACTCGGGCCAGGCCGAGGCCGCGGCATACTTCGGCTTCGAGGACGGCGATGCGCCGCTGCACCGGGTCGAGCTGACGTGGCCGCTGACGGGCACGGTGCTGGAGTTCGAGGAGGTGCCGAGAAACCAGCACCTGCGCCTGGGCAGCTGACGACCGGTCGCGGTCTGTTCTCCTTGGTGCATCACAACGCCGCTATATGGCGTTCTGAGCCGGACCGCGCCCGACGGCCCCAGTCCAATTTCCGTCCGCACGAAGGTGGGGTGGCCGTGGCAAGATGGTTGCGATGGCGGACTGGTTGCAGGACGAGGGCGTGTGGGAGCGGATGTACCCCTTGATGTTCTCCCCCGATCGTTTCGACGGGGCCCACGACGAGGCGGCGCAGCTGCTCGAGCTGGCGGGGGTGAGCTCGGGGCGCTTGCTGGACCTGTGCTGTGGTCCGGGCCGTCACGCGATTCCCCTCGCTCGCCTCGGCATGCAGGTGACGGGCGTGGATCTCAGCCAGTACCTGCTCGACAAGGCCCGCGGGCGAGCGCAGGACGCCAAGGCGGCGGTGGACTGGGTGCGCAAGGACATGCGGGAGTTCGTGGATCCGGGGGCGTTCGATGTGGTGGTCAACCTGGCCACGTCGTTCGGCTACTTCGCGGTCCAGGCCGACGACATGCGGACCCTCAAGAACATGGTCGAGAGCATTCACGACGACGGCGTCGTGGTGCTGCACATGGTGGGCAAGGAGGCGCTGGCCGAGCGTCTACCCTTGAACCGCCAGCCCACGCGGGAGCGTGACGGCTCGCTGCTCATTCAGCGGGTGGAAATCCTCGACGACTGGTGCCGGGCCCGGAGCGAGTGGCTGCTCATTCGCGGCAAGGAGGTCGAGCGCTTCGGCTTCGAGCACACGCTGTACTCGGGCAAGGAGCTGCGCGAGCTGATGAACTGGGCGGGGCTCAGCGACGTGAAGCTCTACGGGGGCCTCGACGGCCGCCCCTATGGCCCCGGCGCCGAAGCGCTGGTGGCCGTGGGGCGGAAGTAGCAGTTCGGGTTCAGGGCGCCGCGCTGACACGAATGTCGCGGAGCCAAGCATCGATCTCGAAGGGCGGTTTCTCGCCCCAGTACAGTTCGATGGCGAGGTTCACTGGCCCGCTCTCCGATGCGGTGATCGTGGCTTCGAGCGCGCCGAACTCACCGCCCAGGCCGGGAGACGGCACCCAGACCGGGTCGTCGAGCAGCTGCGGGTGGTGGCTGGTCCAGCCCCGGGTGAGCCCGACCGACAGCCCCTGCACCGGGTGGTCGGGCGCGTCGGCGAACTCGAAGCGCACGCGGTAGCGGTCGCCCGCGACCACCGAGATGGGCGTGGACGTGTTGATGACCCACATCCACTGGCGACCCCACTGCCGATGGTGCACACGCAGGGCATCAGCCTCGCTCTGTACGTAGGAGCCGATTTCGTCGTCCTGGTAGTCGTTGCGGAGGATGAAGGCGCCGTCGATGGCTCCGATGCAGGCGCCGACGCCATCGCAGAGGTCTTCTCCGTTGCAGGCGCCGCAGCTTTGTCCGCAGACTGGATCGGCGCCACACTGCTGGGCTCCGCACTGCGGGACGCACTCGGCAGGAGGATCGGGCTCGGCCCCCGGATCGGGCTCGGGCTCCGCCCCGGGATCGACGGGAGGCGCGATGCCTCCGTCCTCGCCCTGGAGGTACAGCGGGGCATACTGACCCTCGCTCACCGTGTAGTAGCCGTCTCCGCCCGACGTGAACGCGATGGCCTCGCCCTGGGGCTCGTAGCGGCGCGGCACGGGGCAGGGGTCGACGTCGAAGGCCCGCCACAGGGGCTCGCCCAGCGGCCGTGGCCAATAGAAGGCGCGGTCGTAGGAGGTCAGCAGCACGCCGTCGCCATTCGGGGAGACGTCGCCGCCCGTAGCGTAGCGGTTCCCCGGGAGCATCGCGCTGGCGAAGGGCAGAGTCGCGACGTGATCGAGGGTGATGACCTCGGCGGGGTCGTGGGGCGCAGGGGCCCGGAAGACTCGCGAGTTGCCCGAGCCTTCCTTCGTCACGATGAACAGGTCCCCGCTCTCCGGGTCGGCGAGCAGCGTCTCCGCGTTGTGAGCCCGGTCGGGATATCGCAGGCGCAGGCGGGTGGTGGCGAGCTCGAGGCTGACCGCCTCGCCCGCGGGATCGACCCACGGCTCGGCGACGCGATACACGGCAATCTCGTCGCGCCACTCGGCATTGTCACCGATGTCTCCCACGAACAGGTCGGTGCCCGCGATCGCAATGTCCTCGTAGTCGATCGCGTCCGCGCCCGCCAAGCCGAAGGTGCCCGGCTTTCGACCGTCGGTGTCGACGGCGAAGATCCGAGCGCCGTCCCCGGAGTCGTTGTGGGTCCACAGGACGCCGGGACTCTGGCGACTCGCCGCCAGGCCCGAGGCCTCCACGACCGAACCGGTCTGCAGTGCCCCGGTCTCCACCCCCTCGGAGAAGCTGGGGCACACGGGCTCGACGGGCTCGGGCACCTCCCCGCCCTCGGGGGCGAACACGCTGGCGAGGTGCGAGGTCGCGTTGATCCCGTTGGCCTCGTAGATCACGGCGCGGCCCCACTCGGTGAGGTCGTTGCCGCCCCAGTCGTGGCTCATGTCGAGGTACTCGACGACCTCGTTGTTGCCCTTCCACGACCACGGCACATAGCCCAGGCCGAGGCGCTCGCAGTCGGCCATGATCCGACGAAAATCGATGGTCTCCACCGGGTGGCCGTGCTGCCAGCCGAACTCGCCCACGATGAGCGGTAGCTGGGCATCGACGGCCGCCTCGAGCGTCTCGGTGATCGTCTCGACGTCGTCGTAGGACTCGTACATGTGCACGGAAAACAGCAGGTTGTGCTCCGGGTCGTGGTCGAGCAGCGCCTGGCCATCGTCGAGGATGACCTGTGCGTTCTGCCCCCAGCCGTTCGCATCGATGACCAGCGTGTGGTCCAGGCCACCGTCGCGCAGCATGTCCACCGTCTGCGCGTACTCGTCGTACCAGTCGTCACCGCTCCACTCGTTGGCGACGTTGAGCAGCAGGTGGCGGCGGTGCTCCTGAAGCAGCTCGAGCACGCCGTCGCGCAGGAAGTATGACGCGGTCTCGCGTAGCCGGGTGCCGCTTTCGTCCCCCGTGACGTCGTGCAGCTCGATCATCGGGATCATGCGCAGCTCGACGGTGCGCTCGATGATCCGCTGCAGCTGCGTGGTGCTCTCGTCGGTCTCCCAGACGATCCGCACCGTGTTGAAGCCGTAGCCCGCGATCGACTCCAGGGCGTCGTAGGCCCAGTCCCGGTCGTAGTCGTCGAACCAGGCGTGGGGGTTGTTGATCCCGCGAATGACGAACTCCCCGCCGTCGGCGTCGTACAGGCGCCCATCGGCGATGAAGAACCCGCCCGCCTCCGTCATCGCGGTGGGCGGCGTAGCGTGGCTACGCGTCGCGTACAGCGAGGTCGGCGTGTCGTAGCTCGACTCCCGATGAACCGGAGGCAGGCTCTCGGGTTGATAGGGAAAGCCGCAGCCACGCCCGGGACAGACCGGTTCGGTGGTGCAACCTGGCGGCACCGCGCTCGTGACCCCCAGGGCCGCGAGCGCGAGGAGGAGACTCGGTTGTGCATGCATCCGAAGGCCTCAGTCACGACCGACGTGCAATCGATCACGACGTGAGGCGATTGGAGCGAAGATTGTGGTGGTGTTCGTGACCGGCGTAGTCGAGCCGACCGAGATGACACCCGCTGATCCGGATCAGTCGATGTAGACCACGGCGAGGCTCGACATCTTGATCTGCGGCGCGGTGTGGTTGCCGCCGTCGAAATCGCAGCCCGTGCCGAGGGCACAGCCTTCGCAGACGGGGGACTCGGGGTGGCAGGTGTTGCTGTAGCCGTCGAGGGCGTACGAGACGTCGATGCTGGTGGTGCCCTTGGCCGGGGTGATGTCCTCGACCCACGGGTCCACGTCGTCGCCGGGGCACCATCCCGCGCGCGACAAGGTCCAGGTGCCCTGCTGCCCGCTGATGGGGTTCTGGTCGCAGTCATCGCGCCAGATGGTGCGGGCGAGCGTCGAGGCGCCCGCGTTCAGCGTGTGCTCGAGCGAGCAGAACTCGGCGCAGTTGTCGAGGTTGCCCTGGCCGTGACCGGTGATGACGGAGACGAGGTCGACGCGGGCCGCATCCTCGCGGATCTCGATCGTCTGGGGAGGCAGGGCCTCGGCCACGTCGCAGGAGGGGCAGCCGATCTCGAAGTCGCGGCGGTTCCAGACCGGGATGACCTCGACCGGTCGCGGGGAGGGCACGCCCCCGAACAACTCGAAGCGCGCGTCCACCAGCCAGCCCGCTCCTTGGGCGTGCCCCGGGCCGACCCAGGTGTCGATGTGCACGCGCAGCGTCTGGGTTCCCGTGAGCAGCGGCCGCAAACGCGAGACGTCGATGCCCCAGCTGCCCTCCACGCGATAGGGGGTGATGAAGCGGCTGACCTCGATGACACGCTCGTCGTCGGTGCCCGCATTCTCGACCACGCCGAGCGTCGCGAAGCGGTCCCAGAAGTCGCAGCCGCCCTCGGGGCAGCGCAGCGTGATGTACAGGCCGATGTTCTCGTAGCCGAGGTCGGCGGAGGGAAACTCGACCTCGGTGTCGATGCTGCGGAAGTTCTGGCCTTCGTCCCAGCCCGAGAAGTACACGTGAGCCTGCTCGAAGGCATGGATGACGACGTCGGGGCCTGGCTCGAGCCCCGGCGGCGGCTCACCGCTCTCGCTGCTGTCCGTGGCGACGGGGCCGGTGGAGTCGGCCGCGTCGCTGGGAACCGGATCGGGCGTGGGCGTGGTGCCCGTGTCGGTCGAGCCGGTGTCGGCGGCGGGGCTCGGCGCGGGGTCGTTCGCGGGGCAACCCGTCATCGGCAGGGCCGCGAGCATGGATGCGACGAGGAGCGTTCGACGAGTCACGGCTCATCGTTACATCGCTGCCCGGCGCCATGGAAGGTGGGCTCCCCCCACACACGGCGCCCCCAGCGACGTACTCGCGAGCGCGGCGGAACGCTCAGCTGAGCCGGCTCGCGTAGTCCTGGTAGCCAAAACGCCGCACCACTTGCAGGTGCTTGCGCTCGGGGTCCCAGGTCGCGATCGAGGGCAAGCGCACGCCGTTGAACGTCGTGTTCTTCACCATCGTGTAGTGCGCCATGTCCATGAACACGAGCTTGTCGCCCACGGCCAGCGGCTGCGCGAAGTCGTAGTCGCCGATGACGTCGCCCGCCAGGCAGGTCAGCCCGCCCAGTCGCACGGTGTGCTTGCCCTGACCGGGCTCGGTCGCGCCGACGATCTGCGGCCGGTAGGGCATCTCGAGCACGTCGGGCATGTGGGCGGTGGCGGAGGTGTCGAGGATCGCGATGTCGAGCTCGTTGTGGGTGAGGTCGAGGACCGACGCCACCAGCACGCCCGTGCCCAACGCGATGGCCTCGCCCGGCTCGAGGAAGACCTCGGTGTTCCAGCGCTCGCGGAAGGCCTGGATGAGCGACACCAGGCGCTCTCGGTCGTAGTCGGGCCGGGTGATGTGATGGCCGCCCCCGAAGTTCACCCAGCGTCGGCCCTCGATGTACGGGGCGAAGCGCTCCTGCACCGCATTCAGGGTGCGCTCGAGGGCGTCGGAGCCCAGCTCGCACAGACTATGGAAGTGCAGGCCGTCGATGCCCTGCAGGTCGACGCCCTCGAGCTCGGCCCGCCGAATGCCGAGCCGCGAGCCGGGAGCGCACGGGTCGTAGAGCGGGACCTCGACCTCCGAGTGCTCGGGGTTGATGCGTAGCCCGAGGGACACGTGCTCGCCCGTGGCCTCCGCGTGGGCGGCCGCAGCCGGCGCGTGGCGCTTCCACTGCGAGATCGAGTTGAACACGATGTGGTCGCACAGCGGCAGCAAGGCGGCGAAGTCCTCGTCGCTGTACGCGGGGGCGCAGGCGTGCACTTGCCCGCCGAAGTGCTCCCGGCCGAGCTGAGCCTCGTGGACCGCACTCGAGGTCACCCCCGGCAAGACCTTCGCGATCCGGTCGAACACGCTCCACATCGCGAAGCCCTTGAGCGCCAGCAGGATCTGAGCGCCGCTGCGGGCCTGCACGTCACCCAGCACGTCGAGGTTGCGCTGCAAGAAGCTCAGGTCGACGACGTAGCAGGGCGTCGGGACCTCCGAAAGCGGCAGGTCGGGCGCGGGGTGGGGCAGGGTGAGGCTCGTCGACACGGCGCGCGAGCATAGTACGACCGATCGGTGATCGGGACTTCAGCCGACGTCAGCCGTCCAGCTCGACGCCGAACTTCGCACAGCTGTCGATGAGCGCGGGCCGGGCCTTCTTGGACACGTGCGGGAACAGGCGCTCGGCCTCCTCCGCGTCACCGAGCTTGCAGGCGGCCAGGCTCATCATGGCCAGCGCGGCGCTGCTGCGCTTGACGCGATTGCTCGAGCGGGCGTAGTTCAGGGCGCCCTGGGTGTCCCCCGCGTCCATCGCCGCCTGGGCCTTCCGTAGGTACTCGGGGCCCGTGTAGTCGTCCACGCGGGCCAGCACGTCGATGTTCACTGCGCGGCAGTCGACGATGGCCGAGGTTCGCAGCGAGCGTCCCTTGAGCTTGCGGAAGGCGTCACGGGCAGCGTAGCCGTCGTCCATGCGGCAGGCGGCCACGGTCATCGCGAGCAGCGATTCCTGGCTCTTCGACTGTCGATACTCGGCGGCGGCAGCCGTGTACTCGGCGGACGTGCCCGAGGCGGTCGGAGCCGGTGCCGGCTCGGGTTCAGGCTCCGGTTCGGGTTCGGGTTCGGGCTCCGGTTCGGGCTCGGCCTCGACCGCAGGTTCCTCCTCGGCGACGGGCTCCGCCGCTTCGGGATCGGCGACATCGGCCGCGGCGGGTTCACCCGCGTCGGCGGCCTCGGCCTCGGCGGCGTCCGCTTCCGAGAGCTCAGTCTCGGTGGGGTCTTCTTCCGCAGGCTCGGCGGGGACGGCCGCAGCGGCTGCGCTCGGCTCCGCCTCCGCGCTCGCCGGCTGGGGCGGAGCCTCCTTCTGTTCGGGCTCCACCGCGGCAGCGGGAGCGGCCTTCGTCTTCGGCGCACTGTCGTTGGCGGCGACCTGCGTCGCGTCGCTGTTCGAGTCGTCGCCCCCTCCCAGCCAGACCATCGCGCCCACGAGCACGACGGAAGCCGCCAACGCGCCGATCCACATCGCCTTCTTGGGTCGGCGGTCGGCGGAGGGAAGGTGGGAGAACGGCACCGACGTCTGGCCGCGAGGGACCGGAGGGCGGGGGCCGGTCGTCGGCACCGGCTTTCGCACGACCTCTACGGCGGGGCGGGCCAATGCGACGGGCCCGGTCTCGATCGCGATCGGGCTGTTGCCCGTGGCTTCGAGGTCGACGTCGAACTCGTCGTCGTCACCGACCGCCGCGGGGGGCTCGTCGCGAAAGTCGAGGGACAGCGAGTCGCCCGACTCGTCGGGATCGATGTCGATGTCGGCGGCCTCCTGCGCTCCAGAGTCGGCGTCGCCACTGATCTCGTTCTCCAGCGGGAGCTCCGACGAGGACGCCCGAGGCGAGAACTCCGGTGGCGGAGGCACCATCGGATCGGCCACCCACGCGGCATCCGGTGGAGGGACCGGGGTCTCGGGTGAGGCGAGCGGCGCCGGGGCGGGCTCGGGCTCGGGCTCCGAAACGTCGAGCGCGACCGCGGGCGAAGTGATGTCGATCGGCGCCGAGTCCAGCTCGGGGGTGACTTCCGGGATCGGCGAAGCAGGAGCCGGGTCGGCGACGGGGGCGGGCTCCTGAACCTCGGGCGCAGGAGCACTCGCCGGTTGGGCCGCCACGGTCGGGGCCCCGAGGGCTTCTCCGATCGAGCGAGCGGGCGCGGTCGGCTTCGCGGCCACGGCCGGCTTCGGGGTGACCGTGGGCTTCGGCGCAGCGTCAGGCTTCGGTGCGCGGCCGACCTTGGGTGCAGCCCCGGTCGGCGGCGGCGCGAGCTTGGGCGCCGTGGGTCGAGCCATCGGCTTGGCCTTGGGCACGGGGGGCGCACCGATGCGCGGCGCTTTGGTCCCACTGACGGGCGGCGCGGGAACCTTGGGCACGACCGGCGCCTTCCCTCGCACCCGCGGCGCTCCGATCTTGGGCGGCGCGACCTTGGGCACGGTGGGCGCACCGGGACCCGTCGCGTTGCCCTCTTCATCGTTGAAGAGGTCGTCCAAAGCGTTCTCGATCTCGGATCCGGCCTTCACTCGCCGAGGATCGTGCCACGCCCGAACGGCGGTGGGGGCTACCGCCCACCATCATTTTGCGTGATCCAGCGTCCCGAAACATCGCCGACCATTGCCGGCGGCCTGGACCGCAGCCCCCTGTCCCCGGTTGGTTCCAGTCTCCGCGGAGATCGGCGTGAGCCCTCGCCGGATCGCTCCGTTCCCGGAGCCCCGAAGACCTAGAGCTCCTGCACGTGCCAGGGCAGGCCGCACTCGCCGAGCCGCGACAGGAACGGGCGGGAGTCGAACTGCTCCATGTTCCACACGCCGGGCTCGTGCCATTTGCGGGTCAGCATCATCTCGGCCCCGATCGCCGCGGGTACGCCGGTCGTGTACGAGACCGCCTGGGCCCGGACCTCGCGGTAGGACTCGGCGTGGTCGCACACGTTGTAGATGAAGACCTTGCGCGGCTTGCCGTCCTTCTCGCCTTCGATGAGGCAGCCGATGGAGGTCTTGCCCGTGTAGTTCTCGGCCAAGCTGGAGGGATCGGGGAGCAGCGCCTTGAGGAACTGCAGGGGGACGATCTTCTGACCCTGGAACTCGACGGGCTCGATGCCGGTGAGGCCCACGTTGGTCAGCACGCGAAGGTGGGTGAGGTATTCCTCGCCGAAGGTCATCCAAAAGCGGATGCGCTCGAGGCCGGGGATGTGCTCGACCAGCGACTCGAGCTCCTCGTGGTAGAGCAAGAACGCCTTGCGCTCGCCCACCTCGGGGAAGTCGAACATGCGGCTCTGGGACATGGCGTCGATCTCGACCCACTCGCCATTTTCCCAGTAGCGGCCCTTCTGCGTGATTTCCCGGATGTTGATCTCGGGATTGAAGTTGGTCGCGAAGGCGTGCCCGTGGTCGCCGCCGTTGCAGTCGAGGATGTCGATGGTCTTGATGCTGTCGAACAGCTCATCCCGCGCATGGGCACAAAAGACGTTGGTCACGCCGGGGTCGAAGCCCGAGCCGAGCAGGGCCATGATGCCCTTTTCGCGGAAGCGCTCGCGGTAGGCCCACTGCCACTGGTACTCGAACTTGGCCGTCTCCTTGGGCTCGTAGTTCGCCGTGTCGAGATAGTCGACGCCGGTCTGGAGACACGCGTCCATCAGCGGGAGGTCTTGATAGGGCAGGGCGACGTTGATCAGCAGATCGGGCTGCACCCGCTCGATGAGCTCCACCGTCTCGGCGACGTCGTCGGCGTCGACCCGGGCCGTGGAGATGTCGCGACCCTGGAGCTGCTTGACCTGATCGGCGATTGCATCGCACTTGGCCTTGGTACGACTGGCGAGCACGATGTGCTCGAAGACCTCGGGGTTCTGAGCGCACTTGTGGGTGACCACACCGCCAACGCCACCTGCACCGATGATGAGAACCTTGGGCATGCCGAATTTCTCCTCGCTTTTCGCGACCCTCGACCCGCGAGGGGTCGCATCGTGGCGGGACGGTAGCAGGGCCGCGCGCTCGGCGGGCAACCCATTGATTTCATTGAGCACAACGGCGACAGTGCCAGGAGTGAACACCGCCTCGAGTCCACGGCACCGGTGGGTGTCCTCGTTCGTGATCATTGTCTCTGTCGCAGGGGCGCTGTCGAGTGGTGGCTGCATCATCGACACCGGCGACGACTCGGCGACCAGCGACGCCAACGACGAAACCGGCACGCCGCAGATGGGCGAGACGGAGGCGGCGGCGTGCTTCGAGTCCCCCGCCTGCGACCCCCTCGCGTCGGCCTGTGCCGACTCGGACAAGTGCATCGCCAGCGACGGCGAGTTCGTGTGTGAAGCAGTGGCGCCGGGCAGCGAGGAAGCGGGCTTGGGCGAGACGTGCGGCGGCGCGTCCGGCTGCGAGGAGGGGCTGTCGTGCCTGCTCGGGGGCGCGGGCGGTTGCGATGGCGGTGGCCCCGGCTGCTGCGTCGCCATCTGCGATACCGGAGCGCCGCAGTGCGGGACCGGCATGACCTGCGCGCCGATGTTCCCCAACGATCCGACCAACTGCTACTCGCACGTCGGCTTGTGCGTGACCGGCAGCTGAGCCCCCCGAGCCCATGAGCATCCTGCTGCGCGTCGCCTATCACGGGGCCGGCTTCCATGGGTTCGCCCGCCAGGCCGACGGACCCAAGGGCCCGGTTCGGACCGTGCAGGGCGAGCTCGAGGCCGGCCTCACGCGGCTCTATCAGCAGCCCGTGCTCACCCGCGGCGCTTCGCGAACGGACGCGGGGGTGCATGCGCAGGGGCAGCTGGTCGCCTACGAGCCGCCCTTCGAGATCGAGCCGATGTCCGTCGCGCGAGCGCTGTCGGGGCGGTTGCCTCGGGACCTCACGGTGGTGGCGGCGTGGGAGCAGTACGGCCCCGACGGCGACCGCATCGACGTGCGGGCCCACAACCAAGGCAAGCACTACCGCTACGAGATTCGCTGCACGCGGGCTCGCGATCCGCTGGCGGCGACGCGGCAGTGGCACCTGGGTCGGCGCGTCGATCCCGCCGTCATGCATCGGGCGGCGCAGGCCTTCGCGGGCACCCACGACTACGGCAGCTTCCGCGGGGCGCGATGCCAGTCGCTGACCAGCGAGCGCACCATCGACTCGGTCACGGTGGAGTGGGGCGCGTCGCCCTGCGGTCCGGCGCGCGACGTGGGGCGACTCGACGCGCGAGGCCACGACGGCGGCGACCCGGGGCAGGGCCCCGACCTCGTGCAGATCCACGTGCGGGGCCGGGCCTTCCTCTACAACATGGTGCGGATCATGGTCGGCACGCTGGTGGAGATCGGCCGGCACCGTCGGCCCCCCGAGCTCATCTCCGACCTGCTCGCGGACCCCGATCGACGCCGCGCGGGCCCGACGGCGCCCGCGGCCGGACTCACCCTGGTGGAGGTGCGGTGGCCTCCGGTCCCCGAGGTGGGCGTCCCCGCCGCTAATTCGACCTGAGCCCCGCGCGGGGTCACCATCGTCGTCGTGGCTCAGGCCCTCCGTTCGACCGGTCGTGTTTCCGTCGCCGTCCTCGGCTCGCGGGTGCTCGGCCTGGTGCGCGAGATCGTCTTTGCTGCGCTGTTCGGCGCGGGCGGAGTGGCCGACTCGTACACGGTCGCCTTCCGCATCCCCAACTTGCTGCGGGACCTGCTGGCCGAGGGCGCGCTGTCCAGCGCGTTCGTGCCGACCTTCACCGCGGCGCTGCACAACGAGGGCGAGGAGCGAGCGCATGCGCTGGGCAACCTGCTGCTGTCGGTGCAGCTCATCCTGACCGGCACCCTCACCCTCGCGGGCATGGTGTGGAGCGAGGAGATCGTCATCCTGATGTCCGAGGGCTTCGGCGGTGACGAGCACAAGGTGGCCCTGGCCGCTCGGCTCGCGCGGGTGATGATGCCCATCCTCTCGTTGGTGACGCTGGGCGCGGTGTGGATGGGCATGCTCAACGCCCGCCGACGCTTCGTCATGCCCGCCCTGGCGCCCGCGCTGTTCAACGTGGTCAGCATCGTCGCCGGAGCGGTGGTGTGGCTGCTCGGGGCACCGGTCGAGCAGGGCGTGATGTACTGGAGCATGGGCACGCTGGCCGCGGGTGCGGCCCAGGCCGGCCTGCAGCTGCCGTCGCTGTGGCGCCTGGGCTACCGGCCATGGCTGCGCCTGCGCGGGGTCTGGAACGACCCCGGCATTCGTCGCATCGCTCGGCTCATGGCCCCCGCGCTCGTCGGCCTGGCCGCGGTGCAGATCAACATCTTCGTCAATACGCGCTTCGCCGGCTCGCTGAGCGACGGGGCGGTGGCTCAGCTGAGCTACGCCTTCCGCTTGTTCTTCTTGCCGCTCGGGGTGTTCGGCGTCGCTCTGGCCACGGTGACCACGACGCACGTCTCCGAGGAAGCCGCCAAGGGGGATCGCAGCGCTCTGCTCGCGCGGGTGGCTGAGAGCGCCAGCGCGGGTCTCATGCTCACCAGCGCCTCGGCGGTGGGCTTGCTCGTGCTCGCGGTGCCCGTGACCCGGCTGGTCTATGCCCACGGCGCGACCTCGGTCGCCGACGCGGAGGCCATCGGCTTCGTGCTGCAGGCGTACATGCTGGGTCTGTTGCCCTACAGCCTGGTCAAGATCTTCGCGCCCGCCTTCTATACGATCGACCGCCCCCGCATCCCGCTGCTGGCTTCGGCGAGCGCGGTGGCGGTCAACATCGTGTTCAATGCCCTGACCCACGAGCGGCTCGGGACGCCCGGCATCGCGCTCGGGACCGGGCTCGGGGCGTTGACCAACATCTTCGTGCTGCGCGTCGCCTTCTCGCGGATCGTCGGGGCGCTGCCGGTCGAGCGACGACTGGCCCGGGCGGGCGCGCTGCTGTGCGCCAATGCGGTGATGGGGGCGGTGGTGTTCGGGGCGTGGTGGGGTGCGACCGAGCTCGCGCCGCAGCTGGGGTTGAGCGACTGGCCCGTCTATGTGCTCGCGCCCGTGCTGCTCGTGCTCATCGGCGTCGGCTTTCTCGTCTACGCTCGCGTGCTTCGGGCCTTCGGCTATCCGGGGGCGGACCTGCTGTGGAGCATGCCCGCGCGGCTGTTCCGTCGGTTCCGTCGCTGAGAGGCGTCGCGGAAGGCCTCCCGCACGTACGATTCGAGCCCTGTTGAGGGTTAGTTTTGTGTGATATGCATTGAATATGGTTTCGCGCAGAGTCCTGACGGCATGCGGGCTGAGTGCGGGCCTGTTCGTCGGCTGCTCGGATCGCGCCGTCGTTCCGACCGCCGACGGCGGGGGCTCGACGAGCGAGGTGAGCGTCGGCAGCACGAGCGGTTCGCCGAGCGTGGACGGGAGCACGAGCGCCGCGACATCGGCCGGCAACGCGACGGGGACCAGCGTCGGCTCCACTGCGGCCGCGATGGAGAGCGGACCCGTGGACGAAGGGACCGACTCGTGCCCCTTCATCTGCGACCCGGACGGTGGCCCGCCGCCGATCGAGTGCAGCGTGGTCGACCAGGATTGCCCCGCCGGTCAAAAGTGCGTGTGGGCCGAGCTTCGGCCCGGCTTTGGCCGACGCAACTGGTCGCGGTGCATCGAGGTGACCGGAGACCGCGAGCCCTTCGAGCCGTGCAGCCTCCCCAACGGAATCGGCTTCGAGATCACCGACGATTGCGGGCCCGAGTCGTATTGCCTCGAGGTCTACGGCACCGCCGATCATGGCTTCTGTGCCCCCTTCGTCGGCGACGACTACGGCTGCGACGCGTACCCGGGCACGGACCTGGCGGTGGAGAACGGCTCGGATTTTCCCGCCGCGTGCCTGCACTACGAATGCCAGCCGCTGGTGCCGAGCACGTGTCCCGACGGGATGCAGTGCACCTTCTATCCGGCGTGGTTGTATGGCTCGATGAAGTGCTGGTCGGTGCCGCCCGAGACCGATCTGCCGGTCGGCGCCGAGTGTGATTTCGGGCAGTGCGGGGAGGGCAAGCTGTGCGCGCCCGCCGATTGGCTGCCCGACTGCAGCGGCGAGCGCTGCTGCACCGAGTGGTGCGATCTGCAGGCGCCCGAGTGCGCCACGCCCGGCACGACCTGCGAGTTTTTTCCGGTATGGAACTACCAAGATGATCCCGAGTTCGACTGGCTCGGGGCGTGCCTGCTCCCCGAGATCTTCGAGGAAATGGGCCCTGGCGCCGCGAATTCGCTCGCGCTCCCGTAATCTCGAAAAAAGTTGGGGGTAGGACGAATACTCACCTCCGCGGTGGGTGACTCCTCGATGGGAGGGAGGCTCACGGAGGGCGCGTCGCGTGCGTCCATCGTGACGAGTAGAGGCGTCGGCGTGTCGTCTGCTCTCGTTCCCGTCATTGGTGGGTTGCGCACGATGGGTACGACGAGTTCGACGACCACGAGTCTTCACTGCGGAATGCATGGCGATGGGCGCCCCGTCCGTCGCACGCGAGGTCGCTACGCCTGGGTGGCGTGGGCGGCCGTGGTGGCGTTTGCGATGGTCGGCTGCGCGTCGGGAGAGAGCACCTTCGGGACCTCCGCCGCGTGGGAGCCGGGCGAGGGCGAGAGCGGGGGCGGAAAAGAAGACGATCCTCGGCCGCAGCCGCCGATGCCCGATCCTCCGCCGATCGATCCCGAGGACTGTGAAGTCGGGTCGATGGGCTGTGACTGCACGCTGGGCGGGGCCTGTGATCCCGGCCTGCGCTGCGACGACGGAGTCTGTGTGCTGTCGGTCGGGACCTGTGGTGACGGATGGATCGATCAGGGAGAAGAGTGCGACCAAGGTTCGGACAACTCCGACGACGGCATCTGCAAGGCCGATTGCACGGCGCAGTTCTGCGGCGACGGAGCGGTGGGCCCGGGCGAGGCGTGCGACGACGGCAACGACGTCGATGACGACGAGTGCGGTAACGACTGCGCGATCGCGACGTGTGGCGACGGAGAGATCCAGGTCGGCGAGGCGTGCGACGACGGCAACGACGTCGACACCGACGGCTGCCTGAGCACCTGCCTCGTGGCGAGCTGCGGCGATGGCTTCGTCCAGGAGGGCGCCGAGGAGTGCGACGACGCCAACGGGGTCGACGGCGACGACTGCCTCACCGACTGCACCATGGCCAGCTGTGGCGATGGGATCCGCCACCTCGAGGCCGAGGAGTGCGACGACGGCAACGAGGACGCGGACGACGGCTGCACCAATAGCTGCGATTGCCGCCTCACCTTCTCGGACGAGGAGCACATCGACGGCTGGGAGATGGACGGCGGCTGGGCCCTCTACACTGGCGCTCCGGTGAGCGAGGACTGGGGAGGGCTGGAGTTCGCCACGCAGGGCGCGGTCATCGGCACCGACGGCAATCGAGTCGCGCCCTATCCGGGCACCGAGGTGGAGACGTCCCGCGCGACCTCCACGCCCTTCGTCATCCGGGAGACGATCCGCTTTCGCTCCTGGCACGTCGACGAAGGAGGCGACGAGTCCTACGACAACAAGCGCGTGCTGGTGTCGATCAACAACGGGGTGACCTGGAACGCGCTGGTCGACTGCTACGCGGGCCCCAACGCCGACCTGCCGTTTTGCCAGAACGAAGACAGCGCGCGCGGCGAGGCGGACTGGGACGACATCGAGATCGACTCGTCCGAGTACCTGGGGTTCCCCGGCCGGCTTCGCTTCGAGTACGACACCTTCGACGACTGCTGCGGCTTCGAGCAGGGCTGGTACATCGACGAGGTCAACGCCCTTCAGTGCTTCTGAAGTTCGTTTCGTAGCGGGTACTTCGTCCCGTGCGGTGACGACCGCTTTCCCTCACGAGCGGCCCCCCGGGTCGAGCGTGCCCGTCGTCGGCGCGGTGCGTTATCTTCGGAGACAGGGATGTCGTCCTCGTCTCCGATGCCTGCTCTCGTAGGAGAGACCGAGCGCGGCGAAGACGTGCCGACGCGAGACCTCGAGTCGGCGGCCGGGGGGGCGATCGCGTCGGACGTGGCGGGGCAGACCCTCTCTGCCGTGGGCGGGCGGCCGAACGCCTCGCCCGAGCCTTCGTTCGGGATCGGCGACTCGGTGGGGCGATACCTGCTGCTGGCGAATCTCGGGCGCGGCGGCATGGGCTGGGTGATGCGGGCGCTCGACACCGAGCTCCAGCGCGAGGTCGCCATCAAGCTGCTGCAGCGGGCGCTCGAGTCCACCGCCCGGCAACGGCTGATGCGGGAGGCTCGGGCGATGGCCCAGCTGTCCCACCCGAACGTGGTGCCCGTGTACGACGTGGGCGAGCACGCGGGCGTGGTGTTCGTGGCCATGGAGATGGTGCAGGGGCGCACGCTCTCGAGCTGGCTGCGGGCGTCGTCGCGACGCTGGCAGGACGTCGTGGAGCACTTCCTGGCCGCGGGCGAGGGGCTGGCGGCCGCGCATCGCATGGGCCTGGTGCATCGCGATTTCAAGCCGGCCAACGTCATGGTCGGCGACGACGGTCGGGTGCGCGTCCTCGACTTCGGGCTCGCTCGACCCATCGACGAGTCCAGCTCCGTCGGGGTCGACTTCGGGCCGGAGCTGCGTTCATCCGCGGATCGTGAGCTCGTATCGAGCTCGTCCTCGATCGACGTCGGCTCGGCCAGCCTCACCCAGACCGGTCTCGTGCTCGGTACCCCGGCCTATATGGCGCCCGAGCAGTTCGTCTTCGGCGTGCCCGAGGCTCGCTCCGATCAGTATGCGTTCTGCGTGTCCTTGTGGGAGGGGCTGTACGGGGAGCGGCCCTTCCAGGGGCGGGACCACGCGAAGCTGCGAGCGGCCAAGGCGACCCTGCCCGAGCCGCCCAAGCAACCGGTCGGGCCACCCACGCTCACGCGAGTCTTGATGCAGGGCCTCGCGCCTCGCCCCGCCGATCGCTTCGCGTCGATGGAAGACCTGCTCGCCGCGCTTCGCCGGACTCGGCGTGCGCGCCCGCTGGGAGCCGGTCTCGCCGTCGCGGGCGCGGCCCTCGTGCTGGTCGGTCTCGGGGTCGCGGTCGCGAGCCGTCGACCCACGCATGATCCTTGTGCCGATGCCGAGACCAAACTCGATGGCGTCTGGGACGAGCAGCGCCGGGCGGCGGTCGGCGACACGCTGCGCGGGCTCGATCTGTCGTACACCCAGGCCACGGCGGATGCGGTGGAGCGACGGCTCGACGACTACGCCCAGCGATGGAACGACGGCTACGCCCAGGCTTGCCAGGCGAACACGGAGCAGGCCGAGTCGTCCGTTGGCTTCGACCGGAGCATGGATTGCCTCGAGCGGCGCCGCACGGAGATGCGGGCCTTGGTCGACGTGCTCGGTTCCGCCGACGCCGTCGTGTCGCGCGATGCGATCGCGGCCACCGGTCGGCTGACTCCGATCGATCCGTGCCTGGGCCCGGACGCCGGGGAGGGGGAGCGCGCGGTGCCGGCCGATCCCGGCCTCGCCGCCGAGGTCTCGATGCTGCGGGACGAGCTCGCGGCCGCCAGAGCCATGCAGTATGCCGCCCGCTACGACGAAGCTCGGACCCGAGCCGCGGGGGTCGTCGAGCGGGCCCAAACCCTGGGCTTTGCCCCGTTGTCCGCGGAGGCGCGCTTCGAGCTCGGTCGGGCGCTGCATCACCTGGCTCGCTTCGACGACGCCGAGGCCGAGTTCGAGGCTGCCTACGCGCTGGCGGTGGAGCATGGCCTCGACGAGCTGGCCGCTCGCGTCGCGCTGTCGCGGGTCAACCTGGCCAACAATCGCCATCGCATTGAAGCCGCAGCGCACTGGCTGGCCCAGGCCCGCGCCCGCGTCGATCGGCTGGGCGCGCAGCGAGGGCGCCTGGGCGTACGTCTGCGGCAAGAGGCGGCTTCGCTGGCGAACGAGCGGGCCGACTTCGACGAGGCGCTGCGCCTGCTTCGGGAAGCGCTCACGCTGGCGGCCGACAACGAGCTGGGCGATCTGCAGCGCGGCTCGATTCGTCGCGAGCTCGCCTGGGCCCTGCGCAACCAAAACCACCTGCCCGAGGCGATGGAGCAGTTCCAGCTCGCGCGGGCCTTGATCGAAGGCGTCGTGGGCCCGGACCACCCGGAGGTCGTCTCCTCGCTCCAGAGCATCGCCGACATCCAGCTCGAGCTGGGCGACTCCGAGTCCGCGTTGGCATTGATCGGCCGCTCCCTTCGCATCCTCGAGGAGTCGTTCGGCCCTCGGCATCCCGAGGTGGCCTCGTGTCACTCGAGGCTGGGCATCGCTCACCGCAAGCTGGGCGACTACGAGACCTCGGCCGAGCACTACCAGCGCGCGCTCGAGATCATCGATGCCAACGAGCAGGAAGACTCGCTCGGGCTCGCCGATGTGCTCAACAACCACGCCATCGTGCTGGCCGAGCTGGGGCGCTTCGACGAGGCCATTCGTTCGCTCGAGCGGGCGCAGTCGATCTTCATCACCATCATGGGGGAGGAGCACCCGCGCGTCGCGGTGGCGGACGGCAACATCGCCCAGATCCATCGTAGGGCCCTTCGCCCCGAGCAGGCCCTGCTGCGCTTCGAGGTGGCGCTGAAGAGGATGTCGGCCTCGTTCGGCGACGACCATCCCAATACCGCGATGACGCTGAGCAACATGGCGCTGGCGAAGATCGAACTCGAGGACTACGAGGGGGCGGCGCACGACGACACGCGGGCGCTGGCGATCCTCGAGCAGGGCCTCGGACCCGACCACCCGCACCTGAGCTTCGCCCTGTTCGGTCTGGGCTGCGCCCGCACGGCCCTGGGCGATCCCACGGGGGCACGGCAGGCGCTGGAACGAGCGCTGCGCTTGCGCGAGTCGGGCACGATGGCGCCGGAGACCATCGCCGAGGCGCAGGCGAAGCTCGCCGAGGCGCTGTGGCCCGACCCCGAGCAGCGAGGGCGCGCGCTCGAGCTGGCGCGCACGGCCCGGGCGACCTACCTCGAGCGAGACATGGAGCGCGGCGAAGGCTCACCGCTCACCGAGGTCGAGCAGTGGCTGCGCTCGGTCGGCCATGCCCCGGGTTGAGCCTCAGCGACGGAAGCGACGCAGCCCGAGCCGCTGGGTGACCATGCGGTCCGCCCATCGGTCCGGCATCAACCGCGGGATTCGCCAGCCCATCCACACGTTGTTGGGCAGTGGATAGCGAGTCCGCGGCTTGTCGGAGGTCAGTGCCTCGACGATGGGCCCGGTGACGTGGCTGGTCTCGAGGCTGTTGCGCCCCGCCTGGACCGCGTTGGCTCGGAAGCGCTTCAAGATGTCGGCGTAGTCGGTGCCGTCGTAGGGCGACAGGTCGGCGGCCTCGGCCTTGTCCCAGATCGAGGTCTTGATCGACCCCGGCTCGATCAGCAGGACGTCGATGCCGTAGACCATCAGCTCGCAGCGGAGCGCGTCGGACATGGCCTCGACCGCGTGCTTCGACGCTGCGTAGGCCCCGAGGAAGGGCACCACCATGCGGCCGCTCATCGAGCTGATGTTGACGATCCGACCCGGCGCCCCGGGTGGGTTTCGGCTCGCCCCGAGCAAGGGCAAGAAGGCCTGGGTCACCGCGAGCAGCCCGATGACGTTGATCTCGAACTGTCCGCGGAGCTCGTCGAGGTCGAGGTGCATCAGAGGCCCGGGCACGGCCACGCCCGCGTTGTTCACCAGCCCGCTCAAGGTGGTGGAGCCGATGGCCTCGCGTACGGTGGTGACCGCATCGGCGATGCCCTCGCGCGAGGTCACGTCGAACAGGAGCGGAGTCACCGAGCTGCCCAAGGCGCGGCGTAGCGCTTCGGCATCCTCTTGCGTGCGCACGCTCCCGAACACGTGAAAACCCTCGGCGATGAGCGCCTCGGCGGCGGCGCGTCCGATGCCCGAGGAGGCCCCGGTGATGACGACCGAGCGTCGCTTGCCGGCCATGGGCTACCGGCCCCTCGTCAGCAGTCGCATCAACCGGGGGGACTGCGTGAGCCGGTTCATCCAGCCGTGGAACCCAGCGCCGAATAGCCGCTTGGCTCGCCACATCGCCCGACCGTCGGGCTGTGGGATGACGATGAGTTCGCCCCGCTCGATCGCCTCGAAGGTGTAGTCGACGATCTGCTCCGCGCTCCAGTCGGCCTTGGTCACCAGCTTGGTCGTCAGCTTCAGCAGGTCGTCGTCGGAGAAGCGCGAGCCCTGGTGGATGTTGGTGCGGAAGAAGGTGGGGCACAGCACGCTGACCCCGATGCCGTCGTCTTTGAGCTCGCCGTAGAGGGTCTCGCTCAGGGCGATGACACCGGCCTTGGACACGCTATAGGGGCCCATCTTCGGGCCGCACACGAGGCCGGCCGCCGACGAGACGTTGAGGATGTGGCCGCTGCCCTGCGCCTTCATGCGGGGGACGAAGGCATGGCAGCCATAGATGACGCCGAAGAGGTTGATCTCGAGCTGCCAGCGCCAGTCGGCGAGCGGCACGTCGCCCACGGGCCCGGCCACCGCCACCCCGGCGTTGTTGACCAGCAGGTCCGTGCCGCCGTACTCGGCGTCGGCACACACGGCCAGGGCCTCGATCTGTTCGGCTTCACGCACGTCGCAGTGGAGGACATGGACCTCGCTGCCGGCCTCGCGAGCTTGCGTGGCGGTGGCCTCGAGTCCGGCGTCGTCGATGTCGGCGAGGACGAGTCGAGCCCGACGCGACGCCAAGCGCAGGGCGAGCGCCTGGCCGAAGCCGCTGGCTGCTCCCGTCACGACCGCGCGAGGATTGGAGGGCAGTTTCATGGCTCGTACATAGCATCGCTCGGCCCGGGCGACCGAACGTCGATCCGCGTTCGACATCGCTCGACGATCGGATCCGGGTTTTCAAAGTAGGCCACTCGCTCGACATCGGCGCTCACCTGCTAGAGTTCCGCTCGTCCCCCATGCCCGCCCGCTCCAGCACTCCTCCTCCTCGGTTGTCCTGGCCCAAGGCGGCCGTTCGTGCGGCCATGCAGCGAGATCCGTTGCGCTTGTTCGAGTACGGGTTTCGTCGCCACGGCGAGATCGTGCTGTACGACACGGGGCGGCTGCCCTACGTGGTCATCGCCAACCCGGCCGACATCCAGCACGTGTTGCTCAAGAACTACCGGGGCTACTTCAAGTCGGCCAAGCACCCCGTGCTCGAGCGCGTGCTGGGCAAGGGCGTCATCACCACCAACGGCGACGTCTGGCGGCAGCAACGGCGAGAGCTCGCACCCGCGTTCCAGCCCCGTCGCATGGCCCGCTTGGTCGAGGCGATGGCCGACACCAGCCGCCGCGTGGTCGATGGCTGGCTGAGCCGTTCAGACCCCAAAATCGACGTCTACGAGGAACTCAGCGTGCTCACCCGGCGGGTCGTCGGCGGAGCGTTGTTCGGGGTCAGCGGCGACGAGCTCGGGGGGGAGCTGGGGGCCGCGTTGGACACCGCGGTGGAGCGCTCCAACCTGCGGGCGGACCGTCCTTGGAACCTGCCGCTACGCTACCCCACGCCCCGTAACCGCCGTTTTCATCGCTCGCTCGACCTCATCGATCGCTGGGTCTACGACCTCATCGCCGAGCGGCGCGCGGGGGGTGGCGGCGACGACATCCTGGCCATGCTCGTCGCCGCCGAAAACGAGGACGACAACGCCACCGAAGACGACGAGGCGCTGCGCGATCAGATCCTCAACCTGTTCTTCGCGGGCTTCGAGACGTCGGCCACCGCGCTGACGTGGATCATCGGGCTCCTGGCCCAGCACTGGAACGTCGCCAGCCGGATCCGACGCGAGGTGCAGGAAGTCGTCGGAGACGAGGCCCTGACCTTCGAGCACCTCGGCCAGCTGAAGTACTCGGGGTGGGCGCTCGACGAGGCCATGCGCCTCTTTCCGCCGATCTGGACGAACGAGCGCATCGCCCTCGAGGACGACGAGCTCGGCGGCTATCACATCCCCAAGGGCACGATGGTCGCGGTGTCCACGTGGCTGCTGCATCGCAACCCGAGCGCGTGGACCGATCCGCTGACCTTCGATCCGTTGCGCTTCTCCCCCGAGCGCGCGAGCTCGCGACCGAAGAACGCGTTCGCGCCCTTTGGCCTCGGGCCGCGCACCTGCGTCGGCAATCACTTCGCCGCCATGCAGTCCAAGGTCATGCTCGCCTCCATCGTGCCGCGGGTGCGGATCGACGTGCCCGCGCGGGGCATGCGGGCGCAAGCGGGGATCACGTTGAGCCCCGCGGGGCGCATGCCGGGCGTGCTGCGACCGCGCCAGTGACCCGATCGGGGGGGCGTCGTCCGTCCCGATCGATTGTCGGAGAACCCATTCCCGACTTCACGGAGGGACGGGGCAGTTTCGAGGGCGTGTGGCGATCTCCACGTCGTCGTCTCGATGCGACCACGACCCGGTCTCCGCGCGGCATCCAAGCCGCGAGAATTCGCCTTTGATTTCAAAGGGTTTAAAAGCGTGTGATCGAGCCCCGAGATTTCGTCGAAAAAGTGCTGAGACAAGCAATCCAAATCCGGCCCGCGCTCAATAAGGGGATGTAGCAGCCGCCGGTCGTGGCGAGCCGCCCTGTGCCCGAGTGGGTCAGGGGGTTCTCCGCCGACGGTGACTTTCGATCGGATGAGCATGAACGCCCCCACCACCGTCGAGCCCCCCGCCCCGAAGTCGGCGCGACGAACCGGCCGCGAGTTGATCCTCGCCACCAAGCCCTTCCAGGACGAAGACGTCGCGCGGTCCTGGTCCGAGCTGTTCGCGACCCTCGCGGTCTATAGCGCGTGCATTGCTGGTGTCGCCCTCGCCCCGTGGCTCGTGCTGCAGGTCGCGCTCGCCGTGCTCGCCGGGCTGGTGCAGTTCCGGCTGTTCTCGCTGTACCACGACCACAACCACGGCTCCGTGCTCGCCAAGTCGCCCGCCGGTCGTCGGATCATGTCGGCCATCGGGGTGTTCTTGCTGACCCCGCGCTCGGTGTGGAAAGAGACCCACAACTTCCACCACTGGAACAACGGCAAGCTCGAGTGGGCGTCGATCGGCTCCTACCCGGTCATGACCTCCGAGCAGCTCGAGGACGCCGACGCCGACACGCGCAAGGCCTACCGCCGCACGCGGCACTGGCTGGGCATCTTGGGCGGCTACATCACGGTGGGCATCGGCGGCATGTGCCTGGCCGCCTTCCGCCGCGCCCCCAAGCGGCACTGGGTCGGGCCCGTCGCCATCGTGCTCCACGTCGCCGCGCTCGTGGTCGTGTCGTTGCTGGCCAGCCCGCTGCTCGCTGCGCTGTGCGTGTTTGCGCCGACCTTCGTCAACCACGCCTTCTCGAGCTACCTCTTCTACGCCCAGCACAACTTCCCCGAGACGCGCTTTTTCAGCCGCGACGAGTGGGACTACACCGAGGCCGCCCTCCACGGCTCGAGCTACTTGGTCATGGGCCCGGTCATGCGCTGGCTGACCGCCAACATCGGCTTCCACCACATCCATCACTTGAACTCCAAGATCCCGTTTTATCGCCTGCCCGAGGCGATGGCCGCGATCGAAGAGCTCCAGGATCCGCACCGCACCTCGTTCGCCCCCCGCGACGTGCTGGCCTGCCTCGAGCTCGACCACTGGAATCCTCAAGCGCAGGCCATGCGTACCGCACCCGATCTGCAGCAGCAGGCATGCGAGACCAACTCTGCGCAAATCGTAGTGACCTAGTCGGTTGCTAAAAATCGTCCCCGTCGAAGGGCGGCGTCGCCTCGGGTTTCCTCGCCCGGGCGACGTCGGTCTTCGTTGTTTTTGGTGGGTGCTCAGGGCAGGGGAGGGCGGTGGACCTGGGCGCGGACGTGCAGCATGCCGTACAGCAGGATGCCGCCGACCTCGGCTGGGGGCACGGTGGCGCCGTAGCTGCGGCGAAGCTTGGTGTACATGCCCAGCTGCACCGCATGGATGACGAACACGAGCAGCCCGCTCCAGGGAAATAGCGGCACGGTGGCGGCGGGCATGGGGAGCCACGGCGCGATCACGTTGACGAGATAGAAGCCGACGATGATCCCCTGGCAACAACGGTACGTCGCCGCGCTCATCGTTGGACGGCTCGGAGATCGTCCGGCGCGACGCGTGAGGGCTCGGGCTCGGGTTCGCGATTGCAGTCGGGGGGCCACGGCGTGCGATTCGCGGCCTTAAGTGCCCCACTGTCGGGGAATGTATTCGACTGTGACGAAAAAGAACGAAAATGCCCGTAGGAGGCCGTAGGGGGGTGTTTACTGGCACCACCGGGTTCGTGGGAATGCGCTATTTCGCCCCTCGATGTCGACGTTCAATTCGCCGATCCCCGATGGTTGAGCATAATGCGGACGGCCTCGACGACCGAGGAAGTCCCCGATGAAGAAGCTGCTCCTGGTCCTGCTCATCCTCCTGGTTCTCGTCATCGGTGGCGTGCTCTTTGCCGACATGAAAGTGCGCGGGCTCGCCGAAGAGCACGCCGAGGATCGGATCACCAGCACGCTGACCCAGGCCGAAGGCGTGCACGTGACCTTCGATGGCTTCCCCTTCGTGCTCGGTGTGCTGGCGACGGGCCAGGTCGAAGCGCTGCACGTGAAGATCGATCGCGTGCGCGAGCAGGGGCTCGAGGCCCAGGACTTGAGCCTCGACGTCGAGACGATTTCCATCGACACCGACGCGCTGATCGACGAGCAGCGCCTGGTGGTTACCGACATCGGCGCGGCGCGAGTCCAGGGCTTCATCGCCGACGAGCAGGTCAGCAAGGTGGTGGGGCAGGAGGTCCACTGCACGCCGGGCGCGATCAAGGCCAAGGTCGAGGGCGTCGAGGTCCAGGCCACGGCCACGGTCAAGGGGCGCACGGTGGTCTTGGCGGCGCCGATCCCCGGGGTCGAGCCGCTGGTGTTCCCGCTGCCGCCCACGGACGTGCTGCCGTGCGCGCCGCAGCTCGAGGTGCTGGAGGGCAAGTTCCGCGTCTCCTGCACGGTGGACGAGATTCCGCCGCGTCTGCGCGCTGCGATGGCGCAGCAGTAGCGGGGGTGCTCCGGGCGCGG
Source organism: Myxococcota bacterium (assembly GCA_039028615.1). Taxonomy (GTDB): domain Bacteria; phylum Myxococcota_A; class Polyangia; order Nannocystales; family Nannocystaceae; genus Paraliomyxa. The sequence continues at coordinate 517,452 of JBCCHT010000001.1, read as the reverse complement.
GCTTGCCTTCGCGGCGCAACCCCTGCCATGGTCCCGCCCACGGTGCGTATCCAAAGCGAATCCGTCATCGCCCATCCCGTTGCCAGCGTCTTCGAGGCCTATCGCGATCGCCTGCCCGAGGTCGCCGCGTACCTCGACGACATCCGCGAGATCGTCGTGCAGGCGCGCGACGAGCAGGACGGTGTGGTCACGCTTCACAACGTGTGGGCCAGCGACAAGGAGATTCCCTCCGTCGCCAAGAAGTTCGTCAAGCCCGAGCACCTGTTCTGGGACGACCACGCCAAGTGGTTCACCGCCGATCAACGCTGCGAGTGGAAGATCGTGACCCGGGCCTTCACCGAGGCGTTCTCGTGCTCGGGCCAGACCCGCCTGGTGGCCGAGGGCGAGTCGACCCGCATCGTGCTCGACGGCGAGCTCAGCGTCGACGTCTCGAAGGTCAAGGGCATCCCTCGCTTCCTCGCCCGCACCATCGGTCCGCAGGTCGAGAAGTTCATCGTGTCGCTCATCAAGCCCAACCTCGAGCGCACGAACGTCGCCATCGGCGAGTTCCTCGATGCCCAGAAGTAGGCGAGCGAGCTCGTCGTCAGCGGGCGACGGAGTCCGCGGACGCGGCGGCGGGGACCGAGCATCGGTCGCCGTCGCAGGCCGGCGTGTTGCGCCCGGTCAGGCGCAGCCGGTTGCGCGCGAAGACCCGGTAGCCCGCGTCCAGGAGCTGACGAATGCCGGGCACCCGCGTGAGGCTCACCAGCCAGCCCAGGCCGACCGCCGCGTAGAGCTGGCGAAAGACCTCGACCCCCGTGATCCACTCGCCCTGGGCATCGCGGCCGTGGATCGACCCCATCAGCGCATCCATGGTGGTGTCGTAGCGCTCGGGCGCGAAGTCGGGCGCCGCGATGTCGGTGAACGCGATGAGGTTGCGGCGTCGGTCGAGGCGCCGCAGCAGGTTGATCTCCCGCATGCACAACGGGCATTCGCCGTCGAAGAAGACCTCGACTCGAGCGTCGCGTCGCATGGGAGGAATCGTCATGCTCTCAGTGTGCGGCGGGTCGGCGTGGCGGCAAGACAACCGCCCCTGCGGTCGTTCCTGAGCCGTTTGCGAGGCATCGCGGCGAACCGACGAACACGACGCCGTGCCCCATACCGCTCGGTCACTGGTCGTCGCGACAGGCGTACACGCGGCGCTGACCGACCACGGCACGGGCCGGCTTAGACTTCGCCTTGGCGCCGACGCAGCAGCCACTCGCCGCCGAAGGTGGCGACCAGCAACAGCAGCGCGAACCAGCCGTTCCACAGGGGCATGTCGCGACGGGCATCGACCCGGAGACCATCGCGGTGCACGGTGGGCTCGGCGAGGGGAATCCGCCGCGGCAGCTCGTCGTCGCCGAGCGCCGACAGGGACTCGCCGCCCGTGGCCTTGGCGAGGCGATCGAGTCGAGCGATGCCGGGATCCGCGTCGACCTGGGCGAGCTCGCGCCCGGGGGGCTCGACGATGAACACCCGCTGTACTTCGTGCTGACCGAGCCCGTCCTGGTCTTCGGCTTGGGTCTGCTCGCTGCCCAGCTCGCGCTTGGCGGTGCCGACGTAGGCCCCGACGGCGAGGTCTTCGAGGGTCTCGCCCGCGCGGCCCAGGCCATCGGTCTTCCACTTGCCCTCGGCGACGGCGGCCGGCGGCTCGCCATCCTTGGGCGGAGCGAGGGGACGGAGCGACCAGTCGACATTGACGTCGGCCTCCGGGGCATAGCTGGCCGACCAGGTCTTGGCCTGCAGCGCGACGGGCTCGCCCACGCGATAGCGCGGCTTGTCGGTCTCGAGGGTCAGGCGCCCCGAGGTGTCGTCGCGCAGCAGCCAGCGCACGGCCCCGAGCCATAGCAGGTCGTAGGGGCGGGCGCCGTCGATGAGCGGCAGGTCGGGAGCAAAGCCGAGTTTCCAGGTGGACCCGGTGGCCAGCACCATGGTGCGCCCTTGTCCCGGCTCGGCGACGGCCAAGATCGGTCGCGGGCGACCGCGGGCGTCCATGTCTTCGGGGTGGGTCAGCAACGAGGTCGCGCTGATCGTCTCGCCCCGCGGGTTGGGCGACAGCGGGTTGTAGTTCTCGAGCGCGGGCAGCTGCGCCCAGCCCTCGTCGGCCGCGGCCAGCCACGCGGTGATGGGGTGGCGGCGTCCCGCATCGGTCAGCGACGGTCGGTACGGGTCGCGCTCGAGCGGGGCCTTGGTGCGGCTGTCGATGGGCAGCAGCGAGGCGAGCTGGGGCAGGCCGTAGCCGAGGTCGTAAAACGCCAGGTCACCCCCGATGAGCACCAGCGCGCCGCCCTCTTCGACGTACTGCGCGATGTTGTCGAGGTACTGCTCGACGTGGTGCTTGACCGAGTCGAAGTTGTGCAGGATGACCAGGTCGAAGGAGCCCAGCTGCTCCTCGAACAGCTCGTCGGTGGGGAAGGGGATGAGGCTCAGCGGGGCGGTGGTGTCCTCGCGAGAGATGTCGTCGAGGCCCCGCAAGATGTAGTAGCTGAGCAGCTCCACGTTGGGGTCGCGGCGCAGCAGGGTGCGGAGCGCCCGGACGTCCCAGTCGGGGCGACCGGCGACGTGCAGCACGCGGACCTTGTCGCGCAGCACCTTCACCACGAAGGCGCGGGTGTTGTTGGCCTCGGTGGCCTCGCCCGCGACGGGGGGGACGACGATCTCGTAGACGAACTGGCCGACGCGGTCCGGCGCGACCTCGAAGCGCACCGTGCTCGGGACTCCGTCGGCGCCCACGCGAATGCGGCGAGTGGCGACCGTCTGGCCGTTGCGGCGCAGCTCGACCACCCCGGCTGTGCCGGCCAGGCCGTGGGCGACGATGGTGGCCTCGAACTCGGCCACGTTCTCTACGAACGCGAACTCTCCGGCCTTGACCTCGGCCACGCTCAGGTCGCGGATATGCGGCGCGCCCACGGATACGGTGGTGATGGGGACGCCCAGCCCCGCGCCGACCGTCTGCACGTGGGCATCGGAAGCGTCGTCGGTGGCGACGAGACCGTCGGAGAGCACGACCACCCCGGCCAGCGGCGCGCGGTCGGGCTCGGGCTGCGACAGCTCGCCCAGCGCCCGGGCCAGGTCGGAGCCCGCGCCGTCCGGTTCACCCGCGAGGGTCTCGGCCAGGTCTCCGGTGAACGGGTGCGAGGCGAGATCGAAGCCGCGGACCTCGACGATCAGGCCGTCGTCACGCCAGCCCACGCGGGCATCGGCGGCGCGCTCCCAGATCGCTTCCATGCGGGATTGGCGGGTGGCCTCGGCCTCACCCGAGGCGGGGGCGTCGGCCAGGGCCATGCTGGCGGAGCGATCGACCAGCACCACGAGGCGGCGGCCCGACGGGCTGACCTGCTCGATGCGCAGGGTGAGCTCGAAGGCCACCGCCAGCAGGGCTCCCAGCGCACCCAGGCGCAGCGCGAGCAGTGCGGCGGAGACCGACTTGGGCACGGGCGAGCGCGGCCGACGAAAGGCACCCAGGCCCTCGCCGACGGCCAATACCAGCGCCACGCCCAGCAGCACCAGGACGAACAGATCGGGGACGTGCCCCGCCGCCAGGCTCCAACGCTCGTTCATCGCCAGCGACGCGCCCGCAGCAGGGTTTCGACGTGGGCCCGGTCGGCCTTGTAGTCGGTGCAGGTGGCGTAGAGCAGGATGTTGACCCCGAAGCGCACCGCCCACTCGCGCTGGGTGTGCCCGCCCGGGGTGCAGGGGAACGCGGGCAGGCCCTCGTTGGTCTCGGCCAGCGCTCCGCCCAGATCGTTGCGCATGATCAGCGCCTTGAGTCGGCCCTCGTCTTGGACGCCGAGCACGTGGTCATGGGTGCGCGTGCGACCCATGGGCGTGTCGACGATATAGAAGCTGCGATAGATGACGTGGTCGCGACCGACGGGGGCAATCTCGGAGGCGGGGGCGATGCGCCCGAGCAGCGCTTTGACGTCGCGCACGAAGCCGGGGTCGGTGCCACCGTCGGCGGCGTCGAACAGAATCAGTCCGCCCAGGTCGATGAAGCGCCCCAGCGATTGCTCGGCCGCGGGCGACAGCGGCGGCAGCTCGCGCTGCCCGGCCACGTACAGGAACGGCGTCGAGAACAGCTCGGCCGCGTCGGCGGTGACCTGCCCCGGCTCGAGCACGGGCTCGAGTCGCGTCCGCAGCCGCAGCTCGCGGGCGAGCACTCGCATGGCGCCGGCCCGCGGATTCCACTCGCCCTCGTAGCGCAGCTGCGGGAGATCGATGCTGATGGTGGAGGTCTCGACCCCCGGACTGGTGGGGGCGTCCCACGGTGCGCCCGAGGGCGCGGCCGGGACGATGTCGGCGGGCTCGGGCACGACAGGACCGGGCGGAGGCGGCCCGGGAGGGCTCGGGGGCGCGGCAGTGGGGCCGGCCGGGCGCTGGGGCTTGGCCAGGCTGGCGGCCGGGACGAGGGCCGTAGCCGTCAAACCGGTCAGCATCGCGCGGCGCGTGAGGTCCGAGGGTCGCATCGTCGGGGGCGCTCATCGTATCCTAGCGCCGACCCGAGGAAAGTCGCTCCCGGCGGCAAAGTGCTCTCCCTCGCTTCGCCTGCCGCGCCAACCCCCGACCGTGGCCGTCCTGCACGTCAGTGAGCTCCGCAAGACCTTCACCCGAGGCTTGCTGCGTCGTCGCACCGAGGCCCTGCGAGGCATCAGCCTGGAGGTGGAGCCCGGCGAGATCTTCGGCTTCCTGGGGCCCAATGGCGCGGGAAAGACCACCACCATCAAGATCTTGATGGGGCTCATCTTTCCCACGTCGGGCACGGCGCATCTTCTGGGCGCGCCCGCGGGCGACCGCGCCGCCAAGGCCCGCGTGGGCTATCTCCCGGAGAACCCCTACTTTTACGACTACCTCTCGGTCCCCGAATTACTCGACATGGTCGGGCGTCTGCACGGGCAGGCCAAGGCCCCGCGCCGGAAGCGGAGCGTCGAGCTCATCGAGCGGGTGGGCCTGGGGCACGCGGGCAATCGGCCGCTGCGGTCGTTCTCCAAGGGCATGATGCAGCGGGTCGGCCTGGCGCAGGCGCTGATGGGCGAGCCCGAGCTGGTCGTACTCGACGAGCCGATGAGCGGGCTCGATCCGGTCGGGCGCAAGGAGGTCCGCGATCTGGTGTTCGAGCTGCGCGACCGCGGGACGACGGTGTTCTTTTGCACCCACATCCTCGCGGACGCCACCGCGCTGTGCGACCGGGTCGCCATCCTGGTCAAGGGCAAGCTTCGTGGCGTGGGCTCGCTCGACGAGCTGCTCGACCCCCGGCTGCGCAGCGTCGACCTCGTGTGGCAGGCGCCGTCCGACACGGTCGAAGGCCTGCTGCGCTTCGAGGGCCAGCACCGCGAAGCCGCGGCCGGGCGCTTGCTCACCGTCGACGACCTCGATCGAGCAGACGCCTTCGTTCGTGAACTCATGGCGGCCAAGGGGCGCCTGCTTCAGCTTCAACCGCACCGCGAGAGCCTGGAGTCGCTGTTCGTCAGCGAGGCCGCCCGCGACGAAGAGCCGGCCGACGACGAGGCCCCGAAGGAGCAGGAGGCCTCCGCATGAGCGCACCGAGCCGAGGCGGGGCCGCCCCGCGGATCTGGGCCATCGCGCTGAACACCTTCCGCGAGGCGGTTCGCAACCGCGTGCTGTACGTGCTCGCCCTGTTCGCCGTGGGGCTCATGGCGTTCAGCCTGGTGCTGGGCGAGCTTTCCCTGCACGAAGAAGTCCGGGTGATGAAGGACCTCGGCCTGGCCGGGATCAGCCTCGTCAGCGTCGTGATCGCGCTGTTTTTGGGCGTGAACCTGCTGTCCAAGGAACTCGATCGCAAGACGGTCTACTTCGTCGTGCCCAAGCCGCTCCAGCGCTGGGAGTTCCTGCTCGGCAAGTACTTCGGCCAGGTCTTCACCCTGGTGATCCTGGTGGGCTCGATGGCGGTGATCCTCGCGCTGTTCGTGGGGCTGTCCGGGGGGGTGCACGGGGTCGCCATGGTGCGGGCCGAGGTGCTCGTGGTCGTCGAACTCATGCTGCTGACCGCGGTGGCGATGTTGTTCTCGTCGTTCTCGTCACCCTACCTCTCCGCCATGTTCACCGCGGCGCTGTGGATCATCGGCCGCAACCAGGCCGAGCTGGCGACCTTCGCGACCGGCAAGAAGCTCGAAGGCACGGGGCTGGGCGCCATTCTCGAGTTCGTCTCCGCCGTGATCCCCGACTTTCACGCGTTCTTCATCTCGGGCGGGCAGGTCGGGGGCGAAGTGGTGAGCGTGCACGAGACCTTCATCGGGTGGGGCTACGTGGCGGAGGCCAGCCTCTACGGTCTGCTCTACGCCTCGGTCTGCCTGGGCGTCGCCATGCTGCTCTTCGCGCGGCGGGACTTGGTGTGAGCCCGGACGACGCCGAGCCCGAGCCCGAAGCGTCCGCGACGGAGCCCGAGCCCGAGCCCGAGTCCGCGCCCGAGCCCATTGCTGGTTGGCGGCGTGCGCTGAGCCTGGTGCTCATCGTGGGGATGGCGGTGGTGCTGCCCCTGTGGGTGCGCGTGGTGTGGGATGGCCAGTCGGCGCTGGGAGACGCGGACGTGGCTCACCAGGCGGGGGATCTCGATGCGGAGATCGAGCACCTCGGTCGTGCCCTGCGCTGGCGTGCACCGGGGTCTTCGCACGACGAGGAAGCCCTCGATCGACTCTGGGCCCTGGCCGAGCAGGAGCGCGAACGCGGGGCGGAGGGGCGGCACGGGGCGCTGGCCGCCTACCGGGAAGTGCGACGGGGTCTGCTCGCGACGAGGGCCTGGGGGATTCCGCATCGCGATCGCTGGGAGCAGGCCAACCTTCACATCGCGGCGCTGATGGCCGAGCAGGAGCGCGAGCTGGGGCTCGATACCTCGGAAGCGGGGCGAGCCGAGCAGTTCCACGCCGAGCAGCTGGCACGACCGCCGGGACCCGACCCGACGCGGGGCAACCTGGCGGCGCTCGCGTTTGCGATCTGGGTGCTGTGCGTCGCGCTGTTCGTGGTGCGCGGTCTCGATGCCAAAGGACGACTACGCCCCCGGGCGGCCTTTCGGACGGGGCTGGGCGCGCTGGTCTCGCTGGTGGCGTGGATGGTGCTGTTGGCGTCGTCCCACGGTTGAGTCCGCAGGCTGTAGGCTCGACCCGGCAGTTGTAGGGTGGACCCCACAGCTCGGTACGTCCAAGTCGACCCTTGCCGTGCAATGGCCTCTGGCACGGCGTTTGTATTGCGTCGGGCCATGATTCGCGGATCGGTGCCCTTGGTGTTCGCCCTCCTCATGGTGGGAGCCTGTGCTTCGCCGGACTCGGCTCTGGACGGAGGCGCGGGCGCAGACACCGGGTCGGGTATGGACTCGGAAGAGGGCGGCACCGAAGGCGAAGACTCGACCGGCGAGGAGGACCCGGCCGGAGTCGAGGGGCCCACGTGGAATGCCGACATCGCTCCGCTGGTGCAGGCGCGGTGCGGGGGCTGTCACGACGGCGCCGACCCGCTGGGCGGGCTGATGCTCACCGACTACGAGCAGGCCCGGACCTTCGCCGGGGTGATGGCGGGGGCCGCCCATGCGCGCACCATGCCGCCGTGGGGAGCCCAGGCCACCGACAGCTGTACGCCGCAGCTGCCTTGGCTCGACGACCCCAGCCTGACCGACGACGAGATCGAGATGCTCCAACAGTGGGCCGACGCGGGGGCTCCGTTCGGCGATCCCGACGCGGCCGCTCCGTTGCCGCCGATCCCCGACGGCGATCTGGCCGACGCCAACCTCGAGCTGAGCGCGGGCACGTGGACCCTCGCCCCGGGAGTGGACGACGAGTTCCGCTGCTATCCGCTGTCCTTGGGTCTGCAGGGCGACCAATGGCTCGAGGGACTCTCCGTCGAGCCCAACGACCCGGCCGTGGTGCACCACGCCGTGTTCTTCTACGACGAGGACTGTCAGAGCGAAGGCATGGTGGACGAGTCGGGCAGCTACGAGTGCTTCGGCGGAGCGGGCGTGCCCGGGGCGTCGGTCTTCGCCGCCTGGACGCCGGGGTCGCTGCCCACCGAGGTGCCGCCCGGCTCCGGGATCCCGGTCGCCGAGGGCAGCTGTCTGGTGATGCAGACCCACTACCACCCCAGCCCCACCGAGGAGCGCACCGACGACGGCACGGTGGTCAAGCTGCGCGTCACCGATACCAGGCCCCAGCGCACCGCCCTCATCAACATCCTGGGGGCCTTCGACGCGAACCAGAGCCCGGCCTCGGTGGGGTTGCAGCCCGGGCCCAACGACGGCCCCGACGGCCCGGAGTTCCTCGTGCCCGCGGGCGCGTCCGATCACCTGGAGACCCTGCGAATCCCCCTGTCGATCCCCTCGGCGGCAGACGTGCGAATCTGGAGCGTGCTGCCCCACCAGCACGTGGCCGGCAAGGACATCCGGGTCCGGCTGGAGCGTGACGGCGAGGACGTGACCACGCCGTCGGAGTGCCTGGTGGGCGTGCCCGACTGGGATTTCAACTGGCAGCGCAGCTACCAGTACGACGCGCCCTTCGAGCAGCTGCCGCCGGCTCGCGACGGCGACATCCTCGTGATCGAGTGCGGCTACGACAACAGCGAGAGCAACGAGCGGCTCATGCGGGTGCTGATGAGCGAGCAGGGGGCCGGGCCCGGCGAGGTCGAGTTCGTGGACATGCCGCTGGGGGACAATACGCTCGACGAGATGTGTGTGGCCGTGGTCGGCGTCGTGTTCTGAGCGACGCTCGGGGCGGGCGAGGTACTCTGTTCGGCGCATGCCTTCCCGGAGCCTCGTCCCGCTGGCGCTGCTGTGCGGAACTCTCGTCGTCGCGGGAGCGTGCCGTCCCTACGACCCCGGTCGCGATCGCAAGATCCCGCGCCCGCCCAAGACGGTGGTGTTCGAGTACGAGGCCGTCCTCGATGCGCCCATCGACGTGGTCTGGGCGACGCTGACCGACTTGCCGAGCTACGAGGCCTGGAATCCCTGGATCACGCGCGCCGAAGGGCCGCTGGAGGTCGGCGAGCGCGTGGACATCACGGTGCAGCTCGGGGACGACGACCGCGACATGTGGCATCGCGTGGTGGAGGTGGAGGCTCCGACCCGGTTTTGTTGGCGCGATGGTGGGCCGAGCACCGGCTTCGTCACCGGGTTACGGTGCCGCACGCTCACGGCGACGGCGGACGGGCGCACGCGGATCGAGCAGGTGCTGACCCTCGGCGGATCGATGCGCGCGATGGCGGAGAGGCGCTACGGGCCGAAGCTGATGGCAGGGATGGAGGCCGAGACGACGGCCTTGGGCGAAGAGGCCCAGCGCCGAGCCAAGGCCAGTCCGGGCTGACCCACGACGCGTGCGCGAGCGAGCCCCGAACCCACTCGGTGCTCGCCCGCGCCCCGACGCCCCGACCACGTTCACGACGGCATCGGCAGCCTGTGTCCCGGCCGAGCCAGGAAGTAGACCTGCCGCAGCGGCAACTCCCCCGGCGCGCTGCTCCGCCGCGTGAACCCGAACTCTTCGCCGATGGTGATGTGATGGCGTAGCTCTTCCGCGGTGTCGCGGTCGGCGAACTCGAGCTCGGCCATGCAGATGGTGCTGCCACACTTCGAGCTGACGACTTGGGCCCTCCCGGCCGCGTCGAAGCTGTCGAGGGAGTGGGCAAGGGTGCGCTCGGCGGTGTTGGCCCACTCGGAGTCTCGCGGCTCGGACTCGAGGGTGTCCTCGAAGGTCTCCTGAACCTCGTCGGCCCGGTTGCGCGCCGCTTCCATCTGCTCCTCGGGCTCGAGCTCCATGAACGAAGGGCGCGAGGGCGCGGGCTGGGCATGCGCTGCGGCGGGGGCGGCCGCATCCCGAGGTAGGGCCGGGGCCACACTGCGACGCCCGCTGCGATCGAGCTGACCGATTTGCGACCGAAGGTCGGCGAGCTCGGCCCGCGCGGCGCGTGCCTCGGACAAGGCCCGCTTGGCCGAAGCGTCGACGACGGCTTCGGGCTTGTTCTCGGGTTCGTCGGGGCGATGAAGCGTCACCGCCAAGGCCGCCGCGAAAGCAATGAGTCCACCACTGACAATGACGATGCGCTTCATCTCGGTACCGCCTAGGTATCCTCGTGGGTGTAGATACCGATGAGCTCGCCGCCGGTGGGGACGAAGCTCCACACGGAGAACGCGTACGCGTAGTTGTCGTACACGCCGCCCTGGTGGGCGTCCTGCAGCGAGTCGGTGTTCCAGAAGGTCTGGAAGTAGGCGTCGGTGGCTCCCACGCCGCCGGTCTCGCTACGCGTGATGTTGGCCTGCTGGTAGTAGCAGGTCTCGCCGAAGGGGCCGCAGGAGTAGACCCGCGTGGTGATGTTGGTACCGTTGCTCACGTTCGCGAGATCCCAGTGCACCCGGACGTAGTCGAGGTCCTTGTCGATCGAGTCGCGAATGAGGGGGCAGGTGACATAGGAGGAGCCGCCCGAGGAGTAGTAGCCGCCCAGATAGTGCCGAGCAGAGCTGTAGTTGGAGGACTCCTGGCAAACGGTGCCATGGACGATTTTGCCATCGGCGGCGTTCGACTCGGTGGGTGCCACGGTGACGCCGAGGAGGCACGAAGCGGCGGCCAAGCAGGTGCTGATGACGACGGAAGTCGCTTTTTTGATCATCGTTCTTCTATCTTTCGACGCGGCCTGAGGTGGCCCCGTGTCTTGGTGATAGCGACCGGGACATACGGTCAGCAAGTGAAAGAAATGTGAAACTAAGGCGCATGAGAGTGTGTGAATGATTGACGGTCAATTATGCAATTGAGTGAGCTGTTGCGATTTGCAGAAGCTCCCCCAGTTCCACTCCCACGGCGTCGGCGATCGAGTGTGCCGTCTGCAGCGAGACGGGTCGGCCGCTCTCGGCGGTGGCGACCGTTCGACGGGTCAGCCCGGCTCGATCCGCGAGTCCGACCTGCGTCAGACCCCGCTGAGCGCGAAGCGAGCGGAGGCGGCTTCGGTCCAAGCAATGACCGGGCGGGCGGCCGCGCGAGCCGTCCCCCATCGCGGGAGTGGAGTGCGAGTGTCGAGTGTGTTTCATGGGCCCTGTTCCCCTGGAGAGGTTTTTTGTTCCCCGCTCCGAGCCGGTGCGCATGCCATCTCGCACCGCGCATGCACTCGTTGGCGCGCGGGCTCGAAGGCGTTGGCGAGGGCTCGGGGCCACCCACCCTCACAAGTCGATCGCGGAGCCGAGCCGGATTAAGTTTTTTCGCCTCGGATTGATGTTTTCGTGCTCCGAAGGCGGTTTCGTGCGCCATCGTGCGCGGGCATGAGAGATCTCGGAACCGCGTTCGATTTCGCGTCGATTTCTGCGTTCGATCAGGAAACCGTGGGAGGCGAAGAGGGTACGGGGGCCGACGTCTTCAACCATGGCTCCGCGCGTTCGCGGGCACTCGATGATCGAGCCCGCGTGCCTACGCGGGGGCGGAGCTCATCCCGCTTTGGCGGGTCGCCGCTTCAGGCGAAACACGCAGCTGGACGCCTCGGGCCCGGCCACCCGCAGCTCCACCAGCGAGGCATCGAGGGCGTGCTCCACGAACTTCGACTCCAGTCGGCAGGGCAGCCGGGTCGCCCGCACGACGGAAGGAAAGGGGCAGTGACAGGCCTCGACGGTGATCGAGCCGGGCTCGTCCCGCTCGGTTCGCACGACCGGCATGAAGTCGTGCTGCTCGAGGTGTTCTTGCAATACGGTGAGGCGAAGGCGGGGTCCCGGGGGGCGACCGCGGCTGCGACGATGCAGCTCGGCCTCGAGACGCTCGGTACGGCCTTGCCACAGACGCTCGAAGAAGGCGGTCACGAGCGGCGCCTGCCCCTGGGCATCGAGGAACTGCAACAGTGAGGTCAGCATGGCGCCGTCGCTGGTGGGAAACAGCGGCTCGGTGCGGGCGGTGACCAGAAACGCCAGCGGCGGCCGGCCGCGACCTCGGCCGGGAACGACGACCCGCTCGACCAGACCCAGCGTCTCCAGGCGCAGCAGGTGCCCGCGTACCGCGGTCTTCGACAGGCCGATCGCCTCGACCAGGGCATCGATGCGTGCGGTGCCGGCCCGCTTGATGCGAGCGAGCAGCTCGCGGCGAACGGCGGACTCGGGGCCCGCGTCGAGGATGGGATCGGAGTCCGGCACGCGTGGGTCACAGGTGAGCCGACAACGCGCGGCCCATGCGATGCGCCCGGCGAAGCACGTGATCGGCTGCGCCCGGGGTGAAGCGCTCCCGCACGACGGACTCGAACAGCGCCAGCCAACGCTCGAAGTGCTCGGGGGTCAGCTCGGCGATGGCTCGGTGCAGCACCGGGGGTCCGCCGCGCGGGGAGGGGCGAAAGTCCGAGGTGCCGCGGAGCACCGACGACCAAAAGGCGGTCATGCGTTGCAGGTGCGGGCCCCAGTCGGTGATGCGTCGGTCGAATACGGGCGCCAGCAGGGGATCGTGGCGAACCCGGTCGTAGAACGCGTGGACCATGGCTTGGATGGCTTCGGGGGTGAAGGTCGCGGTCTCGGCGATGGTGGCGGGCGCGAACATGATGTCCACGCAAAACCTAGGAGATCATAAAAACTATTCAAGATGTTTTAAATACGAGAGTGCAAGAGCAGCGCCGCGGAGGCGAAGCGCCCCGCTCAGCCCTCGCTGGGGCCCAGGTCGAGGGTCTCCCGGGCTTTGCTGGCCACGGGTGCGTTGGGGTCGTCGCGCAGCGCCTCCAGCGTGTTGCGGACGGGGTCGATGAGCGTGGTCGCGGCCTGGATCGACTCGAGGAAGCGATAGCGGACACGCGCTTGGCCATCGGTCAGTCCCCGTTCCACGGCGCGATGGATGCGGGGATCGTCGGCGAGGCGGGGGTCGATCTCGAGGTGGGTGCGCAGGCCGATGCCCGCGGCGACGCGGTGCTCCGGCTCGGCCGAGGTCGACAGCGACAGCAGCGAGTCGAGCGAGACGGCCTCGGTCAGCTCGGCGACGCGGCGGGCCGCCACCCGACGCTCGTGCAGGGGCCGCGCGTAGAGCCGTCTCGAAAGCAGGAGCAGCTGCTCGTCCGGCTCGGCCGGGTCCCGCGGAGCGTGGTCGGACTTGGCGACCGGCTCGGCGCTCCGTTTGGGCCTGTGCGGCGGCACCGGGCTGGCGGGGCGTGCTCCGCCGTCGCGAAGGACCCGCTGGGACTCGCGTCGCCCGCCGCGCCGGCGGCGTTCACCCGCCGACGCGCCCTTGGCCCGCGACGGGTCGGCGTCGACGGCCAGCTTGCGCGAGGGAGGGGAGGCGCCGAGCAGGAGGTTCAGCCCGTCTTCGTCGATCTCGCCCGCGTCATCGTCGTCGTGCGCCAGGGCTTCGCTCGGCGCTGCGGGGGCGCCCGCGGGAGGCGGCGGCGGTGAGGCGGCGCTGGTCGGCGGCCGGGGAGCGGGCGTGGAGGGGCTCGTCGGCTTCGACGCCGTCGGTGAGACCTCCGGCTGCCGGGTGTAGCGAGCCATCTGAGCCAGGCTATCGAGCAGGGGTGGCCCGAAGTCGGCGAAGGTCACCACATCGACGGGCAGATTCCATTGCTCGATCTTCTGGGTCATCGCTTCTCGCTCGGCCTCCCGCGCGAGGATGTAGTGCTGCGCCGCGGCACCCTCGAACAGGTCGTCGACCTCCTGGAGCTGTCCGAGCAACGCGGCGTCGTCCAGGCTGAAGCCGATGAAGAGGAACGAGTACGAGGTGAGGTGTTGCTGCAGGGTCTTCAGCGCGGCGTGGTGGCGCTGCTCGGTGGGGACGCCCGAGCCGTCTTCGAAATCGGGATAGAGGCGCTGGTACCCGTCGGGGGTCAGGATGAGCTTGGTGACGTTGTCGATGGTGCCGTGCAGGTGCCACAGCGTGGGCGCCTCGACGCCATCGCGGAGCGCGGCGACCTGCTCGTAGGGCGCGTCGATGTCCCAGCGATGGAGATCGGGCAGCTCGGGGCACCCCCACAGCAGCACGCGGTCGTAGTTGGTGGTGATGATGAGCCGGCTGCCCAGGTCCCAGATCGCTCGCGCCAGCGCCAGGCTCTCGGTGTCGATCTCGTCCCTTCGAAAGGAGAGCTGAGACTTGAGGAAGCGGTACCAGTTGTTGCGCAGCGCCTTGCGGGCGTGGGTGGACGCCTCGAGGTAGTCGTTCTTCGCGAGCAGGTCCTGCACCGTCGCGGCCGCTTCGGGCTTGCCTTCTCGAGTGAGGCGCGCGGCGGCTCGCCCGAGCAAGTCCTTCCAGCTCGGGTAGCAGGCGCGGCCGTCGGTGCGTCGCACCGCCATCGATACGCCCGCGCCGACGAAGGGAATGACCTTGCCCTCGCAGATGAAGTCCTGGAGATAGGCCGGGACGACGGTCACGCTTCCATGATCGCAGCAACCGTCGCCGCGGGTGGGGATGGATGGTGAAATTCAATGAAAACGGGGGGTTGAGGGCCGGTTCGTCCTTGCTGCTAGCCTCCCGGCTCGTTCCCAGGACGCCCGTGGCCACCATCGAAGACGACACTCCGAGCCTTCCCACCGGCACCCTTGCGCTTCGAGGAGGCGTGGGCGGTCTGCTGATGGGCCTCGCCAACCTGGTGCCCGGAATCAGCGGCGGCACCATGCTGCTCGCGGCGGGCATCTACCCGCACTTCATTCGGGCGGTGGCCGACGTCACCACCCTCAAGCTGCGGCGCCAGTCCATCCTGGTGCTCGCCATCGTCGTCGCTTCGGCCATGCTGGCGATCGTCGGCCTGGCCGGGGTGGTCAAGGACTTCGTCATCGAGCACCGCTGGGTCGCGTACAGCATCTTCATCGGGCTGACCCTGGGTGGCGTGCCGGTCATCTGGCGCATGATGAAGCGGCCGCTGCCCGTGGCCGTGTGGGCCTCGGCGGGGGTGGGCTTCGCCGGCATGGCGTTGCTGGGCCTGTCGCAATCGGCGGGCCACTCCGGAGCGGGGGCCGACAGCGCGGGCTTCGTGATGATGTTCCTCGCGGGCGTGGCGGGAGCCAGCGCGATGATCCTGCCGGGGGTGAGCGGCGGCTACCTGCTGCTCGTGCTCGGGGTCTACGTCGCGATCTTGTCGGGCATCGAGGAGGTCAAGGTTGCGCTCAAGGCGGGCGACTTCGGTGCGCTCATGGATCCGCTGCTCGGCGTCGTCCTCCCCGTGGGCTTGGGCGTGGTGGTCGGCATCGCGGTGGTCAGCAACGTGCTCAAGTGGCTGCTGGCGCGCTACGAGCAGCAGACCCTGGGGGTTCTGCTCGGTCTGCTGGTCGGCGCGGTGGTGGGGCTGTGGCCCTTCCAGCAGGGGCAAAAGCCCGAGGTCGGCGACGTGGTCAAGGGCCGGGCGCTCACCGCCGAGACGCTGGCCGAGCTCGAGCCCAAGGATTACCCGACCGCATACTTCGACCCCTCCGGGGGGCAGATCGGCACCGCGCTCGGGCTGGTGATCGCCGGGTTCTTCGCCACCATGCTGGTGGCTCGGCTCGGGCGCGATCCCGAGAGCTGAGCCGCCGATTCCTTGCGCGCAGAGGTTGGCCCGACGCAGACTGCTCGCGATGGGCCGTCGCCGATCCCCCCGCATGCTCCGGCCCTTGCGCCGGCTCCTTCGCCGCTTCCGCTGGGTCATCGTCATCGCCATCGTGCTGCTGTGGATGAAGCAGCAGGGGTGGCTCGAGGAGGTCTTGCCCACCGAGCTGCCCGGCGGCGGCACGCCGACGCAGACCGAAGCGCCGACCAACTACGATCGCGACGACTGGCGCCACTGGACCGACGCCGACGACGACTGCCAGAACACCCGACACGAGGTGCTCGAGGCGGAGTCGGAGACTCCGGTCTCCTTCAAGACCAACAAGCACTGCAAGGTCACCCGCGGTCGCTGGCGATGCCCCTATACCGGCAAGGTCATCACCGACCCGAGCAAGCTCGACGTCGATCACATGGTGCCGCTGCACGAGGCGCATCGCTCCGGGGGGCACGCGTGGAGCCGTGAGCGGCGGGAAATCTACGCCAACGAGCTGAGCGACGCCGGGCACCTGGTGGCGGTGGAGCGCGGCTCCAACCGGGCCAAGAGCGACAAGGCGCCCGACCACTGGATGCCGGCCAACCCCGCCTATCGCTGCGACTACGTGAGCGAGTGGGTGCGGATCAAAGACCGCTGGAGCCTGACCATGCGCGACGAGGAGCGGGCGTTCATCGAGCGGGTGCAGCGGGCCTGTGACGAGGGGCGGACGCCGCCCGCGAAGCCGTGACCGGCGTGAAATCGGGGCGGCCGTGATCCGCTCGGGGCGCTGCGGGCACGACAGGGGTGAGCCCCCAAGCCCCCCAAGCCCCGATGAAACTCCTCGATCTCCCCGTCCCCTCGCCCTCGGACTCCGTCTCCAACGCCGCCACGCTGCAGTGCGACTACGAGCCCCGAATCCACGAACACGTCGCCATCGCCCACGAGCGGACCCTGGAGTGGGTCGTGCGCATGGGTCTGGCCCCGGCCGAAGGTCCCGAGACCGCGACCCTCAACGCGGCCAAGTTCGCGTGGCTCGCCGCGCGGGCCTATCCCCAGGTCACCGTCGAGCAGCTCGAGCTCGTGTCCGACTGGATCACCTTCCTGTTCTTCTACGACGACCGCTGCGACACCACCCAGACCGAGAACCCGGCCTACGCCGCCGCCCTGACCGTGACCGAAGATCGACTCATCGCGATTGGTCACGGGCGGATGACGAGCGCCCCGCTCGAGCCGCTCGAGCGTGCCCTCGCCGACATTCGCCGACGCGCCGCGACCTTCGCCAAGTGGACCTGGCTCGAGCGCTTCGGCCAGCACTTCGAGGAGTACGTGATCGGCTGTCGCTGGGAACGCGACCTGCGAATCCGCGGCGAGGCGCCCAGCCTGGCCACCTACGATCGGCTCCGGCCCCTCATCAGCGCGGTGCCGCCGTGCTTCGACATCGCTGCCATGTGTATCGAAGGCCTCGACCTCGCGTTCGTCGAGCACCCTCTCGTGCAGCAGCTGCACATCATGGCCACCAATCACATCTGCTGGGTCAACGACATCTACGGCCTGGAGAAGGAACTCTACGATCAGACCACCAGCAACCTGGTGATGATCGTCGCCCGTGAAAACGGTTCGCACTGGGGCGAAGCGATGCAGCGATCCATCGTGCGCTGCAACGAGGAGCTGACCGCCTTCGATCGACTCTTCGCCATCGTCGAAGCCGATGCCAACGAAGCCGAGCGGGCCTATCTCGACGCCTTGGTGTCCTGGCTGCGCGGCGGTCTGGACTGGTACTCCGACACCAAGCGCTACCTGCTGCCGCACGCCGCGGGGAACCAAGGAATCACGCGCGCGCCCGCAGCCTGAGCCTCGATTCGATGTGGCCCGAACTCGTGCACTGCGGTTGGGCACAACGGGCCATGTTCGAATGTCGTCGGTTTTCTCGTCGTCGTCTGATCCGAAGTGGGGATTGTGACACTCCCCAAGTGGGGGACGAACCCCCGGTTGACGAAAGGACGAACGAATGGCGACGAGGTTGAAACTGTCGGATGCACAGTCCGGTTGGTACGTGATGGACCTGACCACGATGACGGCGGGCACGGGAACGGTGACTGCCTATGTCGACGGCAACCCGGTCGGCTCGCTGAGCGGGGGCGGGGTTCGACAGACGCACGGGCAGAAGATGTTCCAGGCGAGCTCGGGTGCGGTCTCGGTGGAAATCACCGGTTCGGGCATCATCCACGGGCCCTTCAATGTCGAGGACCCGGCGAGCAAGGGGCGTATTCTCAGCTCGACGTGGGTGGTCTCGAGCGAAGACGGGTCGGACAACGACTACAACGACAACGTCTCGCGCATCACGTGGTTCATGTCGGCCGGCTAGTCTGCCACCAGCGCACGAGCCCATCCAATAGCGTGAATCGTCGGTGCAGGTAGAGGCCGCGCATGACGACCCGTGGATCATCGCGGGTCGGCAGTGCTCCTCCTGCCCATGCACCGACGACCTCGCCGGTGGCCCGGTTGCGGTAGACCAGGTCGCCGGCGTGCCATAGCTCGGCGGTGTAGATCATGTCGGGGAGGTTGCTGCCCGGGACGGGATGGACGCGATAGCTGTCCCAGAACATGTCCACCCACTGCGGATCGAGAAGAATGGCGATGGGAGTGCCGTTGCGTTCGACGAACCAGCCGTACTGGCGGCCGTAGTCGCTTCGTACTTCGTCGAGCCACTCTCGCCAGCGTTTCCCGAGGCCGAACATGACCTCAGGGTAGGGCGAGCGACCGCTGGATCTGACGCGGTGCAGACCGCGGGGCTCAATCAGTTCGGCGCGACGGCGACCAGCTCGATCTCGGTGCCTGGTGGCACCTCGGCCCCGGGCTCGGGATTCTGCCGGAGTACGTAGTCCTCGCCGCGCTCCTCGTGCTCGACGCGACGGATGGAGCCGACTTCGAGCCCGGCCTCTTCGAGGGTCTTGCGGGCCTTGGCCAGGAAGCTACCCGTGACCTTGGGGACCTCGATCGAGGCCGGCTCGGCGATGACGAGACGGACGATCGATTCCTTCTTGGCGGCTTCACCCGCGGCGGGCACCTGCTTGATGACGGTGCCGACCGGCTCGCGCGAGGCCTCGGCATCGGGATCGGGGACCTCGAAGCCGGCGTCGATGAGCGCCTGGCGAGCCTCTTCGAGAGGCTTGCCCATGACGTCGGGAACTTTTTTCTCGGTGGCCGCCTTGGCCACGGTGACCCGCACCTCTTTGGAGGCGAGGGGTGAGCCGGGGGCGGGGCGCTGCTCGATGATGGAGCCGGGCTTGGCCCCACTGTCGACGCGCTCGCCATCTTCGATGACGACCAGGCCCTTGTCGCGCCAGCGCTCGCGCGCCGCCTCGACGCTCATGCCCTCGAGGTTGGGCGCGTTGAGCTTCTCGGCGGGAGTCGGGGCGACGGGCGCAGGCGTGGCCGGGCGAGGCGTGCCCTGCTCGAGCTTGGGCACGCGACTCTGCGCCATCTCGTTGGCGGGCACGTAGCCCTGGAGCTTCAGGATGTAGGGCCCCACGAGCAACTGAGAGGCCAAGGCCGTCACCAGAGCGATGAGGAACATCTTGAGCGTGTCGTTCATGAGCCGCGTCGCAGTTTCGACCCCAATGGTACATGCGTGGCGCCAGGGTGGGGAGGGAGCGGCCCGCGATTGATGACGCCGATGGGATGCCTCGGCCTTTTGCTCGTGAAAACCGTGGGGATGTGGCGGTCGGCGGCGAGTCCGGCCACCCGGTGCTCAGCCGGGCGGCGGAAGTCGAATCTCATGTGAATACGAACCGCGCGTCACCGTCAGTACGCGTTGATCGAGCGCAAAGGTGTAGGGGCGGCCGTCCCAGGCGCTGCGGGGTCTTCGACCAAAGCTCAGCGCCAGCTCGGCCGTGGTCGGCTCTCGGCCCAGGGACTCGCGGAGCGCCATCGCGCGCAGCAGGGCGAGCAGGGAGATGCGAGCGTCGATGATCTCCCCCGCGGTGTTGAGCCGCTGGGTGACCATGCGAACCCGCATGCCCGTCTCGGGGTGCAGCAGGTCGAGGCGCTTGGACGGGGGGGCGCCCGCGATCATCGTGGTGCCCAGGGGCACCGTGGTGCAGGCGGTGACGACGGCGTCGTAGGTCTCCCGAAAGGCCTCCCAGACCCCCCAGCCCTGCTGTCCCGCCGCGTGCTGCCGCCAGTCTCGCATGGCGCGGTCGAGGCCGAAGCGCTGGGCCACGGCCGTCTTTTCGCGTCGGTCGAAGTGCCCGCGGAACGAGGCGACGCCGGTCTCGAGCAGCTCGTGCCGGAGGGCGGCGCATCGAACGTGGGTCGGCACGACGGTGGCTTGGGTGGCGTCGACCAGCGCGGCGCGGAGGGACGGCGGGGGCGGATGCTCCAGCGCGAGGGCCTCGATGTCCCCGAGCACGAGCGGCACACCGAAGTGATGCGGCACGTCGGCGCCGAGCGGGGCCGCGTACAAGGCCAGGGTCTCGAGCACGTGCGCCCATCCGTCGTCGCGGTCTCCCTGCTCGAGCCGGGCGCGTGCCTTGAGCATGAGCAGGTTGGCGACGTAGATCGTCAGCTCGGCGAGGTTGGGCTCGGTGGAAAGGTCGGTACCGTGCAGATCCTGCACGACGCAGCGAAAGGTCGAACCGAGCCCGAGCAGCGGGGTGTTCAGCAGGTCGGCGTGTAGTTGCGGGGGCAGGGGCGTGTCGAAGTCGCGGGCGTGCGAGCGAACATCGATGGCCAGCGCGTACAGGTCGTGCAAGGCCTCGAGCTTGGCGGCACGGTCTGGGCAGGGGATCGACCTCCAGCCCCGTGATGGCGGCTGCAGGCGCTCGTGAAATTCGTCGGCGATCTGCTGGTTGGGCGTGACCCCACAGCCCGCGCTCATGGCCACGGCCACGGCAGCAGCGAGCAGGCGATGGCCGGCAGCCATGCCCATGGTGGTAGCACGAACCGTCTCAGCGAGGGCTCGGGGTGTTGGGGTCGAGCCCGGGCAGCAGCGGTGGCGCGATGGCCTTGGCCCCGCCCACGGGCGGCAGCGCCAGCGGACGCAGGCCCTCGGAGCCCGCCACCAGGAACACCAGGCGCGGATCGTCGAGCGGCCAGCGGAATCGGAACTGGACCGCGCTGGGGCCTCCGGTGGGGGCCTCGCGAACCACGGTGGCGTCGAACAGGCCGGCCGACGCGACATCGTGCAGCCTCATGTCGGCGCTGGGCGGGCGGAAGAGGCTCTCTTGCGGTTGGTCGAGCAGGCGGCCCGCAATCGTCGACAGCTCGAGGGTGGAGCGGTCGAAGCGGCGCAGGAAGAGCCGTCGTCCGCCCATGGTGAGCACGTGCCAGGTGGCGGGCATGGGCTCGCCCCACAGGTGCATCATCCAGCGCGCGTGCAGCCCAGTGACGAGCCCGGGGGTGGAGATGACCACCACGTGCTTGCCCTCGAGGGTGACGCCCTCGGTGTGCTGGTTGAAGTGGAAGCGGCGATAGGCACCTTCGACGCCGCTGAGGCCCTCGATCTCCTTGCGGGCCCACTTGGCGTCGTTGACGGTGTGCGCTCCGACCCACGGCACGGCGATGACCGCCAGCACCACGGCGCGTAGCCGCGGGCCCACACCGACGGGGCGGGCGAGCACGGCCCGCGTGGCGGCCACGGCCAGGCTGGCGATGAACACCGCGGGACCGAGGCCGGCGAGCGCCAAGGCGCGGGTGGTGGGCATGATGGCGGTCAGGGGCACCACAGCGCCGACCGAGCCGAGCGCGAGCCAGGCGACGGCACGTCGCTCGTTCGGCTCCAGGTAGGGCCGGGCGAGCCACCCGCTGACCAAGACCAGCGGCGGCAAGGTCATCAGGACCATGCGACCGTGGCCGGGGACGAGCTGCTCGAGGCTGTCGATGCCCGCGGCCACCATCAGCCACGCCATGGACACGGAGCCCTGAAAACGAGACAGCAGGCGTTCGCTCTCGGAGGGGAAGGTCAGCCAGGTCTCGCCGAGCATTCGCGGGATGCGGTCGGCGGCGGCGATGAGCAGCTCCCCCGGATGACTGAGCGGATCGATATAGCTGGTCGCGCCCAGGACCCCGGCTCGGACCATCACGTAGACGACGGAGAACAGGGCGAGGGCGAGGGCGGCGGGGGCGAGGGCACGAAGGCGGACGCGCCAACCATCGGTGCGCCCGACCATGGCGTACGCGATGAGGTAGGCCAGGCCACACAGGGCGTACTCGCCCGCGGCGAAGGCCAGCGACCATGCGCCCAGCTCGGCGAAGGCGAGGCGCCTGGAGGGGGTCTGCGTGCGGCGTAGGTGCAGCGCGAGCGCGAGGAAGGCAAAGGTCGCGGCGACGAGCGAGCAGCGGTTGGCGACCCACGCGATCGTCCAGCCCAGCGTCTCGTCGATCGCGAACAGGCCGAGGGCGAGGCCGGCGATGACCGGCGTGGTCGCGCGGCGCAGCGCATAGTGAGCGGCCACCACCGTGGAAGCCATCCACAGCATGGAGTGCAGGTGATGCGCGACGGCGTCATGCGGGCGGATCGTGTGATCCAACGCCAGCAGCAGGCTCGACAGCGGCCTCAGCTGCACGAACTTGAACTCCGGCACCGTCCACCAGGGCAACGAGCCCCCGGCCATGTGAGCGGAGGTCGCGGCCGGATCGAGCTCGAACAGCGAGTACAACGCCCACGGGGGGCGCGTGCCCGCGACGCCGTCGTGCAGGGCGATTTGATAGAGGTCGTCGGCCAGATACCCCACCTGCAGGGCGGGCCAGTACACGACGGTCGCCACCGCGACCACGAGCAGCGTCCACGCCAGCGCGACCTTTCGAGCGCCCGAGAGTCGGTCGAGCCACGCCATGGTCAACCCGTGTGCAGCCAGATCATCACGCACTCGATGAGCAACGTGGGCCCGAGCAGCAATCGAATGCGGTGCCAGTAGTTGGTCAGCCCCACGGCGGGAATCGGCAGCACCGCCGCCACGAGCGGCGGCAGCATGAGCGCGGGGTGGAAGCACCACGCGGCATAGGCCCCGGCCGCCAGCATCATGCCGCGGGCGAGCCACTGGGTCTTTACGCGACCGAGGACGACGGCGGTGGTGGGGATGCCACGGTGGCGGTCGATGTCGAGATCACGCAGCACTTGGATCGTCTCGAAGACCCCGGAAAAAAGCGCCAGCTGCCACAGCAACGACCAGCCCTCCGCCGAGCCCGGAGGCACGGCCACGGCGGGCATGGCCACGCCCCAGATCATCATGGCCGCGATGTCGGTGAAGGGACGGTGCTTGAGGTAGGCGGAGTAGACGGCACAGATGCCCGCGCCCGTGACCAGGACCCAGGGCAGCCCGTCGCCCCAGGTGAAGGCGAAGCCGCCCAGCAACGCCAGCAGGCCCAGCTGAGCTCGCACCGCGGCGTCGCGGTTTTGGGCCAGATACTGGGTCTTGGCGCGGTCGCGAGTCGAGGTGGCGAGGTCGTCGTCGAGGTCGAACCAGTCGTTGTTGAGGTAGACCAGCAGGTTGAGCAGCAGCCCGAAGATCCCTCGCACCATGATCTCGGCGAAGGACATCCGCAGCGCGATCATGATGGCGATGGCGGCCACCAGGTTCGCCATCTCGAGTCGCGCGAGCCGGTAGCGGGCGACGTCGAGTACGATCTTCAGCTCCCGCATCCGCAGCGGATGCTCCCACATCCCCCTGCCATGCGGGCAGAGTGACCCACGTGCACCGACAAAGGGGCAGAGGACCCGGCCAGTCTGCCCTTTGTCGAGCCTTCACTGATGGCGTGCGAACTCGCGTAAAGGGCGCAGGACTCGGCGTGGACGAGTATCGATGTTCTCGCGGGTCGACGGCGGGTTGGCTGGTGGGCCCGCCGTCGTGCGTACCGTGGGCCGTCGACGGCAGCGTCATCGGTCGCACCGATCGTTGCTCGCAGCGCGGCCGCAATGCCACCCTTGATCGATTCGCCCGCCCGGTGTCTCGATGATGTCTCACTACGCTTGGTCCAGTTTCGCCTGTCTCACTCTGTTCGTTCTCGGCGGTTGCTTCACCGACTCGGTGGGGCCGACCGACACGGGACAAACGCCGACCTCCGGCCCGAGCGATACGGCGTCGGACGGAGTCCCGAGCGACGACGAAACGGTGGGTGCCACCGGGAGTGCGACCGGCAACACGACCCCGGCCGACACCGGGGCCGACGACACCGAGTCTGCAGACACGGCCGACACCGAGACGGGGGACTTTTGCGGTCATCCCCAGCCGGTATTCGCGTTCAACGAGCCCGAGATCATCGACGTCGGGGGCACGCCGTTTCTGATGGCGGTGGGGGACTTCATCGGACAGGACGGGCCCGATGTGGCGGTGGCCAACGACGACCTGCTCCAGGTCCAGATCCTCGAGGGTCAGGGGCTGCTGGGCGCGTTCGACATGGCGGATGCCATCCCGCTGACGGTCGAGGCGAGCGGGGTCGCGCTGGGTGAATTCGACGGGGAGCCGCCGCTCGAGCTGCTCGTCACCGACCGCGATCGCTTGCTGCTGTACGGCACGGTGCCCGGCGATCAAAACCACCTGGAGGAGCGGGTGGGCATCGATCTGCTGGACCGCGCCTGGACCATGGCGGTGGCGGACATGTGGGGCGACGAGTGGCCGGACATCGCCATCAACACGCACCCCATGGACTCGGGGGTGGTCGAGTTCTTGACCGGTCGCGAAGGCGGCATGGATGTCTCGCAGAGCTCGGTGCCCGCGGGCGAGAACACGCCCCGCATCGCGGTCGCCGATTTCGACGAGGACGGTCGGCTCGATCTGGTGGTGCCGCGCACGGACTCGGATGGCGACTTGCCGGGGGACTACCTCACGGTGCTGCTCAACCGCAGCGACGGGCAGGAGGCCTCCTTCGAGTCGTCACAGGTCCCGACCAACGAGGCGCCCTTTGGCATCGAAGCGGACGACGTGGATCTGGACGGACACATGGACCTGGTCGTGTCTCACCTCGGAGGCCCTGTCGATGGGATGGACGACGAGCTGTGGATCCTGCTGGGTGACGGCACGGGGAGCTTCGGCAGCGTGCAGACCCTGGTGGTCGGCGACACCCTGGGGCAGGTCGCGGTGGAGGACATGGACTGCAACGGAACGCTCGACATCGTGGTGCCCAGCGCGGGCCTCGGGCAGATCATCATCCTCTCCGGCGACGATACCGGGACCTTCAGCATGGACGACTCGGTCGCGTTCGAGGTCGACGGCCTCGTCAGCGATCTCGAGGTGGTCGATTTCAACCTCGACGGTCGCCTCGACATCATGGCGAGCGTCATCGACCAGGGCGAACTCTGGTACTTCCAGGGCGACTGAGCCCAACGGCGGGGCGTTGCTAGGTCGAGCGTTCGTCGTGGTAACGAACGTCGTCCGCATCGTGGTCCCAGTCGGCTCGTGAGGCGCAGAAGATGCGATTTTTGATCTTCGCGTCCAGCGGCTCGTCGAGGGTCCCCGCGGTCAGGTAGACGTTGTTCTCGTCTTCTTCCGCCGGTAACGGAGTTCCACAAGTCTTGCAGCGGGTGATGCAGTAGGTGGGGCGAACGCAGTAGGTGACGCGGTGGTCCTTGCCCGTGATCCAGTGAAAGTGCTCTTGCTTCACCACGATGATCGCGTTGCCGGAGCTCCCGCTCGCTTTGCGGCAGTTGGAACAGTGGCAGATCCAAACTCCATCGATCTCACCCTCGATCTCGTAGGTGAGCGCACCACAGAGACAGCTTCCCTTCCGTCGCATTGCGAGTGCAGCGTATCACTCGGTCGAGCGGTTGGTTCGCGGACCACGGGCCGGGTGCTATGATGGTTGGGTAGTGTCAGGTGGAATCAAGCCGGGTTCGTTCTTCGACGTCGAGCTCCAGGACGAAGGCAAGCTCGCCATCGTGGTCCGCAATACCAAGCCCTTCGGGACCATGGAGGACTGTCAGCGGGCGTTCGCCAACGTCGACGATGCGCTGCGCGGCATCGACCGTTCGAAGGCGGCGTTGCTCGTCGACCTGCGGGCGGCCACGGGCCGCAACGACAAGGAGTTCGAGGCCACGGTGACGCCGCTTCGCCGCAGCCTGCTGCAGAGCTTCAAGAACTGCGCGCTGCTCGTGGGCACCGTCATCGGCAAGCTCCAGGTCGAGCGACACATGCGAGAAGACGGCCTTCCCGTGCTGGTCTTTCTCGAGCGCGACGAAGCGCGGCGCGCGTTGCTGGCGGGCTAGCGGCTACACGATTTCGAGCTCCAGCACTTCCTCGCTGCGCAGGTTCACGTCGGGCATGTTCGGGGGGCGCTCGCCTTCGCCGAAGAGCCAGCGCTCCTCGGCCTCGGTGACGGCGATGCGGCGGCCGTGTTTTTCGATGGTGAGCGAGGCCGCGCCGTCGCCATCGACCATGAGCTGGTAGAAGGCAGTCGAGCCCGCCTCGCAGGCGGTGCTGACGTGGCGCAGGAGAAAGTCGAAGGTCGCGAGTTGTTCGGCGCTGCCCTCGACCCGGTAGGTGGCGGAGGCGCGGCCTTCGGCCGGCGGCGGCGGGGATCGGTCTGGCTCGCTCGCCCGCGGCGTCCGTCGACGCCGAAGCTGGTCGAGCATGGCCTTGGTCTGTTCGAGCTCGAGCTGCGTGCGCTCGAGCTCGCGCTGAAGCTCGTGAATGTCGTGTGCCATGAAAATCCCCACCCCACCGTACCTCGTCTGGGGGCGAGCGGTCGCGCTGCCGTCGCCGGGCGCGAACTCGCGTCGCCGCGCTTGTTCGCGGCCCGGGGATGAGCGAACGTCGTCGCCATGATTGCCCCCGGTCGTCGTTGCCTTGCCCCGCTGCTCTGCTCGCTCGCGCTCGTGGGAGCTTGCGGAGACGACGGTGGCGGTGGCGGCGGAGCGGGGAGCGAGTCGACCGGAGGCAGCAGCGTCGGCACGTCCAACGGTCCGTCCAGCAGCAGCGGGGGCGGGGAGACCAGCGTGGCCGACACGACCGCGGGCGACAGCGGCATCGCCGAGGACGGGACCAGTACGGGCATGGAGACCGGGTCCAGCGACGGAGGGCCCGGGGTCGTGCCCCTCGGTCGACCGGCCGGGGTCTTCGGCGGCGGGCCTTTTTATCACGATGCGGCCACCGTCATGCCGCGCATGCGGGACTCGGGCTTCGACACGATGATCCTGTGGAGCGTGCACGTGCACGACGACGGCGATCTCGTGCTCAACGATCAGCTGATCATCGAAGACGGTGAGTATGTCGGGGTCGAAGGCTGGCCCGAGCTGGTGGTGAGCCTCGAGGAGGAGCCGACCACGGTGACTCGCACAGAGTTTTCCGTGGGGGCGTGGGGCGTACCCGACTTCGACAACATCGCGATGTTGATCGAGGCGGAGGGGACGGGCCCGGACAGCATCCTGTATCGCAACTTCGCGGCGCTGAAGCAGGTGATCCCCACCATTGACGCCATCAACTACGACGACGAGACCTACTTCCAGGCCAACCCGACGATCGAGTTCAGCCTGATGTTGGCCGAGCTCGACTACAAGGTCACCTTTGCGCCCTACAACAACATGGGCTTTTGGACCGCGGTCTACGACGAGCTCGAGGTGCTCGAGCCGGGGCTGGTCGATCGGGTGCTCCTGCAGGTCTACGCGGGCGGGGCGGGCAACAACCCCGCCAACTGGAGCGCGGCGTTCGACGGGCTCGAGGTCGAGGCAGGCTTGTGGAGCCTGCACGGCGGTGGCTGTAGTCAGGGCGACACGCCGGCCGAGGTCCAGACGCGGCTGGAGGGGTGGTCGGGCTCGACCGTCGGCGGCTGGATGTGGCTGCTCGACGACATGCTCGCGTGCGATCCCGCGGCGCCGCTCGAGGACTACGCCTCGGCGATTCACGCCGTGTACGGCGAGTAGCTCGCCCCGGCTCGCTCAGGGCACGGGCTCGTATTCTTCGCAGGCGATGTCGATGAGCTCGACCGCCTGGGCGAAGAAGTCCGCGTAGTTGTCCGCGCAGATCGAGCCGGTCTGGTGGCGCTCGAAGCCATCCACGAACTGGTGCAGGTTGGGCGCGGGCTCGGCCCCGTCGTCGCCGTTTTTGGCGATGCAGGTCGCATCGGGGAGCCCGAAGTCGCTGATGAGCCCCAGGACCACGATGCCCGCGTCGTCGTCGGGCTTGGTGTCCTTGACCGCGGTGACGAGCACGTCGGGGTCGAGCCCGGTCGACTCGTCGTCCTCGTCGGTCACCAGCGTGATCACCAAGATTGCATCGTCGCGGAGGAACCCCTCGTTGCAGCCGCCCTCGTCGTTGTTGGTGTCGCTGAGCGCGGTGATCAGCGCGCCCATTTGTCGCTCGGCACCCGCGCCGCTCGTCCCCACGGCCGCCATGCAGCTGAAGGTCTCGTGGGGGGCGGGCTGCGTATCGTCCATGAACCGCCCCGTGCCGGTGAGGCCGCAGGCGTCTCCCTGTTCGCTCTCGGTCACGCCCGAGCCGAGCTCGCACTCACAGGCGTCGTCGCAGCCGGTGAGCGCCACGCAGTCCACGATGCCGCAGGTGCCGGTTGGATCGTCCATGCACTCGGGGACACACATGGGGTTGTAGTACTCGCACGACTCGCCGGTGATGGAGCAGCTGCCCATGAGCCCCTGCATGAAGCACTGCTTTTCGCACTGGGGGTCCGGCGGCAGGACGGAACGTTCGTCCGTATCCGTGACCATCACGTGGAAGGAGTTCGCCCCCAGCTTCTGCAGACGGGTCTCGATGGTGTCGATGAACTCCGGGTAGCTGTCGATCAGCGCCTGCTGATGCGGGTTCATGGAGCCCGAGTTGTCGATGACGAAGAGGAAATCGACGCCCTTGCAGCCGGTGACCCCCTGGTCTCCCGAGGTCTGGGTGGCCTGGCCATCGCCGATGTCGAGCAGCGCCGACGTGGTGCCGTCGAGCCCGTCGTCGCCCTCGCTGCTGGCTGCGCCCGTCGTGCCCGTGTCCGCGTCCGTGGTGGTCGATAGCCCCGATAGCCCCGTGTCGACCGGGGCGGGGCAGCCCGCGGCGGCGAGCCATACCGGGAGAGCAACCACGGTGGCCCCGAACGTGCGGAATTTGCAGCTCGGGTGGGCGAATCGGTGCGTCATCTCAACGTACGAGGAGAGCCTACCGGGGCGGCGATCAAAAAAATGTCGGGTCGATCGTCTCTTTCGTTGATCGGATCGCACGAGTCGGGGCCTCATACCCAACGGGGATGCTCGCCAAGTCCATCGACATGCCGCCCGGGGTGCACGCGCCCCGTCACGGGCGGAGTGACCCGCCGCAGGCGCGGTCGAGCGCGTCTTCGACGCAGCCGGACGAAATGGTCGGGCTCGTCGAACGCGCCAAGTCGGGGGATCGGGCGGCGGTCGGAGCCCTGATTCGGCTGATCGCGCCGGACGTGCTCAGTGCGGCCCGACGCGTGATGGGCGTGCGAGGGCGGGCCGACGCCGATGATGTCGCGCAAGAAAGTTTGATCGCCTTGAGTCGCGCGTTGCCTTCCATCCAAGAGCCGATGGCCGTCAGCGGATACGCGATTCGAATCACCGTGCGCAATGCGATGCGAGCGCGTCGACGACTGGCGCGCACGGTGGACATGGACTTCGCGCCCGAGCCCGGGTCGGGCCAAGGCGAGGGCGACCCGGAATCCAACGCGGTGGCCCTGCGGCGGGCCGAGGCGCTGTCGGTCCTGCTCGACGAGCTTCCTTCCGATCAGGCCGAGGCATTGTTCCTTCGCATCGCCCTGGGGCAGGACCTGGCCACGGTGGCCCAGACGGCGGACGCTCCCATCAACACCATTCGCAGTCGCGTGCGCCTCGGGATGGCCGCGGTGCGCCGCAAGCTGGCCAAGCGGCCTCACCTCCGCCGCCTACTGGAGCCGGAGTCATGACGGAGATCGACCACGCCGACGAATGGGCGCAGCAGCTGGAGGGGGCTTACCGTGAGCTCGGTGCTCCGCGGGACGGCGACGAAGCGTTGCTCGAGCGGATGAGCGGAGCCGCCGAGGCGGCGAGTCCCGCCGCTGCATCGGCGTCGATTGCCGGTACGCTGACGCTCGTCGCAATCGCGGCGGTGGTCCTGGGGGGCGCGGTGATGGTGTTTGGTCCCGAGCCGGAGCCCGAGCCGTCCGCTGTGGTGTCGACCGTCGCGTCGTCGCCCGCGACCGAGGTGAAGCCGAGCGTGCCCGAGCGCCCGGCGGCTCCCGCCGTGGCGCCGACGATCGAGGCCGAACCCAAAGCCGAGCGCGAGCTCGTACCCGAAGTACCCACGCCTGCCTCGGAGTCCGCCACCGAGGATTCAGCCTCACCCGCTCCGCCCGCGGTGGCGCGAACGCATTCTCGGAGCAAACGGATGGAGACTGCCGCAGAGCTACTGACGCGAGCCAACGCCGAGCGCAGAGGAGGGCGGTACGCAGTGGCCTTGGGACTGTACCGTCGTCTACAGCGGCAGTTCCCCACCACCCGCGAGGCGGCGACCTCCCATATGGCGATGGGGCGCCTGTACTTGACGCGCACCGACGAGCCACGGCGAGCGGTGAAGGCCTTCGAGGAGTATCTGCGGCGGAATCCGAGCGGGAGCCTGGCGCCGGAGGCCGCGGCGGGCATTGCCCGGGCGCATCGCAAGTTGGGGGACAGTGCGGCGGAGCGCAAGGCGTGGGAACATCTGCTCGCTCGCTTCCCCGACTCGGTCTACCTCCAAGAGGCGACCCGAGCCCTCGAGCGCTGAGAGAGTCCATTGCGTTTGTTCCTCGCGGGTCTGCTGGTCGCTTCGGGGTCTCCGGGCGTCGAGGTACACGAGGATCCATCGACGCGCGCGGCGGTGTCGACCGCTCGTGTGGAGGTCACCGTCTCGGGGCCCGCCGAGGTTCGAGGCCCGGTGGTGGAGCGCATCCGGGAGACGCTCGAGCCGCTCGACATCGAGCTGTCCCTGATCGAGGTCGATGCGCTCGACATCATGGAGGTCCTTCGCCCCGCGCAAGTCGGCGAAGACGGGGCCCTCGCGCACATCTTCGTGACCGCCGAGCAGAGCCCGGAGCTGTTCGTGGTGGATTCGACGTGGGAGCGGATCTTGGTGCGGCGACTGCCCGCTCCCGACGGCATGGACGAGGTCCTGCGCGAGGAGATTGCGTTCATTACCGGCAGCAGCGTCGAGGCCCTGCTCGCGGGGGGCAGCATCGGCATCTCGACGCAGGCGTTTCGGGAGCAGCAGGGGGCCGAGAGCTCGCCCGCGCCCGTCCAGGCACCGCCCACCGAAGTCGAACCACCGGGGGAGCCAGAACCCGCAATCGAAGGCGAGGCCGAGCCGGAAACCGAGGCCAGTGTCGTTGTCGCGCCCGCGCCCGAAGCTCGGCCGGGCATCGAGTCGGCGATCGGGGCCGCGTATGCGATGCGGGCATTCCGGCACGACCTGCCACCCGTGCACAGCGCTCGGATCGGCTTCAAGCTGCGCAGCGAGGCTCCGCTCGGCATCGGCGGAGGCGCGTGGTTCGGCGTCGGGGTGCCTCCCGTGGTCGAGATCGGTGCCCTCCAAAACGATCTGCTGTTCGCATCCGGTCAGTTCTTCGTCGGGCTCGAGGCGGCGGCACGGCGACCTGCGATTCGCTGGGTGGGTGAGCTGGGCGCAGGCGGAGACCTGGCCTTCATTCGGCCCCGTGCAGTCAGCGGGGCGGGGCCCGAAGTGCAGCCGGGCCCGCGACGTACCCAGTTACTCGCCACGGCCAGCGCCCGCGGAGGCCTGGCGCTGTACCTCGGTCCCGACGACCACAAGGTGCGGCTGACCTTCCTCGCCGAGCTGTGGGTTCACCTGTCGCGCCTGTCGCTGACCAGCGACGACGGACAGCGCGAGGTCTCGACCTGGCCGGTCGCACCCGGGTTCAGCGTGGGCCTCGGCTACGCGCCGCGCCACCGCTGACGCGCCCTACCAGGTCAGCTCGTAGACCATCGGATCCGCGCTGATCCGGCCTTCGTCGAACCCACACTCCCGGACGGTGGCCTGGGGACCCGAGGCGATACGGAGTGCGGCACGTTGCCAGCCGACCGCGACCGGAGCGAGATACGAGATGGATGCATTGCGCACGGTGAGCGTGGCTCGGCCGTCGCCGTGGCGCTTGGTATGGCAGCTCGATGCCTTGAAGTATTGCTTCCACGCCAGCGGGAGCATGGCCAGCGCGCCGCTGCTCTTCATGAAGCGCATCAGCGCTCGATACACTCCATTGAGGTTCTCGTGGGCCGTCCGCTCGCCCATGGCCTCGAAGTCGGCGCGACAAGACTCGATGTCGGAGAACCCACGGACCTGGACGTAGGCCTCGTTCATCGCCGCGTAGGCGGCGTCTGGGTACCACTTGGAGGGCAGTGGGGCGTCGACGGGCTCTCGATACTCATCGGGCACTCGTGCCGACAATTCACCGTAGGTGGTCGCTCCGAGTTGTTCGAGCATGTACGCCCGACAAACGACGAAACCACTACCCTTCGCCATCTTCGCTGGCACATTCGGATTCTATCAACAATGGCAGGGAGGTGAGCCGCGGTATGTAGGTGGTCGGGTCGTAACTTCGTCCCGATGTCGACGGTGCTGGGCTACATCGTTTCACCGTTGGGCCATCGTTGGTGGGGTCCGCGTGTCGCCGCGACGGTGCTCGTTTTCGTACACTGGCACGGTGGTGTGGGCCTTCGGGTCATGGCTTGTCTGCGGCAATCACCAAGATGGACGGGAACCGCGTGCGGACCTCGTGCTCGACCTCGTTCCACTCCGGCTCCGGTCGCTTCGGAAGCAGCTCTTCGAAACGGTCGAGCCGAAAGCCGCAGCGGATGACGCCGCCGACGAGGTCGGCGATGGTGCGGCGGTACGTGACGAACTCGAAGGCATCGTCGTCGTCCCACTTCCATCGCATCGGACCGCGATAGCCATAGTGGGGGTCGGCCTGGTCCTGCGGGGAGAGTACGGACGCCTCGAAGGCGTTCATGAACGGGTGGGGGACGCTGAACACGAAGCGACCGCCCGGAGCCAGCGCCTCGAAGACCCGCAAGAACACCTCGTCGAGGTCGGGCACATAGTTGAGCGAGGCGATGGCGATGGCGAGGTCGAACGCGGCGGGACCGAAGCGGGAGACCTCGTGGGCCCCCGCTTCCACCGTCTCGATGTGTACCCCGGCCGCGTCCGCGTGCGCTCGTCCGATGCGCAGCTGCTCGGCGGAGATATCGAGGCACGTCACCCGGGCACCCTGCTTGGCCAGCGCGATGCCGCAGTTGCAGCCCCCAGAGCCGAGCTCCACCACGCGCTTGCCTGCGACGTCGCCGAGCACCTTCAGGTCGGACTCGGTGGGAAACAGCGGGTCTCCGAAATCGACCTCGTCCAGGCTCAGCGCGGCGGAGGCCTGGTAGCGGCGCGCGTGCTGGTCCCAGGAGGCGGTGTTCGTCTCGAGCGTGTCTCGGCTCGTCGGGTCGTCGGCCATCGCGTTCAGTCCAGCGGTGGAGGGTCCGCCACGCGCTGGTAGGAATTGACGATGGCGAAATCGGCGGGGTGAGGCGCGGGCACCCGGATGAAGCCGACCTTGTCGGTCTCGATCGGCACCCGCTCGAGCGAGCAGTCCGGCTCACACACCAGCGTCTCCAGCCAGTGATAGCGGATCACGACGTCTTCGTTCGGGTCGGTCCCCGACACCCCGATGCGGTTCGTTCGCGCGTCGATGAGGCCGTTGCCCTCGATGAACAGGTTGGGCTGGGCCTTCGTGCGGTAGATGCGAACGTGCTCGATGGTCTTCACGCGCTCGAGCAACGGGTTCTTGTCCCACCACGGCGCCAGATCCTGGGGCGTCGAGATGATCACGTACTCGATCGCGTAGGTCTCGAGGTACTTCTGCAGCTCGGCGGGGGTGGAAATCCCCTGGGGCCGGAGCCGGAAGAAGTTGGCCCAGCTGTGCTCGAGGTTGCGCCAGATGAAGCCGCCGATGATCTGGGCCTTGGTCTTCCAGACCAGCTGCTCCCCCACGTGCCAGCCGTCGACCAAGAATCGGCTGCGGCGGGTGTCGTGGTCGCGGACCCACTGCGCGAGCTCGTCGTGCTGCCACCGACCGTAGCTGAAGTCGCCGTGGGGCCCGTAGCCGAGCATCGTGTAGTAGACGCGCTGCCCATCCATCAGCGGCCGCGGCTCGGGCAGCGAGCGCTCGGTGAAGTACAGGATGTCGCGCGAAAGGTGCTGCGCCGCCGGAACACCGAGCACGACGAGCAGGGCGATGGCCGGCCGTGACAGTCGCGTCCACAGTCGTTCCTTCCAGGCCAGCTCGAGCGCGCCCGCGCAGGGAATGATGGCCATGAACCCGGTGGGGCCCACGTGGCGGTGAGGCTGGATGTTGGCGAAGAAGGTGTAGCCGCCCAGATAGGTCAGCGCGAGCAGGATGCCCAGGCCGACGGCAAAGGGAGCGGTGCGATCGTCCGAGCGTCGCCACCAGGCCCACAGCCCCATCAATGCCCCGGCGAGCAGGGTGAAGCGAAAGCCGGTGCGGTTGCCGATGACCCCCATCGCGGTGGGATCGCCGAGCAGCCCGAACATGTCCCACAGCAGCGAGTCCAGCGTGGTGTCGGCGAAGAGCGAGGAGTCGAGGATGTAGTGCCAAAAGGACAGGGCGACGCCGAGCCACACCCCGTTGAACAGCACGGTGACCCCCGCGATGCCCCAGACCACGGCGTGCTCCCCTCGGCTGAGGCTCCGGGCCTCGCGGAGGTAGAGCACCGCCATCGGCCCCACCAACAAGAAGAAGGTGTAGGGGTGGACGAGGTGCGCCAGGGCCATCGAGACGGCACACAGACCGGCCTGCCATGCGCGACGCTCTTTGATCCAGCGGTAGAACGCGGCGAAGGGCAGCAGGAACAGGTAGCTGGCGAAGGCGTAGGCCACCATGCCCACGAACCACTCCCAGTGGATCCACGAGTCGAAAAACCAGTACAGCACGGCCATCGCCGCGGCCGACAACGAGGCGTTGTGGCGCAGGCCGAAGAGGCGGGCCGAGACGTAGACGACGGGGGAGACCAGCAGGTGGGCGGTGATGATGAACAGGTTGAAGGCCTGGCCCTGCGGCACCCCCATGGAGACCAGCGCCCAGGTGAAGGCCTCCCAGCCCTTGTTGTCGGCGTCGAAGATGGTGCCGTTGGGATACCCGGCGAGGTGCTGGACGTCGTAGATCCAGGTCTTGCCCCAACCGCGGAGCCCCTCGAGGACGCGCCACACTTGCGAGACGTGGGTGTCGTAGTCGAACCCGCCGTAGGGCACGGTGCTCAGCAGGCGTTCGCCGCCGAAGTACCACAGCATCGCGACCGGGCCCCCGAAGACGAGGACGACCGCCGAGGCGAGCCACAGCCCGGCGGCGGTGCGTCGCAGGACCCGAGGGAGGGGCCGCATGCGCCGCAGGCTACTACACTCGCTTGCTGACCTCGAATGCCTGGCTGCCGTAGCCCCGATGCAGCAGGGCACGCACAGCAGAGCGCTGGTACCAGCGCCGCCGCACCACCTGACTCATACCTTCTTGGATCGCCAGGCGGGCCACCGCGGTGACGCCGAGGGTCGCCGCGCAGCGCATGCGGTAGCGCAGGGCCACGCCCCGATCGACGCCGTGCCGCGCGAGGGCGGAGGCCACGGTACGGCCCGCCAACGCGCCGCTGTGCAGGGCCTGAAAGATGCCTTCGCCGGAGAGCGGATCGATGCAAAAGGCCGCGTCGCCGCACGTGAGCAGGCCGGGACCGGCCGGGGGCCAGGGGCGCGACATCAGGGGCAGGGCCCAGCGGCGGGGCTTGGCCACCGACCGGCTGTGCCCGAGGCGCTCCGGGTGGCGCTCGATGAACCGCGCCAGCAGGGTCGGCAGGTCGTCGTCGTGGGCCTTGAAACGGTCGGCGCGCTGATAGACGCCGATGTTGGCCACGCCATCGACCGCGGGGAAGACCCAGCCGTAGCCCGCGTCGAGGTCGGGCTCGAAGTAGTGCTCGCTGGTGTGTCGGTGGGCGCCCATGTCCACGCCCTCGTGGTAGGCGGTGATCGCCACACCCAGGTGCACGCCGCGGCGATAGGGCTGCCCCAGGGCGGTCCAGGCGATGGAGCCGGGGCCGTCCGCGGCGATGACCGCATCGGCCTCGATCTGCAGGCCATCAGCCTCGGCCCCGACGACGCGGTCTCCGTGCATTCGCAGCCGTCGGACGGCGACGCCCTGACGAACGGTGGCCCCGGCTCTTTCGAGGGCCTGTCGCAGCAGATCGTCCAGGTGCAGTCGCGGGACGATGAACGCAGATTCCAGCGGCCGCACCACTCGCCCGCCGTCGGGAAAGACGGCCGCGCCCGCGTTCACCACCGCATGCGGGATGCTGCGCAGCGCGTCGGGGCGGCCCACCAGCGTATCCACCAGGGCCGACGCGCGGTTGGAGACCGCATCCCCGCAGGTCTTGGCGCGGGGAAACGTCGCTCGATCGACCACGCCTACCCGCAGACCCGCCGCGGCCGCTTCGATGCCCGCCGCACAGCCGGCCGGGCCCGCGCCCACGATGAGCAGCTCGTAGCGTTGTCGATCCACCGGTCAGTCGACTTCGCCGGCCAGCCGCAGCGAGGGCACACAGCGATAGATGAAGGTCCCGATGTCGGTGGTGAACGACCACTGCGGCGTATCGGAGGTCTCCTCGTCGATCTCGCGAACCCGGGCGTAGATCTGGCCGATGTTCATGTCGATGGAGGAGTCGGTGACCAGGATGCTGCCGTCGGGCAGTCGATCGGCATCACCCGCGATGGGCGCCACGAAGTCCTCGGCCGCGTCTTCCCAGACCTGCGTCGCCATCATGGTGGTGGTGTTCAGGTCGTAGCGAATCGCCCGCGAAGTCTCGAGCTCGTCGGCGAGGTTCGGGTTGCCGACGCCGTTGTCGTACAGCAGCAGGCTGCCGTCGTCCTGCCACTGCGGCGAGTGCTGGTGATAGAAGAACTCGCCGCCGCCCTCGAGCCCGAAGTCACCCTCGGGGCCCAGGCGCCACTGCACGTCCCCGCTGCCGCGGTCGATCTGCACGAGCCAGTCCTGGTGCCGCGCCGAGAACAGCACGGTATCGGAGGCTTCGTCGTAGATGACACCGTTGCCGTGGGTCCAGTCCTGGCCGTTTTCCCCCGTCTCGACGTCGAAGATGAGCACGTCGAAGCCCTCGCGGCGGCGCAGCGGGTCGAGGTGATCGAAGGAGTCCCACTCCCAGACGATGCTGCCCGTGCGGTCGATCTCTACGATGAGGTCGCCCGCCACGTGGGTGAGGCCGATGTCGGGATAGTCGACGTCGCGGAAGATGAACGACAGCGCGAGGAAGTTGCCGTTGGGCAGCTCGATCACGTCGTGGTGCAGGCCGAGCAGTCCCATTGCCTCCGAGGTCAGCGCGAGCTGCTCGGTGCCCAGCTCGTCGATCACGAACAGGGTGAAGTTGCGGAGGAACATCAGCGAGCCGTCGTCGAGGAGCTTGGCTCCGGCGAAGACGGTGGCGGGCCCGATGATCCCGTCCTGGCGACCCGTGTGCCAGCGGGTCTGGCCCTCGGTGTCGATCATGAACAGCGAGGCGGGGGCGTCGGGGGTCAGGGCGAGCAGGTCGAAGAGCACGAAGCCGCCGAAGCCTTCGCCGCTGCCCTCGATGTCGAACGAAGGGATATAGCCGGGCAGGGGGGCGAGGGTCTCGAAGGCGGTCTGCCCCTCGTCGGTGGCGCCGCTGGGCGCTTCGACCGACCAGTCCAGCTCGTGCATCGTCTCCGGTGCCAGGCCTCGCACGCGGACCCAGGTCTCGCCCTCTTCCCCCGCGACGGGGCCGAAGCGCACCCCGGGGTCGGTGGGATGCTCGAGGGTGGCCTCGAGGTCGGGCTCCGAGAACGCGAGGTCGACTACCATGGGCTGGCTGGCGTAGGTGTAGACCTCGACGTCGACCTCGATGGGCTCCACGGTGCCGCTGCTGCTGCTGGAATCCGTGCCGCCGCTTTCCGTGCCGGTTGCGGCCGCGCTGGTCGAGGAATCGGCGGGGGTGGGGGTGGCAACGTCGGTCGTGCCCGTGGCCTGGCCGGTCTCGGTCGCCCCGCTCGAGCTGCCGTCACCGCTGCCCGATGGGAGGTCGTCGCCGCAGGCCGCGATCGCCAGCAGGGCACACAGTCCAATGCTCGAGCCAAGGTAAGGACGCATCGAGCGGACTGTACCCTGCCGCGTCGAGCCGACGCGACCGTGGGGGTGGCGCGTGACGCGACGGGAAAACGCTGCGGTTTTGGGGGCTTGGCTTGCGCAAGCAACGTCGGCTGAGGCGCCGTACCCTCGCGATTGCGGTCGGGCAGCGAGCGCGGCAGGGTTCGACTTGGACATGAACGAGCGAATGCGACGACGAGGCATCGGGGGATTGCTGGCGCTGGCAATGGCGGTCGCGATGGGGTCGAGCGCGTGCGGTGAGGGAGGCTCCAAGCCCGAGCCCGCGAGCAAGGGTTCCCCCAAGTCCGCCGAGCCGCCCGCGAGCAAGGCCGATACACCGTCCTCGAAGGCACCCGAGGTCGCCAAACCCACTCCGGACGACGCGAAGCCGGGGGTCCAGGACAACGGTGAGGTGGTGCCCGCCGTCGACTGGTTCGAGGGCACGCTCGAGGAGGCGCTGGCCAAGGCCAAGGCCGACGGCAAGCTCGTGTTCGTCGACGTGGGTGCCTACTGGTGCCCGCCGTGCCACCGCCTCGACGAGGAGGTCTTCGTACGCCCGGAGATCGGCGCTTTGCTCGAACAGGACTTCATCGCCATGCACATCGACGCGGAGAAGGGCGAGGGCCCCGAGATCGTCGAGCGCTATCACGTGCAGGCGTACCCCACGATGCTGGTGCTCGAAGCCAGCGGCCTCGAGAAGGACCGCATGGTCGACTTCCTCGAGCCCGAGGCCTTTGCCACCGCGATCAAGGCCATCCAGGAGGGCGGCAACGTCCTCTCGGAGTTGCTCGAGGCGGTCGAGGCCAACCCCGACGATCTGAAGAAGCGCTACGCCCTGGGCCACGCATACGTCCTGGCCGCCAAGGCCGAGGAGGCGGACCAGCAGTTCGAGGCAGTGATGCTCGGCGACCCCAAAAACGAGCTGGGCCTGGCGGCGCGCGTCCTCTACGACCGGGCGTTGTTCGTCACCTACAAGCTCGAGGGCGACCCCAACGGAGCGATCGAGCAGTTCAAGGCGCTGCAGCGGCGCTACCCCGAGGACAAGCTCGCGGTACGGGCCTACCGGCATATCGGTCGGCTTTTGTGCAAGCTCGACCGAGAGGAGGACGCGGTGGTCAGCCTCGAGGCGATGTGGGCCACCGACCCGGGCGATCCCGGACTGGCCTCGAGCTACGGATGGTTCGCGTTTCGGCAAAAGTGCGGAGCAGCACAAGGATTGGCGGCGGTTCAAAAGGGGATCGAAGCCGACCCGGCCGATGCGGACCTGCGCTACGTCGAGGCGGAGCTGTTGCACCTGACCAAAGACGACACCAAGGCGCTCGACGCCATCCGCAAGGCTAGTGAGCTCGAGCCCAAGACCGCGTTCTATCGCCGCCAGGTTCGACGCTTCGAGACGCTGGCTGGAGCGGCGGGATGAGTTCGCGGTTCGTCGCGGTCGGGCTCGGGCTCGCCCTGAGTGCGGGCGGGCCCGGGGTGGTCCAGGCACACGCGCCCGAGGTGCCGGTCGAGGAGACCGAGCCTCCGGTCACCAGCGGCGACGAACTCGAAGTCGCCGAGGTCGACGAGGCTCCGACGTCGCCCCCGAGCGAAGGCGAAGGCGACCTCGCCGAGCACGAGAGCGACACGGCTGAGGCCGAGCCCGAGTCGGACCTCGAGTCCAACCCGCCTGTCGAAGGTGAAGCCGAAGCCACTGAGGTCGAGCCGACCGAGCCCTCGCACCCGCAACCACCTGCGCCCGACTTCGATCCCGATGCTGGCTTTGCTCCGGGTGGGTACTACGGCAAGGGGGTGGTGCTCGAGCGAGCGCCTCCCGACGGCCACCGACACATCGTCGCGGGTTCGATCCTCGTGCCCATCGGGTTCGTGTCCGCGGTGAGCAGCGGCGTGGGTACCTGGATGACGGTGCCGGACCACTGCGCCGAACGCCTCGAGGCGCTGGGGCGCACGGTGGAGGATCCCGAGAACTGCCGCCCCGTGTTCGTCTTCAACGTCGTGCGCACTACATACGGGTCGCTCATGTTGATCAGCGGCGCGGTGATCTTGTCGCTCGGGTTGCTGCAACGGCAGCGCTACCGCAAGTGGCGACTCGAGCACGGCATGCGGGCCTGGGTGCAGCCGCCCGTCGGCGGACGGGGTGGAGCCGCGGGCTTCCGGTTCCGTTTCTGAGGCGTAGCGCAGGGGCGTACGACCTCGTCGTGCCCAATTCGATCGTGGCCGCTCGCGAGGTGTCATCGATGGTTGTCGAAGTGGCAACAACCAAGCGAGCCCCGTGACGTTCTTTCCCCCCCGGGCGACATCGCGTTCGCGATCCCGAAAAGGCGCCGCTGGGGCTCGCCTCTAGACAGAAGCGAGCAACCCCATATGAAGACGAATACCGCAATGTTCCGCGGCAGCCTGTTGGCGGCCATCGTTCCCCTGGTCCTCCTCGGCGGCTGCGACCTGGGCATCAATGTCGACGGCGAGCTGCCGACCGACGAGGCCGAGACCGAGGCCGGTGAGGACGAAGGCCTCGACGACGAAGGCGAGGACGAGGGCAAAGACGACAAAGGTGAGGACGAGGGCGAAGACGAGGGCGACGACTACGGTGAGGACGAAGGCGAAGACGAGGGCGACGACGAGGGCGACGACGAGGGCGAGAGCGAAGGCAACGACGACGGATACGGCGAGGGCAGCGAATGCGAAGCCGCGGTAGAGGCATGCATCGGTGGTGGCCAGCTCGACCTCGCGGCCTGCGAGGCCGCGGTCGAGGTCTGCCTCGACGAGCTGGGCGAGTGGGTCGACCACGATGGCGCCGGGTCCTGCGAAGAGGCGCTGCTGTGCTGCATCCAGGATGGTGAGGATCCGGTGAGCTGTGGCGAGCTGTACGTCGGCTGTGCCGGGGTGGATCTGCCGGGCGAAGGGCCCGGGCCCGACGACGAGCCGGGCGACGAAGAGCCCGAGTAGTCACGAATCACGGCGAAGGGAGCACACGCGACGAGTCATCGCCGCGTCGTGCTCCTTTTCCCGTTCTCGGGCTCGATGAAACCACGGGTGGGGATCCGGCGTACTGCGATCGTGCGTGTCGATCTGTGTGCCTCGATCGTGGCCATCGCCCTGGGGGTGGTGGCGTGTGAGCATGATACGGCCAGCCCCCGGGAGCCGCAGGAGCCCCGCGAGGCCCGTGCGGCGGCGATGACGGCGGCCCCTTCGACGGCGGCCTCCACGACGCCCGTGCTGGTCGAGCTGTTCACCTCGCAAGGGTGCTCGAGTTGTCCGCCCGCCGACAGCTTGCTCCGCCAGGTGGTCGAGGGTGGCGAAGGCCCGCCCGTGGTCGCGCTGGCCTATCACGTGGACTACTGGAACAACCTGGGGTGGCCGGATCCGTTCAGCCAGCCGCGCTGGACGAAACGGCAATACGACTATGCCGAGGCGTTCGGGTCGAGCCGGGTGTACACGCCCCAGCTGCTCTTCGACGGTCGCGACCGCAGCGTCGGCACCAGTCGATCTCGCACCGATGCCGCGCTTCGCCATGCCGCCGCGGAGCCCGAGGTCCTACAGCTGACCCTCGATACGGAGCGCAGTGGACGATCCGTGCGCGTGGATGTGTCTCCCGAGTGGCTCGACGGCGCGGCCCCGATCGCGAGCCGAGTCATGGTGGCGCTGACCGACAGTGGCCATCGCACCAAGGTCCCGCGGGGAGAGAACGCAGGGCGGGTGCTGGCGGGCAACTACGTCGTCCGCGATCTCGCGCGGGCGTGCACCCTGGGCGCGGACGAGGACGGCAGCCGATGCCGCGCGACGCTCTCGGCACGGAAGGTGGACGACCTCGAGACGATGCAGATCGTCGCGTTCGCCCAGACTTCGGAGTCCTGGCGCGTGCTCGCGGTGGCGATGGCCGATCCGTCCTAGGACGCGGGTGCGCCGACCGAGGAGCGGCCTACCAGCGGAACGTGGTGCCGAGGCTCAAGAAGCCCGCCATCGGTCCGGGAAAGACCTGGGGCGTGGGCGAGCCGTTGGCATCGCGGCCGCGGAAGGTGGGCCCGAGCAGGGGCATGACCACGCCGACGCCGCCGATGATCCCGAAGTGATCGGTGAGCTCGAGCTGGTAGTCACCCTTGAGCGTGCCCGCCCCCCACGGGGTGGCGCGTCGACCGGGGCGATCGGTGTTGCTCCAGCGGTGCAGCATGCCGCCGCCCTGACCACCGACACACATGCGGATCTGATGGCGCAGGACCTTCTTGGCCGCGCACAGATCGAGCGTGGCCGCACCGAGGGTGTTGGAGACCTTGGCCTCACCGACATTGAACGGAGCGACGCCCAGGACCTGCATGCCCACGCGCGCCTGGAAGGCCGGGAACCCGAACGAGAAGGCCACCTCACCGCCGCCGCTGGGGCGAGGGAGCAGCTGAGTCATGCCCACGCCCTGCAGCTCGATGGAGCGCACGCGATTGGGATTGATTCTCTCCCGTCGCGAGGTTTCCTCTTCGCTGGTGTCTGCTTCTTCGGCCGGAGCGGCCGAGGCGACCGCGGGAGCGGCCAGCGTGCAAGCGAGAGCAGCCAGGGCGAGGCACGAGGAGCGACGCATGCAGTCAACGTAGAGGGTGAGGCGCCGAGCGCCAAGGCCCAAGGGACGAACCTGGCGTGGCACGGGACGAGCGACCGATCGGAGGCGGCGGCACGGCAATGCCCGAATGCACCCGCATCGTGGCGCGGACGCCGTTATGTCGTCACCACGCCGGGGCGACGCTCGAATCGGGTGGAGGCAATGTAGGTGCTCGTTCGGCCGATCGCCGAAGGGGGCAACGTCCCCCGCTCGATGCTCGGATCGGACACCGAGCGGCGCACCAACGACTCGACCCCGCCGAGCGATGCTCGAGCGGGGTCGTGGTGGCGTGCGATGGGGCCGGGGCGGCCGCGCTCGCTACAGCAGCTTGGAGGCGCACTCCTTGAGCTCGGGCAGCGTCTTGGCGTTGTTCGAGCAGTCGATCTCGGCCTGCGACCCTTGCTCCTTGCAGGCGGTGATGACGTCGCCCTTCACCTCTTCGAGGATGGTCTTCACCAGCTCGACGTCGTCGCCCGCGTCGTCCATGGCGAGCTTCTCGAACTTGGCGAACAGGCCGTCGCATGCCTCTTGGGAGAGGCCATCGCCGTGGGGCTTTTCGTGGAGCAGTTTCTCGGCCTCGGCCTCGGCTGCCTCGCAGGCGTCGATCTCGGCCGTGGTCGTGGCGGCGAGCAGGCAGTCGGCGTACTGGGCGTAGATCTCCGGGCCGATGACCACCATGTTGTGCTCGAGCTGGGTCACGCAGGCGGCCTGGTCGAAGTCGGCGCCCTTGATGCCGGCCTCGTGGGCACAGACCTTCTCGAAGGAGGGCAGCTTCTCCGCGTGGTGGGACATGTCGTGCAGGTTCGGATCGTCGAACTTGTCCGTCCCCTCGAGCGCCGCCGCCGAGCGGGCGAGGACGCCCGACTTGTCCTTGCTGATGTCGAAGTGCTTCTCGGGCGCCTTGGCATCGGCCTGCTTGGCGTCGCCGGCCTTTTTGTCGTCGGCCTTCTTGGCGTCGCCGGCCTTTTTGTCGTCGGCCTTCTTGTCGTCGCCAGCCTTCTTGGTCGCGTCGGCCTTCTTGCCGTCCGCCTTGCCCTTGCCGGACTTGTCCCCACCGTCGCAGGCGAGCACGAAAGAGAGGGCAGCAACGGGCCAGAGGTGGTGGAAGCGGAGCACGGCGAGAAGGTACCGACCTCCCCGGCCCAGAGGCAATCCCCGGCCGGTTGGGTCCAAAGCCGCGAATGACAGCCGTTGAGCGCGATCGGTGGCTCGCGAGTGCGGCGAGGTTCCCCGATGGGACGGCTCGCCAGCTAGGGCCATCACCCTCGGTTTACGGTCTGCGCCGTGGGTGTTCTCGACGGGGTCAGGGGCATGGGACCCGGGGCCATGTCGCGCGGACGCAAGCCGCGGCGAGGGCTCGTTCCCTTCGGTGAGACGCATGGCTCGTTCGCGGGACGGGGTGACCGAGGGGGGCCCGGCGGTCTGCTAGTCTGGGTGACGGCGCATGCGTGTCTCCCTCATCGTCTCGGTCGCGCTCGGGAGCGTTTGCGCCCTGGGGTGTGGCGACGACCTGCCCTCTTCACTGGCCAGCTCGGGTCTGGGCTCGACGTCCGGCTCGACCGGGTCGTCGGGCGCGATCGATTCGAGCAGCAGCGGGTCCGCGCCGGATGACACCCGCGCCACGGGAGACGGTACCGGGTCGAGCTCGAGTGGTGCGACGGGGGAGGGGGCGGACGGCGAGTCCAGTGAGTCTTCGAGCGGCGACGATTCGGGGGCCGAGCCCGCGTGCGAGTCACCGCTGCAGCTGGTGCCCTGCGATGCGCCCACGGACTCGCCCGAGCCCCTGCAAGCGATGGAGCTGGGATGCGTGGGCCCGGCCGATGCCACCGTGCCGCTGTCGTTTGCGACCTTTGCCTCGGCCGACCCCGACGCCTGGCGCGTCGCTCGTCGGCTGGGCACGCATGACGATGAAGAAACGGGTGAACCGACGTGGGGCCCGACGCAGGGGGAGCAGCTGCTCATTCTCTCCACCGGGACCTTGCCGCCGACCGATGAGCTCGGCGCGGTCACGATGGACGTGCTCGTCGAGGACGCCAACGACAACCCCGATGACAAGCCCTTGCCCGCGCCCATGACCGCGGCCTTCGGCGGCGGCTTCGAGCCCTTCGTCGATTGCGATGGCACGGGCGACTGCTCCAACACGCTGTGGAACGAGTGGCTCGGCGGGGGCAGTGCCGCGTACGACCTGGTGTGGTTTCAGTTCCGCACCGAAGTCCCCAGTGGCACCTACGGCTTTGCCTTCGATGCGGCCCTGTTCTCCGAAGAGTTCCCCGAGTCAGTAGGCACCGTGTTCAACGACATGCTGGTGGTGTGGAGCAGCTCGGAGAGCTACGTCGGCAACCTGTGCGTGCCCGAAGGTGA
Source organism: Myxococcota bacterium (assembly GCA_039028615.1). GTDB lineage: Bacteria > Myxococcota_A > Polyangia > Nannocystales > Nannocystaceae > Paraliomyxa. Next base: position 472,943 of record JBCCHT010000001.1, on the reverse strand, counting down.
GGCGTGCAGCGTGGGAGCGCAGTGGCCCGTGCCCTTCCACGAAAACTCGGCCGAACTCGCCGGCACCGGGTTTTCCGCCCACGAGTTCGACGAGGGCGGGGGCACGGGCTGGTTCCGCGTCGAGGGCTCGTCGGTGCCGCACGAGCAGCTCGAGCTGACGGTGGCGCTGTTCGACATGGGTGATGACCAGCGCGACACGCTGGTGCTGCTCGACGGTTTCGGCTGGGACTGCGAAGGCTGCTCGGCCAGCCCCGACGACCGCTGTCGCGGATCGCGTTGACCCCCCGTCCAAGAGGAAACGGGGGGCGTTTCGGCGCGTGTTGGGAGGGTTGAGCCACGCATGCACATGTGGGTGCGATGCCACCGTAGGTCGGGCCCGTCGAAATCGGCGCGGATTTCGGCGTCTTGCGGGATCAGGGCCGAATCGGGGCCATGGGCCCGGATCCGTCCGATCGGGCACGGGAGCCCGCCGTGCGCAGGCGTCGCCTGTTCAGTGCGATGCGCGTGATGGCTCAGAGCTTTGGGGGATCGGCAGATCGTCGGGTACGATGAAATGCTGCTCGACGGCTATTCGGCCGACAGGCGGGTCTACATCATGCATTGGTCTTTGAAATGGATCTGGTTGCTGTGGGGCGTGTTGGCGCTCGCTTCTTGCGGTCGCACCGACCTTCAGCTCGATCCACCACCCCGTCCCGTCGAGGAGACCGACACCGACGTCGCCACCGATACGGATCCGGGGACGGACACCGACGACCCGGGCACGGACACCGACGACCCCGTATGCGGCAACTTGGTCTGCGACGGGACCGAGACCTGCTCCGATTGCCCCGAGGATTGTGGGCCCTGCGAGTTCTGTGGCGACGCGATCTGTGGCGCGGGTGAAAACTGCGAGGTCTGCCCGACCGATTGCGGCAGCTGCCCGACCTGCGGCAACGGGGTCTGCGAGCCCAGCCAGGGCGAGTCCTGTGACAACTGCTCGAGCGACTGTGGCCCGTGCCCGTCGTGTGGCGATGGCGTGTGCAACCCGGGCTCGGGCGAGCAGTGCCGCAACTGCCCCGTGGACTGTGGCGTGTGCGGAGGCTGTGGCGACGGCGTGTGCGAGCCGCTGTCCGGCGAGATTTGCTTCAACTGCCCCGAGGACTGCGGCCCCTGTGGAGGCGACTGCGGCGACGGGGTCTGCAACCCGCTCGAGGGCGAGCTGTGCTTCACCTGTCCCGAGGACTGCGGCCCCTGTGGCGCCTGCGGGGACGGGGTCTGCGACCCGATTTCCGGTGAGGCCTGCTTCACCTGCGAAGAGGATTGCGGCGAGTGTGGAAGCTGCGGCGACGGCTTCTGTGACGTGTTCTCGGGCGAGTTCTGCTTCTCGTGTGAAGAGGACTGCGGCTCGTGTGGCGAGTGTGGCGACGGCGTCTGCGATGCCGAGTCGCTGGAGTTCTGCTTCAGCTGCCCCGAGGACTGCGGCGACTGTGGCTCCTGCGGCGACGGCTTCTGCGACGCGGCCTCGCTGGAGTTCTGCTTCAACTGCGAAGAGGACTGCGGCCCCTGTAGCGGCTGCGGTGACGGGGTCTGCGATCCCTTCGTGGGGGAGACCTGTTTCTCCTGTGAGGACGACTGCGGCCCCTGTTCGGCGTGCGGCGACGGGTTCTGCGACGAAGCGGCGGGCGAGAGCTGCCTGTTCTGTGCGCAGGACTGTGGCACCTGCCCGGCGTGTGGCGACCTGTTCTGCGACCCGTTCGCGGGCGAGGACTGCACCACCTGTGAGCTCGACTGCGGCCCCTGTGCCAGCTGTGGCGACGGGTTCTGCGACCCGTTCGCGGGCGAGGACTGCACCACCTGCAGCGCGGACTGTGGTCCCTGTGCCTGTGGTGACGGCATCTGCGATGCGGCCTCGGGCGAGAGCTGTGCGACCTGCGTGCCCGACTGTGGCCCGTGCCCGACCTGTGGCGACGGGTTCTGCGACCCGACCACCGAGGACTGCGGCAGCTGTGCGCTCGACTGCGGGGCGTGCCCGACCTGTGGCGACGGGGTCTGCGACCCGGCGTCGGAGAACTGCGGCAGCTGCCCGGTCGACTGCGGCCCATGCCCGACCTGCGGCGACGGGGTCTGTGACCCGGCGGTGGGCGAGAGCTGCGGCAACTGTGTCGCGGACTGTGGTCCCTGTGCGGCGTGTGGCGACGGGGTCTGCGACCCGGCCTTCGCCGAGGACTGCGCGACGTGTCCGGTCGACTGCGGGGCGTGCCCGACCTGCGGCGACGGGGCCTGCGACGCGGCGGCGGGCGAGGACTGCACCACGTGCGAGCTCGACTGTGGCCCTTGCTCGGCGTGTGGCGACGGGGTCTGTGACCCGGCCGCGGCCGAGGATTGCGGCACGTGCCCGGCCGACTGTGGCCCGTGTGCCAGCTGCGGCGACGGTGCATGCGACCCGGCGGCGGGCGAGGACTGCGGGACCTGTCCCGTGGACTGTGGACCCTGCGTCACCTGTGGTGACGGGGTCTGCGACGGAGCGATCGGCGAGGACTGTGCCACGTGTGCGGCCGACTGCGGTCCCTGTGTGACCTGCGGCGACGGGGTCTGTGACCCGGCGGCGGGTGAGGACTGCGCGACGTGTGCGGCCGACTGCGGGCCCTGTGTCTCGTGTGGCGACGGAGTCTGCGACCCGGCGGCGGGCGAAGACTGCGCTTCGTGTGCCCTCGATTGTGGCGCATGTCCCAGCTGCGGCGACGGAGTGTGCGACCCGGCGGCGGGCGAAGACTGTGGCTCGTGCGCGGCCGATTGTGGCCCCTGTGTCTCGTGCGGCGACGGGCTGTGTGACCCGGCGGCGGGCGAGGACTGTGCCTCGTGCGAAGCCGACTGTGGCGTGTGCGTCTCGTGTGGCGACGGGGTCTGTGACCCGGCGGCGGGCGAAGACTGTGCCTCGTGTGCGGTGGACTGTGGCGCGTGCCCGAGCTGCGGCGACGGAGTCTGCGATGCGGCGGCGGGTGAAGACTGCGGCTCGTGTGCGGCCGACTGTGGCCCCTGCGTGAGCTGTGGCGACGGGGTCTGCGACGCGGCGGTGGGCGAGGACTGCAACACCTGTGCGGCGGACTGCGGTCCCTGTGTGACCTGCGGCGACGGTCTGTGCGACGCGGCGGCGGGCGAGGACTGCAACACCTGTGCGGCGGACTGCGGCCCCTGTTCGGTGTGCGGCGATGGCCTGTGCGACGCGGCAGCGGGCGAGGACTGCAACACCTGTGCGGCGGACTGTGGCCCCTGCGGAGGCTGCGGCAACGGGGTCTGCGATGCCGGGGAAGACTGTGCGTCGTGCCCGGGCGACTGCGGCCCCTGTGGAGGCTGTGGCGACGGCGTGTGTCAGCCGGTCGACGGTGAAGACTGTGCGACCTGTGCGGCCGATTGTGGCCCCTGCGTGGTCTGTGGCGACGGCACCTGCGACGCCACCGAGGACTGCGCGACCTGTGCAGCGGACTGCGGTCCCTGTGCGGGCTGCGGCGACGGGGTCTGCGACGCCGCGGCGGGCGAGGACTGTGCCTCCTGTGCGGCGGACTGCGGAGCCTGTGGCACCTGCGGCGACGGGACCTGCGACGCCCTCGAGTCGTGCACGACCTGCGCCGTCGACTGTGGCGCATGCCCGGGCTGCGGCGACGGGCTCTGCGACCTCGGGGCGGGCGAAGACTGTGCCTCGTGCGCGGCGGACTGCGGTCCCTGTGCGGTGTGTGGCGACGGCTCCTGCGACCCGGTGGCGGGCGAGACCTGCGACTCGTGCCCGGCGGACTGCGGCACGTGCTCGGGCTGCAACGACGGGTTCTGCAACCCGGGTATCGGCGAGTCGTGCATCACCTGCCCGGCCGATTGCGGCGCCTGTGGAGACTGCGGCAACGGGGTCTGCGAGCCCGCCCTCGGCGAGTCGTGCGTCACCTGCGACGCCGACTGTGGCGTGTGTGACCCCTGCGGCGATGGCATCTGCGACATGGCCTCGGGCGAGTCGTGTGCCTCCTGCGTCGTCGACTGTGCGTGCGACTCCTGCGGCGACGGGACCTGCGGACCGGGCGAGACGCAGTTCAACTGCCCGAACGACTGCGCCTGTGCCTCGGGCTGCGGGGGCTTCATCGGAGGCGGCGGGTGCTGGTGCGACCCGTCCTGTGTGTTCTTCGGCGACTGTTGCTGGGACGCCTGCACCGAGTGTGGTCACTGCGCTCCGTAGGCGCGCGGCCGTGTACGAGCGAGCGTGCCGGTCCGCGGCACGCTCGCGACCCCCGTGGCCGGGGGCTCAGCGCACCGCGGGCGAGTCGGAAATCAGCTCGCCTTCGGCTTCCATCTCGTCGGGGTTGATCCGCACGATGGTCCACCCCGTGAACCCGTAGATCATCGAGATCAGCGGGTTGGCGAGGTTGAGGAACGCATACATGAAGTACGAGCCAGTGGAGACCAGCAGGGTGGTCGCCATGAAGTGACCGCAGGAGTTCCACGGGATGAGCGGCGAGGTGATGGTGCCGCCGTCCTCGAGCGCCCGGGACAGGTTCTTGCCGTGCAGCCCTCGCTCTCGGTAGGCCCGCGCGTACATGCGGCCGGGCACCACGATGGAGATGTACTGGTCGCCCGCCACCACGTTGAGCCCGAACGCAGTGAGCACGGTAGTGGCGATGAGCGAGCCCACCGAGCGGGCCGACTCGAGCAGCCGACTGGCGATGACCCGCAGCATGCCCGTGCCCTCCATGATGCCGCCGAAGGCCATCGCGCAGATGACCAAGAAGATGGTGGACTCCATCTTGAACATGCCGCCGCGGGTGAGCAGCTCGTCGACCTTGGGGTCTCCGGTGGCGCTGGTGTAGCCCTCGAGCGCGACGGTGAAGACCTGCCCGACGGTGGCGCCCTCGGCCACGACCGCCACCACCCCGCCGAGGGTGGCGCCGACCAGCAGCAGCGGCAGCGCGGGGACCCTGCGCATCACCAGCAACAGCACGACCGTGGGGGGCAGCAGGTGAAGCAGCCCGGGGTGGAAGTTGGCCTGCAGTACCTGCTGGAGGCCCCCCGAGGCGGCCGCGTCCACGTTGGGCGTCAGGTTCATGCCGAGGATCGTGTAGCCGATCATCGCGATGACCCACGCGGGGCCCGTGGTGTACATCTGGTGGCGGATGTGCACGAACAGCGAGGTCCCGGCCATCGCGGGCGCGAGGTTGGTGGTGTCGGACATCGGCGAGAGCTTGTCGCCGAAGTAGGCCCCGCTGACGATGGCGCCGGCCGTCATCGCGGGGTCGATGCCCATCTCGTTTCCGATGCCGATGAGCGCCACGCCGACGGTGCTCGCGGTCGACCACGACGAGCCGCTCACCACGCTGACGATCGAGCACACGGCGCACGCGGTGGGCAGAAACCAGGTCGGGGACAGCAGGTCCAGGCCCCAGTGCACCAGGGCGGGCACGATGCCGCCCGCGATCCAGGTGCCCATGAGCATGCCGATGACCATCAGGATGAGCACGGCCGGCATGGCGCGCTTGATCGCGTCGGTGATCGCGGCTTCGAGCGCGTCCCAGCCGTAGCCGAAGCGGCTGGCGACCAGGGCGGCCACCACGGCTGCGGCCAGCAGAGGCACGTGCCCCGTGCCCTCGTAGGTCGGCTCGAAACGGGGCAAGACGATGAGCACGAACGAGAGGAAGGCGACGAGCGCCGCGACCGGAACCAGGGCCCAACCCAACGGGATCTCGCGGGGAGGGATCGTCTTGTAGGCCGCGGTGTTCATCGACCGCAGGGTAGCAAGACCTGCCATGCCTGATAGCCTGCGGCCGCCATGCCCTCGCGCGCCCTCGCGGACTTCATTCGGGCCATGCCCAAGGCCGAGCTCCACCTGCACCTCGAGGGCTCCGTCAGCCCCGCCACGGCTCGCACGTTGGCCAAAAAACGCGGCGTGACGCTGCCGGGTGTCGACCCGGACGACGAGTCCGTTGACCTACGCGACGCCTTTCCCTTCGTCGACTTCTCGGGCTTCCTACGGCTGTACCTGGCGATTGCCTCCTGCCTGCACGAGGCGGAGGACTTCGCCGCGATCGTCGAAGACCTGGGGCGGCGGCTCCACGCGCAGGGGGTCGGCTATGCAGAGGTCACCTTTACCCCCGCGCTCCACCGTCACCGCGGCATCGCGGACGAGCCCATGCTCGAGGGGCTGAAGGCGGGCCGGGCCCGCGTGCGACAGCGCCACGACATCGAGCTGCGCTGGGTCTTCGACATCGTCCGCATCTTCCCGGAGCAAGCCGACCCCACCCTCGAGTTTGCGATGACCATGGCCGCGTTCGATCCGGGCGCGGTGGTCGGCCTGGGGCTCGGCGGCCCCGAGGATCGGCCCCACGAGACCGAGCCGCTTCGCGATGTCTTTGCGCGGGCGAAGGCGGCGGGCCTGCACAGCCTGCCCCACGCGGGCGAGCTGGACGGCCCCGAGCGCATGTGGGAAGTGCTGCGACTGCTGGGAGCCGAGCGCATCGGCCACGGCGTGCGATGCCTCGACGACCCGAGCCTGGTCGAGCACCTGCGCACCGAGGGCATCCCCCTCGAGGTCTGCCCGAGCAGCAACGTGTGTCTCGGGGTGGTGGGCAGCATGGTCGAGCACCCGCTGCCGAAGCTGCTCGATGCTGGCCTGAAGGTGAGCCTGGGCAGCGACGATCCGCCGCTATTTCAGACCAACCTCGTGCAGGAATACGAGCGCGTGGCGGATACCTTCGGCTGGGGCGCATCGCGGCTACGGGCGCTGGCGCAGGCGTCGATCGAGCACAGCTTCATGGCGCCCGAGCGAGCGTCGCGGATGCTCGCCGACCTGGCCGCGCTGCCCGAACCCGCCTGAGGGGCGGCTACTTCGAGCGCTTGGGCATCGTGCCGCCGCCCATCTTTACGATGTGGCGAAACTCGGCGCTGGTGACCGGCTGCACCGATAGCCGCGCCCGCCGGACCAGCACCATCTCGGACAGCGCCGCTTCGTCCTTGATCTCGTCGAGCGTCACCATGCGTGGCAGATGGCCGACGTACTCCACGTCGACCATCGACCAGCGCGGCTTTTCCTGCGTCGACTTGGCGTCGAAGTACCGACTCTTCGCGTCGAACTGGCTGGGATCGGGGTAGGCCTCTTGGACCACGCGGCACAGACCGACGACGCCGGTCGGCTTGGTGCTCGAGTGGTAAAACAGCGCCAGCTCGCCGCACTTCATCTCCCGCATGCGATTGCGAGCCGAGAAGTTGCGTATGCCGTCCCAGGGCTCACGGCCGTCGCGCTTCAGGTCGTCGATGGAATACGCATCCGGCTCGCTCTTGAGCAGCCAGTACCAAGGACGTCGGGGAGCGTCGGCCATGAGTCGCTCAGTGTTGTCCCACCGCGGTCGGCAGCGTGGCAACCGGGCGCAACGGCTGGGCCGGTGCGGGCACCGTTTCGTGCTCGTGCTCGACACAAGCCAGCGCCGTCTCGAGGACCTCGATGTCGCCTTCGATGCGCTCGACCGCCTCGGTGTGCACGCGAATGGCCTCCATCGCCGCTTCCAGGGAGGCCTCGTGCTGTGATCGCTGCTGTCGCAGCTGATCGAGCGCCAGCTTGGACTCACGTTGCCATCGCACCATCACATCTACGTCTTTTCCGTTCATCATCCCTACTCCTGGCACCTACTTCAGGATACATCGCAGTAGATGTCGGCGTGAAAGAAATCACGGTTGGCTGGATCGGCGAGAGATCGCCAAATAGGCGAAATCTGGGGTGCTAGGGGCGCTCAGCGCCGATCGAGGGCCCGAAGGAGATCTCGAACCGCGACCGGTTCCCCGTGGGCATTGAAGCCGCCCTGATCGTCGAGGTGCACCTCGATGCGCGGCGAGCCCTGCCACAAAGAAGGATCGCGATAGCGAGCCGTTCGGTGGTGGAGCCGTTGGTTGCGCGAGCCGATGAAGCGACGGCCGCCCGCATGCGGGGGCGGCTCGGGCTGCTTGGCGTCGAAGCGACCGTCGAGCATCGTGTCGACCTGGGACCACAGCGAGGCGAAGCCCGGGCGGCGCTGCGCTTCGTCGAGGCGGTACCCGGAGAACAACAGCACGCCGAGCCCTCGTCGTCGGGCACCGTGGGCGAGGGCGGTGACGCCGTCGATCTGCTCGAGGGGCTCGCCGCCGAGGATCGAGAGGCCCTCGATGCCGTGCGCGCGCATCGACTCGTCCACACGCGCGAGGACCGACGAGACCTCGGTGGCTTCGCCGCGGCCGGCGTTGAAAAACTCCGGGTTGCAGCAGCCCGGGCAGCGGAGCGCACACCCCTGCACCCAGATCGCCAGGCGCAGCCCGGGGCCTTCGGCAGTGGTGGCGGGTACGAGCGCGGCGATGCGCAAGGCCGGGCGCACGCTCGGATTCACTTCGGACACGGTCGCCTCAGGCCGAGGGCTTGCGACGACTGAGGATGCCGACCACGACCGCCAAGCCCAGCAGCAGGGCTGCGCCGCCGAGGTGGCTCGGCAGGATGTGCATGAGCCCAGAGCTGGGGCAGTGCCAGGTCACGACGTTGAGCGCGACCAAGGCCAGGCCCGAGGCGACCCAGAACACACCCGAGACGCCGCGCCGCTGCACGAAGGCCCCGCTGAGGAAGCCGATCAGCACCAACATGACGCCCGTGCCCATCACCAGCGACAGGCAACGATCGACGCCGCCCTCACCTCCGTGGTGCACATGAGCGAAGGGCCAGCCGGTCGCCGCGGCGGCAGCCAACAAGATGGCCGTGCCCGCGAGGGCGAAGCGAGCGGTACGGCTCGGAAACAGCAAGCCCACGCCCACGGCGGGCATGACGAGCAGGCACAAGATCCACAAACATCCCTGCAAGGCGAGCTGGGCCGGAGGGAGCTCGAGCAGATCGGGCCGAGTCTTCATCGAGACCAACACACCGACGACCACGATGGCCACGAGCCCCACGGCGGGCAGGAAGTGCGCACGGCGGACCTTCTGACCTTGTTTGAGGTCTTGGAGGATCGCGTGCTTGGCGTTGGGGTTCGGGGTCACGGGAACACGGGCTCGCTGATGCGGACACCTGACTAACGGGGGGAAGCGGGGCGATGTTTCGTTCGCGTCCGTTCCTCGGTTCCGGGCCCGTCAGCCCGCCGCTGCCACGGGCGCTGATGATAGCCCCCCCGACCCGCGCGAGGCGCGGGTTCTTCGCCGCCGGTCGGCCCGGCTCCAGGTCGACTGTGGGTGAAAACCCCGCGCCGATGGTGGCCGGTTCAGCCGGCGGTCGCCCCGAGCCAGCGATCGAGCCAGCTCTCGACCTCGGCATGCCACTGGAGGCTGTTGGCCGGGTTGAGCACCCAGTGGTTCTCGTCGCCGAAGCGCAGGAAGCGGCTGTCGATGCCGCGCCGCTGCAGAGCCGTGAACGCGCCGAGGCCCTGCGTCTCGGGCACGCGGTAGTCCAAAGTGCCGTGAATCACGAACATCGGCGTCTTCCAGTTCTCGACGAAGCGCACTGGGTTGTGCTTCTCGTAGGCGTCGGCGTTGGCGTAGTAGGGCCCGCCGTGCTCCCACTCGGGGAACCACAGCTCCTCGGTCGCGTAGTACATCGAGCGCTGATCGAACACGCCGTCGTGGTTGACGAGGCAGCGGAATCGGTCGGGCCAGTTGCCCTCGATCCAGTTGATCATGAAGCCGCCGTACGAAGCGCCCAGGGCACAGACCTTGTCGCCGTCGATCCAGTCGAAGCGATCGGTGGCTGCTTTCAAGCCGCGCTGCAGGTCCACGAGCGGCTTGCCGCCCCAGTCGCCGCCGATCGAGTCGGTGAAGTCCTGGCCGTAGCCGGTCGAGCCGTGGAAGTCGATCATGACCACCGCGTAGCCGGCTCCGGCGTAGGTCTGCGGGTTCCAGCGGTAGTGGAACTTGTTGCCGAAGGACCCCTGCGGGCCGCCGTGAATGAGGAAGGCGAGCGGGTACTTCTTGCCTTCTTCGAAGCCGACCGGCTTGACCGCGTAGGCGTAGACCGTCTCGTCGTTCCAGCCGGGGAAGTTCCACTGCTCGGGCTCGCCCATCTGTACGCCGGACAGGCGCTCCCGGTTGAGCTCGGTGAGAGCGGTGGCTTCGCCGCCCGCCGCGGGGATCGACCACAGGTCGGAGGGGCGGCGCAGGTCGTGGCGCGCGAACACGATGCGGTCGCCCGCCAACGCGGCCCCCGAGATCGTGCCGTCGCCGGCCAGCTCGGTCACCGCGTCGTCGGCCAGGCCGATGCGGAACAACGCCACCTGACCCACGTGCTGCGCGGTCACGAGCAGCGAGGCGCCGTCGGGCGCGAACGACAGGCTCCGCGCGCTACGGTCCCACGACTCGGCCACCGTGCGGGTCTCGCCCTCGGGCCACGAGCGCATCTTGATCCCGAAGCGATCCGCCTCGTAGCCCGCGCGCTCCATGGCCGTCCACGCGAGCGTCTTGCCGTCGGGCGAGAACACCGGGTGCGTGTCCCAAGCCGGGTTGTCCGACGTCAGGTTGACCCGCTCTCCGCGGCCGTCGGCCGCGACCGAGAACAGGTCGAAGTTGGTCGACCAGGGCTCCGAGGCCCCCACCTCGCGCGCGGTGTAGACCAGGGTCTTGCCGTTGGGCGAGAAGGTGTACTCGTCGGCGCCACCGAAGGGCTTGCTGGGGATGTCGGCGTCCTGGCCCTTCGTCACGTCGACCGGCTCGCCCCCGGACAGGGCCATGGTGAACAGGTGGGAGCGGCGGCCGTCCTTCCAGGTGTCCCAGTGCCGCACGAACATCTGGTCGTAGGTCTGCCCCGTGCTGGGGTCGGCCTCGGCGTCGTCGAGCCGAGCCTTCGTGCAGGCCAAGTCTTTGCAATCGACGAACACGTCGGTGGTGAACGCGATGCGGTCGCCCGCGGGCGAGACCTTCAGGTTGGCCACGGGAAGGGGCAGATCGGTGACCTGGGTGGGCGCGCTGCCGTCGGCGTTCACTCGCCAGACCTGGCTGCTGCCGCTGCGCGACGAGAGCATGTAGATGTGCTTGCCGTCGGGGGACCACTGCGGGCTGCGATCGGAGGCGTTGTCCTCGACCAGCGGCTTGGCGTCGCCGCCCGCGGCGGGCACCGTCCACAGGTCCGAGCTGCGCTTGCCCGTGGCGTGGTCGAACTGGCGGCGGACGAACACGATGGTCTTGCCGTCGGGGGACACGGCGTGCCCGCTCAGCCGATCGGTCGCGATCATGTCGCGGGCCCCGAAGGGGTGAGGGCCGCTCGGCGGCGTGGGGATCGGCTTGGTCGCGACTGCGGGCGCCTCATCGGTGGGCTGACCGTTGGTGGCGGGCGGCGGCGGCGTCGGAGATTTCGCGTCGGCCTTGCCCGGCGCGCCCGCCTTGGTGGTGGCGGGGGGCTTGGCCCCGTCTTGAGTGCAGGCCAAGCCGGGCGTCACGGCCAGGGAACACATCGCGGCGATACGGAGCGAGCGGCGACCAAATCGAGCCATGGCGCGAAGCCTACGTCTGGTCTCGCGAGCCTGTCCATCCGAACCGTCAGGTCGGAGCGGGGCTGAGGCCATGAAAGCGCGCGTGTAGATCGATGGCTTCGTGGCGCCCGGCGGGCAGCGTCTCGGGCAGGAGCACGTCGCCGTAGCGGACCCGGCACAGGTCGAGGACCTCGGAGCCGAGCGCGGCAAAGATCCGGCGAACTTCGTGGAAACGACCGCTGGTCAACGTGATGGTCGCGTGCACGACGGCGCCTTCGGAGCGCCGCAGGGCGGGGTGCATGGTGCTCGGATCGGTGCGCAGCAGCGTTCCGATGGTGGGTCGGTGCCCGTCGTCCAGCTCGAGGTCGGGGCCGGGCTCGGCGAAGTCCCGAGCGAGGCCCACGTGATACTCGCGGGGGACCGCATACCGAGGATGCGTGAGCCGATGCAGCAGCGTGCCGTCCGTGGTCCACAGCAGCAGGCCGCTCGTGTCGAGGTCGAGCCGGCCCACCGCGCGCAGCTCCTTGAACAGCGGAGCGTCTTCCATGAGCGCGTAGGCGGTGGGATGCCGGGCATCGCGGTGGGCCGTCACGACGCCCAGGGGCTTGTGCAGCAGCCGACTCACCCGGTGGTGCAGCGTGTGCGGCTCCCCGTCCACCACCACCTGGCGCGGGCCGTCGCTGGGTCGGCAGGGCTCGCGGCCGTCGTCGACCCGCTGACCCTCCTGCGTCTCGATCCGCCCCGCTCGGAGCAGGCGGGTCACCTGGCGTCGCGAAATCCCCAGGTTTCGCGCGATCAGGGCATCGAGGCGGGGCACGGGCGCATGCTAGTCGAATTCCGCGATCCGGCCCGCACCGGTCTCCGCAGAAGTTGGGCCGCAGCGGTCTGCGCGATACTCTCGCCGCCGTGAGCGCTCGCCCGCAGGCCTTGCCCGACGAAGAAAGCGTCGTCGCGCGGGCTCAGTCGGGAGACCGGCGGGCGTTCTCGCAGATCTATCGCGCCTACGCGCGACCGCTGTACGGCTACGTGCTCATCCCGATGTTGGGCGACGCCGACGATGCGGAGGACTGCCTGCGGGAGACCTTCCTCGCGGCCAACCGGGCGCTGCCCAACTATCAGTGGAAGGCGCCGGGCATCTACAGCTGGCTGAAGGTGCTGGCGAAGAACAAGGCGCGCGACTTGTTGCGCGCATCGGGGCGGCGGCAGCGGCTGCGGGGGGCGTTCGCCGAGCACGTCGACGCCTTCGGCGGAGGCAAGGCGGAGTCGCCCGGGGAAGAAGAGGTGCAGCGTGAGCAACTGCGCAAACAGATCGAGACGGTGCTGGAGACCCTCAACCCTCGCTACGCCAAGGTCTTGCGCCTGCGGCTGCTCGAGGATCGCGACCGCGACGACTGCGCCAAGATCATGGATGTGAAGGTGGGCACACTCGATGTGCTGCTGTACCGAGCGTGCCGTAGCTTCAAGCAGGCCTGCGAAAAGCAGGGCATGCCTCTACGAGGTGAGATATGAAGGAATGGATGGCGAGGCGAGGATGGCGCGAACTCGACATGGGCCCTGTAAGTGGTCCATCGCGGCGCGCGTTCCGGCCCACGACCGGGGGGACCCACCCCGGCAGCACGAGGAGCGACCATGCCCGCCAATGACAAATCCACGCCGAAGTCGCACAGCGGCGTGGTGCTCGACCCCCAGTGGGAGGTCGCGCTGAGGGCCGGGCAGCAGGCCGAGGGCGACCAGGGCAGTGTGGAAGACGAGCTCGCGGTGGTGCACCTGTTGCGTCACGCCCGGGCTCCGCAGGCCATCGATGACGACGCGCTCGATTCCCTCTGGGGTGATCTCGATGCCGCGCTCGATGAAGAGAAGGCCAAGACGGGTTGGCGGGCGTGGCTGCGACGTCCGTGGGTGCTCGCGGGCGGGCTGGGAACGGCCGCCGCGGCGGCAGCCGTGTTGGTCATGGTGTGGGCCCCGACGACCGAGGGCCCGACGAGCACGGGTACGCCCCAGGTGGCGCAGGTCGAAGAATCCGGCGGTGGTCGGGCGGACATGGCCGCGACCATCGAGGCTCAGTTCGCGATGCTCGAGCCGGGCGCCCGACGTCAGGTGCAGCGCTCCGTCGAAGACGGCCGCACGCAGCTTCGCGGTGAGCTGCTCGCCTCGGCCCTGACGGCCGACGGCCGGACCATGGGAGGCGCGCCATGAACCCGCGTGGACGAGCGCGCGGCTGGCTTCCCGTCGCCCTGGGCATGATGCTCGGCGCGTTGGCGATGCTGGTCGGGCTGGCCCAAGCCGGCCGCCTGGCGCCCAGTCGGCCCGACACCGTGGTCGCGCTGGGGCAGCTGCTCGAGACCGAGAATCGTCGCATCGATCTGTTGCTCGACAACGATGACTTCAAGGGGGCCATCGCCGCGCTCGAAGCCTTGCGCACCCACGACTGGCCCGATCGCGAGACCGGGGGCGACGTCGCGGTGCAGCTGCGCCACGATGCCTACGGTCGCCTCCTGCGACTGCGTCTCGATCACCCCGATGTCGACCCCGTGCCCGGCGAGACGATGCTGGCCATCGCCGACGAGGGCCTGGGCGCCGAGTATGCCGACGTCGACACCAACCCCTTCACGGCGCGCTTGGTCGCGCTGCGGGGCCAGGTGCTCGAGGGACTCGACCGCGACGACGATGCCCTGACCGCCTACGAGCAGGCGCTCGAGATGAACCGAACCCTGCTCGAGCGCGAGCTCGCGGAGATGCCGTGAGCCAGAGCTGGTCGCTCGCCGCCGTGGTGCTGACCGCGGGCGTGTTCGGGCTTTCGGCGTGCCGGGCCAGCGACCCGCCCGGGACCTCGCCGCCGGACAGCAAGCAACGTCGCGACTACGGCTCGGGTGACGGCGCCATGATGGACGACATGCAGCAGCTCGAGGCCGAGCTCGCCGCGGCTCGAGACGAGCTGCGCGGGCTCGAGGGGCCCACGGCCGCACCGACGGCGGTCGACTCCAAGACGGGCAACACGAAGTCCGAAGGGGATCGCTGCGAGCGAATCAAGGTGCTGGCGAGTCACATCTGCGACCTACGAAGCCGCATGTGTGCCCTCGCCGACGAGCACACCGAAGAGCCTCGGTATGCCCGGGCCTGCGACGACGCGACCGCCACCTGCGAGCACGCCTCCGAGTCGGCCGAGACCTGCGAATGAGCGGTCCGAGCCCGCTTCACAGCCAGGTGTAGTTGGGCTCGCTCGGGGCCGAGAAAAAGTCGACCACGTTGCGGACCTCGAGGGCCCGCGGCACGGCGCGCGAGAACTTCAGGTAGGGGTTGCCCAGGTCGCCGGGGTTGTAGATGTCGGCGGGCAGCATCATGAAGCGATCGCCGACCAGGGCGCCCGCGTTGTTCATCGCCAGCGTCTCCACGGTCGCCAACGGGATCGGCGCGACCACGTGGGTATTGAAGTGGCGTAGCAGCTGCTGGACGGAGGCCGCGGCGATGCCCGCGTCGTTGATGAATGCCGAGATTTCCCCGTCGTACTGCATGCTGCGGAACGACCAGTTGGCCGAGCCCACCACCAGCCAGGTGTCGTCGAACGACGCGATCTTGGAGTGGGTGTAGACCATGTTCAGGCCCATCCCCGCGGTGATGTAGTAGGGCGCGTAAAAGTGCAGGTCGGTGTCCACGGCCAGGATGTCCGAGAACCGGATCTCCGTGGGGCCGGCGACGTTGGTACGGAAGGTCAGCGAGTCGTTCTCGAGCCACTTGGTCGCGAGCGGCTCGTCGGGGTCGTAGCAGTCGTGCACGTCCCACTGGATGCAGTCGTTGCGCTGGATCTCGCGGACCACGCCTCCGTCGTCATAGACGACGCTGCGCGTATACGGGGTGTTGGTGGTGCCGTCCTCGAAGCGCAGGGCGCACTGCAGCCAGGCGCGGCGCGTCATGTAGCTCGAGGTCGGGCTCATGTTCCCGGGAATGAGCACCACGAGCTTGAGATCTGCCCCTGCGCCCGAGCGGGTTTCGTGGCGCTCGTATACGGCCCGCACCACGTCGGGATCGCTGAAGTGGTAGTTCTCGAAGTAGATCGTGTTGTCGGACCCGTTGATGCGCTCGATGACCTTGTCGCGCAGCCAGGTGTGACGGGTGACGGTCAGCCCGTTGCTGATCGACCGGGTACGAACGATGGTGACGTCGCGGTTGTCGCCGTGGGAGTCCTGGATCGTCTCGTTGCGCTCGGTCGCGATGGCGCGCTGGCGGACCACGGTGTCGTTGAACAGCGCAAAGTCGCGGGCGAGGAACTCGCCGTCGGACCCGAGAAGATTGGCGAAGCCCCACAGGCTGGACTCGAGATCTCGCGTGCGATCCCAGCGGCGCATCCACTCGCGCTCGATGTCGTCGGTGATGGGGCCGCGGAGATACACGGCGGCGTCGTGCCAGGGCGTGCCGCCCGCGGTCGGGTCGGGAAATCGATGGTCGTCGGACGCGAAGTAGCCCTGGCTGAGGTTGATGCCGCCGATCATGACCTGGCGCTGACCGCCGATGGAGAAGATCGCCATCTTCTGGTGGTTGCTGGCCCCGACCTCACCTTCGTAGGACTCGAAGTACACGCGGGCTCGGCCCGAGCCTTCGACGTCGGCCATCGCGACGTCGATCTTGTAGACCTCCTTGGCGAACTTGTCGTTCGCCTCGAACACGCCCTGGCCCTCGCCAAACTGCTGCTCGTGGATCTTGGGGCGCCACATGATGATCTCCACGTGGTGCCCCTTGTGCACGACCTTCTCGATGTACTTGAGCAGGGTGTGCTCGGCCTTCCCGAAGTCGGTCTGATCGCCGAGCGTGACGTCGTCGCAGATCATCCAGAAGGCCAGGCGCACGTAGGTCAGCCCCTTGGGATCGACGGGGGCTTCCCGAACTTCCTCGAAGAGCGCCTGGAGCATCGTGAAGTACTCCTCGCCGTCCATGAGGAAGTCGGCCTCGTTGTCGCCCGTGGGGGTGTGCAGCTCGTCCACGAACTCGAAGGTGTCGTCGCGCGCGGCTCCCGGGTTCGGGTCTCGAGGGTTGTGGACGGCGATGGGGACCTGCCCCCTGTCGTGGGCGGGTACCCGCACGCGCAGGGTGGTGGCGT
Source organism: Myxococcota bacterium (assembly GCA_039028615.1). Taxonomy (GTDB): domain Bacteria; phylum Myxococcota_A; class Polyangia; order Nannocystales; family Nannocystaceae; genus Paraliomyxa. Next base: position 456,437 of record JBCCHT010000001.1, on the reverse strand, counting down.
TGTCGAAGATGACCCCGGGCAGCTGTTCACCGTCGAGCAGGACCTTGGCCCCGTCGACGAACCCGGTCCCGGTGATGGTGATCGAGCGTCCGCCGCCCTTGTTGCCCTGGGCCGGGTTGGCGGCCGCAGTCACGACGGGGGCCGAGCGGTACGTGAATAGATCGTCCCCGGTCACCTGAGCCGCCCCCGGGTTCGTGACCTCGACGTCGACCGCGGCATAGGGCGCGCCCTCGGGAATCACGGGGACCTTGCCCTTGATGGTGGTGGGCGAGACGACCTCGATATCGGTGACGTCGTTGCCATCGATGCTGACGGCGGCGCCCTCGATGAAGCCGGTCCCGGTAATCGTGATCTCGGTGCCACCCAGGTAGGTGGCGGTGTCGGGCTCGATGCCCGTGACCGTCGCTGCCGCCTGGTAGGTATAGCCGCCCGCGAAGGTGCCCGCGCCGGCTCCTCCCACCACGACGTCGACGGCGCCCGCGTCGTGGACGGGGGCGGCGACGTTGATCTCGTTGGCCGAGACCACGGTGACCGGCGCGGCATCGTTGCCTCCGATCGATACGGTCGTCGTCTCATCGAAACCGGCGCCGTGAATCGTGACGGTGGTGGTGGCGGGACCGGCGTTGGGCTCGATGCGGGTGACGCTGGAGTAGGTGAACCCGTCGTCGAGCGTCGCTTCGCCCACGCTGACGTCGACCGCGCCCGCGTCGTGCTGTGGCGTGGTGACCCGGAATTCGTTGCCCTGAACCCGATCGGCTTGGTTGTCGCCCAACTGCACGACGACGTCTTCGCCGACCGGGCCGGGAATCTTGATGGTGACCTGCTCACCGCCCGCGGGCAGGCCCCGGGCGGGCTCGATGGCCAGCGCGGTGTACGTGAAGCCGTTGTCGAGCCGCCCCGTGGGGCCGTCGGGGTTGGTGACCTCGACGTTGACCTGGCCGGCATCATGCGCTCCCACGACGCACTTGATCGCGGTCTCGGAGGCGACCTCGACGTTGGTCGCCGCGACCCCACCCACGCTCACCGTGGCGCCCTCGACGAACGCGGTGCCCTCGATGGTGATGGCGGTGCCGGCTGGGCCCGACGCGGGATTGGCCTTGGTGACCGTGGCCTGGGCCACGTACGTGAACGCGCCCGCCAGCGTGACCGCGGCCTCGCCGTTGTTGTTGCGAACGGAGACGTCGCTGGCCCCGGGTGCATTCGCGGCGTCGGTGGTGCCCGTGATCGTGTTGGCGTCGACCACATTGACCCCGGTCAGGGGGACGCCGCCGACCTGGGCACTATCGTCGATGAGGACCAGGAACCCGCGCCCCTTGATGGTGACGTCCGTGCCTCCCGTGGCCGGGCCCTGGGCGGGCTCGATGCTCGTGATCTCGGCCGCCGAGTACTCGAACGCGCGGTCGAGGGCACTGGTCGCTGCCGCGACCCCGGGCACCTGAGGCACGGGCGGGGCAGGGGGCACGGGCGCTCGCACGGGGGTCACGACCTGGATCCGCACCGAGCCGGCGACATGGTTGGGCGTGCGAGCGACGATCCGTTGCTCGGAGGTGTAGTCGACGTTGGGCGACACGGCGCCGTCGAAGCGGACCGTCGCCCCATCGGGAAAGTAGTCGCCGTCGATCGTGACGTCGGTGCCGCCACCCACGGTGGCCTTGACCGGCGACGCGCCCGAGATCATCGGCTTGCGGAAGTGGAAATTGGCGTAAAAGCCCTGGTTGTCGCCCGGGTTGAACACGAACAGCCGCACACGGCCTTCGGCGTGTTGGCGCGTGGTGCAGGTGATCTGGGTGTCGGAGACCCGCACCGTGTTCAGCGCGGGGAAGCCATCGATGTGGACCTCGGCCCCGACCGGGAAGCCCTCACCCGTGATCGTAAGGTTGGTGTCGCCCGTGATGCGTCCCGCCGGGGGCTCGATGCTCGTGACCGTGGGGTAGTAGGTGAAGTTCGTGCCCCACGCGACGGTCGGTCCGCCGTCCCACAACGTACCCGCATCGTTGGTCACCGTGACCTGAACCTCGCCGCCGACCGCCGCCTTGGGAATCTCGGCCGTGATCTGCGTGGCGGAGACCCGCACGATCTTCTTGGCGGTCGTGTCCCCGAATTTCACGCGAACCTTTTGGGTGAAGTCGGTCCCGGTGATGGTCACGGCACCACCGCCCGCGACCTTGCTGTACGTTGGATTGACGTCGGTAACAGTGAGGGCCATTCGTCTCCCGGGAGGACTATTTGGACTCGGCGTCGAGGCTGGAGCGCATCTCGTCGTCGATGGTTGCCATGGGCTCGAGTTCGTGGTCGTGGCGGAAGTCGCGAAGGGCCCGCTTGGTGAGCGGACCCAGCTCGCCTCGTTCGTCGCCGCTGTAGTAGCCGAGGTTGGCCAGCCGCCCCTGGACCCCCGAGACCGTGCTCAGAGGGTCGAGGTGGCCGGGCTTGAACAGTAGCTGGGCCGACGAGGGCTGATGCACGTGCTCCATCTCGAGCCCGTCGACGTCTTCATAGGTCGTCGAGGTCTCGGGAAACTTCAGATCGAACGCCACCAGCATGCTCGCGCGCTCGTCGTACTTGGGCATCGGGACTTCGATCTTGCCCGAGCCGTCGAGGTTGCCCTCGAACCAGGGCTGCAGCTCGGCCGCACTGGCGCCTCCGCTGACCACCACGGCCTCGGTCTCGAGGGCCTTGCCCTCTTGGTCCTTGAACACGAACTGCAGCCGCGGCAGCTCGACGTCGCACTCGATCTGGAGCTCTTTGCCGACGGGCACGTCCTGGCGGTCGTCATCATCGTCCTCGGGCAACGTGATTTCGTCGTCGGGAAACAGCACGTGCATGCTGCGATCGTCTTTTTCGAGCGCCTCGTTGGCCTTCCACAGCTCGTCGGCATCGATGCCGTAGTACTGCGCGATGCTCCAGATGCTCTCGCCTTGCTGGGCGACGTGGGTCTTCGGTCGCTTGCTCTTGCTGAGGGACCACTTGGCGGCGTGGGAGCACTCGGCTCGGTCGTCGGGCAGCGCGGCCTTCTTCCCGATGGACCAGGCGCTCGGCGGCACTCCGCGGATCTGCAGCTGGTGTTTGTCGCCCTCGTCGAGGCCCGCGAAGCGCACGAAGCCGACGTCGTCGGTCTTGGCTTCGATCACCCCGGGTGGCTCGGCGCGATGCAACAGCACGGTGAGCCCGGCGAGCGGACCCTTTTCATCGGTCAGCGTGGCTTCGAGCGCCGTCAGGTGCTTGTTCGAACACTCGGTCGGGGTCGATGCCGTGCTGCCGTGTAGCTTGCGTACGTCTTCGTCGGCGCTCTCGAGAGCTTCGGCCAGGTCTTCGTCGGTGTCTGTCTCGGGCTCTGGCTCGGGCTCGTTCCAGGCCTCGTGAGGGCCGCAGTTGGCGAAGAAATGGCGTTCGATGTCGTCCCCGGGCTGATTCGATGCCGGGGTCGCCAGCGCGGGGTGGATCTTGGGGCGCTCGGTTTTGGGCATCGGTGGGGAGGTGCCTAGGTCGGCGAAACGGAAGAAGGGCCGCGTCGGAGCATACGGATGGCGCGTTGATGGATTTGGGCGAGCCGCTCGGTGGGCTCGCTGGCCCCGTCGGTCAAGCTCTGCCGAACCCACGGGATGTCGTCGTCGAAGGACCAACCCAGTGCCGCGGCCAGCCCCAGGTATCGCGCACAGTCGGCGTGGCTGGTGTAGCCATGGTCGTAGGCGCGCAGCAGCGTTTGGTGGATCTGCTCGGCCAGGCCCATGTCGTCGAAGTCGGCGACCTTGCGCGGAAAGTGCTTCCGCAGGTGCTCCATCATTTGGACGACGAATGCTTCGTAGTCCGCATTGCGAGTCAGCTGCAGAAGACGCGACTTGTCGAGGGTAAGCAAATGTGGGCCTCGGACTTGGTGTAACGCCACCATCGTGCCGACGCAACATCCGCGACCGCGGAAAATTCATGGCCTCGATTTCGGGCCACCTCGCCGACGCGGGTTGGGGTCAGGAAGCCACGAGGTCCCAGGTCGACTCGTCGCGGTCGAGCAGCACCAGCTCGCAGGTGCCCGACGGTAGACCGTCGTAGTAGAGCGCTCCGTTGATATCGGTACGACCCCGCCTCACGCGTCCATCGCTCAGCCGGATCTCGTAGTCGACCAAGGGCACGGGGCGGTCGTCTTCATCCAGCACCACCACCTCGACCCACTCCGTCTCCGTCGGCCCCGTCTGCCCGAGCGGCTCGGCGTCGCTCAGGTCCATCAGATCGACGACATCGTGATCGGGCTCGATGCACAGCGCGCTGCGGTTCAGGCTCGGCCACTTGGGCACGACGTAGAGCGCCAGGTTGGCCGGGAGTGAGCACGGATCGCCCGGGCGGCCGCCGCTGCGCCAGCCCGCGTCCTCGAGCAGTCGCCGGGTTCGCGACGTGGGACCTCCCAGGTGGGATCGGCGACCGACGCGGGCGAGCAAGCGATGCACCTCGAGGCCCCGCACCCGGATCATGTCGTGCTCGAAATCGGCCTCCCGCCCCTGGTCCGCGACCACGTAGGTCTCTCCATCCAGCGTGAAGCTCAGTGCGTCGGCGATGAACATCGTCAGCTCTCCGTTGTGGCCTATAGGTGCTCGAGGAAGGCGTCGATCTTCGTGCGGAGGCTCGAGCCGGCCGTCTTTCGCACCTGACGGAGTCGACTCTCCAGGCGATCGAGCTCTCCTTTGGTGTCCTTGGCCGAGGCGAAGGCTCCCTCGACCTCGCGGATGGTGGGCAGGGGCACCGAGCGCAGCGCGTAGAGCGTGTTGCCGTTGTCCACCAGCCGCTTCTTGGCCAGCTTGGTGTCCTCCTTCGGGTTGGTGCCGTCGACCGGATGCACGAAAAGGGGTCGCGAAGGCGTCTGTGCTTCGTGTCGGGCGCGGATGTGGGCGAGCCCGTCGCTCAGGCGGATTCGTGTCAGGCCCTTGAACTGCTGGTTGCGCAGGCGAGCGCCCTCTCCGATGTGCAGGGTCTTGCCGCTGACCTGCAGCGTGCAGCGATCGCCATCGATGCGCTCCCACTTGAAGGGCCCCGCGCCGAGCAAGCGGTACTTCTCGTCGTCCGAGATCGTGATGCGCTTGAGCGTCCCCGTCTCTTCGAACACGTGGAAGGCACCGCCGGGGCGACCGAAGGGCTCGCCCGTCAGCGGGTGGTAGCCGGACATGAAGCCCGCGACGGGCAGCGAGCCCGACTGACACAGGTCGGCGAAGGGCGCCAGCCGGACCACGCACCACTCGTGCCCGCCCAGGCTCACCACGTTGATGTCCGTCATGAACTCGGACAGCTCCACCGAGGCGATGCGAGCCCCGCCGAGCTTCTTGCTCAGCTTCCTGCGTCGCTCCTCGGGAGGCAGGTCGTAGATCTTGCGCAGCCCCTTGTACTTGGCCTTGAGCGACGCCCGGAACTGGTAGACCCCGGTGTAGAAGGGGTCCTTGTGCTTGTCGCGGCACCCCGTGTCGCACATCACCAGCGGGTCGAGAGCCTTGAGGCGCTGGATGCAGCGCTCGGTCTGCTTGCTCTCGATGTACGCACACTTGCCCCAGTCTTCGCCGCCGAAGACCTTTCGCAGCTCGTCCCGGATGGTGATCGTGCGGGCGATGACGTCGCGATGGAGTCGTCCCAGCAGGGCTCGGCCGGCGGTCGTCGTCTTGCTCGACTTGAGGCCCGAAGCCACCGACTGCATGAACGCGACCGGCTTGTTCGAACTCGAGTTCTTGTCCAGCGAGTCCCGCCTCGAGCTGCGCAGCTCGTCCCAGTCCGCGTGGGCCCGGTGAGTCGCGACCGCCTCGGCCAGATACCGACCCTTCACGTTGAGCTCGTCCACCAGGGGCTGCAGCGCCTCGACCAGGCCGACCAGCGCCGCTTCCATCTCTTCCACCGTCAGCTCGGGCACCAGGTGGCTGAGGTCGGTCGCGGCCACGTGCTCGTACGCGTCGTGCAGGGCTGCCTCGCCCTTGTTGAGCATCGTGTTGCGCACCGAGCCCCCGCCCCAGTTGTCGGTGTGGTTGTGCATCATGTAGTTGAGCAAGAACAGCGCGGTATCCGAGCACACCGAACCCGGCGTCACGGGGAAGTCCGATGACAGCCCATTGAGCCCGCTGCGGGTGGGGAGGCACTTGGGGATCTGGCCCTGCTTGTTGCCGCACCAGTGATAGTCGCGAACCCGCCAGTGCCCTTCGATCGAGGGGCGGGTCAGGGTGGCGGCGTAGAGCATCCCGCGGGCGTACACGCTGTGCCCGTTCGAGTGCCCCTGGGGGCCGACCCCGCTGTTGCTGAAGACCGGGGCGAGGCTGTGGAACGCACCAATATAGGTATTGAGCAGCCCCTGGAAGCGCATCGCGATGCGGTTGTCGTGCAGGGGCAGCGAGCTGGGCTGGCCATAGGTGTCCAACACCGAGTCGCCGAGCAAGAAGCTGCCGGCCGGGTTGAAGGCCAGCACGTCGTCGTAGGCGGGCCCATTGCCGTACTCGGTGCACCCGGCCGCGGCAAGGAACTTGAACAGCGGGAACTCGACCACGTCGCCCATGCAAAAGCGTGCGCTCGGGTTGAGCACCTGCCCGGATTCTTCGTCGAGATCGAGGGCGGGCTCGATCGTGCTGGTGACCTCGAGCACGCGGTCACCCACCTCGCCCGCATAGTCCTGCTGCTCCAGCAGGATGCGCAGCGGCCCCTTCCACAGGCGCACCCAGAAGCGGGCCCCGAAGCTGTCGATGACGTTGTCGTCCTCGCGGGCCACGGGCGTGTCCGTCCAGTCGTTGAACACCACGAAGGCGAAGTCCTCCACCTCCATCAGACCGTCGTCGTAGCCCTCCGCGGGGGTGTCGTACCAGTACTCGATGGCGTTTCGGTGGGCACGCAGGTTGTCGAGCCACGCCGCGATGAGCTGCGTGTAGCCGATGCCTCCGCTTCGCACCACCGCGCGGCGGCCAGGAACGATCCAAGTGAGCGCCTCGGTCATGCCGTCTCTCCCGTCAGTCGATCGATGTCTGCGATGGGCTCGGAGGCCGTGCCGCGCTCACTGGCCCGTCGATAGGCCCGCGCGGCCGCGTTCGTGCGCACGCCTGCGTCGCCATCGTTGGCGCCGCAGCGAAAACCGAGCCGATTGAGGCGGGCTTGCACGCCCGCCACGTCGGAGACGGGCCGGAGGCTGCCGATTCGCAGGGGGTAGCGCTCCTCGCCCGTCTCTGCCTGCAGGACCAACGTCGCTCGAGTTGCCGACGCCGGCACCTCGACGTCCACGCGCCCATCGTCGTCGGTGGTTCCGTCGATTTGGGCTCCATCCACCTCGACGGTGAAGGGCAGCCCGCGGCGGGGCTCTCCTCGGGTCAGCAGTCGGAGTCGCAGGTGGCAGCGGGGGCGATGAGTGATTCGGACTTCATGCCGTTTAGACGTCTGCAGTCGCAGCGTCCTGAGTTCGGGAGCGGGGAGGGCGACGGTATCGCCCGGCGTCAGCTGGGTCTTTGTTCGCGTCTCGCGGAGGTGCGCGTTGTCCGAAGCGTTCCAGAGCTTGTCGACGGACAGGCCGTAGCGAGCCGCGATTCGAAGCAAGCAGTCGCCTTCGCGCACCGTAATTGAGGACGGCCGCCCCGACTGGCTCGATGCGCTTGGCTCGGCCGCGTCGTCGTCGTCGTCGTCGTCGTCGTCGTCGTCGTCGTCGTCGTCGTCGTCGCCGTCGTCGTCGCCGTCGTCGTCGTCGTCGTCGTCGTCCTCGACGGGCACGCTCATGAGATCGCCGGCGTCCTCCGACTCCTCCTCCCAGATATCCAGCGCGTCCTCGTCTTCTTCGTCGAACACTGTTTGGCTCCCGTCTACGCTCGGACCATGACCATCGGGCGAAACGCGGACTCCGCCCTCTTCTGTTTCGTTCCCGGCCAGGCCCGAGCGGATCACCGAGGACGCACTTCGCCGCTCGGCGCCCCAGGCTCGGACCACGAACGGTTCGTGGCGCCTTGCGCCCTCGGTCTACGCCCGAGCGTCGCCGCACCGAAGGGCACACGACGACCGACGAGATGGAGCTATCGCGGCCGAGCGACCGCGGTGGGCCCGGTCAGGGCTTGGCGGCTTCCTTGGCCTCGTGCTCCACGTCGACCAGCCACTGGTCCACCTTCGAGGCAGTGGTCGCCGCATCCGGGCCCGCCCCTTCGTAGGTCTTGAGCGCCCGTCGAGCCAGCTCCTGCGCCCGTGTCCGATCCTCACCGCTGGCGTGCAGCGCTCTCGCGAGCGCGAACTGGGTGTCGGCGAGCAACGTGGGGGCGAGCCCTTTGCGTCCGCGCACCTTGAGCGCCCGCTCGAGGCGCTCGACGGCTTGCTTGGCCTGTCCGTCCTCGAGGTCGAGGGCGGCGAGCTGGGTGAGGGCGAACGCGAGGTCGGGATGATCCTTGCCGCGCGTGGACTGCCACATCTCGAGCGCGAGCTCCCAGTCGCGGCGTGCATCGTCGCGGCGTCCGGCATCCAGGCGCATGGAGCCCAGAGCAAACGAAGCCGCGGCGATCCGCGGGTGCTCCCCGAGGGTGTCTCGCAAGATCTTCAGCGCCCGCTGCTGCAGGGTGATGGCGCGGTTGTACTCGCGCGTGCTCGCGTAGCTGGTGGCGAGGTCCTGCACCACGTCCGCAACCAGAGGATGCCGCGGCCCCACGGTGGACTCGAGCTGCTCCCGCGCGTCCTTGTAGCGACCTCGCGCCTCTTGATGCCGCCCTCGCGCATCGTCGACGCGACCCATGGCGGCCGCGAGCTCGGCCATCTGCGGGTGGAGTTTTCCGGCGGTCTCGCGGGTCAGCTCCTGCGCCTTGATGAGCAGCTTGTCGGCCGAGTCGAGCCGTCCCTGACCGATGCGCACGTCGGCGAGGTCACGCAGGACCGTGGCGAGCGCGAGGCTGCGTCGCGGCTGCTCTTCGTAGATTTCCTTGGCGTGCTGGAGCGCGACCTCGGCCTGCGCCCAGTTGCCGTTGGCGGTGTGCACGGCCCCTACGCGATGGCGCAGCATGGCTTCGTCCACGCCCCCGAGCCCGATGCGCTTGAAGGCCGCCTCGGCGTGGCGGGCCCAGCCGAGTCCTTCGTCACGACGCGCGCGTTCGATGCCCACGACGTCCACGAGGGCGCTGGCCGCAGCCGCCGCGACGGTGTCGTGCTTGACGGCGGAGGCCTGCCAGTGCGCTTCGGACAGGTGCTCTTCGGCCTTGGTGGCGTCGGCCCGGCTGGCCTTGATCTGCCCCAGCCCGAAGCGGGCTTCGGCCTCGACGGGCGCGTAGTCGAGGCGCTTGGCTTCGGCCCAAAGCTCCTCGGCGAGCTTCTCGGCGTCGGGGTGGAGCCCGGCCGCATCGAGCATTTGGGCCCGGGCCAGGTCGCGGCGCAGCTGAGCGACGTCTTGGCGGGTCTGCTCGTCGGAGGGAGGATCGACGGCGGCGGCGAGGGTCTCGGGGTTGGCACAGCGCGACAGCGGCCCCAACGAGGCGGCGGCGGTCAGCGCATGCGGGGTGACGGCGGGCGTGGCCTCGCTGAGGATCCCAGCCAGGGCATCGAGCTCGGCGTGGCGACGATCGAGACACTCGCGGCGCTGCCCGAGCAAGCGGGGCGATTGCTCGCCGCGGACGTACGTGGCCTCGCACGCGTCGGTGCTCATCGCGACCCAGGCGTCGCCGTAGTCGTCGAGGTGGGCTTCGATCTTGGTCCAGCCCTCTTGCAGCCACTGGGGGTCGGCCCCGTTGGCGGCGGCGAGCAGGCCCTCCTTGACGGCGACCTTGCGCTCGTCGTTCCACACCTCGGCCAGCTCGTCGTCGGCCCCGGTACAGGGCCCGGTTCGCTGCGAGCGGTCGTAGGCGATGGCGCCCAAGATGCCGCCCACCGAGAGGATGGCCGCAGCCACGCCAGCGTAGCGCCGTCGCGCGACCCGAGGATCGTTGGCGAGCTCCGCCAGCAGGTCCTCCATGGTCGGCCAGCGCTCGGCTCGGTCGGCCGCGAGCCCTCGCAGGGTCGCTTTGCGCACCCAGCTGGGCACGCTGGCCCCGCTCGGCTCGGTGATGTCGCCGGCCAGCTTCTGGTCGGTGAGCACGCGCGTGGTCTCGCCATCGAAGGGCAGCGCGCCGTACAGGCCCTGGAACAGCGCGATGCAGAAGCTGTACTGGTCGCTGCGCGGGTCGGTGGCCTGGCGGGCGTGCTGCTCGGGCGCCATGTAGGCGGGCGTGCCCATCACCGAGCCCGTCTGCGAAAGTTGGGGCGCCGCCATGTCGATCGGGGCGGGAGTGGTCTCGCCCAGCGGAGTCTCGCGCAGCTCGAGCTGCTCCACGCTCCCGGTATCCGTGTTGGTGCCCGGGGCCGGAGCGGCGAGGCCGAAGTCCATCACGCGCACGCGACCGTCGTTGCCGATGAGCACGTTGTCGGGCTTGAAGTCGCGGTGCACCAGCCCGGCCGCATGGGCGGCGGCCAGGCCTTTGCCCGCGGGAATGAAGACCGAGAGAATCTCGTCCCAGCGCCGCTTCTTGGCCTCGAGCCAGCCCCGCAGCGTGTCGCCTTCGACCAGCTCCATCGCGACGAAGACCCGGTCCTCCCAGGTGCCCACGTCGTACACGGTGATCACGTTGGGGTGCGCGAGCTTGGCCAGCGCTTGGGCTTCTTGCAGCAGGCGGCCGGCCTTGTCTTGCTTGCGACGACGCTCGCGCTTGGTCGGGCGCATGAGCTTGAGCGCGACCTTGCGGTTGAGCTCGGGATCGTAGGCGGCGAGCACCAGGCCCATGCCACCGGAGCCGATCGCCTCGAGCACGACGTAGCGACCGAGTCGAGTCCCCGGCGCCAGCCCGGTCTCGTCCACTTCTTCGGGCATCAGACGGCGGCCGTCGGGGCCCTCGACGATGGTCTCGGCGTCCATCGTCGATGACGCTTCGTTCGTGGCGTCCCCCGAATTCATCACGCGCGTGCCCCCAAAGCATGCCTCAGCCACGAAGCCCGGCTCAATGGGGTTGGTTTGCAACGATTTCGCGCCACCGGAAGGTCTCGAATCCGGCATCATGGGTGGGGTGGACGCCGCGGCGCAGGCCTTCCTCGAGGCCGTAGCCGAGACCGCACGGGCGTGCGGGGCGGCATTTCGCGTGCGCAGCGACGACACCACCGTGGAGATCGAACCCGAGTCGGAGACCGGGTTTGCCGTACGGGTGCAGGGGCAGGACGACGCCGTGGTGGTGTCCCTGGGGCCATGGAGCCACCGCTTCGAGCGCGAAGAAGACCCCGAGGACGACCAGGACACCCTGTCCTCGGCCCACGATCTGGTGGCGGCGGCGTTGTGGGGGCGGGCGCGAGTGCGGGTCGAGGTCCTCGACGACCGACCCTGGCGCACGACGGTCTGTTTTGGGGCGCCGGGTCGTTGGCTGACCCATGACCGGGTAGGCGGGGGCCTGCGCGCGCCGTGGAGAAAGCCCCGATTGGAGACCCGCATCAACGAAGGTCGACCGCCTCGCGGGGTGAAGTTGAAGGCGCTCCGACCGCTACCGGGCGCGCCGTGGGCCGGGGTTCGAGGCCCGTCGACGCCGGCCATGCCGCCCCAGCCCATGCCCGTCGACGGCGAGCTCGACCTGCATCCCTTCTCGCCGAAGGAGGTCAAGCCGCTCGTCATGGAGTACATCGAGCAGTGTCGGGCGCGAGGCATTCACGAGCTTCGCATCGTGCACGGCAAGGGCATCGGCAACCTGCGACGCACGGTGCACGCGTTGTTGGAGCGGCACCCCGCAGTGGCGAGCTTTCGGCTCGGAGGACACGGTGCGGGAAGTTGGGGCGCGACCTTGGTCGACCTCCATCCCCTCGATGCACCCGAGACCTCTTCGTGATTGGCTCGCAAGCGAGGGCACTTCGGCGTCGCTGATCGATCAGTCGAAGGGCCCGTCGATACGGTCGTCTCTTCGCGGCCGGGTTCGGTCCATTGGGAAAAAGTCGATAGTTCGGGCCACCAACGTCGTTCCCACCGATATACGCCGGGTAGGGGCCTCCACGGGTTGTACCGCCCCCCTCGAATGCGATTTGCTGGTGGGGTGCCGAGGCTGCTGCTCGCGGTGTTGCTCGCCTTTTTGTGCGGGTGGATGACCGGCTGCGGCATGCCGTCGGGCGTACCGATCAACAGCGTCGAAGTGCAGGGACACACGATGGCCGTGCCCGGGCGCTTGGACGGAGCCGGCCTCGAACGAGGGCAGACCTATCGCATCGAGGCTTCGGTCGAGCTGCCCGAGCAGCTGCGCGGGCGACCCGTCGATCTGAGCATTCCCCTCTTCGAAGCGCATCCGAAGGTGTGGGCCGATGGCGAGCCTGCGATTCCGACGCTGGTCCACGAGGGGTACCGCGAGGTTCGGCCGCAACGCTGGGCCATCCCCGCGAGCGCGACCGAGGACGGCCAGCTCGATTTGGCGATCGACGTGGAGTACCGCTGGACCAAGGGCGCGTGGCTGACCACGACACCCTATGTCGTGCCCGCGGGCGAGGTCGATCCGCGTGCGCAGGGCATCTTGGCCTTCAACATCTACTCGGGCTGGGCCGCCTTCGCCGTGCTCTTCCAGGTGGGGGCGACCTGCCTGCTGGTGTTCTTCCTCGACCGGCGGCGGCGACCCTATCTGTGGTTCGGAATTCAGGCCATCTGTGCGATGGCCTATCCCGCGTTCGCGGCGGGCTTCAGCCCCTTCCTGTTCGGCACCTGGGACCTACCCGTGGTGGCGCTGGGCCTGTGTGGGGCGATCTTGGCGTCGCTGCGCTTCACCCACAGCTTCTATGGCCTGGGCCCCGTCCCGCGCTGGATCGATGCTCCGCTGTGGTTCGGCGTGGGCATCTCGCTGATCTTCGTCGGTCCCTTCGAGGCGACGACCTACGCGGCGCCCATCGTCGCCGTCGCGGTGTCGATGACCATCGTCTATCAGTTCGCGGTCCTCGGGCGGCTGTTCTTTCGGAGCGCCGACGAGCGCATCAGCGTGGCTCTGCTCGCGTCGGCGTGGATCACCTTGGGGGCGGGAACCTGGGGGGACTTGGTGCGGTGGATCGCGGCGATCGAGCTGTACGAGGGACCCCGGCCAGCCTGCGTCGGGTTGGTGTGCTTCGCCCTGTTCCTGTCGTTGGTGCTCAGCCGCAGTCACATTCGCTCGTTGGCCAACGCCGACGACCTCAACACCAAGCTCGCCCGCCGCGTCGACGAGGTCGAGGCGGCTCGAGCCCGCGCCGCGGACCTCAACGAGGAACTCCGCGAGCAGATCGCCGATCGCTCGGCGCAGCTCTTTGCCGCGCTCGGACTCATCGAGTCCGACCCCGGGGGCCACCGGGGGGCCCTGCGCCCGGGCATGGAGATCAACGGCCGCTATCGCGTCGAGCGGGTCCTCGGCTCGGGGGCGATGGGCATGGTCTACCTGGTCATGAAGCTCAGCGACGGCTCCCGCTGGGCGATGAAGATCGCCAACGAAGTCCGGGGGGCGGCGCTGGCCCGGCTGGCGCGTGAGGCCCATATCGCCAGCAAGCTGCGTCACGACAACGTGGTGGAGATTCGCGACATCGACGTGTCGACGATGGGCTTCATGTACATCGTGCTCGAGCTGGTCGAGGGGCGGAACCTCGGGGAGCGCCTTCGTCGGCAGGGGCCGCCGCCCTTCGAGGAGGCGCGACGCATCCTCGAGCAGGTCGCCCGAGGGCTGGCCGCGCTGCACGAAGTCAACATCGCTCACCGCGATCTCAAGCCGGATAACGTGCTGCTGGCGGAGGAGGACGGCAACGTCACCGCCAAGATCGCCGACTTCGGGATCTCGAAGGTCGATCCGGGCGAAGACAGCGAGGTCGGGATCGTGCTCGAGGTGCCGTCTCCGGCGAAACCGACCCGGGCGAGCCAGTTCTCGGCGACCGTCGCGATCGAGCGCCCCGCCGAGGAACCCTCGAGTTCCACGGACGGGGACGCGTCCATGGGCAGCGAAACGGTGGGCATCGACTCCGATCGCGATCGCACGGTGGAAGCAGGGCCGGTCGACGAGGCTTCGCCCAAGCCCGCGGCGAGTGAGGTCTTCGGTCCGCGCACCCTGCCGCTCGACGAGCGTGAAGCCGCGGCGATGCCCGCGGGCATGCTCGAGCCCGCGCCGCTCGAGGCTCTGGGCACGCCGTCGGGCCTCGAGCTGACGGGTAAAGGCCTATTGATGGGCACGCCGCACTACATCGCCCCCGAACTCACCACCGGTCGCGGGCGTACCGATCCTCGCGCCGACTTGTTCAGCTTCGGGGTCATGGCCCACGAAGTCCTGACCGGCACGCGACCCTTTGCGCAGGCGGTCTCGACCCGTCTTCTGCGCGGCGAGCGATTGGGGCATCCCAAGGCCCCGCGGCTGCCCCCGCAGTGCAAGGCGATGCAGCCGATCATCGATCAGTGCCTGTCCTTCGATCCCGCCCAACGGCCCACTGCGGCCGAGGCGGCGGAGGCCCTGGCGCGAATCGCCGACGACGAGGCGGCTCGCGACGCGGCTTCATGAGTGAGCATCGGCCTTCCGGCCAAGGTGTGGTACCTCCGCTGTCATGTGGAGTCGGCTCGCACTGGTGGTAGGAAGCGTCGTCCTCATGGTGGCGGGGTGTCACGCCGAGCCGGGACCCGACACCGAATCGCCTGTGCCCGCGGTGGAGCAGGCCGCTCCCCGGCCGGGGCCCGCGGGGGCGGAGCCGGCCGCGATCGACGACGCCGCGCTCGAGTCGATCACCGCCGACGCATTGCGGGGCTGGGTCGGCACCCTGGCCGATGATCGTCTCGAGGGGCGCGGCACTTCGACGCCGCAGCTGGACGAGGCGGCGAAGTTCATCGAAGAGTTCTTCGTCGCCCAGGGCCTCGAGACGGTGCCAGGGGCCACGGGCTACCAGCAGCGCTTCGAGTGTGGCGGGCGGCGTCGACCGGGTGTCTCGAGCAACGTGCTGGCGCTGCTGCCTGGTCGCGATCCCGACTTGGCCCACGAGACGGTGGTGGTGAGCGCTCACTACGATCACCTGGGACGGGACGAGGATGCCGACGGCGACGGCATCTACAACGGTGCCAACGACAACGCCAGCGGGGTGGCCGGCGTCATGGCGGTGGCTCGGGCCCTGGTCGCCGCGTCCCAACGGCCGCGGCGCAGCGTCCTGTTCATCACGTTCTGCGGAGAGGAACTCGGGTTGCTCGGCTCGAAGCACTACGTGGAAAATCCGCTCCGGCCGCTCGAGGACACCATCGCGGTGGTGAACCTGGAGATGCTCGGGCGGGGGCTCGAGGACAACTCGCCGACGATCTGGATCACGGGGATGGAGCGCTCGGACTTCGGCTCCTGGTTCATCGACGCCAACGTGCAGCGAGGGGTCGACGTCGTCGATGCCGCCACCATCGGTCGTTTCGAGGGCCAGGCCTTCGGCGCCTCCGACAACGCTCCGTTCGCCCGAGCGGGCGTCGTGGCCCACACGCTCTCCACCGGGCGGGTGATGGACGGCGTCTACCACACGCCCAAGGACGAGGCGGACACGATGAACTACGAGCGCATGGCGGTGTTGGTCCAGGCCGCGGCGCGGGGCGTGTACCGGTTGGCCGAGCACGACGCTCGCCCGGGGTGGGCCGACGAGCGCTGAACCCCGTCAGCCGGCGGCGGTGGGCTGGAGGCTCATGCGCTCGGCCGAAGGCGCACGATCGCCGTGCGGCGCCGACGTGGCGGGCGGGAGTGCGGGGAGCGGTGCGGGCATGCGGTGCCCGGTCTCCCGGAGGCGACGTCCCTCGATGCGCTCGAGCATGGCCACCAGGTCCTCGCGGAGCTTGCGGACCGCTCGCGGGTAGGACCATCGCCACAGGCTCAGCGCCAGGCCGGCGCCACCCACCAGGCCCGCTGCTCCAAAGCCCAGCACACCCAAGGCCCCGAGCGCGGCGCCGCCGAGGATGCCCGCGCCGCCCATCATCACGCCCAAGCCCGCGCTGATGCGCCGAGCCCACCGCAGGTTGATACGCGCCCCAGGGCGTAGATCGGCATGCACGGTGACGCGGGTGGAGGTCCCCAGGTCGGTGAGCTCCACGTCGAGCTCGCGCAGCTCGAGCTGCTCCATGTGGTAGCACAGCGGCGTATAGGTCCCGCGCTCGCCCATCATGTGCTTCAGGGGCATCATCGCGAAGTGAGCCATGCCGCCGTGGGCCATGTCTCCGGTGACCCGACGGAGTTCGAGGCCGGCGCGCGAGTCCTCGAACACCGCGCCCAGGAGCCGCCAGACCTCGGCCGGCGTACCCTCGATGACCTGGGTGACGGACAAGGCGCGGTTGCGCGTGCCGAGCCACCGCTGCGCGAGTCGTTCCTCGGAGGGGTCCTCGAGCACGAGGGCGGCGTTGCGATCGCGATCTTGCAGCTCGGCGAGGGCGACGGTGAGGTGCTGGCCCTCGATGCCGACCTCGCGCGCGGCCTGGACGAGATCTTCGTGCGCGTAGCCGTCGAGGTGATCCTGAGCCGGGCCGGCCCCGCGCTCGGAGCCGCTGGCCGGCTCGCGTTCCTGGGCCTCGACCTGAAGTCGAGCCGCCCGTCGCAGTGCGAGGGCGGCCAGCTCGGGGGAGTACCGTCGGGAGCGCTCAGCCGAATCGTGGGTCATTGGCCCGGCACAACCGAAGGCGGGCGCGGCTCATTCCCCGCCCGCCTCCATGCGTTTTCTCGCCGCCGCTCGCGGGCCGCGGTCGCCTCCATTCGAGTAAGCGTCCGGCGCCGCGGTCCCGCGAACAGGGCTAGAAGCTGTGGACGACCATGCCCAGCGTGAAGGTCAGCTGGAACTGACGCAGCTCGGGCGGGGTGGGCATCTCGGGGTCGGCGGAGGGCGTGGCGGTGCCGGTCGAGAAGATCGCCTCCTGGGAAGCATCACCACGGGCATCGAAGCGCAGGGTCAGCATCTTGGCCGGCTTGAAGTCGGCGGTCAGGGTGCCGGTGGCCAGCGTGTTGCTGGGCGCTCCGCTCATGAAGCCGTCCGGATCGAACAGGTACTCGCCGCGCGCGGCCAGGCCGAGCCAATCGGTGGCCTGGAAGCGCGCGCTGGCCATGGCGCCGGCCCACTGCTGCGGCCCGGCGGGCGTGTCGTCGAACACGTAGTCGGCGTTGAACGCCAGCGACAGTCGGCGAAGGTCGACGGTCATGACCACGTCGGCGAGGTGCCGCAGATCCCAGTTGGCCCCCTCGATCGAGACCCCCAGCTCGTCGACGTCGTCGCTCTCGGCTCCGCCGAGGTAGCCCACATAGAGGCCGAAGACGCCCTTGCCCGGGGTCAGGCCGAGCTGCAGACCCACGCTCTTGGCCGCGTTGTTGTCGACGATGTGCCCCCAGCCGTTGACCAGCAGCCCGTTGATGGCCACCGTGTCGTTGAGCTGGCTGCTCACGCGGAGACCGGTGTGCCAGAAGGGCTGTGCGAGGTTGTACAGCGCGCCTCGGGTGTAGGTGTGGTTGTTCCAGCTCTCGGCGACCTCGGCTCCGTAGATGGTGTCGAAGCGACCGAAGTCGAAGGTCAGCTTGCCCTCGGGCAGGGCGTTCCAGGTCGCGTAGCCCTGCTTGACGTGCTGGATGCCGGGGATTGCGTCGTCGGACCATCCCGCGTTGGTGGCGGGCCCGAAGCGAAGGTCGACCGTCGCGCCCGCGCGCTCGCCCTCGTAGCTGGTGTTGAGCCCCGCCCACGCCAGCGAGAAGCCGTTGGCCGAGTCGAAGGCGCGCAGCGCATTGTTGCCGCCCTGGGGTCGCGGCATGTTGGTGTTGAAACCCACGTAGGCGTCGACGAAGGCGCCAAAGGAGAGGTCGTCGGTCCACTTGGGAGGAGCCTCGGACGCGACGTCCGGGGAATCCCCGGCCACCGCGGGTGCAGCCGAAGCCGCACCCGCGGTGGTTACTCCCTGCTCATCCTCGGTTGTGGCCACCGTGGCCGCGGGTGGTGCCGTGGTCGGCTCGGCCACTGGCTCGGCCGCAGGCTCTGCAGTCGCCACGCTGGTCGCCGGCGCCTCGTCGGCCTCGGCCGCGCCCGAGTCGGGCGCTCCCACGGTCTCGGTCGGCGTAGAGGTAGGCGGCGGCTGGTCAGGTGGCGGTGCGGGCGATGGGTCCGGAGCGATCGTCGACTCGCTCGACTCGGCCATCGAGTCTTCGCCGTCGCCGAGGACGGACGCGTGGACCACCTGAGGGCACAGTGCACCAGTGAGGGCGGCAAGGGACGGGAAGAGGGACAAACACAGCGTTTTCGTTTTCATCGGACAAATTCCTCGGGAGGGCCTCGTGGCGAGACCGATTCAGCAGCAGGGCAAGGGGAGGCCGGCCGCAGGGCGCGGCCTCCATTGGATCCAATGGGAGAGCGAGCTATCCGATCGCCTCGGGTCCCTCTTCACCAGTACGGATACGGACACAACGGGGCAGCTCGAGTACGAAGATCTTGCCGTCGCCGATCTTCCCCGTCTGACAGCCTTCTTTGATCGCGTCTATGGTGCGCTCTTCGAAGTCGTCGTTGATTGCGATCTCCAAGCGAATCTTCTTCAGCAGATTCACCCGCTTGCGAGCGCCGCGGTAGCTCTCGGAGTAGCCGAGTTGTGCCCCGCAGCCCAGGGCATTGGTGACCGACACCCGGTGGAGCTCGGCTTTCGTGAGTACGTCGAGGACGTGGTCCAGCCGGTCTTCCTGGATGTATGCGATTACGAGTTTCATGGCCTGTAAACCCTTTCGTCGTGCTCGGTTCGAGTCTCAGGGGTTGATGATCTGGAAGCCCGCGTAGGACTCCATGCCATGCTCGCTGTGATCGAGGCCCTGGCGCTCTTCCTCTTCGCTTACGCGCAGGCCGATGGTCGCCTTCAGGCCCCGCATGAGGGCGTAGGCGACGGGGAAGCAGAACGCTCCGGTCGCCGCGACGCCGGTGAGCTGCGCGATGAAGTCCTTGCCCTCGCCGAAGATGCCGACGGCCAAGGTGCCCCAGATACCGCAGACGAGGTGCACGGAGACGGCACCGACCGGGTCGTCGAGCCGGGCCTTGTCGAGGCCGATGACGCTGCATACGACCACCACGCCGGCGATCGCTCCGATGATGACCGAAGCTCCCGGGCTGACGACGTCGGCACCCGCGGTGATGCCCACCAGGCCCGCCAGAGCGCCGTTGAGCGCCATCGAGAGGTCCGGCTGCTTCTGGATGAACCAGGAGGTCACCGAGGCCCCCATGACGCCCGCCGCGGCGGCGAGGCTGGTGGTCACGCAGACTAGCGAGATGTCCGCCGGGCTGGCGCTGAGCACCGAGCCACCGTTGAAGCCGAACCAGCCGAACCACAACAAGAATGCGCCCAGCGTGGCCATGGGCATGCTGTGACCGGGGATCGGGCGAATGGTCTCATCGACGTACTTTCCGATCCGAGGACCGAGCACGATGATGCCGGCCAGGGCACCCCAGCCGCCCACCGAGTGCACGATGGTCGAGCCGGCGAAGTCGTGGAATCCAGCCGCGTCGAGCCAGCCCGCGCCCCACTTCCACATGCCGACGATCGGGTAGGCCAGCGACACGAAGAGCGTGGAAAAGACCAAGAAACTCGACAGCTTGATGCGCTCGGCCACCGCTCCAGAAACGATGGTGGCTGCGGTGGCGGCGAACATTCCCTGGAACAGGAAGTCGGTCCAGTAGGTGTAGCCGCCGCTGGCGTACTCGAGGGTCATGCCGTTGGCGGGAGCGGTGAGGCCGAGCCCGGCAAAGCCGAAGAACTGCCCCGCAAAGTCCTCCCCGGGGTACATCAGGCTGAAGCCGATGCCTGCGTAGGTGAGCAGGCCAATGGCGACGATCAGGAAGTTCTTGAACAGGATGTTGACCGTGTTCTTCGAGCGCGTGAGGCCAATTTCCAGCGCGGAAAAGCCCAAGTGCATGATGAACACGAGGAAGGTCGCCAATAGCATCCATGCATTGTTGGCGACGAAGAGCACCTGTTCGGTAGTGAGAGCCTCAGCCTCGGCGGCAGCCGCGGGGCTCGACGAGACTAGTGCATAGCCGGCAGCGGCCGCGGCTAGTAACCACGTTGCGTACTTGTACATTGGATCTCTTCTTCTCGGTTTGTTGTCGACGATTCGAACCAAGGCTTCGCATTGCCACGATGGGAGATCGCGGGAATCGAAGCCACACTCTGTTCCGGTGGCAAATCAATGGATCGACGAAACGAAACCAGCACCCCGACTCACGGCACAGGGGCCGGGAGACACGGAGTCTTCCGATTCGTCGATGGACCCTCTACGCGGTGCGTGGGGTCGGGGCGGGCGCTCTACGGACGTACGAAACGCGAGAGCGCCCTACGATTGGGTTCTTCCCCGAGCCTCGAAGTCGACCTCCGAGGAACTCACGAGGCTATCCAACCAGGACCTCGCTTGGAGAAGCACACCAGCAATCATGATGTTCTCGACCGTATCAGAGCCATCGAATGGAGTCGAGGTAAATTGGTGCAACAATCGAAAAAATTCGTCCATCTTTGACTGACTATACAGTTACTGTCGCAATGACGTCCGGGCCACGGTTCGTGCCGCAAACGGTAGATAGTGTTCAGTCTGCGGTAGTTTGGGTTCATCGAGAAAACCCACTAGACGCGGAAACAAGCGTGCCGGATCTCTGTGAAGGTCTCGATCCGTGTCACGAAAAACGGCCATGAACTCATGGACGTCAATCGATTTACACGACGACGGGACGATGCCGTAAAGAATCTGACAGTGGCGTGGTGCCGGTGCAAAGGTTTGGTGGTAGGCCACGCAAACTACGGGAAAATGGGAGCACGGAGCATCGCCTGCAGTGGGGGCCCGGGCGACGATGGGCGCACCGGCACGGTCTGAGCCGGGGCCGAAGATCGCGAGGGTCGGGGTGGCCGAACCGGCCTCGAGCGGCGCTCGGGATCGAAACTGCCGGCCGGCCGAGAGTGGGACGGCACGGGTCGCTGCGCCTCGTCTTCCCCGCGCGATACCGCCAAGAGGGGCCCACGGGGGTCCGTGCGATGCACGCGGGCGGCAGCTAACGGTTCGGGTTCTCAGGACAAACGGCGGTCCGGCGCAAGACCGAGCGGCGGCCGGAACCCGGACTCGACGGCAGGCGGCTCCTCGGGAGATAAATTGCCCGGTGAGATGCCCCCCAACCGCTCCTCCTCACACTTCCCACTCTGATGACACGGGCTCGCAGGCCCCGGAGGCCGAGCCGACGACGACCCCGTCGGCCCGCGACGCCGCCCTCGATGAATGGGCATTTTCCAACGACCCCACCCGCTTCCGCGTCCCGCTCGAGACGCGCTACGACAAGCTGGCATCGTCGGGTATCGCCGAGCCTCGGCCGTGGGCGGACACCTACTGGCCGACCTATCAAGATGGCGTGAATGCTCGTTGGCAGAAGACGGGGGACTTTCTCACCGATCTGTCGCCGGCCGAGAAGTTCGATGCGGCATTCAATGGCTGGAACCCGCAACGGGTCAAGGGACTTCGGCCCTACAAAGCGGAGCACGGGTCGTTCGATAAAGACTTCGATCAGTCTTACTATCGGAAGCTCGGGCCCTTCGCGCGTGATTGCAGCATGCGCTACGGCAACCGAGTGACTCGCGAGGCGGCGGCGGCGGGCCTGCTGCGCCCCGATGGAACCGCCAAGAGCGGGAACTCCAAGGAAGACTACGGCGGCATCGAGACCTGGTTCGGCCTGTGTCACGCGTGGGCCCCGGTCGCCATTCTCGAGCCGGAGCCGCTCAAGGCGGTGGAGCACAACGGCATTCGCTTCGAGGTCAGCGACATCAAGGCGCTGCTCATCGCTTGCTACAACCAAGTGGCGGCGATCCTCATCGGTCGACGCAACGAAGAGCGGGACATCGCCCTCGATGGCCGGGGTCGCGCCGAGAAGGCCGATGCCCGCGACATCAACCCGGGCGCGTTCCACCTGTGCTTGGCCAACCTCATCGGTCGCGACAAGCGGTCCTTCTGCGAGGACCGGACCGCGAACTACGAGGTCTGGAACCAGCCGATTCGCGAGTACCGGGTGACCTTCTCCGAGGAGGTCAACAAGCGCCAGGCGATCAACCTCGTGCGCATGGCGGGCCTTCGCTACCGGTACAACAAGGAGGCGACGCGGTTTCAGCACGTGCGGTGCGAGGTGGACTACATCACCGAGTCTCACGCGGGCACGCAGCCCAACGCTCACGACGACACCTGGGAGCGTACCGACCCCTACGAGTACCTCCTCGAGCTCGACGCGGAAGGCAACATCATCGGCGGTGAGTGGCTGGCCACCAGCCGCACCGAGCACCCCGACTTCCTGTGGCTGCCGCTGCACGCGGGCTCTCCGCTGTCGCCCTACGTCTCCCTCGACGAGGTTCGGACCCTGCTCGAGAAGTCGCGCCAAGACGTGCCCGACCGCAGCGACAAGGTCGACGTGACCTGGTCCGCCCGGCTCGATGCGGGTGAGGTCGAGCAGCTCGGGGTCATCGACGTGGCCGAGGGCGGCGTGCTCGAGTTCGCGATGTCCGGTCGCGGAGACATGGACGCCTACGCTCGGTTCGGGGCCGACCCGGTGATTCGTGGCGATGGTGACCAAGGCGACTTCGACCTGCTGATGTACGCCGAAGGCAGCAACGAGCGGGCGACCCTGAAGGTCAAGAAGGGCGACAAGGTTCACGTGGCCATGCGTGGCTACGAGGATCGCTCCAACGCCACGCTGGTGATTCGCCAGCTCTAACGTTGCGCGGTCGAAATCCGGCGACTCGTCGCTCGTCTCTGTTCGTACGGAGGCGGGCGGCGCCGGTCGGACTCGGCGTTGGTCGTCTCGTGGTGGAAGAACAGCAGCATCCGCTCTGGCCCGCGCTGGCGCTGGCCGTCGATGCCGAGCGATTCTTCGGGCTGCCGGCCCCGACGCGGCGGGCGGTGCTTCAGCATTTCGAGCTGTGTCCCGCGCGCAAGACCGGGCGAGCGCTGGGGCGGCTGGTCGAGACGCCTTGGTTCCTTGGGCTGGCCGAGCCCGATCGAGTCCGTTCGATGCGGATCGTGGCGTATTTGGCCGCGTCGTCCGAAGGGGCTCGACCGCAGCCGGGGCCGGTGTGTCGCGGTCGGATCGTCGACAACACGCTGGGGCTGCTGCTGGGGCCGAAACCGGTGCTGTCCTTGTCCTTCGAGGACCTGCCCTACGGTACCGAGGACTTGGTGGCGGGGTTACGGCGGTTGCCGTCGACCCTCGTGCTGAACCGCCAAGCGATCGGCGTACAGGCGCAGCGCCTCGGTGGCGACAATGCGGCCTCGGTGGAGCGCCGGGTGGGGAGCTGCACGCTGGTGCACGAGGCCAATCACCTCTGCAATCCGACGCCGGTGGGGCCCACCTACGCCGCGTTCATGGACGAGTACCGGGCATGGCTGGTGGATTTCGTGGTGTTTGCCGACCGGGCGCCACGGATGGTGGAAGGGTGGCAGCGGTGTCGCGACTTACTCACTCGGCCGCGGTATGCCGATGTGGGGGCGGTGGCCGATGACCCGAAGTCCAGTGTGCGAGTGTTGGGTTTTCTTCGACATTTCGGCGATTTCAGATCGATAGAAGATGCAATGAAGTCGCATGTCGATGACTTCACCAATGCAGCTCCATGGCCCGACCCGATGGGTGACCTCGAAAACGCCGGCGACGGACTCGAAGGCTGAGGGGTGAGTGGGGGCCCGATAGACGCCCCTGGAGACGATTGGTAGGAGATTGCCAATGAGTGACCACCTCGATGCCGTCAAGATCTACGACCTTCGATCCGAGCAAACGAGCCCGCACAGGGACTCGAAGCAGAGCAACGGCAGGACTTTGCAGAGAGATGTCTCGACCATCGATTCGATCGTGATTCACCAGACGGGCGTGAAGTTCGGCGCTGAGCAGTATCAGATCGATATGGCGGGCGGGGACCGAGAGCTCGCCCTGGCGCGGCGCTCGTTGACGGTGGCGTGCCACGTCATGGCGTTCCACGACGGCTTCTTGGCGTGGCCCACGGAGCTATCCTGGCACATCTACCACGCGAATAGGCTCGACGGCGGTTCACTCGGGATCGAGATCGACGGCAACTACCCGGGCCTCGTGGGGGGCAAGACGAACAACGGCAAGGATGCGACCTACGTCACCGATGCCGTGGTCTCGGCGGCGCAGCGCGGGGTGAAGCTGCTGTACGAGGAGGGCAAGAAGCTCGGCTGTCCGATCGAGTACATCTACGCCCATCGGCAGTTGTCGGGGAGTCGTCGCGCCGACCCGGGTGAGGAGCTGTGGCGTCGCGTAGTGCTCGACTACGCCATCCCGGTGCTGGGGTTGAAGCCGCGGCGGGACTTCACCATCGACAAGGGGCGCACCATTCCCACGAACTGGGATCCGGAGGGAATCGGTTCGTATTGACGTGTGAACCGATGCCCCCCTTTCGGGGAGTGTGAGGAGGGCAGTCGGTTGCATAGGGTGACGGTGGACTGGGAGTACCGCCGTGAGCACCGATTCGACCGACGCCCTCGATGCCGTCAAGATCTACGACCTTCGATCCGAGCAAAAGGACCCGCACCGGGACTCGAAGCAGCGCAACGGCAAGACCTCGCGGCGAGATGTATCGAAAATCGACTCGATCGTGATTCACCAGACGGGCGTGAAGTTCGGCGCTGCGCAGTATCAGATCGATGCGGCGGGCGGGGACCGAGAACTCGCCTTG
Organism: Myxococcota bacterium; assembly: GCA_039028615.1. Lineage (GTDB taxonomy): Bacteria > Myxococcota_A > Polyangia > Nannocystales > Nannocystaceae > Paraliomyxa. The sequence continues at coordinate 431,818 of JBCCHT010000001.1, read as the reverse complement.
GCGCGGCGCTCGCTGACGGTGGCGTGCCACGTCATGGCGTTCCACGACGGCTTCGTGGCGTGGCCGACAGAGCTTTCCTGGTACATCTATCACGCGAACAAGCTCAACGGCGGCTCGCTCGGGATCGAGATCGACGGCAATTACCCGGGCCTGGTGGGGGGCCAGACGAACAACGGCAAGGAGGCGACGGAGGTCACCGATGCCGTGGTCACGGCGGCGCAGCGCGGGGTGAAGCTGCTGTACGAAGAGGGCAAGAAGCTCGGCTGTCCGATCCAGTACATCTTCGCCCATCGGCAGTCGTCGGGGAGCCGTCGCGCAGATCCAGGTGAGGCGCTGTGGCGTCGGGTGGTGCTCGACTACGCCATCCCGGTGCTGGGGTTGGAGCCGCGGCGGGACTTCACCATCGACAAGGGGCGCACCGTCCCCAAGGACTGGGACCCAGACGGGACTGGCTCCTACTGAGCCGAGTATGCCCGGGGTGAGCCCCTCGATGCCGCCTACGGGCCGGGATGGGCGAGGCGGCGCCGATCGGGTAGGGTGGGGTCTCCCTGCCCATGCACGAAGGCTTCGAGATCGTCGAGACGGCGGAAGCCGAGGTCCACGCCCACGTTCCGCCGCCCGTCCTGGTCATCTTGCCCGACCCGGAGGCGACGATCGACGTGCTGCGACCGGTGCTGGGGCGCTCGCTCGTCGAGCGCTTGTCTCGGGCTGCACTCGACAACGGCTTCGGCGGAGTGTTGATGGGGGCCGGTACCCGAGCCGAGCCGAGCGGAGCGCAGGAACTCGCCACGGGAGAACCGCTCGATCAGCCCGCGCTCGTGGTCTACGAGGGCAGCGGGGTTCATCCCGATCTGCTCGGTCTGATGGTGGCGCACCCGCTCGAGGCGGGCGAGCGCTACACCCTCTACGATGAAGTGGGACGACCGACGGCCGTGTTCGCGGGTTCGTTGACGCAGATGCCGTCGTCGATGCCGATCACCGAGGAGCTGCCTTGGCCCGAAGACATGGGGCCAGCCGACGTCGTGCGATTGGTGTACCCGGAGGACTTGGCGCGGGCCGAGACGTTGGTCTTGCGTGGTGACCAGGTGAATCTGCCGGGGCGTTCGACCTGGCATGTGCGGGTGACGATTCCGCTGTTGCGCTGGCTGAGCAATACGAGGCGGCCGTTGGCGCAGATCGAGTTGCTCGCCCTCGCGGTGGGGCTGGCCGCACTGCCGTTGATCCTGGGCGGAGGCATCGCGGGGCTCATCATGGGGGCGTTCGCGATGTTGGTGGGGGTGCAGGTCAGCACGCATCTACGCACGCTGGGCATGCTGCGAGGCCCGCGACCCGATGCGTCGCCCTTTGCTCCCGGGGAGCGGGTGGCTCGGGCGACGCGGCCGCTGACGCATGCGGCGATCATGGTCGCGCTGACGTATGTCTTGGTGGCGCAGACTCACCGCTCTACGGTGGCCGCCGTGGTCTTGCTGGCGGCCGGCGGCGCGGCGGCATTGCTGTCGTTGGTGCAGGCGCGTTTGATCTTGCGCGACAAGCCGGCCGAAGTGTTTGCGGTGCCGGAGCCCGATATCCTGGCCAATCGCTTGGGCGTGAAGCTGCCCCGCTGGGTCGAAGGGGCGCCCTTCATCGAGCTGTTGGTGTTTACCGTCTCGCTGTCTGGATTCGCCGGCTTCCCCTGGTCCGTGCTCGCCGCGGTGGCGGTGGCCCGGTTGTGGCGATGGTTCGTGGGTCCCGGCTTGATGGACGAAGACGCGGCCCCGACCTAGTCGTCGAAGACTTCGGCCACGGAAGCGGCCGTCACGGCTCGGTCGAACCAGCGCTGCAGCACGGCCTCGTCCTCGCACGAGGTGATGCGTTCCCGTGCGCCTTCGGTCAGCTCGACACCCCGTGCGGTCAACAAACGATCCAACGCCGTGGCGAGACCCTTGGCTTTGCCTTGGGCGAGGTAATCGTCGCGGAAGGTGGTGTGCATGTGCTGGGTCTCCGGCTCGGCGGACTCGAGGAGTATAGCGTGCAGCGGTGAGTCGGCGCCAAAGGCCGAGAGGAAGTACGTCAGGAATGGTTCGATGGATCTCGGTCCCCAACCGTCCACGAGGGCACGGGTGAGTCGCCCCAACATCGCGGCGCGCTCGCCCGTGGCGCCGTCGGGGTGGTTGTATAGCCACAGCCATGTGCGTGCCAGTTCAGCGAGCATGACCCCGTGATCGCGTCGCAGCTGATCGTGGGTGACTTGCTCACCGAGCATCGATTGGCTCATGTCGTCGACGGCGAACACCAGCTCGATGGGTGGGGGAAATCGTTCCAGTAGCACCCGGGGTACATCGAGCATCTCGGAGAGCCGTTGTGGCATGGCCCACCCCGAAGGCCCTTGGTAGAGCAGCACGGGGACGACCAAGGGCACGGTCTTCGTCCCCTCGTGCTGGTCGAGGTAGCGCTCGTAGAGTCGCCCGACGTAGACGAAGAAACGAGCTGTCATTGCAGCGTCAGGGCTGCTTTGGTGCTCCATGACGACGTAGACCGAGACCGGTCGAGCCGACTCGGCCAGCTCGATGGAGTACAGGATGTCGCTGGTTTTCGATCGGAGCCGTTCGTCGACGAATGACGTCGGCTCGACTTTTAGGCTGTGCCAATCGAGCCGAGACGTGAGCGCCTGCGGAAGGACGAGCTGCAGCTCCGCCGCGGCGGCCTCGGGGTTGCTGAAGATGCGACGCGCCAGGCCATCGTGCGGATTGTGAGCGATGTGCTCGTCGTAGCTGCGATCGACCATGGCGGACCCATGGGTCGTAGCGACTTCGATCGAGGGATATCAGTGAGAGAAAAGGACCATGTGACGACGGGTCGCGCGGGCGTCACGGACTTGTGTTCGTGTGGGTCTATTGCTCTTCGCCGACGTAGCTCGCCACGGTTCGGTCACCCCAGCTGCACTCTTTGTTGTGCTCGGCGACGCGAGCGAAGAGCCACGACGCGAGCTCGGGCGCGTGCTCGGAGGGCACGACCAACTTGCGGGCGATCCACTTGCCGCGCAGCTTCAGATGGAACCAGCTGCGAGCGCGCATCTTGACGCCGAGGACGTTGCCATCGGGAGCGCGGCGGGGTTGGAACTCTCGCTCGCCGTCGTAGGCGACGTCGGTCGAGCTGACGCTCGAGGTGCCCGCGGTCATGATGCGCTCGCGGACGGACACGATGGTGTCGGGGTGGTGCAACAAGACACGGCCGAGGCCGGAGCGATGCACCCGCATGAACTTGCGCGATAGCCACCCGAAGTACGCCGCAAGAGCGCCCAAGCCGCCGAACATGCCGGGAGCGACCTCCGGTACTTCACCTTTGGGATCGGGCAGCACGACCATGAGGACCGCGAGGATGGCGGCGAAGACCACGGTGACGATGAAGGCGATGAGGCCGACCCGACTCTCGCCACGGTCGAGGCCCTGGAGCACGACGGTCGGGAGCGTAGGCGCGGACCAGGGCATCGCAGCTTCACGGTAGCAGTCGGAGGTGGTCGCGGGTCGGATGCACAGGGAGGCGGTGTCCGGCAGTGAACGAGGTCGGCACCCCGCGATCGCCATTGCACGGACCTAGCCGATCGACCGCACTGACACCTAGCCGATCGACCGGGCTGAACGATCTGCGTGCGGCGGCTCGCGTTGACGGGGCGTCCCGGCGATGCGCCGTAAACCCTAGAAATCTCGGAGGTTTTGCCCTTACAGGAACGGTTCGATCGTTTGACCCCCCATACCCTCGATGCTAGCTTTGCAGCGCCGTCGAATCGCCGAATTCGGCGCGAAACACCCGATGAAACGCAAGATTCCCCTTCTGCCGCTCCGCGAGCTGATCGTCTTTCCGCACGAGGTCGTGCCCCTGTTCGTGGGTCGCGAGAAGTCGATCAACGCGCTCGAAGAGGCGATGGCGGCCGACCGCCACATCCTGCTGTGCGCGCAGAAGAAGGCCAAGGTCAACGATCCGAAGCCCGAAGGCATCCACGCCTACGGCACGATCGGCACCATCATCCAACTGCTGCGCCTGCCCGACGGCACCGTCAAGGTCCTGGTCGAGGGCAAGAGCCGCGCGAAGATCGACGAGTACCTCGACACCGGAAAGTTCTTCCACGTCGAGGCCGAGGAGATCGAGGCGTCGAAGGTCACCCCCGACGACGACCCCGAGCTCGCCGCGCTGATGCGTTCGGTGCAGGCCACGTTCGAGAACTACGTCAAGCTCAACAAGCGCGTGCCGCCCGAGCTGGCGGTGAGCGTGCAGAGCATCGACAACGCGTCGCGCCTCGCCGACACCATCGCCGCGCACGTCAACTTCAAGCTCGCTGCGAAGCAAGAACTGCTCGAGACCGAGTCGGTTCGCTCTCGCCTGGAGAAGCTCTATGAGCTGATGCAGAACGAGATCGAGATTCTCCAGGTGGAGAAGAAGATCCGTACTCGCGTCAAGAAGCAGATGGAGAAGAACCAGAAGGAGTACTACCTCAACGAGCAGATGCAGGCGATCCAGAAGGAGCTCGGCTCCCAAGACGAGTTCAAGAACGAGCTCGCCGAGCTCGAGGATCGCATCCGTCGCAAGAAGATGACCAAGGAGGCGACGGAGCGGCTCAAGAAGGAGCTCCGCAAGCTCAAGATGATGAGCCCCATGAGCGCCGAGGCGACCGTGGTGCGCAACTACATCGACACGGTCCTCGCGCTGCCCTGGAACGATCGCACCGAGGACAAGACGGACATCGACGACGCGGAGAAGATCCTCGACGAGGATCACTACGGGCTCGAGAAGCCCAAGCAGCGCATCGTCGAGTACCTCGCGGTGCAGGCCCTGGTGAAGAAGGTCCGCGGACCCATCCTGTGCCTGGTCGGTCCTCCGGGTGTCGGCAAGACCTCGCTCGCCAAGAGCGTGGCGCGGGCCACCGGTCGCAAGTTCATTCGCGTCTCGCTCGGCGGCGTGCGCGACGAGGCGGAGATTCGCGGTCACCGTCGTACGTACATCGGCGCCATGCCGGGCAAGATCATCCAAGGGCTGCGCAAGTCCGGCTCCACCAACCCGGTGTTCCTGCTCGACGAGATCGACAAGATGTCGATGGACTTCCGGGGTGACCCCTCGGCCGCGATGCTCGAGGTCCTCGATCCCGAGCAGAACATCGCGTTCGTCGATCACTTCCTCGACCTCGACTACGACCTGTCCGAGGTGTTGTTCCTGTGCACCGCCAACTCGCTGCACACCATCCCGCTGCCGCTGCGCGACCGGATGGAGATCATCGAGCTGTCCGGCTACACCGACGAGGACAAGCTCAAGATCGCCAAGCAGTACCTGGTGCCCAAGCAGACCGAGCTCAACGGCCTCGACGGCGTGGAGATCGGGATCAGCGACGGCGCGGTCAAGGAACTCATCAATCACTACACGAAGGAAGCCGGCGTCCGTTCGCTCGAGCGAGAGATCGCCAGCGTGCTTCGCAAGCTCGCCCGCGAGTACATCAAGGACACCAAGAAGAAGCGCACCTTCAAGGTCGACGCCAAGAGTGCCCAGAAGCTGCTCGGTCCTCGCAAGTTCCGGTTCAACCGGGCCGAGGAGAACGACATGATCGGCATGGCCAACGGCTTGGCCTACACGCCGATGGGCGGCGACCTGCTCCCGGTGGAGACGACCATCACCTCGGGCAAGGGCAAGGTCACCCTCACCGGTAAGCTCGGCGACGTCATCAAGGAGTCGGGCACGGCGGGCATCACCTACGTTCGCTCGCGGAGCCTCACCTTTGGTCTCGAGCCCGACTTCTACGAGCACGTCGACTTCCACCTGCACTTCCCCGAGGGGGCGGTGCCCAAGGATGGTCCGTCGGCGGGTGTCACCATCGTCACCAGCTTGATCTCTGCGTTGCTGCAGGCGCCCGTTCGCAAGGACGTGGCCATGACCGGCGAGATCAACCTGCGCGGCAAGGTGCTGCCCATCGGTGGTCTCAAGGAGAAGGTGCTCGCCGCGTACCGGGCCGACATCAAGACGGTGCTGTGCCCCCGCGAGAACGAGAAGGACCTGCACGAGGTTCCCAAGAACGTCATGCGGGCCATCGAGTTCAAGTTCGTCGATTCGCTCGACCAGGTCCTGCGCGTTGCGCTGGCCGACCTGCCCGAGGACCATCCCAACGAGGCGCTGCGCAAGTTCCTCAGCGGCGAGGGCGAGGCTCGCGTCGACGACTGGCGCGAGGTTCGGGACTGGATGAAGCAGCGCAAAGAGCGGGAAGAGCAGGCCCGGCAATCGGGTCACGGACCGCACTGAGCCGTTCGGCGCAGCCCGTTTGAATGACGAGACCACCCTCATCGAGGGTGGTCTCGTTGCGTTTGGGGGGGGCGGGTTGCGCTTTGAGCCCGCGGTGCCGAACCCAAAGAACAGAGGGACCCCGGGCGAACCCCGGAGCCCCTCTCCTCGCATCAGGCTGCGATGCAGCGTTGGCTCGCGACCCTCGGAAGCAGCAGCGTCGCATCGCCGAACTCGTGGATGAGCAAGCCACTGCGGGCGATGGCATCGTCGGCGGCTTCGATGGCGGCCGCGGGAGCGAACGCGGAGACCACCTGGTGATGGCTGGTGCCCGGCTCATGCACGCCGCTGAGGAGGCCGTCGACGATCTGCGGACGGAAGCCCTCCGCGATGACGAGGTCGGTGATGCCCGGTCCGGGCACGAGCTGCCCGTCGTGCGTCTGGGCATTGCCCTCCAGGGCACGGACGACGGTGGTGCCCACCGCGAGGACCCGGCCTCCGCCAGCGCGTGCCCGACCGATGGCCTCGACCGTGCTCGAAGGCAGCTCGTAGCGCTCGGGCAAGGGGAGCCGAGCATCGAGGGCATCGTCGCCGGTCGCGGACAGGCCCGCGGCGTGGGTCAGCGTGGCCAGCTCGACGCCGCGACTGCGCAGCCGACCGAGTGTGGCCCAGTCGAGGGGGCGGCTGGCCGAGGGCATCTCGACCGCCCAGGGACGAACCCCGAAGGGGGTCTGCACGTCGGACAGCTCGAGGTCACGCCGGGTGTAGCTGTACTGAATCGGTCGGGCATGGGCGTAGAGCAGGGCCAGGACCTCCGCATCCGGGCGACCCCAGTCGAGCTGGACCAGGCGCGAGCCCAGCGGCGAGACGGCGGCGATGCGGGCGTGGTCACCCGTGGGCAGAGTGAGGCGAGCGCCGATGGGCAGGACGTCGGGCGCGGGGCGATCCTCGGTCGGTGTACGCCAGTCGCCTTCGCCCATGAGCACTCCCCACCAGCCCTGCGGGCCTCCGGCGATGGCGATGCGCAGCTCGTGGTCTCGGTCGTGCGGGCTTCGGACCCGGAGGGATGCGGGCAGCGTGGCGGCGTCGTTGAGTACCACCAGATCGCCGGGGCACAGCAGGTTGGGCAGTTGTCGGGCGCGGGTTTCGAAGACGGAGCCGTCGTGAGCATCGACTGCGAGCAGGCGTTGGTGCTCCGGTCCGCGGGGGGCATCGGCAGCGGGCCAGGGGTTCATGGCTGCACCTCCCACTGGCTGGCTTGGACTCGGGAACCGCTGGGTGCTCCGCTCGGGTCGCCCAGCATGGCGACGATGCGGGCGGCCACCGTTGCGGGTTCGGTCAGGGTTTCGGGGTCGGCATCGGGCAGGGCGTCGGCGTGCATCTGGGTCCGCATCTCGCCGGGGTCGACGCTGACGACTCGCACGCCCGCGTCTCCGAGCTCGGAGGCCCACAGGCGCCCGAGGTGGTCGAGGGCGGCCTTGGACACGGAGTACGCCCCCCAGCCGGGATAGGCCTCGACGGCGGCGTCCGAGCTGATGTGCACCACGGTGCCGCCGCGGCCGAGGGCGAGGCTGCCGAGCAGCGCCTGCGTGAGGCGGAAGGGCCCGACGAGATTGACCTCGAGCACGCGTGCGAGCGCTTCGGGGCGGGTGTCGGCCAGCGTGGGCATGGGCAGGGGGCCCAGCGTGCTGGCGTTGTGGACGAGCAGGCCGATGCGAGGGACGAGCGCGCTGGCCTGGGCGGCGATGGCCCGAGCGTCTTTGGCTCGGCCGACGTCGCCGACGATGGCGTGCGCCGTGCCTCCGCGGGCTTCGATAGCCTCCACCACGGCCTGCAGGGGCCCCGGATCGCGGGCGACGAGGACGACGGGATGACCCTCGGCGGCCAGCCGGAGGGCAAGGGCGCGGCCCAGGCCTCGAGAGGCGCCAGTGATGAGTGCAGCGGGTCGATCGTTCATTGGGTGTCTCCTTTGCTTCGATTCCCAGCATGCGGCCCTGATATCTAAGTGTCATCCGTGATGATGATTTGTCGACATAAGGTCGACAGGATGTCATCGTGTCGTCATGTCCGACGATCCGGCGGCCAACCTCGCGCTCAACATCAAGCAGCTCCGGGAGGCACGGGGGCTCACGCAGCACCAGATCGCCAAGGTGGCGGGGCTGCCTCGGCCGACGTGGGCGAACCTCGAGTCGGGCGCGGCCAACCCCACGTTATCGGTGCTCATGAAGGTGGCGGCGGCGCTGTCGGTCACGCTGGAGGAGCTGGTGGGGCCACCGCGCGCGACGGCGCAGCTGTACAAGGCGGCCGAGCTCCCGCGGCGGCGGCGGGGCAAGGTGGAAGTCCGGCGGCTGCTGCCCGACCCGATCGCGGGCATGGAGATCGAGCGCATGGAGCTGACCGCGGGCGCTTCGATGGCCGGGGTACCGCACACGGTGGGAACGCGGGAGTACCTGACCTGCGAGTCGGGCGTGCTCGAGCTGACGGCGGCGGGTGAGCGCTGGCGGCTCGAGCCGGGCGACGTGGTGGTGTTTCGCGGCGACCAGAACCACGGCTACCGCAACCCGACGCGCGGCAAGGTGGTCGCCTATAGCGTGGTCACCTTGGCGCGCTCGCTGGGCGCGGGCTCTTCGTGAACGCTAGAAGCGGACGCGCATGCTGGCGCCCGCGAAGCCCGGTCCCACCACGGGCGTGCCCGCGACCAGCGTGCCTTCGCGGGCTTTCTTGCGCCGATCGAAGCCGATGACGATGAGCGTGACGCCCGTGGCCAAACCGGCGAGACCGAACGCCAGGGTGCCGTAGCCGGCCCCGCGTGCGCCTCGGCCCGCGTTGGGATCGGTGGGCATGGTGTCGTCGACGACGTTGCCGGCCACGATTGCACTCACGCCCGCGAGCGTGAACAGGCCGCCCACGCTCAGCGCGACGTAGGAGCCCACGAGCATGGCGTCGGTCTTCCTTTCTTCGGCGGCGAGGCGACGGTTCTTGGCCAGCAGGTCCTGATCGACGGGCGGGTTGTGGCCCGTGTTCCACTGGATGCCATCGACCCCGGCGCCGCCGAACTCACCCGCGGGCTCGGTGGGGGGGGGCGTCTCGGTGGGCGCGACGACGGGCGGAGGCGTCTGCTCGCCTCGCTCGGCGGCGGCGATGCGCTCCTTGAGCAGCGCGATGCGGTCCTCGGCCTTGCTGACCTCGGCCTCCGTCTCTGGGGTGCGCTTGTACAGGACCTTGTAGTTCTTGATGTAGCTCTCGAGCAGCAGCACCGCCTGGCGCAGGTGCTGGAGGTCCTTGTCGAGGTCGTACGCCTTCTCCTGCGCGGTCGCGATGTTGTAGACCATCGCGTTGCGCACGCCCGCGGCGTCGGGGGGCAGCTTGGCGTACGCCTTGGTCCACAGGTCGACGGCGCCGTTGTAGTCGAAGGTATCGAAGCGAGCCTTGCCTTCCACATACAGCGCGCGCGACTCCTGCACGGCGGCGTCATCGGCTGCCGACGGGGCCGGGGCAGGGGCGGGCTCGAGTGCGGCGTGGCTCGTGGAGGGAGCCAGGGCCGCCGGCATGGCCAGGAGCAACGACACTCCCGCTGCGATCACGCGACCGGAGACGGACGGGGTGGGGGCAGTGCGGGGCACGTGCCAACGATACCCCGATTGGGTACGCCCGCGCCTCCCAGGGGGGTCGGAGGAGGAGGGAAGGTCGGGAGGCGCGGGCATGGGAAGAAGGTGGGTCGGAGTGGTCGGAAACGATGGTGGACGATGTTGCTCGCCGGGCGGCCGAGGCGGCGCGTTCAGAACCGAATGGAGACGGCGGCGCCAGCGTGTTGCCGACCGATCACGGGCGTCGCCGCGACCAGGGTTCCCGCACGCGCTCGCTTGCGGCGTTCGAGGCCGATCGCCAATAGGGTGAAACCGGTGGCGAGGCCGACGAGGCCCAGCCCCAAGGTGCTGTAGGCGGCGCGTTGGGCCTGTTGTTCGCCATTGCGGGTGCCGACGACCGCGCTGACTCCACCGAGGGTGAAGAAGCCACCCACGCCCAGTGCGGCATAGGAGCCGATGAGGATCCGGTCCGTCTTGCGATCCTCGTTGGCCAGCCGCCGGTTCTTGTGCAGCTTGTCCATGTCGGGCGGGCCCATCGTGGGCGTCGTCCACACGATGCCGTCGATCTGACCGGAGCCGTAGCGCGCGTCGAGAGGCACGGGCTCCTCGGTTTCCGGCTCTTGCTCAGTCTCGTCTTCGCCCCGCTCGGCGTGCGCAATCCGGGCCTGGATCGCCTCGACGCGCTGGTTGGCCTTGTCGACCTCGGCGTCCGTCTGGGGCCCGGGCTCGTGCAGAGCCTCGTAGCTGGTGGCGTACTGCTGAAGCAGCAAGACGGCCTGGCGCAGATGGGTCAGATCGTGATCGACGTCGTACGCTTTCTGCTTGGCCGTCGCGATGTTGTAGACGAGCTTGTTGCGAATGGCGTCGGCGTCGGGAGGTAGGGAGGCGTAGGCCTTGGTCCACAGCTTCGCGGCACCTTCGTAGTCGAAGGTATCGAAGCTGGCGCGGCCCTCGTCGTACAGTGCCCGAGACCGAGCGAGATCGGGATCCATCGCGGGGCTCTCGGCCGTCGCGGTGGCGTTGACGGGTGCCGGTTCGGGCGCGGCATCCCGAGCCTGCGCCGCGCGGCCGTGCAACGACAGCGGCACGGCTAGCGATGTGGCCAGGCTCATTGCGACCACTCGACGCAGGGCGGCCGTAGAGGAGGGGGAGCGGCGGGCGGCGGAGCGGCGGGGACGGAGCACGGGTCCCACGGTTTGCATCGATCGTTCCGAAGCCGATTTCGCCCGAAGTCGTGCGTTTCGGCGGCTGAAATCGTGGCGGATGCCGCGTTCCGCCACGGCGTGAGGATCCGGTGTCGTGGTTCGCAACGGCGGGCTCCGTCGGCGGCGCGGCGCGGCCAGCAGTCCGGGGGGCATCCGGCGGCGAGGCGCCAGGGACCGGTCAGACCAGTCTCGGGGCCCATGAACGCCGTACGGCGCCGCTTCGTTTGTGTTTCGACGGGTGGTGCGCTAGGCAACCGCAGTGCAGGTCGCGAGCGCGAGCCCCACGCCCCCTCCCGCGACGGAGGCGGAGCTGCTTGCCCATCGCCTGTTGTTGTTCACGGGCAAGGGCGGGGTAGGCAAGTCGACGGTGACGGCCGCGTTGGCGATCGAGGCCGCGTCGCGAGGCATGCGACCGCTGGTCGTCGAGCTCGGCCACCGCGCCACGATGCGCAGCATCTTCCGCGTCGACGAGGTCGGCTTCACGCCACGCCCGGTCGGCCACGGGGTGCATGCCATGAGCGTCGAGATCGACAAGGCGGTCGTCGACTACATGGTCCAGCACATCCCGTCGCGTCGCACCGCGCGGGCGATCGTGGGCAACCCCGTGCTCGATCGTCTGTTCAAGGCGATGCCAGCGGTGGGCGAGATCGCCACCGTCAACACCCTGCGACGGCTGGCGTCCGAGCGCGATGACTCGGGCCGGTACCGATGGGGACCGATCCTCGTCGACCTCGATGCCACCGGACACGCGCTGATGTTCCTCGAGCTTCGCGACGTCGTTGCCCACCTGATGGGCGCGGGCCCGATGCGAGCCCTGCTCGACGACGTCGCCGACCTGTTTGCCGACCCCAAGCGCACGCGGCTCAACTTGGTGACCCTGCCCGACGAGCTGCCCGTCACCGAGACGCTCGAGCTGCACGAGAAGCTGAAGTCCGCGGGCTCGGTGACCTTCGGTCGCGTGTTCGTCAACCGGGTGCCCCGCACCGGCCTGCTCGACGCGACCGATGCCATCGAGCAGCTGCATGCGGCGGCCCAGGCCAGCGGCGACGAGGAACTCATCGCCGACGCCGTATTCGCCCAGCAGTCGGTGCGCACCGAGCAGCACGCCCGACGGCAGATCGAGCGGCTCGGGGCCATCTGTGCACCCGTCGTCGAGCTGCCCCGCCTGACCGCCTCGCGCATGCAGGTCGAAGAACTCCAGACCCTGGGTCGCGCGGCGCTCGGCCCCGTGGAGGAGTCGCGATGAGCCTCGAAGCGCTGGTGGGTTCCGGTTCCCTGGTGGTCTGCGTGGGCCCCGGTGGCGTGGGCAAGACGACCGTCTCCGCCGCGCTGGGCCTGGCCGCCGCGCGGTCGGGTCGCAAGACGCTCGTGCTCACCATCGACCCCGCGCGTCGCCTCGCCGACGCCCTCGCGCTCGATGGACTCGACGACGCCGTCGCTCGGGTGCCCATGGAGAGGCTCGGGGACGACGCGGGCACGGGAAGCCTGTGGGCGGCCATGGTCGACACCGGGGCGAGCTTCGACGCGCTCATCGAGCGAATCTCCCCCGACGCGCAGACCAAGGCCCGGGTCCTCGACAACCGCGTCTACCGGGCCGTCTCGCGCTCCTTGTCGCGCTCGCACGCCTACATCGCGATGGAGCGGCTCTACGACGCGATCGAACACGGCGGCTACGATCTCGTCGTGCTCGACACGCCGCCCGCCCGCAATGCGCTCGACATCCTCGACGCGCCCGACCACCTCGCGGCCTTCCTCGACGGTCGCATCGCCAACTGGTTCATCCCCTCCATGGACAAGCCCTCCGGTCTCGGCGCGCGCTTGGTCGCCAAGGGCGGACAGATGGCGATGGGCCTGCTGGGCAAGGTCACCGGGTCGACGCTGCGCGACGAGATCGTCGCCTTCCTGACCGTGTTCGCCTCGCTGCGGGAAGGCTTCATCGACCGGGCCAAGCGCGTGGGGCAGATCCTGCGCGCCAAGGACACCGCCTTCGTGTTGGTGAGCTCGGCCAGCCCCTCGAGCGCCGACGATGCCGCCTGGCTACGCGACGACCTCGTGCGTCGCGACGTGCCCGTGCACGCCGTCGTGTTCAACCAGAGCTTCGTCCCCGTCGTGCCCGACCAGCCGCACGATCTGCGCACCGCGCTCGACGATACCGACGTGTCTGCCCGGGTGCAGGCCCTGGGCGTCGAGGCCAGCCCCGCGCTGCTCGACGTCGCACAGCGCATGCGAGGGCTGCGACAAGAAGCGGCGGCCGACAACCAGCGCTTCCAGCGGATCGTCGACGGGGTGGTGGCCGAGCTGCCCGCCGAGTGCCATCGGGTGCGAGCGCCTCGCCTCGATGAAGAGGTTCGGGACCTGCCCGGGCTCGCGCGGCTGGCCGATCTGCTGCTGGCCGGCGAACAACCGGCGTAGCTCGTCACGCGCCGGCTCGCCCGTACTATCATCGGTGGGATGAGCGGGCAGGACGACCTACGGCGACGGCTGCCCGTCGTGTCTTCGTTGCCGAACCCGGGAAGCCGGCGGGTGCTACCGCTGGCCAAGGGCGAGGCACCGCGGCCCACGCTGGCGGTCTGGGAGATCACGCTGCTGTGCGATCACAAGTGCCTGCACTGTGGTCCGCGGGCGGGGCGGGCCCGGCCGGATGAGCTCGATACCGACGAGTGTCTGCGCCTGGTCGACGAGATGGCGGAGCTGGGCGTGCGCGAGGTGGTGTTGATCGGCGGCGAAGCCTACCTGCGCGACGACTTTCCGCAGGTGGTCCGGGCATGCCGGGAACATGGCATGTCGGTCACCATGACCACGGGGGGCTGGGGGCTGACCCCCGAGCGCTGCGAGCAGGCCAAAGAGGCGGGGTTGCGGGGCGTCTCGGTGTCGATCGACGGGCTCGAGGCGAGCCACGATCACGTGCGGAACCGGGAAGGGAGCTGGCAACGGGCGTTCGCGGCGTTGCGCAACGCTCGGGCGGCAGGGCTACCAGTCGCGTCCAATACCCAGATCAATCGCCGCACGGCGACCGAGCTCGTTCCGCTGCTGGAGCTGTTGGCGGCCGAAGGCATTCACGCGTGGCAGATCCAGTTCACGATGGCGCACGGCAACGCGGCCGACCACGCGGAACTGCTGGTCCAGCCCCACATGCTCATCGGGATCTACGAGCAGATCGAGACGGTCGTCGACCGCTGCCAGGAGCTGGGCATCAAGCTTTGGCCGGCGAACAACGTCGGGTACTTCGGCCCGATCGAGCAGCGCCTGCGTCATCATCAGACGGGCGGGCGCTTCTTCACCGGGTGCAAGGCGGGCGTGCGCACGCTGGGCATCGAGAGCAACGGGCAGATCAAGAGCTGCCCGAGCCTCGGTGGTCCGACCAACCTCGGGGGCTCGTGGCGCGAGCACGGCTTGCGGGCGCTGTGGGAGCGCTCGCCCGAGATCGGCTACGCCCGGCACCGCACGCTCGACGACCTGTGGGGCTACTGCCGCGAGTGCTACTACGCGGAGACCTGCATGTCGGGCTGCACCGCGACCTCCGAGCCGCTGATGGGGCGCCCGGGCAACAACCCCTATTGCCTCCACCGTGCGCTCGAGATGGATCGCATGGGGCTGCGGGAGCGCATCGAGCCGGTGCGCGGGGCGGCCGACGTGCCCTTCGCCAACGGCCTGTTTCGGCTGATTCGCGAGCCCAAGGACGAGCAGCGGCGCGAAAGCGAGGGACCGGTACGAGTGGACGAACCACGAGTCGACCGCCGGACCGAGCCTTTCGGGGCCGGCCGGGCGATCGAAACTACGGACTGAGTCGCGGCGGGGCTAGCCGCCGGTCGGCATCCCGCCGCCGGTGGGCATGCCTTCGGTCGCCATGCCCTCGGTCGCCATCCCGTCGGTCGCCATCCCGTCGCCCGAGCCTTCGCCGGTCGTGCCTCCGCTGTCGCCCGTGGTGCCGCCGTCGCTCATGCTCGTGGTGCCGTCGTCGGCCGTCTCGTCGGTGTCGTTGGGCGTGGTGTCGACGTCGGGTCCACCGTAGGCCGCGACGCTGGCTTCGGCGTCGGGCTCGTTGGTGGTGGTCGAGGTCGCGTTGGGCGTGGTGGTCATGCCCGGGTTTTGGGTCTCGGCTGCGGTGGCTGCCGAGACGTCGGTCGTGCTCGCGGCGGCGCCGTCGTCTGCCGTCGAGGAGTCGTCTCCGCATCCGCTCAGCGTCAGGCCGAGCAGCAAGCTGGCCAGACCCGCGGTGATCGGGGCCGGCATGGTGCGAAGGGGCGTCTCGCAGAAAGGACACTGGCGCGCATCGGTTCGAACGAAACGCGAACAACCAGAGCACGTAATCATGGACTCATCGTATCACCCGCACGGCGAGCGGGGGCGCGGATCGAGAGCACGGCGAAGGGTGGCTCGGCCGTGGCGCGAGAAGTGGGTGTGGGTGTGTCGGTCGCCCCACGTGGCCGTTGCCAGGCCGTGGAGCAGGGCTAGCTGGCGAAACTGGGCTTGCTCGTGGTCGGTGGGACGACGGCCGTACCCGGCCCAGAACGATGCGGAGAGATCGGGGGCGGAGACCCACACGTCGCTCCACAGCTTGACGATATCGACCAGCCACGCGTCCGGGCGGGCTTGGCCGAAGTCGATCACCCCGAGTCGAATCCCATCGGCGCTCGCGGCGACCACCCAGTTGTGAGGGGCGAGATCGCGATGGCACCAGCGTCGAGCGTCGCGGTCGAAGACCGTGGGATCGAAGGCCCGCTCGAGGGATTGCAGCAGCTCGGGCTCGAGCGTGGAGCGAGCCTGCTTCGACCATGATCGGTATCGGCGGGTCAGCGCTTCGGGCAGCGGCAGGGGATCGGGCTCACCCATCGGCAGTCGATCGAGGTCACGGCGGAAGCGACCCGCCGCCTCGTGCAGCGCCCGTCGTTGGTCGAGGTCGAAGGTCGCGGTGCTCGCGACGACCCCCGGCAAAGCGCTCAGCAGCAGCCAGCGCGGTGCCTCTCGATCGGCCAGCACCGTCGGGATGGCGACGGCAGTGTCCAGATCGGCGAGTCGTCGCAACATCCACCGCTCGCGATGCCACTTGTCCGAGCTTCGGTGCCGCTTGAAGAACGCGACGGGCCGCCCACCGACGCACACGCGCCACACGTCGGCCTCACCGTCGGGGTTGCTCGCGGGCTCCAGCTCCGGACGTCCTTCGGTGTACCCGGCGATCCACTCGCGCTCGGCGTCCACCGGGTCGACGGTAGCAGGTCTGGGCCGCCCGGTTCATGGCATCATCGACGCGTGCAGGGTCATCGACTGGGCGGTCTCGGTTGTCTCGTAGCGCTGTCCATCGCCTGTGCGCCCCCGGGCAGCGGTAGCCCGGTGGTGGAGCCCCAGGGGCCGCCCGCGGTGTCGGACGAATGCCAGAGCGTCGACCCCACCGTGCTCGCTGGCTGTGTGGAGCGCGAGCGCTTCGATGCCGATCTGGTGCGGGTCACCGGTCCGCGCCCGCCCGGTTCTTCTCGGTGGCAAGCGGTCCAGAACCTCTGCGACACCCGCCTCACCGAGCTCGGCTTCGAGGTCGAGCGCCACGTCTACGAGACGGGGGTCAACGTGGTGGGGACTCGTCTCGGTACGCAGTGGCCCGACCAGTACGTCATGGTGGGGGCGCACTACGATCACATCCCCGGCTGTGCGGGGGCCGACGACAACGCGACGGGCGTGGCCGGAGCCCTCGAGGTGGCGCGGGTGCTGTCGGCGGCCGACCATCCCCGCTCGTTGATGGTCGGGTGTTGGGATGAAGAAGAACGCGGCCTCATCGGTTCGCGGGCATGGGCCGTCCGCGCCCGCGAGCGCGAGCTGGACATCGCGGTCTACTTCAACTTCGACGCGATCGGCTTTGTCGATCCGCGCCCGGGCACGCAAGAGATCCCCGACGGCTTCTCGCTCATCTTTCCCGCCGAGGTCGCTCGACTGCGCGAGCGGGAGTTCCGGGCCGACTTCATCGCCATCGTGGCCGACGCGGCGTCGGAGCCCTGGGCGCGCGAGATGGCGGCGGCGGCCGAGCGCGAGGGCCTGCCGCACGCCGTGCTGGCGATCCCCAGGCTGGTGCAGGTGTCCCACGTCGCGGTCGACCTGCAGCGTTCCGACCACGCGCCGTTTTGGGACCAGGGCTATCCCGCGATCATGATCACCGACACCGCGGACTTTCGCTCCGATCGTTACCACTGCTACGGCGGCCGCGACTCGATCGAGAGCCTCGACACCGAGTTCGCCACCCGCGTGGTACGGGCGACGACCTCGGCCGCAGCCCTCGCTCTGCAAGGGCCACGTCCGGTCGAGCCTTCGCCTAGCCCCCCAGCGAAGTAATCCAGGCCTCGACCGCGTCCACGCCGTCGTCGTCGACCACCTCGGTGGCGAGCGGGGGCATGGGCGCATCGTCCATGGTCCGTCGGCTCATGCGCCAGGGCAGGGCGCTGTTCTCCGGGTCTCCCGGGGCGATCCGCAGGTCGGGCAGGTCCTCGAGCCCCATGCCCGGCGCTTCGCCGGTGGGGACGTCGACCGTGTTCTGGTAGGTCGTGCTCTCCTCGACGGTCGCGGTGCCGACGTCGACCCACAGCGTCATGCCGCCCGCGGGCGAGGACCCGCCGTGGCAGTGACCACAGTTGGCGTGCAGGTAGCCGAGCGCCTCGGTGGCCGTGGCATCGCCGGGCATCACGGCGTCGGTCGTCGACACGGTGCCGTCGAGCCAGCCATCGGCGTCGAGGCTGCTCAGCGTGGTGTCGCTGCCGTCGTGGTTGAGCTGGATCGCGCTGAAGCCCAGCGGGACGTCGGTCAGCTCGTCCTGCATGGGTCCCGGGCCCATGGTCATGCCGCTGGCGCCACCGCTGTGGCACTGGGTGCAGTCGGCGACCGAGGGGATGTCGTGATCCGAGCCGAGCACGTTCTCCGCCCCGTTGACCACCGCCTCGACGTCGTCGCCTTCCTCGTTCCACACATAGGTCGCGAAGGTCCAGCCGTCGGGGCCCCGGGTGTCGATGGTCTTCTCGAAGCGCCGGGTCTCGAGGAACACGCCCTCTTGCGAGATGAAGTGCTTCCAGAAGATGGTGCCCACGGGGAAGTCCCAGACGTCTGCATCGCTGACGTCGATGGTCGAGTCCGGAGGCAGGTACACGAAGCGCTCCTTGGCCAGGCCATCGCTCCACAGGATGTACTGGGGGGCGAAGGGGACGATGCCGTCGGCCAGCGTCTCGCAGGTGTCGTCCGCAAACAGGCCCAGGGCCTCTGCGCAGACCTCTGCAGTGTCGGTATCGGAGTCGGACTCGGACTCCGAATCCGTGTCGTCGTCGTTGCCGCTGGTCGTGTCCGCGGCGGTTTCCTCTCCGCCCGTCGTGTCCTGTGTATCCGTGGTCGCGGGGGTGTCCGTGTCGTCTCCGGTCGCAGGGGTCGAGGCCGTGGTGGCCCCCGTGTCCTCGCTCCCGTCGTCACTCGCTGCGTCGTCACCACATGCGGCCAGCAGCAAGCCGCTGGCTAGTACAATTCGAATCTCTGTTTTCATCACCGGTCCTCCCGACCTCGCGGCCGCCTTCCGTGGAGTCGGTTCAGTCTTCGTTTTTCTTCGCCGAATTCGAGTCGATCGACCGAATAAATCGAAACAAAATTCGGAACGGCAATAGCTGCCGTGCCCGCACGGCGAGAGCTGCCGACCCTACAGAAATCTGCCGGCCCTCGTTGGACCGGGCAGGACGAATCCCGATACGCGATCAGGGAAAGCGCTCGACCGTGACCACGTCGCTCGGCGTGCCCACGTCGAGATAGTCGGCGGCCGCGGCATCGTCTTGGAGGTGCAGAGCAAAGAACGCGGTCACGTACGAGGCCGCGATCTGCCGCCCGAGATCGGCGTCGAGATAGGTGAACGCCTCTCCGGGCATGGTCTGTCGAATGCCCTCACCGCAGCCGGGCTGGAAGGCCTCGATGATTCCGCACAGGTCGGAAAAGCTCCAATGGCCCGCATCCGCGACCTCGACCAGCCAGCTGCCGCCGGACAACGTCATTGCGTTGGTGCGCATGAAGTTGTTCCCGACCTCGGTGATGGAGTTGTCCTCCTGGGCGAGCAGCATGAGCATCGGCTCCGCGATGCCGTCGACGGTGACGCCCGGCAGCAGGGGGTTTTCGACCGGAGCGGCCATGGCCACGCCCGCGATGAACCGATCGTCGTCCTGCAGGACCTTGCCCGTGGTGGTGGCGCCATAGCTGTGCCCGAAGATCCCCAGGCGGCTCTGGTCGATGGCCGTGTCGTAGGGCGCCATCGCGAGCACGCCATCGAGCGCGAGCGAGGCGTCGAGGGTCCGCACCGCGAGCCAGTCGCCGTCCAGCGGTGCGACGGTGCCCTCGAGCTGATCGAAGAGCGTGTCGTCGGTATGGGTCACGCCGATGACGATCGAGCCATGGCTGGCGAGGCGCTCGGTGATGAAGCTCGACGAGACACCGAGGCAGGACAGGCAGTGGGAGAACACGATGGCGGGGAAGGAGCCTTCGGCCAGCGGCGCCTCGGCGGTCCCCATGAGGGTCGATCGCACGCACTCGGGGGGCGCCGCGGCCACGAGCTCCTGCAGCGTCTGTGCGTTCGCCTCCGACACGACCGTGTGCAGATCGATCGGCCCGTCCTCGGTGTCGCTCGGGTACCACACCGTCACTCGCACCATGCGATCGTCGGCGCCCGGCACGTCGAAGCTCTGGATCCCGACCCCGTAGGGCCCGCGCTCTTCGTAGTTGGGCTCGGTCGGCTCCGCGGTGGTGCCGTCGGACGAGTCGCTGGTCTCGTCGAGGCCGGTGGCGGCGGTAGTGGTGCTCGTACTCGCGTTCGTAGAGGTTTCCCCGCCTGCCGCGGTGGTGCCCTCGCTGCCGCCATCATCGCTGGACGGGGTCGTGGTGCAGGCCGCGAGGCATAGAGACCAAGCAAATCGACGCATGCCCGGACGGTACCCCATGTGCAGAATCTCCGTGATTGTTGTGCTGTAGGGAGAGGTGCTGCGGGGAGCCCGGAGACCACCGAGCGGAGCAGGGCGACCTGGTACCATCGGCGGGCCTGCGCTTGCCTCGAAAACGTCCCATGTCCATGCCTCGTCGTCGTCCCCCCCGTACCTCCCAACCCTCTGCCTGGCTGTGTCTGGTCGGCTCCACGGGCATGGTCGCGATGGCGGCCGGCGTGCTGACGCCCTCGGTGGCGACGGCGGGGGAGCGCCTGCCCGACGACCAGCGCCCGGCGACTTGGGACATGTCGGTGGAGGAGCTCCGCGAGATCGGTCTCGGTCAATATCGCGGCGACCCGATCCCGGTGCCGCCCGAGTACCCGCGGCTGAACATGAACCCGCCCGTCCAGCACGGGGCCATCCCCGACCCGTGGGTCATCTTCGTCAACTTCGACGGCGAGACGCTGACAGCAGGCATGGACAGCGCGCAGAACAACGTGACCCAGATTCCGGGGCTCGACGGACCCTTCGCGGCGTACGGCGAGGGGCCCATGCGCGACGCGGTGATGCAGGCGGTGCGGGCGGACTGGGAACTGTACAACTTCATCATCGTCGACACGCGCCCCGAGAAGGGCGAGTACGTCATGAACATGACCGGCCCCACCAACCCCTTCGGGGGCGGGGTCTTGGGCGTGGCACCGGTCGACTGCTGGAACCAGCAGACGCACAGCAACGTGACCTTCGCCTTCCACAGCGCCGACGACGGCACCTCGGCGGCGATCACCGCGACCACCATCGGGCAGGAGGTCGCCCACTCGTTCGGGCTCGAGCACGTCGACGAGCCCAACGACATCATGAACCCCTTCAACGCGGGGGGTGACCCGACCTTCATCGACGAGTGCATCGTGATCGTGGGCGGGGCGACCTGTGCCGAGCAGCACATGCAGTTTTGCCAGGGCAACCTGGCCCAGAACGCGCACTCGGAGCTGCTGGCCATGTTCGGGCCCGCCATCGTCGACATGGAGGGTCCGTCGATCCTCATCACCGCGCCCTTCAACGGCATGGAGTACGACGAGGGCACCGACTTCAACGTGGTCGCCACGATCAACGACGACAGCCTGATCGCGTCGGCCACGTTGCTCGACAACGGGGTCCCGGTCGCTACGGACATGGCCGAGCCCTGGGGCTTCCCCATCACGGGGGCGGCCCCTGGCGACCACACGTACTCGGTCACCGCGGTCGACGAGCACGGCAACGAGGGCTCGAGCTCGCCCATCACGATCACCATCGTCTCCATCGGCGGTACGGACGGCGAGGAGGCCGAGACCGAGGGCGATACCGCTGGCGCGGACGGGGACGCCGAGGGCTGTGGCTGTCGCACCAGCGCTCCGGTCGGCTCGGGGTCCGCATTCGCGCTGCTGTTGGTGTTGGGCGCGGTTCGTCGGCGTCGCTGACGACCACTCGGCGCGGATGTGAACGAGACGGGCTCCTTCGTGAGCCCGTCGTCGCGTGCGGGGGCGTATGCTGGACGGGTGCGACGTCGACCGATCCAGACCACTGCCGTGGCGGCTGCGCTGCGGGCCATCGTGACCGAGAACGCCGAGGCAGCGGCGGAGGACAACCAGCTCATCGCGCTCGACGAAGCGGGTGACCTGGACCCGTGGCTGTTCGCCCTGCAGCAGACGATGCGTGAAGAGGGCGGGTCGGGCACGCGGATCCGGGTGGACGCATTGGTCGAGCGAGCGATGGCGGATGCGCTCGCGATTTGGGAGCAGGTGAATCCGGCGAAGTGGTCGCTCGACCATCGCTGGCTGGCGCTGGACGAGATCGCGGCGATTCGGCGCATCGACCGGGGGCTGGGCGATCTGACCTCTCGGGCGGCACAGCGGGCCCGGGCAGAGCGAGCGGCAGCCGAGGCTCCGGTCACCATTCGCGGGTTCTTCGACGACTACGACTTCGGACGCAGCCTGCACCAGCAGAGCCTCCCGGGCGGGCGCCGCATCGACGCTCGCGAGGGACAGCCGGAGCGTGCCTCCGTGCCGGCGGCAGCGTTGGCGGTGTTCGATGCCTTCTTCCGCGTGGAGGCCCGAGACATCGGCACGGTGAGCCTGCACCAGGGCCCGATCGGCGAGCAGGCGGTGTGGGTGGTGTACGCGACCACCGATGGGGACGACGCGTATCTCGAGGTGCTCGACGAAAGCGGAGCGACCCTCGACGGCGCACGCCTGCTGGCGGGGCGGATCATCGGTTGGGACGAGTTCCCCGGTCGTGTCCGGCTATCGTCGCTGCTGACCACCATCGAGGGGGTCACCTTCGAAGAAGGCCTGAGCGAAGCCGATGAGCGGGCGGCCGCGGGACAGCCCCCGTATCGCTGGGAGGGCGAGGCGGTGCTCGATGGCACGCTGCTGTACCCCGTGCTCGATCGCCTGGGGCGGATCGAGCTCCCCGAAATCGAGCTGAGCGACGAGCTTCGCGAGCTGGCGGTGGCCGCCATCGATCATCTCTGGGACATGCCGCTGCGCTACTCGAGCCACGCGGGGCAGCCGGTGGAGCTGGGTCCGAGCCGAGCCGGAGTGCTCAGCGTCGGTGCCTTCACGCGTCCCACCGATGGCCAGACCTATCAGGTCGCCAATTGGCGCGACATCGACGACGCCAGCTTCGTGCTCTACTACCAGCGAGCGGAGCACGGCCTGCGCCTGGCCATCTCGCAGTTCGACAATTGAGCGAGCGGGGCTCGCTCACGTCTCGTGCACGGAGAACCGCGCGGGCTGGATCCGCTCGGAGCGACACTCGGGGCATCGGCTCGGTCGCTTGAAGCGCGCTCGGTCACCAAAGATGAACTCGCACTTCAAGCAGCGCGCGGGCTCCACCTCGAGCGCGAGCCCGCGATGAGGCAGCGAGCGCGCCAGGTGCTCGAGGTGCTTGCCGACCTCGCCCTGCGGGATACCGACCTCCCCCGACAGCTGGAGCGTGGTCATGGGGACCCGCTGCAGGGCCTCGCTCAGCTTGTCGCGCACGGTCATCGACCCCAGCGTAGCGAGCCCACACCGCGCCGAGAAGGCCCGGTAGGCCGACTTTGGTTCGATTCCTACCGTTCATGATCGTTGAGGGGGCCGTGGGCACTACCGACCTGAACTTGGAAAGTAGACCGCCCCCATGACCTCATCGAACCGTCTCGACCCTGCACGGGGTCTATTGCACCCCCTGTGGCTGGCCAGCCTGGGGGTGCTCGTGCTGAACGACCACGTCCTCAAGGGCGCCGACATCCTGCCCGCCCCGGTGACGGGCAAGCTCAGCGATCTCGCCGGGATGGTGGTCGCGCCGCTGCTGTTGGCGACGCTGCTGCGCGTCCGAGGCTTCCGCGGATGGCTCGGCTGCAATGTCGCGGTGGGGGCCGTCTTCGCCGGGATCCAGCTGTCTGCGCCCCTGGCGGAGGGCTGGAGCATGGCCATGGGCGTCGTGGGTTTTCCTTGGGTGATCACGCGCGATGCCACCGACTTGCTCGCGTTGCCCATGCTCGCGCTGAGCCTGTGGGGTTTGTTGCCGTCCATGCAGCGCTCCGCGGCCGCCAATGCCCGACGCAGTGCGCAGTGCGGCGCCGCGGTGATCGGTCTCGCCGCCAGCGTGGCCACCAGCTATGACGAGGAGCCGCCGCCGGACGACGACTGGGGCTCGACCACCTTCGAGCCCGATCCCGAGGTTCCCTCCGACGATGATGGCTGGGGCGAGCTCCCGCCCATCGAGGCCGACTACTACCTCAACAACGCGACGACCCGGGACCAGGTGGTGCGCATTCGGGAGCTGCGCTTCCCGATGAGCGTCGACTGCGAGGTCATCATGGAGTCCCCGGGGACCCTGCTGCGCTCGTCCTTGTTCGCCCCCGCCACCAGCTGGACCCTGCCTCCGGGGACCAACGTCCCGCTCATCGACCATCCCACCCAGGACCGCTGGTGCTTCGCGGCGTGGATCGAGGCCGACGACCTGCCGCCTTCGATCGTGGTGTGGCGCAGCGATGAAGTGCGTGTGCGTGATGTGCCCGCGCAGGGCCGCTGGGGTCACGAGGGCGAGGTCCTCCTGAGCGACGGCGGGCACGAGGGGCTGCACCTTTCGGCGCAGGACGACAGCGTGCATCCCTACGAGGAGGTCGATCCTCCGAGTGAAGGCGAGTGCGCCACGCAGCCCGACGGAGATCGACTCGGCTACAGCTCACCCATCCCCTGGGGCCACTCGGAGATCCTCGCGGTGGACGAGGGCGTCGACGGTTGTCTGTCCATCGACCTGCGGCAGGGCAGCGAGCGGTTGCCTTCGTGGTACCTGTGCGTGCCGTCGTCCAGCTTTCCCTTCGCGGTCGGTGACCGCGTGGATCTGCGGAGCATCTCGGCGGCACCCGGTGAGCTGGGAGCGGTCGACGGGGTGTCCGTGGTGGCGCTCGACGAACACAGCGAGCCCATGGAGCTGCCTTCGCTCACCGTCTCGGTGGGTACCGCGGTGCCCGAGATCGACGGGCTCGAGCTGGGTGTCTTGCCGCTGTACGACTGCGAGATGCACTCGGAACCGACCTGCGGCACGGTCGAGCGACCGATGGCGCTCGTGCTCGGCAACGACGAGCTGGGAGCCGCCGAGCTGCAGGCAGGAGACGGCCCTCAGCGGCTCGAAGGCGGGGGGCGGACCCTCGAAGTGAACCTCATGCACGCCCAGGAGCGCGCGCTGGTGGATCAGAGCTGCGCCCTCGGTCCCGACACGCGGGGCCTGGACGTCGAGGTGGCGGTCGCCCAGTGGGCCACCGAGGGTTGAACCGACTGACTTACGTGGAGACGAACCGATGAAGATTGCATTTTCCGAGCAGTGGACGCGCGGCCTGGCCATGGCCGCGTGCTTGGCCCTCACCCCAGCCTGTGGCGACTCGAGCGGAGCGGCGGGCGACCCCGGTGCCTCCGATGGCGGCTGGGACATGGACGCGCCCGGCGAAGGCGACGGCGACGATGGAGACGGTGGAGCTCCGCCCGTCGGCCCCGGCGTGGGGCAGGGCGGAGCCCAGGACTTCGGCCAGTTCCGCGCCATCCTCGAGCGAGGGGACATCCCCGGGCCCGAGACCCTCGACGACGTCGGGTTCTTCAACGAGCACAAGATCGGCTTCGGGGCGCCCGACTGCGGCGACGACCTGTGCGTGCACGGAACCCTGGGCGTGATGGGCAACATGATCAGCGGCTCCAACTGCACGCTGGTATTGCTGGGCATGAACACGCCGCTCGATCCGGCGGAGATCGACCGGCCGCCGCTCAACCTGGCGATCGCGGTCGATGCCAGCGGCTCGATGGCGGGCCAGCCCATGCGTCACGTGCAAGAGGGCCTGCGCCGCATGTCCGACGAGCTACGCCCCGAAGACCGGGTGAGCATCGTGGCCTTTGCCGACGGCGCGACGGTCATGGCCGAGGCGGTGGCCGGGGACTCGGCCGAGCTTCAGCTGGCCATCGCGTCGCTCGAGGCCGAGGGCTCCACCAACATCTACGACGGGCTCCGCACCGCGTATGAAGTCGTGCAGGATCACGCCGATCCCGAGCTGCAAAACCGGGTCATGTTGCTGTCGGACGGGCAGGCGACGACCGGCCTCGTCAACGATGCTCGCTTGCTCGAGATGAGCTCGGCTCATGCCATCGAGGGGATCGGCTTGTCGACGGTGGGCATGGGGCTGCACTTCGATCCCGCGCTGATGCGTGGGCTTTCGGAGCGCGGCGGCGGGGCGTTTTACTTCATCGAGGACGACGCCGCGGTCGAGGAGGTGTTCGTCGAAGAGGCCAACGCCGTGCTCTTGCCGCTCGCCAGCGAGGTGGAGATCGACCTCGAGCTGGGCGCGGGCTACGAGCTGCGCGGGCTCTATGGCACCAAGCTGGCCACGGTGGGGCTGTCCTCGGCGCATATGGAGATTCCCAGCCTGCACATCGCTCACCGCGAGAGCACCAGCGACAACGCCGGAGGCCGGCGCGGCGGCGGCGGGGCCATCATCGCCGAGCTGATGCCCAGCGGCGGTGGAGGCCAGGGCGAGGGCTCGGTGGGCCGGGTCTCGATCCGGTACTCGGTCCCCGGCACCGACGAGGAGGTCTTCCAGCAGGTCGAGGTCATCTCCGAGCTCGAGCCGGGCGAGACCCCCGAGCAGGGGGTGTTCGAGACCGAGGGCACGGAGAAGGCCTTCGTGGCGTTGAACATCTACATGGGCTTTCGCATCGCGTCCGAGCGGGCCGAGGTGGGCGACGACGCGGCGGCGCTCAACCTGCTGTACATCATCGAGGACAACGTCGAGGCGTGGCTGCTCGAAAACGAGGACGCCGACATCGAGGACGACCTGCGCTACGTGAAGATGTTCGGCCAGAACCTCATCAATCGCGGCGCGGCCGTGCCTCCGCCCTCACCCGCGCCCGAGCCCTGGCCCACCGACTGATCGTTGCTCGCTCCGTCGGGGTGGCGCCATCCGGGGGCGCGGCGCATGCTTGCTCCGCGCCCCGATGCATTTGGTCACCATCGCTTTTTCGCACTACAACGATCGCGCTCGCTGGGCACTGCAGCACTTCGGCGTCGAGTTTCGCGAGTCGGGCTACATGCCGATGTTCCACGTCCCCGGGGTCATCCGGGCGGTGGGGCTCGGCGGGGGGCGGGCCGATCGCGCGTCCACCCGGTTCTCGACCCCGATCCTCATCACCGACGACGGGGAGCACCTGCGCGACTCGGCGCTCATCGTGCGCTACCTCGACGACCGCTTCTCCACCGCCGAGACCACGCTCTATCCCCCCGAGCACGAGGCGGAAATCGTGGAGATCGAGCGGCGGGTCAGCGAGCGCATCGGCCCGCATGCACGACGGGTGGCGTATTTTCACTTACTGCAGCGCTCCGATCTCATGGTGGCCATGGCTCGCGACAACGTCGGCCGGATCCAGGCCACTTTGTTTCGCGTACTGCGGCCTCTGCTCACCGCGGCGCTCAAGCTCGTCTTGCGCATCGACCCGCGTCGGGTCGAATCCTCGATGCAGGTCATCCGCGAGGAGATCGCCCGACTCGACGAGCACCTGGGCTCCCGACGCTATCTCGTAGGCGATCGCTTTACCGCAGCCGACCTCAGCACCGCGTGCATGCTCGCTCCGGCCATCATACCGTCTCGGAACGAAGGCTACGGTGCCGTCTTGCCCGAGCTGAACCTTCTGTCTGCCGAGCTACGTTCGCTGGTCGACGAGATGCGAGCGACCGCGATCGGGACCCATGCCCTCCGCATGTACGGTCGCCGCGTGGGTGTCACCGAATAAGTGGTGGCCCTCGCGCGGAAGCCCGGTGTATCGTGCTCGAACACAATGACGGCGCGTCGAGGCTCGAAGGTCAGCTCATTCATCGTTTCTGGTTCGTTGATGGTGGCCGTGGGGCTCGCCTCCGGGTCGGCTCGAGCCGAGGTCTCCGGGTTTGCACCCGAGGAACCCGCGGCCGAGGCAACGGGTGATACCCCGGCCCCGCCGACGGCGGACGAACCCGCGGCCGCCGAAGTTCCAGCCGAAGGCGGCGCAGAGGCCCCGGCGGGTGAAGAGCCGCCCGAGGGCGGCCTGCCCGTCAGGAGCGAAGACGACCCGCCCGCCGAGCCTGCGCCCGTGGAAGCAGCCGAGCCGGAGCCCGAACCCGAGCCGGAGCCGGAGCCCGAAGCGGTCGCCGTGCCCGTGCAAACGGAGGAGGTGCTCGAGGAGCCGGAGCCGGAAGCCCCCGGCCCGCGCCCGCGCCATCGTTGGATCTACAGCAACCTCACCGCCGCTCGGTACAACCCCCTGGGTCTCGTCAACGAATTCACCACCGGCTACCGCTACCAGCTGATCGACAAGGACTCGGCCCTGTTCAACGACAGCTTCATCGCGGTGCAGCTGCATACCTACGGCACGCCGGCCTACGCTCGCATCGGCCCCAAGATCGACTTCCAGCCGCTGGCCATTCTCAACCTGTCGGCCACCTACGACTTCACCGGCTACTTCTCGTCGTTCGGCCTGATGCAGTCGTTCAGCAGCCCCACCGACGACTGGTCGGACACCGAACTCAATCGTCGTGCGGACTCCACCGACCCCGACGAGGTCAACTACTCGACCACCGGCCACTTCGTGACCCTGTCCGCGCTGCTGCAGGCCAAGGTCAAGAACATCGCCGTCCGCGACAACCTCAAGTTCTACTGGGCGGACTTCGACCTGCGCGACGGCGACACGGTCTACTACCACCAGACCCTCGACTTGCCGCAGCCGAACCGAGGCTGGACGCTCACCAACGACGCCGACCTGCTCTACCTGCTGGACTTCGGCCTCACGCTCGGTGTTCGCTACACGCTGACCCACGCCTTCTACCAGGGGCGCCACTTCCAGCCGACGGAGCCCGTGTCGCGCCCGAACGGGCCCACCCATCGTGTGGGTCCGGCGTTGCTCTACACCTTCTTCGATCGCCCCGATAAGCGCTTCAACAAGCCCACCCTCATCCTGCTGCTGCAGTGGTGGGCCAAGCACCGCTTCCGTAGCGGCCAGGACGTCAGCGCGGCCGTGCCCTACATCGTGCTCGGCTTCCGCTTCCAGGGCGATCTACTGCCCGACCCCGCCTCGTGGAACAAGAAGACCAAGAGTCGGCGGGAGCGCAAGCTCGAGGCGGCGGCCGGCAAGTAAGCGGGCTGTTGAAGGGGAGCGAGGCCATGTGCCCTCGCTCCGGCCCTGAGGCGATCGCCTCGGGATCGCGGAAGGCGGCTCGACTTCGAGCCGCCTTGCTCATTTTTGGGCGCCCGTTTCGACCCCGTTGCCCGCGTTCCTCTTGGTCGCGCCGAAGTTCGTGGCCGGCGTTACCGAAGTGCATCGAATTGTCCGTAAACGGCCCTGTGGCGACAGTTGTAGCCATCTAGGCTCGTGCGGGATGTCATCGTTCGACCCCCGATCGAGGCAGCGAACACGTCTTGATTCCATCGATCGAGGTGAGTAGGTTCCGCGCCCACCTCGACGGCGGATCTCCGACCATGACCTTCTCACTGCTCCATGCGTTCACCGTGCTGCTCCTGTCGACGTCCGGCGTCCAGGCCCCGCGGGCGATCGCCGATCAGGCGGCTCCCCAGGCCCTGGGCCACTGGCAGCCCGAGGTTTTCGACTCCCGCAACCAGGACGAGGTGCTCGAGTCCGGCGAGTGCTGGCTCGAGTTCACCTGCGAGGACTACGGTCCCGAGGGCAAGTTCGTGGGCGAGTGCAGCCCGCAGGCGCGCGAAGAGATGACGGCCCGCGCCGCCGAGGCCTGCGTCGACGACGGCGCCGAAGAGTAGGCCAACGAGCCGGCGACGCCGACGGAGGCCGGTCCGCGGGTCGTATTGGCGCTGACTTCAGGCGAATTTCCGTCGCCGATGACGTTGGGCGCGCTACCATGAAGTCGATGGCGAGCACGGGAAGCTCGATCGACGAGAAGAACACCTGGAAGCGATGTAGCACCTGCCGCGGCCCCATCGCCTTTGCTTCGACGTTCTACGTGTGCAGCGTTTCGACCTGCAACCGCAAGCGCACCACGTATCGCTTTTGCTCGGTGGCTTGCTGGGAGGAGCACCTGCCGATGATGCGCCACCGCGAGGCCTGGGCCGTCGAAGAGACGTCCCCCAAGCACGCACAGTCGCCGGCGCAGGCGCAAGCGCCCGCACGCAAGCCCGCCCAGCGACCAACGGCCGAGGTCTCCGCGATGTCGGCCAGCCCACGCGCCAAGGAGCGCGACCCGTCGGCTCCCCGCCGACGCATCCGCGTGGGTTCGGCCCCCAAACCCGCCGTCGACGACCCCAAGTCCGACGAAGTCCTCGTGGTGGTCTCTCGCTTCAAGAGCCACGTGCGCGAGCGTTATGGGGTCAACACGTCCGATGGAGTCTTCGGGGTGTTGTCGGACCATCTTCGTGATGTGTGCCGCCAGGCGGTCGACAATGCTCGGGCGGATGGGCGTAAGACGGTCATGGATCGTGATTTCGCGTTTTTGCGGCGTCGGTGAGGGCCGTATGAGTTGGTTCGTTGGCTGGCTTGCTTGGAGCTAGGGTGGCGAATGTTCGAGCAGGCGGCTTGCCTGTTTAACGGATGGAACCCTCCCCGGACGTGCTCGGCGGCCGTTGGAGCCGAGTGGTTCGCGTCGGCTGGCGGCGACCGCCTCCGCGCGACCGGGCCCCCTCCATCCTACGCGGCTTCGCTTCAGCCCTCCCCGTGGCACCAGCTTCCGGGCGAGCAGTGGTTGGGTCCTGCATTGGCGTTGGAAGGGACTGCTTGGAGGTAGGGCGGCTGGATCTTCGAATGGGGGGTCGCCTGCGACTTGGCTCAGACTTCCGGGCGAACAGCGGCCGGGTTCTGCGTTTTGGTGTCGAGGGGGAGTGCCCGGGTAGGGCTGCTGGATCTTCGAACGGGGGCTGGCCTGCTAATGCCTTCGATTTCCGATCGGGCGGTGGCCGGGTTCTGCATTGGTGTCGGAAGGGACTGCTGGCTGATCTGCGACTTGGCTCAGACGTCCGAGCGGGCAGTCGTCGGGTATTTCTTGTTCATCGGGGAGAGTTCGTTCTCGAGATTCGGTGTCTTTGACTCGAAGAGAAAAGAAGTCTCAACGAGCCTCCGCGTGAACGTGCTCCCTGCATCGACGACACCCAAACGCTGACCACGGAACTCATCTCCTACGGACGCAGGCGCAATACCCAACGGCTGTTCGCCCGGAAGCTGGTGCCACGGGGAGGGCTGAAGCGAAGCCGCGTAGGATGGAGGGGGCCCGGTCGCGCGGAGGCGGCCGCCGACAGCCGACGCGAACCACTCGGCTCTAACGGCCGCCGAGCACGTCCGGGGAGGGTTCCATCCGTTAAACAGGCAAGCCGCCTGCTCGAACATTTGCCACCCTAGCTCCACGCAAGCCAGCCAACGAACCAACTCATACGACCCTCACCCCGCTACTGTACCTGCACGTTGAACCACCACCAGTCCACACCCTGCCGCGAATCCGCCAACACGTAGTACAGCGTCGCAAACCCCTCGGGCGGTAGCTCCGTCAGCGAGTCGTCCTGCTCCCCCGGAACCATCGTCCAGGTGTTGAAGCTGACCGGGTCGTCGCTGCTCGTGGACAGCAGCGTGCCCCAGGTGCGGTACCAGTCCCCGGAGTAGTCCTCGTCCCGCTCCTCGTACGCATCGTCGTCCGTCGGGATGAGATACGTCTGCAGGTCCTCCTCGGGCGCCGTCGTCTCGATGACCAGGGTCTGTCCCGCCCGCACCGCCACGGTGTCTCCTCGGGCGACCTCGATCGACTCTCCCTCGGAGAGCACGCGCTCGAGGTCTTCGCGGGTCACGTCGACTTCGTCGGTGATGACCACGCGGAAGGTCTGGATTCGCGGGTGCCGGTCGGCGTCGGGGACTTCGTCCTCGGACGGGATGGTGCCCAGCAGCTCCTCGTCGGCGAGCCCGTTCTCGGCCGCGAGCCGCAGGATGGCCGTGTCCGGTCCGATCGAAGCGCGCTGGACCGCGTACATGCACTCGGGCGACAGCTCGCGCTGCCCGAGCAGGTCGTTGGCGCACTGTGTGGTGTCGCCCGCATCGGGGCGGTGGGCGATCATCGTCAGCTCGATGTCGCCACCGAGGAAGAAGTTGAAGTCGATGGGCACCTGCATCGAGGGCTCGGCCGGCGTGCCTCCCGTGACGAGGCACGGCGCGGGCATGGACGGCGGCTCGTCGGACTCGAGCGCGGCGAAGTCGACCGGCGGGCACTCGACGATCTCGTCGAGGGTGAGCGGCAGCTGGGCGCTGAGGCAGGCGAAGATGCCCTGAAGCGGCTGGAGCGGGCAGGCGAGCCAGACGGGCTCGAGCTCGTTCTCGATGCGCTCGGGGCTGAGGACCTCGCTGGCGTCGACGATGAAGGGAATCGCGCGGATGCTCTCGACGGGCAGGGCCTCGGCCCGCACGGCGGCATCGGGGTCGGCGAAGGGGTCGACGACCTCGACCCGCATGGCCAAGGGGCGCTCGTTGATGATGCGCTCGGAGATGGGCAGGTCCATGGCGCAGGCCGAACCCAACCCGGCCAGCAGCGGCAGGGCACATCGCAGTGCGAGGCGAGGGGAGGTCGGCATGGCGCTAGAACTCGATCTTGGTCCCCAGCGAGGGGATGATGGGGAGGCCGGCGACGGGGCGGCGGTCGGTGAAATCGTAGCTGTAGATCCAGAACTCGGTGTTCTGTCGATTGTAGAGGTTCTGGATGTCCAAGTAGAGCGTCATGCTCGCCCGCTTCCAGGTCCACTTCTTGTCGACGCGAACGTCGAGCTGGTGGAAGGCGGGGAAGCGGTCGGAGTTGGTCGTACCGTTGATCGGTAGGTAAAAGTCGCCCGCGCTGTCGTAGACGGCGCCGATGACCGGCGTATCGGGGTTACCCGAGACGAGCCGGAAGCGCCCGCCCACCTGCCAGCCCTTGGGGAGCTTGACCACCCCGATGAGGGTGAGGATGTGGGTCTGGTCGAAGTCGAAGACCCGGTACTCCTCGGAGGGGGTCGGGCGCCGCTCGCTGCGCGACAGCGTGTAGGCCAGCCATCCGAAGAAGCGATTGGTGAGCTGCTTGCGCAGCAGCAGCTCGAGGCCGTAGACGCGCCCGGTCTGGGTGTTGGCAAACAGCTCCGGGCCCACCGAGCCGTCCTGGCGAACGATGAGGTTTTCGGAGGCGGTGGGCTGATCCCAGATGTAGTTGAAGAACCCGGTGGCATCGAGGCTGATGCCGTAGTCGAACTGCTGGGCGACGCCGAGGCTGTTCTGCCAGCCGCGCTGCAGGCCGAGCTCCGGGTTGCCGAACTCTTCGCTCGTCTCCACCGGCTGCGGTGCCTGCGAGTACAGGCCAGTGCCGCCCTTGATGGTGGTGTTGTCGGCGATGTCCCACGCGAAGTTCATGCGCGGGTCGAAGAAGCTCGTGCGGTCGGGCTGCGTGTAGTAGCCGAGGCGCACGCCGGGGAAGAGCGTGAACTTGTCGGTCACGCCCAGGGTGAGCGTGGAGTAGACCGCGGGCAGGGCGAAGGCGTCGTCGATCGACGAGGTGATGTCCCCGGTTCCGCTGCCTCCGTCGCCCGTCGGTAGGGGCGGGGCCTCCACGTCCACCTCGAACCATGCGCCGATGTACTCCGTGCCCACGCGTAGTGAGCTGCGCTTGCCGATCTTGCGCTCGACCTCGGAGCGCATCGACACGTTGTGGGTACGCAGGTTGAAGTTGAAGAACTCGCCGATGCCGAACTCGATGAACTCGAGCCGGTACGAGGGGGTGATGAGGAAGCGCCAGGGGCCTTCCTTCTTCTCGTAGGCGAGGTCGACACGGTGGAAGAACTGGGAGGTCTCGAAGGCATCGCGGTCGTCGGGCTCGACCTCGTTGGGGTCGGCCGCGACCACGCGGGTGCGGTCGTCGGACCCGAAGGCGCGGAAGGTGAAGTTGCCGCCCGCGATCGGGTAGTCGAACAGCGCCTGGTAGTCGTAGTAGCGGGGCGCGATGGTCAGGTCGAGGCCGGCGTCATCGGGGATGAAGGCCGGCAGCAGCACGTCGATGTACGAGCGCCGCCCGGACAGCGCGAACGAGCCCTTGCCCACCGGGCCCTCCACCAGCACGCCGGTGTCGAACACGTCGGAGTCGATGTAGCCGTGGTAGCCGTCACGGCGACCCGCTCGCGGCGTGACGTCGATGATGCCGCCGATGGCGTCGCCGTAGCGGCTATCGAAGTTGCCGGGCACGAAGTCGATCTTCGACAGGATGTCGCTGTTGAAGACCGAGGTGAGCCCGCCGAAGTGGAAGAGGGTGGGGATCTGGTGGTGCCCCAGGTACACGGCCGAGTCGTTGGGGCCCGTACCGCGGATGGCCAGGAGGCCGATGCCGAAGGGCGCCCGGGCGACGCCGGGGAAGTTCTGGATCGCCTTGAGGGCGTCGCCCTGGGTGCCGGGCAGGACGCTGATCTCTTCGGCGGTGATGGTGCGGCGCGCGACCTCTTCGCGGCCCGCGCCCTCGGTGACCACCACCGTGCGGTAGGGGTTGGTCTCGAGCCGTGGCGCGAAGTACTTGACCGAGATCGACTGGTCGGCGGCCAGGCCTTCGACGAACTCGATGCGGTCGTAGCCCTGCGCGAGCACGATGACGCGGACCTTGCCGCCGCCCTCGATGCCACGCAGCTCGAAGCGACCCTCTTCGTCGGTCAGCGTCCCGGCTTCCCAATCGGGCGCCCCGGGCTGCTCGTAGTTGGTCTTCTTGACCTCGCCGACCGGGGTGTCGGGCGGCGCAGGCACGGCCACCACGCGGGCGCCTTGGATCGGCGTGCGCTGGCCAGCCTCGAGCAGGGTGCCGTAGATGCGCACCGGACCCTCGAGGGCATCGAGGTCTTGTTCACCTTCGCCTTCGCCCTCGACCACGTCGCCTTCGGCGGCGGGCTCGGGCTCGTCGATGCCTTCCTCGGGCGCGGGCTCTTCAGCGGGGGGCTCCTCGGCGGGCGGCGGCTCGGCGGGCGGCGGCGGAGCGATGGGGATGGTCAGCTGCTGGATGACCTCGACCGGCTGCCCCTTGTAGGTGGCGGGCGTGTAGCGAAGGCGGCCTACGGCCTCGAGCGCCAGGGCATCGAGCGTGGGGTCGACTCCGCGCACCACCTTCAGCTCTTTGGGCACGCCATCGGTACCGACGGTCAGCTCGACCACCCCGTCGCCGGCCGGCGGCGACTCTTGCTCGAGCAGCTCGGGCGGATAGTCGAG
Organism: Myxococcota bacterium; assembly: GCA_039028615.1. Classification (GTDB taxonomy): domain Bacteria; phylum Myxococcota_A; class Polyangia; order Nannocystales; family Nannocystaceae; genus Paraliomyxa. The sequence continues at coordinate 397,133 of JBCCHT010000001.1, read as the reverse complement.
GCTCGTGGTGTTGGTCAGGACGGGGGCGACGAGGCCCTCGGCTGGCGCATCCTGAGTCTCGGCCGGGCCGGTCTCGAACTCGAGTTCGGCCGCGGCGGCGCTGGACGTCCCGCCGATGGCGAGCGCGGCGGCGATCATCGACACGTGCAACGCTCGGCCCGATCCTCGGCGCTTGTGCGTCGGGGAAAGACATCCGCCCTGCGATCGGACCTTTGGAATTCTCGCTGGTTCGCCCACGTTTCCGGCGGCGGGACTCTAGCAGCCCTGACCCCGTTTCTGCACGTGATCACCGTCAGGATGGCGTTCGGCTCACTTCTGGGGCAACGACGCCAAGTGCGCGCGGGCCTCACGAAGGGCGTCCTCCCGCTGTTGCAGCGCTTCGCCCAGGCCCTGGAGGGCCCGCCGGGCGTCCTCGACCTGCGTTTGCCGTCGTTCGGCCTCGGTACGGGTGCGATGGGCCCCGCGCTCCGCCGCCTCGCAAGCGCGCTGCGCCTCGGCCAGGGACGCCTTGGCATCCTCGAAGATCTGCGCCGCCCGACGAGAGGCCAGCTGGGCCTCCGAGGCTTCCGCCGTGCGGTGATCCAAGGTGCGGGCCGCGGCCTGGGCGTGCTCGCGTGCCTTGGCCTCCGCGCGCTCGGCCGTCGCGATGCGAGCCTCCGCTTCGGCCTGGGCATCGGGCTCGACCAGCGCGGGGCCGGTCGGCTTCGGCGGGGGCGGGGCGATCATCGACGCGCCCGCGGCCAGGGTCGGCAGCAGATCGAATCCCGGTGGCTCCAGGTCGGCGCTCAGGCACCCGGGTCGCGGACCGCCCTCGTGCAGGATGTGCACGGCCAGGGCTTCGAGCGTGGTGCTGATCTTCCGCATCACCGCCATGCTCGCGCTGCTGCCCGCCGCTCGCAGATCGTCCTCGGCGAGTGCGATCAACCGCTCCAGCGCTCGCCGCTTGCCGAGCGCGGCCGCGGCCTGCTGAGCCGGACCCGCGCCCGTACTCATGGCCGCCGCCATCTGCCGGCCTCCATCCAGGAGCGCTTCGAACTCCGCTCGTCGCTCCCACCACAGCCGATTGACCGCCGCGGCGGAGACACTGGGCTTGCTCAGCGCTTTGACCCGGGTCGCATCTTCGGAGCGCCCGAGGCCCTTGAGGCGCTTGGCAGCCGCATTGCGTTCGGTCACGAAGCGCTCGCGAGGCCCTCGAAACAGCGCCTCCACGATGGACTGCACCTCGTCCGCAGCGGTGGCGGCGGCATCGCCATTGGCCGTCGTCACGCCCTCATCCTACACTCGCTGAAGTTCACGCTGTTGGCGCCGAGTGCGCTGCACGTTGAGGTCCAGGCGCCACCATGCCCCAAGTCATTCGAACGCTCGGCATCCTGACCACCGTTGGCCTCGTCGGCTACGCGGGGGTGTTGCTGCTCGGCGACGCCGAGGTCAACCAGGTCGTCGAGGACGCCGTCGTCGACGCGCGGACCGATGAAGAGGCCATCGAAGCTCGCGACGAGCGGCGCGAGCGACTCGAGATGGTCGCGCGCGGCATGATGACGCCCGACCGCAGCAAGAACGCCTCGATGCCCGAGGACGATCCGGCCGCCGCCGTGCCTGTGCCCGAGGTGCCCTACGCCGGAGGCGAGCTCGAGATCGAGGGCGTGCGCACCAGCTTCGACTACGCGATGGACCGCGTCGACGCCATCGCCAACAGCCGCAAGCGCATCACCAAAGAGGACTGGGACAAGCTGTACCGCGAGGCCAACGACTCGTTCGCGGCGCTGTCCATCGTGCTCGATGCCCACGACGAAGCGCAGAGCGCCGAGCTCGAGGCCGCGCACGTGCGGCTGAAGAAGGGCCTCAAGCGGGTCCGAATCCGCGGCCGCAAGTTCGGTACCTGAGGGGGGCGCCGATGAAAACGCCCCGACCCGAGCGACGGGCCGGGGTGGCACGAGGCCCGCGCTCTACAGCAGCGTGGCCGACTTGATGTAGTCGAGCTTCGGGAAGCTGGCCTTGAGGTAAGCGTTGCCCTCGTTGGTCACGCGACGCTGGTCGGGGCCCTTGCCCTTGGGCGCGCCCTCGCCGTAGCCGGTGTAGAGCTTCTCGACGACGTCCATGCCTTCGACGACCTTGCCGAAGGAGGCGAAGTTCATCTTGTCGAGGTTGACGGGGCGAGTGCCCTTGCCGTTGTTGTCGACGAGGTTGATGAACAGCTGGGTGGTGCGGGTGTTGGGGCCCCGCATGGCGAAGGTGATGGCTCCGGTGGAGTTGGAGCCCTTGACCGGGTCGTCCTGGACGACGGCGTTCTTCCAGGCGGCGTTGACCTTGGGATCGCCGTTGAGGCCGAACTGGACCATGAAGCCCTTGATGGCGCGGAAGAAGGCGACGTCGTTGAGGAAGCCGATCTTGACGAGGTTGTAGAACCGGTCGGCACCCTTGGGGGCGGTGGCGCGGTCGACCTCGATCACGATGTCGCCCTGAGTGGTCTCGAACTTCACCTTGTAGGTGGCGGGGGCGGTCTCGTTGGCCTGGGAGGGATCGAGGAGGCCGGGGTGGACACCACCCGGGCTCACCGCAGCGGGCGTGTTGGCGCCCTTGGCCTTGGCGTCGGCTTGACCCTGGGTGTCGGCCGTCTTGGCGTGGCAGCCGAGCACGGAGCCCACAGCGAGGATGGCGAGGACCTGACGGATTCGCATGGCGGCGAGACCATAGCACCGGCCGCGCGGGGTGGCCGGGAGGTGCTATCGTGCCGCTTCATGCGACGGCGCGCGCGGTGGTTTCGGGAGTTCTGCCTGGGGTTGTCTTTGGTGGCAACCGCCTGTGCGGGGACCAACAACGAGGACGAATTCGTCGGTCTGGGCATCGCCAATGCCAATTCCGAGCCTCCTCCCGGACTGATGCGGCCAATCTCACCCGAGGATCTGGTGCAGGTTCACGACCGAGGGCGGCGCCTGCACCAGCTCGAGCGGGCGCTGGTCCTGGCCTACGAACAGGGCATGCACCAGGTCGGTGATCCCGGCACCGACGCGGTGATGCCGTTGGTCGATGTGGACCCCGGCGGGCGCTCGGCCCAGGTGGTGTTCGTGCGCTGGTTGCCCGACCAAGAGGGCAACCTCCCCGAGCTCAGCTCGCGAACCGCGGAGCGCTGGCTGCTGGTGTCCTTGTTGATGTCGCCGGACAAGATCCTCGACGTGGAAATCCTGAACGGACCGGTTCCCGAAGGCAGTCATGCCGCGCGTCGCATCGACACCGTGATCGCAGCCGCGGGCATGGTGCGGACCGAGGCGCCCGGCACCGTGTTCCACCTGCACGACGTCTACGAAGAAGTGCTGGCCGACCCGGACAAGCCGGCCAAGGGCAAGGCGGTGCAGTCGCGGGTCTACGCGCTTTCGTCGGATGGTAGCGGGCCGGATCTCGAGCTGGTGATCAACCCTCCCACGCGTCGCAAGGACGCGCAGACGGTGTCGTCGACATTGGTGCACGAGGGCAGAGCGGCGCTCGGCGATCCCATCGTGGTGAAGACGACCAACCCCAATCCCATCACCGTCACCCGAGCGATGCTGCGCGGGTCCGAGGCTGGCACGATCGGCGTAGAGTCGACCGGCGGCAAGTGGAGCGTGGTGGCGGGTAGCGGGTTGCTGCAACGCTCCGAGTGAGCGCGACGCCCGGCGCGGCGGCGTACCGGGGGGATTTCTGCGGCGCGGTTTTGGCCCTGCCTTCCGTCATTTGCCCGTAGGTGCGGGTCCCACTCGCATCGGGGCAACGGGCCGCCGAGCGCCCGAGCAGGGGCCGTTTGGGATGACTCCGTCGTCCGGGGGACGGGCGGTTCCATCGGTAGAATTACCGTAGGTGTCGATTATGACGTCGACAGATGAAATTGTGGGTGTTTCATAGTCTTCGGTCGTTGTGTCGATGACGGCTGAAGACCGCATTCGATGGATGTGGTGAGTCGGTCTTCGATGTCATTGCGCGCGCCCTTCATGGATGAGCAACGCAGCAAGAGGAGCAATGAACCGATGAAGATGGCGAGAATTCGCGCGAGCATGGGGCTCGCGCTGGGCTTGAGCATGAGCCTTTCGATGGGCGCATGCGTAACGGTGGAGGACGTCGACGACGAGTCCTTCACCGTCGATTCCGACGGCTCGGACGAGGACGAGGACGCGGAATTTCGATACGAGGAATACGAAGGCGATGATTGCAGCGGGGGAGGAGGGCACTCGGGGCCGCCGCCTCCACCTCCGCCTCCGCCCCCGCCACCTCCTCCGCCACCCGACACGTGTACGGGCACGACCTTCTGCACTGGGTTTTCGAGCGGCGCCGAGTGTGACGCGTGGTGCGAGGACCAAGCGTGCTGGTACGACGACTACACGCAGCGCAATCGCTGCAATCACACCTGGCGGACCAACTGCCTCGTGTCGTGCAACGACTGCTCTTGCCCGAGCTAGCGCGGGATGATCGGCGCACAGGGGACGGGTCGCTACGACCCCTCGTGCGAGGCCCGGGCGGGACGTCGCCCGGGCACCCTGTAAACTGAGACCAGCGCCTTACGTGTTCGGCTCAGATCGGACCGTGAACGCCGTCCCGGGGACGAGATCGAACGCATGCTCGGTCTTGCCCACGGGGCGTGAACCGGGTCGGGCCGCGCCCCATCCGCCTGCGGTGGCGAGGGGGCGCGACTTTGTCCCGCGTCGCGGGCTGGGGTACCGTCGGGTCCGGCTTCGGCATGAGCGACGACACGCCCCGATTGGTCACCGATGAGCGCGAGCTCATCGAAATCCCCACCGGGACCGCGCTCAACTTCAGCAAGCAGTATCAGGTGCTGCAGCACCTGGGCGAGGGCGGGATGGGCAAGGTCTACAAGGCCTTCGATCCGCTCATGAACCGCTACGTCGCCCTCAAGGTGATGAAGGCCGATGTGCCCGAAGGCGAGCAGCGCCGCTTCCGTCGCGAGGCTCGACTCTGCGGCTCGTTCGCGCACCCCAACCTGGTGCGGGTGCTCGACGTGGGCACGACCAAGCAGCACGGCTTGTTCTGGTTCGCGATGGACTTCCTCGAGGGGCGAGACATCGCGGGCGCCATGCAAAAGGGCCGCACCGTCCCCCTGCACGTGGTGTGCGAGGTGTTTCGGCAGGTGCTCGATGCCCTGCGCTACATCCACCTTCGCGGCATCGTGCATCGCGACGTCAAGCCGGCGAACGTGTTCGTCACCCGGGATGGCCACGACCCCGATCTGCGGATCGTCAAGTTGCTCGACTTCGGAGTGGCCTTCGATGCCAACGACAAGAGCCCCGAGGATCCCAAGCTCATCTTGGGCGATCCACGGTACTTGCCGCCCGAGCAGAGCCGCCCGCGAGGCGTGGTCGATGCTCGCTCCGACATCTATGCCCTGGGCATGAGCTTTTACGAGGCGGTCACCGGGCATCACCCCTTCGAGGACGTGTTTGGTCAGCACCCGCGCGAGCTGCTTCGTTGCCAGCGCGAGCGCAAGCCCGACGCGCCCAGCCGACATCTTTCGGTCAACACCGAGCCGCGTAAGGCGATGGCGATCGACATGTTCTTCAGCAAGGCCTGCGCCAAGGACCCCGCGCATCGTTTTCAGGACGTGCTGGTGATGCAGCAGGCGCTGGTCGAAGTCGGGCGCTACGCCGGCCCGGGGCACTGAGCAGCCGCTCGACCCCGGCCGCGGCCTGAGCTCGAAGGGGCCGTCTGGTCAGGCCGGAGGGTTGGGCCAGACACAGATGCCGCCCTTGCCCGTCTTCTCGTTGAGGCCGAAGCACATCGCACCGTCGAAGCAATCGTCTTCGGCCGTGCAGGTGAGCGTGCAGTCACCCGTGCCGTCGCCCGTGACATCCACACACTGGATCTGAGCCCCGATGTTCTGCTCGATGGGTGGGCAGTCTGCGGGGCTCTTGCATCCCAGGGGGATGCAGATGTTGTTGTCCATCGTCTGCGTGGTCGCGCAGACTTCTTCGGGGAGGTCGCAGGGGCTGTCGAAGCAGTGGCCGTAGGGCCCCTCGTGCGGAGGAACGTCGACGGGTCCGGTGTCTCCCGAGCTCTCGCCGCCGCTGCTGCTGTCGCCCGTGCCTTCGAGCGCGCCCGTCGTTTCGTCACCGCCCGAGCTGGAGGTCGCGGGGTCGATGCCGCTGGTGCTGCCGCCGTCAGGGCACTCGCACGCATCGAAACCGTTGCCGCCGGCATTGCAGGCCTGCACGCCATCTTGGCCGCCGAGGCACAAGCAAGTCTGGGTCTCGCCGGGGATGCACACGGGCGGCGCCGGGTTGCCGGAGGACTCCGCCGACGCCGTGGACGACGACCCGTCGTCGCTGTCGATGGGCTCGGGCGAGAAGCAGGCACCGAGCAGGAACAGGCCGGCGAATGCTGTTCCCATGGCGTAGGGGCGGCTAAGCGAGATCATGCAGAACAGGCTAACCGGGTCGTTCGGGCCGCGCCAATGGGAACGATCGGATCCGATCGGATCCGGTCGGCATCGCGATCATGATCGTCGATGCCGATGTAGACCGGACTACTCGTTCCACACGCAGTGGTTTGCGGTTGGCAGTTGTGTGGTCTCGATCAGCGGTTGTGGGGCCACGTGCAGATGCCCTGCGACATTGGACCTCCGCCAAAACACTCGGCACCCGGCAGGCAGTCTTCGGCGGTGGCGCACGGGAGCACGCAGCCGAAGGTGCCCATGCCGTCGATCTCCACGCAGACCGGCGGGGCGGTCATGCCTTGCTCGGCCGGCGGGCAGTCGGCGTCCGTCCGGCAGCCGACGAAGACGCAGATGTTCCCCTCGGGTGTGGTCGCGCAGCCTTCGCCCATGAAGACGCAGGTGTTGTCTTCGAGGCAGGGCCCGTAGGGTCCCTCGTGATCGGGGCCCATGCCCGTCGATGAGCCTGCGCCCGTGCTCGTGCCGTCGACGCTTCCCGTCGTGTCGCCGCCGTCGGAGCTGTCGCCCGTATCGCTGGTGGTGGGCTCGACACCGGTGGTGGTGCCCGCGTCCGGGCACTCGCAGGCTTCGAAGCCGCTACCGTTGGCGTTGCAGGCCTGGACGCCGTCTTGGCCACCGAGGCACAGGCAGTTCTGCGTCTCGCCGGGAATGCAGACCGCCGCCGAGCCCTCCGACGAGTCGGAGGAGGACGAGCTGCCCTCACCGTCGCTGGGCGACACCGAGAAACATGCGCCGAGCAAGAGCGTGCCCGCGATGACCGTGCCCAGGGAGTAGAGGTCGTTCAAGGAAGCCATGGCGCGGAGACTAACCCCAGCACCCGCCGCGTGCCACTTCCACCGCGACGGTGCAGTCTCGCCCGGCTCGATGCTGCGCACGTAGTGCAAGCGCTGCGCGCCGCGACCTCGCGTCCGACTACGCAGGGCCGTCGACGTACACGGGGCTGCTCCACGCCATGTGTCCGTCGCATTGCACCGCTTTGACCATCACCGCCGCGGTCTCGCCGGGCTGCACGGGCAGCGCGTAGCGCAGGCGCAGCGTTCGATCGTCGACCTGCGCGGGGTACCGCGCCACGGTGGCGTGAAGGTCGAGCCCGCCGAATTGGCGCGTGACCCCGGTCGCGTCGAGCGTGGAGAGGTCGACCTCGACGTCGCCCGTCTGCGTGCGCAACACCAAGCGTCCGGTCTGCGCCTGGTCGAGCCACACGTCGATGCCATCGATGTCCCCCGTGGTGCGCGAGCGGAACTCGATCGAGTCGGCGGCGCGCTGCCGGATGCCATCGGCGGGCGAGTCGAAGGCGAAGGTCTCCGCCCGCTCGATCGTCGCGCCCTGCACCTCGATGCGGCCGTCCCAGGTCGCCCGCCGTCCCCGGCCGCGGATCCGCGCTCCACCCCAGACCAAGCGGATCTTCGGCGACGAGGCGCAGTCGTCGAACGCGGGCGGTCGCACGGTGTGCACGATGTCGCGCCCTCGGTACACATGCAGCGCTTCGACGGGCCCGGTGCCGCGGACGCTCGCGTCCACCACCACGGAGCCCTCGGCCCGAATCTCGCTGCCCATCGGGTGGTCGCCGACGCGCACGTCGAGGTCGATGCGCGGTCCGGTGGTCCCGTAGCAGCGGCGGGCCTTGAGCGCGCGGAACACCGAGGCCCGGGTGAGCGACTCGGCGAGGATGCAGGTGAGGCCGCCGTAGATGCCGAACTGACCCGCGCCCGGCCCCTCGGCGCCCGGACGACCCTTGTGGCCGTCGCTGTTGCACATCACGCCGACGCGGTAGCCCTTTTCGTAGGCATCCCACAGGAGCCACTCGAACACGCCCCAGCAGCTCGAGACCTCGACCAGCGGGGTGAGCTGCTGGTCGAAGTACTTGCGGATGTCGGCATAGCGACCCCCGCAGTGGGCGGCGACGAGCACCTTGGCCGGGTCCACGTGGGCGCGTAGCTTGTCGTAGAGGTCGCTGGCGGGGTGCGCCGGGCTGCGCTCGTCCTCGGGGGTCTCGGGAATCTGCCAATGGCTCGATCGCATGATCGGCAGGTCTTCCTCGAGATACACCACGTTGCGATCGCCTCCCGCGGTGGTGTTGGCCGACCACTCGAAGCCGGGGAACACGACGAAGCGCCCGTCCTCGTGCGACTTGCGGACCACGTCGTTGAGGCGCGACCAGTCCTCGTCGGTCATCTGGAAGTCGTTGCCCTGGTGCGACATCACGTCGAGATGGGCATGGCGACGACCGAAGTCGAAGTACTCCACCTCGGTCCCCGTGCCCACGGTCGCATCGGACTGCGCGTGCAGGTCGGCCCAGTAGCGCCCGAGCTGGGCGGCCTCGGCGGTGATGGTCAGCGGGTTGCTCTCGAAGGCCTGGCCGTTCCAGGTGGCGACGACGCGGCCCGTGCCGGGGGCGGTGACGCGCAGCGTGGTGCCGTCGACCTGCGCCGTGCCCTCGCCCTCCCAGCGCAGCTGAACGTCTGCGGGCGGCGGGGTGGGGTTGCCCCAGCGGTCCTCGCCCTTGACGAATACGTCGATCGAGTCGCCCTGCACCGCGCGCGTGGGCACGATGGGCACGACGGCGACGGCCGGCCCGGCCACGATCTGGGTGACGGGAGAGGTGGGCAGGCGGCGGACGAGGCAGGCGTTGGTCGGATCGACCAGCATGCGCACCTCGTGGGCCGACTCGATGAAGGTCTGCGCCCGGATGCCGGGGGAGCCCTGGCTGCGGTCGCCCAGGGTAATCGTGACCACGTCGCCGGGCGCGAGGCACCCGTCGTACACGTCGATGACGATGCACTTCATCCACGGTCGCACGTGCGCCTTGGGGTCGTAGCGCGCGGCGAGCTTGGCCTCGCCGTTGGTCTTCACCGTGCAGTAGGCGGGGGCCTGCGGCTGGTCGAACTGCGGACGCTCCCAGTCCCCGGCGAAGCGGCGGGCGATCTTCAGCGTGCCGCCCTCGTCGATGCCGTAGCTGCCCACCGTATAGGTCAGGGTCCACTCGCCGATTTCGCCCGCGACCACGGGTCCTTCGGGGTGCAGGGTCACGCGACCGAGTCGCTGGGTCGTTTGCTCGTCGGTCATTGGCCCGGGGCTCCCTTGGCTTTGCGGTACTCCACGTAGCCGTTGATGATCGCGTCGTAGATCCAGCCGCCGAGCAGCAGCCGCCCGCGGTGGTTGAGGTGCTTGAGGTCGGCCGAGGCCAAGGGCGGGTCCTTGGCGCGCCACTTCTTCAGCGAGCCCGCGCCGCCCATCGCCCCGAACGAGTCGAAGAACGCACAGCCGGCCTTCTCGGCCACTTTGCGCTGGGCATGGGCGATGGTCTCGACCTCGTTTTTACGGAGCTTGTACTCCAGCGACTTGGCGCGGTCGGTCATCGCGGTGACCAGGCAGGAGGCCTCGGGCTTGCCCGCGCGCACGCGCTGGATGGCCGAGACGTACTCCTCGATGTAGCCCTCTTCGGTGAGCTTGCCCGTGAAGACCCGCCGCGTGTCGTTGCCCCCGTAGGTGAACACCAAGAGGTCGGGGTCCCGCTGTTTGACGTGCCCGGCGATGTGCCCTTCGTCCCACAGCAGCATGCGCCGCGTGAACGCGCCCAGCATGCTGAACTGGTCCCACACGAGGCCGGGGCCCGCCGTCTCGAGCACCACGCCGTAGCCTCGTGCGATGCCGTAGCCCTTGAGCGCGCGCACCCGGACCTTGTGCGGCCCCGGCTCGACGTCGACGGTGTGATAGCGATCTTCGAGCACGTCGGAGCGGGTGTCGATCTGCTCGACCGACCCTCCGTCGACGCGGAAGTCGAAGCGACCGCCCTTGGGGTGGGCCAGGTACCAGAACTCGATGTGCGACGCGGTGGTGCCCAGCTCCTTGTCCTTGCGGGTGGAGATGGTCGACGTGGCGCCGTCCTTGGCCCAAAACGTGGTGCCGCCGAGGCCGTAGTGGCCGTCGTTCTTGCACTTGTAGGCGATGTAGCAGGAGTCCCAACCCGACGACGAGATCTTGACCCACCGATGCAGGTAGTTGGCCATGTAGCGGTGCAGCAGCACCAAGCCGGCCCCGCCGTCGCCGAAGCGCGTCTGGAACTTGGCGCGCAAGATCGCGGGCAGGTCGTCGGCCCCGATCATCGATGCGCCCAGGTGCACCACGCGGACCACGTCCTTGGCTTCTCCGTCGTCGATGGCCGCGAGGTGATCGTAGAAGGTGGCCAGGGCCTCGGGATTGACCAGCGGCTCGTGCGGCGTGACCACATCCTCGGGCCGGGGGGTCCAGGCGGGGGCAGGGGGCTCGGGCTCGGGCTCGGGCTCCGCCGCGGGCTCGGCTTCGGCCGGCTCCACCGCGCCGACCGGCTCCGCCTTCGCGGCCGGGGCGTCCTGGGCCGCTTCGGCCGGCGCCGCCTCGGGCTCGGCGCTGGTCTCCGGGTTCGGTGAGCATCCAATCCCACCGAGGAACGCGGCGAGCAGCATCCCGCGGGCCAATCCACGGGGTCGGGGCCAATGATCGAGCAACATGGGCGAGGGTCCGGCCGCGGTACTTTGCCGTGAGCGGCTCTGCGCTCGCAACGGCCGGCCGGACAATGGAGCCCGTCCGCTGGCTTCCGCGGCGTGGACGCGGCATCGCCGTCCGCCCGAGATCTCCCTCGGGCGGCCCCCCAGGGCCGATTTGACCCCGCTCGCTCGGGTAATTTATGGTCCGCCGGCCCCGGGAATGGCGCGCAGGCGTGGGTCGACGGGATCGGCTCTGTCGACCCTCCGCACCCCCTCGCTGACCACGACAAGCTGCGCTCCGCTCGTCCTCACCTGGTCGATCTCCGCGCATGCTGTTCCCGACCTTCGACTTCCTGCTGTTCGCCCTGCCGATCCTCGTCGGCTTCTGGGCGCTCGCGGGTCGTCCCGTGGCGCGGGTCCTGTTCCTGCTCGCGGCCAGCTACTTCTTCTACATGGCGGGCCCCAAGACGGAGCCCCCACCCGCGCCCTGGTACTTCGCCGGGCTGCTGCTGTTCTCGACCGTCCTCGATTTCGTCGCGGCGCGGCAGATCCACGCGGTGGCCAAGCAGCGCAAGTCCAAGGACGCCGCGGTCAGCGGTCCCGCCCGGCGACGCCAGAACCTGTGGCTGTTGGCCAGCCTGGTCGGCAACCTCGGCCTGCTCGGCTACTTCAAGTACGCCAACTTCTTCATCGAGGCCTTCTCCGACATCGTCGGCACCATGGGCTTCCAGGTCCAGGGCTTCCACCTCGACGTGGTCCTGCCCCTGGGCATCAGCTTCTATACCTTCCAGAGCCTCAGCTACACGCTCGACGTCTGGCGCGGCAAGCTCGACCCGGAGCCCTCGTTCCGTCGCTTTGCCGTGTTCGTGGTGTTCTTCCCGCAGCTGGTGGCGGGGCCCATCGTCCGCGCACGGCAGTTCCTGCCGCAGCTGCACGCGGGGCCGCGGTTTTCCCGGGTCAACCTCGAGGTCGGCGCCTTCCGCATCGTCAAAGGCCTGGCCAAGAAGGTGGTGCTCGGCGACTGGATCGCGGTCCAGCTCACCGATCGCATCTTCGACGCCCCGGGCACGTTCTCGTCGGCCGAGCTGCTGCTGGCGCTGTACGCCTACACCCTGCAGATCTACGCCGACTTCTCCGGCTACTCGGACATCGCCATCGGCCTGGCCTTGATGCTGGGCTTCACCATCCCCGAGAACTTCGACCGGCCCTACCAGTCCCGCGACATCGCCGAGTACTGGCGACGGTGGCACATGACGCTGTCCACCTGGCTGCGGGACTACCTGTTCTTCACCGTGCTGGCCCGCCTGGGCGCGCGGGGGGGCTACTTCGCGGTGTGGCTGACGATGTTCCTCGTCGGCATGTGGCACGGCGCGAGCTGGAACTTCGTGTTCTACGCCAACATCCACGCCGGGGCGATGGTCTTCAATCGCTGGAACCGCATGCGTCGCAGCGAGGCGCCGTGGATCAAGCGGCTGCTTCTGTGGACGCTGGGCAGCGCGGTGGCCTTCGCGGTGGTGGCCGGCATCGGCTACCGGTTCTTGGACCTGCCCGTCGACTACGCGCTCATCCTGGCGGCGTTCGTGGTGGGCTTTGCCCTGCTCATCTGCCTCATCCCCCTGCAGGGCGGTCCGCTGAACACGCTGGCGCACGTGGTGCTCACCTTCCACCTGCTGGTGCTGTCGCGGATCTTCTTCCGCGCGCCCGACCTGCAGACCTCGCGCGACTACATCTCGGGCTTGCTCGCGTTCGACAACCTGGGGATCCGCGACGGGCTCATCGGGCCCTGGGTGTGGCTGACCCTGGTCCTGGGCCTCGCCTATCACTTCACCCCCAAGAAGTGGGTCGATGACTACGCGTGTCGGCTCTTCCGCGGCACCCCCGGCGTCATCGCGGGGCTGGTGTTCTGCGCCATCATCTACGGCCTGATGGTCCTCATGAAGGACGAGCCGCGGGCCTTCATCTACTTCCAGTTCTGACCATGGCGAGCGAAGCACCAAAGGGCCCCACCGGGCTCATGGACGAGGACGGGCGCGGCGAGGGCACGGTGACCCTCGGCGAGCACGAAGAGTCCTCGCGCATGCACGCCTCCATGCTCGTACAAATCGGCCCCGCCATGCTCACCGTGCTGGCGTGCCTCATTGCGGTGTACGTGGTCCCCGACCTGGCCTTCATGCGGCCGTGGACGAGCGAGGACCCGCTGCCGTTCTGGAACATCAGCGAGCGGCCCTTCCAAGACCAGGCGGTCGTCGCCGCCAAGGAAGAGAAGGTCGAGCGGGTCGACGACATCGCCCGCGAGGCCCTCCAGGAGGGACCCGAGCCCGTCATCGTCGCCGAGCGCGAGGTGGTGGAGGTCGAGCCCGGCGATGCGCTGCCCGCCTACGAGCCGCACCCCGACGACGAAAAGACGGTCGAGCAGTCGCTGGAGCTGTTCGAGGGCAAGGAACTCGATCGCTTCTTCGCGTCGCTGGCTCGGAGCGATGCCTCGCTCGAAGGGGCGGTCACCCGGGTGGTGCACTGGGGTGACTCGGCGATCGGCGTCGACGGGATCCCAGGGGCCATCCGCAAGCGCTTGCAAGCACGCTTCGGCGACGCCGGGCATGGCTTCCACGCCATGGCGCCCCCCAACACCTCGTACCGCCACAAGGGCGTCGAGTTCGACCACAACGACAACTGGGGTCTGTGCTTCATCATCCAGAAGTGCCGTAGCGACGGGCACTACGGGCTGTCGGGGGCCAATACCTACTCGTCGGGCGGGGCGCAGAGTTCCTTCGCGCCCGACAAAAAGCACAGCTCCGGCCACGTCTCGCGCTTCGATCTGTACTACGCGGCGCGGCCCCGGGGCGGCAAGCTCAAGCTGGTCGTCGACGATCAGGAGCCGATCTACATCGACACCGCGTCCGAGACCCTCGAAGACCGCTTCCACGCCATCGAGGTCGAAGACGGGTACCACGAACTCACCGTGCGGGCGTCGGGCGGCGGCCGGGTGCGCGTGTTCGGGGTGGCGCTCGAGCGCGACGGTCCCGGCGTGGTCTGGGACGGTCTGGCGCTGGTCGGTGCGTTCACGCGGCGCTTGCTCGAGTTCGACCCCGAGCACCTGAAGGCTCAGCTGGAGCGGCGGCAGCCTCAGCTCGCCGTGTTCATGTTCGGCGGGAACGACATGATCCGGGACGTGACCATGGCGACCTACACCAAGGAGTATCGCGAGGTCATCCAACGGGTCCGAACGGCGCGTCCCGACATGGATTGCCTGGTGATGTCGCCCCTCGACCACGGCCAGCGCAAGGGCGTGCGTATCGAGTCCCTGCCCGTGGTGCCGCGGATGGTCCAGGCGCAGCGAGAGGCCGCCAAGGCCGAAGGATGCGCATTCTTCGACACCTTCATGGCCATGGGCGGCGAGGGATCCGCGGGCCGCTGGTACAAGAAGAACCCGCGCTTGGTCAGCGGCGATCTCAGCCACGTGACCCACAGCGGCCAGATCGTGATTGGCGAGATGTTCTACCGAGCGCTCATGGAGGCCTACGTCGCCTACCGCCGCGCAAACGGGTAACGTCTCGCCATCGCATGAGCACGCCCAGCCTTCCCCAGGTCTTCATCGATGCCGTGGCCGCTCATCCCGAGCGCCCGGCGCTGGTTCTCGGCAACGAGACGCTGAGCTACACGCAGCTGCACGCGCGCGCGGCTTCGATCGCGGCGACGGTGCTCGCCCACCATGATGACCAGGGGCCTCCGCTGACGGCGGTGCTGGGGCAGCGCACCGCGTCGGGCTTCGCGGGGATCCTCGGGGCGCTGCTGGCCGGGCACGGCTACGTGCCCATGCTGCCCTCATTCCCCCCCGCCCGGATTGCGCTGATGCTCGAGCGCTCGCAGGCCCGCACGCTGGTGGTGGACCGCGGGGGGATGCGGAGCTTGCCCGAGGTGCTCGAGGCGGTGCCGCAGTCGCTGACCGTGCTGTTGCTCGATGCCGAGGTCGACGAGCAGCTCGCGGCCGGAGCCCCGCGCCACACGCTGCTCGGCCCCGACGCTCTGCTCGAGGCCTCGAAGTGGGAGGCGCCGAAGGTCAGCGCCGACGACATCGCGTACCTGCTGTTCACGTCGGGCAGCACGGGGCAGCCCAAGGGCGTGATGGTGGCGCACCGCAACATCTGCCGCTTCTTGGACGTGGTGGTCGAGCGCTACCAGCTGGGCCCCGAGGACCGCTTCTCGCACCTGTTCGACGTGACCTTCGACCTGTCGGTCTTCGACTTGTTCGCGGCGTGGAAGGTGGGCGGGTGCCTGTGCTGCCCGACCATGCGACAGCGCTTGTTGCCCGCGCAGTACGTCGTCGACTCCAAGCTCACCGTGTGGTTCTCCGTTCCCTCGACGGCGCTGCTGATGAAGGAGACCCGAACCCTCGAGCCCGACTCGTTCCCGGGGCTGCGTTGGGCGCTGTTCTGCGGCGAGGCGCTGCCCGTGCCCGTCGCCGATGCGTTCGGGGCGGCTGCCTCCTCGGCCACGGTCGAGAACCTCTACGGCCCGACCGAGCTGACCCTGGCGTGTACGACCTATCGCTGGGACGAGGAGGCTCGCGCGCAGACGAAGGGCGACATCGTGCCGATCGGCGGGCCGTTCCCCGGCATGCGGGTCAAGGTGGTCGACGATCAGCTCGCCGAGGTTGCGCCCGGTGAGTCCGGCGAGCTCACCCTCACCGGGCCTCAGCGCGCGCTGGGCTACTGGCAAGACCCCGAGCGCACCGCGGCTGCGTTCGTGGTGCTGCCGGGGGAGACCGAGATGTTCTATCGCACGGGTGATCTCGTGCGACGGCCGGTCGGTGACGAGCCGCTTTTGTTCTTGGGGCGCATCGATACCCAGATCAAGCTGCGGGGCTACCGGGTGGAGCTGGGCGAGATCGAGGCCGTGCTCCGGCAAGAAGGTGGCTTGGATCAGGCCGTGTGTCTCGGCTGGCCCCCAGCGGCCAGCGGCGGCGCGGAGGCGGTGGTGGCTTTCATCGACAACGGTGAGCTCGACGCCAACGCGCTGCTCGACCGCGTCGCCGAGCGTCTGCCCAAGTACATGGTTCCGCGCGAGGTTCGGGTCGTGGAGCGTTTTCCGCTCAACGACAACGGCAAGATCGATCGCGGCGCGCTGCGGGCCATGCTGAAGTAGCCCGCCTGGCCCGCAGAAGCGCTATGGTCTTGGCCATGGTGCGGACGCTTGGGTTTTTTGTGGGGATACTGGCGG
Organism: Myxococcota bacterium; assembly: GCA_039028615.1. GTDB lineage: Bacteria > Myxococcota_A > Polyangia > Nannocystales > Nannocystaceae > Paraliomyxa. The sequence continues at coordinate 381,017 of JBCCHT010000001.1, read as the reverse complement.
TGGGGCTGTCGCGCTCCGCCGCGGCCGAGGTGATCGAGGTGGGCCCGGCGGACGACGTCGAGTCGGTCATCAATGGGGCGCAGCCGGGGGACGAGATCGTGCTGGCCGACGGCATGTACGTGCTGAAGGAGCGCTTCAGCTTCGATATTGCGGGGACCGAGGCCGAGCCCATCATCATTCGGGCCGCCGACGGGGCGGTGCCGCACCTGCATCGGCCCAACGCGTCGGAGAACATCATGGACATCGATGGTGCCTCCTGGGTGGAGGTGCGAGGCATCGAGTTTTCCGGGGGCTCGGCCGGGGTGCGCATCGCGGCGGCCGATCATCTCACCATCGCCGACTGCGAGATCCACGACACCAACGACGTCGCGCTACGGGCCAACGACGGCGGGGTGCTCTACGAGGCGCTGCACATCGTGGGCAACCACATCCACGACACGAACAATACGGGCGAGGGCATGTACCTCGGGTGCAACGACAACGGCTGCCAGGTGGCCAATAGCGTCATCGAGCGCAACTACGTGCACCACACCAACAACCCCGCCACCATCACGCAGGGCGATGGCATCGAGCTCAAGGAGGGCAGCTACGGCAACGTCATCGCCGACAACGTCATTCACGACACCAACTACCCGTGCATCCTGACCTATAGCGCGGTGGGCAACGGCCCCGCCAACGTCGTCGAGCGCAACGTGATGTGGAACTGTGGCGATCACGGGATCCAGTCGTCGGCGGACGCGGTGATTCGCAACAACATCATCCTGTCGGCGAACCAAAACGGCATCGCGATGCAGTCCCATCAGAGCGGGGCGCCCGATGGGCTGGTGGTGGTGCACAACACCATCGTGCAGGCGACCAACGACGGCATCTCGCTGCGCGACCAGGTGGGTCCGGTGACCATCGCCAACAATGCGGTCTATGCCGAGACGGGCAGCGCCATCTTCATCCGAGGCGGCGACGCCAGCGAGCTGACGCTGGCCGGCAACGTGGGGCAGGGTGGGCTAGCGGGTGGTGACGGCAGCGGCTACGTCGACGGAGACCTGGTCGCCGACTTCATCGACGGTCACTTCGGCGGTGCGCCTCCGATCGACGTGTTTCCGGCGGCGGGAGGCAGCCTGGTGGATGCCGGCGACCCGGCCCACGTCGTGGATGACGACTTCAACACGCTGTCCCGAGGCGCGATGGTCGATGCTGGGGCCTACGGCTTCGATCCCGCGGGCAACCCGGGGTGGTCGATCGCGGCGGAGTTCAAGGAGTTCCCCAAAGACGACGGCGGCGGGGAGACGGGCGGCGAGGACACGGGGTCCGACGAGACGGGCACGCCCCCCGACGACGGCGGGACCCATGCCGACGGCTTCGATACCTCGCTCGATGGCGTCGACGAGGGCCAGGGGACTGGCGGCACCACCGACGCTACGACCACCGAGCCCGCACAGGACGACGGCAACAGCGGCGGAATCTGCGAGTGTCGGGCGAGCGGATCGCCCGGGGCTGCGGCGTGGGGGCTGATGTTGCTGGTCCTCGGCGTCACTCGCAGGCCGCTTCGACGCCCGCGCTGAGCTGCTCGACCCAGCCTTCATCGAGGGAACAGAGATCGATCGGCACGTCGTGACTGAGGCGCTCCGCCCAGTCGAGGACGATCGTGCTCTGCACACAGTTGAGGCCCTCGCCGAGCGGCACGATGGGCACGAGCACGACGCGGCTGCCATCGGCCGGCACTTGGAGGTCATTGAACCACTCGGCCCACTGCTCGGGGGTGCCCGGGGAGCCGGTGTCGCCTGCCGCCTCGTCGCGAGCGCTCAGGATGACCACCACCTTGAGGCTCGACTCGCGGACGAAGCCATCGTTGCAGACCGCCAGCTGGTCGGAGCTCAGGCGGTCGCTGGGGACCTCGAGCCCGAGCCCGCGTGCAGCCGAGAGCGCGACGGGAGGCGGGGCTGAGGACGCTGGCGCATCGGCGGTGGTGACCAGGCACGACAGGGTACTGGCTATGTCTCCGTCGGCCTGGCTGACCCACGGACTCACGGCGCTGCCGCAGGGCTCACCGTCGCGGACCTCCATGGTGTGGAGGCCAAAGTTCGCGCACGGTCCCTCGGAGGCGAGGTCGCTGGCCCGCACCACGCCCACGCGGAAGTCGTCGTGCCAGGGCTGGGCCGGGTTGCGCAAGAATACGTTCTCGAGCGTGCCGAGGGTCTGGTTGAGCATCATGCGTCCTGCGCCCGACGAGCCGTGGGTATCGACCACGAATAGCAGCTCCAGGCGGTCGCAGGGCCCCGCCGCAGGGGCGCCCGTCCCCGCATCGAGGGGCTCGACACCTCCGTCATCGTCATCGCCATCGCCGCCGTCGTCCGGGAATCCCGAGGATGCGGAGGGATCGGGGTCGATGGAGGTCGACGAGTCTTCGGACGCGACACCGGAGGAGTCCATATCCGGCGTGCCCGTGTCGGACGAGCCGTCGCCCGCCGTGTCGATGCCCATGTCATACAGGGGGTTGGCTCGGGTGCAGCCAACCACGAGCAGACCAACCGATACTAGGTTCAACGCTCGCATCTGCATACCGTGACACAGACACTGCGGCGTTCAACGTCGTCTCATGCATATGTTCCAACTGAGGAGGCCGATGCCGAAGTCGCAGTGTCATGTGCAATTCGGCCGGCTCGTTTCTGGACGAAAATGCATGATCTCGCCGACTCGAATGCAGCATCGGCAGCGCGTCGCCGTTCCCCGATGACCGACGAATTTCGGCTCGGACTCTTGCGCACGGCTGGCGCAGGTGGCCTTCGGTGCGCAGTCGGGATCACGGTCGGCTCGGAGGATGCTCCTGCAGCCAGGCCACGATCTTCGGGAGCAAGGGGGAATCCGGTCCGGCGGACTCGGCATTGCCTCGCGCCTGTCGGGCCAACGACCGGGCCTGGTCCAGCGCTCCGGGCTCGTGTGCGGCGAGGACTTTGGCCAGCTCGAAGGCCAACGTCGCGCGACCGCTGCTCGGTATGTTCAGGCGAATACCCATGTCGTGGGCGGCCCGGAGATCCGCAATGCTCTGTTCGAATCGTTCCAGCGCGAGCGCAATCTCGGCCCGGGACTTCAGCGCATCCACCAGATCGGGGTGGTCTCCGCCGCGGGTGGCTCGAGTGATCACCACCGCCTGATCGGAGTGCGCGAGGGCGTCGTCCAGGTGGCCGCGGGCGAGCGCGATGCTGGCCAAGACCCGATGAGCCGCCCCGACGCCGGGGTGGTCGTCGCCGCTGCGAGCCCGGCGTAGCCGCAGCGACTCCGACGCGTGCTTCTCCGCCTCGTCGAGTCGATCGTGCTCGAGCATCAGGATGGCCAGGTTGTTGATCGCGTCTGCGAGGGTGGGGTGGTCGGGCCCCCGGGACACGCGGATGGCATCCACCGTCTCTTCGAACATGGGGATGCAGGCCGCTCCCCGCCCTCGGTTATGACATGCGACCGCGACCGCGCTGAGCATGATTGGATAGTCAGGGTGGTCGATGCCGTGGGAGGCACGGAACGACTCGAGCGCACGCCGGGCCAGCACGTCTGCGCGTTCGTAGTCGCCCGCTCGGAGCATGACCTGCGACAGCAACCGGTTCGCCCGCGCGGTGGTGGGGTGCTCCGGCCCGTGGCGTTCGGTGGCCATGGCGAGCATCTCGTTGCAGTGGGGCATGGCCGAGGTCCAGTCCGCCCGGTCGCTTCGCATGGAGCAGAGATTGGCCTCGAGCTCGAGTGCGTCGTCACAGTCGCCTCCCACGCGTCGTACGGCCGCGGTGGCGAGCCGCCCCCACTGCTCTGCATCGTCGTAGCGAGACAAGCGGACGCCGACCTGGCGGATCAGGCGAACGGTGGCCGATGCCAGGACCTCGTCGTGGCCCGAGGCGATGGCCTCTTCGACCGCGGTGGCGAGCTGATCGGCGGCGAGCTGGGGCTGCCCCGCTTCCTCCGCCAGGATGCCGACCATGAGCGCGGCCTCGGCCTTCAGCGGGCCGTGCTCCATGGCGTTCGCGCTCGCGTAGACCTCCTGCGCCATGGTCAGGCCTTCGTCGGCCTGTCCGGTGAGCCCGAGCGCGCGTGCGCGTTCGAGTTGCTCGTGGTGCTGCTCGATCTGGTCGAGCCTCGAAGCGTCGGGGGCCTCGACCGCGTTGCGGGCCAGCAGGGTCTGGGTCCGAGCGCAGTCTGCAGGAGAGGGGAGGGCGAGTACGGCGGGGATCGAGCGAGCCACCACGTCGCGATCCGCGTCGGTCATCAACGAGGTCATCGCCTCGAGCGCGCCCCGCTTGCGTTCGAGACAAGCCATGCGGAGCTCGAGCAGGGCTTCCGATTGTTCGTGGTCGACTCGAGTGGCTTCGCAGGCGTCGCGGTACTCGGTCAGCCAACGCTGGGTGTAGTCGTCCAGGCCCAGCGTGACCGTGCGCAGGCTGGTCGCAGCGAACTCTGCTTCGATGCGGCCGAACGCGGCTCGAACGGACTGCTCGCGTTCCTCGTCCCAGGCCGAGGCAAGCAGCTGCGGCCCGTCGTCGCAGGGATCGACCGCTTCTGCCGGCGTCTCGGCTTGTCGCGCCAATGCGGCCGACAACGCTGCGACGCTCGCAATCGCGGCGCCGCCTGCCATGTAGCGACGACGGACGCGCCACGGGTCGCGCTCGATGGCATCGAGCAAGGCATCCATCGAGGGGAAGCGTCGCTCCCGGTCGCGGGCGAAGCCTCGACGGAGCACTCGCTGCAGATGAGCGGGCACGTCACGACGGGGTGGCTCCACGATGTCTCCCGCGCAGACGTTGGTCTCGAGCTCGTCGTACGTGTCACCGTGGAAGGGGCGCTGCCCGTAGAGGGCTTCCCACACGGTGACGCAAAATGCGTACTGGTCCGTGCGTGGATCGGGGGCCTCGCCCCAGAACTGCTCAGGCGCCAAGTAGGGCGGCGTCCCGGCGATGACGCCGGTTTGGGTCAGGCGGGTCGAGACGATGGGATCGGGCGTCTCGGTGCCTTCGTGGGCGCGATCGGGCGGGTCGCCCAGTGCCCGCGCGAGCCCGAAATCCACCACCCGTGCTCGACCTTCGGCCCCGATGAGCACGTTGTGAGGCTTGAAGTCGCGATGGATGATGTCTCGGCGATGGGCGGCGGCCAGGCCCCGACCCGCCTGCACGCAGATCTCGAGCGTCTTTCGCCACGAACGCTGGCCGGTGCTGCACCACGCACCCAAGGTGGGGCCGTCGATGAACTCCATCACCACGTAGGGTCCCCCCGTCCATTCGCCCACCTCGAACACCGCGACCACGTTCGGATGAGCGAGGCGTGCCAGTGCTTGGGCCTCGCGGACCATGCGAGCGTAGGGCTGCTCGACTCCGAGTCCGGGCTGCTGCTGGAGGAGCTTGATGGCGACCTTGCGATCGAGGTCGCTGTCGTATGCCGAGTACACGACGCCCATGCCCCCCGAGCCGACCTGCTTGATCAGCACGTAGCGGCCGATGGATTGCCCGCTGGTGAGTTCAGCCGCCGAAGCACTCAGGGGTTCGAACTCGGGCGGCTCGACTCCCGCAATCGTTGGCAGATCATCCAAAACGCGAGTCTCGACACTAACACTTGGCTCGCGCGGACTCGTTGGTCGCCCGCGCGACGAGTGTCATCATCGCGTACCTTCACCGCCACGATGCGACCCTCGATCGTGCTCGCGGGGCCGTTCGGCTTCGGGGGATGAACTCCGTTTTGGTCGCCGAGAACGTCGATGCCCTGCCCGCGAGGGAGGGGGGCGGGTTCGGTATGGCTGGTTTCCCGTTCCCATCGCCACACCGAACCCGCCCCGCAGGCGGGCATGGGGTGGATGCGGGCGAATGCGGCCTCCTCAACCGTCGCCCGCGGGCCACGCCGACAGCACCTGGCCTGCGGCTTTGCCCACTGATTCGAGATTCTTGGTCGCGTTCTCCACCGCCGTCATCGCGGCGGTCAACGCTGCGGTCGCCTGGGGCACGTTGCTCACGTCCTCGAGCATCTTGCGGAGCGCGACACCGGTGATGGCCGTGCTCACGGCGGTCACGTTGCGGACGTAGTCGGTCGCATCGACGATGGCCAGGCCGACCGAGTGCGTGACGTTGGACTGGACGACCTGATTCGCGTAGCCGGTCGAGGTGTTGGTGATGACGAACTGCTGGGCCTGCGTCACCGCATCCATGACTTGCGGGTTCACTACGTCGGACACGCTGCGCTCCTATCGTTCACGAGATCGAGGCGATCTTCTCGATGGCTTTCGCCGTGGCCGCACCGGCGACGGCCTGCATGTTCTGTTGGTTCGAGGTCGAGTTCTGGATGGCTAGGCCGACGCTCTGCGCGAACATCTGATAGACGAGCGCGACCGACATCGCGGGCGCTTCTGCCAACACCTTGGTGTTGGCCTGGGTGACCGCATCGGTAATTTGCGGGTTCACCGTCGTCGGACTATCGGCCATGTCGTTGGTTCCGTCGCGTGCCTAGCCTGAAACTTGGGTCGGCGACCAGGGAGGCCCTGGTCGCCATGGCGGTGGCGGGGAGCTCCTTGCGGGCTCCCGCGCCACGGTCGAGCGGACTACTGGCGTCCGCCGACGGTTCGAGCGTTGATGATGAGCCCGTCGAGGCGGGCCATCACGCCCTCGAAGCCGGCGTCGATCTTCGTCGCCGCGGCGGCCGAAGCGGCCGTGGGCGAGGTGTAGAGCAGGTTGACGCCTTCGGTGGTCGCCGCGTTGTTGAGCGCGTACTGGTTGTTCTGAGCGTGGACCGCGTTCTGGAGCGCGATGCCCGAGGTGGCGGCGGCGGTCTGATAGAGGGTCGCCATCGCCTGAGCGGGCGCGTCACCGAGGATCTTGGTATTCACCTGGGTGACCGAGTCGGTGATCATGGGTGCAACGGTGTCTGCCATCGTCTGTCCTTTTCGTTTGTTGGGTTGAGCGAGTCAACGGCGAGGGCAGAGATTGCGCCCCCTATCGCTGGTTGTTCACGACCATGTGGAGCCCGAGGGCTCCCCTGGCGACCGACGCTCCGACCATCGAAGCGGCGGCCTGGAAGGGCTCGGCGATCGGAGCCCGATGAGTGTCCCCGCTATCGACCGGAGACGGTTTGGAAGTTCTGGACCAAGCCGGTGATGCGGGCCATCACGCCCTCGAATCCGGCGTCGAGTTTGGTCGCGGCCTGAGCCGACGCCGCGGTGGCCGAGGTGAACAGCAAGTTCACACCTTCGACGGTTGCCGCGTTGTTGATCGAGTACTGGTTGTTTTGAGCATGGACCGCGTTCTGCAACGCGATGCCCGAGGTCGCGGCCGCGGTCTGGAATAGCGTGCCCATCGCTTGGGCGGGGGCGTCTCCCAGGATCTTCGTGTTGACCTGGGTAATCGAGTCCGTGATCATGGGTGCAACGGTGTCTGCCATCGTCTCGTCCTTTTCTCGTTCAGTGGTTCAGGGAGGTGACGAGGACACGGTCCGTGCCGCTCGAGTTCACGCCCGAGTGTGGAGCCCGGTGGCTCCGGTGGGAGCCGCTGCCTCGATGACCAAGGCAGCGGCCAATAGGGGCCCCAGGAAGGGAACCCGGCGAGGATCCTGCCTATCGGCCAGAAACGCTGCGAAAGTTCAGGATGAGACCGTCGAGGCGCGACATGACGCCCTCGAAGCCCGCGTCGATCTTCGTCGCGGCCTGGGCCGACGCGGCCGTGGGCGAGGTGAACAGCAGGTTCACACCCTCGGTGGTGGTCGCGTTGTTCAGCGCATACTGGTTGTTCTGGGCGTGGACGGCATTCTGCAGCGCGATGCCGGAAGTGGCGCCGGCGGTCTGGAATAGCGTGCCCATCGCCTGCGCGGGGGCGTCTCCCAGGACCTTCGTATTGACCTGAGTGATGGAGTCGGTGATCATCGGTGCTACGGTATCTGCCATTGTTTCGTTCCTTGTCTCGTTGATTGCGCCTAGCAAAGATCGCCGTCTTGGATATCACCCAAGGCGATGACTCGAAGAAGATCCAAATACCCTCGTTGCAATGGCGCGAATATTACTGTGAGGGTCTAGCGGGAATTCGTGTTGTTCATGCCCTCGATGATCGAGGTGAGCCGTTCCAATACCTGGAGCTGCGCTCCGTCGAGTTTGGTGGCAGCCTGGGCCGAGGCGGCCGTTGGGCTGTTGAACAACAATGCAATCGCCTCCGCCGTAGCCGCGACGTTGATGGCGTGTTGGTTGCTCTGGGCGTGGACGGCATTTTGCATTGCAATCCCCGCCGAAGCGGCCGATGTCTGGAACAGTGTCGCCATCGCCTGGGCGGGGGCGTCACCGAGGACCAGCGTATTGACCTCTGAGACACTGTCGGTGACCTTAGGATTCACGGAGTCTGCCATCGGTCTGCTTTCAATGCTGGGATGTGGATCGAGAAGGGGTGGATGTTACGGGTTTATGAATTCTCGAACTTGGTCGCCGCCGCGCGGGCGGTGATGGCGAGGCCGAGCGCGTCTTGGCGCTGCATGTCGCTCACCTTGTTGAGGGCGGCCAGCGAGTAGGCGACCGCGTCGCTCTGGAAGCGCATGGCCTCGGCGAAGGCGGGGCTCGAGCCGAGCAGGAGCGTGGTCAGGTGGCTGACGTCGCGCAGGACCTCGCTGCTGGCACCCGAGGGGGGAGGGGCGGCCAGGGTCGGCAGATCGGGCTCGTTCGGCTTGTCGCACGGGGAGCTTCTTCGGCCCCCGCTGGGTGAGCCGGCGGCCGCGAGGATGTCTCGGGCCTCCTCGAGGTTGCGCATGTGGTGGGGCAGGTCTCGGCCCGGTTCCAGGACCGCGTCCTTCACCGCGTTGTAGACCGCGTCGCCATAGTCATCGGAGTTGTTGATCCCGTCCGGATCGATCCCTCGCACCACATTGGCCAGCTCCCGGTCGGTCATGTCCGAGTCGTTGTCGCGGGCGAAGTCCTTGATGCGGTCGGCCGCATTGCGGCCGGCGGAGTTGGCATCGGACTCGGGCACTCCGGCGTCTCGACGGAGACCCTCCGCGAGGGCTTGGCCGAGGTCCGTGCGGGGTCGGCTGGTCGGGGCGCGGAGTCGATCCCGCGGCAGTCGGTCGCGGACTTCTTGGAGCTCCGAGTTGATTTCCGACACGCCCAGCGCGATTTCGTTCAGCCGGCGGCGTACTTGCTCGGATTCTTCTGCGCCCAGGTCTACCCCTATACTCAGGGCGTCTTTCCGTTCTTGGATCGAGTGTTGGTGGGCAGCATGGTCATAGGAATCGGCCATCGCGACTTATCTCCCTTGAGGGCCCGGCACGCCCTTGCGCAGCCGGAGAGTTCGCCCGCCCCGTGGCGGCACGAGGGTATGACGGCGGAGGGCGCCAGTTGTGAATCCCCGACCCGCATCACAAGGGCGGGCCCGGTTCGTCATGGGTAGGGGATGATCAACGAGCCGGAAATCAAGGTTGATGTCGTTTGGAACCAGCTGGTGTCCAGCAACCCGGTCGCGAGCATCGACCCGGCGGTCTTTGTGCTGCCCGTGCCCGGCGGGATGTTGTTTCGCATCGTCGTACCGGGCAATCCGGTCGTTTTTGTGCCCAACGTGACGATCGACGATCTCCAAGGTGGATCGTGATCGACAGGGGACCCGGGTGGGTTCGCAATGCCACCGCGTGATGCCGTCGCCGGTCGGACCGAATCAGGCCGCCCGGAGGGGCTGAGCGGTGGGGGAGGCGTGGTCGCCAGAGGTCATCGGTCTGATCGTCGAAATGCGGCGACAGATCCGGGAGCATCGGCGAGGGCGTGGTGTCGTTGCGCCCGCTTCGTCGTCGAAGGACGAGGCCGAGCGGGAACCGGTGGAGCCCGAAGAGCCCGAGGAGCCCACCGAGACCGAACCGAAGGCCGACGAGGAGCCCCGTGAGCCTCCGTTCGCGGCCGATCGAGCGAACGACGAGGCCACTACGCCGCGGGTGTCGTCGCGGCCGCGCAACGACCGGGCGCCGCCTCCCGAGGTTCGACTGCTGGTGGTGGAGGTGCCGCGGCGCGGCAGTGATCGGCGAGGTCGTTCGGTGGATCGATGCTCCGATCGCACGCCCGATCGCCGGGCCCGGCCGCCTCGGCTTCGGCCGGAGCTCGAGTACGTACGGCCGCAGGTGGTGCTCGTCGTGGCTCCGAGCCCCCCGCGGTGCGAAGAGGCTGGAGCGGAGCAGGGCTCGAACGTCGACGAGGTCCCGACCGACTCGCCGATCGAGACGGTGGTCGCGATCTCGCCGCATGCGATCCTGGAGATCGAAGAAGAGGAGCCGGTCGTGACTCCACCTCGAATGCCGATCGATGGGTGGGTGGAGGCGGACCTCGACCTCGATCCGCTCGGAGTGGAGCCGACGACGTCGCCCGATGTGGTGCTGATCGTGGTGCCGGCCATGGTCGAGGCCGAGCCGGTCTTCGCCCACGAGCAGCCGTCTCGGCATGCCGTCACGGTGGAGGGTTGCGATGGCCCTCCGTCACCTCGATGGGGTCTGTCATCGCGTGGTGAAGTCCATCGCCTCCGCCCGGCCGTGCTGCAGGAGCCCGTGCCGGGCTGGTCCGTGGAGGTGCCGAGCACGACCCACTCGCCCACGCCCGAGAGTTGGGGCGAACGGTTCGCCCGGGAGTTCGCGGCCATCGCCGTGCTCGAGGGTAAACCGGCGCCGCGAGTGCTCGAGAGCCACCAGGTGCCGAACGTCGGGGTCGGCGACGTCGAAGGGGAGGGCAGCGTCGTCCTGGTCAATCCGGCGTGGATGCAGCGGGCGAGCGACGCGATCTGTGGCGGCGACGAGGATTGCCAGCGCGACCTGATCCGCGGGATCGCCGGTCACGAGTGGGGTCACATCCGAGACGAGCCGGAGTCTGGTGCGGGCACACAGACCAGTCACGAGCGCGAGCTGAGGGCCGACCGCAGCGCGGGGAGGATCGTGGCTGCGCTCGGGGCTTCGCTCGATCCGCTCTTGGACTTGCTGGCCCAGGGCTCGGACGAGGCGGGACCCACCCACCCGGGCGCCGAGCAGCGCCGCGAGGCGGTATTGGCGGGCAGCGAGCAGGGGCGTTGTCGGGGGATCGGTGACTGTGGATGCGACGACTGCCCGTCGTCGAGCCGGTCAACGGCTCCAGACCCGTAGTCGCCCCACACTGTCGCCCGCCGCGACGCGTCGTGCCATGAGCCGGTGCAGCTGGACGGCGAGGTCGAGGGGCTCGCCGGGAGTCAGGCCTTCGTACAGCCGCTGCCCGAGCTCGGCGTCGAGCAGGTCTTCGGTGGCTTCGGGCGAGGCCAAGACCTGTTCGCTGCCCGCGGCCAGGAACGCCAATGCGAGGCTCGTGCCCGCGTGCTGCACGTCGACGACCCCGCTACGGCACGCGTTGAGCACCACGTGGCGGGGTGCGTGGGACAGCAGCAGGATCTCGTGCACCGCGAGCTGTACGGGGGGCTCGAGCTGCAGATACGAGGGCCAGCCGGGCGCACCTCCTTGGTAGGGAGGCCACAGGCTCGCCACGTTCGTCGGGGTGGCGGCGTCCGCATGTCCGGCGTGGTGGAACAGGTCGGCCGTCTCGAGCTCTTCGATGACCTGCAGGAGCGAGCCCGGGTCGCTCGGCTGCGAGGTCGACCACCCCGCTTCGCTCAGCAGCCCGCCCGCGGTGCGAACCTCGCTCGATGCCGCCCACAGCGAGCGCGTGGGATCGGCCAGCAGCAGCGCGTGTCGTCGATCGGAGGACACAGCGGAGGACGCCGTGCTCGAGGGCAGCTCGGCTGCGTAGTGCACGGGGAGGCGAGCGACCAGGGGCTGGCCGTCGAGCCCTAGCGCATGCACGTCGACGTGGTTGGCATCGCCCGTGGCGAGCACGCGGACCCGGGAGGCGGCTCGCAGACGGTCGGCGATGGGATCGACGAGCAGCGCAGCCTGTTGTTCGGTGGGCAGCGACGACAGTCGCCCGGAGGTGGCCAGCGGGTGGACCGTCAGCGCGCCGTCGTCGAGCACGAACATCACCCAGTCGGGGCCCTGCGGATAAAGAGCCACGATGAGCTCGCCCGGCTGCCGCGGCGTCAGGTCGCTGCACTCGAGGCCACCGGAGAGCTGGGCGCGCGCGAGCGTGAGCGCGGTGGCCTGGCGCTGGAGCTCTCGGCGCAGCTGGGTCGCTTCTCGCCGCACTCGCTCGAGCCGCTCGCCGGAGCGCTCACGGCCGGAGCGCTCCAGGTCGTGGATCTGCTGGCCCAACCCGATATAGGCGAGGGTCTGCTCCTCGATGTCGCGCCGCTCGCCTCGGCTGAGCGAGCTGGGCATGACGAGGGTCTGCACCGTGCGCGCCTGGGCGAGTCGGGCGGTGCACAGGGCTTCCTCGGCTCGGCCCCGATCGAGCAGCAGGGTGACCAAGCGCTCCGTGGCTTCTGGATCGAGCGCGCCGGCATTGCTTCGTCCCGCCCCGAACACAGTGAGGGTGAGGACCTCGTCCCGCAGCGCTTCGGCGTCGCGATAGTGCTCGATCGCGTCGTCGACCCGACCTTCCACTTCCGCGAGGCGCCCCCGGATGACGGCGGCCGTCCACGCGACCTGAGGGGTATGCGAGCGAGAGGCGATGTCTTCGTATTCTTCGATGAGCGCCTCGATTTCGGGCGTGCTCTCGCCGCCTTCGAGCCGCGCCCGAATCTCGAGCTCGACGGCGTGGGAGTACTCGTCGGGCGTGATCTTCTTGGGGTCGATCTGCTCCAGCTGCGCGAGCGCTTCGCCAGGCCGAGCTCGATCGAGCGCGAGCCGGGCGAGCCCCAGTCGCACGCCGCCGACTTTCTTGGGCCGGGGTGCCGCGCCCCGTGGACCGAAGATCTCGAGTGCTTCGTACAGGTGGGGCCCGGGATCGGACTCGTCGCGACCGGCGGCGTTCAGGAGCAGGCCGATCCAGCCCAAGGTGCGGGACACGGACCCGATGACCTCCGGCGAATTGGAGCCTTTGTCGAGCCGACGCTCGGTGTGTCGAACCCAGTGCATCGCTGCGCCGAGATAGCCGAGCTCCGCCAGCATGTCGGCGTACATCGGAATCGTGGCCATCTGGCGGTACGAGTCCTCGGAGCGGAGCGCGTATTGAGCCGCCTCGCGGTAGGCCATGGCGGCCTGGTCGAGGCGTCCGCGATACCAGTGCAGCAGGCCGCGATTGATGGCCAGCTCCGCGCGCCCCTGGGGCGACTTTCGGGCGAGCGGGGCGTAGTCGTCGAGGAGGGTCTCGGCCAGGGGGAGAGCATTGACGTCGCGGGCCAGCCAGAACACGGCCGCGAACGCGACATCGAGCGTCTCGGTGGTGTTGGGGTAGGCGATGCGAACGTCGTCGAGTCGAGCGATGGCCGCCGCGGTGTCGCCCTTTTGGAGGTCTTTGTCGATGGCGGTGCGGACGGAGGCGAACAACGGGTTCGGGTCGTCGTGCGACAGCTCGAGCTCCCACGCCGTGGGTGCACCGCTGGCGGTGTCGATTTCGACCTTGAGGTGTCGAGCGGACTCCGGGAGGGTGAGCCGAAGGCCCAGACCCACGAGTTCTTCGTGACGAAACTGAGAGGGCTCGATGTCGACGCCATCGACGTAGACGGTGGCATGCTCCGCATCGGGGTGACGCAGCCACAGGCGCAGCGAGTCGCTCTCGAGCACGCAGGTGGGAACCTCGGCGTGGCGAACGGCCAGGCAGTGCCCATAGTCGACTTCGAGCGAGTCGACCGCGCGCGGCCCCGCCTCGGGGCTCTCGGCCCCGCTGCAGCTCGCTACGAGCGCGCAGACCAGCGCAGCGCTAGCCCGGCGGCGGCTGGATCTCGATGCGGGTGCGAATCGTTCGAGCATGGTCTTGGGAGGGCAACAGGGCGTCGCCGCGGCAGTCTTCGGGGACGGGGAGCTCGCCGCGAGGGCCGACGACGAACACCAGATCGACCAGCCCGAGCCCGAGGCCGAGATCGGCGATCGCGTCGTCGACCACGATCACCCCGTCGTGGGAGGCTCGCGGCTGGAGGGGAAGGGGGCGCAGGCTGCCGTCGGCCTCGCAGACGTACGCCGCCGCTTCGACGGGGGTCGTGATTGCGGTCCACGGGCGCAGCGTGGCTCGGAGCCGACGGTCGGCGAAAAAGACCGCGACGGACGGGGGCTCGTCCCCGCGCAGGGTCTTGGCGCTGCGTTCGAGCTCGATGGAGTACTGCGCCAACGCGACGGAGCCGGGGCCCCGTGAGGCTGGATCGCCGAGGTTCAGCACCAACAGCAGCGCGGCGGCCAGGCTCACGCCGATGAGCAGCGGCTGTCGCCACGAACGACGACGGACGGGGAAGTGCTCGCCCACGAGCATGCGCAGCCGTCGTTGCTCGATCCGAGGGTCTCCCGGGCGAAACAGGGCCGCGGAGCGCTCGATGAGCGCAGGGTCTTCCCGGTCGGCCACCAGCTCCCTGGCGCGCTCGATCGATATCTCCCCTTCGGCCGCATCGAACCACGCGCGCGGCGTCGTGGCCAAGGTCTGGCGAGCGGCCAGGACGTCGAGAATGTCGGTGGGCACCATCGATCGTATTTAGCCCTTCGGGGACACGGAGCTGACGTCGGGATTAAAACAACGTCCGACAGTGGATCCAGGGGCGCCGAGGGTGAGGGTGGGTAGGACCACGAGCGCCTGCATCAGCACGGCCGCCGCGAAGTCGGGGCTCGAGCGTCGGGTGCCACTGCCGTCGGCCAGCAGCCGCTCAGCGATCTGCGTGAGGCGACGCCGAAGTCGGTTGATGCGCTGGTACGCGGCGTCTCGCTTGAGCCCGAGCTCGGCCGCGACTTCCTTGGTCTCCCGCCCGAGCACGAGCACTTGGGTGAGCAGCTGTTGGTCGACGTCCTTGAGCGTGGTTTGGGCCTCGGCCCATAGCGCTTCGATGAAGTCGCGCTGCATCAGCACTCGCTCGATCTCTTCGTCGTATTCCACGGGAAGATCGACGATCGTGGCTGCGGCTCCGCTTCGACGAGCCTGCCGACGCAAGACGGTGGAGACCTTGGTAGCCGCGACGAGCCGGATGAAGTAGCCGAAGGGTCCGCGGTCGGGATCGTAGTAGCGCAGGACCTTGCGGTCGTCGGCGAGCAGCTGCACCCAGATGTCGCTCAGGATGTCTTCCATCTGAGACGAGAGTGATGGCCAGCGGCGAATCCGGGACGCGACCGCACCCCGGACGATGCCCGAGTAGTGCGTGTAGACCTCCTCGAATGCGGCTCGATCGCCATCGAGTGCGCGCTCGATGGTCTTGGGGGGAAGCTCCACCCAGCTTCGTGGCTGCGTTCGCTTGGTCATCGTTGGGGGCGCGGCGCGGGTCGTGAACTCGCTGGCCGAGGATGACACATCGAGCCTCGGCCGCGCCCGACGAAAGTCATCCCGAGATCAAATTGTTTCCGCGCCCTGCCCACTAACCGAGTGGAAGTCACGTTGCTCGGCTTCCACCCGGTTCGTCGACCTGCGCATCGATGGCCCCCGGGTCTTCCCGTTTGCGCATCGACTGGAACATCGCGATGGAACTGAAGTCCCTTGCGGGGCTGCTGATGCTGCCCCTCGGTCTCATGACGCCGGGCACTGCCCAAGCGTCGGACCCCATTCCCACCGAGGTCGTCGGCCCGGACGACGACCCCGAGTATCCCGACCCCATCTGCACCACGTGTGGTGTACGTACGGTCGAGACCTCGAACGCCAACAACACCGACGAAGCCCGTATCGGGGTCCACTACGTGGAGTCCGAGCCCTTCGAGGGTGATCTGCTGGTCACCGTCTGGCTCGACTCGGGCGAGACCGCCGACCTCGTCATCTCCGACGTCCGCATGGAAGACGGATACAGCTACGAGTACGATCAGGCCTCGGGTCCCGATTGGCAGTGGATCGAGGCGAGGTTGGTATGGCTCGAGTTCATGCCCATTTCGTAGCGTGTGACGCAACGTCGCACTGACTCCGGTCGATTCGGCTGTCCCGGGTCGACCGGAGGCTCTCGCCCGAACCATCGTCGGCGCGAGTGCAGTTGGTGTCTCTTTCGACATTGGTCTGCGTGGCATGTACGCCGCCGCGTAGTCCTGTCTGACAAATTTTTATTTCGCATAAACTTCACGACGAACGATGTTCACGATCGAGCGGTCGATGACCATCATGCTAGCCTGCTCGCGTGGTATCGGCGGTGAACATGGGAAGAGGGGAGGCACAGACGGCCCTTGCTGACGAGGAGTTGCTGTCACTGTGGCGCAATGGTGACGTCGTGGCGGGCAATGTGCTGATGAAGCGACACTTCCTACCATTGCAGAGATATTTTCGGTCCAAGCTCTCCTCCGAGCACGACGTCCAAGACCTCGTGCAAGCGACCTATGTCGCGTGTGCGGAGCAACGACGAGGGCGTGGCCTCGACCACGTCGCAAGTTTCGCCGCCTATCTATTCGGCATTGCTCGTTACATGCTGGTCGGGTTCTATCGGCGGAAATCGGCGTTCTGCGATGTCGAAGACATCGCATCCGTACCCCTGGCCGACCTCTCCCCCGGCCCCTCCACCTTGATCAAGATGCAGGAACACGTCGACATCTTGCTGCTAGCCATGGACGAGCTTTCCATCGACCAGCAGACTGTCATTCAGCTCAAGTATTGGCAGGGCATGCGCCAAGAAGAGGTTGCTGATGCCATGGGGGCGCCTTTGGGCACCATTTCCAGTCGTCTTCGCATGGCCAAGAAGAAGCTCGTGGTCGCCTACGGCAACGTCAGCGAGCGCGAGACGTCCAAGCGTCGGGAAATTGCCAGCGACGACGAGCTAGCCGAGTTGTTGTCGACCATGGCACGTCGACTTCTTTGACCTGAGACCCTCTGATGAATACCGAATCAACTTGGGAGTCGGAGCCGGCTTCCGCGGACGCGCGTGGCTGCGAACTACCGCATCACGCGGCAGATCTGCTTGCGCTCGAGCAGGTCCAGGCCGCGGTGCAGCGACAGGTCCACGGTGAGGAAGTCACCACGGAGGGGGCGCCGCAACGCTTTCTCGATCGGTACGAGGTCGTTCGGCACGCTGGTCGCGGAGCGATGGGGACCGTACTCGAGGCACGGGATACTTGGCTCGAGCGGCAGGTCGCTCTGAAGATCGTCAACGTGCCCAGTCCTCGCCAGCGCCGTCGCCTCGTGCGAGAGGGGGTTGCGCTCGCCCGTCTCTCCCATCCGAACGTGGTGCAGGTCCACGATGTGGATCTGGGCATGGGCGGATCGCAGGCCTTCGTGGTCATGGAGTACGTCGAAGGCTCGACGTTCATGCAATGGCAGCGGAAGGTCGAGCGGAGCGCCGACGAGATCGTCACCCGATACGTCGATGCGGCGCGAGGCCTCGGTGCGGCACATCGCGAAGGCATCGTGCATCGTGACTTCAAGCCCCACAACGTGTTGCTCGGTCGCGAGGGAGAGGTCAAGGTCGCGGACTTCGGTTTGGCCCTCGCGCAGGCGGAGGAGATGGACTCGGCGGCCAAAGAAGCCTTGGATCAGGTGACCACCGCTCCGAGGCGTATGGTGGGGATGACCATTGAAGGTAGCGCCACGGTCGGCCTGACTCCCGGCTACTGCGCGCCCGAGCAACTACGCGGCAAGGCGACCACCGCGAAGAGCGATCAGTTCTCCTTTTGCGTGGCGCTGTTCGAGGCGCTGACGGGGACCCTGCCCTTCGGTGCGAGTCGCGACGCGGACGAGTACCAACAGCGCGTCGCGGTGGGGCTCGGCAGTCGCCCGGCCAACTTCAAGGGCTCGGCGCGGGTCTTCGCCGCGCTCGTCCGCGGGCTGTCGTTGCAGCCCTCCGATCGCTTCGGGGCGATGGACGAACTCATCGCTCAGTTGACGCCGCGTCGGCCATGGTGGCCCTGGTTGACGGCGAGCGCGGTGAGTCTCGCGGCCATCACCTGGGCGTTCGTGGCGAGCGCGCAGAAGATCGAAGTCGAGGTTCCCGTCGACCCGTGTTTGGAGCCCGGGCAGGAGCTAGCGATCCGGTGGTCGCCCGAGGCGTGGACGCCTCGTGCCCCCGAGTCCGCCGCGGCCGTTTCCGTCAGCCCGTGGAGCATCGTCGACGACAACGCTGCGCGGTACAGCGAATCGTGGACACAGACGGTCGAGGGGCTTTGCCGCGCTGCCCAACGAGGCGAGAGCGTTGGAGCCGCTCACACTCAGGCGCTCGCATGCTTGGGGCAGGGGGCCAGAGAGTTCAACACGACGGCCGAGGTGGTGCGGAGCCGGGAGTCTGCGGAGGGTCTCGAGGGAGCCTTTGGGAACCTGCACCCGCCGCAGCTGTGCGTCGCTCCGCAAGGGCGGCCCGTGTTCGGCTCGGCCAGCGCGGAGCTCATCGAGGAACTCGAAGCGGTGCGGCGGCTGCAGCTCGAAGGCGATGACGAGCGGGCGCTGACGCGAGCGCGGGCGCTGCGGGGGCGGGCGGAGAAAGCCTCGGATGTCGTCGTTGCAGCTCAGGTCTCGTTCTCGATCGGCAAGCTCGAGATTCTCTTCAACGACCCCGAAGCGGCGGTGAAACATCTCGAGGAGTCTGCACTGCTCGCCGAGCGTCTCGGGGATGACCTGCTGGCGGCCGAGGCCTACGCCGAACTGATCGATGTTGTGACCTTGATGTGGGGCGAGCTCGACGATGCCGTGCGCTACGGGAAGATGGGGAGGGTCAAGCTCCAGCGGGCGGGGGCGGTGTACAGCGAGGTCGCCGGGCAGTACCACTCCGCGATGTCGAACCTGGAGTTCCGACTTCGGAACTTAGAGGCGGCGGCCGGGCACGCCCAAAGGGCCTACGAGTTGCTCTCCGTTCGTCAGGGACATCAGAGCTTGGCGGCCCTTATCGCACGGTCCAATCACGCCGCGGCGCTATGCGACTTGAAACGGTACGATGACGCGATCGCTTCGTATTTGCACAACCTGGAGCTGAGGCATCGGACCTATGGACCCAAACACTCGAGCACTGTTCATGACGAACTCCGCCTGGGGCGGGTGTATTTGAAATCGGGTCGTTTGGAGCCCGCAATGGCCCAGTATCGAAAGGTCGAGGAACTCGCGGTTCCACAAGTCGGGGATATTCGTTTCTCACGGATCGCTGCGTTCTCACTGGGGCGACAGTGCGAAATCGTCGTGCGAAAGGGGGACTATGCGTCGGCGTTGCCTTACTGCGAAAGAGCGGGGGCAGCACTTCGTGAACTACCCCATGACCGACAGCAGCGAGGGGCACGGCAGTCCATGCGGCGCTACTACGGGTTCGCATTGATGGGCGTAGGACGCTACGAAGAGGCACTGGTGCAGCTCGGGCGCGAGCACGAACTGCTACTTGAGATGAGCCCGGGGAACGAGGCTAACTTGGCTTACAACACGAGCGCCCGATGCCGTGTGCTCCTCGAGTTGGGTCGGGCGACGGAGTGTCGTTCCGAGCTCGACCATGCAGCGTCGTGGTTCGAGAAGTCGGGGCGGATGCAGAGTCTCCAGAATTTGAGAGCGATGACGAAACAACCTCAGAGAAAGTAAGGACTCGGTGAGATGCGATGGTGATGTTGAAATACGATCTGTTTGTGGGCGTAGACGAAAACGGGCTCATTCTCGGTCAAATGGGGGAGGGGTTTGAACCCTTCTCTACTACGCAAACCAATAGCGTCGACGTTCCAGCGCCGCTACCCAACTCACTCACGGGAGGCAATGTCGACCTAGCTTTCCTACCGGCAACCGGTATGACCTCGAGCGAATTCGCGACAGCCTGGAGCATGTCGAGCGCAGCAATGCCACCATCGCTTGGCAACATCGAAGTCAGCTTCGTGGATGAGGGGGTCTCGGTGAGAATCGCGATCGGCGATCGGACGTTCGAGGTTCTCTTTCGCTCGGTCGAGAGTATTGAGGGGCTTCCCGATGGCTCTCTGGGTGAAAACGCGAATGTAGAGAACCTGTTCGCGGATCCGCACCTCTTGGGTCTGCGTGAGACTTCGTCAAATGCACATGCGGGTTTGCCGGGGACTCTAATTGAGGAAGAGCCCGAGCCCGTCGTGGAGCCCGACACCGGGGGGGTCGGTGAGGATTTTCGCGTTGCTGCAACGCCGGAGCCGGCGGGAAATCTGTTGGCTAGGCGCCTTAGGATATTAGGTCGCGATGGAGATAGAGTTCTCGGCAATCTGTCGAGGATGGCAGATTTTGGAGGTGCGCTGTGAGCGACCTTGCTATCGTTCGGCATCTGTACGACGCGGAAGCCGGCGCCCTTTGGTGTCTCGATGAGGCGGGGAAGTGGACCTCGGTCGCGTGTGAGAAGGAAGGCTCCGTAGTGGTCCCCGAAGATTTAGGCAACGTGGAGCCCGGGTTCCGCGTCGTTCCCATGGTCTACGTTCGAGGGGGCGACGCTACTCTCTCTGTGAGGGTTACGCCCGCATTGCCGGGAAAGGACGAGTATGCGGTGTCTGGGTTCGTGCTCGTACCGACGGAGCGCGACGACGATGGCTGGACGCACTTGGCCGATTTCAAACTCGTACCGGACGGCGGACGGGTTCGCTATCGAGTCCAGGTATTTCAGAGCGGGGAAGCGAGGAACTGCTTCGATGTCGATGCGTATCGCGGCGAAGGGGATCCCCCGGCACACCTACGGCGTGAATTGGTATCGTACGAGAGCTTGCTCGAAACCGAGTTGCTCGACGCTGTCTCTCGGTTGGCTCTTAATGGCCTGCCGCTTACGAACCAACAGAAGCGCTATTGTGCGAGCCAGGGCGAACGCGGAGTGCTCGTTGCCAAACGAACGCTCGAACTCGTCGCGCTCAACCAAGTCCAGGCGAGGCAGCGAGAGCTGCTTGCCGAGGCGATGGCGAAGGACGGAAACTAACCGCGGCCGAAATCGCCGCCCCTCGCCTCAGGCGAAGGGAGCCTGGGCGATCGCCGTTGCTGCCGCGAGCTCGGCCGGAAACTCGGCCACCTGGCTCTGGATCACCGGCACGATCGCCAGGACCGGAGCACCCTGAGGTTCCCCGGCGGCGAGCAGGGCCGCGGCAACCGTGGACGCCGTCGTCAGAATCTCGGTCTGGTTGGCGACGTACAGCGCGGCGTCGATGTTCGCCTGCACGTTGGCGGGCGTCACCACGTATTGCGAGACGGTGGTCTTGGCACTCATCCCGCCGCCTCGAGGATCTGGATGATGATCACCGCCTTGGCGGTGTCCGCGACTTCATTGATCCGAGACGCTTCCTTGGTGAGATTCGACTTGGCGACCTTGCCCGAGTCTTCGAGGATCTCGCCCACGTACTCGGAGGCGGAGTCGGGAACATCGACGAGTTTCCAGCTGGCCATGCCGGACTCGTTCAGCCTTCGGGCGCGGGCGCGGGCGCAGGTTCGGGAGCTGGGGCGGGCGCGGGCGCAGGTGCCGGCTCGGGTTCGGGCGCTGGGGCGGGCGCAGGTGCCGGCTCGGGTTCGGGCGCGGGAGCTGGCGCGGGAGCTGGGGCGGGCGCGGGCGCTGGCGCAGGCTCGGGCCCGGGTTCGTCACCGCCCTGACCGGGCTTGGGCTTGGGCTTGGGTGGCGGATTCGCCAACCGGGTCACGAACGTCCCGGTGGCGGTCATGAGCGGTTGTGCGGGGGTGGCGAGTTCACCGAGCAGCGTGCGCTGGTCGGCGAGGGCCTTCTCGAACATGTCCTGCCCGCGCTGCTGACAATCGGCCGCCACGGTGTTCAGGCGCTCGGCGACGATCTCGGGGATCTTGGTGAAATCGAAATCAGCCATCACAACTCCTTCACAAACCGCGGAGACCGTCGTCAGGGTTTTGTGGCCCGACCCCGCAACAGATCCCGTTCCCCGCAAACGGATTCGACCGACTCGACGGCCGAGGCCGATACGAGTGCCACGGACGAAGGCACCACGGCCGATGACGGCACGACGGGGGGGAGTCGGGTCGCAGAGGCGGCCCGAACGGTCGCCGAGGCCGTGGAGCCAGGGGGGGTGACCGCGGCCGAAATCGCCGAGCTCGAGGAGCTACGGCGGTTGGCGGCGGAACTCACCGCGCTGCTCGAGAAGGTGGCAACGCGCGAGAAACAGCTCGCCGAGCTCTCGCTGGAGTCGAGCGCGGACCTGATGGTCCTGTTGACCGCGTTGGGGCCGCTGCGGACGATGAGCGCACCGAAGTTGCCGGAACCATCGGCGGTCGACGAGTACATTGAGGACATGATCGATCCCGAGTTCGGGTATCGGCCGGCTCGCCGCATGATCACCCGGGCGGCCGATCACATCCTGAACGGCTATCCCGCGCTGCAGTTCCCCGGCATGCAGCCGAAACCGGCTGCCGACGATACCGACGCCGAATGAAATCGTAGCGACGACGAGTCAGGGGGCCACCCCTCACAAGGGGGGCCCAGCGAAGATGCGCACGAGCCCCCGTAAAGGGGGGGCTGCTGATCGTGCGCATCCAAGTACGATGGTGGACGAGCACGAGGCGCCCGCAGGACCCACGGTAGGGTCGCGGAGCCCTCGCGAGGATGCACGACATGGTCACGAAGAAGATCCAGATCACCGGCCTGATCGCGAGCGCCCGACGCTACAACCGCCTCCAGTTCAACGTCGTCAACGACGATGGCACGACCGCCGAAGTGGTGTACCCGCGGTCGCGCAACAGCGACGAAGACGACTCGCTGGCGGTGGAAGACGGCATCTTCAGCCTTGCGCAGGCGATCTACTACTCCACCACCACGGCCACCGATCGGGTGGCGATGGCGGAACTCTACGTCAATCCGCAGTGCTGTTGCTGCACGAAGATCCAGGTCGAGGGCATCTTGACCCTCTCGCCGGTCGAGCCGGAGCCCGCACCCGCACCCGCACCCGCGCCCGCCCCTGCACCCGCGCCGGCTCCTGCACCCGCGCCAGCTCCTGCACCCGCGCCAGCTCCTGCACCCGCGCCAGCCCCTGCACCGGCGCCAGCCCCTGCACCCGCGCCAGCACCTGCACCCGCGCCGGCTCCTGCACCCGCGCCAGCACCAGCCCCGCAAGAGTAGCTGGCCATCGCCAGGCCTCGCTTCCATCCGTGGAACGTCGCGCCTCCCGTTGGCCGGCGTTTTCGTGGATCCATCATCGACGCCGCGGTCGAGCGCTTTGCTCCCGCGGCGTCGTCGTGCCTCGAGTTCTCCGTCGCCGGCCCTACGACAGGCTCTTGCGGTCGATTCGGTAGCCGACCACCCACAGAAGCTCTCGGGTGGAGCCCACGCCGAGCTTGCGCAGGATTCGTTTGACGTGCCACTTGATGGTCTCGATGGAGACGCGGCGTGCGGCGGCGATCTCGAGGTAGTTGCGGCCCAGGAGCAGCAGCTCGCAGGTCTCCTCCTCGGCCTCGGTGAGGCGACCTTCCTCCACGAGATGGTCGCGCAGCCAGCCGAAGAACTCGTCGCTCGATACGAACCTCCGCGGGAGATCCGACTCGTCGGGATGCATCATCTCGGTCTGCGGAAGGACGCAGACGTCTTCGCCGTCGTTGGGCATCGTGCATTCCAAGGGACGACCCGGCACGGGTGCTGTGAAGAACCTTCACGATGAGGGCCGTTGCGCGTCGATCCAACGTGAAGTGGTCCGATTCCATCCTCGAGTCGCGCCCCATCGATCAGGGCTATTCCCTACGTGGGGCCTATCAGCCGTCGTCTTCGCAGCAGCTGGCGGAGATGCTGGTGCATCATACCTGTCCGGCGTGCGGGCGGATCGATGACGGATTCGCGAGTCGCTGGAAGGAGGGACCGGTCGGTCACGAGCTGGGGCCCTTGGTGTACTCGACGGTCGCTCACACGTGCTCGTGTGGCCTGTCGATGCCGATCTTCGTGGTGCTCAACGATCTGCTGCGCGAGGCGGACCACGAGTGCATGCCGGCCGTACAGGCGCTCAGTGAGGTCGAGACCCTGCTGCCGCCGCCCGAGCTCGAGCAGGGGCTCTCGCACACGCTGTGCCTGCTGCACCGGGGCGACGACGCGGAAGCGGTGATCTCGGCCGAAGCGCTCGCGAGGAGCTATCCCGATCGCCCGGAGTGCCACTTCAATGCCGGCTATGCCCGTCAGCGCATGGGGGACGCGAGCGAGGCCCTGGAGCACTACGAGCGCGCGCTGGCGGTGCATCCTCAGCTGGCCAACGCGTGGCTCAACCGAGGGCTGCTGCTGCGCAAGTTCGGTCGGCACGAGGAGGCGCGCTTTTGCATGGCGCGCCTGCGTCAGTCGGGGGGAGACAATGCGCCGCCGGGATCGGTGGCGCGCGAGCTGTGCAAGGCGGAAGGGACCTTCGACGTGCTGCGGGTGCTCGAGGACGAGGACATGCGGGCCCTGTTCATCGGCAAGCAGTGCCAGGGGGCGATGTACCTGAGCTCCGACGACGACCAGCCCCAGCCGGGCCCCTTCGCCTACAGCCCCTTCACGACCGGGTGGTTGCTCGCGGGGTGTCGTCACCCGAAGGGGCACGGCTTGATGCTCGGCTTGGGCAGCGGCGCGGGAGCGATCTCGTTGTTGAGCAACTTCCCCGAGATGACCCTGCGTGTGGTCGAGATCGACGGCGCACTCATCGACATGGCGCAGAAGTACTTTCCGCGGCTGGCTCGACTGCGTCGGCAAGGGCGGCTGGAGATCGTGCAGGCGGACGCACGCGACGTGTTCGAGTCGGGAGGGCAGCACTACGACTTCGTGCTCCTCGACGTCTTCACCGGCGTGCCCGAGCCTCCGCCGCTGCTCAGCGAGCCGGGCTTCCTCGCTCGCGTGGTCCAGTCCGCAGAGCTGGTGCTCGCCAACACCATCATCACGCTGGGCAGCGAGGGGCAGAAGGCGTGGCTCGATCTGTTCGAGCAAGCGGGACGGCCCGTCGCATCGATGTACCCCACGGGGGCCCCGGAGCGGTGGGCCAAGCAGCCTCACAACTGGATCCTGTCCACGACGACGATCGAGGTGCCGGAGTCCTTCGTGCCGTTCGGGGATTCGTCGCACTTTTTGGCGCAGGCGGTGCGCAACGACTTCACGTCGATGTGCGAGCGCGGCATCGTGGTCCCCGCGTCGCCTCGGTGTTGCCATGCACCGAGCGAGTGCAGCCCGATGGACGCGGGCGCGGTAGAGGGCGCATCGGCCAGCGTGGGCTGAGCCTGGACGCGAAGAGCGCGTCATGGGCGCCATCCCGGACTTCCGGGGTGGCGCTTGTCGATCTTTTTTTCGATGGCGTGGGACACTCGGCTCGGTGGTGACGACCAGGAGGTGACGAAGCCGCAGATGCAGTCCGAGGTTTCTACGAGCGACCTGCGCCGCATGGCGCACCAGATCGCCCCCGGGGCGTTCGATGTCGATGATCTGGTGCAGGAGGCACGCATTGCCGCGTGGCGGGCGGGTGACGACGCTCGTGCACCCCGCTCGTGGATCGCAGGGGTGATGCGCAACCGGGCCGTCTCTCGGTGGCGCAGCCGAGAGCGTCGGCGACGACGGGAGCAGGCAGTGGCCGAGTCGGGTTCGGTGTCGACTCCAGAGGCCCGCGCCCAGCTCGAGCAGCAGCTGCAGCGCCTGGCCGCGGCCCTGAGGGCCCTCGATCCGACCGATCGGCGACTGGTGGTGGGGCGCTACTACGAGGAACGCAGCGCGCCGGAGCTGGCCGCCGAGCTGGGGCTGCGACCCTCGACGGCTCGGACTCGGCTGTCGCGCGCGGTCGCTCGGCTTCGTCGCGAGCTCGGTGTGGAGGCCGAGCCGCTCTTCGAACGCTTGTCCGCATGGCTGCCCCTGGGGTGGCTGCCCTCTCCGCTGAAGACTGCGAGCATCACCATGAACTCTGCCAAGCTCGGCCTCGCTGCCGCTGCCATCGTTGCGACCACCATCGCCTGGACCTACTCCTCGGCGGACGAGTCGTCCGCGGCCACGACCACGGCTGCGGGGCCTGAGGATGGCGCCGCCACTCCGCCGCCTACGGCCGGAACACCCCATCCTGTCGACGCTTCGGCTGCTGCTCCTCCGTCCGCGAAGGTCTCGGGAGCGCGTGGGGTCGAGGCTCGTGCCGTCCAGTCGAAGGCCGCGTCGTCCGAGCCCGAGCCCGAGCCCGGGGCGATGCTCGCTCGCTATGGGCTGCCCATACCGAGTAATCCCGATGCGGCGGCCATGCTCGAGCTCATTGTCGACACCAACCGACAGATCGCCGAAGAGCTGGAGGTGTTCAACGATTGCCTCGTCTCGCTGGGCGGGCGCGACGAGGGACGCCTGGTGCTCGAAGGGACGCTGGTCGGGGAACCCGATGTCGCGATGGTGTTCGACGACGTCTCGGTCACCGAGGACACCATCGGCGATGCCGCGACCGACGAGTGCATGCGCGAGAGCCTGCGGTCGGTGGAGATGCGAACGCCCCGGCGAGCCTACTACCAGCGCTATCGCTACGTGTTCGACTTCGGCACCGGGCGGCAGCGGATCGAAGCCATGCCGACGGTGGAGCAGAGCGAGCGGTTGCGGGCGGTCTATGCCGACATCGACGCGACGCCCTACGCTTATCTCATCGACGACGAGGCGGACCAGGTGGCGTTCAGCTCGATGCCCGGGCGGACCGTCGACCCGCGGCCCCCGTCAGTCGACGGGGTCGAGGACGTAGTGTCGCCGGCCGACGGCGAGTCGGAAGACGCCGAAGGCGAAGACCGATGAGGGCCCCTCGACGTTGAGCTGCGTGACGTTGCCCGAGGCTCCGCTGAGCTGGAGCACGCCGCCTTTCTTCCCGAGGTCGGCGCCCAGCTGCGCTCGAGTGTTGCGGCCTTGCGACATCAGCAGAGTTCCGGGTCCTTCTGCTTCGATGGTCTTGTAGACGATGCGCTCACGAAGGCGGACTCGGTTCCCCTGCGATTGAGAGGCCCGGTGGAGGTCGGATGCCAGCGAGTCGACGTCTCGCAGGCTTCGAATGCGAGCCTTGGGCACGAACAGATAGAACGCGGTGTCGGTTTCGAAGTGCAGGTCGACCTTCACGTCGGTCTGGCCGGCGCGGTACTGGGCCGCGAGGCTCGAGCTTCGACTCACCTGATGGCTGAACTCGATGTCGATGCTCGGTGCCTCCTCCATGGGCTGGTAGCGCTCGGGATCGAGGTCGTAGCGCTGGAGCAGGTTCCCGAGGCCGGAGAACTCGAACCCGTCGCGTCCAGAGCGGGCGGCGTCGCCTACTTTGACTTGCATGCCGAACGTCGGCCACGTGACCTCCGCGAACCCGAGGTGTTGGCGGAGCGTCTTCTCGAGCTGTCTACGGATCGACATGGGCACCTACTACGTTCGCAGTGGCGGTGTTGGGCCGTCAACTCGGGCTCTCGTTCCGCTGTGACGCGAGGCCGTGCCTCGCGACGTCTCGGGCCCCGAGACCGCTCGACGGTTCAGGTTTGGTGAGGAGTGGGAGCAGGGGCCGCGGTCGGGGCGGGAGCGGGAGCAGGTTGAACGGTTGGCGCGGGAACGGGGGCGGCGACAGCAGGTGCAGCCGGAGCAGGAACGGGCGCAGCGACGGGAGGTGGAGCAGGAACGGGCGCAGCGACGGGAGGTGCAGCAGGCGCAGGCGCAGGCGCGGGAACGGGGGCAGCGACAGGAGGTGCAGCAGGCGCAGGCGCAGGAACGGGCGCAGCGACGGGAGGTGCAGTAGGCGCAGGCGCAGGCGCGGGAACGGGGGCAGCGACGGGAGGTGGAGCAGGAGCAGGCGCAGGAACGGGGGCAGCGACGGGAGGTGGAGCAGGAGCAGGCGCAGGCGCAGGAACGTGCGCAGCGACGGGAGGGGCCGCAGGAGCGGGAGCAGGGGCCGCAGGAGCGGGAGCAGGGGCCGCAGGAGCGGGAGCGGGAGCGACGACGGGCGCCGTGGGAGCAGGCGGAGAGACGGGTGCAGCAGGGGCAGGGGCGGCTGGTGCGGGAGCGTGAGTCTGTGCGGTCGAAGCGGGAGCGGCCGGCGGATCGGGCTCGACGGGTGCCGCTGGGGAGGCCGCGGCGGGAGCGGGGGCAACGGGCGCGTCGGCACTCTCGGCGCTCGAGTCATCCGTCGGTGCCGAGGGTGAGGCGCTCGGCTCTGTTTCGTCGGGCTCACCCGAGCGCGAGTCCGCGGAGCTCCCCTCGTCATGGTGGGGGCGCGGAGAGGGGAACCCCGCTCGGAGAGCATTGGCGGCTCTGCCCAGCTCAGCCCGTAACTCGGAGGCGCTCGTTCCGTCGCTGATCTTCGACTGGAGGTCCAGCAACGTCGACGCGGCTTGGATCCGTTGCTCGTCGCGGGCGTTTCGCTGCGCGATGCCGGCCACGGCCTCGCTCTTTCGTCGGGCGCTCTTTGGATCGGACTCGAACAACCCTTCGACGGTGGAGACGAGACGATTGAGGACGCGATGGACGAGGCCGGCCGAGAACCCGCCGAGGAGCGCGATGATGTGACGCCCGACGCCGTACAGCGAGCTGTCGGGGGGGACCTTGACCACCAGACACAAGATGGTGCCCGCGATGATGCCGAGGACGAGCCGGGTCCAGTAGCTGGAGTCGTAGCGAGGGTCGTAGGTGGCCTCGGTGATGTGTCGGTTGAGGCTGAACAGGCCGTGGAAGGCGGCGCCGAGCGCCGACGCGAACATGAAGAAGACTTGATTGACCAGCAGCGGCAGCCCCGAGGACAGCGTGGGGTTGGCGAGGGTCGGATCGGGCCCGACGAGCGGAGAGGTGCCGACCAACACCAGGCCGAGCATCGAGATGACGGCCACCGCCATCATGGCCCGCGACAGCGGCAGCAGCCGGTAGGTGCGTCGACCCTCGAAGGCCCCGTGGCGATTGAGGACGACGAGGGCGCGAGGAGAAGCGGGCGCAGCGAGGTTGGCCAGGGCCGAGTGGGCGGGGGCGAGGTGCGAGAAGGGCACGACCTTCGCACCGTCGTCCAGCGCTCGCAGGATGGGCAGGACCTCGGGAGGCAGCGACTCTCCGCCCCCGGTGAGGTACAGGCTCATCGCCACGACTTCCTGCTCGAGCTCGCTCCGCAGGGAGTCGTGGTCGAGTCGGTGCCCCGTGCTCTCGTCATCCGCCATCGACATCGCGCCCCCTCGGGGCGATGCTTCGACAATCGCTCGAACGAGGCGCTGTGGTCACCCCCCGCACGGGGGGTGGGCGTTCAGGTCTTGATCTGCGGAACCTGAATGCTCGGAATCACGACGGGCGGGGCGACGGGCCCGGCCGGCGCCTGCGGAGGTGCGCCGTGCTGCGCGAGCGGAACGTTGATGGGGAGGTGCTTGGCCATCTGCTCGCGGATGACTTGGAAGGGGCGCTGGGGCTCGGGCTCGGCGATGGCCGGCTTGCCGAGCAACGCCTCGAGCAGGTCGACGTTGGTGGTCCACCGGATGCGCTGGGAGTGCAGGGCCTCGACCGCCATCAGTGCGTCGAGGCTGTGCTCGGCCGTCTCCTGGCGCAGGGCGATGCTCACGATCCGCGGGACTCCCGGGGGAGACTCGAGCGCATTGGTGAGCAGCTCGGCGACGTGCTGCGGGCTCGCCGGGGGCACGACCCCGCCATTGACCGGCAGCTCGAGCAGCTGCGAGCCGCCGGCGCGAGCGATGAAGAAGGGCTGCGTGCTGGCGTTGATGCCCGCGCCCCCCGTGCCTGCTCGCATGCCGTGGTTGCTGAGGTGCGGCTCGTTCTGTTCGGTCGAGCCCCAAAGGTCGGCCCAATGGCGCCATAGCGGAGCGAAGAGTTGCTCGCCTCGCTTGGCCTCCGCTTCGGCGCGGTCGGCCGAGTCGCGGGCCCACACCGCGTCCATCCCCGACGCGTCGTACTTGAAGCCGGAGTTGCAGGCGGCGACCAAGAACACGTCGGAGGCCATGCCGTGGCCGGCTCGGATGCCTCGCAGTACTCGTTCGATGTTCAGCCCGCGCCGCAGCACCACCGCCTGCAGCAGGGGCCGCAGCAGCAGCTTGGAGGTGACGATGAAGGACTCGATCGACGGCTTCTCGTACGCCGAAATCGGGTAGGTGTAGCCGCGGTCGGGCTGCGCCGTGATGCCGGGGTACTCGACGACCAGCTCGGGGTCGTCACCGACGATGACCGAGCGGCTCGGCTCGTGCCTCGCCCCGCGAATGCTCTGCCAGGCGGGCACGTGCAGCGCGATTTCGTCATTGCTCTCGAACGCCGGGAGCATGGCTTTGACGATTTCCTCGATGTCACCGCCGCGGGCAAAGTAGGCGGCCGAGACGAAGTGAGTGACGGGGATTCCCGGGATCAGGCGCTTGCGGTCTTGTGCGAAGTGCTTGACGCCGTCGAGGTGACGACCTTCCCAGTGAATGGCCAGCGTTACGCGGATGTTGCTCATGTGCCCTCAGGTCGGTGACAGAGTGTTCTTGAGCGACTGCCGAATGCGGTCACGAGCCAGCTGGCAGCGCTTGCGAGCCGTGGGAACGGTAATTTTGTGACAGCTCGCGATTTGTTGGTAGCCGAGCCCGTCGATATGACGCTGAATGAGAGGCTCGCGCAGCGAGGAGGGAAGTTCGTCGATGGCACATTGGAGCGCTTCGGAAAGCTCTCCGCGCCAGACCTCGTTGGCCGGGTCGCCGCCGCCACCACCGTGGAGCATGCGTTCGACTTCGAGGTCATGGGCGTGGGCACGTGAGTTGCCGCGGACCAAGTCGACATACAGGTGCCGGAGGATGCGAGTCATCCAGGCGCGCGGTGACTTGACCTGTTCAAACTCGGAAGGCTCGACGCGAAGGAGTCGCATGAGCAGTTGTCCGAGCAGGTCTTCGGTCTCGGTGATATTGCCGTTGGTCCAGCCGAGACAGCGGCGGTAGAGCATGTCTCGATTGTCGATCCAGGCACGCCAACGGTCGGAGGGCTCGACCGTCTCTTTCCGCGAATTCCGTCGCCTTTCCCTACGTAGGGCCCGTTTGCGACGCGCTTGTTCGCGTTGGGTCGGTGCCTCGGCCCAGGCAGGAGTTGCGACATCAGTGATCATTGAACATGCACCCGGTCGGCGACCACTCAATACGCCCGAGGGCGAGCGAACCCAGCGCGAGACGGGACCCGACCAACACGTCGGCTTCCTCGTCTCGGGCGTTGAGAGTACATGTGCTGACGCCCGACGGATAGGAATGTGAACCACGATCCGACGGGTGATTGGCGTGCAGCGAGCGACGTCATCGAGTGTCGATGACCGATTCCGCGACTCGCCATCGTCGCGATGACTTCGGCGAGTCGAGCTCGTGCAAACGGGTGGTTCACCTTCGAGGGAGTGACCCTCGTGCCCGCACGGATCACAAAACCTCGTAGCCCTCGACGTACCGCTTCGCCGCGGGCGTGCATCCTCCTTCGCGCTGCAAGGGCCCTGCGTTTCAGCCTCGCGCCAGGACCCTTGCTTCGCGTTCTTTCACGACGATGGTTGTGCGCGTCTTTGCTCGGCCCTTCTACGTCTTTCGGGCCCGATTACATCGCCTTTCAATCGAGACCATGCTGAACGAGCTGCCACCATGTCTCTTGGTCCACCATGGTGTTGGCGGGTAGACCGACCTTGCCCTTGAACGAGCTCAGTGCCGATTCGGTACTGTCTCCACTGATGCCATCGGGTCGACCGGTACTCGAGGCAACGAGCCCATGGGGTCCGTAATCTTGTGAAAGGAGCAGGCCCTGTACGCGGGCGGTGAAGCTGCTGTGCTGGCCTCTCAAATCGCGCAGGTCGTTTTCGGGCAGAGTGTTCCACTGTGGCGTGGAACCCCCAGTTTGACTTCCGGTCGAGCTGGAGCCGCCGGCCGCAGCGAGCGTCATGAGCGTGGACTCGTCACCCATGACCCGGTCCACATCCGCCACCCCACTGGGGACCCCGGGGACGGTCCCATAGTGATTGAAATCCCCGCCTCCGCTCCATTGCCATAAAGTAGCGTCCCACACTGATTTGGATGTATCGGTGGGCAAACGAGGTGGGGTGGCGGAGGGATCGGCGCCATGGCTGCTGTAGGAGACCTCCCATAGCGGGATACCGGCTTGGGCGAACTGCTCGGTGTTGCCCTGTTGATAGCGCCAGTAGCTGGGGCCCGTATAAATCATGCCCTTGCGGCCCGTCTCCTGTTGGAGCACGTTGAGAAACCCCTGAATCCAGGCGTTGTTCAGCTCCGCGCCGTCTTCGTTGTACTTCTCCATGTCGAGCACGGGCTCGATGAAATTCTCGGTGAGCGAAAAGCCCACGCTCGCGGCGGTTTGTTTGAGGACCTGGCTGAACCACTTGCCCTCGGTCTCACCGCCCGATTGCCCGCTGCGGTTGTCGGGGCGGCCAAAGTGATAGGCCCCGGCGAAGAAATTGGTACCCGCGTCGAGCTGAGCTATCGCCTCCATATTGGAGACCCAACGGCTGCTCTGGTAGTCCGCACCCTCGGTCGCCTTGACGATGCAGAAGCGAAACCCTGCTCCGCTGAGCGCGGAGTAGTCGATGGTGCCTTGGGCATCGCTGACGTCTATGCCTTGGATCATGGTGGTGCTCATGTTGGCTACGGTACCAGTGACGGTCGAGGCCCGGAGTGGTGGCCCCCCCGCAAGGGGAGTGGTGCGTCGGCGGTCTCGGTTCTAGCCTGGTGGACGCTGGGCGATGAGTAGCCGATCGCGAGAGTTCATACCCTGCGTGCCCAAGCGCTTGCCCGCCGACGCGCGACCGGGCGGTCGTTCGAAAGGGCATGAAAGGCCGAAAGACGGTCAATGTCCTGGGGCGCACCCGAGCCTGCCCCATTGTTGGCCGCTCGAGGGCATGTGCTTTTGCGTCGAGTTTCTCGACAACCCGAGTCGCCTGCTGCGGCACCGAATCCTCGAGCACATGAACGCGTGGTCGGACTGGGGCCATGTGCGGTTTTGCGAGACCCGCGGCATCGGTGACATTCGCATTACGCGATCGGGTCGAGAGGGCCACTGGTCCTATATCGGTACCGAAATTCTGTTCACATCGACGAGCGAAGCCACGATGAACCTGAGCGGCTTCACCGAGCACACCAGCGACTACGAGCTCATTCGCGTGGTTCGCCACATGACCGGCCACTGCCTGGGCTTGGAGCACGAGCGCCTGCCCCAGGCTCAGGTGGCGTGCATCGATCGGCAGCGCGCGATCGAGTACTTCGGTCGGCTCTATGGTTGGTCGCAGGAGACGGTGATCGAGCAGGTGCTGACGCCGCTGGAGCGGGGGTCGCTGCTGGGCAGCTCGGGGCGGAGTCACCTCTCGCTCATGAGTCATCAGGTGCCCGGTCGCATCACCCGCGACGGTCGCCCCATCATCGGCGGCTTGGACATTCACGCGGCGGACGGCGAAATCATCGCGGGCCGGTACCCGATCCCCGAGGGCTCATCGTCGGACGACGAGTCAGAGTGCTGCCCGAGCCCCCCTCCGTGCCGACCGGAGCGACCCGAGCATCCAGACGAGCCGTGCCCACCTCCCGAGCCGCCGCCGTGTGCGGAGGGCCCCGAGCGTCCCGACCCTCCGAGCGGTGGTGACCCGCACCCGGGGTGTCGACCTCAGCGCCCGTGTCCTTCGCGGCGGTCGGGTTTCGACGGCGTGCTCTACTTTGCGGCGGGCACCGACCCTCGCTATGTGGCCGACGTGATCGCGGCGGTCGAGTCCGAGTGAGCGCGGCAGGGCTCGGCCCGCTGCCGCTTTTAGTGCAGTGAAATCAGGCGGTTGCTCGACTTCGCGAGCGTGCTGGTAGGCTCCGGCCGCCATGACGCTGACCCGAGAAGTACTCCGCGAGTTCCTCGCGACCAAGACGCGGGCCAACTTCGACAACGTCGGAGACGACGACGAGCTGTTCTCCACCGGTCTCATCGACTCGTTTGCGATGGTCGAGCTGCTCGGCTTCCTCGAGCAGCACACCGGCAGCCGCCTGGGGCCCGAGGACATCGACATCGACAACCTCGACTCGGTCAATCGGATCCTGGCCTTCGGAGCCGCTCAGGCGCAGGGATGACCGAGCGCAAGGGCATCGTCATCGTCGGTACACCTCGGTCCGGCACGACGTTGCTGCGCCGGATCCTCGACGCCCACCCGGCGGTGAGCTGCCCGCCCGAGACCTACCTGCTCAGCGCGGCGGCTCGCTTCCTCCACGAGGAGCGCTTCGCCCAGGGCCTGCGCATCGGGGTGCTGAGCGGACTGAGCTTCGCGGGCTTCTCCGAAGACGACGTGCTCGGCCGCCTGCGGGCGATGGTGTTCGGGTTCCTCGATGAGCACGCCCAGGCGCAAGGCAAGCCGCGATGGGCCGAGAAGACGGCCTTCGATGCCTTTCACCTCGACGCCATCGCTCGGCTCTGCCGCGGGCACGTGTACTTCGTGTGCATCCAGCGGCACGGCCTCGACGTGGCCTGCAGCCTGCGCGACCTGGTCGACAAGACCGGCGGCTATGTCGAAGAGCTGCACGACTACCTGAGGCGCTTCCCGCAGCCGCTCGAGGCGATGGGGCGGGCCTGGGTCGACACGGCGGAGCGCGTGGCCACGCTGGTGGCCGAGGATCCCATGGCGATCGACCTGCGCTACGAAGACCTGGTGGCCGACCCCGAGGCGGTGGTGCGTCGCGTGCTCGAGCACGTGGGCGAGCCCTGGGAGGACGGCCTGGTCGAGCGAGCGCTGGACGGCGCGGGTCGGGTCGGGTTTGGCGACTGGAAGACCTACGGGCGCGCGGCGATCGACGACTCGAGCGTGGGTCGCTGGAAGAGCTTGCCCGAGCCCGCCATCGGCATGCTGGCCGCGCACTGCAATCCCACCCTGGAGCGTCTGGGCTACGAGCCGGTGGAGGTCCGCGGCGGCGAGGTGAGCGACGAAGACGCTCGTCGACACTACGAGATGGCGCTGCGGCTCAGCCGGATGAAGGCCAAGAAGAACGCGAAGTCCGGAGGCTGAAGGGGCGTACCAACAGCGCCACGAAGCCGTGGGGGCAGGGCGTGGGCAGGCCGATCGGGCCCGTCTCGTCGGGCACGTAGGTCCCGAAGAGCCGATCGATCCAGGGGAACATCGCGGCGAAGTTGACGGGAGCACCGTCGCGTTGGTGGTGGCGATGGTGAAAGTGCGGCGAGGCGATCCATCGCATCCACGAGCCTCGGGACAGCCGCAGGTCGGCGTGCACGAACACGGTGTTGAGCTCGAGCAGCAGCAACACGATGGCGTGGGAGCCGAGCGGCAGGCCCAGCAATACCAGCGGCGCGTTCTGGACGAGGGTCACCAGCACGATCTCGAGCGGGTGCTGACGAAACGAGGCCAGCCAGTCCATGCGCTCGGAGCTGTGGTGGACCTCGTGCAGGCGCCACAGCGCAGGCACGGCATGGGCGGCGCGGTGATAGGCGTAGCCGGCCAGCTCGAAGAGCACCAGGCCTGTGCCGATCTCGATGGCCATGCGAAGGCCGCGGTGGTCGATAAACGCCCAAAGCGGAGTGTCGAGCGCGACCTCGTCGAGCGCGAACAATGCCGTGCCCACGATGACGATGAGACCGAGCTGCACGAGCATGCGACCGGCGGTGGCGAACCACAGGTCGGTCGCGCGGTCGGCCCGAGGTGAACGGTGGCGGCCGTAGAGGCGCTCGAGGGGGGCGAAGGCCAGCCCGGTGAGGGCGAGGAAGAGCCCGAGTCGGACCAGCGAGTCGACCATCTCAGTACCCCATGGGGAGCCGCATGCGTCGCTGTCGAGCGCCCACGCGCACCCAGGTTCCCTCGGACAGGGCCGTGCCCGCGTCGACGGCCTGACGGCGGACCTTGTAGTCGCGCTGATACTCGATGGGAATCTTGTCGTTGTAGGAGTCGCGGACGGTCATCACCAGGCCGAGCTTCTTGAGCTCGCGACGGGCCTCGTTGACCTTCATGCCCACGACGTCCGGCATGGTCACCATGGCCGCGACTTGGGTGTTGGCAGCGGCGGTGGTCGCCACGGCCATCGGAGCCGTGGCCGTGGCCGTGGCAGGCACGGGGGCGACCGCGACTGCGACGGGGGCGGCAGCCGTCCCGACGTCGAGGGCCGCCACGGTCGGGACGGCCCTCGACGCGGGCTGCGTGGTGGTGGTGGACTCGGTGACCTCGATTTCGGGCTCGGGCAGGGGAGCATCGGTCGAAGCGGAGACGCTCTCGACGTAGATGAGCCCGGCGAGGGCGGCCCCGCTGACCCCGAGGCCCAGGACGTGGTGGATGCGGCGATGGGTGGGGGCGGTGCGGTGCAGTGACATGGCGGCCGGGTACTCAACGGCCTGCGTCGCCCTTCGATCTAGGAAATCGAAAAGAACTTCGATTTTCCGCCGAGGCGTCGTTTCGGGCCGGGAACGGGCTCAGGCCCGAGCGGGCGCCAGCAGGCGACGGACCACGGCCCGGGCGAACAGCCCCAGGTGGACCAGGGTGGGCAGCGACGCCGAGACGCCCATCACGACGCCGAAGTAGATGTTGCGCCACTCTCCGCGCGGGTTTCGGATCGCCTCGGCCAGCCGCGACTCGTACTCGGCATTGCGCGCGCTGAGCAGCTCCGGCTGCGCCTCGAGGACGCTGAGGATCCACCCCGACACCGAGAACACGAGCAGGACCCACAGCGTGGCGAGCACGGCGATGACCGCATCGAGCGATAGATGTCCCACGTACTCGACGATGCCGCGACTGCGCAGGGCCCGGCGTACGATCACCACGGTGACGAAGAACGACGCGGTGTCGAAGACCGCCCCGAGCACGCCCACCGGGATCTGCAGCCACACGTAGTGCATGGCGTCGTCGCCCGCGAGCTTCTCCGGGTAGGCCCCCAGGATGCCCAGCCAGTAGCACGAGGCGTTGAGGAGCACGAAGAACAGGAACAGGCGAGGGATGAAGGTCGCGAAGCGACCGCGCCGGGTCTCGTATTCGCGCAGCAGCCACGCGAGCGAGGCACGCCAGGTCTCGAGAATCCCGCTCACGCGTCGATGACGATGACAGCCCGGAGCACCCGTCGCAAGCAAAGGCCCCGTGGGGGAGCGAGGACGCGCAGTGACGGCGGCGTGATGCTCAGAACGAGAACACCAGCTCGCTGCGCACGCCCTCGAAGTCGGGGAGGGTGCGGCACGAGCCGTTGACGCACACGCGGCCGCCGACCTGTCGTCCCGCGAATAGCCGCAGGAAGCTCGCGCCGAACAGGTTGATCTGCGCCTGAACCCCGGGCCACAGGTGGGGGCGGCAGGTCGAGCCCGCGCCGCCTTCACACTCTTCGTCGGTGAGCGAAGGCTCGCCCGGCGGGGTCGGCAGCTCGGTGTCGATGCCCTGCAGAAGCGATACGGAAAACCAGGGGCTCATGCTGTAGCCCACCGTGAGCAGGCCGCGGAAGAAGTCCTCGCCGCTGCCCACCGTACGGAAGTTCTCCCAGCGCCCCTCGCCGCGGACCGACATCGTGTGGGTGAGCCCGTTGGCCTTGGCGACCGGGATGGTCACGTAGAATTCGGCGTGCGGGAAGCGGCGGCGCAGCGGGCTGCCGACGGGCGGATCGAGGAACCGCTCGTAGCGGTAGCCACCCGAGACCTGGAGCACGAAGTCGGTGCCCTTCTTCCGCCAGATGACGCCCGCGTAGTTGTGGGTGGCGAGGCGTCCGTCGGAGCGAAAGGCCGAGGTGCCGACATCTTCGGAGTAGGCGTACTCGAGCGAGCTGCCGAACACGGTCAGGCCGAGGTCGCGCCAGGTATGGTCCACGCGGAGCCGAGCCCCAGTGGCGTTTTGGTTGCCGGGTACCTGCTGGTCTTCGCGCTCGAGGGTGGGGTTTTCCGCGTATTGCAGCAGGGAGTTCTGCGACAGCGCGAGCAGGTAGTCCTGGTAGTGCTTGGCCTCGACCAAGATGGTGGTGGTGCCGGCCACGAACACGTTGGAGGCATAGATGCCGTAGCCGCGAAAGCTCTGGGGCTCGAGCGGCGTGCCGCGCAGGTTCGGGTTGCGGATGATCCCCGACGCGCCCACGAACATGTCCCAGACGCCCGCGATGCGAGCCCGGGCGATGTCGCCACCGATGAGGTGCGAGTGCTCGTCGACCACCCCCGCCCTGACCTCGTCGCCGTAGTCGAGATAGACGTGATGCGCCCCGACCTCGACCTTGCCCGGCAGGCTGCCCTCGACGCGCCCGCCGGCCACGAGATCGGAGCAGATGGTCCACAGGGGGTTGCCGAAGTCGGGATCGAGGGCACCGTCGACGTTGCAGCCGCGGTCCTCGGTGTCGGGCGAGAAGGTATAGGACTGCCCCGGATAGCCCGGGTCTTCGATGAGCTGCCGGGTGGCGAAGTCGCTGTTCTGGCGGTTGGCGAAGCCCGCGATGCCCGTGACCCGCACCGGCTTGGTACGAAGATCGACCCGGCCGCCCTTGATCGTCGCGTCGACGCCGATGAGGTCGACCTTGCGCACGCTCAGGCCCATGCCGCGGCCGAACGAGGCCTGGAAGTCACCACCTTGCACGGAGAAGTAGCGGGTGTCCGCCGACACGGTGAAGCGCTCGAGCCGGACGTCGTCCTCGACGGGCACGCAGTCGCCCGAGCAATCTTGCGAGTCGGGGAACCAGATCTTCTGGCCATCGAGGCGGAGCTGGGTGCCCAGCGTGACCTGTTTCAGGCGAACGTCGGTGCCGGTCCCGAGGCGCTGCACGAGCGCGACGAAGCCATCGTCCGATTGCTGCGTGTTGTAGTTTTCCCGGTACCACTGCACGAAGGTGGTGCTGCGGACCCACGGCTGGATGATCGCGTTGCCGACCCGCGACGAGGGAATGCGCGTGCGGTCGCGCCATGATCGCTTGGGCGGCTCGGACGGCGGCGCAGCGCTCTTCGGGGGCTCGGCGGGGACCTCGTCCTCAGTGGCCTCCGCAGGCGCCTCGGTGGCGTCCTCGGGCTCCTCGGTGGCTTCGGCCGTGCGCTCGGCGGCTGCGACCGTGGGCGGCTCCGACGGGCTCGTCTCCGCCGCGTCCGCATCGGGCGCGATCTCGGTGGGCCCGTCCGTGGACGCGGCCGAGCCCGAGGCGAGGATCAGAGCAGTCGCGACCTCGAGCAGCACCAGACCTACGATCCGTGGGGGGCTAGCCGGGCCGAAGCACGCCGTCGAGGAACGCGCTCAGCTCGTCGATGTCCCCGCTCATGTACCCCTGGTGGTCGTGCAGGATCTTCCCCGTGGCGTCGAGCACCACGTAGTAGGGAATGTCGCCGCGGGGGTTGTAGCGGGTGAGCACCTGGGTCTCTCGATCGATCAAGACCGGGAACGAGTAGCCCTCGCGCTCGACCCAGGGCCCGACCTGCGCGGTGGTGTCGGGGCTGTCGATGTTGATGGCATAGACCTCGAGGCCGCGTCCCTTCTTCTCGGCGTACAAGGCGTCGAGCTTGGTGAGCTCCTGCTGACAGGGCTGACACCAGGTCGCCCAGAACGCGAGCACGTAGATTTCGTCGCCCGCCGCCGGGGTGGGGGTGACCAGCGTACCGTCGAGGCCGGGCAGGGCGATGTCGAGACCGCGGGGGCCCGCCCCCGAGGAGGCGCAGCCCAGGGTCGTCAGGGCGCCGAGCAGAGCGATGGTGGTGAGCCGCATGCCTCAGGTTCCGTAGGGGTTGGCGAGCACGAGGTCGAACTGGGCGCGCAGCAGGTCGAGCTCGGGCTGCTGCCCCTCGAGCTTCCAGCGGATGTTGCCGTTGGCGTCGAGCAGGATGTTGACCGGCGTCGCCGACTGCGGGTCTTGCAAGTAGATCGAGGTCCAGTCGTTGATCTGATCGAGCAGCACGGGGAAGTGCAGTCGCACGCCGACGTCTTGGGTCGAGCCGTCGGCCCCCGTGCGCCACTGGCCCTCGCTCCAGTCGGTGCAGAAGCTGCGGGTGGGGGCCTGCGCGTCCCAGTCCTGGAACATCACCTGCACGATCTCGATGCCGCGCGAGTGGTACTCCTCGTAGATCTCGGGAAACTCGAGGGTCTCTTCCTGGCAGGGGCCGCACCACCCGGCGCCCAGGTTGAGCAGGACGCCCGCGTTGTAGCCCCCGCCCTCGCGCTCGCACATGAAGTCGGCGATGGAAAAGGAGTTGCCCTCGCAGTCGATGAGCTCGAAGGAGCCGCTGTCGGCGAGGCGCTGGCCCACGTCGGTGCCGTAGCCCGCGTCGCCCGGCCCGGGGTAGCCGCAGGGCCCAGCCGCGGTGCTGCGATCGAGGGAGGCGGGATCGAGCTGTGCGCCGTCCATGGCGGAGGCTTCGGTGGAGTCGCCCTCACCGTCGTCAGAGGCCTGCGCCCCGCTGTCGTCGCTGCCGGGAATCACGGGCGGCGGGGCACAGCCGAATGCTGCGCTCGCCATCACCAGTCCGAGGATTTGCTGCCGCATGGTCGTGAGCCTTGGCGCGGCCGAAGAAGCCGGGCGAGGTGTTCGCCAAACGGACCGCACAAACCGATGTTACGACCGATGGGCCGGGGACGGGCGGGCTTTGCTGCCCGCCGTGCGCCCGAAATCAGGTCTGGCGCGAATTTCGCATTTTCCGACCTCGGTAACATTGCGGCTCGTCGATCGTTTGCGACACGACGCCCTGCACGGAGCGTCGGAGTGTCCGCATGACTGGCGACGAACATGGGCTGGGCTCGGGGTCGTCCCCGAGCTTCGTCGGGGCTGCCGCGTGGCCCCTGGTGTTGGCGAGCGTGGTCCTTGGGGCGTCCGGTTGCCGCTCCGTGAGCGATCTGGGTGGGGGCCCAGGGGCGCAAACGGGGGACGGGGGCTCGGGCACCGGTGCCGCGACCGAGGGGGGCTCGGCGGGCGACACCGGAGGGGCCGAGGACGCGGGGGGCAATGGCGATGGCCAGGGCCCTCCGCCCCCCGGGCCACCGGGCGGAGACGCCTGTCCCGGGCTCGAGTGCCTGCCCTGCGGGCAGGGCCGGGGCTGCGCCGACGCGACGCCGATCCTCGAGGGCACCTGCTGCGCCGAGGGGGACTCGTTGGTGCACCGGGCGCGAGGCTCCGGCGCCGAGATCGTCGACATCGAGGTGCAGGGCGACCTGGCGGTCACCTGCGGAGGCTTCGGCGCCACCATCGAGAACATCACCAACCATGACGATCCCTTCGTGATCGCAGCGGCCACGGCGCGGTGCCAGCACGCCGCGTTCGGGCCCGATCAGGGGGACGCGCAGGTCATCTACTTCACCCACCACGGCGACACCTGGGTCGATACCCCGTTCCTCGCCGCCTTCCGGGTCAACGAAGAGGGCTCCTCGCTCATGGAGATGGAGCAGGACCCGACGGTGCTGTTCGAGGGCGTGGTCTACCACGAAGGCAACCTGTACGTGGCTGCGCACGGCGGTGGCCTGCGCGTGTACACGACCGATGCCCAGGGCATCCCTGCGCTCGAGAAGGTCATCGACGGTTTCGACAACGCCACCAAGCCGGCGGTGCACGGCGACCACCTGTACGTGGCCGATGGCGTGGGCGGCATCCGAGTGCTGTCGCTGGCCGATCCGCTGCAGCCCGAGCACGTGGGGCACTTCGAGATCCCGGGCATGGTCCGCGACGTCTTCGTCGATGGTGACCGCGCGCTGCTGGCCCTCGGGGGCGACGGCGTCGAGGTGGTCGACGTGTCCATCCCGAGCGCGCCGCTGGGCGTGGGCCACATCGAGACCCGCGGGACGGCGCAGGCCGTGTCGATGGACGACGAGATCATCGCGATCGCGGCGTGGAGCCACGTGGCGGTGCACGATCGCGAGACCCTGCAGCTACTGGCCACCGAGCGCGTGCGCTCCTCTCCCTCCTTCGAGCAGGACGTGGCGGTCGAGATCCAAGACGGCTTCCTCTACGTGGGGGAGTGGACCAAGATGCACGTCGTCGAGTACCGGCCGGGCTACGTCGCGCCCGACCTGTGGGTCGACGAGGAGCTGCTCGGCTTCTCCGAAGACGAGCCCTCCGATCGCGTGCTCGCGGTGCGCAACCGGGGTTATCTCGATCTCGACGTGCTCGACATCGAGCTGGAGCCGCCCTTTTCCACCGACAAGTCCTGGCTGAGGGTGCCGCCGCGGTCGGCTCGGGCCCTCGAGATCGTCTACGAGCCGCCTCCACCCGATGGCGGCACGAGTACGCTGCGGCTGCACAACAACGATCCCGATGCGAGCCAGAACCCGACCAACCTTCCGCTGGTCGCCCGTGACACCAGCGGCATCGACGTCGGCGACACGCTGACCGAAGAATTCGCGTTCCTCGACCCCACTGGTTCTCCCCAGCTGCAAGGGCTGCGGGGCAAGGTGGTCGTCCTTGCCTACTTCGCCCTCTTCTGACCCATCTGCGGTCTGGAGTTACCAGACATCGAGACCTCCATCTGGCAGAAGTATCAGGACGAGGACGTGATCGTGTTCGGCATCCACCCCGGCGATCCGCCGGAGCAGGTGGCCGCGTTCCTCGAGCAGACGGGCATCACTTTCCCCGTGGTCGCCGACGAAGGCACGCTGTACGACTTCGCCTTCCCCGAGGGCGTGGGCTACCCGTATCCCCGCGACATCGTGATCGACAAGAACCTCGTGGTGCGGGCGGTGAAGAACTCGTTCAACGTCACCGAGATGGACGCGTTGATCGAGGACCTGCTGGCGGAGTGAGGGGCTCGCTCAGGTCGAGGGCGAAGAGTCCTCGACCGAGCGCCGCAGCTTCCGGGCCCAGCCGTCGAGGTCGCTCATGGTGCTGTCGAGCACGTCCGCGGGCGCGGATACGCGCGTTAGCGCTTGCTCGAGCTTCTGACGACCGATCTTCAGCCGGCTGCGGATCGTCCCGGTGGGCACGCCCAACGCCTCGCCGATCTGAGCGGTGGTCATCTCTTCCCAGTAGTGGAGCTCGAGCACGATCTGATAGTTGAAGGGAATGCGCCGGAGCCCTTCGAGCAGCAGCCGCTGCTCCTCGCGGCGATGCATGACCGTCGAAGGGCCGGGCCCCAGGTCACACGCCGAGACCTCGTCCGCGTTGGGCGAGGAATCGGGCCGTTGCTTGCGACGGATATACGCGCGCAGCACGTTGTAGGCGACGCCGAACAGGTACGAGCGAAAGTCGCGGACGTTGTCGCGACCCCGTACGCACGAGGCGAAGGTCTCCTGCACCAGGTCTTCGGGATCCCCGCTGGCCTTGTTGAAGAAGAACCGACCGACGGCGTCGAAGTAGCGTTCGAAGAGCTGTTCCCCCGCGACCTCGTCTCCGTCGCGCCAGGCGTACAGCAGCTCTGCGTCCGTTTTCACTGCCCCGCAGCCTACCCTGGACCCGTGGTGGTGTGGACCCCCTGCGAGGCGAGCCACGCTTCGATCCGCCCGATGCGACCGGTTCCCGAGGGACCGGCGTTGGACAGGTCTTCGAGCACTCGGGCGGCCAGCGTTCGAGCTCGCTCCGCATGCTTCGGTTCCGATCCCAGCGCGCGGGCGAGCACGAAACGGGCATCCGCCACGGCATGTGGCGGTCCTTGGTGTCCTTCGTCGCTCGCGACGGCTCGCTCGGCGTGGCCCGTCGCGGCGCTACGGTTGCCGCGGACCAACTCCATGGCGATGAAGGTCTCGCCGTCGCTCTCGCCGACCTGCACTACGTTTGGATGCGACAAGCGAGCGAGCGCCTGGGCCTCTCGAAGCAAGCGTTTGTTGTGTTCGCGGCTCAGGTCGCGGTGCAGCAGCTTCACCGCGACGTCCCGATTGAGGGTCTCGTCGAAGGCTCGCAGCACGGAGGCCATGCCGCCCTGGCCGAGCTTGCCGCGGAGCTCGAAGCGCCCAACGCGAGCCCGGCTCGCATTGGCGAAGAGCGCGGTGCGGATCATCGCCTTGCTCGATCGCCCGAGGGGCTGTTGCGGAATCGCGCCTCGGTCGAGGGACGGCGAGGCGCCCGAGACGTCCGGTTCGGTGTCGTCGTCGGGTCGTGCGTCCGAACTCACCGTGGCTTCAGGCTATCAGATGTACGTGCATGTACTGGGAGCGACCACGAATCTTTCCCTTACAACGTTGCACCCGTAACTCCGCTCGTTCGAGACGGATACCGTTTCAGGAGCGTCGAGGCTTGAGCGTCGATCACGAACTCGACACGTTGTTCGACGGGGAGGCACCGGTGCCGTCGCGACTGCCCGCGGTGCCCAGCGAGATGCAGACCTTCACGTCCGTGGATCGGGCGGGGCCTGAGACCACGCTGCCCCAGATCGCGATGGGCGAGCCGGTCACCGAGCCCTGTCAGGCCCCGGCGACCATCGGGCGCCTCGAGGTCCACGAGCGCTTGGGCTCGGGGGCGATGGGGGACGTCTTTCGAGCCTACGACGCGGAACTCGAGCGCGACGTCGCGGTCAAGCTCGTGCGCCGCGGCGAGCGAGACGACGCGCGACGACGTCGACTGCAACGCGAGGCCCGAGCCCTGGCCCGGGTGTCTCATCCCCATGTCGTGCACGTGTTCGACGTCGGGGTCCACGAGGGACAGGTCTTCGTGGCGATGGAGCTGGTCGCGGGCCAGACCCTGACCACCTGGCTGCGCTCCACCACCCGATCGAACCGCGAGATCCTGCGTATCTTCATCGAGGCCGGGCGGGGGCTGCAGGCCGCCCACGAGGCGGGGGTCATCCA
The DNA here is from genome assembly GCA_039028615.1 of Myxococcota bacterium. Lineage (GTDB taxonomy): Bacteria > Myxococcota_A > Polyangia > Nannocystales > Nannocystaceae > Paraliomyxa. Next base: position 336,617 of record JBCCHT010000001.1, on the reverse strand, counting down.
CCGCGACTTCAAGCCGGACAACGTGATGGTCGATGACGGTGGCCATGCGCGGGTGCTCGACTTCGGCCTCGCCAAGACCGAAGAGACGGAGGCGACGAAGTCGGGGCGAGTGGTGCGACCGCATACGACGGCGCGGGCCATCGGCCAGCTGGTGGGGACCCCCGCGTACATGGCTCCCGAGCAGATCCTGGGCGCCAAGATCGACGCGCGCAGCGACGTGTTCAGCTACTGCGTGGCCCTGTGGGAGGCCCTGTTCGGGCAGCGGCCCTTTGCTGGCGTGAGCGCGTTCGAGCTGGTGTGGAGCATCTCGAAGGGCCAGCGACGCCCGCCGCCCCGCGGGGTTCGGGTCCCAGTGGGCCTGCGACGCGTGCTCGACCGGGGACTCGAGACGGAGCCCGAGCAGCGCTGGCCCGACATGCACAGCCTGCTCGAGGCGCTCGAGCGCGAGCAGCGATGGCCGGACCGGGTGGTGATGTTGCTGGCCACGCCCATCGTTTTCGCGGCGCTGTTGGTCCCGTTGCTGCTGACCGAGGACGCCGAGGTCTGCGATGGGGTGGGGGACGTGGTCGGCGAGGCCTGGACGGCCGCGCGCCGCGACGAGGTTCGGCAGGCGCACGAGCAGGCGGCGCTGCCCTACGCGCGGCAGCAGGTCGAGCGCACGCTGACGTCGCTCGATGAATATGCCGAGGCGTGGAGGTCGGCGCGTCTCGAGCTGTGCGTGGCGGCGCGGGTCGAGGCCGCGGTCGGCGAGCGCGAGCGGGCGGAGCGAGCGGCGTGCTTCGAGCGCACGCTCGCGTCGTTCGAGGAGGTGGTGACGCTGTTGGCCGACCCGGGGGACGAGCCCCTGGCCTCGGTGGTGGAGTCCGCGCCCCAAATCGTGCAGGCGCTGCCCCGGCTGGTCGAGTGCGAGCACGGCCATGGCGAAGCCGCGATGGGGGAGGCTGCCCTCGCGCACGGCCTGCGCTTGGCGAGGCTGCGAACCCGGGTCGCGGCGGGACGCTATCGCGACGCCTACGAGCCCTTGGTCGCGCTGCAGGCCGAGCTCGAGGAACTGCCGGTCGGGCCCGTGCACGCCGAGGTGCGCGTCACCGTGGCCAAGGCCCAGGAGGGGCAGGGGCAGCTCGACGACGCCATGCGGACCTTCGAGGAAGCCTTCGATCTGGCGGTGGCCACCGAGCGCGCCTCCGTTGCGGTCGCTGCCGCGACCGGGCTCGGCAACCTGGTCGGGTATCACCGCCAGCGCTACGCCGAGGGGCTCATCTGGGCTCGCGTGGCCCGGCCCTTTGCCGACGCGCTCCCCGAGCACGATCCGCTCCGCATGGCGCCGCAGGGGCTCGAGGCCGCGATCGCCTTCCGCCAGGGCCGATTCGCCGACGCGCTGGTGCTCGACGAACGAATCCTGGACCACGATCGTGCCGTCTACGGCGACGCGCATCCGAAGATCGCCGAGGACCTCACCCACTTGGCGGCGGCGCACTTCTATCTCGGGCAGCGCGATCGAGCGGTGGCCCTGTGGAGCGAGTCGGTGGATCGGATCAGCGCGTCGTTGGGGCCGGAGCACCCGCAGCTCGGCACGCCGCTCCACAACCTCGGCATCATCGCGTGGCAACGGGACCAGCCGGACGAGGCGACGCGGCTGTTCTCCCGCGCCCTCGAGGTGGCTCGCGCCGCGCGGGGCGAGCATCACCCCGCGGTCGCGATGCCGCAGGTGTACTTGTCGGCCATCGACACCCGGCAAGGGCGGTACCGCGCGGCGGAGCAGAAGCTCGACGCGGCCGAGGCCATCTTGCGAGGGCTCTACGACGAGCACAGCGTCGACTTGGGCACGGTGTCCGTGTTCCGGGGTGACCTGCAGCTGGCGCAGGGTCGACCCGCCGCCGCATTGGCGGCCTACGACCACGGTCTCGAGGTCATCGAAGCGGCAGGGGGTCCCGAGCATCCCCGCATGGCGCGAGGACTCGAAGGCCGCGGTCGAACCTTGCTCGAGCTCGGGCAGCCCGAGGAGGCCATCGAGTCGCTGTCCCGGGCGCTGGAGATTCGACGGCAGCGCTACCAAGGCAGCCCGGCCGTGGGCGAGACCGGCGGCCTGCTCGCCCGAGCGCTATGGGGCGCCGGGCATCCCGACGAAGCCCGCGACGTCGCCGAGCGAACCCTCGAGCGCATCGCTCATTACTCCGACGCCGAGCAGGTGCGCCGCGAGCTGAGGCAGTGGCTCGACGATCGACGGCATCCGGTAACCGAAGGGCCACCCGCGGAATACGGCTCACGGTCGGATGATGCGTCGTCTCAATGATGTTCGAGTCGTCGTGGCGGGCGCTCCGGCCGCGGTGCGATTGGTCCTGGGCTTACTGATCGCGACTGCGCTCGAGGTCGCCATCGTCGTCGTGCGGCCGCGCGCCGATCTGAGCGTCTTTCCCACCTGGCGGCTCGTGCTCGACCTCGCGTTGCTGGCCCTGCCGGCCGTGCTCACCCTCGACCTCGCGCTGCGCCCGGGAGCCCGCGGGTCTCGGTGGCGACGCAGCCTGCCCGCCGCGCTCGTGTTCACCGTGATCGGAGCGGTGGGAGTGGCGCTCTTGCCCTCCGCTCACACGCTACACCCCGAGTCCACGCTGGGCATGGGCGTCGACTTCGTGCCCCGTGCGCTGGCGTGCTTCACCGTGGGCGGCGCGATGACCCTGGTGGTGGTGGGCCTGCTGCGCTGGCTGACCGTCAGCGGTCGCTCGCCGCTGTCGTTCCTCGCGCTGTTGGCTGCGGGGACCCTGGTGGCCATGGTCGGCCTGCACCTGCACTGTCCGCTCACCCATCCCGTGCACTTGTGGTCGGGCCACGTCTCGGTGCTCATCGTCGCGCTCTCGGGCGGCGTCGCGGCGCTGTGGCGCCGACCCGGCATGGTGGCCGCGGTGACCCGACGCTAGGTCGGCGACGGGCGCCGGAATCGTTTCCAAGCGAAGCGACCCGGGTAGCGATCGGAGCGAAACAGGATCCGCCCCGCGCCGTCGTGACGGTAGCGCACGCACAGCCCTTCGGGAGGCGGATCTCGGAACAGCGCCTCGGCCTCGCTCTTGCGCAGCATCGTCAGGTCGTGGACGTGCTTGGAGCAGCGCTCGCAGTGGCGTTTGTCTGGGCCGCCCTGGAAGGTCGCCCAGTCTTCGGTGCACGAAAAGCGCAGCTGCAGCGCGGCTGAGCGCTTCATCGGATCTGGACCTCCGCCCCCACGGCCTGCAGGGCGGCCTGCAGCTCCACCGCCTCTTCGCGGCGCAGGCCATCGCGCACCACCGTGGGGCACGCCTCGACCAGGGCCTTCGCCTCCTTGAGCGACAGAGAGTTCGACGCGCGTAGGGCCTTCATGACCTGAACGCGAGCCCCACCGGGCGCGAGCATGACGACCTCGAAGCCCTCCGGCATGCCCATGTCGAGCGGCTCGCCCATGTTGTCCGGCCAGTCCAGGCCGGGCGGAGCCAGTCGCTCCAGACCCAGGCGTTCCTCGAGCTGCTCCATGATCTCGTCGAGCTCGTCGGGACTGCACTCCGTCAGGTACTCGATCACCCGAGCTTTGCTGAGGGCGGCCATGGGCGTGCCCGCCTAGTCTGGCACGCAGCCGACCACTTGGGTACGAAAGACCATGTCGTTGCCCGGGTCGACGCCCTGTCGCCCGCCCGGATAGGGGTCGGCGTTGTTGGTGCTCAGGTAGCCGATGGTCTGGTCCGGGATCACGAGGTGGAAGGTGTAGACCTCGCCCGCCGCGACCGGGAGGGGCTCGGGGAACTCGAAGCTCTGCATCGTGGCGAGCTGGGTCGGCTCGATGGTGATGTCCATGCTCCCCAGCGTGGTGCCGGCCGGGCTTTCGCCCTCGTGCAGCGACAGCGTGGCCGGGGAGGGGCGGGTGCCCAGCGGAGAGGACATCTCGATCTCGATGGTGACCAGGCCGCCCCCGAGCCCCGTGGTGAACGACTGCCACTCGTCCATGCCCCCCGCGCTCGCGTTGCGCTCGAGCTGGGCTTGGTCCGCGATGGGGTTGCCGTTGGGTTCGCAGGTGCAGGTGCCGTTGTTGACCTCGGCGAGAGGGTCGTAGTTGCTCGCCTGCGGCACCGTGCAGCCCAGGCAGGGGCCTCCCGGGCCGTCACAGACCCCGCATTCGTCGACTTGGCCGGGGCACGCTTCGCCCGTGGAATCGCCCCCAGGCAGCATGCTCGTGGCGCCGTCGCCCGTCGTCGTCGCGGGGTCTTCTTCGCTCGTGCTGCCTCCACCCGCCGTCGTCGGTTCTGTCGGGGCATCGGTAAAACATGCGGCACTGAGCAGGAACAAAGTCGCAACGGCAAAAACGCGCACGTCGAAGATCTTGCGGGCATGGGGGATGCGAGGCAATCCCCGACATTCCCTCAATAATCGAGAACCGTGGCACACTCTGAAACGACTTAACGTCTGGACGCTGCCAATGAATCTACGCCCCCTTCTGTTTTCGGCCGTTGCGGCCATGGTGCTGCTCCCCGCCTCCGGTTGTTTCGACCCCGATCCGCTTCCCGCCGAGGACGAGTCGGGCGACACGGCGGCCGCGACGGACGACCCCGTCATGACCTCCAACGGCCCGGGCAACACCACGACGGCGACCACCACCGCGACGCCTCCGGCCACCACCACGGCAACGACCACCGCGACCACGTCGCTCGATGGCGAGTCGACCATGGGCGACGACCCCTCGACCGGCGAGGTGCCCACCTGCGAGATGATGAGCGGTGGCGAGTGCAATACCTTCGCGCAGGACTGCCCCGCGGGAGAAAAGTGCACGCCCTATGCGGACGACGGCGGAGGCGCCTGGAACAGCACCCACTGCACGCCCATCGCCGACTCACCCTCCGACATCGGTGAGCCGTGCATCGTCGAAGGCTCCGTCGCATCCGGCATCGACAACTGCGTCGAGGGGGCGATGTGCTGGAACGTCGACCCGCAGACGCTCAATGGCCGCTGCATCCCGCTGTGCGGCTGTGACCCGCTGTGCGAGAGCCCCGACGACACCTGCAGCTTCCAGAACGAGGGCGTCTTGTCCGTCTGCATCCCGGTCTGCGATCCGCTGCTCCAAGACTGCCCGGAGAACGAGGCCTGCTACCCCGTCGACGACTCGTTCATCTGTGCGCTCGATGCTTCGGGCGAGGGCGGCGGCGTCTTCGACCCGTGCGAGTTCATCAATGCGTGCGCTCCCGGGTTGGCGTGCATCAACGGCGCCGCCATTCCCGGTTGCGGCGGTGCGGGGTGCTGCACCCCGTTCTGCGAGCTCGGCGGCCCCGCGTCGCAGTGTCCGGCCGGTACCGGGTGCCAGGCCTGGTTCGAGCCCGAAGCGGCTCCTCCGGGATTGGAGGACGTCGGCATCTGCGTCGGCGCGTAGCGGCAAGCCGCCACCACCCACGAACGCGGACCGTCACCACGGTCCGCGTTCGCGTTTGTCGTGTGAGCCCCCAGGCACGGCGGGACCTCGGGCCGGCGGGGGCAGCCCTCAGATCTCTTCCGGCGCCTGGCGTGGCGGTCGCCTCGAGCGGCCGCGCAAACCCGGGCGAACCAACGAAAAACGGCTCCGCAGTGACCCGCGAAGCCGTCTTCTTGGTGGAGGAAAGGGGGATCGAACCCCTGACCTTCGCGCTGCCAGCGCGACGCTCTCCCAGCTGAGCTATTCCCCCAGGGAGTCCCCGTAACAGCTGTTGTGCTGCTCGATGGGCGCGGAGGATTATCAGGGCCCCGGCACCTCGTCAACCCCATGTCGTCGGGAATTTCGAGGTTGTTTTCACGGGCGGGATTCGAGGCCGGGGGCGGGGGTCTGGCCCTGCGACCTTGCCGCGCGGGAGCGCCCCAGTCATCATTCCCGTCGTCGTAGCTGGGCCCTCGGCGGCCATCGTCTGCGACGTACGGCCCGAGCACACCATGGAACTATCGGAACTCTTCGAGCAAGGCGGCCCGCTCATGTGGGTCATTCTCGGCGTGTCGGTGGTGGGCGTGGCGGTGTTCCTGGAGCGGCTGTGGTCGCTGCAGCGGCCCCGGGTGCTGCCGCGGGCGTTCGTCGATCGCATCCGCGCCATGGTCTCGAAGGGCAAGACCTCCGAGTCGCAGCTTCTGTGCGAGGAAAACGGCAGCAGCGTGGCCCTGCTCATGGCGGCTGCCCTGCGGGCCTACGCCCAGGACAAGACCCGCGCAGAGATCAAGGAGTCGGTCGAGGAGGTGGGCAACCGCGAGGTCGCTCAGCTCGATCGCAACGTGGAGATCGTCGGCACCGTGGCCTCGGCCAGCCCGCTCATCGGGCTGCTCGGCACGGTCATCGGCATGATCCAGGTGTTCCAGGGCTTCGTGGCGTCGTATCCCGCGGTCCGGCCCGATGCGTTCGCGCAGGGCATCTGGCAGGCCCTCATCACCACCGCGGCCGGCCTGACCGTGGCGATCCCCATGTTGGTCGCCTACAAGTTCCTGCAGGGTCGTAACGACCGGCTCATCGTAGCCATGGAAGAGGACGCGATGGGCATCGTGGACCTGCTCGAGGACGCCCAGCGAGCAGCCCGGGCCCCGAGCAAGCCCGCCCCCGATGCGTCGGAGGACGACGCGTGAGCCTGTCTGCGCGCGCCTCCGGGCTGCGAGCCCGCCGACGGCAGCGAGGCCAGGCGGTGGTCGAGCTGACGCCGCTCATCGATATCGTGTTCCAGCTGCTGATCTTCTTCCTGCTGACGACGACGTTTCAGAACAACCCGTCGTTTCAGGTCAAGCTGCCGAAGGCGAACAACTCCAATGTGAAGCAGGACCCGAAGTCGGTCGTGGTCACGCTGGGGGCGGATGGCAAGATGGAGATCGATGGGCGGGTCATCGATGAGGCGGAGCTGGAGTCGCGGCTTTGTAATGCGGCGAATAGTTCGGATACGAGTGGGGTCAACATTCGGGCGGATGCGGCTACGGAGCATCAGTTTGTGGTCAAGGTGATGGACTTGGCGAAGGGGTGTGGGCTCGAGCGGTTGGGGATTTTGCACGGGCGGTAGGTGGGCTCCGTGGGTCGACCTGGCGCCACGAATTGATGAGGTCCGCGGGGGCGTCGGGAGGGGGTCACGGCTTGGGCGATGCGTTGGTTTGCTTCGCGTGGGCTTGGTGAGTGTTCGAATGAACGGCTTGCCTGTTTAACGGCTGGAACCCTCCCCGGACGTGCTCGGCGGCCGAACTAGCCGAGTGGTTCGCGACGGCTGTCGGCGGCCGCCTCCGCGCGACCGGGCCCCCTCCATCCTACGCGGCTTCGCTTCAGCCCTCCCCCGACGCCGACTCCCGAGCGGGCGTTTGAGGGCTTGGTTGCTTGAACGGGGGGAGCGGGTGCTCATCAGTGGTGGGAGTATTTCTGTGCCGATGGGCAATGCTCGGGTCGAGGCGCTCGGCCGAAGAAGTGCGGGGGTTGAGGCGCTCGCGCCAGCGGTGTTGAAGCGAAACGGCAAGCCCGTGGCAGCAACCTGCAACGGTTGGAACACTTCTACGCAGATGGGCAATGCTTGGGTCGAGGTACTGCGACGAAGAGGCGCGGGTTGAGGCGGGGGCGCGCCTGCGGTGTTGAAGCGAAGAGCGAAGCTCGTGGCAGCAACCTGGAACGGTTGGAGCACTTCTATGCCGATGGGCAATGCTCGGGTCGAGGTACTGCGACGAAGAAGTGCGCGGGTTGAGGCGGGGGCGCGCCTGTGGTGTTGAAGCGAATGGCAAGCCCGTGGCAGCAACCTGTAACGGTTGGAGCACTTCTACGCCGATGGGCAATGCTCGGGTCGAGGTACTGCGACGAAGAACCGCGGGTTGAGGCGGGGGCGCGCCTGCGGTGTTGAAGCGAAATGGCAAGCCCGTGGCAGCAACTTGCAACGGTTGGAGCACTTTTGTGCCGATGTGGAGTGTTCGAGTCGAGGTGCTGCGACAAAGAAGTGCGTGGGTTGAGAGGGGGCGCTCCAACGGTGTTGGAGCGAAGTGCCAAGCCCGTGGCGGCAATCTGCGTTGAATGTCGAAGTGCCGGCACCGCTGCCCGAGACGCGTATCCTCTTCACGACCTCGAATCAGTTCGTCAAAAACCGTGGCGGCAGCTTTGCAGCGAACCCCTCGAATGAGCGCCGTGTTGGCAAAGGCAGAGCTCGAAAAACGACCGAGAAGCCTCCCAACACCCAAGCAGGACCCACGCCACCGCCCGCTCGGGAGTCAGCGCCGGGGGAGGGCTGAAGCGAAGCCGCGTAGGATGGAGGGGGCCCGGTCGCGCGGAGGCGGCCGCCGACAGCCGCCGAGAACCACTGGGCTAATTCGGCCGCCGAGCACGTCCGGGGAGGGTTCCAGCCGTAAAACAGGCAAGCCGTTCATTCGAACACTCACCAAGCCCACGCGAAGCAAACCAACGCATCGCCCAAGCAGTGACCCCCTCCCGACGCCCCCGCAGACCGCATCAAATCAGCCGCTAGTTCGCGGCGCGAGGTCGGCCCATCCCACCCGAAGGACGAGCACGGCTCAAGTCCAGTGCGGAGGCCAAGTGCGATCGACACCCGGCAGCGCACCGAAACGCTCGCTCCACTCGGCCAGCTCGGGATACCGCTCGGACAGAGGATCGACCCCGAGGTTCAGGTCCTTCGCGCTCGGCTTCCCCGCCGCCCGGATCACCTGCTGCAGCGACACCCAAAAGAACACATCGGCCGCCGAAACCCGCTCCCCCGCCAGCCACGGCGATGAGACCAGCCGGGTGTTCAGTTGTCCCAGCTCCTTGTTGAGTTCCTCGATCGCCGCATCGATGTCCTCGCGGTTCTCCTCCACCTTGCCCATGAAGATCGGCCGCGCCAGCCGCAGCCCCAGCGGCGCCAGGTAGCCGTCGTGCTCCGACACCAGCCGCCACACCAGGCCCGTCTCGGCCGCCGTCGTGCCGAACAGCGGTGGCTCGGAGAAGGCCCGGTCCAGGTACGCCATGATGGCCACCGACTCGTACATGACCGTCTCCCCGTGCACGAGCACGGGCACCTTGCCCCGCGGGTTGAGGGCCAGCATTTTCTCGCTGCGGTGCTCCTTCTTGGAGAATTCGAGCAGGTGGGACCCGTAGGTCAGGCCCTTGAGCTCGAGTGCGAGCATGGCGCGCCAGGCGTAGGGGCTGCCGCTGCCCCAGTAAAAATCGAGGGTGGGAGAGTCGCTTCCGGGCGTGGTCATGGCGTGGCGAAGTCGTCGCCCATTGCGGGCAGGTTACGGCCGCGGGGCCTGGGGATAAGGGTGTGTAAATGTAGGACAAAACAAGCTTCGGGGTGGCGGGTTTTTTGGTCTGGTCGGGGCCGATGGGTAGCTTGGCGCCGCGCCGATGCATTGGGTCAACCGCATTCTGCTAGCCGCACTCGTCGCGGGGGTCATCGCCTACTGGCCCGAGCGACTCGAGCTCACCGCCCAGTCCGAGGACCTTGAGCGCGTGGCCCGTGAGCGCGAGGAGCTCCTCACCACCAACGAGGCGCTCAAAGAGGAGATTCGGCTCATGCGGGCCGAGATCGTGGCGCTCAAGCAGGATCCTCGCGAGGTCGCCCGCATCGCCCGCGAAGACCTCAACCTGGTTCGGCCCGGTGAGGTGGTGTTCGAGGTGGAGCGCAGCGGCGGAGGACAGCCGTGAGCGCAGTCGCCCGGCGCCTGTTCCTGGTGCGCCGCCAGCTGGGCGAGCGATGGGCCCTGCTGGTCTTGCTGGGCCTGTGGCCGCTGCTGGGCATGGGCCTGGTCTCCGGCCCCGCGCTGTGGTCGGGACAGATGCTGCCGCTGGCGGTGGTCACCATGTTCGGGCTGACCCTGATGCTGGCCGTGTCCCGTGAGCTGTGGCCGCAGCGCGGCGTCGCGGCGGGCTCGGGCACGGCCTGGGGCGAGCTGGAGCTCGGCCTTCTGCTGCTGACCGCCACCTACTTCCTCATCGCGGCCACGGGCGAGCTGCGCTCGTTCCTCTACCCGCTAGTCTACGCGCTGGTGTCCTTCCTCATGGTCGTGCACCGCTATCGGGCCATCGCCGCGGTGTGGCTGCTGGCCACGGTCGCGCTCGAGGGCCTGGTGGGCTGGCGGACCATCGCGCGCGAGGGCTGGGCCTTGCCCGCCTATCACCTGACCTTCATCGGCTTCTTCGCGGCGGGCAACCTGCTGGTGCTGTCGAGCCTGGTCCGGCGCCTGCGCCAGGGCCACGACCGTGAGGTCGAGAGCACGCTCGAGCGCATCCGCCAGGAGGCCCGCGACTTTCGGCTGATCTCGGCCGCGCTGCCCCCCGAAAGCCGCGCCCGCAGCCGCGAGCAAGAAGAACTCCGCATGGCTCACGCCGCGGTCGAGGGCATCCACGAGCAGCTGTTCCACAACATGGACCTGCAGCGCTCGGCCCTGGGCCTGCATAGCTGTGCCCTGCTGTGGTGCGAGGATCCCGATCCCAACGCCAAGGGGCGTCGCCATCCTCGCCTGTCGATCAAGGAGATGTCGACCGACAGCGACCTGGTCGTGCAGTCGCGCGTCATCGATGGCCCCGGCCTGCTGACGTCCGTGCTCGCCGATCCCAAGCCCCTGCGACTGCGGGCGCTGGGGGGCAAGCGCGTGCCGCCCTACTACCAGGGTCCCGCGCCGGTCACCGACCTGTGCGTGCTGCCCCTGCTCGATGGCGGCAACCTGCGCGGTGTCCTGTGTGCCGACCGCATCGGCGACCAGCCCTTCACCGAGGACGAAGAGGCCGTGCTCGCCAAGGCGGCGGCCCACATCCTGCGGGTCGTCGAGCACGAGCGGGTCTTCACCGCGGTCGAGCGCAGCAAGTACGAGCAGGAGCAGTTCTATCGCGCGTCGGAGCTGTTCAACGAGGCGCTGACCGTCGAGGACGTGCACCGCAAGACCTTCGAGGCGCTGCGCAAGATCGCGGGCTACGACATGGCGGTCATCACCCGGACCGACGACGAGGGGCACGAGCACAACGTGGTCGCCGTCGACGTAGCCGAGGGAGCCGAAGACGGCGCGACTCCGTGGACGGAGCTGGCCGAGCGCCTCCAGGGCTCGCGCTTTTCCGGCGACGGTTCGCTGCTCGGCATCGCCATCAAAAATCGCCACCACATGCCTGCCAACGGCGACCTGCTCGACGGCGACACCGTGGTCTTTACCCCGCGAACCCGGCTCCGCGGCGCGCAGAGCCTGCTCGTCCTGCCCTTGCAGCGCGGTGAGCAGGTCCTCGGCGCCATCACCCTGGCCGCCTCCCGGCCCCAGCATTACCCCGCCCAGATCCGCGAGATGCTGCGCGTCATCAGCCATCAGGTCGGCGTCAGCGTGCAGAACGCTCGCATGTACCAGTCCATGGAAGAGCGGGCGACCACCGACGGTCTCACCGGGCTCACCAACCGCCGCGCCTTCTCCGAGCGCTTCGACCAGCTGCACGCGCTCGCCGAGCGCACCGGTCAGAAGTACGCCGTCATTCTCACCGACATCGATCACTTCAAGAGCGTCAACGACACCTACGGCCACCCCGTGGGCGACGAGGTCCTGCGCCGTGTGGCCGCCGTGTTCGGCGGTCGCTCCCGCCGCGTCGACATCGTGGCTCGCTACGGCGGCGAGGAGTTCGTGCTCGTGCTCCCCGACACCGACGGCCGCGGCGCGGAGCACTTCGCCAACGAGCTGCGCAAGGAGATCAGCGAGATGACGATGAACTCCGAGCACGGCAGCTTCAAGGTCACCATCTCCATGGGCGTGGCCGAGTTCCCCGCCGACGGCAACGATCGCAACGAGCTGCTCGAGCGCTCCGACCAGTCGCTGTACTGGTGCAAGGAGCACGGCCGCAACTGCGTCCGTCGCTGGTCCGACGCCAGCTGACGCCATCGGCGAAGCTTCGGCTATCATCCCGGGATGCTCGGCCCCGCCGCCATCGCCCGCGCGTTCGGGGCCCTGTTGGCGGCGCAGCGCATGGGCTTCGGCTACGACGGCCGCGTGCAGCAAAGCCCCGTCCCGCCCGTCGAGCCCGGGGCTCGCGGCGAGCTGTCGGTCACCATCCTCGACGAGGTCCCGCCGGGGCAATCGCTGCTCGTGCGCCTGGAATCGTCGGCGGTGACCGTGCTCGACAACCGCCTCGGGTTTCGCGACGTGGTCGACGCCCAGGCCCAGCAGCTACGCGTGCGGGCGCGATTCGTCGCCCCCGAGCATCCCGGCCTCTACGAGGTCGAAGGCATGGTCGAGTACGTCAGCTGCGACGAGCAGCGCTGCCGACCGCACCGCGCCCGCGTGGTCTGGACCATCGAGGTCGTCGCGTCGGAGGCCGCCGAGTAGGCGATCAGCCGGTGTCTTTGGGCGCGCGGAGCAGTCGCTCGCGGACGCGCTGGTACTGCCGCTTTTTGTACTGCGAGTGCGAGCTCTCGCCCTCTTCGTTGGTCTCGGCGCGCTTGCGGTCGACGACCTGGAACTCGGCGAGCACGAACACCACGCTGCCCGGCGGGGCGAGGTGGGCGTCCTTGGTGTCGGCCAACAGGCGGTCGACACGGACGGGGAGGTCGGCGATGAAGTTGAGGACCCGGTAGCTCTGGCCGGAGAACTCGTTGACGGGGCCGCGCTCGTCGACCCGGTCCATGGTGACGTCGCGCGAGCGGGCGACCCGGCGCTCGATCTGCGCCAAGTCGATGAGGGTGTTGTCGGTCTGACCCGGCACCACGTAGTTGAACGGGATGAACCGCCGCAGCATCAGGTTGAGCGTGGGCAGCAGGTCGGCCTCGCGCTCCACGACCAAGCGGAAGCGCAGGCGATCGAAGACCCGCGCCGCGTTCGACTCGCGCTTGACCAGCAGCTTGGTGATGAGCGAGTTCTTGACCTTGCGCGACCAGGCGAACTCGACCACGGGCACGCCGCTCTCGCGCAGCTGATCGAACAGCTCCACCACGCTCTGCTCGACGGCGGAGAACAACACGTCGTCGGCGATGGGCAGGATGGTTCGGAGCTCCCGCGCATCGAGGTGGTAGATGATGTGCATCACCTTGAGCAGCACGCAGGCATGGCGCTGATGCTTGCTGCGGCCCGAGGCGAGGGCGGGGACGGCGATGGCCGGGAGCTCGCTGGCGACCACGGGGTCGACGCGAAGCCCGAGGGACTCGCGGATGTAGCGGACGGCCTCGGCGCGGAGCTTCTCAAGCCGCACCATGTCCTCGGCGTCGTTGGGATCGAAGCCGTTGACTCGGAGGAGTCGCTTGACGTCCTCCTCGCTACTCAGGGCGAGGCGGTGCCAGTCGATGAGGGAGTCGCCGCGAAGCAACAGGCGGATCTCATGGAGATCCTGAAGCGTGAAGCGGCTGCGAGGTCGTCGCTCCTGCGCGACCGGCACGATGTTGTCGCCTTGGATGATGAAGGCGCCGGTGATGCGTTTGCGATGACCGGACACGTGCTGCCGTCGACTGCAGGAGGGGGCGGGCTTGCCCCGGGACGACACGAGAGCGAGCGCGAAGGCCGCTCTTGATGCCGCGGGCTCAGCTCAGGCGCCGAGTGAAGCGGAGGGTCCCGACCAGAAGACCCACCGTCACGAGAGCGGCGCAGAGATTACCAATGTAGTAGGCGGTCATGAATGTGAACCTTGGGATCGGGAGTGGGCGTTTTTGGGGTCCGTCTGGGACTCCGGCGGGTCTACATCGTGTGCGTCGGTAGGACGAAAGGTAGTTCGATGTAGGTAAGTGTGCGGAGATGGTAAGGGAGGATGGACCGTTGGCCAAAAACGTCTCAAAAGGCCAGGTCGGAACAGTTCAAGAACGCGGGGCGCTGCCTAGCACATTCCGAAAGCGGTTGGAAAGGGCTCCTGGGGCGCAAAAGTCCAGGTGTGTACGAGATTTCGCACCTCTTTTCTTCGCGACGGCATCATGGGCCCATCCGCGGCCGGGCGGCGCGTTGTGCGATGTTGCCGCCGTGCAGCGCGCCCCCCTCGAGGCTGCTAGGTTCGCGGCCGATGCAGGACGACGAAGGCGATCCGCGGGGGAGCGAAGACAGCCGTGAGCAGCGGCGCCGCTTCTCCCGATTGGGTGAGCAGCTCACGGGCTTGCTCGACCCCGAGTCCGCTCTACGTAAGGGGCAGGGGCTGGTCACCGGAGTCACCCAGGCGACCAAGGACGAGCTCGTTCGCCTCGTATCGGCCGAGACGCGGAGCTTCCTCGATGGAATGGACGTGGCCGACCTGCTTCAGCAGGTCATCGCGGGCCTGACCATCGACGTCAGCATGCAGGTGAAGTTCTCGCGCAACGGCGACGGCCCGGCGCAGCCCGAGATCACCAAGCAGATCGCCAAGATTCGGCGCGATGGTGACGACGAGCCGGACCAGCCCGAGAGCAACGAAGAGCCGCAGCCCTGACGCCCGCGTCCTCGCGGCAGGACAGGGGGGCTCTTTTCACGTCGCGAGGTGAAGGCCCTAGTTGGGCTCTTCTTCGTCGCGGCGGCGCTTCTTGTTGGCTCCGACGTCGTCGGGATTCATCGGCATCCCGTCGGGCAGATCTTCGGCCGCTTCTTCTTTCTGAGCCTGAGGCTTTTCGATGAGCCCGATGCGAGTGGCCGCGTAGCGACCCAGTTCGGCGCCGAGCTTGTAGCCAAAGCCAGTGATGATGGCGCGGAGGATGAGCGGCATGAACTTCCTGTCTCCGTGGGGCTGCAATGAGCCGCAGCCACTGGGATCATGACACGCGAGCGGCCGCCGTTCATTCCGCGAGGGGCCGACCGCGGGTGCGTCGAGCCGTTCGCGGGCCTCAATGTTGCGACTTTTTTGGCGAACCTTGACCAATGGTGCAGTATTGCAGTACACGTGTTCAGTGCAGGGCGCCCTGTGCGCTAACTGAACGTTCGTGTGGGCGGTACGCCCGCTCACCCCCCTTTGGCTCCCGTGGCGCCTCGGCGTCCGATCTCCCTCACCCCGGAGATCTCGGTTCACCCCCGTCGACCAAGGAGATCGCTCGTGCGACCGGCCCTCACCCAACGGCAACGGCAAGCGCTGCAATTCATTTCCGACTGTCTCTCTGACCGTGGCTATCCGCCGACTCTACGCGAGATCGGCGAGCACATGGGCATTCGGTCCACCAATGGCGTCAACGACCACCTCAAGGCGCTCGAGCGCAAGGGCTACCTCATCCGCGAGGAGCTCAAGAGCCGCGCCCTGCGACCGGTCGACTTCGACCAGCCCAAGACCTCGTCGGAGTCCACCGACAACAAGCGGGGCGAAGAGATGGAAATCGCCATCTTGGGTCGCGTGGCTGCTGGTGAGCCCATCCTCGCCGAGGAGAACGTGGTCGACCGCGTCGTGGTCGACCGCTACTTCCTGGGCGCGGTGAAGGCCAAGGAGGTCTTCGGTCTCGTCGTCCGCGGCGAGAGCATGATCGAGGCCGGCATCTTCGACGGCGACTACATCTTCGTCCGCAAGCAGAGCACCGCGAACGAAGGCGAGATCGTCGTCGTCATGATCGACGGCGAAGCGACCTGCAAGCGCTTCTATCACGAGGGTGATCGCATCCGGCTGGAGCCAGCCAACGCGACCCTCAACCCGATCTACGTGCACCGCGACGAGTTCCGCGCCGTCGATGTGCTCGGCAAGGTCGTCGGCGTCTATCGCCGCTTGCACTGATCGTCTCGACGACTCCCGATTCGTCCCGCCGGGACGATGACCAACGGCCGCACCTCCGTCGGGGAGGGCGGCCGTTTGCGCACGACGAACCCTGCGCCGTCCTTCGTACGTTGGGGACGGCTCCATGACGGAGCCTTTACACGGCGGTCATCCCCGGGCGTTGGTGACGGCCCAGGGGGTCGGCTACCCTTATCGGGTGACCGTGCGCCGTCGCCGCTCGATCGTCGTGCTCGCTTCGTGCGTGCTCGTCTCGGCGGCGATCAATGTGGCTGGCTTCTACGGCATCGGCGTGCTGATGGAGGCCGAGCCGGCTCCAGAAGTCGAAGAGGTCACCTACCTCGACCTGCGGGACGATCCCGAGCGGCCCAAGCCGCCGCCGCCCCCCGAGGACGAGCCGAAGCCGGAGCCCGAGTCGGTCAAGCCCGAGCCCGAGAAGAAGAAAAAGAAAAAGAAGAAAGAAAAGGAGCCGGAACCCGAGCCCGAGCCGGAACCCGAGCCCGAGCCGGACCCCGAGCCCGAGCCGGAACCCGAGCCCGAGCCGGAACCCGAGCAGCAGAACCCGCCCGACTTCGTGCTCGAGGCGCTCAAGATGGTCGAGCAACCCGACGTGCTCGACGAGGACGACGCGCCCGAAGACGTCGACTACCTGTCGAACATCAACCGCGACGTCCAGGAGCAGACGCGGGCCGAGGTCACCAACCTCGACCAAGACTCCATCGAGACCAAGGCCTCACAGCAAGAGGCCAGCCAAGACCCGGAGGTCGGGACTGCCAGCGAGACGGTCATTGCCCAGGACCAGGACCGGGAGAGCAAGCTCGCCCGCGAGGCGCCCGACACCAAGCCCAGCGAGGTCAACCAGCGGCCGCAGCAGGACGACGAGCGCACCAAGAGCCTGCTGGCCATGCGCGAGCTCGAGTATCGCGAGCACAAGATGGCGCAGGAGGCCCACGAGGCTCTGGCCAGCGACGCCGCCGACGGCCACCTCCAAGCCGATCAAGAGCATCAGTCGAGCCTCGCTCCGCAAGAGCAGCAGGCTCGGGTCGAGAGTCGCGACAAGGTCTATCGCTTCAAGCTGAGCCACAAAGACCTCGACGCCGTCTTCGGCAAGACCGTCGACGCGCAAAAGCGTCTCGAGGCGCAAAAGCAGAGCAAGAAGAAGGGCGTCTGGGAGGACGCCCGGGCGGCCTGGCAATCGCCGCTCGAGAACATGGTCCCCGAGGTCAAGGTCGGCAACCAGACCGCCCTGCGCTCTCGCAAGCACCCCTTTGCTCGCTACATCGCCAAGATGCACCGCAAGATCCACGAGGCGTGGGCGTGGGGCTTTTTGGAGCAGCTCGACACGCGGGGCCGCAACCACGCGCTCAACAACTACGAGCTATGGACCCGGGTCGAGATCGTGCTCGACTCCGACGGGCGCATCGACAAGGTCACCACCGTTCGCTACTCGGGCAATACCGCCTTCGACGGGGCCGCTCGCGAAATCGTGCACTCCACCGGGCCCTTCCCGAACCCGCCACGAGAGATTCGTAGCGGCAACGGCAAGATCTACATGCACTGGGCCTTCCACCGCGACGAGCGAGCGTGTGGCACCTACGGCGCGCGGCCCTTCATTCTCGACAACGCCGGGCACGGCGAGCGACCCGATCCGGGCATTGCGGTTCGACCGCGCGGGGGGGGAGGCCGCGGCGATGGCCAGCGGCTCGCCCGCCGACCGCCCTCCGGCTCGCCACCCGCGGCCAAGCGCAACCCTGCGCCCGACGTGCCTGACGGCCCCTCTCCGCCGCCCACCAGCGGCAAGAAGGTGCCGCCCTCCGCCGTGCCCACAAACCCGCGAGGGGGCACGCCACGGCCGCACACGGGCAAAGAGCCGGAGCACAAGGTCGTGCAGCCCGAGCCACCGCCCGTCGAGCTGCAGCCGGCCGCCGAAGACCTCGCCAAGGATCCCTTGGCCCGCCGAGCCGCCCGCGAGTGGATGAAGCTGCTGCACGAGGGCAAGGCCGACAAGCTCGCCGCTCGCTCCTCGCTGCCCTTCTTCTCCGGCGAGCGCATCGTCGCCCGCACCCGGGCCGAGCTCGCCGAGATCCTCCAGGTCATGGCCGACGAGGCCAAGGGCACGGGCAAGCCCACGCCCGCCAAGATTCACACTGCGTCGGGCCTGCGGAAGGTCTTCGGCAGCGTACCCGCGGGCGTGCAGGAAGGCGACGCGCGGGTCTACGGGCTCAGCAAGATCGGAGGAGAGTACATGGTGCTCATCCTCGAGAAGAAGTTCGGACGCTGGCGCGTCGTCGGCATCGCCCGCTGAGTCGGCGCGAGTCGATGGTGCGCCCGCCCGTGCCCGAGCGGGTGCGGATGGCCGCGACGGCTACTTGCGGGAGATGGTCACCGAGTTGAGCTTGACCTGCTCGTAGGGCCGGTTGTTGCGGCTCTTGTTGACCTTCACCTTGCTGATCTCGATCGCCACCTTCGGATCGCAGCGGCCGAACACCGAGTGCTTGCCGTCGAGGTGGGGCGTCGGCTTCACCGTCACGAAGAACTGCGTCGCGCCCGTGCCCGGCTTCTCGCGGTTGGCCATCGACAGCGCCCCCGCCTTGCCGTGCTTCTGTCCGAACTCGTCGGGGATCACGTAGCCGGGGTTGTTGCCGTGTCCCGCGGTGCTGCCGTCACCGGTCTGCACCATGAAGCCCGCCATCACGCGATGGAAGATGACCCCGTCGTAGAGCTTGACCTTGACCCACTCGTTCTTGTCCTTGCTCCACGTCGGACGCGTGCCTCGGGCCAGCCCCACGAAGTTCGCCACCGAGATCGGGGCCTCGTCCTCGAGCAGCGTGCACTCGAAGCTGCCCTTGTCCGTATCCAGCGTCGCGGTGAGCGTGCCCTTGGATTTGTCGGCCAGCGTCGCGTCGCCCTCGAACGCTTTTTCGAGCGTGAAGTCGCCCAGCGTCGGGTCGCCCACGTCCTCGGCGAAGTTCTTCATCTCCTGCGCGTCCATGCCCTCGGGCGCACGTTGCCCGCGGCGGTACTTCTTGGGCGTCCCGTCCGCGCGGAGGTTGCTCGGCTTGGCCTTCTTCGCTTCTTTCTTCTCGGCCTTTTCGTCCTTGGCCTCGGCCTTCTTCTCGTCTTTCTTGGCCGCGTCTTCCTTCTTGCCGCCGCTGTCACAGGCCAGCGTCAGCAGGCAGAGAGCGAGTAGGGGGGTCCGAGCACAGAGATGGGGAACGTTCACTTCGGCCTCCTGACGCGGCCCCGCGGGGCCCGAAAAGCGTGGCGCCGGTTTACCCGAAATGGGCACATTTGGCCACCCGTGGCCCCGTAGGGCCCAATTCCGTCCTCCGTCGCTCACCCCCGCGAGATGACCACCTCGAGCAGCCGAGGCTTGGGCCCGTCGCCGCGCGCCACCCGACGCTCCAGGCTGCGCACCACCGCCTCGCCATCACACTGTCCGAAGATCGTGTGGCCGCCCTCCAGGTGTGACGTCGGTCCCGTCGTCACGAAAAACTGCGTCGACCCGCTGTGCTCGATGCCCGTGTTCGCCATCGCCAACACGCCCGCCCGATCGAACGAGTCGCCGTACCCCACCTCGTCCTGGAGCAGGAAGCCGCCCGTCGCCTGGAGCCCGCGGCGGCCCGTCTGCACGAACTGTCCCTCTTCCGCTCGGTGCCACACCAGGTCCACGAAGTAGGGCTCCGTCTTCCAGCTCCCGTCGTCCGACAGGAACGGCCGCAGTCCTCGGGCCAGCCCCACGAAGTTCGCCACCGTCAGCGGGGCGTGCTTCAGGTCCAGCGTGCAGTCGATGGGTCCCTCGTCCGTCACCAGCTGCGCGCGGAGCTGACCCTCGGTGGGCAACCCGGCCAGTGCCTCCTCGATCGGAAACCGTCCCCCGTACGGATCACCCAACGCTTCGTTCGCTGCGACCAGGTCCGGCACCTGCGGAGGCAAGCTCGGCGGAGCCCCCGCGGCTGCACATCCCACCAGGCACGAGCTCATCACCAGCGACGCTTGCCACGAAGGGATCGACACCTCGTGGAGCATAGCGATCCACGACGGGCCCGTCGCGATCCCCGTGCTAGTCTGCGCGCCAATGGCCCAGGTTCGGCATCTTCCGTGGGGTATCGCCACCGTCTTCGCCCTCGGCCTGTGCTTGGGCCCAGGTGCATGCGCCAGCAAGAAGTCCCAAGGCGAGCTCACCCCGCCCGCCAAGGCCACCGCCTGGTCCAGCAAGTGGCGTCCCGCCTTCGACGACGACTACACCGCCGAGCCCGTCAACCTCCAGGGCCGTGCCCCGCACGACGTCCGTGACCAACGCTTGCTCGCCCAGCGCATGGGCTACTCCGACCTCGTCGCCGAGGTTCGGGTGCTGCAGGTCTGGGGGCGTGGGCGCTACCAGGGCAGCCAGGAGCAATACCTCGAGGTCGAGGTCGTCCAGTACTTGATCGGTCAGCCCCTCAAGGGGACCTCCGAGCGCCAGCTCATTCACGTTGCATCCGAGGACGAGTTGCCCGGTTCGTTGCAAGGGCAGTCCTTGGTGTTCTTCCTGCGCTGGGCACCCGGCGATCAGCCGCCCTACCACCACCACCTCATGCCGATGGACTCGGAGTCCATTGGGTTCATGGCCGCTCGCATCGAGCACGCGAAGGAGGCCGGGGTGCTGGATGGGGAAGGGGTGCCGACGGAGACGCAGAAGCGGAAGAAGAGGAAGAAGAAGCGGAAGAAGGACAAGGGCGGCGAGGCGCAGGCTCGGGTCGACCAGTAGGGCGAAACGGCCAGGGCCGGAGTTGGAGCCGGCTTGGTGTCCGTGGGTGGACGCTCGGAGCGGTGCGCGGCCGTGGCCTGGGATTCGGTTCCGGTCGGGCCTGCGGGGGTCGTGATTGGCCGGCGCGTGGCTGGGGTTTGGTGGTGCTGCGCCCGGTGGTGGTCGTTGGGGCAGTGCGCTGGGGCCCGAGAGATCGCGGATGAGGGGAGGCGGCTGGGGACTAGGTCGTTCGGTCGTCGGCAGGTTGCGGGTGCAGATGTGTAGGAATGCTCACGGGTTTTGGAGGTGACTTGGGAGCCGGGGCTCACGGCCGTTTGGGGGAGTTTTGGCCGTCCGTGCCGGCCGAGCGGGGCCGTGCTCCGTCGGGAGGAAATCGGCTTGACGACGGGGCTCGGGGTGGATAGAAAGCGCGTCCGTTCGGGCGTGTAGCTCAGCTGGTTAGAGCGCTGCCCTGATAAGGCAGAGGTCGGAGGTTCAAGTCCTCCCACGCCCACCCGAAACGGCCTCGCAGGTTCCTGCGGGGCCTTTTTTCGTTTTGGCGATCGGGTCGGAGGGAGCTTTAGAGCGTTCCGTACCGTGCTGGCGACTCGGCTCATCCATGCCGTCAGGCAGCCCCCGGTACGAATGATGGAGGCCTCCGAGGACTGGGGTACGTGTCACTGCGCCTCCCGGGGTGGGCCAGTCGCGCCAGATGCAGGCACGCCCTGGCCGGGCCCGTGGTGCGGGCGCAGTTCGTTGAAGGTCGCGACCAACTCGCGGAGCACCCGCAGCCGTTGGCGACCTCCTCGACCATGAAGAGCGCGCACATCGGGCGGAGCCCGCCATCTGCATGCACTTCTGAACGGTCCGCGTTCATTCGCCCGCGACAAAGACACTCTGACCGTTGAGATCGAAAATCCGGGAGGCAGGCAAGGCGGTCGAAATGGCCGCGAGCACGAGTCGCACCAACGCCTCGTGCTCATCCGCGTTTCCCGTGTCGGTATTTCCCCATGTGTAGAGAACTCGCGCGGCCCCCTCGCTCTCCTCGGAGAACTGCTCGGCCATGTCGCCTCTCATCTCCTGCAAGAGAAAGGAGAAGGGATCGTCCTCCAGGATCTCGATGAGGTCGTCGTCGAGGCTCACGGTCCACGGCCAGTAGGCACTCGAGTCGTCCACCGCGGCGGCGACGAGGTCTCGTAGTTCTTCGAGAGTCGGCCGTTCCGGTCCGAGGCTCACGCAGTATCGATACGGGGCGTCGCTCACGGTCCGAAGCTATCGCGCGATCACGAACTACGTCGACCGCCGGGCTCGCAGCTTCATGCCGTGCTGGCTCCTCGTTCATCTGGCGCGACGTTCGGCCTGGCCGCGGAAATCGATGGCTGGCGTCAGGTATGCTCGATCGACGCGCGTGTTTCCGGTTCGTGTCGGGGGGGGTGGGCTTTGCTCGGCCTACGAAGCGGGTCTTGCCGGAGCTTGGGCGCCCATGGCTCCTAGCCCGATCCAGGCGGCCGCGATGGCAGCGACGACGCGAACGACGTGAGCGCAGAGCCACCACGTCAGCTCGTTCGCGACGCGACCGTCGGAGAGCTCGCCCGACCAGATCCGTATGTTCGCCGGCAGGTGATAGGCGGCGGTCACCACGAGTGTGACGACGAGCAAGAGCAGTACCTTCCGCCACGTACCATCACCGGGATCGGCCAGCCGGATCGACCAAACCGTTCCAACCAAAGCGACCGGCAACGTGGCCGCGATCGTCGGAAGCAGGAACCAGAAGTTCGGCGTGAACCACGCAACGAACTCGGCCGGGGGCAGGCTCAGCCAGTAGCGGCCAAGGCCCAGTCCAATCGTGAGCATCACCCCGGAGTAGAGCCCCAGACCGAGTACTGCGAGGCGATGGGCAAGGTTGCGCTTGGATTGGCGTTGCTGGGCATCCACAGATTTACCAAAGCATGCTTTATATTTTATTCAAGCATGCTTTAGTATTTTCCTTCCCTCGCCTATGCTGGTCCCGTGAGCGACTTCGAGGAGCGTCTCGCCCAAGCGAAGGCGAACAGCCTGCTCCAGGCGCTGTTTCGTTCGTCTCGGCTCCTGCGAGACATCGCGGTCGATCGAAAATCTCGTACCCATAGCGGTCCCCAACCCCGGGCCGCCCATGCAGCGCTCTATGCCCACATCTCCCTGAAGGGAACGCGGCCCACGGTGCTGGCCGAAAAACTCGGGATCACGCCCCAAGCGGTTGCCCAACTGGTGCGGGAGCTCGCCGAGATGGGCCTGGTGGAACGCGTTCCCGACCCCGATGACGGCCGCGCGCGTTTGGTCCGCTTCACTCGCCGAGGGAGAAAGGACATCCTCGACGGCTTTCGAGTCTTCGAGGGGGTCGAAGCGGATCTGCGGGAGCAGCTCGGTGCCGAAGACTTCGACCAGCTCGTCGCACTGCTGCAGCGCCTCGAGGCGGCCGCCGAAGGACTTTAGCGCTGCTCGGCGTCACGACCTGTGGAACCTCGTAGTGCGCAGCCGCGGCCCCCTCGAGCGGAGAGGTCTGTTTGGCGACCGATTCGGGGGGACGATGTCACCGACGGTGCCCAACGGCGGCCAGCCCCGTGGCGACGGCTTCGAGCGGGCGCACGATGGCCGTACGAATGATGGAGGCCACGGAGGAACGGCGTGCGAGTCAGGGGGCCACTCGGTCGCCCGCTCATCAGCGCCGGCAGTGGTGCTACGCGTGCGTGAGCCAGATCGCCGCCACGACGACGAGCGTCAGTGCGATCGCGGACGCGGCGAGACGTTGCGCCCAACATGGAGCGTCCCCTCGTCGGCCGAGCTTGGATCCGAGCACGGCACCAGTCACTGCGGCGACACCCAGCAGCCCGATGGCCAACGCAGGCGCGTACGCGATCAGCAGTGCAGGCAACGACGACATGTAGACCGCTGCGGCCCCTGCCGCCAACGCCCAGAGCACGCCACGGACGAAGCTGTAGGGGGCATCCTCGGCCGACACTCCTCATTGTCGACCGCGCGCGGTCAACCGCACAAGGTGCAGGGCGTACATCGCCCTCGAGCGCGGCCCAGTTCGGGGCCTCGACCGGGTCACGCGCGCGGCGGAGCGGTGTCCGCTGGTCTTGGCCGTACGGCGGGGCCGCTGCTCGCCACCCTGCATGGTCAGCCTTCACGGGCGCGAGTCGACGACCAGTCGGCCATAGGGCGGCTTTTCGGCCCGTGCATCGGTCGGAATGACCGGCGGCATTCGGTCGCGGACTCGCCATGAGCTCGACCTCGGTCTATCCCGATGCTGGCCCGGCGTCGTTGGCACTCGCCATCACTCGGCGGTGCCACACGCTCGCTCGAGCAGCGTGATCTCCTGACCCCACAGGAGCTTGGCGGGATTGTCGAGCACCCCAGGCCGCGGTTCGAAGGCGACCCGGATGATGTCGCCCGCTCGGATCTCGAGTTCGCTCGCGCGGCTGGTCCGCGTGACCCGGAGCGGCGGAGCGATCGTTTGCTCGAGTCCCGGGGGAGCGGAGCTCCGCACGTCGAGCTCGAAGATGACGCGCTGCAGTGGTTCATAGCCGGGGTGAGCGGAGTTCACCTTCTGGACGCTCTCGAAGTGGCGAGCGACGACCCGCCCTTCGAGCATGTGCAGCTTCGGCGGCGGTGAGTTGTCCAGAGGGGCGGTGACGGGAATCGTGCCGCTTGGCGCCCCGTCGGGGCACGGAGGGCGAGCCGAGGGCTCGACCATCTCGACGTGCAGGCCCCGCCAAGGCCCGTCGCGACGCCGCCGGGGATCGAGCGAGACGCGGACGCGAGTCCCGGCGAACAGGTCCGCATCCTGCCTGGTGGTGCGCCGCTCGAACACCACCGATTCGCCGAGCCATGGGGCGGCCTCCAAGGGCTCCACGCGTTCGACCTGGATGGTCAACGTCACGGTGTGCAGCGGATCTCGATCGGGGACGCGTGGATCCACGGCTCGAAAGGAGCGCTGGGCGATCAGCCCCTCCGCGATGACCACGTCCTGGTGCTCGTCATCCACCAATGCCGGCACAGTGGGTGGTCGTTGGCATGCGGAACCGACCACGAGCGAGAGCAGGAGCGTGAGCACGCCGCTCGCTTCAGCCCTGCGCCGTGCCGGGTGATTCATTGTCAAAGCCCGCGAGTGCGGCAGAACTGAGCCAATGCAAGACGATCGGCATCCGTGTCGGGGACGAGTCGACGCAGGTGGTATGCAGCAAAGTCGACGACATCGGCCGGGAGCGCAGAGTCTTGGTCAATCCAACGGAGCAGCCGCCTGAAGCCCGCTCTGTGCGCGATGCTCTCGAGCCAGTACCCAAGGCGTTGGAGGTCGTCTTGACGAAGGGCAAACGACGTCAGCTCCTGAAGGTCTTTGCGGCTCAGCGAGCACCGCACGACGACCTTCGCTGCGGCGTAGCTGTCCTCCTCGGCGTAGCGCTTGATTCTCGCCAGCCGCTGGTCTTCCGGGAGTTCGGCGAGTTGTCGCGCGAGCAAGATCCACTCAGCCTGAGCCATGATGTGCCGTCGTTCGCGAACCCAGGTCACCGAGCAAGCGTGTCAGCCCGTCGAACGGTGTCGCTGAGGATAGTTCACTGGGGAGGTTCATGTATCGTCGAGCACAGGAGCCTCGGATGTCCACACGATACTTCAGTGCCCAGGTCGATTCGATGGACGGGGACGAGGACGAGGGGACCTTCTACTGCGAGGTCGGTGACGGCCAGATCCTTCGGCACATCAGCGTCTTTGGCGGCACGATGTACTGGGCAACCCCGGATGCCGAGTTCGACGAGGTCTACGGCTTCACCGACCAGCCCGAGTTCGACCGGTCCGAGTACGACGCAGAGATCACCCGGGAGCGGTTCCTCGAGCTGTGGGCGGCGGCCCTGCGCCAACCACGAGACCCCACGTGAGTGCCGCCCGTCAGTCGAGGGCGCCCCACAGCAGGATGCGGCGGTACGTGAAGGGAAACGGGCGACGGCCGGGGAGGCGGGCGAGCAGGCGCTGCTCGTAGGCGTCGGCGAAGCGCGCGTAGAGCTCTGGGCCGAGCTGTTTGGCGTACCACCGCAGCATCGAGCCCTTCACCCATTCGATCACCGCCTCGGGGCCGGGAAGCTCGTGCACGTAGACGACCTGACGCACGATTTGGCGGGTGAACCCGAGGTCGTGCAGCAGGGTGGCGTACGCCTCGGGCTCGTCCACCGCCGCCCCAGCACGACGGCCCTCGAGCGCGGTGGCGTAGGGCTCCTCGCCCGCGAGCTCGGAGGCGGTGGTGTGCGTGGCCTGCCCGAAGTTCGCGGGCATCTGCACCGCGAGCTGCCCGGCCGGGCCCAACGCGGCGTGAAGCCGGGCGAAGAGCGATGCGTGGTCCGGCAGCCAGTGCAACGCTGCGTTCGAGAACACCAAGTCGAGTCCTTCGCCGAGCGGATGCGTCGCGATGTCGGCCTTCTCGAAGCGCACGCGCTCGTTCGACCGCGGCTTGGCTTTCGCGAGCATGGCGTCGCTGACGTCGAGTCCGAGCACGGACCGAGCCGCGAGTCGCTCGGCGAGGTCCACCGTGAGCTCCCCGGGCCCGCAGCCGAGATCGACGATGTGCATGCCCGGTCGCGCCTCGACCAGCGCGACGAGTTCCTCGTAGGGCTGGCGCCGCTGCGCGCGAAAGCGAAGGTAGCGGTCGGGGTCCCAGTCGGAGGTCATGCCCGCACAGAGTACGCCCGGCACCGCATCGAGGCACGGGCCCTAGCTGCACCAAGTGTCGATCACGCACGCGGGGGCACCGTCGGTGGTCGGTCCACAGCACGCGGCGTCGACCTGCTCGACGCCGACCAGCGCGGCGCACTCGGTATCGTCGTCGCACTGCGTCGAGCACCAGCGGCGACCTTCGCCATCGTCGTCGAAGCCGGAGAGGCAATACCCGCTGGCACAGTCGGCGGGGAAGTAGCACCACTCGCCGAGGTCTGCGGGCGGTACACAAGCGTCTCCGGCCTGGTTCCAGTGGAAGCCCTCGTTGCAGTAGCACAGGGTCGGGAGCCCCGCGGCGTAGGCGTTGTCGGGGCACAGGGCGTCGCAGTCGGCCGCGGCGAGGCAGTAGCCCAAGCTCCCTTCGCCGACACAGCACCCTCCGCCGAAGTCGCCCTCACACTCCGCGTCGCTGCCACAGGCGCTGGTGCAGTAGTACTGAGGCACGCACAGGCCGGATGCACACTGCGCGAGGGCGTCGCAACTCTCACCGTTGGCGAAGCCGCCTTCGTCGGGTTCTTCGACCTCGCCACACTCGCCCTCACGCACCTGAACGGAGCGATGGGTGGTGGAGAACTCGCAGTCGCCAGTGTTCTCCACGTGGTTTTGGGTGAGGGTCTGGCACGCGGCTTCGTCCCGGACAGTGACACACTCGGAACGCCACGGGCTGCCCTGTGGATCGAAGCAGCTGGAGAAACGAACCTCGTAGGTGCATGCGAACGTGGGCTCGGCCTCGAGTCCCGGCCCTGCGCCCTCGCAGGCCCACGACAACGGTACGAGCGACAGCACGAAGAGCGAACCCATGAACGTGTTGCGACCCACCGCTCAAAACGCTACCGGAGCATTGCGGTCCCCACAACCAACTGAGCACGCCATCGGTGAACAGGCCCACGGGACGGCCATCATCGGGACGGCATCAGCGTGCTATCGTCGACAGGTCGCGACCGATGCGAGCTTCGAGTTTATTGGTGGCGTGTGTCTGCCTCGCGGGTTGCGGTGGGGTCGAGGTGTCACGCATACCGGCCGATCCCTTGGCGTCAGAAGGCAAGGACGCCGAGTCGGCCTGGGACCAGGTGGGGCTGTGCATCGAGCGAGTCGAAGGCCCCGCGTTGCCACCCGATGGGGGAGAGCCGTGGGGGCAGCCCTACAACGAGGTCGTGCGCCGCGAGGACAGCTTCGGCAACGAGCGGTGGGGCGGCGGATACTCCATCGGTCTCACCCTGGAGGCCGTCGACGGCGGACCCTACGGCAACGAGACGAGGATCCACGGCGAAGTCACGGGCAGCGCAACCGCGTTCGAGGTGCAACGCGATGTCGTCTCCGCGGTGCTCGAGGGCTACTCGCGGCAGAACGGCGACGCGCGGCTCGGCGCCGACTTGGTCTTTCTCGGTCGCTTCACCTATCCCTTGTTTTCCTACGAGGGCTCGTTCTCCGACATGCGGGAGTACACGCACCTGGTGCTGCAGGTCCCCGTGCGCTACGTGATGGGGGGAATCCCCGTGAATCTCGATATCGAGATTTGGGCGGTGCTGGGGTACACGGTGTCCGGTCAGCTGCTCACCAACGGCATCGGAGCGCGGCTCGAGCCCTACTTGGCCACGGTGGGGACGGTGCGGGCCAGCATCGGCCCCAAGATTCTACGTGCGGCGGCGACCGGCACCGTCGAGCTGCTGCAGATCGGCGTGCCCATCAACGTCGCGTTCACCGTGTCGCCGGGAGCCGAGGAAGGCATCGTGTTCGGGTGGGCGGCGACGGCCGACCTCGACGCGCACTGGCTCGAGGGGATGATCGACGTCTCGATCGAAGTCGATGAACGCATCACCGATCGACGACTGAGCGAGACCTTGGCGGACTGGGAGGGCTACTCGAGCTCCACCGTGATCGCCGAAGGTAGCGGCGCGGTCCAAGTCTCTGCGGGCACCAGTGAGTGTGGCGCGGCCGAGCGGAGCGACTGGCCTCCGCGACCGATGTCGACCGTCGACCTGGGCGATCCCACGAGCGCGTCGGCGCTGGAAATCGCGGAATCGCTGGCCTTGCTGCCGCCGGGGCGCTCCAACGCGCATCCGCGGGTGCAATGGCTCGTGGAGCTGCAGTCACGACTGCTCGAGGAGCCTTCGCTGGGGCCCGAGTTGGCCGAGGCATGTCGCAATGGGCGAGGGCCGAGCTGCCTGCCGCCCCTCACCAGTGTGCTCGGAGCGGTGAGCACGGAGCAGAGCCTCGATGTGCTCGCTGCATTGGCCGAGGATTCACGCCTGGACGACGAGTCGCGGATCGGTGCCCTCGCGGCGGCCGGCCTGGCCCTTCGACCGTCGACGCGGTTGGTAGAGGCCGTCCTTCACGTGCTGGACGACTCGCAGGGGGCCGTCGAGGAGACCGCAGCGTACGCGGTGGGCAACCTCGCCAACAACCTCGAAGAGCGTGCTCCGCTGCAGTCCGAGCTGCTCACTCGAGCACTCCTCGGTCGCATGTCCGCCGAGGACGACGCCGTGCGTCGTACGGTCATGGTTCGCGCGCTCGCCAATACGGGGAACGCGGTAGCCCTGGAGCACCTGGAGGTCATTGCTGCTTCCGAGCAAGAGCCT
Organism: Myxococcota bacterium; assembly: GCA_039028615.1. Classification (GTDB taxonomy): domain Bacteria; phylum Myxococcota_A; class Polyangia; order Nannocystales; family Nannocystaceae; genus Paraliomyxa. The sequence goes on along the minus strand of JBCCHT010000001.1, from coordinate 307,993 downwards.
GCGTCGGTTCGTGCCGAGGCCGCGAGGGCCGTAGCGCGCTGAACCGATAGGGTGGACTGGGGGGCCTGACCTCAAAGCAGCGGCACAAGCTCTGGATACTCCCCGCGCAGTCGCTCCTCGAAGTCTTCGACGGCCGGAAGATAGCGACCCTTGAACCCCGAGCGTGAGAGGGTGTTCTTGCCGTCGGCGAGCTGCAGGTGCCCCGGGTAGTTGAGCACGCCGGGTTTCACCTCCATGCAAAGGATCGGACCTTTGCCGCGGTAGTCTGCGTTGAAGTTGCCAACGGGCCACTTCACGGCGCGGATGCAGTAGCGGTCCGCGGGGACACGATGGACCTGAATCGACGTGCCCTGTTCCGCCGACAGCAAGCTGAACTGGTTGTCATTGTCCGGCGACACGTAGTGCACCGCCACGACCGGGCGGTCGGTGTCCACGACGAAGGCCACGAGCCCCTCATGCGCTTCCATCGTCGGTGCGTCACTCGGCCGTAGCTCCGTTCGGCCGCAGCCTGCGAGGGGGAGGAGAAGGATCGCGAGACAAAGACAACGATATTTCATCGCTGCAGACCTTTCGTCGCGTCAGTTCGGCGAGACGTCGTTGGCAGAAGCGCTCGCGACATACGGGCGCCTTTTCAAGCTAGCACGCGAAACGGGGATGTGCAGAGGCTGGCGCGCCCTGGACGGGCTCGGTCTCCGTGAAACAACAGGGCTACTTCCGAGACCCACAACTACAAAGTGGGAGATTTCCTCCCCTGCGAGAACTACTTTCTTCCCCCAGACGAGCGGCGAATGGCGGCAACACAACGGCAACTGCCACAAGGTCAATGAGATCGTACCCTGACTGTCGATGGGGGGCCGACGACGTGCGTAGGGCCAGATCGCAGAACCCCCGGTGACCGGGGGTTCTGAGCCGAATGGCGGAGCCTGTGGCGTCGCGAGTCGCTAGCTCTTCAGCAGCTCGACGAGCGGGACCATCTCTTCGACGGCCTGAGCCGAGCACACCGCGGGCCAAAGCAGGATTTCCTTGAACCCGGCCTCGAAGAACACCTCCACCTGATCGGCGGCCTGTCGGGCGTCTCGGCTCAGCGGCGTTCCGTCGAAGCCCTCGCCGGGGTGCTTGATGTCCTTGTTCGGGGACGGAATCGCCACGATGGCGTGCTTCTCGAGCGTCGCGGGATCTCGCCCGACTTCCTCGCACGCTTCTTCGAGGTCCTTCAGGTGGGTCTTCCACCCGTCCGGGGAGTCCGGGACGATGGGAATGTTCCAGATGTCGGCGTGGCGAGCAGCGAGTCGCAGCATCTTCGGGCCCTTCGCCGCGATGAACAGGGGCGGCACCGGGTGCTTCGACTCGCGATGCGTGAGCATGCAATTGTTGGCTTGGTAGAACCGACCCTGAAAGTCCGCCTTGCCAGTGTGCAGGAGCGAGAGGAGAATCTGCAGAGATTCCTCGAATCGCGAATAGCGGTAGTTCTCGGGGTAGCCGTACTCTTTGTTCTCGCCGACGTCGCTGCCCGCGCCCAGTCCCAAGATCAGGCGACCTCCGCTGATCTCCTGAATACTGTCGACGATCTTTCCGACGAGTGTGGGGTTGCGATAAATCGATCGCATAACCCCAATTTCCAACTTGATGGTGGACGTCACTGCCGCAACGGCGGCGAGCATGGTGGTCGACTCCCATTGACCATGTCCCCAGATGTGCAAGCGATCGGGAAGCGAGAAGGTGTCGAAATTGTTCTGCTCGGCAATCTGCGCCATTCCCTTGACGTCTTTCCAGCCATATTCCTTGCCGTCGACGCCTTGATCCCACAGGTCGATGTACAGTCCGATACGTTTTTTCGACATCATTGAGCTCGCTTGAACGCCCGCGGACCATAGCAGGCAGACCGCCCGGACACGCTCCAGACGTGATGCGCCGCGGCAGCGCCGAGCGTGACCTCTCGCACGACTCGATTGGTAGGTGAAGAGACTCCACAGATCTTCACCATGACTTTCGTTGAGGGGGCTCTGTCGCCCTGCTAGGTTACTCGGTGCCTGGCTGCACAGCGCACAGTACCCGCGAGCGAAACCAGACTCGTCGTCGTTCGTCGCTCCGCTCTCGGTCTTTGTGCATTGCCGAACGCCAGGGCGGACGTTTCCGAGCGGGAGGCCGCTGGCGGCCGTTCGCCGGCCGGCTGGGACTGGTCGCTCGCCTGAAAGCCAAAGCAAGAGAATGCCTTCAAGAAAACCGCTCATCGGAGTTCCAGGGCTCACCACCTGGGTGAACGTCCACGGCGCGCTGCGTCGCCAAGTCACCATACTCACCACGGCGATGCTCGAGCCGATCGCGGCCGCAGGAGGCAATCCGGTGCTGCTCACCGACGTTTCGCCGATCGAGCACGTTCCCGACCTGGTGGCCGCTTTGGACGGGGTGCTCTTCCCCGGGGGCCAGGACGTCGACCCGTCCAACTACGGCCAGGAGCAAAAGGTCAACTACAGCGGCGAGGCCATCGTCTTCGGCAAGCCCTACCTGCGTCCCCCGATGATGGGCCCCAACAAGGTGCGGGACCACTTCGAGCTGGCGATTTTCCGCGAGGCGAAGAGCCGGGGCCTGCCGATCATGGGGCTGTGCCGCGGCATGCAGCTGCTCAACGTCGCGCACGGAGGCACGCTCCATCAGGAAGTCTCCGACGTCGCGACCCTCATGCACGAGCTCGACAACAACGGGTACATCCATCACCACCCGTTCGAGATCGTCGAGGGCACTCGAGTGCACGCGGCGTTCCAGAGCAAGAGCGGAATCATGCCCTCGATGCATCACCAGGCGGTCGACACGATCGGTGAAGGGCTGATCGTCTCCGGGCGCTCGCCCGACGGCGTGGTGGAGTGCATCGAGTCGGCAGACCCCGACCACTTCATCGTGGGCATTCAGGGCGACATCGAACGCTCCGGGCGAAACCACGTGGGGTTCACTCGCGTGTACGAGGCATTCGTGTCCGCCTGCGCAGCGAAGCGCGACTGAGTCGCGAGTTCGCACGAAGCCATGCAGCTCCAAGCGCCCCGCGTGCAATCACCACCGTTACTCCTCGAAGGGGAGGCGCTGGCCCTGGTCGAGACCGGGGTGCCAGCGGCCGAGTTGCGCGCCGAGGCGGCGGCCTTGCGAGACCGCTACTTCGGCAACACGGTCACGTTTTCGCCCAAGGTCTTTTTGCCGCTGACGAACTTGTGCCGCAATCGCTGCGACTACTGTTCGTTCCGTCGCTCACCGGGTGACCCGGGGGAGTGGACGATGACGCCCGAGCAGGTCGAGCAAGCCCTGAATCGCGCCCGTGGCGAGGGCTGCGCAGAGGCTCTGCTCTGCCTCGGCGACACACCGGAGACCGCGTTCGGCTCGTACCGCAAGACCCTCCAGCAACTGGGGCAGGGGAGTACGGTCGACTATCTGGTCTGGGCCGGCCAGCGTGCGCTGAGCCTCGGCCTGTTGCCGCATACCAACGCGGGCATCCTCGATGTCGAGGCGATGCGACGGCTGCGAGAAGTCAACGTGAGCCTCGGCATCATGCTCGAGAACATCAGCCCTCGGCTGTGCGAACGGGGCATGCCGCATCACCGCGCCCCGGACAAGCGCCCCGCCAAGCGCATGCGCATGATCGACCAGGCGGGAGCGTTGCGCATCCCGATGACCACGGGAATCCTGGTCGGCATCGGCGAGACGCGGCGCGAGCGGGTGCAGAGTCTGCTCGCGATTCGTCGCAGCCATCGCGAACACGGGCACATCCAAGAGGTCATCGTGCAGAACTTTCGGGCGGTGGCCGGGACCCGCATGGCGGACGCTCCCGAACCCGACGAGGACGTCATCCTCGACACGGTCGCGCTGGCGCGCCTGATCCTCGACCCCGAGATCTCGATCCAAGCGCCGCCGAACCTCAACCCGTCTTCGATTCGAGCGCTCCTCGGCGCGGGCATCAACGACTTCGGGGGCATTTCGCCGGTCACACCCGACTACATCAACCCGAGGCATCCTTGGCCGCACCTGAAGCGGATGGCGCAACGATGCGAAGAGCAGGGCTTCACGCTCCAACCCCGGCTGCCGATCTACGATCGCTACATCGACGAGGTGTGGCTGGATCCGCAGCTGCACGAGCAGGTCCATGCCGCGCGGTCACGCCTGGCGTCCGAGGAAATCTCCCATGTCTGATCGAGAAATCAGGACCATCCTCGACGGCGTGCTGAACGGCCGTGAACTCGCGGTCGACGACGCCGTCCGGCTGTGCACGGTCAACGGCCCCGAGCTTCATGCCCTGATGCAGACGGCGGACGAGCTTCGACGGCAGCAGGTGGGCGACGACGTCGGCTACGTCATCAATCGGAACATCAACTTCACCAACGTCTGCATCAAGGGCTGTCGGTTCTGCGCCTTTTCGCGAACACGCCGCAGCGAAGAGGGCTACTTTCTCGATACCGACGAGATTGTGCGTCGCGCCAAGGAGGCCCACGACTACGGGGCGACCGAAGTCTGCATTCAAGGCGGGCTCGCTCCGGGCCAGGACCCCGACTACTACGTCGATCTCGTGCAGGCGGTGAAGGCGGCCGTGCCCGCGCTGCATGTGCATGCGTTCTCCCCAGAAGAGGTGAAGTTCGGCGCCGAGCTCCGAGGGGTGTCAATCGCAGAGTTCATCGTCGAACTCAAAGAGGCCGGTGTCGACAGCTTGCCTGGGACCGCAGCGGAGGTGTTCGACGACGGCGTGCGCGACAAAATCGCTCCGGGTCGGATCACGACGGCAGAGTGGACCGAGGTGATTCGGGCCGCGCACGCCGCGGGGGTGCCCACGACCGCGACGTTGATGCATGGCCACATCGAGAACGACCTGCAGCGGATGCGGCATCTCGACTATCTGCGGCGGCTACAGAGTGAAACGGGAGGGTTCACGGAGTTCGTGCCGCTGTCGTTCGTCCACGAAGAAGCACCGATGCACATGCGACGGCTTCTGCCCTCGCTCCGCCCCGGCCCGACGGCGAATGAAGTGACGCGGCTGTACGCGATTGCGCGACTCATGCTCGGTGCCACCTTCCGCAATATTCAGGTGTCCTGGGTCAAAGAAGGGGTCAATATGGCGCAAGCAATGCTGAGCTGTGGTGCCAATGATCTAGGGGGCACACTCATCAATGAGAGTATCTCCACTTCCGCGGGGGCTCGGCATGGGCAATTCCAATCTCCCGCGAGTCTTCGACGGATCATTCGCGAGGCCGGCCGTGTGCCGGTCGAGCGCGATACTCGTTATCGAACACTTCGCCGCTTTTCCGGGGATCACGTGCCGGACGAAGAAACCAGTCTGGATCGCGTGAGTAATCCAGATGCGACATTCGGCAGCTACTCCCGTCTCATTGAAGACAACCGCTTTCGCTTTCACCTCCCGGTCGCCACCAAAGGCTGAGCCACACCCTCGAATTCGGTCGTGATCCGAGGGCGCGGTTTTCATAGGCGCTGGGCGTTGCGCGGGGCCGAGCGGACACCGGGCCGTTTGCCCTCAGAACGTCACCAGGGGAACTCTGGGGGCCGTTCTACCGTTTGAACGTAGGCCGAGTCCATGCTAAGCCACCGTCGTCTGGGTGTGTCGCTGAGCGTGCGTACATCTTGGGTAACTACATGCAGACTCCTTCACTGTCCCATCACCGCGGCTCCTCAGCATCGCGATGGCGGTATTGGCAGTGGTTCCTCGTACGCTCGGCGGGCTTTCCCATCGAGGGGCTCGGGCGCCTTTGTGTCGATGCCGCTTCCGCTGCGGCAGACGAGCTTGCCTCTCGGACCCACGAAGCCGCACTCGCCCGACAGCAGGCGCTGAAGGCCCTGCAGCAGTATGCCTACGAGGAGGTCGACGAAGCGGAGCGTCGTGCCCTCAAGATCCGGGCACGGCGGGCCCGAACCAAGCTTCGGGCGAGCAAGCGTTTGCGCGAGGAGGATCTCGCGGCGTTGGGCGGCCGAATTCCGCAACTCGGACAATGGGTCGTCGCGGAAGAATCGAGAGAGGCCGCGTTCGACAGCTTCATGTCCGCGTGGGGCGAAGAGCTGCCCCGAGTGCGGCAGACCTTGCGGGAGCTCGTCTCCGACGACGCGGTGCGCGAAGCGGTGCACTGGCAGAGCCCCACCGCCTCCACGCGGGTCGAGGCCCTCATCGGCGATGGTCTTCCCGTCGAGCGGAATCACTCGGTGCGTACGGGCGAGCGGCTCGCCATGATGTACCTGCAGCGCTTCTTGGCCAAGAACGACACGATTGGCTACTTCGGTGCGGCTTCGGTCGGCGAGTTCGTCGATGGGCCCTCGAGCTTCGAGCCGGGTGCCTCGTTGCTGCGAAAGCGCGAGGTGTTCCTGGAGCACTGGGCGATGGTCCAGATCGCGCAGGCCGTCGCACGCGATCCCCAGGCAAAGCCGCATCTGCGACCCCGCAAGATGCCCACGGTCTACGTGGAGGGGCACACGCTCCGTCATGCCGATGGGCGGACGGAGGAGCTTCCTCCGGCCTGGGTACGCCTCGTGGGGTTGTGTGATGGGACCCGTGCAATCCACAAACTCGAGAAACTGCTGTGCAAGGCCGAGTCGGTCTTCGACAGCCCGGCCGACCTCGAATCCGCCCTGAGTTCGATCGAGGAGCGTGGAGCCATCACCCGCGTGCCCATCGTGCCCGTGCTCGACACGCGTCCGAACCTGACCCTACGGACGGAGCTCGCCAACATTCTCCCCCCGGATGCCCATGCGCCGTGGGAGGCGCGACTCGAGCGGCTCGAGCAGCTGCGGACCGCCCTCGAAGAGTCTCGAGGCGTCGCGGAGGTGAAGGCGGCGTTGACCGAACTCGAGCGTTTCTTCGAGGAGGTCACGGGATGGTCGGCACGCCGCGGCGGAGGCAAGACCTACGAAGCGCGAAGCATCGCGTACCTCGAATGCGCTCGAGATGTCGGCATGAACGTCAGCGAAGACGTCTTGCCGCGCCTCGAGCCGCTCGAGCTCGTCTACGACACGATCCGTGCTTACACGGCCCGGCTGTGGGAGGACCTGCTCCCCGAGTTCGATGCGCTGCAGACCGAGCTCGCGGACGCCACGGGAAGGGCCGACTTCCCGCGCTTTCTCGCGACGGCGTCCGAACGATTCCTCAACCAAGCTCGCGGTGAGGTCTTGCTCGTCGACTTCCAGCGGGCGTGGCTGGACTCGCTCAATGTCGATGCCGACTACGCGCCCGTCGAGCTGACGGTGACCGAGATGAGGAAGCGCCTGGGGCCGCTGCTCGAGGCGAGCGAGCCGGGGTGGCCGAACGCCTGCTTTCAGTCTCCCGACCTGATGTTCGCGGCATCGAGCGCGGAAGCCATGGCGAGCGGCGACTTCCTGCCCGTGCTCGGTGAGATTCACCCCTGCGCGAACACGGTGCTGTTCCCATGCATCCTGAAGCTCTCCCCAGACGTGCTCGCCGTCGCGACGCAGGCCTACGCGCAGGACCTGCCGCAGGTCGTTCGCCCCGCTCCGCCGGGAGAAGAGTTTCAACGCGCGCGGCATCACGTGCCGCCCAACTGCCCGTCCCTCACGGTGCTGGACACTTCGTGGCCTCCCCCGGATCCGGCGGTGGCGCGGACCCTCGCGATCGGAGACCTCGTCGTCACTCGTGACGCCGAGGGCACGCTCGTGGTGGCGACACGAGATGGGCGCCTGACGCTGGACTTTCGCGTGGTGCTCGACAACTACCTGGTCAACGCTGCGCCGGAGTCGTTTCAGCTCCTCGACAGCGAGCGCCTGCCCCGGGTCACCGTCGATGGGGTCGTCATCTCCCGCGAACGGTGGCGCCTGCCTTGTCCCACGAAGGCCGCGGGGGGAGATGCGGCGAGCTTTCTCTCCGTGCGTCGCTGGGCGCAGACCCACGGTCTTCCCCGTCGCGTCTTCGTCAAGAGCCCGAGCGAGCGGAAGCCGATCATGATCGACTTCGACAACCCCTTCCTCGTGGAGGCGCTGCTCTACATCACGTCGAAGGTCGAGTACGTCGACGTCTCCGAGATGCTGCCCGGGCCCCACGAGACCTGGCTTCCCGACGCCTCCGGGCGCTCTTACACGTGTGAGCTTCGCGTGTGCGCGGTCGATGCGACCGCCCGCCGCGGTGATGATGTCGAAGCCGAGACTTCGACTCCGCGCTCTGCATCCCGTCACGGTTGATTCCCATGCACGCGGCCGAAATTCTCTTTGAACGTTACGTCGAGCCGATGGTTCGAAAGTCCGGCTCTGATTTCGGTATCGAGCTCGAGATCCCTCTGGTCGCGCTCGATGGCGGCTCCGTCGAACCCGACGTGGCCGTCGCGGCGCTGGAGCGTCTCGTCGAGACCTTTGCCCTCGAGCCCGGGAAGCGCGACGCGTCGGGCCGACTCGTCGCGGCCACGAATACCCGCAACGGTGACTTCATCGCGTTCGAGTACTGCTTCCACATGATCGAGCTGGCGCTCGCACCGGGGCAGGACCTGAACGAGGTCGCCGAGCGCAGCTACGACTACCTTCGTTGCATGCAGCAGGCCTTGGCCCCCGAGGGCGTGGTCTTGTCTGGGTTGGGGCTCCACCCCAACTTCCAGACGATGAACACCGACCCCCTGGAGGTCTCGAACTATCGACTGCTTCGTCACTTCGCGCAGGTGCACCCGAAACAGTCACAGTTTTATCATCGAGACTTCTTCGCGTTCGTCAACGCCTCGCAGGTGCACGTCGACTGTAGTGTCGACGAGCTGCCCGATGTGTTCCGCGTCTACTCGAAGCTCGACTGGATCTTCGCTCTACTGTTCTCCAACTCCATCGTGCCTCCGCGCGAGGGGGAGGCGGTCGGGCCGTGGGTGGGAAGCCGAGACCTGTTCTATGCGGACAGCGTCTACGGGACGCTCGAGGGCAACCTCGGTCCACACGACCGGGACTTTCGCAGCGTCACGGACGTCTGCGAGGCCATGGCCGACCTCGCGATGTGGAAGACGCCCGACCCGGGGCTCATCTGCTTCCGTCCGCTCCCGCTCCGCGACTACTTGCTGATGCCCGAGACGGAGACCCTCCCCGGGTGGTTCATGGAGGACTGGACCAAGCCCCGCGAGACGGTCGTCCATCCGAGCCTCGAGCACCTCGAGGGGTTCAAGGGCTTCAAGAACATCACGCTCACGAAGCACAAGACGGTGGAGATTCGCTCGTTCTGCGAGCAGCCGCTGCGAGACGCGTTCGCTCCGGCCGCGTTCGTGCTCGGATGTCGCGAGCATCTCCTCGAGGTGGAGGAAGTGCTCGACGCGCTCGGCACGTCTCTGTCGAACTCCGAGCTCCGACGGCTGGTGAACGTCGGCCGCCAGGAAGAAATCGCCCCGGCGGCGGAGATGCGCAAGGTCCTCGAGCGCCTCGTCGAACTCTCTCATCGCGGTCTGCAAGAGCGCGGCCGAGGAGAAGAGGTCTTCCTCAAGCCGCTGTATCGACGCGCAGAGCAGCTCGAGTGCCCGGGAGGCCACGCGCTCCGCCTATTGCGCTCGGGGTCGAGCATGCGCTCCATCGTCGAGGCCTACGCGGAGTTCTGAGCCCGTGACCGACGCACCGTCACCCGAGCCCGTGGGCGCGGCCGAGTTCGCCGCGCGACGACGAGCGCTGTTCGAGCGCATGTGTGACGGGAGCGTGGCCATCTTGCGGACCGCCGACCAAGTCGAGCGGACCTTCGACACCTGCTACCGGTTCAGGCCGCGAAGCCACTTCTACCATGTCACCGGGTTCATCGAGCCGGAGGCGTGGGCCGTCTTCGTTCGGCGCTCGGCGTCCGACTGCGAGTACCTCCTGTTCACTCGCCGCCCCGTCCCGGAGCGCGAGGCGTGGCTCGGCAAGCGGAGCGGACCCACCGAAGCGGTGGAGGTCTTCGGGGCGGACCGTGGATATCTCGTCGAACAACTCGACGACATCGGTCCCCCGCTGCTCGACGGCATCAACACGGTCTACTACCTCTTCGGTCGTGACGACGTCGTACATGCGAGGCTGCCCCAGTGGCTGCGCTCGGTGCAGTACAAAGTTCGCCGCGGCGTGGTGGCCCCGACCAACCTGTCTCAGCTCGAGACCCTGGTCTCCGAACTCCGGCTATACAAGTCGGCGGCCGAGATTGCGCTGCTGCAGCACGCCGTCGACATCACCGTCGATGGCCTGCTGCACGTGATGAGCGCGACGCGTCCCGGCATGCACGAGTACGAGCTGGAGGCCGAGCTCACCCGGGAGTACCTGCGACGAGGCGCGGAGCCATCGTTCGCGCCCACCGTGATCTCGGGCGTGGATGGTTGCCTGTCGCACTATCGCGAGCGCAACGCGGGGCCGGTACGAGACGGTGACCTCGTGCTGATCGATACCGGGGCGGAGTACGAGTTCTATACGTCGGACCTCACCGTGACCTATCCCGCCAACGGTCGGTTCTCGGGGCGGCAGCGGGCGCTGTACGAGCTCGTGCTGTCGATCGAGCGCGAGCTGATGTCGCTGGTCAGCCCCGGAGTGACTCTGGACGTCCCGCAGGGCATCGTGCCCGACCGCGTCATCTCGGGTCTCCTCGACCTCGGGGTCATCTCGGGCAGCTACGACGAGCACCTGGAGAAGGAGACGTGGCGGCGGTTCTTCATGCACAACATGGGGCACTGGCTGGGGCTCGACATCCACGATGAAGCCACCTACGCCATCGACGAAAACCGCTGGCGACAGCTGCTCCCGAATATGGTCATGACGCTCGAGCCCGGCATCTACGTCCGAAGCGGCACGCCCGACGTGAACCCAGACTGGTGGAACATCGGGGCGCGCATCGAAGACAACATCCTCGTGACCGAGGACGGCGTCACGGTGATGTCGGAGAAGATTCCCCGGCTTCCTGCGGACATCGAGGCGTTCATGAGAGAGGCACGGGGCAAAGCCCCGGATGCATAGCTGGCTGTCGGTGACGGCGAGACGACGAGGTTCAGATGAAATTCGACGAGGGTAAGGACGGCGGCTCCGATCACGCGGCGCGAATGCTCAGAGGCGAGACCCTCGGCGACGAGGACTGGAATGCCTACCTCCGGAGTGCACACGGCCGACTGGCGGGGGCGAGCCCCGAGGTGTTCGCCGGTCACGATGTCCTCGACGGCGTCGACTCCTATCAGCTCGTCGTTCGAGGACTCCTCGATTCGAAGGAAGAGCTCGGCACCATCGTCGACCTCGCCTGCGGCGACGGGCATCTCATCGGGCGCCTCATGAAGACGCGCTGCCGCGACGCACAGTTCATTGGTGTCGACATGTCTCCCGACGAGATCGAACTCGCACGGAGCAAGTGGGAGGCGCAGCCCAATGTTCGCTTCATCTGCGAACAGGCGCACTCCATGTCACTGACGACGGGCTCCGTCGATGCCATCGTCTGTCATGCTGCGCTCATGTTGATGCGCCCGCTCGAGCCGGTCGCGTCCGAGATTCGTCGGGTGCTGAAGACGGGCGGGGTCTTCGTCGCTATGATTTCCAGCTCGCGCCCGCCAGCGGGAGCGATCACCAAGTTCGGGCCGCTCATTCGGCGTTTCTTCCTCGACAAAGGCTTCGAGATCGAGGGCCTGCAAATGGGAGACCCCGCCACTCGAAACCCCGATGGCCTTCGCTCGGTGTTCTCCCGCGAGCGCGGCTTCGTGGAGGCCGACGTGAACGACGGGCTCGTCATTCGAAAGCGCTTCGCCGTCGAGAAGGCGTGGGAGCAGTGGCGCGACAGCTATCTCGTCGACTTACTCGATACGTCGCAGAAGCAAGAGCTTCGCGAGGCCATCACCGAGCTTGCGGCAGTCCACGCAGACAGCCAGGGGAGCGTCGTGTTCGAGACGCCGATCCAGCTGCTCGTGGCTCGGGCGTAGCCGACTACCCGTACGCGTCGAGTGGACCGAGTGTCGTCAGCCCGACCCTCGGTTCACCCTCGCGACCACGCCGAGCCGGGTTCGTACAGCAGGCAGGCCGGGCGTCGAGACACCTCCTGCGGCGATGCAGATGACCGAGCATCGCCGCGCAGAAGGAGTCTTCGGTCTCAGGACATGGACAGCGACCACTCTCCGGTCTTGTAGCGCTCGATCGCGTCTCGATCGACTTCGACCCCGAGTCCCGGGCCCTCGGGAAGATAGGCGTACGGGGCCTCGATGCGAAGCGGGGTCTTGAGAAGATCGTGTTCACGCAGCAGGCGGCCGAAGATGTCGCTGGGCCACACGCAGCACTTGGCCGCGATCGCGTTGTGAATGAACATCGCCTCGAGGACGCCGAGGTCGATCTCGGATCCGTGCCAGCAGTTGACCCCGGCCGCGGACGCAACACCCGTGAGTTGCTTGAAGCTGTCGACACCTGCGTTGAAGTTGAACCCGTCGATCGAGCCATGCTTGATCGCATTGATCGCGTCATGCACCGACTGGCCTTCCTCGGTATATGGAGGGGAGACGTGGAGCACGATGGGGATGGAGCTGAATCGACGCAGTTCCGCGTACTCGTGATACATCCAGTGCGGCAGCGGATCTTCGAGCAGCATCACGTTGCCGACACGCTCGAGGCCCCGCAGTCGCTCGCGAACATAGCCCGCGTTCTTCCAGCGAGCATTGGGGTCGAAGATCACGCGCATGCCGGGGGCGTGCTTCTTGATCTCTTCACACCAGCGCACCACGTCGTCTTCGAGGTCGGACTTCAGCTTGATGACGTCGTAGCCCATCTCGTGATAACGGCCGGCGAGGGGTCCGATGTCCTCGACGGTTCGGTGGCTCGACCACGCACTGACGGCGACGTGCTCACGAACGGGGCCTCCGATCAGGTCGACGACCCGCATGCCGCGGTGCTTCGCGACCGTATCGTAGAGCGCGCATTCGAAGCCGAAGTACTCCCTGCACTCGCCGATCGGTAGAGCCTGCAGGGACAACTCGTTGATGTCTCGGCCGATGAGGATCTCGGCCATGCCCTTGACCTTGCCCCAGTTGTGGTCGCGGTAGAACTCGCCCACACCCACGACACCGTTGCTGAGCTCCACCCGCAGGATGAGCTTGCGAAGCTCGAAGAACTGAATGCCCCAGGCCTTCTTGCCGGCGACGGGCTGCCGGTGCAGGGCTTTGTCGAGCCCCTCCGAGTTGATGGAACCCGGATGGCACGGGACTACGACCTCGTCAAAATGAAACTTCTCGATGATGGCTGACATTTTCTCTCCACACACAACCAGCGGCTAGGTGTCCTAGTCGTTGGTAAACTCGTTCATGACCGTCGGGACACCCGCGGTGAGCCCTCCGTCGATGACCAACGTGCTCCCGTGAATGAGACGGGCTTCGTCGGAGGCCAGGAACCTGACACAGGCGGCGACGTCTTCGGGCGTAGCGATGTCGCCCAGGGAGCACATGGCCGAGAGCCGTTCGAATAGCTCCGGTTTCTGTCGCAGCATCTCGTCCCATGCTTCGGTCTTCACCGTGCCGGGACAGATGATGTTGGCCCGAATACCCCGCCGCCCGTACTCGGTGGCGATGGATCGGGTGAAGCTGATGAGACCGGCCTTGGCCGCGCTATAGGCCGGGTCGCCGTAGGTGGACAGGCCGTTGACCGACCCGATGTTGAGGACGCAGCCTCGACCTGCGGCGAGCATGCCCGGGAGCACCTGCTGAAAGACGTAGAACGCCGCGTTGAGGTTGAGCTCGATGTCGGCCTTCCAGTCGTGAATCGAGGTCTCCTCGAGCAGGGTCGTGCGATTGCCCCCGGCGTTGTTGATCAGCAGCTGCACCGGTCCCGTCGTGCGGGTGATGGGCTCGAGCCCCCGGGCGAGCGCCTCTGCGTCGGTGACGTCGACCCCCAGAAGGTGAAGGCGCTCGTCCGCGACGGCCAGTGTTTCTCGCAGCCGACCGAGGCCGTCCTCGTTCTTGTCGACGGCGACGATGATGTCTCCCTCGTCGAGCAGACGACGGCAGATGGCGCGACCGATGCTACCGGCCGCACCGGTGCACAGCGTGATGCGACCGGGCAAGGTGCGGTTGTTCATTGCTTGGGAAGGGCAGCAGAAGGATCGGCGAGCCGGATGATGTGACGGACGATGTACTCGATCTTCACCTTGTCGATCTCTGCGAAGTACTCGGGGACCGGCTGCCCGAGCGACGCGTAGTGGGCTCCGTAGAACACGCCGAGCAGCGGGTTGACCTCGAGCACGTACGGCTCGCCGGTCTCCGTGTTGCGGACCATGTCGACGATGGTGGTGGTGATGCCGAGCGCACGCGCAGCATCCAATGCAGTCTGCTTGGCGTCGTCTTCGGCGGGAATGAACGTCGCGCGGCCGCCGGACCTGACGTTGGTCTTGAACGAGTGGCCCATCACCCGAGAGAAGCCATCGCCCACGACTTCGTCGTCGAAGATCTCGACCCGAATGTCACGCTTCTCGAAGGGGATATAGCGCTCGATGTACAGGTTCCCGACGAACTCTTTGGCGAACAAGTAGAAGTCGTAAAACTTCTCGTAGCTGTCGATCTTCATGATCCCGGTTGCACAGATCTTGTCCCGGGGCTTGATGATGAAGCTCTTCCACTCGTCGAAGATGCGCCGGATCCGGTCCTCGTCGAAGTTGACGGGGATCAGCATCGAGTCCGCGACATTGACACCTGCTTGGCGGAGCTTGCAGTTCGCGAGGAACTTGTCGTTCGCGTAGGTATAGGACGCGTAGGAGTTGAACATCTCGACCCCCGACTCTTCGATCAAACGAAGCATGTCGTGTTGGTGGTCGTTGCGTTCCTCTGCATTCATGTAGTGGAACACGTCCATCTCGGACAGGTTGATGCCGTCGCGAGTAAAGACCTGGCCGTTGAGGCAGTAGCACTCCCTCATGTCGAAGTCGTAGGTGACATCCAGTCCCGCTGCCTCGAGTCGGTCCACGATTTCCTGGCGAATGACGTGTCCGTGTTCGTTGGTGTAAAACCAGAGTCCGACGCGCTTTTGGGGCATGCTCAAACCTCGTTGTCGGCGTCAGTATGGCCGGCGCCGTGCAAGGGATAGTGGCATAGCCTCAGCCGCTGGCAAGACTCTTCGCTCACGTCGAAAAAATCGAATTTCGGCTCTTTGTGCTGGTCTCGGCGGCCGAATCGAGGTTGCGCAGCAGCCGCGAAGTCGGGTGTCCCATGACCTCGAGCCAACGCGAATTCGCGACGTCGAGGTCGGGTCTCTCACGGCTCGAGTTCACACCCGCGCGGGGCGGAAATGAAGCGTCAGACCTCGCGGGCCAGGCACTTGGGTGTGCGCTAAGATCCTCGTGATGCGAAGCACTGTTGAACTCGCTCGGGAGCTCATTTCCTTCCCAACGGTCAGCCGCGATTCCAACCTCGAGCTGATCGACTTCGTGGCTTCGTATCTTCGTGGCTTCGGCATCGAGTTCGAGATTCAGAAGGACGCCACCGGGCTGAAGGCGAACCTCATCGCGACCATCGGACCGACCGATCGGCCTGGGGTCATCCTCTCGGGGCACACCGACGTCGTCCCCATCGATGGCCAGAATTGGTCGCGTGATCCCTTCGACCCGTGGCTGGCCGAAGACCGCCTGTTCGGGCGGGGGAGCTGCGACATGAAGGGGTTCATCGCCGCGGTGCTGGCCACGGTGCCTCGCATGAACCCCGCTCGGTTGCAGACTCCCATCCACCTGTTGATGACGTACGACGAGGAGGTCGGTTGCCACGGGGCCCGAGAAGCGGTGGGAATTTTGACCAAGCGACTCGGCACGCCCGCGGCCTGCATCGTCGGTGAACCCACCGACATGGAGCCCGTGAACGCACACAAGGGCATGAAGCTGCTCAAGACCTCGGTCCACGGGCGTGCGGGTCACTCGAGCTCCCAGACGCATGCCGTCAGTGCCATAGCGGAAATGGCGCAGGTGCTGGACTACCTCTCGAAGCGTGGGGAGGAGCTGCGCAACACGGCGCCCCCACCTGCGACGACGTTCGAATACCCGCACACGACCATCAACCTCGGGGTCATCCGCGGGGGCGCGGCGATCAACATCGTGCCCGAGTTCGCGGAGCTGCTGTGGGAGTACCGGCACCTGCCCGGGGTCGACGGCGAGGTGTTGCTGCAGAAGTTCGCGGCGTGGTGCGAGTCGCGGCCCGCCCAGGGAAGCGATCGCCAAGGGAACCCCTTGCCGCGGATCGAGACGGAGGAGATCGCGAGCCTACCCGCGCTGAGCTCCCAGGGCAGCGAGGGTCTTCTCGCCGTCCTCGGCACCTTGCTGGAGCACGACGAGGGGCACTGTTGCTCGGCGCAGCAGGTCGACTACTGCACGGAGGCGGGCCTGTTCCAAGAGTCGTTGCGCACCCCGACGTTGATCTGCGGGCCCGGCTCGATCACGCAAGCCCACCGCCCCGACGAGTTCGTCACGCTTCCGCAGCTCGACGCCGCGACGCGTTTCGTCGAACGGGTCGTCGCCCGATGCGAGACCGACGCTCCCTTCGTGCAAGAGTGAGCCGAGCTAGTCCGTCGACCCGATGCCAGAGAACACGACGCCCGCGTTGCTGATCTTGTATCGCCGGTTGAGGTGAATCAACACGGGCGTGAGAGACTCGAGGGCCACCGCGTTGGCGAGCGGCCCGGCATCGAGTCCGCGCAGCCCGAGGTCGCGGAGTAGCTCCAGCGTGACCTCCCGGGCACGAGCGTCGTCCGTGGCCACGAGCACGTCGCATTCGATCGTTCCCGTGCCGGCCAGGTGCGTGTGGCTCACGTGATGAAGGGTTGCGACGACGGGGGTGTCCGGTCCGACGATGGCTTGTGCTTCGAGTGCCGCGGCGCCGCCAGGTGGCAGCTGGACTCGGCTCACCTTCGGAGGGCGCAACGGCACGGTGACGTCGATCAAGATCTTCCCGCGCAGTTGTGGCGCAATGGCCTCGAGCGTGGACGCATGAGCGGAATAGGGGACGGTGAGTACGACGACCTCCGCCATGCCGGCGGCTTGCTCGTTACCCATGCCTTGCACGCCGAGTTTTTCACCGTGCGCTCGTCCTTTGTCGGCATCACGAGAGCCGATCATGACCGTGTGTCCATGGTTGAGCCAGCGCACGGCGAGGCCGCTGCCCTCTTTCCCGGTGCCACCAACGATTGCGATCTTCAAGCCCGGTAGTGTACCGTCGCCGCCGCTACGGAGTCACATGCAAATACGGTGTGATTCTCGGTTGGAAGTAACAGCGGTACCCGGGTTTCCAGAGGTCCAGTCTGGAGACGATGTCGGGCAATTGGCCATCATCGCGCTCCGACGTGCGGGCCTGGAACTGCAGGACGAAGACGTCCTCGTGTTCTCATCGAAAGTGCTCTCGCGCGCCGAGGGACGATTCGTCGATTTGAGCACGGTATCGCCCTCTCCCCGCGCGAACTCGCTGGCGGCCGAAGTCGACAAGGACCCTCGCTTGGTCGAGTTGATCCTCGGTGAATCAACGATGGTCTCCCGGGCAAAAAAGGGCGTGTTGATCGTGCGACACCGCTTGGGCTTCGTGATGGCCAATGCGGGAATCGACCTGAGCAATGCCGCGCCGGGCGGTAATGCGACACCGAGCGTGGGTCCATGGGCAGTGTTGCTCCCAGTGGATCCCGATCGCTCGGCGCAGGCGCTCCGAGAGGTCTTCTCGCCGCGGATCGGAGTCGTCGTCAGCGACTCGTTCGGGCGACCGTTTCGCCTGGGTACGGTGGGGGTGGCAATCGGTTGCGCCGGGTTGCCTCCACTTTGGGATCAACGCAACCAGCGTGACATGCAGGGACGGCCCTTGGAGCACACGACCACCGCGCTCGCGGACCAAGTGGCGGCCACCGCCGATCTCGTGGCGGGCCAGGCGGCGGAAGGGCGGGCGCTCGTCGTCGTGCGTGGCCTTCACTTTCCCGCGTCGGCCGACACGGCCCAGCAGATCAACCGCCGCCCGCACGAGGACCTCTACGCATGAAGGTGCTCGCTCTGTCCGGGGGGGTAGGCGGCGCTCGCCTGCTCGACGGTCTCTACGAGCTGTCGCCGTCGATGACGGCGGTCGTGAACACGGGAGACGACTTCGTCCACTGCGGGCTGTCCGTCTGTCCCGACCTCGACACCGTGATGTACACGCTGTCCGGGCTCGCCGACGAGACGCGCGGTTGGGGCTTGAAGGACGAGACCTTCGGCGCGCTCGAGCAGATCCGAGCCTTCGGCGGGCCGGACTGGTTCGCGCTCGGTGATCGAGACCTGGCCACTCACCTGCTGCGCACGGACGCCATGCGCCGAGGGGAGTCTCTCAGCGCGGTCACCTCCCGGCTGTGCGGTGCCCTCGGGATCACGGCCCGCATCGTCCCGATGAGCGACGAGCCCTGCCCGACGCTGGTCGATACCGTCGGCGAGGGGACCTTGTCGTTTCAGCACTGGCTCGTTCGTCGCCGCGGGGAGCCAGAGGTCCAGGCGATTCGTTTCGAGCACCGACCGCCGCCCGCTCCCGGTCTGCTGAGGGCCATCGAAGGTGCGGATGTGGTCATCATCGGTCCGTCGAATCCCTATGTATCGATCGATCCGATCCTGCGACTCGAGGGCGTCCGTCAGGCACTGCAGGAGAAGGTCGTGGTCGCCGTCAGCCCGATCGTCGGTGGCCGCGCGATCAAGGGACCGCTGGCGACGATGATCCCGCAGCTGGCCGGAGTCCCCGCGTCCGCGGACGCAATCGCGAGGCACTACGGCTCGCTGTTGTCGGGTATGGTGGTCGAGCATGGCGACTCCGTTACCGGACTGCCCGTTCTCGCGACGGAGACGATCATGAAATCTCGGAACGAGCGTGTGGCCCTCGCCCAGCGAGTCCTCGCGTTCGCAGCGGAGCGATTGCGGTGAGCGTCTGGGGGCTCATCCCGCAGAAGTCGTTCCGCCACAGCAAGACCCGCCTCGAGCCGGTGCTGGCTGACCGGGCTCGCTGGGGTTTTGCCCAGGCGCTCTTCGAAAATGCGGTGACGCAGCTGGCCGGCGCCGTGGATGGGATCGTCGTCTGCACCGATTCGGTCGAGGTCGAGGCCGTGGCCGAAGGCCATCGTGCCTCGACGTTGCGCGACCCCTCGGAACCCGCCGACTTGGCCGCGGTCGTCGACGCGGGGCTCGCCCATCTCGCGACGCGGGGGGTGACGTCAGCGCTCGTGCTGATGCCCGACCTGCCCCGGCTGACTGCACCCGATGTCGAGGAACTCGTCGAGGCGCTCGCCGAACATGAGGCCGTACTCGTGCGGGCGCACGATCATCGGCACACGAATGCGCTCGGGATGTCGTTGCCGCGCCGCTTTGCGACGGCGTTCGGCCATCCCACCAGCTTCGACCAGCACCTGCAGGCGGCACGGCGAGTGCTGTCGAGGGTTGTCGTGCACGACAACCCGCGCATCGCCTTCGACGTCGACCGACCCGAAGACTACATGCGCCTCTACGGTCACGACGGCGCCATCAGAGACGCCGAGCAGCGGCCCGTGGTCAGGGCACCCGCGCTGCGTCATGCCGCGGTGTCGCCCGGTGCTACCGACCCGTCGTAGAGCCAGCGGGCTTCAGGCCTTCGCTTCGGTCTCGGTCGGTGGTCGCGTACGGATACGCTGAAGCGGGGCGCCGATGGTGAGGGGGGCCCTCATGAAGTGAGAACGAGCTCCGACCAGCACGCATGCACCGAGGTTGTGGCGGCCGGGTATCGTCTCTGGCGGGATTTCGAACGGGATCTCGAGCTGGGCTTCGGCGTTGGCGTCCAGGTCCACGACGATGGGGTCTGCGTGGGGCCTCTTGTCGCGACGAAACTCCGCGAATACCACGACGGCGCACACCTTGACGGGGAAGTCGTACGGGTTGGTCACCGTGACGTGGGCGACGCTCTGGTCGCGCTCACGCAGGAGCTTTGGACCCCTGAGCTCGCTGACGAGCGAGGGATCGCCGGAGTACGTCAAGCCGCACACCCGGCATGCGAACACGACCCGCTCGAGGTCGCCGAGGCGCGCCCGGTAGCGGGTTTGGTCGTTGGTGTTGCCGCACTGCACACATTGCCCCTGGCTCGTGTGCAGCGTGGACCCTTCGTAGCGGCTCAGGCCGCCATAGAATGGGAAGATGCACGAGTGGGAGTCGACGTATCGTGAGTAGAGCTTCGCGGTGGCCACGGCCAGGGTGGAGACTCGCTGCTCGACGCCGGACCACATGTCGTCGAGCACGAACTCATGGGTGAGCTCGCCGACCCCGAGTAGGCCGAAGGGCCACCGCTCCAGATAGTCGATCGCTTGCCTCCAGCACGCATGCGCCTCGTTGGCGAGCTCCTGGGTCTCGTCGTCGGTGGGGGAGATGGAGCGGAGGAGTCGGCCCAGCGCTTCGATGTCCCTCAGGACGGCCGCGGCCGCTTCGTCACGGCGCAGCTCGGTCTTCGATGCCAGCGTGATCGAGACCGTCTCACCCTCGGGCTCGACCGTGAGGAACAGGTCGCCCGTCGGGGTGATGACGCCGGTGCTACACGCCTCGCTGGTTTCGACGATCAGGGGCTCGTCCGGCACGACCTGGGGGTCGACGCGAAGCCAGATGTCTCGGGGTTCGTCGCGGGGCTCGAGCTGCACCGTGATGCTTCGACCCTCGATCCGCATCGGGTGCTCTTCGACCGAGGGCTCGAGGCGCGACGTCGGCTCGCCGAAGCACGCGTAGTCCATCTCGTAGCCGAGCCCCCGAAGCTCCGCGTTCACCCGGTTGGCGACCTGGCCGAAGGGCAAGCCGAGGTTCGCGTAGTAGTACAGCAGTGCGACGGCCGCCGGGTGGGAGCAGGCGATGCGAACCGTGGTGATCATCGCCTCGATGTTGCCGTTGTCGAGAAAACCGGTGGAGACCGACAGCGGCGTGTCGTACAGCGCCCCCGACAAGTTCACGCCCCAACACGCCACGCTGATGATCCGGGTGGCGCGAATGCGTCGAGGGTTCAGGCGTAGCTGGTTCGGTCCGATGCGGGTGCACTCGGCACCGTGGAAACACGGCAGCAGGGCGAGCGAGGGCTCGTCCTCGCTCGCCTCGTCGTTCATGCACATGAACACATGCCCCGCCAGCATGTCGAAGCCGTTGGAGTGCCCGACGATGAAGGCGACCTCGCTGGGCTCCTCGATGCTTCGCGCGGCCTCTTCCGCATCGTCGTAGGTGGCCAAGCTCGCCCCGTGGAGTCGGCAGGGCTCGACGGACCAGTAGGGTTGGTCTCCTCGTGCGCCGGGGCCACTGACCTCGCACAAACGTTCCGCGCGTCGTAGGCATTGGGCCTCGTCGTCGCCGAGGATGAAGCCCAGGCATCGGTTTGGCGTATCGGCGGCCCCGTGCACGAGGTCCAGGAATTCATCGATGTCGCGGGTCGTCGTCACCACGAGGACTGGCCCGTTCGTCTGGCCCAGGGTCTGCTTCACCGCGTCGCCATCATCGAGCAGCGCGAGCTGTGCCTCGCGCTCTTTGGCGAGCATTCGAGCCGCGGGGGAGGCGGCCGTCCCCCAGCCGATCACCGTCACGGACTCTGCGGTCGCAGAGCCATCCGAACCCTGTACTTTTTCCATCGAGCGAGCCTCCACGACACGTCGGCCGGAGACGTGATTTACAACGAAAAAGGCGGTGCGTGCAATGGCTCCACACGGCACGAAGCCGGGCGTAACCGACCGCGTGAGCGGGCCTGAGAGGCTCCGGTTCGCGCTCGATCTTTGCGATGAAGGTGGTGAGTTCACCGGCTGTCGTCGCGCTCCGTCGGCGCGCCTGTGGGGCGGTCGGCGATGTGACTGTTCGAGCGCTCGGTGTGCGGCCCCGAGCACAAAACGGCCATGACGCAAGGCCCATGCTCTCCTATGCTTCTCGACATGGATTCACCTCGTGAAGCGCGACTCGCAGTCGATGGCGGCGCCCCGGTTCGTTCCGCGCCTTGGCCTCGTTGGCCGGCTTATGATGAGGAACAGATCGAAGCGGCTTCCGCTGTCCTGCGCTCGGGTCGGGTGAACTATTGGACCGGTGACAACGGCCGCTCGTTCGAACGAGAGTACGCAGAATCGTTGAACGTCGGACACGGCATCGCCCTGGCCAACGGTACGGTCGCCCTCGAACTATGCCTGTGGGCGCTCGGGATCGGGCCCGGAGACGATGTCGTCGTCACGAGCCGCAGCTTCGTCGCATCCGCGAGCTGTGTGGCTGCTCGCGGCGCGCGGCCCGTCTTCGCCGACGTCGACCTCGATAGTCAAAACGTCACGGCTGCGACCATCGAGCAGGCGTTGACGCCACAGACGCGCGCCATCATCGTCGTGCACCTCTACGGTTGGCCGGCCGATCTCGACTCGATCATGGAGTTGGCTGCACGTCATGACATCAAGGTCATCGAAGACTGTGCGCAGGCCCACGGTGCGACGTACAAGGGCCGTCTGGTCGGGTCGATCGGACATGTGAATGCGTTTTCATTTTGTCAGGACAAGATCATCACGACGGGAGGAGAGGGCGGCCTGCTCACCACCGACGACGAGTCCATCTGGAATACGGCGTGGAGCCTGAAGGACCACGGGAAGTCCTACGACACCGTCTATCGGAAGAAGCATCCCCCGGGCTATCGGCTGCTGCACGAGGCGTTCGGCACCAACTTCCGCATGACGGAGATGCAAGCGGCGATGGGGCGCATCCAGCTCAGGGAGCTGCCCAAGCAGGTGGCGCTGCGGCGCCGCAACGCGGCCATTCTCACCGAGTCGTTTCAGCAGCTCCCCGCGCTGCGAGTGGTGCATCCGCCCGCCGACGTCGAGCACTCGTATTACAAGTACTCGGTGTGTGTCCGGCCGGAGCGGCTCAAGCCCGGCTGGGATCGGCACAAGGTGCAGGACGCCATTGGGGCCGAGGGCGTGCCGTGCTCGTCCGGTTACTTGCCGATGTATCGGGAGAAGGTGTTTCCCGCGGATTGGACTCCGAAGGAAGAGCTACCCAACTCCAGCGAACTCGGAGACACGAGCCTGCTGTTCCCGGTTCACCCTACCCTGGAGGAGGCGGACATGCGGTCGCTGTGCGATGCGGTGGAGAAGGTCCTGTCGGCTGCGACGGCGTAGCGGCGTGTCTCGCCGGTCGTAGGTGATGGTGTCGAGCGGCAGCGGCCCTTCCGGTCGGCGCCGCTCGACGACGCCCCGGAGGCTGGAGCGCGAGATCTCGATGCGCTAGAGTTCCCGGCCTCGTCCCATGCCCGGTACGCCTCGCTCCTTTCTGGTCTACATCAGTTCTTTCTCGGAAGAAGACCCGGGGATTCAAGCGGCGCGCATGGACGCGCAAACGGGGCGGCTCGAGCTGCTTCGACGTACCACCGACACGACGACCCCCTTCTTCTTGGCGCTTTCGTCTTGTCGACGATTTCTGTACGCGATCGATGAATACGAGCAGGGGGGCGTGGCCGCGTTCGAGCGGGTCGACGACGACGGTGGACTCGTCAGGCTCAACCGCCAGCCGGCGAGCGACAGCGCTTGCTATCTCTCGGTCGATGTCGCCGGAACGATGGTGTTCACCGCGACGTACGCCGCGGGAGACATCTTCGGCTACCCGGTTCGACCCGACGGTTCCCTCGGCGCAGCCGGGGTGTTCGTTCACCACCAAGGCTCGAGCGTGACCCCCGAGCGGCAGGCGGCCTCGCACCCGCATGCGATCGTGCCCAGCCCAGACAACCGCCATGTCTACGTCGTGGACTTGGGCATGGACGTCATTCACGGCTACCGCTTCGACGCCGAGCGTGGAGCCCTGACGCAGTCCGAACCACCGATCGTGCGCACGGCTCCCGCCGCGGGCCCTCGCCACATGGAGTTCCATCCGTCGGCGCCGTGGGTCTACGTCATCAACGAAATCTCGGACACCATCACCCACTACGACTACGATTCCGCGTCCGGGGCCTTGCACGAACGGAAGACCCTCTCGACTCTGCCGCCGGGATACGACGAGGTCACCGATACCGCCGACATCAAGATCACCCCCTCGGGTCGTTTTCTCTACGGAACGAATCGAGGGCACGACAGCATCGCCGTGTTTCAGATCGGAGATTCCGGCGAACTCGCCCTCGTCGACATCACCGAGGGCGTGGGGCGGGGACCGCAGCACCTGGCCATGTCGCCCGATGGGTCGTACTTGCTCTGCTCGAACATGCCGGGCGATACCATCGTCGTCTATCGGATCGACGATGAGACCGGTCGTCTCTCGCGGGTCGGAGATCCGATCCCGATGGCCCGACCTTCGTGCGCCGTCTTTGTATGAGCGGCGCCCGAGGTCGGGCTACGAAGCAGCCCTATTCGTGACCCGAGGCCCGCTTCGCGGGCTCGGTGGCAGCGGGTGCCCCGTCATCGACCGAAGCGTTCGCTCGTGCGGACAAGTTCAACATGTAGGCATCACCGCTCGCGGGCTCGAGCGCCGAAGTCAACACATCGACGAGCCGGGGGAGGTTCTGCTCGGCGAAGATCGAGAAGTGATCGCCCGGAACATCGACGACGCGCACATTGGGGAACACGGACCATCCGAGCGCGTCATCTGTAATCTGCAGATGAGCATCGAACTCGGAGGGGCGTCGCTCGGTCGCGCGTAGCAAGGTGACGGGGGCATCGATCGGCTCGACCGTGTAGTCGGCCATCGCTCGGCTGTGTGCCGAGTACACGCGGAACAGTTTCTCCAAGGGCTGTGCCGCGAGGGTCTGGATGCTAGCGCGACCCTTGTCTCCGCTCGTATCGGGATGGATGCTCTGACTCGCTTCGACGTCGGCCAGGAACAGTTGATAGAGTTCCGGGGCGTCGTGCAGGTCGCTGTGCGGCTCGAGCGAAGGCACCACGGTGTCGAGCATGATCACTTGGTCGACGCGCTGCCCAGCTGCGATCAGCTGCCGCCCAGCTTCGTACGCAACCAACCCACCGAAGGACCATCCGCCCAAGGAGTATGGACCTTGGGGGTCGATTTTTCGCAGCGCCGCGACGTATCGCTTCGCGATCTCTGGAATGCTGGAGATCGGCTGCTGACCCGACTCGATCCCGAAGGCCTGAATGCCGTAGAACGGGCGATCGGATCCGCGTAGCTGCTGAGCCAGCGCTCGGTATCCGAGAGCGTGACCACTGATCGCGTGAATGCAGAAGAACGGGCTGCGATCTCCGTCGGGCTGCAGGAGTAGAAAGTTGTCGTCGGCCGCGGTGAGAGCCGGAGCGTTCTGCGGGCGATCGACGAGGTATGCCGCTAGGGCCTGGGGCGTCGACCGTCGGTAGAGTTCCGCGACCGGGAGCTTGTGTCCGAACCGTTGCTCGATCTTGCTCAGCAGTCGGACGGCGGAGAGCGAGCTCCCGCCGAGCTCGAAGAAGTTGGCATCGACCCCGATGTTCGACAGACCGAGCAGCTCCCCCCACGCTTGCTCGAGCTCGACCGCCATTTGGGCGATCGCTCGTTCACGCTGGGGGACGGAGGTGTCGTCCGACTCCGAGGTCTGAAGGTCGACCGCGACGTCGGGCTCATCGAGAAACTCGACGCTTCCATCGCCGAGGTATCGGCATCGCTGCCCGGCACCGTGTAGCAAGGCGCCCGAGCCGGGGCAGGGGACGGTGAAGGTGTTGTCTTTGCCTCCCGGCAGGACCTTCGTGAACGCGTGTCCGACGACGCCGACGGGACAGAATTGCCCTTCGTCGTTCAAGACATGGATCCCATGTCGGCCGCGTAGCGAGCCGCTCGCGGACGATTCGCTGACGAGTTTCGCTTGCTGGGGAGGGAGCGCAACGTCGAGTCGTTCGTCGGGGATGCCCTCTCGAGCGATGCGCCCGAGCACGTGCTGCAGTGACCACTGCATGTCATCGAAGAGCCCGGGCTCGAAGAGGTCCTCTTGCACGGACCACGTGACGACGAGTTTTTCGCCGGATTCCCGGACGAGCATGTCGAGGTAGACCTGCGGAGTCTGAACGCCGAACGCCGCTTCCGAGAGCACGTCTCGTTTGCCGGAGTTTTCGACGCCGAGCAGGCTGGTGAAGACGACCGGCATGCCGCGGTGGTCGTCGCTACGACGACGATTGAGCTCGGTCAAGACATCGACGCCATCGTAGATCGCGTGCTTCAGCTCGCGGTTCCGTTGTTCGGAGAGGCGTCGCAAGAACGCCACGAAGCTCTCGCCTCGACGCACATCGACCGCCGACAGGACCGTGGACGAGAAGTTGCCGAACACTTGGCCGACCTCTTCGACCAGGGGCTCGCGGTTGTAGTAGAGGACGTTGACGGTGAAGCGAGGTGCTTCGTTCCAGCGGCGAAGGACCAGCGCGAACGCGGCGTAGAGCAGCAGACTCGGGCTGACCTGGATCGCTTCAGCTTCGCGTTGCAGGCGCGACCAGGGGTCGGCATCGACCGTGAACGACTTCGTCGTCAGGCTCGAGCGCGGTGCGTCGTCGATCGGGCGAAGCTGCGGCAACCGAGGGGCGTCCGGCAGCGACGGAACGGCCGCCTTCCAGTAGCGCTCCGCCTCTCGGAAACGATCGGTATTCACGAACGCCGACATCCACGTGCGACGGTACTCCTCGTAGGTCGAGCGCGGCGGAGCGACGTCGCACACCTCGGTCGCGAGCAGATCGGAGAGCTGCCGAAACAGATTGTCGATGCTGACGCCATCCAGGAGGATCAGATCGATTCTCGACAACAACCGGAACGACTCGTCCGGGAGCTTCACGGCGTGGAATTCGAAGAGCGGCCAGCTCGAGGTCTCGACCCCGTGCTCCCGATGCTCGGTCCGTAGCGCCTCGAGTTCTTTGTCGACATCGGAGTCGGCCGTGAACTCGGTTCGTGTGCAGCGGTACTTCGCCTCGGGAAGGATCTTCCAGTGACCGTCGCGAGTGACGAACGCTCGAAGCACCGGGTGCGCCGCGATGAGGGCATTGATCGCGTCGTCGAGGCGGGCGGCCGCATCGGACGAGATCTGATGCTCCCGGTACGTATGCGCGATGCTCTGGCCGAGCGGGAAGAACGAGCCTTCGCCGAACCAGTACGAGCGCTGCAGGCCCGTCAGGGGGATCGGAGTCTCTGGAGCATCGAGGGCCTCGGCCGCAACGACGGCACTCGACCCTTCGCCCGAGGCCGAAGCGTGCTCTTCGACATAGCTGACCAGGCCATCCAGCGTCGCCAAGCTCATCAGCAACGCGACGGACAGCTCGATGCCGAACTCGCGGTGGACCTCGGTCAGCAGGCGCACCGCACCGAGCGACGTCAGGCCCAGATCGACCAGCGTCGCGGTCGTGGTCGAAAGCTCCAGCCCGAGCTCTTCGGAGCAGAACGCGTGAAGATGACGATGGACCGGCGAGGCACCACCTCGAGACGGCGGGGCTGCCTTCGGTCCGATCTTGATGGACGCGAGATCGGGTGCGGGGAGCTTGCTCCGATCGATCTTGCCGTTGTCGTTCTGCGGCAGCTCGTCCACGAACACGAACAGAGACGGCACCATGTACGACGGCACGATCCCCGCGAGGTGATCTCGAAGCTCGCCGGGATCGAGGTCGATCCCCGAGCGTCCCACGACGTACGCCACCAGCTGACGATCGCCGGCTTGGTTCACGCTGCGAGCGACTGCGACCGCCCGCTCGACCTGGTCGTTGCGCTCGAGCGCGTGCTCGACTTCACCGAGCTCGATCCGGTAGCCGTTGATTTTGACCTGGGCGTCCTTCCGCCCGATGATCTCGAGGTGACCCTCGAGGGTGAGACGGCCTAGATCGCCCGTGCGATACAGGCGGCCCTCGTGTGCCTGAGTGAAGGGGTTGTCGACGAACGCTCGAGCGGTCCGCTCCTCGTCGTTCATGTACCCGCGGGCGACACCGAGACCGCCGATGCACAACTCTCCCACGACTTCACGCGGCAGAGGCTGGCCGTCGTCGTCGAGCACGTAGAAGAAGTTGTTCGCGAGAGGGTAGCCGTAGGGAATGCTGGCCCAGTGCGACGCCACTTGGCCGACCGGATAGTGGTTCGACCAGACGGTTCCTTCGGTCGCACCACCCAAGCTGATGAGCCGAGCGCTCGGACACTTGTCTGCGAGCACGCTGGGCAGCCGTAGCGGGATCCAGTCGCCGCTGAGCAGGACCAAGCGCAGGTCGGGGAGGGTGTAGCGAGCCGAAGGGCTCGAGAGGACCTCGAGGAGCAGCGACATGGTCGACGGCACCGAGTTCCACAGCGTGACGTGGTGCCGCTCGAGCTGTTCGGCGAGCTTGAACCCGTCGACGATCTGATCGGGCGTGATCAGCAGCAGGCTCGCCCCGACCGACAGCGCGCCGAAGACGTCGTAGACGGACAGATCGAAGCACAGCGACGAGAGCAGGATGAGTCGATCGGATGCGTCGACCGTGTACTCGCGGTTGATGGTCTCTACGAGGTTCACCGCCGAGCGGTGCTCGACCATCACGCCCTTGGGCCTGCCCGTGGACCCGGAGGTGTAGATGACGTACGCGAGGTCCTCGGGAGAGGCCGCCGCGGTTGGGCCTGTCGTGGGCTGGTTCGCGAGGCGCTCGTCGCCGCTCACGAACGCGGGCACGCCGAGCTCATCCACGATGTCGTAGCTGCGGTCGGCCGCGATGAAGCGGGCTTCGGAGTTCTCGATGATGTAGCGCTGGCGCTCCGGTGGGAACTCGGGATCAATCGGGATGTACGTGCAGCCGGCCTTCAGCGCTGCGAGCATCGCCGCGATCGCGAAGGGCGAGCGTTCCGAGAGCAGGGCGACTCGATCGCCCGGCTCGAGGAGCCCGGACGAGAGCCACAGGTTGGCGAGCTGGTTGGCGTTGCGCTGCAGCTCTCCATAGCTCACCGACGTCTCTCCCCAGACGAGGGCGACTCGGGATGGGCAGGTCTGTGCTTGCCGATCGAAACCGGTGTGCAGCAGCGCCGACTCGTCATACGGAGTGATGGTGTCGTTGAAGTCGAGGACGATGCTCTCGAATTCGTCCTGCGCGAGATAGTCTCGATAGGTCAGGGGCTCATCGGGGGTGCATACGATCGCCCCCAGGACCTCGGTGTAGATATTCAGGGCATACCGTGCAAGCTCGGGCGAGATACGAAGACTACGAGTGCTGACGCCGAGCCGGGTCCCACGAGCCGTCTCCGCGGCGGAAAAGCCGAAGAGCAGCCCGGGGGCGAGGCTGGAGCGGGACTCGGACCCATAGATGAGCGCCGTCTCGAACTCGGCGAGGTCGTCGAGCGCGACGGGGTTGGTCTGCGCCAGCTGACGCGCGACATCCTCGACGACCTCTCTCTTCGACCTCGTCGACGACTGATGGGAAAGGGCTCGAGCTCGGTCATTCGATATGACGACCGTGTCGAGGCTCCGTTCCTGTGTCAGGACCCCGAGAGTGAGCAAGTGGGCTGCGGCGTAGATATGCACCGGCTCGACCCCGACGGTGGCCGAGAATTCTGCAATTCGGGTCGACAGAGTGGTGTCGACGATCCGATCGGCGGATTCGTCCGACGTGTCTGCCGTCGAGACTACGCGGTGGAAGGGCAGCCGAGCCGCGACCGTGTTGGATGAGCCTGGCATGGGTTTATAACGATCGTCGTCGATTGAGCCTCATGTACGCGTCATAGCGTCGTGGGAATCGAGCTCGATAGGCGTCGAGGGGACGGAGCAGCCTGCCTTCGAGTCCGAGTTCTTCATCGGCGAGCTCGACCAGGTGTCGGCTCGGCCATGGTTTGTTCGTGAACTCGAACAACTCGGCAAATGCACGGTCCTCGTTTCCGGGACCGAGCCGCATCGCGAGATAGATGTACGCGACGCCTGGACTGCGGCTTGCCCCCGCGTGGCAGTGCAAGAGCAGGCTCGTGTCCCCGGGGGTCGCGATGAACTCTCGCAAGAATGCCAAGATCCGACGAAGTGACACGATGACCGGCTCGGTTTGCTGGTCCAGATCATCGTCGTCATAGAAGAAGAGTTGGAGGACGCTGGCGGAGGTTCCGAACTTGGGAACACGCGCAGGATCGACCGACGGGTCCATCATCGAGATGACGTGGGTCGGGGCGTGGAGCGAGAAGTCTCGCTCGGCATTGCGCAGTGACGTGACCCTAGGATTCATACCGGGGCTCATTCACCGCGCGCTTGACCGATCCTCGCATCGGCCGAGACTTGATGACGGGCTCTCGCGCCAGCTCCTCCTCGGCGGGGCTGGTACGAGATACAGACTCGCTGTTCGACCCCTCGATGAGTTCTCGCGTACGGGCCTCGTTGACGAAGCTCGGGGACTTGATGTCCGCAATCGCCGAGTTTCGGAGCATCTTCGTGATCTCGGCAATTCCGTCCGTCATGGAGACGCTGCACGTGTACCCCATGGCGGATTTGATCTTCTGAAAGTCCACCTGGTAGTCGCGCGGATCGACCGCGCTCGTCACCACTTCCGCGCGGACCTCGGGAATGACCTCGCGAATCACGTCGACCAAGTCGACGATGCGGAGGTTGTGCTGCTCGTCTCCGACATTGAAGACTTCGCCGGACACGAGATCGACATCCGTCTCGAGCACCTGAGCGAACGCAGCGGCGGCATCACGAACGTGCAGGAATGGTCGTCGTTGCGTTCCGCCGATGACTTGAATCTTATTGCCACGGCACGCCTGGGCGGCGAACAGGTTGACGACGAGATCGAACCTCATTCGGTACGACCAGCCGAACAACGTGGGCAGGCGCAGGATCGTGGGGTGGAACGACTCGTCCGCGAGCTCATATAGCGCATGCTCGGTATCGAGCTTGTCTTGCGCGTAATAGGAGAGCGGATTGGTCGCGGAGGTCTCCGACAACAGGTCGGGGCCCAACGCCGAGCGTCCATAGACGCTGCAGCTCGACGCGAAGATGAAGCGGCCGATCCCCAGGCGCTTGGCCATCATGGCCAGAGTGACACTGGCTAGATAGTTGCAGCTGTAAGTGAATGCCGTATCGATCTTGCACGCAGGATCGCCCACGAGCCCACTGATACAGATGATTGCGTCCTGCCCATGGAGCAGTGGCATCACCTCGTCGATACGACGCACGTCGACACAGTGGCTATGGAATCGAGGAGATTGACGCAGGTGCTCCAGCGATTGCTCTCCGAACCACTGTGCGTCGATTGCCGTCACCTCGTGGCCCATCTCGAGCAAGTGCGTGCACAGGGAACTACCGAGATAGCCTGCTCCACCAACTACCGTTACTTTGGTCATTTTCGTTCTCATGATGCCCGTGAGGGCAGGATGCTGTCGGCATACGTCTGCAAGTATGCGACGTCACGGGTCGTGGGCATTTTTGTTTGGGAAATGCTGCTCAGCGAGAGTCGATGAACAGCGGCGAGTTCGTCATTGAGCGTCGCGTCGACCTCGAACTCCCGTGAGTGGGTTTGCGCGAGGAACAAGACGTAGCAGCGACCGTCGTAGAAGCCGAGTGACGCGAGCCGAAGTTGCCCTGGCTCGAGGCTCACACTCGTCTCTTCGCGGAGTTCCGCGGCGGCCAATTGGGCGATATCGGTGAAGGACTCCACCGAATGCTCGTCCCGGTTGAGGGTTCCCCCGATGATGTCGAGACACCCTGGAGTTTGAATTGTACCTTTGCCGACTTCGCCGAGAATCACCTCGTGGGTCTCGGTGATGGGGACGATACCGGTCACGCCGTGCACGTCGAAGGTCTCGGGGCCGTAGGATTTCACGAATGCTTCGATGCCCAGCTCTTGCTTAAAGATAATGTCCTTGTAGCCACAAGTGCCGGTTCCGAGCGTGAGCCGTCCGTCGGCGACCTCGATGCTCTGAATCGTACAAACACGACCGTTCCAGAGGTTTCCCCCGTGTCGCGCCACGTGCTTGTCCCAGATTGCCTCACTGTGCTGGATGTATGCCTGCGACTTACTGACACCGGCTTCATCCGGCTTCAGGATCGTCTCGCGAGGTTGCTCGTCGAATGAGACGACGAGCGGCCTGCCGAGAAATTCGCAAGTCCTCGCAGTCCAGTGCTGAAGCTCGCTGAATGGTAGGATTCGCGGCTGCTGGATCACACGAGCACCTGAGACTCGGAGGATTGACGGGAATTCGCCGCTACCCGCTGGTCGACGTCCGTCGATCCAACGATCTCCAAGTGCTCGAGGAGGCGATAGGCGTAAGACACGTCGCTTAGTAATTTCCCGGACTTATCCTTGCAGTCTCCGATGATGGTCGCCGTGCCGGGGAGCTTCGTAGCCCGCAGGACCGCCTCCCAGGAGGAGAAGTCGTGCGACGTGAAGGCTTCCACCGTGCGGGGGAGCATCTGCAGGAAAAAGTCTCGTTGATGAGGGTTGAGGGCCCTGAATACGGCCTTGCTGATCTCTACGAATATCTCGTTGTGGGCGAGTTCGTCACGATTGTGGAGCCAGTTCAGTCGGCGATTCACTTCACGGATGTTGTCCGAGCGCGACAATAGATTGAGGTAGGCGTTGATCGTCATCTCGGAGACGATTGCCCACAACAGCATCAATAGATCCTTTTGCCATTGTTCGGGGCATTCGGCACGCAAGACGTGCAGTTTCCGAAATACGATCGAATGCGGGAGTTCGAGTTCGCTGGTCCACGGATTTTTCAGCCGTGTCTCGCGAATCGCCTGCTCGTGCATCATCAAATGAAATTGCTCATCGATGAGTGTCTGCTGCAGGGCCTGCCGCACCACTGGATTACTTGCGCCAGGAAGGGTTCCCCTTAGCAGTAGATCAATTGCAGGGTTCGTGACGAGATGCTCGATTTCGATCACTCGCTCGTTGTAGGCCAACCATGCTCCGGTCAATACCGAAGCTCTCTGCTCAGGCGAAGCCGCCTGGAAGTTGGGGTGCTCTTCAAACGGAACGATGTTTATCGGGTAATCTGGGCGGGTATCGTCCGTGTTCCCATAGTCCTGCTCGTAGAACTCGTCACGTCGCACGCCCGCACGCCTGGGCCAACATTCGACCAGTCGTTCGAGCTGCGACGATGGATGTGATGATGATTGCATACGAGCGCGGATCCGCATAAAGGCCTCAGCCGGGAAGTCGCCAGCATGAGCCGACGCCCTCTCGGCTGATGCCGCTAGCTTCTAATTAGAAGCACATCCAACGAGGCGCAGCACCGATGGCACCTGCGGGGGCAGCAGCTGCAGCAGCGGCACGAACGGAGCTACGGACCTTGATCCCCTTCGAAGTCGCCTTCTTGGAGTTCGTGGTCGCTTTGCTATCAGTGATCTTGTTGTCAGTCATGGCTGACCACTGTAGCAGTCAGTGCATCAAGGGGGTATACTCAAAGTTCAAAAAAATAGTGTTCAGAGGGTGGCAGCGCCTTTTTGCACACGATGGCGCGGTTCCAAGCAAGCGGTACGATCCCACCGACCCAGGGGCCGATACACCCGTGAGCATCATCTCACCACTGTCTTGCGACACTTCAACACAACTACCGTCGCTCGATTTGATAGCGTCCTGCGAGTTCGATGGCTCGACCCTTTTCTCGTACCTTACGTGCAATGAGTCGCGACCCGTTCGCGGGTGATGTGCGGTTCATTCTCGTCATTGTCGCGGTCGTCTTTGCGGGGTGGATGGCCTGGGCTGTCCTTGCGCAAGTGAGGCAATACGCCACGACGGCCGACGCTCGAGTCGAGAGCGTCGAATTGCCGGTTGCCGCTCAACCGAGCCTGGATGGCGTGGTGGAGCGGGTCGAGGTGGAGTTGGGGGAATGGGTCGAAGAAGGCGATGTGTTGGTGTCGTTGGACGCGAGCGCGGCCCGACGAACTCTCGTTGCTCGCGAGAGCAAGCTGCGAGCGGTCCAGACCCGCAAGACGGCACTCGTTGCTCGTATCGACGCGCTCGAACTCCAGCTCGAG
The DNA here is from genome assembly GCA_039028615.1 of Myxococcota bacterium. Taxonomy (GTDB): domain Bacteria; phylum Myxococcota_A; class Polyangia; order Nannocystales; family Nannocystaceae; genus Paraliomyxa. The sequence continues at coordinate 274,241 of JBCCHT010000001.1, read as the reverse complement.
GCGCTCGAACAGGTCAACGACAGTGCCCGAGCGAGTACACGGCAAAAGCACCGTGCCGCCGTTGCTCGGGCCAAGAGTGCACAAGCGGAGGCCGCCCGGGCAATGGCGTTGACGGGGATGATTGCACAAGCCGAACGAGAAGGCGCAGTCGCGACCTCTCGTGCCCTGTCTGCTCAAGTCGGTGTCGTTCGATATACAGAGGCAGAACTCGTCGCTGAACAAAGGCTCAAGGCGGCGGAGGTCGAGGAGCGCATGGCGACGCTGCGCGGCGAAGAAGCGGCCTTGACCGAGGAGGCGCGGGGTCTCGAGGCCGATGTCGCGGACGCGAACGATATCGTCGAACGCCACGTAGTTCGAGCCTCGATGTCGGGCTACGTCGCCGCACTCGAAGGGCATGCCCCCGGAGACGTGGTGGGGAAAGGGGAGACATTGGCCGCCCTGGTCGGACGTGCAGAGCTTCGCGTCGTGGCTTGGATGGCCGCGTCTCAAGCGTTTGGTCGAGTCGCCGAGGGGGCCACCGGACGCATGCGGCTCGATGCGTTTCCGTGGCTGTCGTACGGATCGCTGACACTCGAAGTGAGAGAAGTCGCTCGTGAGCGCTCACAACGTGGGGTTCGGGTCGAACTCGCGATCGTGTCGGACGATGGCACGGAGAGTGACCTCGCCGAGCGGCTCGTGCACGGCTTGCCCGGCCAGGTCGAGATCGAGACCGCGACGAGCACACCGGCCGAGCTCATGCTGCAGGCGCTCGGGCGTTCCATCAACGGCGAACCCGGTGGGCGCTCGCCGTGAGCCGACGTCTGCCGTTTTTTGCCCCCGAGGTCGTGCAGACCTCGATGATGGACTGCGGTCCGGCGTCCTTGAAGTCGTTGTTGGACGGCCTCGGTAGCAGCGTGTCTTACGGGCGGTTGCGCGAGGCGTGCCGCACCGATGTCGACGGGACCTCCATCGACGATCTCGAGGCGGTGGGCTGTGCACTCGGCGTGCCGCTCGAGCAGGTCATGCAGCCCTTCGACCACCTGTGCCTGCCCGAGGCGGAGGCCCTGCCCGCGCTGGCCGTCGTGGCCTTACCAGGCGGGGTGAACCATTTCGTCGTGGTGTGGCGCCGAGTGGGTCGCTTCGTTCAAGTCATGGATCCGGCCGAGGGCCGGCGGTGGATGACGATCGACGAGCTCGAGCGCAACCTCTACCTGCACACGATGCCGGTGCCGCTCGACGCCGTGCGTGACTGGCTCGAGGGGGACGAGTTCCGCGGTTGTTTGTTTCGACGGGCGCGGACCCTCGGCATCAACCAGGCCACGTTCGAGCCGCTTCATCGGGAGGCGATGTCACGGCCGACCATCGCGGGTATCGGCCGGCTCGACGGGGCTCTTCGGCTCGTCGACAAGCTGTGTCACGCCCGGGCGCTACGACGAGGACGGACCGCGGCCACGGCCCTGGCGACGATCTTCAGTGACCACGCGGTCGTCATCCCGCACCAGTGTTTCTCCGTCATCACCGACGCAGAAGACACACTGCCGGGGGAGCAGATTCTCGGGGTCCCGGCGGCGTGGCTTCGCGGAGCGGTTTTGGTGCGACGCATCACCGCCAAAGAACTCGCGGAGTACGAAGAATCCGAGGAGGAGGAGGAGGACGACGACGACGATGAAGCGCCCCCGCAAGCAGTCGCCGGGGAACAACCGCTCATCGACGCGAGCGGGCAAGTCGACCAGGATGCGGCGCGTGCTCGCTTTGCGGAGCCGGAGCACGGGCCGTGGCGATGGATCGGCTCCATGCTCGTCAGCAGCGGCGGACTGGTCGTGGCGTTTGCCATGGTGGCGACCGCCCTCGGTGCCTTCTCGACCTTGGTGCAGGGCCTGCTGTTTCGGGCGCTGTTGACCATCGAGCCGTTCTTGGCGCTGCCGTGGCAACGGGTGGCCGCTCCGGCTCTCGCGGCCGTGTTGTTCGCGGGGCTGTGGGGGCTGGACGTGCGGACGCGTTCGCTGACCTTGCGCTTCGGTCGACGGCTCGAGCATCGGTTTCGCGTGGCCCTGCGCGAGAAGATCGGTCGTCTTCCCGATACGCACTTCCGTAGCCGCCTGTCCTCGGACATGGCCTACCGCGCGCACTTGATCTCCACGCTACGCGCCGTCCCGCACCTGCTCGGCACCTTCGTCGAGGTCTTCGCGGGGCTGGTCGCCATCGTGATCGGGCTCTATTGGTTGTCGCCACAGACCTGGCCGTGGGCGGTCGGGGGTAGCGTGGCGACCATCGTCGTGCCGCTGCTGTTCCGCTCGACCATGGACGAGCGAGAGCTTCGGGCCCAGACGCAGGGCGGCGCGCTCACTCGGGTGTACCTGGATGCGCTGCTCGGTCGAACGACGCTGCGGGCGATGAACGGCGAGACGGCGATCCTCGACGAGCACGAGCACCTGCTGGCGCTGTGGCGACGAGCGCTGGCTCGCTACGCACGCATCGCGCTGTCCGTGGAGGTTCTGACCGCAGGGCTCGGCACCGCGACCGCCGTCGCGTGCGTGTGGATCTACGTCGAGTCGGCGGTGCTTGGTGCCACCGGAGCCGGGAGTGCGCCCGGGGTGCTGCTGGTGGCCTACTGGAGCCTGCAGATCCCCGTGTTCGGGCAGCTGCTCGCGACCGCGTTTCGACAGCTGCCTCCGCTGCGCAACACCGTCGCGCGACTGATCGAGCCGCTGACCGCTCCCGAGGAAGCCGAGGTCTTCGCCGATGCCGACGCCAGCGAATCGGAGCCGGTGCACGACCCGAAGGCCGTGGCGCAGGGCGACTCGCCTCGCGCTGCTGGTGCGCAGGGTGGGATTGCCTTGAGCATGCAGCGAGTCACGGTCGGCCGCTGGGATCGACCACGGCTTCGGGAAATCACGGTCGACATCGCGGCGGGCGAGCAAGTGGCCATCGTGGGGCTCTCCGGGGCGGGCAAGAGCAGCTTCGTGGCCGTGCTGCTGGGCTTTTTGCAGACCAGCGCCGGTCGCATGCTCATCGATGGGCTCTCGGTGACCAAGGACAGGATCACTTCGCTGCGTCGACGGTGCGCGTGGATCGACCCGCAGGTTCAGCTGTGGGAAGGCACGGTCCTGGACAACATCACGTACGGGCACGACTCGGATGCGGCCACACCCGATCGCGTGGTGGATGCAACCGCCGGGTCGGGTGTCGCTGGAGTGCTGACCACCTTCCGCGACGGGATGCAGACCCGAGTGGGGCGGGGCGGCACCCTGCTTTCGGGGGGGCAAGGCCAGCGCCTGAGACTCGCCCGCGCGCTCGTGGACCCGGACAAAGACCTCGTCATCCTCGACGAGGCGTTTCGCGGCCTCGAGTTCGAGGAGCGACGGGAGCTGCTGGCCGCGGTCCGTGGACGGGCCTCCGCGCGTCGACAGACGCTGCTGTGCGTCACGCATGACCTGCGCGCGTGCGATGACTTCGAGCGCGTGCTGGTGTTCGCCGACGGGGCGATCGTGCAGGACGGCGATCCGAAGGAGCTGGCCGTGAGTGAAGGGGTCTTTGCCCGCATGCACGAGGCGGCTCAGAAGAGCGCATCGCAGTGGACCCGACGCGGCTTTCGCCGGGTGCTGTTGCGCGATGGGCAGGTCTGCGACGAGCCACAACGGGAGGCGCCATGAGCGTAGACCTGGATGCCGCGGTCTGGCCCGCGTCGGCGATGGGGGCGTGTGTTCGCGCGCTCGCGGGGGATCGCCAAAGCCGGCTGCCGTCCAACCACGACGACCCGTCGAGGACGTTCGGGCTGACGCCGACCGTCGAGCAGGTCGCGGCCGGCGTGGGACTGCGAGCGGTCGAGGTCGAGGACGTCGGCGACGGGCAGGGCGAGCAAGACCGGGCGGCGTGGGTCGCTGCTCCGCCTGCGATCGTTCAGATCCCGGCCAAGGATGGTTGGCTCGCGGTCACGCGCGGACGCTTCGGGAAGCTGCGTGTCGTAGGGCCCGACGGGCTGGTGGTCATGGTCGCACCGCGGGCGCTCGCCCGGTTCGTGTCGCGCTCGGCCGAAGATCCATTGCTCGCCAAGCTCTCGGCGGCCGTACCGAGCCTTCACCGAGGACGCGCGACTCGAACCCTCAAGCGGCTGCGCACGGACACGTCGCTGCCCCACGGCGGCTCCAGCCCCGATCCCTCCGCGCCCCGCATCTGGTTGCTCTCGTCGCACCCGAGCCATGGTCTCCTCGCGACCATCGCGAGAGCGGGGGGCCTGCGCTCCATGGCGATCCTGCTCGTCAGTCAGATCGCCATCATGGCGCTGGCCATCGTCGCCTGGATCTTGCTCGGCAGCGGTGCGTTCAGCGGGACGCTCGAGCCCGGATGGTTGGTGGGGTGGGCGTGCTGCTGGCTCAGCGTGGTGGTGCTCCGCGGTCTCGCGAGCACGGCCGCGGCTGCGCTGTCGCTCGAGGCCTCGAGCGCGCTCAAGGTGCGCCTCATTCATGGTGCGATGGCGCTGGGCGTCGCCGCCCCCGATCCCGATGGCGAGTCGCGGGCCTTTGCGCGCGTGATGGAAGCGGGCTCGGTCGACTCGCTGCTCATCGCGGGGACGCTCGCGACAATCTTGGCCGCCATCCAGCTGATCGTCGCGGGGGCGATCCTCGTGCTCAGCGGACTCGTCGTACTGATGCTGGCCTTCGTCGTGTTCCTCGTGATCTCGGCCGTCATCCTGCGGCGACTCATGAAGGCCCAGCAGACGATGGCGGTCGTGCGTGCCCAGACGACGGCCGGGCTCATCGAGCGCATGCAGGGCCACCGCACTCGGCTGGTGCAGACTGACGAAGCGCACCGTCACGTCGCGGAAGACGACGAACTCGCCCGGCACTACGCGGCCGTCGAAGCCCTCGATCGTCGGCTATTGCCGGTATGGACGCTCGATCGCGCCTGGCTGGTGGCCGGCATGATGGCGACGATCCCTGCGCTCATCGAAGGTTCCGCGAGCGGCACGAGCTTGGCGGTCGCGGTCGGTGGCGTGTTGCTGTGCCAGCAGGCGCTCGAGAGCGCGCAAGGGGGGATTCAGCAGCTCACCCGCGGGCTCGCGTCGATGCGCGAGTTGATGCCGCTCGTTCGGGCGGGAGCCAAGGCCCGACCGAGCACCCCGCGGTCGGCCTTGCCTGCGCAAACCGGACACGTCGTAGAGACTGACGAACCCTCGTCCGAGGACGCGGTCGTCAGCGCGCGCGACATCGTCTTCTACCACCCGGGGCACGGCCCGGCGGGTTCTCCCGAGCAGGCGACCAACCCCGTGCTGAGAGGCGCCGACCTCGAGATTGGCCGCGGTGATCGGATCCTCCTCGAGGGGCCGTCGGGGTCCGGCAAGTCGACGCTACTGTCGATCTTGGGCGCACGCGCTCGCCCACAGCATGGCCTCGTCACCGTCCGCGGCCTCGATCGGGCGACCGTCGGTGACGAAGCGTGGCGCCGCGCGGTGGTCGTGGTGCCGCAGTTTCACCAGAGCCATGTGCTCACGCAGACCTTTGCCTTCAACGCGCTGCTCGGCCGGCCATGGCCGCCGCGCGAGGAGGACATGGAGCGGCTGCACGAGCTCATCGCAAAGCTGGGCCTGTCGGACCTGCTGGCTCGGATGCCTGCGGGGGTCCACCAGCCGATCGGTGAGTGCGGCTGGCAGCTGAGCCACGGCGAGCGGAACCGGCTGACCATGCTTCGCGCGTTGATGCGCAACGATGCCAGTGCCCTCGTCTTCGACGAGAGCTTCTCCGCGCTCGACCCGGAGAGTGAGCAGCGCTGCCTCGATGTCGCGTGCGAAGAGGTAGGCGACGAGATTGCGCTGGTGGTCGTGGCCCACGCGGAGCAGTGAGCGAGACTCCTCGGCTGCCTACCCGTCGCCGAGTTCCCAGCGGGCCCCCTTGGGGGTGTCCTCGATCTTCACGCCTGCGGCTTGGAGGAGATCGCGAATCATGTCGGACTTGGCGAAGTCCTTGGAGCGGCGCGCTTCGGCCCGGGCCTCCAGCAGGCGATCGATGACCGCCTTGTAGGGGGCGGCCGCCTCTGCGCTGCCGGTCACTGGAGCGCAGTCGGCTGCGAGCTCCGGGTACAGAGCCGCGTTGGGAAGCTCGATGCCCAACACGTATAGGTGCCGAACGAGGCAGCGATAGGCGGAGGCCAGGCTGGGGTAGTCGGTGGACTGCTCGATGCCGGCGGCGAACAGCTCGTTGACGTAGTCGAAGATGGCCGCGGTCGCGCGCGGGCATCCCATGTCGTCGTCCATGCTCTCGATGAAGCGGGTGATGAACGTGCCGGACTGCTGGGCGTAGGCGCCGTGCAGGAACGACTCGCGCTCTCGGGGCACCGCCTCGTCGCCTGCACGTAGGCTCGCGTAGCGGGCCGCGACCGGGATGGTGCGAGCCTCGGCATCGACCTCGCCGAGGCGGGCCTCGAGGATCTTCACCGCTCGCGTGATCTTCTTGAACCCCTCAGAGGAGGCTCCGACGAGATCGTCGGCGAACGCGAGCTTGGTGCGGTAGTGAGTCGCGGCGAAGAACCACCGAATCTCGTCGTAGCGGTGGGTCTCGAGCAGGTTCGGCACCCCGATGACGTTGCCGAGCGACTTGCTCATCTTGATGCCGCGCAGGTCGAGGTGCTCGGGATGCATCCAGTAGCCGACCCACGGGTGACCGCATAGTGGCTCGGACTGGGCGATCTCGTTCTCGTGGTGCGGGAACAGGTTGTCGACCGCGCCGCCGTGCACGTCGAAGTGCTCGCCGAGCATGACGGAGCTCATCGCCGAGCACTCGATGTGCCAGCCCGGGCGCCCCGTCGGCCATTGTTCCTGACCGGTCTGCCACACGGGCTGCCCCGGAGCGCTGGGTTTCCACAGCGTGAAGTCGGCCGGGTTCTTCTTGCGGCCGACGTCTTCACCGACGCGTCCGCTGGCGCCCGCTTGCTGTCCGTCGAGCGTGTTGCCGGAGAGCTTGCCGTAGCGCTCGAAGCTCTCGACGTCGTAGAGCACCTCTCCGTCGACCACGTACGCGTGACCCTTGTCGAGCAGCTGCTTGACCATGTCGACCTGAGCGTCGATGAAGTCGGTGGCCCGCGTGTAGGCGGCGTAGTCCTTGATCCGTAGGGATCGGCAGTCCCGTCGAAACGCCGCGATCGTGCCCTCCGCAATGTCGAGCCAGCCGGTCGTGGCATCGGCATTGTTCATGATGCGGTCATCGATGTCGGTGTAGTTGATGACGCTCATGACGTGGTACCCGCGATACTCGAGGTACCGGCGGAACACGTCCCAGAAGCAATACGTACGCGCGTGCCCGATATGCATCGGCGCATAGACGGTGAGCCCGCAGGTGTAGATCCGAACCACGCCTTCGGTCTGCGGGGTGAACGTCTCGAGGGTACGGGTGCGGGTGTTGTAGACGCGAAGAGCCACGGGTGGCCGCGAGTCTGCCACAGGACGACGGCGAGGTGCGAGCGTGCGCGGTGGCGGCTGGGCGCTGGTTTCACCCGTGCGATCGGGGGCCCGAGGGCCGTTGCCACGAGCGGCGCGAGCGGCCGTGCGCGGAGACGAAAGTGCACGCTCGCTATCGGGCGCAGCGAAAGCCGACCGTGCTGTAGCCCATGGTCGGGGTGAGGCCGTAGCGATACGACGCGCGTAGGTCGGTCGCCTCGTCGTAGAAGCTGCCACCTCGCACGACCTTGACCGAGCTTCGATCGGGCAGGGGCGGCGGGCGGCGACGAGGTGTGCGGGCGTAGGCATCCTCCTGGTACCAGTCCTCGACCCACTCCCACACGTTGCCCGCCATGTCTTGCATGCCATAGGGGCTGGCGCCGTCCGGGTGCTGACCTACGGAGGTCGGGCCCTCCGCGCAGCCGTTGTGGTTGGCGAACTCGCAGGTCGGTGCCTCGTCGCCCCAGGGGTACAGCCGCCCGTCGGTGCCCCGTGCGGCTTTCTCCCACTCGGCCTCGCGCGGGAGTCGGGCGCCTTGCCAATCGCAGTAGGCGTTGGCTTGCACCCAGTTGACGCAGGTCACCGGGTGCTCACCCGTGATGGTGGCAGGGTCGATGCCGCCGCCCAATACGAACCCTTCGCCTTCCTGATAGGCGTAGCAGTCATCGAGCTGCAGGGCCGTGCAGGCGCCCGCTTCGACGCAGTCGGCGTAGTCGTTCCAGGTCACCTCGGTCTGGTCCATGGTGAAGTCGTAGACCATGACTTCACGCTTGCCCTCGGCATCGTCTTCACAGTTGCCGTGGCCGGCACAGCCCATGGTGAAGCGACCGGCGGGGACGTGGCGCTCGGGCGTAAAGTCGAATCGAAGTGGGGGCAGGGCGGCCCGATCCTCGAGCGTGGACGCGGCCGGGATGATGGCGTCGAGGTCGGGAGCGGGCAGGCCGCTGCTTCGGGACAAGACCATGTTCACCCCCGCCGCCTCGGGACTGGGGACGGGGAGCCCGGGTGACCATGCGTGGCGAATGACGGTGCCGGCGTAGCGGGTGGCCTCTTCGGCGGTCACGAGCGCATCGTCGTTGTCGTCGGCCCATCCCCGCAGGGCGCCGAGCATTGCGTAGCTGAGGGCAGGACCGTCTCCGGCGGGCAGCGTCGCGGCGCACTGTGGCCCGATGCCGGCGCTCATCGAGACGGTGCTGGCTGGGCGAACGCGCTGCTTGATGCCATCTTGCCGCGCCAAGGTCTTCACCTGTTCCATCAGCACGGCCAGGCTCACGGGGCCGCCTTTCATCGGGCCTTCGGGTAGCCTGAAGGCCAGGTCGGCCCGGTCTCGTTGGCTGATGGTGATCGTGTCGACCGCGTCGCCTCGCATCTCCATGCGCAGGGCAGGGAGGCCCCCGAGGTGCCCGGCGGCGGGGGAGTCGTCGCACGCGTCGAGCACCGCGAACGCGCTGTGCTGGGGGCCGAAGCCGATCGACGCCCACACCTTCAGCATGTCGAGGGTGTCGCCCTTGCGGTCGGGGGCCAGCCGCAGGTGGCCCGCCGCATCGGTGGACGGGGTGTTGCCGCGGCCGATGAACACGAACCATATCGAGCCTCCCACGGGGACGCGTCGCTTGGCTCGCTCGAGGATTCGCAGCACCCGGGTCGGCGTGGCTCGTCGGTTGCGAACGAGCCAGACCCGTCGCGCGGGGACTCCTTGTCGGTGCACCAGCTCGCGGGCCCACGCGTCCGCGACCGCGCGTGCTCCCGGGCGTCCGCCGAGCTCGGGGTCGTCCAGGGCCACGACCACGGCCGCGTCGCGACGGCCTTCGTTGGAGCCGTCGGGAACGTCCGCGAGGTCGGGCCAGTCCGGTCCGGGCTTGGTCTGGCGGGACAACGGCGGAAGGCAGCCCGAGGCGATCAGGGCCACGACCACCACGACGCACCACGCCGCCGAGGTCAGCGACTCGTGGAGGCGGGACATTCGCGAAAGCAACGAACCTCGCGGCCGTTGCTTTCGCTCCAGGGGCGTTTTGCCGTCGAGAAACTCGCAGGGGAGGGCTGGTCGGTCGCCCTCGTCCGCGGGACCGCGTTCGGCCTCAAGGCACGACGGCCGACACGGCCAGGCTCAGCGACGCGAGTAGCATGACGAACGTGACGAGGAGCATGCACGCGATCGCCAGTGGCGGGCGCGCGTCGGCCCCGGTGACGCGCGCATCTGCCTCGGTGGGCTCGAGTCCGGGACCCCCGGGCTGCGGTACATCGGCCGGAGGAGGGGCGGGAACGAACGGTGCGGTGTTGGCCCGCGTGCGCGGCACGACCGTGAGAGCGGGCGACGTATCGACGCGTGACGGCGCCACGGGCTCGACCGACCGCAACTGTTGCGGGGTGGCCCAGCGCATCGGCAGCGCGCCGGGTGGTGGCCGCCACTCGTTCGCGGGCCACCGGTCGTGGTCAGAAGGCTGGTCGATCACCGTGTTCATCCGAGCTCCCCGGTCTTGGAATAGCCAGGGAGCGGCCCGGTGACGACTTAATGCCGCCTTAAACGGAGGGCGTCACTCGGCCGCGCAGGGCTCCAGATCGAGCTTGCCATCGTCGAGGACGGTGCATTCCCAGTGGGGATCGTCCTCCCAGTAGTAGCCGTCGAAGATGCTGCCCTCGAGCTCGGCGCGGCATATGCACTCGGACTCTTGGAATTCGCAGCCGAACTGGGCGTCGCAGTAGGGCGCCTCGACCTCGGAGCAGTTCGCGACCACCAGCTGGGACGACTTGACGACCTTGCCGTCGTCCTTTGGATCGCATTCATCCCAGTTCTGCGGCGAGGGGGCGATGGAGCGACATCCGCACTCGAGCCCCTCCGACTCGCCTTCCAGATCCGCGCTTCGATCCATGAGATCGCCCGCCGTAGGCTCGGCTCCCTCTTCAACGACACACCCCACCGCCAGCCCGAGCGGTAGCGCCACCACGAGCTTCGATATCCAACGCCCAATTGTCATCAGCCTGCCTCCTCTGCTCACCATAATGCGCCAGCGCGTCGAAGTCGACGCGAAACGCCGAGCCGAGCGTCGAGGGGGGCAGACGCGCCCGTCAGGCCGGAAGGGACTGCAGGTCGAGGTAGTACCCGTTGGCGGTGCGCTCTCGTCGGCTGCCGTCGACGCTCTTCAACCCGGCGAGCGGCCTCCGGCCGCCAAAGCGAAACGCGTCGTACTCGACCTCGTGGTAGAGCGTGTAGTTCAGCTTCTCGAAGATCTGCTGCGAGTACCGCCCCGTGCACTGGACCACGGACCATCGGTAGCCCTTGCGCAGCGCGAGCTGGTGAACGTAGGCGATGAGCTTGCCTCCGAACCCCCGCCCGCGGTGCTCGGAGAGCAGGCCGAGCCCCGCCATCTTGACCGCCATGCCTCGTTGCAGGGGTCCCTGCTCGGAGGGAAGGTGCTGGCAGAGCCACCGATCCATGTTCATGTGGTCGAGTTGGTTGTAGGCCAGCAGCTCGAACAGGTCCGTGTAGAACGGAGCAGTGAGCGTGGAGACCATCCGAGGAAATCGATCCATCAGCTGGACGACGCCTTGCTCGAAGCGCTCCTGCAGCCCGGGCGCGGTCTGATGCGCGAGGTCTCCCGCGAGCCGAAAACCCACGATCTCGTTCGTTGGTTCGTGCTCGACGATGGCCGTCAGCCCGTCCTCGACCAGCGTCCGATAAAACGACGAGTCCGTCATCGTCTTCATCGCGCTCGGCCGCAGACCCAGGTGGGTGGCCACGGGCTCGGACTGCTGAAAAATGCGCTCGAAGAGTTTCAGCGTCGAGGTGAAATCCGAAGCCTCCATGGCGCGGATGGTGTGGTCTCCGATTCGCTGTGGTTCGAGGGAAGGCACGGCCTCAGTGTGGAAGCCATTGGCCCATCGGCACCCCAATTCGCGCCGTTACGGCCGTGATGGTTCGCTCGGGAAGTTTTTCCGATCGGCTGAGTGGAACCGGCTTCGGTCGGTACTCAGACGGAAACGAAGGCATGCGGAGACGGGCGTGAGGGCGGACGAATGGTGTCGCTCCGCGGACGAACCGCATGCCGCAGTGGAGACGCGACTATGGGAATCAGGACGTTCGACAATGCACGGGTGCTCATCGTCGGAGGCTCGTCGGGGATCGGCCGCTCGGCGGCACTCGAGGCCGCGGCTCGCGGCGCCATCGTATGGGTGGCCGGGCACGAGCCCGACGCGGTCCAGGAGACGATACGGGCCCTTCGCCGCGTGTCCGACAAGGGGCACGGCGGCGTGTGCATGGACGTCCGCGAGACGGAGACGGTCGAAGACGGATGTGCCCGCGCGGCCGAGGCCATGGGCGGGCTGGACATCGTGGTCTGCTGCAGCGGCTTCGCGCTGACCGGGGACTGCATGGAACTCGGAGAGGGCGATTTTCTCAGCTTGATGGACGTGAACTATATGGGTCATGTTCGGGTCGTGCGCGCGGTGACTCCACTGCTCCGCGAACAGGGGGCGGGCCATATCACGCTGGTCTCTTCCATCCTCGGGTTCTTCAGCACGTACGGCTATGGCGCTTATTCGGCCAGCAAGTACGCGATCGTGGGATTCGCCGAGGGGCTACGCCAGGACCTGCTGGAGGACGGCATCAGCGTCGGTGTCTTCTTCCCTCCGACCACGCGAACCCCGGGGCTCGATCTGGAGAACGAGACCAAGTCCGAGCTTCTATGGCAGCTCGAGTCGGACAACAACATCACCAAGACCTACGACGTCGAGCCGGTCGCCGCCGCGTTGCTCGAGCAGGTCCGAGCGGGGAGCTTCGAGGGCTTGGTCGGTCGCGACAGCACCTTCGTTCGCACGGTGACGCGCCTGTTCCCCCGCCTGTCGCGCATCCTCGCCGATCGCGAGCTCCTCGCGGCGGTCCGCAAGGTCCGCGCCCGGGGCCTGCTGCAACGAGCAGCGCACTGACTACGGAACGAGCCCGGGCGTGAACGAATCTCCTGCCGATCCGCCGAAGGCCGCGCTCGTCTGGCGCGCGGGCATGTTCTTCGGTTTCACCTTCCTGTGGATGGCGGTGGCCAACGTCGCGCCTCAGGCCTACCTGCTCGAGGTCGCGCCCGAGCGCAAGGGCCTGTACCTGAGCATGATCTTGCTGCTCGGGACGCTCGGGGCCGCGGTTGGAGTCTCGCTGTCGCGTCGTCATGTCGCGCGGGGCCTGCGACTGAGTCGGGTGCGTCTGCTCCTAGGGACCATCGCCTACGCGGCGCCGCTGCTCGCCGTCGTCGCGCAGCTCGAGCCGGTCTGGGCCTACTGCGGTGCCTACGTGGTGTTTCGTTTCGCGAGCAACTGGCTGTTCAACATCTCGGACAACACCCTGGTCGACGCGGCCGGGGCGGAGGGGCTCGGCACGCACACGTCGGCCGCGGTCGGCTTTCAGGTCGTCGGGATGATGATGGGCCCGCTCGCTTTCGCGCTGTGGTCTGGTCAGACGGCGATCACCTTGGGGGTGGCGGTGGCGGTGGTGGTTCTGACCGTGCTCACGGTGTCGGGGGTGGCAGGCAAGAGCGAGCCCGAGCAGGAGAACTCGGACTCCGAGCTCGTTCAGCGCCGGACAGGGGCGACGCTGTCGGGCCCAGGCCGTTTGTTCGTCGCCCACTGCGTGCTCAGCTACATGGCCTCGCTCGGGATGTTCGCGCAGCTCATCTACCTGGTGTCGGACTGGCTCGAGGTCGAGGGCCCCGAGCGCGTGGGGGGGATCCTCATCGCGGGGGTCGGGCTGTGCTCACTGGCCACGGTCGTCGTCTCGTCTCGCCTCGAGCCCTCTCGCTGTGTGCGTCGCTCGCTGGTGATCGCCGCGCTGTGCGGGCTCGCGATGGTCGGAGTGATGGTGACTCGACCCTCCGTGCCTGGTCTCGTCCTCGTCGGGGTATTGGCCGGTGTCTCCGGGGGGCGCTTCTTGTTGCTCAGCCGCCTGATCGCGTCCTCGTGGACCGGAGCCGTCGGGCGCGATGGGATGCTCAGCCGCTACAACAACCTCGGTAACGTCGCCTCGATCTTGGTCTTCGCGTGTTTTGCTGCGCTCGCGGGCGTGCTCGGGGAATCCCACGTGGCCTATATGCCCGTGATGCTGGGGCTCTTCGCGCTGCTGTTCATCGCGGCGGGGGTGGTCGTGCTGTTCATTCCGAAGGCGGCGTTCGAAGGGGCTCGTCGAGGAACGAGCCTCCGCTCGTCCAAGCCATGAGGGGTGTTCACCGTCGTCGTCGACGTTCGAACTCCAATCGCTCCTGCGGCGGTCGTGGGGGCGCTTGCCAGTCGCGAACTCAGTCGGGGCTCGACCAGAAGAACCGCAGCGTAGCGCGCAGCTGTTGCTCGTCGAGCTCCACGACCTTCGCGTGTCCCTCGACGCCGGCCAGGTCGTAGATGGTGCCCAGGGATGCGGCGGTGTAGTGGATCCAGGCACCGCCGTTGTCGAGGCACCGCGCGGGCATCTCGCTGAGCACGGCCACCGAGGTGTTGGCCGTACGCTCACCGACCGTCCAGCGCCCGAAGCCTCGGAAGATCTGGCGAAAGCCGGGATTGAGGTACTTGAGGTAGGCGCCGGGATCGGGGTGCATGCGAACGAAGCCCTGCACGAAGGTCGACATGAAGCTCGAGTCCGCCCAGACTCGTCCGAACAGCTCCCGGAAGAAGCGTCGAGTGTCCGCCTTGCCGAGCGCTTCGGTGAGCCGATCCACGGCGTCGAAGTTGGCATCGCCCGACATCCAGCCGAGCCGGGGCGCGGCTTCGACCCGCTCGGTGACGTCGGCGAGGGCGTCGCGAGCGAGCGTGCGCGTGGGCTCTTCGAGACGTTCGGTCGACGAGACGAGTGCGCGCATGAACGCCACGCGAATCCTGGGTTCGGGGTCGGGCACCTCGCTCTCCTGTATAGCCCGAGCGTGCTCCGGCTCGAAGCTCGATTCGGAGCAATTTCGCGTAGTTGAAACCCGCAGCCGCTGTCGGGGGCTCCGCGAGAGAGTCGAGGAAAACGGCGTCCCACGTGGCGTTGTGCCGTGCGCCGATCGCCGCCGCGCCGCACAAAAAATCGGAGCGAATGAGCTAGGCGTCCACGTAGTCCGCCGTCGCACTCAGGCGGGCCTCGGTAATACCCAGCGCCCACCCGTCGACGACGACCATGTCCGCCGCGACGAAGTCGTCGTCGGCTCGGGCGCGCAGTGCATCGACCGCCTCGTCGATGGTCCCGGATGCGCCCACGATGCTCACGACGTCGGTCAGATCGTCGGCGTAGTCCTCGTCGGTGTCGAAGCGGCGGGCGTATGCGCTACCGACCAGGCGCACGTCGGGAATCTGGCCTTCACCAAAGTAGGCACGCAGCACCTCGGCGAGGTCGAGGTCGATGCCGTGTTGGATGTCGGGCCTGGCGTCGCCGTCGGTGGCGGAGTCGTTGCCGCCCTGGCAACCGACGAGGGTGGTCGCGGCCACGCTGTTGATGAAGTGTCGTCGCCGCATGATCAACCGGAGAGTGTGGCGAGGTGGTTGGCGAGGCGATGCGCGAAGGCGATGATGGTGAGCGTCGGGTTCGCGAATCCGCCGGTTGGAAAGATGGAGCTGCCCGCCATGTACAGGTTGTCCACCCCGTGCACGCGGCAGTCGGGATCGACCACTCCGGTTGCCGCGTCGGCGCTCATCCGGGTCGTGCCCATGTGATGGCATCCCCCGTCGACGATGCCGGGGTCGAAGTGTCCATCCTCGGTGGTGGGCATCCACATGCGACCCAGCCGAGCGTACGCGAGGCCGGCACTCCACAGCTCGATCGTACGGTGGACGTCGTCGTAGTCCGCTTGCGTCAGCCTCCACTGCACGTCCACCCGCGGCACTCCCAGCGGATCGAGTTCGTCGCCGAGGGTCACGCGGGAGTCGGTCGTGGGCCGTTGCTCGGATCGGATGGTGAGCTTGAGCAGCTGCAGATCGTCGGGCATGCCGCGGATGAACGCTCGTAGCTGATCGGCTTGCACCGACTCGATGGAGCCGAGGACCTCGTCGGGTTGGGCTCGGCTCAGGGTCGCCGCCATCCCCACCAAGCCCTCGGTTTCGCGGACGGCGGGGGGCAGGGTGAGGGCGGGGATATACTCGGCCTCGAGCCCGTCGGGGTTGGCATCGTCGAAGGTGAGCGCCTGCCGACGGCGGAGGTAGAAGGACGCGTCAACATCCGCCCGTAATGCGATCACCGCCCGGCGGTAGAAGTGGGGGTGCTCCATGAAGCACGTCCCGACCCGACCGGTCGCGTTGCCGACCCCCGCCGGTTCCTGGGAGTTCGAGGCCAGCAGGATCCGCGCGTTGTCGATGCCGCCCATCGCGATCACGTAGTGGTCGCACTCCGCCGTGAAGCGCAGCCCCTCGAGCGTCGCGCAGTCGAGGCGCTGCACCGCGCTGCCATCGGCCGTGAGCTGGATGTCGACGACGTTGGCGTGATGAATGGTGGTGATGCGGTCCGAGGCCTCGACCTGGGGCCCGTAGAACGACCAAAAGCGGGTGGGAGGGCTGTACTGATAGATGAGGAACTTGGTGCGGGCCGGGTCGAGGTCCCACGTCGACGCGCCGGTTCGCGTC
The DNA here is from genome assembly GCA_039028615.1 of Myxococcota bacterium. Taxonomy (GTDB): domain Bacteria; phylum Myxococcota_A; class Polyangia; order Nannocystales; family Nannocystaceae; genus Paraliomyxa. The sequence goes on along the minus strand of JBCCHT010000001.1, from coordinate 258,271 downwards.
GCGATGCCGTCCGCGTCCCACTCGTCGGCCCCGATCTCGACCGTCTGACGCGCGCGGGCGTAGTACGGCGCCATGTGCTGCGCGTCGACGGGCCAGCCGCTGCCTTCGAGCCAGTCCCGAGCCTCGAAGTCCTCTGCCTCGAGCGGTCGACACCAGCCCGCCCAACAGTTCGTGCTGCCACCCAGATGGCGGCTGCGGCAGGTGTCGAGCTGCACGTCGTAGTCGCCGGTATTGTCCCCCGCGTAGAGCTGTTGGGAGGACTCTTCGCGCTCGAGGCCGCCGCCTTCGAGCAGCACGACATCGACGCCGGCCGCCGCGAGCTCGCGGGCGATGGTGATGCCCGCTGCACCCGCCCCCGCGACGCACACTCGGCCGGAGACGACGTGGCCGTCGGTCAGATCGCGCGCGTCGAGCAGGGGCACCGCGCGTCAGCGTAGCAAACTTTTGGCAGCCCAATCGCAGCGTGCTCGCGTTGCACCGCCGCGTGTCGAACGATGCGGGACCCGAAGTAGTCCTAGGTTCCAGCGTGCTACGTTGCGTCCGTGAGCGCACGAAGCGAGGCTCTCGAGGCGCTCACGGACGAGCCGCCGTCGCGGGCGAGCTGGCGTCGGCTCCTGGGCGTTTTGCTTCATTGGTCGGCCGAGCCCGCCCGTGAGCGTTACGTAACCGAGGCCGAGGCGGCCCTGCGCAGCTGGCCCGACGAACTTCGCACGCTGAGCTCGGCCGTGAAACGCCGCCTAGAGTCGCCGCCCTATCCCAGCTGGCTTCGCCTCGTGCGCGTGTTCGACATGACCCGGCGCGCCAATCGAATCCGAGAATACGACGCGTTGGTGCGCCTGCTCGACGAGGGGCGGTTGCAACGTCTCCATACGTTTCGATTGCGCTACTGCACCTTCGGCGACCCGGGGCTGGCGCACATCGGGAGGCGTGTCCAGGGGCTGGTGGAGCTGCAGCTGGGGAACTGCTGCATCGGTGGCGGTGGCGTCTCGGCCCTGCTCGAGTCGCCGAATCTCGGTGAGATCGAGGAACTCAATCTGCACAGCAACTCGATCAACGATGCGGGGGCCGATGTGATCGCGGACTCCGACGCTCTGGTCGCGCTGCGGCGCGTGAACCTCTACAGGAACCAGCTCTCCTGGGAGGCCATCGAGCGTGTCGGGGAGCGTTTGAGGGCGCGGGGGATTCGGTTCATCGCGCACGGGCAAGGCGGCTGGGCGTTCGGGCGCTGAGGCGGTCGCGACGGGATCCGCTGCACCTTCGCTCGGGTCGGGGTTTCCCTCGGTCGAGCGTTCGTGCTCGGTCGAGAAAAATTCCAATCACCCCGTCAGAACTCGGTCGGTCGATGGAGAGGGCTTCTCGGATGCGAAACGAACACCTCGTTTCCAACCACCACAAGGAAGCAAACCATGTCCGAGAACAAGAACATCGATCGCCAGCTCAACGACGAAATCACCGAGGAGTCCCTCGGTAGCGTGATTGGTGGAGTCGCCCCGGCTGCGGCCGCCGCTGCTCCCGTCGCTCGCCGCTGCAAGGCCACCGAGTCGACCTGCACCGACGCCACGTACCCCCCCGGCGACTGGGACTAGCGTCATTGTTCCACGGCGGCCCTTATCCGGGTCGCCGTGGCTATTGGGGTCGGGGTCGATGGCGGCCCCGGCCCTTCCTTCACTCGATCCCCTGAGGCCATCACCATGGCGAATGCGAACGCTGCGGCCCGTGCGGTCATCCTCGATCGCTATCGGAGTGCCGCGCCCGCCGAGATTGGAGGGCCCAGTGTCTTCCAGGGGTGGCCGGGCCTCGTCCTGCTCGGGCAGTGCATCGAGCGTGAGCTGGGCCGCCCGGTGCCGAGCGTGACGGAGCTGGCGCTGCGCTGGCGTCACGCCGAGGCCACGTTGCCGCGCATACCCCCGCGCTACGCGTCGAGCTTCGTGTACGGCGAGCGAGGATTGACCTGGGCCGAGGACACGCTCGCTGGCCGCGCGACGGGGTCACTGCGGCCGCCGCCGGCTCCGGTCGGGTTCGACACGTTCGCCAACGATGCGCCCGTGTTCTTCGCGGCATGCCGCCGCCGTGAACCGAGCACCCTCGCCGCGTGGGCGGAGTTCACCGCCCGAGAGGTCCAGACGTTGGACCGCATGACGGCCAGCGGCCGCCCTGTGCCGCTGGGGTTCGCCCATGGCGTCGCCGGGCTGCTCTTTCGCGCCCTCCGACTCGCGGGGCTGCACCCGGCCTTCGAACGCGACGCGTTGGTGGCTCGCTTCGATTGGCTGGCGAACTGGCGTCACGAGGACGAACAGGGCGCTCGCTGGCCGGCCAAGACGGACGAAGCACCCGCCGATTCGTGGGTCGTCCATAGCCTCTGCAACGGCAGCCTCGGGCACGCGCTGGTGTTTGTCGAGGCCGGGGTACGGCTAGAGCACGAGCGCTTCATCCACATCGCCCAGCAGGCGCTGCGGACGACTCGCGACGAGTCCGAGACCAACGGAGGCTTTTGTTGCGGGCAGGCCGGGCGCGCGGCCATCGTCTCTCGTTTCTTGCGGCTGGGCGTGCGACCGCGCTCGACCGAGGCGATCGGCTGCCTGCAGCGACTGCAGGCCCGCATCCCGCGGGTCGCTCACGAGCACACGCTGCGCCCGATCTCCGGCCTCGCGAGCTGCCTGCCCGCGCTCTACGCCGAGGCGCCCGATTCCCCAATCCTCGACTTCTTTCTTCCCGAACCGTGAGGCCGTGATGAGCATCGACTGGTGTGTGTTGAGAACCTCCCTGTTTCCCTCCGACTTTTCGTTCGCCGACGCGAGCGAGACGGAGCGGGCGCGCTTCCTCGCCGCCATCGAGGCGGCCTCGTCGAATCCCGACTTGGCCACCCAGCTGGGGGAGGGGCAGCACGAGGACACCCGTGCTCTGTACGAAGCGCGGGTCCGGTCTCGATCGGTGCCGCGGAGCCTGTTCGCGGCGGCGGCCATGGCCACGCCACGAGGCGTCGCGGCGTCCATGGACGACGTGCATGTCCACCACCGCCGGGGCGCACTACCGGCCAGTGATGAACTCCGCGTCTCGAGCAATGCGGTGTTCCATGCCGATGGGGTGACGCTGTATCGCCGCGATGCGTCGACCGAGAGCTTCGAAGCGGTGCGTGTGGGCATTCCCGGCAAGATCCGCGATGCACTCTCGATTCACCGTCAGGGCAGCGAGGCGGCGTGGCGATCGCGACTGGCCGATCGAGGCTACGACCAGCAGCGCGCGGCGGGGCTGGTCGACCAGCTGTCGCGGATGGGAGTGCTGGCGCGGCCCGGGGAGTGTGCGCTGTGGAACGACGGCTCCGCGCCGGGGTCCGTCGGTCTTCACGACAGCGTGGCGCAGATCCTCGACCCCGATCGGGCGACTCCCGAAAACGTGTACGCCAGCTTCTCCACTCCGTTGCGCATGCCGGCATCGGTGGCCGAGCTGGAGGAGGTCGGCGAGGTCTTGATGCGGCTGCGAAGGCCGGAGCCCGCGGTCATTCAAGGGGTGCTGGCTCGCCAGCTCGACGGGCGCTGGCTCCCGTTGCCCGAGCTCGAGCGCATGGCCGAAGGTCTGCTGCGCGAAGCGGCCAAGGCTCGCTTCGAGAGTGGACCCGAGGACGAGACGTTCCTGCGGTGGCTGCAGGTGCGTGCGCTCGACCCGGAGATCGATCTGTCTCACGCTCCCATTCCCACCGCCAAGTGGTCGGGCACGATGCTCATGGGCACGCGCTGGACGAGTGATGGCCGGTTGGTCTGCCCTACGCCGTTCATGGTGAAGCCGCGTGAGCTCGTCGGTCGCTACGTACTCCCCGGGCTGAGCGAGCGCCTCGGAGAGATCGACGAGGCGGAGCCGGTCGTGCTGGCCTACCGCGGCCCCGGACCGCTCGGAGACGTCGCGGATGTACACGTTCCCGGGGGGCTGGCGTTGGAGTACTGCGGTCAGGCGAGCGATGGCCAGCGATCGCTGCGACTCGAAGACATCGAGGTCACGGCGACGTCGCGCCGCATCCTGTTTCGGGTGCGCGAAGACCAGCGCCCGATCACGCTCGTGCGCGCCATTCCCTACAACGATGCGATGCCGGGCTTGCACCCGCTGGTGTGCTTGCTGTCCAAGGCCGCCAACGCGGAGCGCCCCTTCAAGAGCCTCATCGACCACGCTTTCGCCGGCTTGCCCGTGCGGCCGCGCATCACGTATCGCGGTCACATCCTCAGTCGGAGGAGCGCGCGATTGCCCCGGGCGCTCCTGGGACCCGAGCTCGAGGGGTGGCTGCGTCACGTGGGGCTCGAGGGGCGCATCAGCGCGGGCTCGGGCGGGAGTGCGTTGCCGCTCGATCCTGCCGTCGACGATGCGGTCCGTCGCGATCTCGTCAAGTGCATGCATCGCCGCGAGAACATCTTCGTCTCGGAAATCGTCGAGAGCGAAGACCTGAGCGTGGATGGGCGAGGCCATGCCGTCCATGCTCTGGTGCCCACGCGGGTGCAGCCTCAGGCGCGGCGCTTTCGGCCGGCCGCCGTGCCTCGCCCCGCGACCATGACCGCGGTACGGGGCCCCTTTCGCACGCTGCGGGTCAACGCGCTGGCCGAGCGCATGCCGACCGTGCTTCGCCGCCTGCGGAGCGACCTGTGTGGCGCGGACTTCTTCTACGTGTTCGTGTCCGATGCCATCGGCAGCGAGCTGCGGCTACGAATTCCTCGGAAGGAAGCGGCGCTGCAGGGGAGCCTGGCGCATGGCCTCGACGAGCTGCTCGACCAGCACCTCATTCGCCACTGGGCGGTGGAACCCTACTTGCGGGAGTGGGACCGCTACGGCGGGGCCGAGGACATCGCCGCCGTCGAGGAGCTGTTCGTCGCGGACTCGATCAGCCTCTACGACCCCTGCACTTGCCTGCCTCTGGCCGACGAGCGGCGCACGAACCTGTACACGCTGGCGATCATTCAGACCCTGAGCCAAGCCGGGCTACCGCCGCGGGCTCAAGCCGAGCACTGCCGAGAGGCGTTCGACTCGTTCTCGCGAGAGTTCGGCTACACCACCGACGATCGGCGCGCGGTGGGGGACCTGTGGCGAAAGCGTCGCGACCCGCTCATTGCCACGGCGCAGGGGCAGGGCGACCCGGAGATTCACTCCGCTCTGCTCGATCGTCGTGAGCGACTCCAGGGGTGGCTGCGCCCGGGTAATCGCGACCGCCTGCGGACACACCTTCGCTCGGTCATTCACATGACGGGCACCCGACTTCATTTCCGCGACAACCGAGTCGAAGAGGCTTGGGCGTACTTCTTCGCTCGGAACCTACTCAGCCGCTGGGAGCACCTGCCGAGCGAGTCGGCCGCGACCCAGGCGTGGAGGCACTGATGTTTCACATCGAGACGCTCATCGATGCGTTGTGCCCCGTTCGCGCCCGGGACCAGCTGGATCTGCGCAACACCATCCCCCTGCGCTCGTTGAGGCGTAGCCGCGCCGACAACCCGGTGCTGGCCTCTCGTCGGGAGCGTCTCGACGAGCTCGACGCCCGTCTCGCTCCGGCGATCATCTCGGCTCGCTGGTGGGCGAACCCCGAGGTTCATGCGCCCTTGATGGCCCTCGGGGATCGATGCTCGAACGAGCGCGACGTCGACCGTCAGCTTCAGCGGCTCGCCATCGTGACGGGCGAGGTCCCAGTGGATGCACCCGGCAACGAAGACGGTATCTATCGACTCGAGCATCTCGGCCAGGGGGTCGTCGAGCGGCGCGATGGCGTGGTGCTGCCCCGACTCGCTACGTGGTGGCACCCGGACGGGACGATGGTCTATTTGCCGCTGCCGGGCCTGTTCGCCGACCTTCCCTTTCCGCCCGACTACGCACCGGACCATCCCGCGGGGAACTCTCAGGTCGCCATCGAGCGCTATCAAGCCGCGCGGGAATGGCTCGACCGCGTCGCGCCGATGGTGTCGGCGGATTTTCGCCGGGTGATCAGCGGGGTCGCTCTATTGCCGCCCGTGCCGGGCGCCCAAGTGCCTCCGACCCAGGCGCAGTGGAGTTTCAACTTGCGGCTGCGCTTTCGCGGGGTGTTGTTCGTCAACCCGTTCTCGGTCGGGCTCGCGGCCCTCGCCGAGGCGCTACTGCACGAGTACCTGCACCAACGCATGTGGCTGTGGTGGGAGCTGTCGGAGCCCACGGGGTTGCCCCTCAAGCGCGAGCGCATGTGCTCACCCGTCTCGGGCCACTCGCGTCCGGTGATCACGATGATCCAGGGCCTGATGATCTTTCGCTGCGTCGCGACCCTGCACGAACGACTGCTGGATCTGGACGAACCCGATGCGGTGGAGCGGGCCTGGAGCGCGCAACGACTCGACCAGCTTCGGCACGCCGTGCCGCGATTGGCGGAGGCCCTTCGCGCGCAGGTGCCGGAGGCCAGCGGAGCGCGACGCATCGTGGACATGATCCATCGCGACTTCGAGCGGGAGCGCACCGGCCAGGTCACGGGCGCGGCTTGAGTCGTGGTGCGGCGATTTAATGAAATCACCTACAGAGGACATCGGCGTTTGCGGCATCGTGGGTCGACCGGCCTGAGGTATTAGAAGACCTCGGGGAGACACGATGGGGAACGACCGAGCGACGGCGGCGGGGGGGAGAGGATTCGCGAGGCACAGGCTTCCGCCGCAGGCCAAGGGCTGGCCGCTGGTCGGTCCGCTGCCCTCGCTCGCATCCGATCTGTTCGGGTTTCTCACTGACGCGCGCGCCGAGCACGGTGACGTCTATCGGCTGAACCTCGGCGGTCAGAAGTTCGTCGTGCTCAACCATCCGCGCCACGCCGAGCACGTCATGCTCAGCCGCAGCGCGAACTACATCAAGGAAGGGCCGATGTGGCGGGTCTTTCGTCAGCTGGTCGGCAAGGGCATCGCCACGAGTGAAGGACAGCTGTGGCGTCGTCAACGACGCATGATCCAGCCGCAGTTCCACCTGAAGAAGGTGGCGGCGTTGACCGACCAGATCGTGTCGGCCATCGATGAGAGCCTGGACGGCTGGGACGAGGCCGTCTCGTCGAAGCGTCCGATCGACGCCGAACGAGCCCTGCTGCGGATGACGATGAAGGTCATCTTGCGCACGATGTTCGGCACCGGGATCAACGAAGCCGAGTCCGACCGGGTCGCCGAAGCCTTCACCTTCGCGCTGGATTTCATCTTGAGGGGGATGGTGTTCAGCCTTCTACCGAAGTGGCTGCCCGCCCCCGGGCAGCGGCGCTACCGAGAGTCCATCCAGATCATCCACGGCACCATCGACAAGGTCATCGCGGATCGGCAGCGACACCGCGTCGACTCCGACGATTTCATTCAGATGCTCTTGGACGCCGTCGACACGGAGGACGGCAAGGGCATGTCCAACGAGCAGCTCCGGGACGAGGCGGTGACCCTGTTCCTCGGCGGCTATGAGACGTCCGCCGTCGTCCTGAGCTGGACGCTCCACTTGCTCGAGCGTCATCCCGAGGTCGCGGCGCGGCTATGCGAGGAGGTCGATACCGTGCTGGGAGAGCGTACGCCGACCTTCGACGACCTCCGTTCGCTGTCCTACTCGCGTCAGGTCCTGCAGGAGACGATGCGCCTCATCCCGCCGATTTGGTGGCTGACCCGGGCGGCCGTCGACGACGACACCATCGACGGGTTCCACATCCCGGCGGGCACTTCGGTGATCTTGCTGCCTTACACGATCCACCATCATCCCGAGCACTGGCCGGAGTCCACCGTCTTCGATCCCGACCGTTTCTCGGCGGAGCGCTCGGCCGATCGTCACCGCCAGGCCTTCATGCCCTTCGGTACGGGCCAGCGGATGTGCATCGGGCGGGAGTTCGCGTTGATGGAGGGGCAGCTGATCCTGGCGCGCATTCTTCAGCGCTATCGGCTTCCGAAGACGACCGTGGCCGCTCCATCATTCTCCACGCGTGACCTCCGAGTCTCGAGCGCGATCAAGCGCAAAGGGGGCATCTTCATCGAGCTTGCGCATCGGGCCCGAGACTCGCCGTGAGGCCGTCGCCTACCAGGCGATGCGATCGGCGAAGGTCAGCGTCTCACCGTCGGACCGCGTGATGACGGCGGTGGCCACGAACGAGCCCCAGGCTCGCAATCGAAGCGGTGCCGTACCTCGCACGCTCGGCGTGGGGTTCTCGAAGGTGGGGTGAAGCTGGTAGCCGACCGAGTCGATGACGTCCTCGCAGCTCGGGTCGGGGGCGACCACGGTGACCTTCAGGCGATCGGTGCGCTCGCCTCGGGCGACCAGGCGGGTACGCAACGACCACTGCGAGGGATCGTCGCAGCCTCGGTCGTCCGGCGGTGCACCCCCGAGAGCCTCGTTCGAGAGGTAGGGGCGCATGCGCTCGACCTCGCGCTCGATGACGTCGAACGGCACCCCGGTCAGCCGCCCGTTCGACAGGCCCTTGCTATCCCATCCCCAGTGGATTGCGATGGCGCGACCCTGGGCGTCGAAGACCGGCGAGCCCGATGAGCCCCACCAGGTCTGGGCGCTGTACTCCACCGAGGGCCGACCACCGATCTCCACTTCGTCGACGAGCACGCGACCGAAGGACGCGCGCATTCGGTGGCCCTTCGGGTGGCCGAGCACGAACACGGGCTCGCCGGGCGTCGCGGCGCGCGTGGTGATCTCCACCGCGGGGAGCGAGCCGGGTGGATCGATCACGCGATACAGTGCGATGTCCCGGTCGGCGTCGTCGAACACCAGCTGTACGTCCAGCGACTCGGCGGCGCCCCCTTCGACCCATCGCCGCTTCACCGTGCCGCGGCGCCCGAAGCTCGTGCGAACGTGGTGGTTGGTGAGCACGTAGCCGTCGGGGTGGATGATGAACCCGGTGGCGGTGGGGAAGCGGACGACGGCCGCGGCCGCTCGCTCGACCACGGCATCGTCGACTTCGTCCAGCGAATAGAAGTGTCCGAGTTTGTAGTCGGTTCGCGAGGCGGCGTCGGCGGTGGAGGGGACGAGCCCGCCCAGGATCGACGCGAGCCCCAGGGCCAGCACGTGACGCAACATATCTTTGGGACGGTTCAGCGGGCGGGTGCATTCCAATTGCAAGTGGTCGATTGACGGCGCCAAGCGAGCTTGTACGCGGTCAGCAGAATCGCGACGCTCGCGACCGCGATCAAGGCTCCCCAAAACCAGTAGGTCATGCCCCAGTGCTCGGCGATCTTGGCCGAGTCGGAGATGCGTATCTCTCCGTCGCGTTCGAACGACGCGGTGAACATGTAGTCGAAATCGGACAGGCTACCGAGGCAGAATTGAATGCCCAAGAACTGGCAGGCGGCGGACCGCCAGAAGGTATCGGCTCGCCAGGTGAAGGCGGCGACGCTCACGGTGAGGACGGCCATCGCGATGAAACCGAAGCTCGTGAAGGGGCGAACGAGCAGAGCGGTCGAGACTGCCATTGCGACCGTCAGGCACGCGAGGGAGAGCGTCGCGGTGCGCTCGCGAACCCCGAGGATGATGAACGCCGCGCCGGCGAACGCGGGACCCAGCAGTCCACCCATGGAGACGAGCGGGCTCGCCCACTCGGGGCGCGAGACATGGGCGACGCCGCCGAGGGAGGAGTACAGCTCGAGGTGATCGAAGTGGCCTCCGGCGAGCAGGCCCACGGTTCCGTGGCCGAGCTCATGGGCCCATGTGGCCAGCAACGCGAAGGGGTAGAGCGCGAGACGGCCCCACGGTTGCACGACCGAGAGCAGGAGGGTGATGCCGGCCGCGATCCAGAACGCACGCTTGATGCGGTCGTGCTCCTCCTCCCGCAGTGCGGCCTTGATGGTGCGCCGATCGATCATCGTGTCATCGTGCCGGATTCACCCCGGGTCGTGGAAGATGGTCGCTCCGACGGGCGGTGTTTCGTTCAACGGACGACATACCCGTCGGATCTGTGTCGGTGGGGCCGGGCGGGCGAGCCGATGTATGTCCAAGTCGGATTCTCGTTCAAACCCCTCTAGGTGGCGGTCTGCGGGTGCTCACTTGACGATCGGTGATCCGTGGGGCACGTTTCGACGGCCATGTGTGGCGCAGACACGAAGCGGAACCCGCCAACGGCGCGCCGGCGTATGCCGGGGCGCGAGATGGCGTTGGTTCCGCCTGCTCTGCGCCCGTAGGCATACGCCCGGCGCCCCTCGCCAGTTCGGCGAGCATGTCCATCGCGAGAGACCGCGACGACTCTCGACTGCAGTACGCTCGTGCTCGTCGGTCTACGGCGTCGTGAACTCTCGATCGCCATCCGTAGTTCCCCAAAGGGGGCTTGCGGAGGTTGCCGTTCCACGTCGTACAGGCGGCGGAGTCGATACACTTTTGTGTCTCACTCGATCGGCCTGCGCGGGGTTGGGTTCTCGGCTGAGAAGGCCCATTCGCTCGCCAGTGGAGGGGTTTGGGAGGCTATTGTCTCGTTCCGAAAGTCGTATGATCTTGAGTTCATGTGTGTCGAATTAATTGTGCAATTCATTCTTGACAGTGACTCGTTGATCGAGAATACAGAGACCATCATGAAGATTCGTCACCAGTCACGGTTCGTGCGGCGAGAGGGCCAGCGGTTGCTGTTCCCCGTGTCGCACCCGTCGGTGTGGCGAGCCTCCCTGAACGCCTCCCCACGCCCAGCGTAGCCGCGCTTGCCTCTGCTCTGAGTGCTCCGCCTGGGTGGCGGAGTGGAGTCGAGTGGAAGGTCTCGCGCGGCGACGATGAACGCGGCGTCGGTTCGACGCCGCAACGATTTCGGCGTGTAGCCCAGTGGTCTAGGGCTCCTGCCTCGGGCGCAGGAAGTCGCAGGTTCGAATCCTGCCACGCCGACAATCGGGCTGTAGCGCAGCGGTAGCGCGCTTGCTCGGGGAGCAAGAGGTCGCCGGTTCGATCCCGGCCAGCCCGACCCAACGACCATGAGAGGCCCACTCCGCCCGTCGGCGGAGTGGGCCTCGGTCATCGGCTCACAGAGCGTTCGGCTTCGGATCGGGGCGCAAGTCGGGGCGGACGCGGGTCTCGCGAGGCTTCCCGCCGAGCGATCACGGGGCCGGATCTCCGCCGCGCCTCACGAGGGGGGCGCCGTCGCGTATCGAGCATTCGCCGCCTCGTGGCGGAACACGGGCAGACCCGCGACGCGAGCGCGGACGCCTCGAGTTGCGACACGGTCCGAGGACGGCGAAGGTAGCCGGCCGTCGTCGCGCCGTTTCGCGATGCGTCTACGGTGGCGTTTTCAATCATCCTCGCGTCGATCGCTGCGCGCGTCGCCGATCGGCGGTGTACGGCTCTAGGCGGGCGCAATCGCCGCTTCTCGTGGGTTTTCGTGGGGACCCTCCGACGGGTAATCTTGCCCCACGCGGAGCCGCGGCAATGGCCTTCGAGGTGACTCTACGCGTGGGCTCGACTCGCAGTTGCGTGTCCACCGGTCATCGTGAGAGGGATTCGCCAGGATAAACTCCGGGGCTCGACACCATGACCGACGCTTCTGCTCAAGAGCAATCGCTCCCCGCCAGCCTCGCCAATCTCAGCGGCGCGGTGTTGGAGGAGCGCTACGAGTTGGGCGAGATCCTGGGCGCAGGCGGAATGGGGGCGGTGTTTCGGGCGAAGCACCTGCGACTCGATCGCATGGTCGCGATCAAGATCCTCCCGCCCGTGTTCTCGGGCCACGAGCAGTACGTCAAGCGGTTCTTGCGGGAGGCGAAGGCGGCCTCGAAGATCCGGCACCGCAACGTGGTCGAGATCCTCGACTACGGCGAGACGGCCGACGGCCTCGTGTACTCGGTCATGGAGTTCCTGAAGGGGCAGGACCTCGATCAGCTGCTGCGTTCGCAGCCCGAGAATCGGTTGTCGTGGGCGGTGGCCCGCGAACTGCTCATTCAGACGGCGACCGGCCTCAAGGCGGCCCACGGCTGTGGGGTGGTGCACCGCGACATCAAGCCCGCGAACTGCTTCCTCACCGATGAAGACGGCGACCCGCTGGTCAAGCTCGTCGACTTCGGCATCGCCAAGGTGGAAGACGGCGGCGAGACCAACCAGCTGACGGGGACGGCCCAAGTCTTGGGCACGCCGAGCTACATCGCGCCCGAGCTGGTGCGCACCGACGCGCCCGCGGGCCCCAAGTCGGACATCTACTCGCTGGGGGTCTTGGCCTATCGGATGCTGGCGGGGACGGTTCCGTTTTCCGGGGGCACGACCTTCGAGGTGTTGCGACGGGCGTGCTTCGACGAGGTGCCTCCCATACGAGAGCACGTGCCCGACGTCCCGCACGACGTGGAGAAGTTCGTGCTGGCGATGTTGGCCAAGGAACCCGTGGACCGCCCCGCCGACATGGCCGAGGTTCGCGAGCGTGCCTTGGCACTGGCTCCCGACGACAACACCACGCAGCTGATGGGGGGCTCGGGGGCGGCGGCGATCTTGGTCAGCAGTGCGTCGTCGTCGTCGATGACCAACCCGCGACCGCAGCCTGCTCCGGTCACCCCAGCCACACAGATGCTGCAGGACTCCCCGGCGACCCCGGTCGTCGCTCCGGCGAGCCCGGCGACGGTCGTCGCGACGCCGGGGGCGATGCCGACCCCGATGCCCGCGCACTCGGGGGTGGCGTCCTTCGAGCCTCAGGCCAAGCGCGGCAGTCCCTGGCCCTGGCTGTTCGGTATCGCGGTCCTGGTGATCGCGGCCGCCATCGTCGTGCCGCAGCTGCTCGAGGGGGGTGCCGATTCGAACGCGGGCACGGTCGCGGCCGCACCCGAGCCGGCCAAGGCCGAGGCAACGCCCGCCGAGCCGAAGGTCGCGGCGCCCGAGCCGGCCCCGGCCGAGCCGGTGGTGGAGGCCGAGCCCGCTCCAGAAGCAGCCGCGGCCGCCGAGGACGAAGCCGAGCCGACCGAAGGCGAGCCCGACGACGAGGTGGTCATCGAGGACGACGAGCCAGAGGCCGAACCGGTCGAAGCGGAGCCGACCCCGGCCACGCCGAAGCCGAAGAAAAAGGCGAAGAAGCCCGCCGGTCCGCCTCCCGATGCGGGGGTCATCAAGAAGCTCCAGCGCAAGATCGCCGGCCGTTGCGAGAAGCTGCTGGCCGGCCAGCGCGTCAAGGTGAAGTTCTTCGTGATGCCCGACGGTACCGCCAACCACGTGAGCCCCAGCCCGAGCGGCCCCGCGGGCCAATGCGCGAAGGTGGTCGTGCAGAGCGCACGCTTCCGTACGCGCGACAAGCAGACCCCCACGGTCCTCACCGTGAACTGAGACCATGCTCGACTCAACGATCCGTCGGACCTCCCTTTCCTCGGTAGTGGCTGCCTCGCTCGTGGCAGCGCCCGTCACCGTCGTCTCGCCGTCGACGGTCATGGCCGCCATGGTGGGGCCGAGTGCCGGCGGGTTCGACGAGCTGATGAGTCGGGCCGAGAAGCAACGCGAGGCGGGCAACTTCGTCGAGTCCGCGCGCTCGTACGCCGCGGCGTATCGCGCTCTGTCCGACGAGGAGCGGGTGGGGCTCACCGGTGAGATCACGGTGGACAACGCGCTGGCGGACTATCGGCAAGCCCGGCAGAGCAACCCCGATGACATCGGGTTGGTCGAGGAGAACCTCGCGCTGGTCGACGAAGCGGTCGCCTCCCGGGCGCAAGCCCACGAAGCGGGCACGGCGGATGCGGTGCCGGGCGGGTTGCTCATCGAGCAGGGCAAGCTGCGGAAGCTGCTCGACCAGATGAAGGCGGCCCAACCCGCCGCGGAGCCCGAGCCGGAGCCCGCCGCACAAGAGCCGGTCGAGGCACAGCCCGAGCCCGAGCCGGAGCCGGAACCCGAGCAAGAGCCCGCGCAGCCGGCCGAGCCCGGCAACAAGAAGGCCGACATTGCCATCCTCTCGGTGGGCATCGTCTCGCTGGTCGGAGGCGCGGGCCTCATCGGTGGTGGGGCATGGAACTTGTCGCAGCTCGACGACCGCGTGCAGGCGCAGCGGGCAGCCCTCGATGCGGGGTCGTTCACCGATGACGTCCGTTCGAATTACGAGGCTCAGCTCACCGATTGGGAGAGCCAGTGGCGCGGCCTGTCGTTGGGCCTCATTGCCGGCGGCGCGGTCCTGGCCGCCGCCGGAGTCGGGCTCACCGCGTGGGGGGCGATTCGGCTCAAAAAAAATAGCGGTGGCTCCGATGCACGGGCGGCCATTGCGTTTCCCATGGCGTCTCGGGACCGACTGGGCCTAACCGTGCGCTTGAACTTCTGACGAGAACATCGATGAACCTACGACCTTCGATTGCCTTCACATTTCTTGCTGCGACGGCCTGCCCGGTCGACGCCCCTGTGCTCCCCGAGCAAGGGAGTTCCGGCGGCCAGACCTCCGACGAGACGGCCGACCCGAGCACGGGCCCCGGTAACCCGGGACAGGACACCACCGCGGGGACCGACGAGGGCACCACGAGCACCACGGGCGAAGTCGATACCTCGGGGGACGAATCAGGGTCGACGACGACCGGCATGGACTTCTGTGGCAACTCCGAGCCGGTACTCGCCTTCGAGAAGCCGCTGATCCTCGATGTCGGCGGTTCCCCGTTCGAACTGGCGGTGGGGGATTTCATCGGCGATGACGCGCCGGACATGGCGTACACCGACGGCGAGTCGGAGCCGCCGCTGATACACATCATGCGCGGGCAGGGCGAGTTGGCGGGGTTCGTGGCGGCCAACGCCATCCCGATGGTCGAGGACGCCAGCGGTGTCGAAGCGGGCAACCTCGACGGTGACTCCCGGCCGGAGCTGGTCACGCTCGATCGCAACGTCTGGAGCGTCTACGAGGCCGATCCGCTGGATGAGGATTCCATGGTGATGCTCGCGACCGGCATGGTCGGACTCGAGCGCACGCGGGGGAATGTGCTCGCCGACGTTCTCGGGGACGATGCCCTCGAGCTGGTCGTCAACTCGGGACTCGAAGACGACGTCTCCCAGATCTCCATCGTGAGCAACTTGCTGGGGATGCCGACCGAGGACACCTTCACCGGCGGCGACGATTCGAACTTCATCGCGGTGGCCGACGTCAATGGTGACGGCCGAGCCGACATCATCGCGCCTCACAACAACTTCGGTGATGCGCCCGTGGAGACGCCCGTCGACGTGCTGATCAACACGAGCCGGCCGGGAGCCCCCAGCTTCGATCGAACTCCGTTGCCCGCCGGACCGCGAACCTACGGCGTGGACACGGGCGACTTGAACGGTGACGGCATCGCCGACTTCGTCGTGGGCACGGTGGGGCAGGAGCTGTTCGATGGGATGCCCGACCCGCTCAACATCTGGCTCGGCCAACGAGGAGCCACGCCCGCCGCTCAGCCCGACTTCATCTTCGACGATGGGGTAGGGGCGCTGCGGCTCGCCGACTTCGATTGCGACGGCAACCTCGATCTGGTGGTGGGGGGAACCCAAGGCATCCAGATTCTGCCCGGCGACGGCAAGGGGAGCTTCTCCACCGAGGACTCGATCGCGCTGGAAATCGACGGTGACATCTTCGGCGACATCGTCGTGCACGACATGACCTTGGACGGTCGGCTCGATTTCATGGTGACGGTACTCGACGAAGGCACGATCTACTTCTTCGAGGCGAGCTGATCGTCTCCGCTCGTTTGGATTCTCTGCGATGAATCTTCGACCTTGGCTTCTTTTCCTCGTGCCGGGCGCGGGCTGCCTGCCCAGCCCGCCCGCACTACCCGCGCAGACGTCTACTGGCTCGGCGAGCACGGACACCAGCGCGAGCCCGGCGACGGACGACGCGACCACGGAGCCCAGTGACTCCGGGCCCGGGTCGACGGCCACCGAGGGCACCGGGGATGCGACCTCCACGGGAAGCACTGGGGCCGACTCGACGGACGAGGGAAGCTCGACCGGCGAACCTCAGGATTTCTGCGGGTTGCCCCGGGCGGAGTTCGTGTTCGACCCTCCCGACGTGTTCACGGTGGGCGGTGCTCCGGCGGTCCTGGCAACGGGCTCCTTTGTGGGCAACGACGATGATCCGGACATCGCGGTCGCCAACGATGACAACGAGCCCCGGATCGACATCCTGCGGGGGCAGGGCATCCTCTCGGGGTTTCAGATCGCAGATCCGATCACCTCGATCGATGGAGCGAGCAGCGTCGCGATCGGAGAGATCAACGGCTCGCCGCCTTCGGAGTTGGCGGTCTTGGGGCAGCAGCAGTGGCAGATCTACGGCCCCGATCCGGAGTCGATGAACTCGGTCATGCAGCTGTCCGGCGGAGTCATCATGGGGGCGTCGGGCCAGTCGATTTTGCTCGCCGATATCCTGGGCGACTCGAACGATGAACTCGTGCTCGCGGCAGGCTTCAACGGGGTGACGGGGACCGTCGATGTGATCGAAGATCCCATTGTGAGCGTGAATGGTCTGGCGCAGCTGATCGATGCGGGTCGCAATGCCCAGATCATGACCACCGGAGACTTCAACGGAGACACGCAGCTCGACCTCGCATTGCCTCGCACGGATCCGGCCGCAGGGATCGCGGGCCCGGATTTCGTGGACATCGTGTTCAACGAGAGCACGCCGGGGTCTCCCGCATTCTCGACGGCGACGGTCGAGTCGACGGGCGACCCGTGGGGAGTCGCCAGTGCCGATCTCGATGGAGATGGCGTGGACGACCTCGTCTTGGGGCATACGGGGGTTGGTTCGGTCCCGTTGCAGTTGTTCTTCGGCGATGGCGACGGGGGCTTCTCGGACCCGATCTCGTTGCCGTATACGAGCACGCAGACCGTGGTACGAGCTGCCGATCTCGACTGCGACGGAGACATCGACATCGTCGCGGGCGCCAACGGTGACGTCGTAGTGTGGCGGGCGAATGGCCCCGGGAACTTCGACTCCAGCGATTTCGAGGTTTTTGTGGCGGGTACGGGCCTGATCTCCGACATCGCCATCGCTGACATGGATCTCAGTAATCGCCTCGATATCGTTGTAGCCCTCCGGGATGCCGGGGAAGTGGCGTACCTCGAGGCGAACTGAAGCGACGCGGAACGGTCCTCGTCTGGTGCTACTGGGCGAGGAATAGCCCGGCGGCGATCGCTGCTACGAGCACCAAGACACCCGCGATGATGAGGCCGACGCGGGAGCCTCCAGGCGCGGGGCTGTGCACGTTTGCGGCGGGAGGCGGGGGCTGCATCGGCGCCGCCGGGGCGGCAGGCATGCCCACGGCGGGGGCAGCCGGGGCCACGTTCGGCTGAATCGGCGCGGCGGGTCGTGGCTCGGCGGCGGGCGGAGCAAAGTTCATCTGTTGGAGATCGAGCACCGAGGTGGGCTGTTCTCCGGGCGGATTCGGGGCGACCGGGGCAGGGGCGGGCGGCGGAGCAGGAGCGTCGGCGGGGCCGGCTTCACTGGTCAGAGCGGCTCGGAAGTCCTCGCGGCTGAACAGGGTCGTGCCGCTCTCCGTCGCAGCCGCCGCGTCGGCTTCGTTGCGGGGCGCAGGGGCAGGGCTCGCTGGCTTCCTGAGCGCGTGTACGTCGATGAGCTCGGTGGCTGCATTGTCATCGGGTGACGCGGTTGCCTGGGCGGGCGGCGTGACGCCAGGCGGGCTGGCCAATGGCGGGCTCGCAATCGCCTCCGCGGGGACGGCGGGCGGAGGTGTCGCGACCGGTGGCGAGGGGGGGACCGCAGCCGGACGAACAGGCGCGGGAGTGGCCGTGGGGGCAACGGGAGCAGGTTTCGGCGCTGGCGCGACCGGGGCTCGCGCGGGAGTTGCCGGGGCGGGCCTGGCCACAGGCGTCGGCGCGACGGCGGGAGGAACGGGAGTGGGCGCAGGTCGAGCGACGGGGGCTGGGGCAGGCGTCGATGGAGCCGGAGCGGCGGGAGTGGGCACCGCCGAAGTCAGGGGGGCGGGCGAGGGCGGAGTCGAGGCGCGCGAAGGGCCCGAGTCCGGCGTCTCGGGTGCAGGTGCTTGGTCGACCGCTGCTTCGCGCGAAGCAGGTTTGGGCGCCTCTTCGCCGAGTCGAGCGGCGATGCGGTCTCGTGAAGAGCCACTGCGGCCCGCTGCTGCCGCTCGCTCGCGTCGGCCTTGCCCGCGACCTCGACCCCGTCCGCGGCGACCTCGACCTTCACCTCCCACCAGCAGCTCGGGCGGCGGTTCGGCGTCGTCCTTCTTGGCCTCGAGGAAATCGATGACCTCCTGCGGGGCAGGGCGATCTTCGGGGGCCTTGGCGAGCATGCGCGCCACGAGCTCGGCGACTTGCTCGTCGACACCCTCGGCCCGCTCGCTCAACTTTGCGGGCTCCGAGTTCAGGTGCATCGACGCGAGGCGAAACGAGTTGGCGCCGTGAAAGGGAGGGCGACCCGACAGGAGCGTGTACGCTACGAGCCCCGCGAGGTACACGTCGCCCGCGGGCGGCCCCAGCTGCCCGGTGATCGACTCCGGCGCCATGTAGAGTGCGTCGTTGCCGAGGGCGGAGGTCCCCGTGCGTGCCTCGATGTCCTCGTGGTCTTCGGGGCTGACGTTGAAGCCCAGATCGAGCAGTCGCAGCCGCGGCGCAGCGCCGGTACGCGGCTCCACCCAGCAGCACCCCGGCCGAATGCGACCGTGCACGAGCTTGCGGCGGTGAATCGCGAGCAGTCCGCCCATGAGGTCGAGCAGCAAGGGGCGAGCCAGGGCCCATGGCACGACCCCACCTTCGATCGTGCCGAGGTGGACGTCGAGCGGGACCCCCGGCGGCCGGTCCGAGGCCGCGAAGAGCTTGCCGTCGAACAGCTCACCGCCGTCGTGCGGACGGACGACCCGGGGATGGTTCACCCGCTGGGCGGCA
The DNA here is from genome assembly GCA_039028615.1 of Myxococcota bacterium. GTDB lineage: Bacteria > Myxococcota_A > Polyangia > Nannocystales > Nannocystaceae > Paraliomyxa. Next base: position 239,542 of record JBCCHT010000001.1, on the reverse strand, counting down.
CTCCGCCTGCGCTCGAATCGCTCCACCGTCTTCGGATCTTGGAGCCGGGGCGGCTGCATCACCTGGAGCACCACGTCGCGGTCTCGCTCTTCATCGCGACCGCCGAACACGACGTGAAAGTCGCCCGCGCCGACGACCTCGGTGATGGCATGGCGGTCGCGGAACCGCTGGCCTCTCAGGTCTACGAATCCGGGTGGTGGCTGATGCTCGACGGGCATGGAAGAGCAGCTAACATCGTGGCGATTGGCTCACGGGAGATCAAGGGGCGGCCTGGGCTTTCACCGCAGGCTCGCGCTTGAGCGGAGCATGGCGCGAGGAGTAGATTCGACGGGCCGAGACCCGTGCTCCAGCTGAACGACACGTCGCCGTTTGCCGCGCAGATCTTCGGGCTGCCGGATGCCGATGGCGTCGATTCGCTCGTGATCGTGGTCAAGGGGACCTTTCAGATCCGCGGCGGGCAGGTTGACCTGGCGGAGGAGCCTCGGCCCATCGTGCTGGCCGACGAGTATGTGGGTGAGGCGGGGGCGTCGAGCCTGCGCGCGTCCACGGAGGCGCACCTGCCCAAGCCGGGCACCGACGTGATCGTGGTCGGGGATGCCTGTGCCCCCGAGCAGCGGCCGGTGCCCCAGCTCGATGTGGCGGTGAGCGTGGCGGGGCGCGGCAAGGCGGCACGCGTCCACGGTGACCGCCACTGGACGGAGGGCGTTCGTGGCCTTCGACCGAGTCGGGCCGAGCCTTTCATGCGCATGCCGGTCGTCTTCGAGCGTGCCTTCGGGGGCTTGGAGCGGGGACCTACGGGCGAGGTCGTCGCGGGCGAGCAGCGCAATCCGGTCGGGGTCGGGTTCTACCGTCGACGATCCGATCGCGCGGCCTTGGGCCAGCCCGTGCCCAACATCGAGGACATCCAGGATCCGGTGGAGACGCCCGGGCCAACCGGAACCGTGGCGGGCTTTGGTCCGGTGGCGCCCTCGTGGCTGCCGCGGCTGCAGTACGCGGGGACCTACGACGACGCGTGGCAAAAGAAGCGGGCGCCATACTTGCCCCGCGACTTCGACCCTCGGTTCTTCCACATGGCGCCCGAAGGCCTGGCGTTTCCGCAGCCGCTCCAAGGAGGCGAGCCGGTCGTGGTCCGGGGTTTTCATCCCCGCGGCGTGCTGCAGTTCGCCCTTCCGCAGCAGCGGCCCGCGGTCGTCGTCGAGTGGGCTCGGTCCGAGCAGGCGGTGCCCGTCTCGCTCGATACGGTGGTGCTCGAGCCCAACGACGAGTGCTTCACCATGACCTGGCGGGGAATCCTGACCGTGGACAAGAAGCTGCTCGACGTCCGCACGGTGCGGATCGAGCAGGCACCGCCGGGAGCGTGAAGACCATGCCGCTCGAACGCACTCTGTCCCGCTTTCCGCCCGCGGCCGCTGCATTTGCGCGAAGCCTGCTCGACCACCACTGGCGCGAGGCATCGTGGGCCTACACCCGGCGAGGGGTGATGCACGAGCAAGGCGCTTTGCTCGACGCGGACGCCTGGAGTGGCGTGGAAGCCCGTGCTGATGCCCACGTGGAAGCGTTGTGCCGCGGAGGGGCGCTGGTCGTGGAAGACTGCGACGAGCGCATCGGCGGCAACCGGGTGGGGGAGCTGGCGGTCGGTCTGCGCATCGTGGCGCGCATGGACTGGGCGCGGCGCTTCAACGAGTGGGTCGAGCAGCTCGACTGGAGCCGGCCCCGGCATGCGCAGGCGGTGGTCGATGCCCTCGCGTGGGATGCCCCCGATTCTTGGCGAGAGTTGGTCGGGGCGATCCTCGACGATGAGTCCGCGCCGGAGCAGGCGTTGGGGCCTCTCGCTCGGGTGGCCGGGATGCGAGGGTGGCCGGTGGGCGACTCGTTGGTCGGCGTGCTCGAGGATCGTGTCGGCGACCTGGAGGCCATCGCGTGGGCCACGGGAGCGCTGCGCACGGCGGACGCGGTGCCGGAGTTGGAGGCGCTCATTCAGGAGCCGGAGGACGGGGCGGTGCGTCGGGCAGCCGCGATCGCAGCCCTGCGCTTCGAGCCCGAGGCGGTGGTTCGCTACCTGTCCCACGTCGTGGCGGCCGAAGAGTGGGCGGCGGTTCCTCTGGCGTTGGCGGCGGGCACCGAGCAATGGACTCGGCTTCGCGACGGCGTGCTCGCCGAGCCGACGCCGGATCGAGCGATCGCATTGGGCTTGTTCGGTGCACAGCATGCCATCGAGCCCTTGCTGGACCTGCTGGGTGACGAGCAGTGCGGCGCGGCAGCGGCCGAGGCCCTGTTCCTGCTCACGGGCGCTCCGCTGCGCGAAGAGGCCCATGCCCGCGATCCCAAGGCGGAGCCCGGGAATGATGACGAGCGTCGACCAGCGCTGCTCGTTGCCCGGCTGTCGCGTGAGCGGCAGGTATGGAGCGAGTGGATCGCCGACTGGGGAGGTCGCCCGCGACCCGCCGGGACGACGAGAGTACGCCATGGCGTGGCCATCGAGCCCACGCGGGTCCTCCAGGCGGTGGCGCGCACCGACGATCGAGCCGAGATCCGCGGCTGGATGCTCGAAGAGCTGGACATCCGCTACGGCGCCCATGTGCCGGCATGGCCGGGGCTGCTCCAGTGTCAGCAGCAACGCGCCCGCGCGATGTTCCCGATCACCTCGGGCTCGGCCGGCGATTGGGCGCGGCGGCGCTGAAGCCTTCCGCGAGGCTCAAAGCGTGGTCTCGGCGGGGCGGCTGAACTCGAGGCCCCGAATCCCGGCGGCACTGCACGCTGCCTGGAGGTCCTCGGTCACCACGATGACGCGGGCCGACTCGGCTGCGCGAAACATGGGCAGGTCCGGCAGATCGGGGCGCAGCGCCAGCGAATCGGCGAACATGATCTCCCGCGGGTGCGTCGGATCCATGCTGAGCTCGGAGCCCCGGATGTCGATGCATCGCACGCGACCCACGAGGTTGGCGATCGCATAGTCCTCTCGCACGGAGCGTTCCGCCGGGGTCTCGAGTCGAACCGGGAAGTACTGGATGTTGTCGACCGCGCGGGAGTCGAGCACGGCCCGCAGCCGAGGCGAGACCAGAAACCCTCGCGCGCCGGGGACCATCAGGTAGTCGGCTGGATCTCCGACGGTAGCGGCGTTGCGGCGGATGGTGAGCGTGGGAATCTCGTCCGTGATCAGCACGCCCTCGTCGAAGGCGAAGCCGTGGGTGACCACTTCGAGGGGCGCATCGTCGAGCCGCTCCTGCTGCTCGTTCGTGGGGCTCGTGCCCCAGATCCAGCGTTGCTCTGCCACGAGCCCGCTCCTAGCCCATCGTGTTCTTGCCGTTGTGGAACAGCGGGTCGCCGAGTCGACACACGTTCGCGCCTTCGATGCGCACGTCGAACGAATACAGCATGAACTCGGCCTCGCCCGTGTTCATCCCGCTGACGAGCCCGCCCGCCGAGCCCGCTTCGTCGCCTGAAGACTTCCCGTAGGTGGCGCCCTTGACCATGGGCATCTCACCGTCGCATCGCGCGGCGGAGGGGCCTCCCGTGGCGTCGGCGGAGTTCCCGATGTTGGGGTAGGGGATGGGGACCGGCCCGGTGGAGGTCGGCGTGTTGCAGACGTCGGGAAACACGATGCTCATGCCGCCGCTGCCCCCGTGGGCGATGCCTCGACCGTTCGCGAAGGTTTTCTGGGCCATCTTCGAGCAGTTCTCCGGGGGCGGGGTCAGTCGAGTATCGGCGGATCAGGCGGCGCGGAGCAACAGCGCTCCACGGGCTTCGTGATCGGAGGAGCCCCACACCAGCGTGGGGCCGGGGAGGCGACCGTCGTGCGCGGCACGGACGACGATGCTGGCCATCACGGGCGCCAACGCGGCGCCCGCGTCTCCGATGTACTCGGCGGAATGCTCGATGCGAAGGGACGCGGAGAAGTGCTCACGACTGCGAAGGTACGCGACACCCCACTCCTTGGCGTGCATGTTCTCGCCGTTGAAGCCCGCCATCACCAGCTCGATCGGTGGAGACGGAGGGCGGTCGAACAGCTGCGAGAAGGCGGCGGCGAGCCCTTCCGCTCGGTACGGTTGCTCGCTGTAGCGATGCCCGGGCTCTTGCGCCAAGCCCACGGCATCGATCCACGCCAGGGGCTCGAGCTGGTGGCGGGCACACAGCTGCTGGGTGGCGACCAGCAGGAACGCGGCCGCTTCCCCGGGGGTGAAGGCATCCTGCGGGCCTCGGGTGCGGAGTCGTCCCTCGGCTTCGAGTCGAGCTAGGCGCATCGGATCGGAGTAGCTGTCGACGCCACCGAGCACGGCCAGCTCGATACCCGCGGCGGTCATCTCCCGCTGCGCGTGGTGGACGGCGCTGAACAGGCCCGCGTGCCCCGACGGGAACACGCGACTATGGGCGAGGTCGAGGTTGACCTCGGCTTGCTTCATGGCCTGCGCGATGAACTGGCCGCCCGCGATCTCGGGATGATCGGGCGTCGACTCTGGAACCGCGAGCCACAGCGGGGGCGCGAAGTCGGGGGCCGCGGCCAACGAGGTCTCGAGCACCTCGAACAATGCAGGGCCACAGAGGCGAAGCAGCCGTCGCTGCAGCGCGGTGAGCGGAGTTCGTTGCTCGCGCAGAGCATCGACCAGCGGAGGCAGCACCGCCTCGGGCAGGTGCCCCATCACGATCGGTTGGCGCTGCCGGTCCACGAACGGCGTGCTCTGCTTGCGGGGCACTCCGGCCCACAAAGACGCCGCCGTTTGCTCGGCGTCGAGGCCCACCGGAGACACACACCCGACCTGCAGCACGGCCAGCGGGGGCGCCTGCCCTCCAGTGGCGATGCCGTGCGGGCTCCGACTCTCCTTCGCGTGCGCCATCGGGCTCGAGCGCTAGTTGAGCGAGATGCTCCCGCCCTTGATCCAGTTGCCTCGCTCGGCTCGACTCACGACGTCGACGCCACACAGCTCGACGAAGCCGTCGCGGCGGAGCACCAGGCTGGCTTCACCGCAGCGAAGCACGAGCTCCTGCTCGGCCTCGATCGCGACCGTCTGGCCATCGGCGTGCACGGTGACCGGGCCCGGGGGGGCGACGGTGGTCGGCGGAGGGCTCGGCGGCAGGACTCGGCCGGTGACGACGGGGTGATCGAAGCCATCGACCGTCGCGAGCAATACGGTCTCGCCGATGTGCTCGGTCGTCAGCGGAATGGTGGTGCGGACCTCGAGCGTCTGCGTGCCGTGGGTCGGCTGCACCAGCGGGTGGCCGTCGGCCGACAGCCCCATGAACTCGGCCGCGCGCAGGCCCGTACTCGGGGCGACGTTGGGCGAAGAGGGCTCGTTGCGGGCGACGGTGGCGGAGTCGGCCCCGGTCGTGTGTTGTGCTTGCTTCGCCATCGTTGCTGCTCCTGGAGCCGAGGTCAGTTGTGGTCCACCGTCGAGCCGCGCACCGAGACGGCGCCGCTCCCATCGATGGTGATCGTGGCGCCGTTGATCGAGATGTCGCCGTTGCTCTTGAGGACGATCTGCGCGTCGCCGACCTGGAGCGTCAGCTCCTCGGCGGCGGCGATGAACGCCTTCTTGTCGGTCTTCATGTTGAGGTTGTCGCCCGCGACCACGTTGATCTTCTTGTGCGCCGTGTGGCTGATGTGGTCCTCGGCCTCGAGCAGCATCGACTTGGACGTCTTGATGGTCGCGTCCTTGCCCGAGGTCAGCGTGGTCGACAGCTCGACGAACTGCCGGACGGCCCCGTCGCAGCGCGTCTCGAAATCGCCGCCCACGCTCACGCTCTTGTTGGACCCCACGCTCTCCGTGTAGTCCGCCCCCATCGTGGTGGTGGCTGCCCCGTCGATGGTGAGGTCGGCGGTGCCGCTGACCGACTCGGACGAGCTACCGGAGACGGTCTGCTGGTGGTCGCCCCCGATGGACGCGCTGTGGTTCGCGCCCACCTGCAGCGTCATGTCCTTGCCGATGCCCTCCTGGTGGAAGCCTTGGACGTCGATGGACTTGTCGTTGCCGACGACCTCGCGGTCGTCGTTGCCGACTTCGGCGCTGCGATCGGCGAGCACCACCTCGGCGAGGTTGCGCTGGGCGTGCATGAAGATCTCTTCGCTGCCCTTGGCGTCCTCGAAGCGCAGCTCGTTGAAGCCAGTGCCGCCCGGGCTGCTGTTGGTCTTGATGGTGCTGATGGTCTTGTTGTCGGGCAGCGGGTAGGGGGGAGCGTTGGCGCCGTTGTAGACGCAGCCGGTGACCAGCGGGCGATCGGGGTTGCCGTCGAGGAACTCGACGAGGACCTCCATACCGACCCGCGGCAGGAACCACGCACCCCAGCTCGGCCCCGCCCAGGTCTGCGCCACGCGAATCCAGCACGATGTATCGCCTGCATTGGCGGGGCTGCGATCCCAGTGGAAGCGCACCTGGATCCGCCCGTGCTGATCGGTGTGAATCTCCTGACCCTCGGGCCCGGTGACGAAGGCCGTCTGGGGGCCGTGGACGCGCGGGCGCGGGGTGGACAGCGTGGGGCGGAAGGGAGTCTCCGCCCGAATGCACTCGAAGGTGTTCGAGTAGGTCACCCGAGCCGCGTCGCCGCCGTCGAAATCGTCGGCCTCACCGGTGTGGACGACGCGCGTCACCAGCAGTCGCTGACCCGAAGCGATCGGATCGACGTGGTCGCCGAGAGTGAAGGTGCCGCCCGGGATCATACCGATGAGGTTGGACGCACCCCGTCCTCGGCCGCTGTTGGCCAGCTTCTTCTCGTAGCGACGACGGACGCTCATGTCCTCGTCTTCGTGAACCTCGGTGCCGGAGTAGGCGTCGTCGTCGCGGCGATCGGTCACGCGACGGCGATCATCGGGCACATACAGTGACCGCCGACGGCTGCGAACGGCATCCACCGAAGCCTCGGCCTCCATCGAAGGGCTGGCGAGCGGGCGCTTCCAGTTGAAGCGGCGCAGGACGACCTGGTTGACCTGCTCCTCGATGCTCCACGCCAGCGCCTGCACCGTCTCTTCGGGCGCGATGTCGGGCTCGTGGGACCGCACCTGGACTTCTTCTTCGAACAGGCCCTCGATGTCTTCGAACGACGCATTGGGCGACCCCTCGATGTGATCGATGAGCACCATCTGCTCGACCGCATCCGCGTCGTCGCTCTCGGGGCGGAACACGTAGCTGATGCCTTCTTCTTCCATCAGCCGGCTCGCGAAGTCGAACACCGACTCCGAGTACTGCACGCAGTAGTCGCGAGTGATGTAGGAATCGCCCAGCTTCGATACGTCGACGCTACGCCCGTAGAGCCCCAGCGCCTCGCCGAGCACGGCCTCGAGGATCTCGGGGACGGTCATGTCCTGGAAGATGCGGCAGTCGACATGTTGCTCGAGGTAGTGCCAGGCAGGCACCACCGTCATCCGCAAGACCTGGTGCTCGCCATCCTCGACGCCCACGTCGTAGACCCGGTGCACGATGCCGGAGACGGCCCGGACGAGCGGGCCCCGCTGGATCTCGATGCCCACGTCGGCGCCGAGCAGCTCGTCCGTGTCGGCGAACTGCTCGAGGATGCCCGCCACCAGGTCGAGCTCCAGCTCGTAGGGCTGCGAGATTGCCTCCGTGTGCCAGAACCGACGGACGCGCCAGTCGAGATCCGGAGCGCCGCGCAGGGTCACCGCATAGGCCACGCGCTCGATCGCGGGGCCTCCCAAAGAGGCAGTTTCAGCCGGGCTGCTCATCGGTTGGTCTCTCGTCCCCGTGGTCGGGCGGAGCACCCGAGCGGGCGTCTTCGAAGGGGCGGCGCAAGGGACCCTACCACCCGGCTCGTAGGGGCGTCGAGCGTAGGCGCGGCCGTGCCCCGTGCTCGACCGCGCTCACGGACGGCGGCGCTCCGCTCGGTTTTGTTGGTTGGGGTGAACGATTCTCTCGAAGTTGTCCGCGGGCGCCAGCAAACCGATATCGGGAAAGGCCGGAGGGGCCGAGAAGAACCGGGGATTCGCTCCGCGCTTCCTGCCCCAGTGACAGGACCAATGCGCGTAGTTCTGATGCGCGTGGGCCAGGGCAGTACGCGAGGGGTCCCGTCCTTGGTCGAGGGTTCGGTGTAGAGACAGAAGGTCGTCTGGGATCTGAAACCGGGGGGTGCTCGGGATGTCGTCGAACGGTACCCCACACTCTTGCGCTCGCTTGTGCATCAGATGCAGTGGGATTCGGCTCAGGCCCAGCCGAAGACCGGGGCGCCGCCACACGAAGGCGGCCTCGTACTGGTAGGGCGGGCCGCCGTCCGGGTGGGTGACGGGCATTCGAGAGTCGTAGCCCATTCGGAGGTCTTGGTGTCGACGTGCCGCAGGGACGTAGAGCTCTCGCACCATTCGTGCCGAGAACGCGTGGCATCGGTGGTGGTACGCCCGCTGCGCCTGCTGTGCTTCGGCGTCGGTGGCGAAGCGTTCGCTCACCGGTTCCACGCATACGACGGTTTCGCCACGTCCACGGTAGCCACCCCCGACGTCGGAGTGTGCGCCAGGAAGAGCGATTTCTCGCCACTCCGCGGGAAGGGCGGTCGACCCGCGGCCGCGGATGGAGTTGAGCGCGAAGTTCTTTCGGTACTCGTTCGCCGCGATCAAATGATGAACGGTCTCTGCGGAGTCGGGACGCAGATGGACATTGACGTCGGCGTTGTCTGCATCGCTCACGTCTCCGTCGTCATCGACGTAGCCGATGGCGGCTACGGTGTCGAAGATGCCCACGAAGCGAACGGTGACCCGAGGGAGAGCGATGCGTCCGAGGACGACGGGGGGACCAAAAAGCCCGCTGATGCTGACTCGTTCGAAGGAGCGTCGGGCGAGGCAGTTGGCGAAGTAACGGGCCGCTGCGGCGCCCCGACTGAAGCCGAATACGTCGACGATGATCTCGGTGGGCCGAGTCGTGGCTTCGGCGCGGAGTCGTTGGCACGCGGCACGGACCCGCTCCGAGACGCCGGCCTGGCCAGTGCCGAATGCGGTGGACTCCCCGGAGTCGAGGCGGCTGGTGGTCGTGCCGATGCCGTCGAGGTAGACGCCACGGCGACGTAGGGTGCCGCCGGACCAGTTCGGCGTCTCGCGGTTCGAGTAGAGCCGAGACAGCAGCGCGACGTTGGAGGGCTCGTTGCCGTAGCTGGTGCCGACACGCAAGGCTCGATCTTCAGCTGCGCTCCGCTCTTCGTCGTCACCCGGCGCGCGCGGCATCGGCCGGTCCGAGTTCAGGAGGTTGTTGCCCGTACCGTCGAAGAAGAAGCCGATCTCGAGGGTCATGGATCGTGCTGCACTCGATCCGCTGCTCGATGAGGTGCGCCCCGAAGCGCCCGAGCCCCCGCTGCCCGTCGATGTTCCTTCGCCTATCTCCGTCATCTCGGTCGCGCGGGGACTACCCTAGCAGACCGGGGCCGGTCACCCCCGCTGGTCGTGCACGGTGAGGACTTCGCCATCCAAGCGCAGCGAGATGCTGCCGTCGCCCGGGTGCTCGATGTCGATATACCCACAGTCCTCCACCGTGCCCGAAACGATGACGCTGCCCGCCTCGTCGAGGATCTCGTAGGGGAGGGGCTCGGCCGGATCCACGCGAACGTAGCGGGGGTCGACCACCCACAGCCGCATGAAGCCGGGTGCAGGATCGACCGACAGATCCTCTACATCGGAGCCCCCGGCCGTGGCGGGGACATTGCTCTTCTCGCCGATCTCCATCATCCGAACCGATAGCGGAACGCACCGAGTAGTTTCGCGGACTCGTAGCTCTGCGCGCCCCCGCTCCCGCTCCCGCTTTCACTCGACTCTCCGAAGAGCCCGAGGCGGAAGGGCCGCCGCACGATGACGTTCACGCTCGTCCCGTTGGGTCGCAGGCGGCCCGGGAACGGCACCGTGGCTTGAATCAGGTTCTCGTTGACGAACACGACGTCCGTGCAGGGGAACTGCTCGGCTGGCCGCCCCCCAGGCGACGGGACTTCGACCAGGACCTCGGTGTCTTCGGTGAGCACGTAGCCATAGACGAAGATCGTATTGCCCGGCCAGCTGAGGCTGGGGATGGTGCTGGTGATCGAAAGCGGCGGGGACGCTGGTGAGGCTTCCGCCTCGTCTGGAGGCGCGGTGTGGCCGTCCCAGCGGTTGAGGTCGCGAAAATAGAAGCAGCCGTCGAAGCGCTCGCCGAGCGCGTATTCGGTGTCGCGGTCGATGGGCAGCAGGGCGAAGCGGGCCTCGTCTACGTCGAAGCCGAGGTTGGGTGCGTCGGGAAACTCGGCCCGGAGCACGTCGAAGGCCCGTGCCAGCGCGATCTGAGGCTCGTTGCCGCGGCGCCCGTACAGCACGTTGTCGGGGCCGTCGAGCGACACGTTCCGTCGCATGGACCCGGGGTACAGGGTGGCGACCGCATAGATGTCATCGGCCGACAGCCCGTTGTCGCGACGGATCAGGCGGCGCACGAAGGTGTGCTCGGTGAAGCCCACGTCGGTGGCCGCCGGTCGTCCCTCGCGGAGGTGATCGGACCCGTAGTAGACGAGGGCTCGGTCGTCGCCGAGGGGACCGAGGACCCGCTCTTCGAAGCGCCGGGTCGCGACCTCCTCACGCTCGTTGGTCGCCACCCGGAGCTGCTCGCCGCGCTCGGCCGTGACTCGCAGACGGCGGGCGCTGAACTCGGCCGGGGTCTCGGTCTCGCCCCGTTCGAGGTCCTCGGCGAAGATCCACTCCTCCGCGGCGTCCATCGCCAGCGGGCCGACCCGATGATCGATGCCGACCACTTCGAGCTCGCTGCTGGGAATCTCGCGGGCGATGGCGACGAAGACCTCTCGCAACGCGGTGGAGGACACCAAGTAGGACGCGAACCAATGCGCCTTGGGATTGACGGTGCCGGGCGGAACCTCCATCTGCTCCCATGGCCCTTGGGCAGCCCGCATGGCCTCCTCGTCGAACTCGACCACCAGATAGCGCAGCCGACAGTCGGCATCGGCATGGAGCGCGCGCACGAGGTCGCGCAGGAACATGCGTACGCACCCGTTCTCGGCGGTGGGGGCGACGAAGAGCGACGCATGCTGCTCGCCGATCGCCATCACCCGGTGCTCCTTGAAGCGCTCGAGCGCGAAGTCGATGGCCGACGCAAAGTTGCGTCGGATGTGGCTCACGAACGGGTTGACGACGAAGTAGGCGCTCCGCGACGGGCGGCTGGTGGCGTGGGGCCGCGCCGGATCGGGCTCGCGTGATCGGGTCGTGCCCACGGCGAAACGCTAGCACGCGCGGCTCAGGAAGCGCCGCCGGAGCGAGCCTGAACCGTCTCGAGTTTAATTGAAAATTGTTTTCAATTAGGTGCTAGGGTCGGACCCATGACCGACACGAAGATTCATGGCTACGACGTTGCGCTGCTGTGGTTGGTGCTCGTCGTGGGCATGGTGCTGCACTTCAACTATGGGGTGAGCGGGTTGCGGTACGGGGTCCCGCTCGAGCAGCCGGGGGCGACGGGGCAGGTCCCGTGGTCGAACTTCGTCATCAAGACCGTCTTCTATGTCGTGCCGTTGCTGATGGCGGTGGCCTGCACCAGCGACCTCGATCGCAAGGGGAGGATGGCCATCTTCGGAATGTCGTTGCTCTTCGCAGTGGCCAACGCCATGCACCTGGTCACCACCGCGATGGCGGCGGACGACGTGCTCGGCTACGCTCAGATCGTGCTGCTGGGGGCGGTCCTGCTGGCCAACGGTCAGCTCATCCGTCGGTCCCGTCGGTGGTGGCGCGCGGGGTAGCCTCGAGCACCTCGTGCAGCCGGGCCTCCGCCGAGACCTGATGCTCGGGCGCAAAGAAGGCGCGAACCAAGGCGAGGAGGAAGGTGTGCTCGACCTGGCGTTCGAAGCGAGACAGGTCGTCGCCCGCGATGACCGGAAGCTGCTCTAGATAGCTGTCTCGGCGGTCCCAGTAGCCTTTCATGAGCGCGTCGATGAACAGGATCGCCGCTTCGCCATCGAGGTCTCGACGCAGAGTGCCTGCCTCGATGAGCGCCGTGGCGTGCTGGCGCACGCGGTTCCAGATGCTCACCCCCGATTCCAGCGCGGGCATTCGGCCCTCGAGGCGTGCCCACTGAACCAGGCGCATGAACTCGCGCTGGTCTTGGAGCCAGCGAAACAGAACCAGCAGCCCGACGATGAAGAAGTCGGGATCGGTCAGCTCTCGCGAAAACTGCTCCGCCTGCGTGACCTGGTAGTCCGCGATCGCACGCTCCATCACGGCCTCGAAGAGTCGCTCCTTCGACCCGAAGTAGTGCGAGACCAGCGGCTGAGTCACGCCGGCGTTATCGGCGACCCAGCGCAATGATGTGCCCGCGTAGCCCCGCTCCGCGAAACAGGCCTGAGCTGCGTCGAGGATGCGGTCACAGGTGGCGCGAGCTTCGGGGGAGACCACGGGGCCCGATGGTCGCTCAGCCGGGCGCCAAGAGCGAAGCCCGGAACCGCGATGCGATTCGTCGAAAATCAATGGTTGACATTTATCATTCTATCAACGAAGTTGAATATCAAGTTCAATATTTTCGACGAGGAAAAAGCGATGAAGCCCGAGCTCACCGAGGTCCCGGAGACGATGCTGTGGACGTTGCACAACCGCGCCGGCGAAGCGATGCGCGGCGATGCGATGCTCCGCGATGACGAGGCGGTGCGCATCTATCGCGCCATCGACTACGACTACGAGCGTTCGTTCGGCAAATCGGAGCCCTCCCACGCGGTGCGCTCGTCCACGTTCGATGCCGAGGTGAGGGCGTTCCTCGAGGAAAACCCCGACGGGGTCGTCGTCAACCTCGGCGAGGGGCTCGAGACCCAGCGCTTTCGCATCGAAGACGAGCAGTCGCTGTGGCTCAGCGTGGATCTGCCCGACGCCATCGCGATTCGCGAGCGCTTCATCGAACCGGACGATCGGCACCTGCACGTCGCCCGTTCGGCGCTGGACTTCGACTGGATGGACGAGGTGCCCCCGGGACGCGAGGTCTTCGTCACGGCGCAGGGGTTGCTGATGTATTTCGAGGAGCGTGATGTCGAGGCGCTCATGCGCAAGCTGGCGGAGCGCTTCCCCGGTGTTCGGCTGATGTTCGACAGCATTCCCCCGTGGTTGTCGAACAAGACCATGTCGGAGGCGGGCTTCAAGAAGACCAAGCACTACACGACGCCGCGCATGCCCTGGGGGATTCGTGAGACCGACCTGGAGCCGACGTTGCGGGGCTGGGTACCCGACATCGTGGAGGTGCGGTCGGTGCTCTACGAGATGCCGCGGGGTGTCAACCGGTGGCTCATCGCGTTGCTGGGCAACATCCAGCGGCTCCGCAATTTCGCCCCCCTGATTACCTACGTCCGGTTTGGGTCCGGGGACGACCAATGACGACGGTGGGCCAGCTCGTTCGTCCGCATCGCCCTCGGCTGGCGCTGTCGGCCGTGCTCGCCATCGTGGCGGCGTCCCTCGAGCTGGCCCCGGCCGCCGGCATCTACTTCGCAGCACGGTCGGTGTACGGGCCCTCCGACGCAAGGTGGTCGGTGCCGCTCATCGCGGCGGTGGTCTTCGGGCTCGTCTTGGTGCGTTTCGTGCTCTTCGGCGGATCGTTGGTCGTGTCGCACGCCGTCGCGTTTCGCGTGTTGCGACAGCTGCGGAGTCGGATGGCTCTGAAGCTCGGGACGGTCCCGCGCTCGTTCTTCGACACGCACTCCCCTGGCGATCTCAAGAAGGCAATGGTCGAAGACGTGGACGCGGTGGAGGCCTCGTTCGCGCACCACGTGCCGGACGGCGCCTCGGGAATCGTGACCCCGTTGCTGGCGTTCGGCGTGCTCCTGGCCGTGGACTGGAGGTTGGCGCTGGTGAGCCTGTCCCTGGTGCCCGTCGGCTTTGTGGCCATGGCGGTGGCCATGCGGAACTTCGACGGCCTCATGAAGCAATGGCATGACGCCGAACGCCGGGCCAACGAGGTGGTGCTCGAGCTGTTGCGCGGCATCGTCGTGCTCAAGGCCTATGGCCGCGACGCGACCGAGATGGCGCGGGTACGGCAGGGGGTGTTCGGCGTACGGGACTTCGCCGACGCGATGAACGAGCGCTCCGGCCCCGCGTATACCGGCTTCATGCTCCTGCTGAGCAGCAACTTGGTCGTGGTGTTGCCCGTGGGCGTGGCGCTGTTCCAGGCCGGTGAGATCGACGAGCCCATCTTGGCTCTGTTTCTCGCGCTGGGCTACGGGCTCACGGCGCCTCTGCTTCGGCTGATGTTCCTGTTCGGCGACATCCAGATGAACGCGGTGCGGCTGCGCAGGATCGGGGCGATCCTCGGCGCGGAAGAGCAGCCCCGCGAGCCCGCCGTGGTCCGCTCTTCGGGTCCGGCGGGGATCGAGGTGCGCGAGGTGACCTTCTTCTATGACGAGGCTCGAGGCCCTGCGCTCCGAGACGTGTCGTTGCGCATCGAGGCGGGTCAGCGGGTGGCCCTGGTGGGCCCCTCCGGGGCGGGCAAGAGCACGCTCGCGCAGCTGCTGGCGGGGGCGCGAGAGCCCGATGTCGGTGAGGTCGTGCTGACCGATGGCGACGCTCGGGGCTCGGTGCTCGGGAGCGTGGGGCTGGTGGGCCAGCACGCGCAGCTGTTTTTCGGCACGCTCCGCGACAACCTGCTCCTCGCACGGCCCGACGCCAGCGATGACGCGCTCGCCGCAGCGGCGACGGCGGCGGGCCTGGACGAGTTGATCGAGCGGCTCCCCGAGGGCTGGGATTCCCCGGTGGGGGAACGAGGGGCGCACCTCAGCGGGGGCGAGGCCCAGCGGGTGACGGTCGCTCGCGCGTTGCTCCGTGAGACCCCGATCGTCGTGCTCGACGAGGTGACGTCGCATCTCGACCCGGACAACGAGCGTGCCGTGCAGCGTGGCATCGATGCGCTGGCCCGGGGCCGAACCTTGATCGTGGTGGCCCATCGACTCCGAGCGATCATGCAGGCGCAGCTCATCGTGGTGCTCGACGGCGGCCGCGTGGTGGATCGCGGCTCTCATCAGGCCCTGCTGGACCGTTGCTCGGTCTATCGCCGCATGTGGGACGCACAAGAAGCCGCCGCGGGCTGGACCCTCGGTGGAGCGAAGGCCGAACGACGGGAGAATGCATCATGATGGATCTGGGCTTCGACCTGGCCGGCAAGTCCGAACCCCGCCTGAAGACCGGCTTCGTGCTCGCTTCCGCGGGGGCCATCGCCGAGGCGGGACCGCTGCTGGTCGCCTTCTTCGTGGTCGATCGGCTGCTGGCGGGGCAGGACTCGCCGCTGTCGCTCGGGATGATCGTCGGCTCGATGCTCGTCCTGCTCGTCGCCGCGTTCGGCCTGAAGTACGTCGGTGGCCGGCTGAACTTCAGCGCGACCTATGACCTGGTGTGCGAGACCCGGCTCCGGCTGACCGAGCACCTGCGCCGGCTGCCGATGGGCTTTTGGTCCAAGCGCCGCATGGGGAGCACGGCGAGCGTGCTGACGGACGAGTTCTCGCTCTACACCGAGATCGTGACCCACGCCTGGAGCCTGATCGTGGCCAACGTCGCGCTGCCGGGGGCCATCGGCATCGTGCTGCTGCTGTCGGACTGGAGGCTCGGCCTGATCGCGCTGGCGCCCGTGCCATTGGCTCTGCTCGCGATCCCGTGGAGCTTTCGGCTCATCAATCGGGCGGCAGACGGGGCCCGGGTGGAAAAGCAGGCGGCGGTCGACCTCATGGTCGAGTACGTGCAGGGCATCGAGTCGCTGCGGGCCCTCGACGCCGATGCCGACTACCGACGTCGCATCGAGGCACGTCTCGTGACCCTCGAAGAGCAGATGATGCGCGCCGAGCTGCTGCCGGCACCGGCCATCTTCACCTACTCCCTGGTCGTCTTCAGCGGCTTCGTTGCCGTGTTCGGCGTCGGCTCGATGTGGCTGAGCGCCGAGAGCCTGCCCGCGGCGCGGTTTTTCGTGGTCACCGTGGTGGCGCTGCACTTCGTGCGGACGCTCTCCGATCTGGTGGTCTACCTGGCGATGTCGCGGCATGCCGCGCGGACCCTGGAGCGGATGCGGGAGCTGTTCGAGGTCCCCGAACAACCCGAAGGCCAAGGGACGGTTCGCGCAGATCATCCGACGATCGAGGTCGAGGGCATGTCGTTCGCTTACGAAGACCAGCCCACGCTACGCGGGGTGAATGCGACCTTCGAGCGGGGCACGGTGACGGCATTGGTCGGCCCCTCCGGCTCGGGAAAGAGCACGCTCGCTCACCTGCTGACGCGGCTGTGGGACGTCGACGAAGGCCGCGTCACCCTCGACGGGGTCGATCTGCGGGCGCTGCCGCTGGAGACGGTGCATGCCAATACCGCGACCGTGTTTCAGGACGTCGTGCTCTTTGCCGACACCGTGCTCGAGAACATCCGCCTGGGTCGACCCGACGCGACCCGGCAACAGGTCGAGGCGGCCGCTCGAGCCGCGCGGGCCCATGGATTCATCGAGGCGCTCCCCGAGGGCTACGACACCGTGCTCGACCCCGGGGGCCGCAACCTGTCCGGCGGGCAGCGTCAGCGGATCTCCATCGCACGCGCGCTCATCAAAGACGCGCCCGTTCTGATCCTCGACGAGGCCACCGCCAGCGTCGACCTCGACGAGGAGCGACAGATCCAAGAGGCGATCGGCGCGCTGATGGAGGGGCGCACGGTCATCGTGGTGGCGCATCGGCTGTGGACGATCCAGCACGCGGACCAGATCCTGGTGCTCGATCGGGGACAGATCGTCGAACAGGGCACGCACGGTGCTCTGCTCCGGCACGAGGGTCTCTATCGGCACTTGTGGGACCTCCAGATGGACAATCGAGACTGGGGCATCGGCCGCGACCCCGCGCTCATGCCGGTCTGAGGCGCAGACCGACCCGGGGCGGATGGCAGCGGGGCACCTTGCCGGGGCACAGTGCTACGTCGGCCCTAAACGCCCCGCTGACATGGGCCCGGGAGGCGCTCGACCCGGGAGTCTCGTTGCACTCGTCGGGCGGCCTGCGTCTTGCACGGGCGTAGGGCCGTGACCGACGACGAGGAGCCGGAGATCGATATCGCCGCCTTGTTGGCGATGACGTTCGAGGCTCGCCCCTCGGCCGAGCTGGCGTCTCGCGTGGAGTCTCGGGTCGTGCTGCGAACGACGGTGGCCGAGATGGCGCGGCTGCTGCTGGTGTCGCCGTGGCACTGGGTGCGCTCCGAGGATTCGTCGTTGGCAGAAGGAGACGACCGATGATCGCGTGGGTAGAGCCCGATGTGATGGGGCCGATGCAGCAGATGTGGGGGCAGCTGGCCGCGGCCGCGCCCTCGCTGATCTCCGGCGTGGTGGTGTTGCTGGTGGGCTGGCTCGCCGCCGTGGTGGCGCGCAGCGTGTGCGCTCGGGTGCTGGGCATGACCCGACTCGACGCGGCCGTCGGGAGCACCCGGCTCGCCCGGATCCTCGACGCGTTCAGTGAAGGGCTGACGCCATCGCGGGCGGTCGCGAGCCTGGTCTACCTGGCCGTGCTGCTGATGACGGTGATGGCCGCGGCCGACGTGCTGGGGCTGGAGGCGGTCGGCTCCGTCGTGGGGGCGGCGCTGGGCTACGTGCCGAGCGTGTTGTCGGCGCTGCTGGTGTTCGCGGTGGGGGCCTATGCCGCGGGGGCCGCTCGGCGAGCGGTGGGGGCGGTTCTCCACGAGATGAACAGCCCGATGGCGAGCACGCTCGAGTCGGCGACGGAACTCGGCCTGCTCGGGTTGACGGTACTCATCGCGGTCAACCTGCTCGGCATCGACATCTCCTTCGTCACGTCGAGCCTCGGCCTGGTGCTGGGGGTCGTGCTGGCGACCATCGCGTTCCTCTTCGCCTGGTCCATGCGCAAGCCCGCCGAGGAGATCATCGCCAACTACTATCTGCGACGGCTGGTGAGGCTGGGGGACGAGGTCGCCCTGGGGACGATTCGAGGCACGGCGGAGCGCTTCTGCCCGCTGGGCCTGCTCGTCCGGGATGGCGAGGGCAACCAGCACTTCGTGCCTGCGCGGCACGTCCTCGACGGCATGTCTCGTCGCGACGACACGGCTTGAGCACCCATCATGGCCGACCGCCTCGCTCAGCAGACCGGGATCACCACGGTCAACGACGCCCAGCTCATCGCGGCCTACCGCGATCGCGAGGATGCGACGGCGTACAGCGAGCTGGTTCGACGCCACCAGATCCCGGTCTATCGCTTGCTGACGGGCTTGCTCGCCGATCCGGACTCGGCCGAGCCGGCGTGTGAGGACGTGTTCGTGCGCGCGGCTCGGCGCCTGAACGAGCTGCCCGATCCCGAGGGCTTCGAAGAGTGGCTCGTCGGTCTCGCCCAGGAGCTGGCGGGGGAGCGTGACCCGGCAGACGTGGCGTTTCAGCGGGTTCCGCTGGATGCCCGGCTGACGGCCGCCCAGGGACGCAAGGCGATGGGCGGCGCGGTCCGGGAGGTGCTCGCGGCTCTGCCTCCCGAGCAACGCAGCGTGCTCATCCTCGCCGACTTGCACGGGGAACCGGTCGATCGCATCGCGCGGACGCTGGGGATCCCGCTGCGGATCGCTCGGCAGCGGTTATCGGCGGCGCGCAAGGGATTCGTGGCCGCGCTGACCGAGCAGCGTCGTCAGACGGTCGTCGCCCCGACGACCGCGGCTGTCTTGCCGATGGCGGCGCTGGAGGAGCGTGCGACCGCGAATCTCTCCTCGCCGGACGCGTTGGTCCCCGGCTATCGCATCGTGCGGCCTCTGGGAGCCGGAGGCATGGGCGAGGTGTTCGCGGCCGAGCACGCGGCCTCGGGTCGCGTGGTGGCCCTCAAGGTCTTGGCGCCCGAGCGGGCGCGCGAGCCCGGGCTCCGACAGCGATTCGAACGCGAGGCCATCGCGATGCAGGCGGTGCGGCACGACAACCTGGTGGAGCTGTTCGAGCACGGGCGGACGACCGATGGGGGCATGTTCCTGGCGATGGAGCAGCTCGAGGGGACCGACCTGTTCGACATGCTCGACGCGGGGGCCATGGAGTCGCGGCGGGCGATCCATGTCATTCGTCATGTGTTGTGCGCGTTGGGGGCGCTGCACGAGCGCGGCATCGTGCATCGAGACGTGAAGCCCGAGAACGTGTTCATCGTGCAGCACGGCGACGATGCGAGCTTCGCCAAGGTCTTCGATCTCGGCATTGCGCGGCTGCCCGTCGACCTGGTCTCGAATCGCGGAGAGGTGCGGCTGACCCAGGCGGGCATGGCCATGGGCACGCCCGCCTATATCGCGCCCGAGCAGGCGCTGGGGGCCGAGGTCGACGGCCGGGCCGACCTCTACGCCGTGGCCACGATGCTCTTCGAGTTGCTCACCGGTCGGCTTCCCTTCGACGGGGGTGACGCGGGGGCGATGCTGGCGATGCACGTGAGCGCCACGCCGCCGCTGCTCACCAGCGTGGCCCCGTCCGTGGTGGGGGCGGCTCGGCTCGAGCCTCTGTTGGCGCGCGGCCTCGCCAAGCAGCCCGACGATCGCTTCGACAGCGCCGACGCGTTTGCCCGGACGCTCGACGAGGTTGCGGGCACGCTCTGACGGCCGTTGCCGGGTCGCCAATCCCACCGCTCGGCGCAGCGTCTATCCTCTCGGGGGTGATCCTCGTAGCGCGTGGCGGTGCTCGATGACGGTGATGCCCCGGCGGGCGCTCGTGGCGGTGGTTGGCAATGCTCGGGTCGAGCCCGGCGGGGTCCGTGAGCGACTGGCCGAGGCGATCGGTGAAGGTCTCGTGGATGCGGGGCATCGCGTGGTCACCGGAGGCCTCGGCGGGGTGATGGCGGCGGCGTGTCGCGGGGCTCGACGCTCGAGCGCGTGGCGGGACGGAGCGACGATCGGCGTGCTCCCGGGCACCGATCCCGATGCCGCCAACGCGTGGGTCGACATCGCGATGTGCACCGGGCTGGACCACGGTCGCAATCGAGTGGTGGCGCAGTCCGACGCCGTCATCGCCATTGGCGGTGGGGCGGGGACCCTCAGCGAGATGGCCTTTGCGTGGATCCACCAGCGGCTGGTCATCGCGCTGCGGTGCGGGGGGTGGAGCGAGCGGCTGGCCGACGAGCGGGTGGACGAACGCATCCGGTTCCCCGAGATCGCCGAGGATCGGGTCTTCGGCGCGGACGATGCCGCCGCGGCGTTGCGCGTACTGACGGAGTGGTTGCCGCACTACAGTCGCCGGATCACGAGACCGACCCAAGGGTGATGGCGCTCCGAGCACGCCCTGGTACCTTTCGAGTATCGGTCCCATGGTCACGGCTCCGCTGCTCGTTGCGCTCGCTGTAGGCGACCCCGCCGTGTCCGTGCGGTGGGAGGCCCCGCCGGAGTGCCCGGAGCGCGCAGAGGTCGAGTCGAGGCTGGCGGCGCTGGTCGATCCGGCGGCGCGCGGACAGGCTGAGGCGCGTATCGACGGCGAAGGGCCAGGGTATCGGCTGTCGCTTCGCGTCGAGACGGCCGACGCTGCCGTGACCCGCCGCTTCGATGCCGCGTCGTGCGACTCGCTGGCCACGGCCGCCGCGGTGGTCATTGCGGTGGCCGTCGATCCCCTCGCCGCGACGTCCAAGTCGTTGGTGCCCGACCCGCCCACGACGCCCGTGCCGGGCGAACCGACCCCTCGTGCCGCACCATCGTCGCGCCCGGTGGTCCGCGCTCGGGCCGACGCAGCGGAAGAGCCGAGGTCGAGGCCGCAGACCCTCGCGCTCGGGCTTCATGCTGGAGCGGCGGCCGGCGTACTCCCGGGAGCCCACGGCGTCGGGCACCTCGCGGTCGGCCCCCAATGGTCGCGCTGGGAACTGCTCGTGACCGCGACCCATCGCTTGGGTCGGTTCGCGTCGCACGAGTCGGGTGGCGGGGCCCAGATCTTCGCGTCCAGTGCCGGCGTCGCGGCGGGGCCGTTGATCCGCCGCGGTCGCTTCATCGTTCACCTGCGCTCGGGCGTAGAGGGCGGGGTGATGGTCGCGGAGGGCCGTGGTCTCGACATCACTCGTTTGGTCGCGCGCCCCTGGGTCGCCGCGACCGTCCAGCCTGGCGTGAGCTACGCGGCCACGTCGTGGCTCGCGCTGCATGGCGCTCTGACCTTCGGCGCGGCAATCACGCGGCCGACCTTCGCCCTCGACGACGGCGGCCTTCTGCACGAAACACCCGCCTTAGGCCTCGGAATCGGGCTCGGAGCAGAATTTCGCATTCCGCTTCGTCAATCGTCGCGCAGCCGGAGACCAAGGACATGAAGATGTTCATCTCCACCCGCGCGCGGCGTTTTCGGGAGCTCTACCTGTGCGAGCTCGACTTCGTGTGGACGGTCTTGCGGCGGCTGGGGGTCCCCGACGCGCAGGTCGAAGACGCTGCCCACGACGTGTTCGTGGTGGTGCATCGACGCATCGACGACTTCGAAGCGCGCAGCAGCGAGCGGACCTGGCTGTACGGCATCGCGCGACGGGTGGCGTGGCGGTATCGCCGGGCCGAGCAACGACGCACGCGTCGAAAAGGGGCGTTGGCCCAGCAGACGCCCGAGCGCCTCGAGCCCGAGGGGCACGAGGTCGTGCGGCGAGCCGAGGCGAGGCGGCTGTTGCATGCGTTTCTCGAGACCTTGGATGCGCCCAAGCGCGAGGCCTTCGTTCTGGGTGAGATCGAAGGGCTGCCTCGCGCGTCGTTGGCCCAGGCGTTGGGGGTCAAGCCGAGCACGGCGTACTCGCGACTGCGGGCGGCCCGGGCCGACTTCGAGGAGGCGTTTGGTCCCGATGGACCCGCGGGTCCCGTGGTGCGTCGGCTGGCGTCGGCCACCGAGCGACCTCCGGCACAGGCCCGGCAGCGGCTCTGGCTCGCGCTGCCCGGGTTCTCGCTCGGCGGCGTCATGGGCGGAGCTGCGGTCGGTGGCGTGGCGGCGGCCCTCACCATCGTGGGAGTGATGGCGGTGGTCCCCTCCGAGCCGACATCGACGCCCTCGGTCGGGGAACCGCGAGCGGCCCGGGCCAAGGCCTCTTCATCGTCGTCATCGAGTGCCCCCGCGGTCGCAGCCCGCGTCGAGCCGGCCGACGTCGAAGAGCGCGTACCACCGATACTCGCCGTGAACGCGCCTGTCCGTCCGAACTCGCGTCCTTCCCCGACTCGAGTTCGACGTGGGGCCGCGAACGACGAAGCGAGGGACACGGCGAAGGCCCCCGCGACCACGACGGCGGCCGAGTCCCCGACGGTGAGTGAACCTTCCGCCGATGCCCTGGCACGAGAGGCGGTGTTGCTGAGCCGCGCGCGGACGCAGATGCAGGCAGAGCAATGGCCCGCGGCGTGGGAGTCTCTGTCGCTGCACGCCCGGAGCTTTCCGCGTGGCCGCCTCGCCGCAGAGCGGCGACGCTCTTCGGTCACGGTCGCATGCAAGCTCGGTCGGCAACGCGACGCGCTCACGAGCGCCCGCGCCCTGCTGAACACCCCCCGCGGTCACGAGCACGAGGCGGCCCTTCGTCGCACCTGTATCGGTGAGCAATTGTTCTCCGAGCCGGTCGTCAGCTCGGTCGCGGGCGGAGACCAAGGGGAGTGATGAGACTTCATGAACTGCCCACTTCAACGTTGCCGTGGATCGTATGCTTGGCGACGACCATGCCCGCCTGCGTGCTCCCTCCCGCTGGCGTAGGGGGTGACGAGCCCGAGGGGTCCACCACGAGCCCGGGCGAAGGCGACGGTGAGACCGAAGGTACGGACGATGGCGAGGCGACGACCGACGCCGAGCCGCCCGCGGCGGTCGACGAGTTCCCCGAAGAAATCGCCGTGAACTGGTACGGCATGTTTCCTCGTGACCTCGACGTGATGCCCAACGGCGATGGCATCGCGTTGCTGTCGACGCTGGACACGAGCTCGATCTCTCGCTTCGACGCCAGCGGTGCTCACTGGACGCGGGCGTTTCCGTGGGGCATCCCGCTGGAGCTGGATGCGAGCCCCGACGGCGCGATCGCGGTGGGAGGCGTCGACGGTTTCTGGCCCGACGAGGGGCCGCCGCCGATTCCCACGCTGTGGATCTTGGATGGGGAAGGGGAGTTGGTGTCACAGGTCCCGATGGAGCAGCCCCGCGGAGAAGTGACCGCGATCGAGTATGGCCCGGAGGCTCTATGGAGCGCGACGCGAGGGCTCGAGGGGTCGTATCCGCCGGGCACGGGGATGCTGCGACGCCACGCCATGGATGGGACCGTGGAGCTCGAGGTGTTCTTCGAGGGCCCGATCCACGACCTCGCCGTGCGACCGGACGGACAGGTCTATGTATTGGCCGAGTCCCACCCCGACGAGTTTCAGATCGAGCTCACGCTGGTCGACTCCGACGGTGAGCTGCTGTGGACCTCGCCCGTGGACTTCGATCCCGCCTACAACCACACCAACCTGTTCGTCGACGATGACCAGAGTGTGATTGCCGTCTCCGCGGGGTTCGGCGAGCTGCGAGTCACTTCGATGGAGCCCGATGGGGCCGAGTCTTCCGCGTTCATCGACCCGCAGGTCGATTGGCGTGCCTCGGTCGATATTCGCTCCGGATCGCTCCTCCATGCGCACGGCGGTATTGGATCGGAGCTGGTCGTTTCGGGGCGACAGCGGGATGGCGCGACGTTGTGGGAGGTGCCTCGGGTGCTCGAGGATGCGGTCGAGGTGGAGACCAAGGGAGTCGTCGTCAGCGGCGACATGGCCATCGTGGTCCTGGACGTCATTGCACCGGAAGGTGGGACGTCGCGGGGCTTGGCCCGCTACATTCCGCTGCCCTAGACAGCGTCAACGCTGCCGCCCCGAGCGCCGAACTCGGGGCGTCATTCCTCTTTACGACGTTCCATCTTCGTTATCGAAATCGAGGCGGACCATAATAGGATTGGTTGAAGCTCATCGGTGGGCGAGGCCATGGATCCAACGATGGATGGAACCGCGAAGGAGTTCGTGTGCGCTGGGCGTTGATGGCGACCGGCGTACTGACGATTGGTATCGCGGGATGCTCGGCCCGCAACCCCGCCTATGACCCCGACATCGATGCGCTGGACGAACCGTCGAGTGCATCGACGGACACCGGGCCGCGGGAAGACGAACGAGAGAACACCGAAAGTGGCGGGCGGGGGCCGGGTGAGCCGGGTGACTCCTCGGGCGATGGCTCGGATGACTCCGTCGGAGGCTCTTCCGACGACGGAAGCATCGACACCACGGGCTTTCAGAGCTGCGCCTGCGAGGAGGTCGTGCCGTGCTTCGACGGGGACCCGAGCAGCGCGACCCCCTTCGAGGCCATCGGAGTCGGCTGCGAGGACAACCCCGTGTTCGAGTCGTCGATCTTCGCCTCCGCGGGCGCGCTCGAAGTGCTGGGCGGGCTGGGAGCCAGCGACGCCTTCGCCCCGCGGCAAGGCGGCTCCATCCTCGCGATGGGGACGGGGACCATCGATCGTCTGCTCGATCCATTGATCGACTGCGCCGAGGGCCAGAGCCTGGCTCGCAACCAAACCCTGGGCAAGGCCTTGCCCGCTCCCATCATTCCCTTCGACGCAGGCGGTGACTGTCTCGCCGATCCGTCCCTCGTGGGATTCGGTGACTGTTCCAACACGCTGCAGACCCAGTTCAACGGCGGGGCCTACGACTATGGCGAGCTCCGCTTCTCCGCGACGGTGCCCGGCGGGGCGAGTGGGATCGAGCTCGACTACGCCTTCCTCATCTCGGAGTACCCCGATTTCATCGGTCCCGATTGGAACGACATGTTCATGGTGTGGCTGGACTCGGAGCTGTGGACGGGGAACATCGCCCTCGACTCGCAAGGCAACCCGCTCGCCGTCGACACGGTGTACCTCGAGTACCGCGACGACGACTCCACGTTGCCCGAGCTCGCGGGGACGTGCATGGAGGGCCACGGCGCGACGGCCTGGCTCACCGGAGCGGGGCCGGTCGAAGAAGGAGAAGAGATCACGGTCGTGGTCTCCATCTGGGATGGGCGTGATATCGAATTCGACGCCTACGCCCTCGTCGATGGCTTTCGTTGGGTATGTGGTGCTTGTCCCTGATTGATCGTGCGGCCCACTTCCGTCATCGATCGACGCGCCGATGATGGTCGTTGCAAGGACGTTGGCTCTGCTCACGAACTAATCGAGCGAAGGCCGATGTCGCCCGACTTCGGTACGACAAAGCGGCTGGCGAAACCGGAATTGTCTGTACACGCTAGTGGTGGTGAGGGGACAAGGCCGGCGATGCGGCCCTGCGATGCGCGGGGTCGTGATTGGATCATTCGTAATGGGCTTGGGCACGGCTACGGGCTGTGCTGATCCATGCTTCGACGATGGGCTCGCGCAAGGCGGCTGTCCCGAGGACGGGGCTGGTTCGAGCACGAGCGCCGCGACCGACGATGCGTCGGCGGGGGGGACGGCGGACGCGTCCGCGGGTGACGTCACCGCCGACGAGACGGGCGTCGCGACTGGCGACGGCGGCCAAGTGGAGTGCCCCGACTTCCAAGAAGTCTTGCTACCGCAGGTGCCTACCTTCCAGCTCGTGGTCGATCAGAGCGGCAGCATGGACGAAGACTTCGACGGCGGCGCCACGCGCTGGGAGGCGATGGGCAATACCCTCATCGGGCCCGACGGGGTGGTCACGTCGCTGCAATCGAGCATTCGCTTCGGTGTCTCGCTGTATCACAACCCCGACGGCATGTGCCCCGCAGTGCAGACCCTGGCGCCTCAGCTCGATGCCGCAGACGAGATTGCGACCCTGTTGGCGGGCGAGGTCCCCGACGGCGACACGCCCACGGGGGAGTCGCTGCAGCTGGTGATCGACGAGCTGGAGCAGGACCCGTGGAAGGGCGACAAGGTCATCGTGCTCGCCACCGACGGAGAGCCGGATACGTGCGCCATTCCGGCGCCCGATGGGGCCGAGGTCGACCAGGTGCGCGGTGTCGCGATCGATGCGGTGCAGGCCGCTCACGAAATGGGGATTCGAACCTTCGTGATCAGCGTGGGCCTGGACATCGCCGAAGAGCACCTGCAAGACCTGGCCAACGCGGGGGTGGGGCAGGAGGCCGGAGACCCCGACGCGCCGTTTTATGTGGCCAACGACACCGCGTCGCTGGTCGCGGCCTTCGATGCCATCGTCTCCGGTCTGCGTCCTTGCGAGTTCCCGCTGTCGGCCCCGCTGATGATGGAGCTCGCGCCGTCGTGCGAGATGACGGTCAACGACGCGGCGTTCCCCTTCGGTGACCCCGAGGGCTGGGGCCTGCAAGACGAGACCACGCTCGTGTTGCAGGGCGCGGCATGTGAAGCGATCCAGCAGGGCGTCGTCTCCGTGCGGCTCGAGTGTGCGTGTGACTAGGCCATGGCGAACTCCATGACGATGACCCAAGTTTTTCCGGGCATGGCCCTGTTCGCGACGCTCGCCATTGTGGGCACGGCCGAGGCGGCCCCGGCCGCCGAGTCGAGCGCGTCGGCCGAAGGTCGGATCGATGCCTCGGAGGCGAGCGGGTCGACGTCCGGCTCGGCCGAGCGTCGCGATCGCGAAGACAAGTGGATCTACCGCTGGGCACCCGAGCGCAACATGGCCGAGCTCGGGGTCTTCGGCGGGGTGTGGTTTCCCAGCCGGCACCTCGAGCTGTTCGAGCCCACCGAGGGGTTCGCCGCCGATGGCCATCAGCTGCTGCGCCTGGTCACCCCCGAAGTCGGGCTCCGTGCCGGCTACTATCCCTTGCGCTGGGTCGGGGTCGAGGTCGAGGGCGGAGCCATGCCCACCCGCACGCTGGACTCCAATGGTCGCGCCACCGCCTGGAACGTGCGCGGCCACATCGTGGGGCAGCTGGGTCTGTGGAGCGTCACGCCCTTCATCTTGGCGGGTACGGGCATGCTCGGGGTCGCGAGCGCGGGCCCACCCGAAGGCATCGGCAGCGAGCAAGACGTCGCGATCCACTTCGGCGGCGGCGTGAAGGTCTATTTCAATCGCTGGGTGCAGATGCGGCTCGACGTGCGCAATGTGGTCAGCAATCGGTTGGGGGTCGGCGACGGGCTGACCTCGAGCCCCGAGGTCTTGCTCGGTCTGTCGGTCACGCTGGGTCGAAAGCGGCACCGCGAGTCGGTGAGCGAGCGCCCGCAGGGGCGCCCTGGGGATCGCGACGGCGACGGCGTGCGCGATCGCGACGACTACTGCCCCGATACACCCGGTGCCGCGCCGCGCGGCTGTCCGCAGGTCTGCGTCGACGACAACGATGGGGATGGTCTCGCGAACCCGGTCGACAAGTGCCCCGAGCAGCCCGAGTCGCGCAACGGCTTCGAGGACTCCGACGGCTGCCCCGATGAAGTGCCGCCCGAGCTGGCCGATCTCAGCGGGGTGATGAACGGCATCAACTTCGATGTCGACAAGGCGAAGATCAAGGCCGACTCCCGGCCCACGCTCGACCGCGCCGTCGAGGTCATGAAGAAGTACCGTCAGCTTCGCGTGCGTATCACCGGGCATACGGACGCCATCGGCGGCTATCGGCACAACGTCGACCTGTCGCAGCGCCGCGCCAAGTCGGTCAAGCGCTACATGGTGAGCAAGGGCATCCGCGAGCGTCGCATCGAGACGGCGGGCGTCGGCCCCGACGAACCCATCGATAGCAACGAGACCAAGGACGGGCGCGCCAACAACCGGCGCATCGAGTTCACCATCCTCGAACGAGACGAGCAGGCCACCGTGACCGCGGGCGGCGACTGAAGCCGCTGGGCCGAGTACGATGGGCCATGTCCGCGACCACGGTCTTTGCCAAGATCCTCGACGGTGAGCTGCCCTGCCACAGGGTCTACGAAGATGAGCACGTGTTGGCGTTTCTTGACGTCAACCCCATGGCGCAGGGGCACCTGCTGGTCATCCCCAAAGAGCGTCGCGCTCACCTCCACGAGCTGTCGCCCGAGCAGTCTGCGGCCATCGGTCGCGTGTTGCCCATGCTGGCGCGGGCGTTGATGCAGGCCACGGGCGCCCACGCCTACAACGTGCTCCAGAACAACGGGGCCGATGCGGGGCAGGAGGTGATGCATGCCCACTTCCACCTCATCCCGCGCCGGGGCTCGCATGGGCTCCGATTCAAGGGATCGCCCCGTCCTCTCGACCAGGCCACCGCGCCCGACCTCGCCCGGCGCATCGCCGACGCCATCGCGTAATCTGGGCCCAAACCGCGTTTGTGGGCGGTTGCGCCCGCGCTCGCTGCGCTGGTGAATTCGTTTACATCGAATCGCCAGGTGGCGCGTTGGAGGGCGGGAAGCCGATGACCGACGACGTTTCCAACTCCGAGTCCGTGGCGCCGCGGCGCCGTCGATACCCGCTCACCCTCACGACGCTGGCTGGCAGCGCGATTGCGATCCCGCTCTACGTCGCGGCCACGGCGATGAACTCGGCGAGTCCGACCGCTGACGGCGAGACGACCGTAGCCCAAAGCCCGACCGCCACCGCCGACAACGCGACGGTCGAGGAGGCGAAGACGGCGATCGAGGTCGCCCCGGTCGTGGACACGCCGATCTTCGCGGACGAGCCCAGTGATGCCGAGCGAGTCACGGGTGAAGCCCGCGACATGCCGAGCTTCATGCCCACCGAGGTCCGGACCAAGGCCGAAGCCGCCCCATCCGAGGCTCCTCCCCCTCCGGCGATGCCCAAGTCGGCGCGCTCCAGCTCCTCGACGGCTCGCCACGCCGGCATCCTCGGCATGATGGGCAAGCCCGGTAGCGGGACCAAGGGGATGAGCGGCGGCATGGCGTTCGGCGGCGAGGGCCGAGGGGGCGGCGGTTTGGCCGAAGACTCGGCGTTCGGTGGCCCGATGCCCGACACCGGCGTCGGCTACGACGAACAACTTCGCGCCGGTCAGCTCACCGCGGGCATCCTCGACGACCTGAGCGACACCACGCTGCTCGACGAGCTTCGCGACAAAGCGACCGCGCTCGACGGCGGCATCGCGCAGGCCATCCCCAGTCACAAGGCCAAGGGCGCCGCTCCGAATGCGACCACCACCGCGCCCGTGCTCGAGATCGGCTTCGTCGTCGACACCACGGGCAGCATGGGCGACGAGCTGCAGTACCTCAAGACGGAGGTCCGCTCGATCGCGCAGGAGATCGGCCGCCAGCACCCCAACGTGGAGCAGCGCTACGGCTTGGTCGTCTATCGCGATCAGACCGACGAGTACCTCGTGCGCCACCACGACTTCGAGCCGCTCGATGCGTTCGTCGACCACCTCGGCGTGTACGGAGCCGGCGGCGGGGGCGACTTCCCCGAGGCGATGGACGAGGGCATGAAGGCCGCGAGCACGCTGCAGTGGTCGGGCGACCAGGCGGCCAAGCTGGTGTTCGTGCTCGCCGATGCGCCGCCGCATGCGGCGGGCTACCAGACCTACGTGCACGCGACCGGCTCGCTCGCGAGCAAGAACGTCTCCGTGTATCCGGTGGCCAGCAGCGGTGTGGAGCCGATCTGCGAGTACCTGATGCGCTGGGCCGCGCGTACCACCGGGGGCAAGTACTTGTTCCTCACCGATCACTCCGGCATCGGCAATGCCCACGCCGATCCGCACGCCGACGATTACGAGCTCAAGTCGCTGCGGGCCCACATGCTCGACGTGATCCAGGCCGAGCTGGGGCAGGGGCCGATGGCCGTGCCTGCCGCCGACGGGCCCACCCCCGTGGCGCCGCCGACTCAGGTCGACGTCAACGTGGAGATCCACGGCGAGTCGCCCAGCTGGATGCAGCGACACGGCTTGTTCATGATGATCCTCGGCGGGGTGTTCCTGCTCGGCTTCGCGGGCGACATGGCCATGTCCAGCGTTCGCCGGCGGCGCTGATACTCGGCCGGGGAGGGGTCGGGTATGCTCCCGGCCCATGCCCGGCCCACGACCGCGACACGCAGCCCTCGGGGCGGTGGCATGGCTCGGCATCGCCGGGCTCTTGGCCATGGCCGCGACGGGCTGCCGCCGCGATCCGCCCCCGCCGGGCGTCGAGGACCTGTCGATCGAAGACCCGCTGCGCTTCCACGAGCGCGAGGGCTACGTGCGACTGGTGCCGCCGACCCATATCCCGTCCTCGAGTGCGCTCGTCGATCAGGTCGAGATCTGGATGTGGCTCCCGCCCGACGCTCGCATCGACGCGCACGACGACACGCAGGGCCGCCCGACGCTGGAGTTTCCCGCGGGGACCATCGTCGACCGCGTGGAGTTTTTCGGGACGGGTGATCGTCGGGCCATCGCCGACATCCGGGGCACCCGGATTAATGAGGATGGCGCGCAGGACTTCCACGTCTACCGTCCCACCGCGCCCGATCCCGCGGCGCCGCTGTTCGGTCTGCGGTGGGCTCGCGAAGACACCGAGGCTCATGCCGCCGCCACCGATCGCCTGGTGGCGAAGGCGCTGGAGCATCCGCCCGCGGTGGGCAAGCCGCAGCCCTGGAGGGATCGCTTCGCCAAGGGCATCCGCGTTCGGAACCGTTGTGCTGGGTGTCATGGTTATTCTCGCCTCGACAACGACCGACCCAAGGAGCACGGTTTGGTGAACCGAGGCACCGATCGAAGCGGCTTCGTCGTGCCGCAGACCGTGCTGTGGGACGAAGCGCCGCTCGAGTCCTACGGGGCCCACGATCGCTCCTGGGACGATCCCTCGATCGAGATCCGTTGCGGCGAAGTCCCCGCTGCGGGCCCGCGAAAGGGGTGTGAGGACGGCTCGGTACCGCTCGGACGTCTACGGTGGGA
Organism: Myxococcota bacterium; assembly: GCA_039028615.1. GTDB lineage: Bacteria > Myxococcota_A > Polyangia > Nannocystales > Nannocystaceae > Paraliomyxa. The sequence goes on along the minus strand of JBCCHT010000001.1, from coordinate 208,931 downwards.
CGCCGAAGAACCCGAGGCGCACGCTCACCTACGCGAGGTATGTGAGGGCCGAGCGTGGCTCATTACACACATGGCAGACCAAGATGGCCCGCGATGGTCGGGTCTGGCCGAAGACTGCAAAAAAGTCGGCATCGATTGGTAACCGGACCCCGGGTGGGGTTATACCGGTACTCAGGGTCCAAGGGGGATCGGGGGTGAGGCACGCGCGTCGGCGAGCCGCCCGTATCTGGGACCCGAGCATGACGATGAACAAGAACTTGACCAACATCCTCGAAGCCGTCGCTCTGTCCGCGGGCCTCGTTGCCCTGCCGTCCTGCGGTGACGACAGCACCGGCGATTCCACGAGCACCACGACCGCTGCGTCCACGGACGCGGGCTGCCCCACCGCGGGTTGCCCCACGGCTGGTTGCCCCACCGCCGGCTGCCCCACGGGCGGCTCCACGGCGGGCTGCCCGGGTGCCACTGGCACCACCGCGGGTTGCCCCACCGCTGGTTGCCCCACGGGCGACGGCACCACCGCTGGTTGCCCCACGGGCGACGGCACCACCGCCGGTTGCCCGACCTCGGATTCCGGCTCCAGCGGCCCGACCGGAGGCTGATCCGCGTAGCCGTCTCGCCTCTTCACGGACGGCTTCACGATGAGCTCAACACTCAAGGGTGTCGGGATCGGTCTCCGTCGCGAGCACTTTGCCGCGATCGGAGGCTGTGACCGCGCCCTCGATTGGCTCGAGATCATTCCGGAGAACTACGTCGGACGGGGTGGCCTCGTCCGACGCAACCTCGCCCAGTGTCGCGAACGCTGGCCCGTGGTTGCGCACGGGGTCTCCCTATCCCTCGGAGGCCCCGACCCACTCGACCTCGAGTACGTCGCCGGGCTCAAGCAGCTCCTCGATGAACTCGAGGCTCCTTTTTATACCGATCATCTTTGCTACGCGACGATCGGTGGGCGCAACTTCTACGACCTGTTGCCGTTGCCCTTCAGTGAGGAGGCAGTGGTGCACTGTGCAGGTCGAATCCGGGAACTCGCCGATAGGCTCGAACGCCCCGTCGGCGTGGAGAACATCAGCTACTACGCCGAGATGCCCGGAGGCTCGCTCAGCGAAGGCGAGTTCGTCTCTGCGGTCGTGACCGAAGCGGGCTGCGGCCTGCTCCTCGACGTCAACAACGTCTACGTCAACGCCCGCAACCACGACGAAGATCCGGTCGCCGCTCTCGAGTCGCTGCCGCTGGACGCTGCGCTGCAAGTTCACCTGGCGGGGCACATCGAAGAGGGCGGTCGGTTGCTCGACAACCACGGCGCTCCGGTGCTCGACGAAGTGTGGTCCCTGTATCGGCACGCGCTGTCGAAGACGGGTCCGGTGCCGACGCTCATCGAGTGGGATACCGACATTCCCCCGCTCGACCGCGTGCTCGACGAGGCCGACCGGGCCCGCGAGCTGTGGACCGAGGTGGCGGGCACGACCCCGGCAGCGAGGTCCGCATGAGCGCTCCGCTGCCCGAGTTCTTCGCCCAGATGCGGCCCTATCTCTCGGGCGAGCGTCCGCTACCCGCGGTGGTCGAAGCGCTGGGCGCCTCCCCCAGCGGGGACGACAACTTCGCGTTTTACCGGGTGCTCGCCGAGCGCAACCTCTTCAAGATTCTCTTCGAGCTGTACCGCCCGCTGCGGACGTTGATCGTGCGGCAGCGAAGCGCGGACACCTGGCGCCAGCTGGTGCGCGAGTACGTCGACACGCACTTGCCCGCGGGGCATCACCCCAACGCAGCGGGGGCGGCGTTCTCCGAGTTCCTCGCCGCACGTCGTCAGCGCGACGACTCGCAGCCCACCTCGTGGGAGGAAATCGCGGACTTCTGCTGGACCCGGACCTATGTGGTCAGCGCGCCCGATGGCCCCGACGACGGCTTCGACCAGCGCCTTCACGTTCGGCAGTACACCCACCCGATCTCGCAGATCGTCACCCTCCTCGAGCGTGACGCCGAGGCCGAGCTGCCCGAGCCCGCCCCCGAGCTCCTCTTGATTTATCGCCACTGGGAGACCCTGGAGACCCGTCTTTTCCGGCCTTCTGCCGCGGGTCTCGTCGCACTGGCCGTGCGCCAGGGGCTGCCCGTACCCGAGCCGCTCGCAGTGGTTCCCGACGATCATGTCGCCATTGCCCAAGAGCAGCTCGTCGCCCATGGAGTGCTGAGCCCGAGTTAGACACTCCCGACATCGACTCCTCGAAACGAGGTCACTGATGAGAACACGCAATCGTTTACTCGACTACGTTGCCGTGATGGCACTGCCTTTTGTCTTCAGCGCCTGCCCCGGCGACGACTCCGGGTCGGCCGATGGGGACTCCGCTGCCGATACGGCCGGGGCTGCCACCGATGTGGCCAGCGACGGAGCGGACAGCACGGGGGATGGCTCGCCCTTCGACGAAGCCGAGGTCATCGAGCAAGCGTCGATGTACGCGACCAACCTCGAGAAGATCAACGTCGACTCCTTCGCCTCCGCCCACGGCCTGGCCGACACGGTCAACGTCTACATCAACAGCGAGGCCGCCGACCTGTACCGCAGCATCGACACCGAGGCGGTGGTCGACGTCGGCTTCCCCGAGGGCACGCTGATCGTCAAGGAGCACCTCAACGGCGAGGGCGCCGAAGACGGGTTCCTGATGATGTACCGCGGCCCCGAGGGCTACCTGCCCGACGCCGGCGGTTGGTTCTGGGCCCGCATCGACGGTACCGGAGCGACGCGCGAGACGGGCGCGGTCGGCTTCTGCATCTCGTGCCACATGCCGGTCGACGGCTGGGTGTTTGGCGTCCCGGCCGACAATCAGGGATAGTCCTCGGCGTGCAGATCGCCGTCGTCCTGTTCCCCCGCGTAACGGCTCTCGATGCCATCGGCCCCTACGAGGTCCTCCAGCGCCTGCCCGGGGTCGAGATCGTGTTCGTGGGTGAACAGGCCGGCGAGGTCCGAACCGAAAACGGCTTCCTCGGCCTGACCGTGGACGCGACCTTCGCCGAAGTGCCCGCGCCCGAGGTGGTGGTGGTGCCCGGCGGCGTGGGGAGTCGGGCGGTAGCCGTGGAAGACTCGGCCGTGGTGCAGTGGCTTCGCGGGGTGCACCCCACCACACGATTGACCACCTCGGTGTGTACTGGCTCGCTGATCCTCGCGGCGGCCGGGTTGCTCGACGGCCTCACCGCGACCACCCACTGGAGCGTCTACGATCTGCTGAAGAAGAAGGGGGCGGTGCCGGTCGAGCAGCGGGTGGTGGAGCACCTCGAGCAGCGCCTCATCACTGCCGCCGGGGTCTCGGCGGGCATCGACATGGCGCTGCGCCTGTCCGAGTTGCTCTTCGATGCCGATGCGGCGCGGGCGATGCAGCTGATGGTCGAGTACGACCCGCAGCCGCCCTTCGATGCGGGCAGCGCCAGCAAGGCGGGTCCCGCCGTCATGGCCCGGGCCGCCGAGTACGCGAAGACGAAGCAGTGAGCCGAGCGTTCGGCGCGGCGTGGGGGTGAGTGCAGGCGCGGAGCGCCCGCCTTGACCCGACGCCGATCGTGCACAGATTGCGGCACCACCCGAGGAGGACCGCATGAGCGCCATCATCTCCGCCGAACCGCTGGGCTTTCCCTGGAAGACCTTCGACCCGTTCCTGTTCTGCGCTCACCACGATGATCGCTATCCCGCCGGGGCCGACACCCTGGGGCCCGCGACCTCGTTGGAGGGGCGCAAGATCGGCATGGATTTCGCGGGCAAGGACGGCTGGAACATGTACCACGGGGATGTGGTGCCGGGTTTCCCCCAGCATCCCCACCGCGGCTTCGAGACCGTGTCGCTCGTGCGCCACGGGCACATCGATCACCACGACTCGCTGGGGGCGAACGCCCGCTTCGGTCGAGGCGACGTGCAGTGGATGACGGCCGGTAAAGGCGTGGTCCACTCCGAGATGTTCCCCCTGCTCGACGCGAAGGCGGACAACCGCCTCGAGATGTTCCAGGTGTGGCTCAACCTCCCCGCGGGCAACAAGATGGTCGATCCCTACTTCACCATGTTGTGGAGCGAGGGCATCCCGCGGCACGAGTTCACCGATGCGCAGGGGCGCAAAGCCGAGGTGGTGACCGTGGCCGGGGCGCTCGACGAGCGGCCGATGCCCCAGACGCCGCCCGATTCATGGGCCGCGGACCGGGACCACGAGGTCGCCATCTGGACGATTCGCCTCGAGCCGGGCGCCCGCTACCGCTTGCCGGCCGCGAGCGCGGCGGTGAACCGTGGCCTGTACTTCTTCGACGGCGACGCGATCACGGTCGACGGACAGGCCATCGGGAGTCGCATGGGCATGCGGCTCCGCCCCGATGTGGAGGTCGAGCTCGTCGGCGGGTCGACGCCCTGCGAGCTGTTGCTGCTGCAGGGGCGGCCGATCGACCAACCCGTCGCGCAGCACGGGCCCTTCGTCATGAACACGCCGGGCGAGATTCAGCAGGCCTTCATGGACTACCGCCGGACTCGCTTCGGGGGCTGGCCCTGGGATCGAGACGACCCGGTGCACGGGGCAACGACGCAGCGGTTTGCCGTTCACGCCGATGGGCGCCGCGAGGAGCCGTGAGCTCCACGGGGCTCGTCGCGGTGGCCGAAGCGTCCCGTTCGGGAGGTTGATTCGTTCGGCGGTGGTGGCACACTGATCGTAGTGTCGCCATCGGAACGGGAAGACGTTGGGCTGGCCGACACGGTCTCGCCTCCGTCCACCGCCGTCGATTTCACCCGCGACGATGGGCCCGTCCCGGCGGGCGGCGATGCGCCGCAGCACGAGGTCACGGGGCCCGAGCGTCCATCGGCCGCTCGGCGCCCCGCCTCGGTCGTCGTCAACGAGGGCGACATCGGCTCGACCCTGGGCCGCTACGTGGTCTTGGGGACCTTGGGCAAAGGCGGCATGGGCACCGTCTACAAGGCCTTCGATCCGTCGTTGGATCGCCAGGTCGCGGTCAAGGTCCTGCGGCGCCGCGACGGCCAGGGTCGGCACACCAAGCGGTTGATGCGGGAGGCCCAGGCGCTCGCCCAGCTGTCCCATCCCAACGTCGTGCAGGTCTACGAGGTCGGGGAGGTCTCGGGGCGGGCCTTCGTCGCCATGGAGCTCGTCGACGGCATGGACTTGCGGCAGTGGGTGGACCGCGAGCCTCGACCGACCTGGCGACAGTGCATCGAGGTCTACCTCCAGGCGGGGCAGGGGCTGGCGGCCGCGCATGCGCGAGGGCTGGTCCACCGCGACTTCAAGCCGAGCAATGCGGTCGTCGATGACCAAGGGCGGGCTCGCGTGCTCGACTTCGGCCTCGTGCGCGAGGCCACCGACACCAGCACCGACGCCGACCGTACGCCGAACGACTCGGAGGAGGCCGCAGCGACGACCGGGCGCCTCGGGTGGGATGCCCCGCTGACCCGGGCCGGCTTCGTGATGGGCACGCCCGCGTATATGCCGCTCGAGCAGATGGCGGGCGAGACGGTCGATGCCCGGGGTGACCAGTTCAGCTTCTGTGTCGCGCTCTTCGAAGCGCTCTACGGGCAGCGACCCTTCGAGGGGCTGGCGATCCGTCAGCTGCGCGATGCCATCGCGAAGGGCGAGATTCGACCGGTGCCCCGGGAGTCCACGGTGTCGCCTCGGGTGCGGCGGGCCCTGGTCAAGGGGCTGTCGGCACGTCGCAACGACCGTTTTCCGTCGATGACCGAGCTGCTCGACGAGCTGCAAGCGGCGGTGACTCCCAGCACCCACCGATGGCTCGGGCTCAGCCTGGCCGTCGGCGTCGGCGTGGCCGGGTTGGTGTTCGGATATCGAGCGGGGAGCGACGAGTCGGAGCAGTGCACGGGTGCTCGACAGCGGTTGGCCGAGGTCTGGGACGAGCCCACCCGTGCTCGCGTGCGGGAGTCCATGGTCGCGGTCGAGCTGCCCTACGCCGAAGACACCTGGGGGCGGGTCGACCGACAGCTCGAGGACTACGCGTCGGCGTGGGCGGAGCAGCACACCGAGACCTGCGAGGCGACCCGGGTCACGGGGGCGCAGACCGAGCGCATCATGGAGCTGCGCATGGCCTGCCTCGACGAGCGTCGAACTGGGTTGCAGGCCACCGTGCAGGTGCTCGCCGACGCGGATCCCAAGGCGGTGGAGAAGGCGGTGGGGCTGGTCAAGGGGCTGCCCCGGCTCGCGCGCTGTGAGGACTTGGCCGCGCTGCAGGCCGCGGTCCCGCCCCCCGAGGATCTGGAAGTGGCCGCCCAGGTCACCGAGCAGCGACGGCGCCTGACCGAGCTACGGGTCATGGGCCGAGCTGGTCGTCATGCAACCGCGCTGAAACGGGTGGAGGGGGTCGTCGAGCGAGCCGATGCGCTGGCCTACGGCCCGCTCATCGCGGAGGCCCGGCTGCGTCGTGGGCTGTTGCGCAACGCCAACGGCAAGTACGCACAAGCCGAGCAGGACCTGAAGCAGGCCTACGCGCTGGCGCTCGAGCAAGACCACGCCGAGGTCGCGAGCCGAGCCTCGACCGGCCTGGTCCTGGTGGTGGGGGCTCGTCTCGCGCGTCATGCCGAGGGCCTGGTCTGGGCCGAGACCGCGCTGCCCCTGGCGCGTCGCGAAGGCGAGGCGTCGGGCCTGGGTGGCAACTGGAACAACCGCGCGATGGTGTTGGCCGCCATGGGGGACTACGAGCAGGCCGAGCACGACTATCGGCGCGCGCTGGAGATCTGGGAGGAAGGCCTGGGCGCCGACCATCCGCTGCTGGGCAAGGCCACCAACAACCTCGGCAACCTGCTGCACGAGCAGGGCCGATACGAGGGGGCCGAGCACCTGTTTCGTCGGGCGCGAGAGCTCGGCGAGGCTGCGCTGGGAGCCGAGCACCCCAGCGTCGCGATCCCGGTGGGCAACCTCGCCATGGCCTTCAACAGCCGGGGGCGCCACTCGGACGCGGAGTTTTACTACCAGCGCGCGCTGGAGATTCAGCGGGCGGCGTTCGGCGAGCAACACCCCGCGGTCGCGCACAACCTCGGCGGTCTCGGGAGTGCACTGCAAGAGCAGGGGCGCTTCGCCGAGGCCGAAGTTCACCATCGGCGGGCGCTGGAGATCCGCGAGGCTCTGCTCGGGCCCGAGCACGTCGTGCTGGCGGGGGGACTCATCAACCTCGGCGTCGTGCTCGAGGGGCAGGGACACGATGCCGAGGCCGAGACGCAGTACCGCCGGGCGTTGAGCATCTGGGAGGCGGGGCTGGGGCCCGACCACGTGAACTTGGCCTTTGCGCTCAACAACCTGGCCAGCCTGCTGCGCGAGCAGGGGCACACGGACGAAGCCGAGGCCATGCTCCTGCGCGCGGTGAAGCTGCGGGAGCAGGCGCACGGCGTCGACTACCCCAAGCTCGTGTCACCCTTGCTCGGGTTGGGGAAGATTGCGCTCGGCCGCGGCCATCACGACCTGGCGCGGGCCCATGCTCAGCGAGCGCTGGAGATTCGCACCAAGGCGATGGGAGCCGAGCACGCCTCGCTGGCCGGGCCGCTGCGAAGCCTGGCCACGATTGCGTTGGCCGAAGGGGAGCCCGAGCAGGCGCGGCGCCACGCCGAAGAGGCGGTGCGCGTGGGCTCGTCGGAATCGGCCGAGACCACCGAGGCCGAGCTCGCACGCTCGCGCGTCGTGCTGGCGCGCACGCTCTGGTCTGACCCCTCGCAGCGGACGCGTGCCGTCGACCTGGTCGAGCAAGCGCGGGCTGTGTTCGAGGCGACCGGGGCCGAGACGGCCTCCGAGCTCGCCGACGCCGACCAGTGGCTCGCCGAGCACCCGGTGGCCGCTACCAGCGACCCACGGTGATCTGGCCGCCGATGGCGTTGATGAAGCGACTGAAGCCCCGGACCATGGCCAGCTCGTAGGTCAGGCCGATGCCGAGGTAGAGCTTCTTGGGCAGCGGAATCTTGCCGACGAGCTTGAAGGGCAGGGCCAGGCCCGTGTCCTTGTGCAGCGTGTCGTCCTCGAAGCGCAGCCGGCTGAAGCCCACGCCCGCGCCCACGGTGGAGAAGTAGTACTTGCCCCCGAAGGCGAACAGCGCCGCGACATGGCCGTAGTTGGCCTTGATGCGATCGTTGTCGATCTTCGCTCCGAGCAGGCCGCCCGCGATCGCGTACATGCCGAAGGTCGGGCTCAGGTTGACGCCCACGCCCCAGTCCATGGCGTACGACGCGTGACCGGAGTTGACCGCATAGGCATCGGTACCGTCGCCGCTGTCGCGCCAGTGGCTGTAGGTCGCGCCGTGCATCGCCAGCAGGCCGAGCAGCGCATGCTCCCGATTCTCGCGGCGTTCCTTGCGGCGTTGCTGGCCGGGCGTGAGCTCTTCTTCCGGCTCCGCCTCGGGCTCGGCTTCGGCCGCGGCGGGGCTCGGCTGCGGATCGCTAGTCGTGGCCGCCGGGGTGGGAGCGGGCGTCGTGGGAGCCGGAGTGGTGGGCGCGGGCGTCTGCACGACCCGCACTCCCGTGGCCTGCGACTTGGGGATGGTGCGCACCTGGCCGTCGGCCAGCACCAGCACCACGCTGTCACCATCGGAGCGCAGCAGCTCGCCGCTCACCGTGCCCCCGTTCGTCATCACCGCGACTTGCCGCCCCTGCAGTGCAGTCCAGGCGGCATCGTCGACGGCCGGGGCCGGGGTGGACGTGGTGGTAGCGGGGGCCGGACTCGACGTCGGTGCCGGCTGCTCCGGGGTCTGGATCGGTGCCGGTTCGGGCTCGGACGGAGCGGGTGTCGGGGCAGGAGCGGGCTGAGCCAGCGCCAACGAAGGCACGAGCCCGAACAGTCCCACCGTCACCATGGCCACACGAATGCCGCGTACTCGCACGGAGGAAGCATGACGCGGCCTTCATAGAGCCTACAAGGGTGTAGGGACGAGCCAGGGTAGACTTCGGGCGATGCGGGGCATGGCCTTGATCGGCGTCACAGCGGGGTTGTTGGCGTGTACGCCCGGGTCGGAGCGAAACGAATCCTCGGCACGACGAGGCGGGTCGAAGCCGGGGGCGGCCGTGCGCGAGGCCACGGCGCCCACTGACGAAGGCGCGAACTCGGGCCAGAGCGTCTGCGAGCTGGCCCGGTCCGAGTACGCGGCGCTGCGCGATGCCGGCAACCAGTGCCGCGAAGACGCCGATTGTGCCGAGATCTATCCCGGGACCTGTCCACAGGGCCCGTACTACGTGAACGTCGCGGGCGACCACGCTGCGATTTCCGCCGCGGCGGCCGCGATGCGCGTCGCGTGCGGGGACGTCGAGTGCGAGCCGCCGTTGTCTCTCGGCATCGCTCGGTGCGCGGCCGGTCGCTGCGAGTCGGGCCCCCGCCCGGCCGAGCCCGGTTGCACCGACACTCGCGTCACCTACATGGACGGTGGGCGGCCTACCATCGGTGAGTCTCATCCCACCCGCGGTCTCGGAGGGGGGCCGCTGCATGCAGTGGGCGTGCCTCGGTCCGGCACCTTGCGGCTGACCGCCACCGTGAGCGGCGAAGACCGTCAGCCGTGGGTCGCCGCTCTGCAGTCGACGTCGGTCGTGCCGATCGACGGCACCGACTTCATGCCCGAGGCGGACGCGATGGGCACGGTTCGGCCCGTCCCCTCGGGCGCTCCCGGGTCGCGGGCGCGTCGGGTCCATCGGGAATTCACCGTCGAGCCCGGGGTCTATCTCGTCGGTACCCGGGGCGCCCCTGGCGAAGTCCGATACGAAGCGGGTCTACGGGACGAGCACGGCAAGCCGATGGCCGTAGATCGGCGCGGGGTCGTGCATCTACGCTCGTGTGAGCAATGACCGCCCAGCCGCCGCCACCGGGGGCGCATGGGCGCTGAAAAGCGCTTGCTGCCCCCAGATCATGAGGCTAGAGTCCCCCCGCCTCGCTGGCAGGCCTTTACGGGGGATTAGCTCAGCTGGGAGAGCGTCGGCTTTGCAAGCCGAAAGTCACCGGTTCGATCCCGGTATCCTCCACCATGAAAACAGCCCTCTACGGGCTGTTTTCTTTTTTGGTTTTGGGCCGTGGGCACACAGTGGGCACACGGCGACACGATTGACGACATTTTTCTCCGCCGGCCAGCCAGGCGAAGCTGATGCGCAGCGGGCACCCTCGGTAGGGAGCTAGATCCCTCACCGGGCAGGTGGAGTTCGAGGCCCCAAGGCACGCACACCGTTGGCATTGGCACCGTGATTCAGCCCGTCACTTCTGCTCGAGAGTTACGGTGAAGAGCTGGTCTCGGGAGCTGGGCCCACGTCTCGACCAGCAGGGGGCGGGTGCTTGGCAGGGGCGACCCACTCCAGCGGTGAGGACCAGCAGAGCGTGTGCCAGCAGGCCATGGTGCTCAACGTGGCCTGCCCCAGTGCGTCCTCGGTGAGTTCGGCAAGACCCTGAGCATCGCGCCTATGTTGCAGCGCGGCTAGGAGAGCCATCGCGGGGGAGATGAGATGTCTTAGGCCCTGGCCCAGCACCGCCGTGACGCGGCTGCTGGGATGCGCATCGCTACCATTTCGCCTCAAGGAAGGGGCGAAGGCGATCAGCGATTCGAATCCTCGAAGGTTCTGCCCGCCTCGGTGGAGTCGAGCCGCCCCCACGACATGCATCGCATGAGCGAGGACGAGGGAAGCCTGGCCAGTCGCGTGTTGGAGTTCGGTGGCCCAGGGCTGAGCCGGCTGGTCCAACCCATCGAGAGCCAGGTCCACCGCGTGACCCAGGGAGCCAACGGCCTTCCTGAGCGCCCCGGGGAGCTGCTCCTGGGCAAGGCGCCGACGCTCCTGCGGTGAGCCGCAAAAGTGTGCGGCCACCAGCTGCTCTCGCCACGGCAGGCCTCCCTCATGATCCTGGGAGGAAGCTTGATCGGCGAGTGTCAGAGCCAGCTCGAGGGCGTCTGGCAGCTCTGGTAGGGGATGAGCTTGCGGGGCGGCGTTCACGGAGGGGTTTTCGACCACCTGTGGCGAAGCGTTGCAGTCGACATGTCCTCGGGAGCCTTCGTCTTGAAGGCGAGCCCACTGCAACAGCGCTGAAGCAGCGCAGTCCAGAGCTGCTGTCGAAGACGACCCTGCCAGCCGGATTTTTGTAAGGTCTAGGCCAACCCGAAGATAGGTCGAGAGGTATGCTTTGGTGCATGCCAGAAGCGGAAGACGAGCTCGCCCAGCTCCGTCGGGCGTGCGATGAGCAAGCGACTGAGCTTGAGCGGTTACGGCGGTTCGAGCAAAGCATCAATGACTCATGGCGAAGATCGAGACGCCGTGCTTGGTGGGTGACGAGATTCATAGGGCGGGCAGTGGTGGGGTCGGATGTCGCTCGGAGAATCCGTTCATGGCGCTCCGCCAAGTCGGTTAGAGACCCTCTTCCGGAACCGGAAACCTCGGAGTTGGCAGCAGCAATACTGCACCGCTGGGTACGGATCGGGCTCTGGGCATTGCTGGCGTTCGCGGTACCTGCGGCGTTTACTGTTTTGCAGACCTGTCTCGCGCGGGAGCAAAACGAGCTCGCTGAAACGCAAAACGAGCTGGTCCTGGGGAGCAATGAACTGCTTGAAGCACAGAACGAGCTAGTTGCTAAGCAAAACAACTACTGGCAACGTCAGCTTCGGCAGGAAGCCGCACAAGATTTCCGTGCCCGTCGTGCAAAGTTGATCGCGACCATCTACGACGAGCGGGCCTGCCGTGAAGGTGAGGAACCGGCCCGTGGTCACACGGCGTGCCCTATCGCGAGCACTCGGGCTCGTACTGCGGCTGCGCAGAGCCTCGTGCAGATCGAGGCAGACATTCGCAACTCTCCGGAAGACTGGAATCCTATCGCGGTGAAAAACGCAACCGATCTCAGTCGAGCGGATCTGCGTCGCGTAGACCTTGAGGGGGTCCTTGAGATCACCGCTTCCCTCTCAGATCTCTCCGAAGCTGCGTTGTCGGGTGCGGACCTTTCCGACGCGGACCTTTCTTTGAGCGTGCTGAACAACGCTATGCTCGCGGCCGCCAAGTTTGATCGTGCAAAGATGCGACAGGCGGAGCTCCGCGGCGCAACGATTTTCGGCGCAAGCTTCCAGGATGCATGCCTCGAACGCGCCGACCTCCAAGGTGTCCTTGGGATGCGCATCGATTTCCACGGTGCAGTGTTGCGTGGCGCGAATCTCCAGGGAGCAACGCTCCAGTTCTCGGATCTTCGGGATGCTGATTTGTCGGAATCAGTGAGCTACGTGGACCAGGATTGGTGGCGTATTGACCCAAAGGAACTTCCTGGTTCGCAACGGACGCAGCTGCAGGGGGCTGATTTGGTAAGCGCAAATCTGAGCAATGCAAACCTCTACCGGGCCGATCTCCGAGAAGCATCTCTTTGGCACGCCAACCTCCAAGGAGCTGACCTACGAGCAGCAGATCTTCGAGGTGCCAACCTAGCAGACACTGAGCTCGGCGGAGTTATTTGCGATGAACAGACCCGTTGGCCGGAGGGACTGAATGCTCCCGACTGCTTGTCTCTGGAGTTGGCCATAAGCAACAAGTGCAACCGCTGAGCTCATTCAGTTCTCATCGGATGTCTCCGGTACGATGATGCGAAGGCGTTGTATTCGGGGCTAGTTTTGTGAGTTGCTGAGGTTGCCAACGATGCCCAACAGACGATCGAATGGCCTCGAAATCGTCTGCTGGGCTCCGGTGGCTTTGACCCCGGCTCAACTCGAAAACTCCGATGAAAGCAAGCGCATCCGCCGAAAATGCTCGTGGCGTAGGTAGTCGTCCAGCGCTGGCTCGAAGCGGAGGACGATGCCGCGCGTTGTTTGGCGGCTCGTTCCATAGAGCCGGGCAAGCTCTGCGTAGCCTTTGCCCCGGCGCCACATCGCGTACATGGCCGAGCGCTGCCGGGCGTCGAAACGTCGGCGAGTTCGTTGATGATGTCCTGAGTTCATTGCATCTGGAAGTTAGAAATACAATGAAGGGAAAATGTTCCGGAGGAAGTGCAGTCTGCCCCTCCTCTGAGCTGTTGGTCAATCAGGAGTTGTTGTCTGGGTGACAGCACGTTTGCGCTGTGTGTCGAAAACAGCTCTGGTTCGTGATCTGAGGTTGTTGTCGTGACTGCCGTCGGGGTCCTCTTCTTGATTCGATCGTTCTGAAAAAGAAGAACTATCTGATGTGGAACGGTTCGGGGCCGACTATGAAATTGTAGGAGAAAGAGTGGGTTCCTGGAGGGCCTTCCGGAAATTTCATGAGTTGAGTTGCATCCATGATACATTTTCCGACTTTGTCATCTGTTCTGAGCTCTGCCTGGGCTTGGTGAACTCCTGTGGCCCCGTCTACTTTGAATGTCACTAACGTCTGCGTCTTCTCCTCGATTTTGAGAATCTCTTGGCAGACTCGGATGAGCTGGGCGCCAGTTCGTACCCCCGCCAGTTGACGGTATTTGTCATAGGTCGTTGGGATGTACCCCGGGTCCTCCATGCATTCGCAAACGAGTTTTCCTCCCCAGATCTTCCAACGATCTCCCTTCGTTTTTCCTCGGCTGTGACCCTGGCATGTCTTCCAAGCTGGATTGCCCATGACATATGTGACCTCCGATTTCTGACCTGTTGCGATTGTGAATCCGCATTCAGGCAAGAGAGGCGGCCGGCGGCGGTTGCCTTTGTCTTTTGTGGTGGTCGAAGACGATGTCGAGTCGGAGACCTCGCTAGTTTCGATTGACTCGAGCTCGGCCTCGCATTTGGCTCGTTCTTCTTGACAGATGCTTAGGTTTGAACGAAGTTCACCTTCTCGTGTGATGGATTCTGCTAGGGCTTCGTCAGTCTCGGCTACGTGATCATTTGCTCTGGTGATCTGAGTTCTGCATTTGTCGAATGGTTGACATGCTCCATTCGTTGCTGCGATTGGTGCGTTGGTTATTTGCGCTGCTCCGAATCCTCCCGCTCCTCCAAGTGCGAGGGCTGAGGCGGCCGCAACTACATGAGTACCTGTTTGTACGGTCCCGCCGGCGATGCTGGCGCTCTTCTTCTCGAAGACTCTCTTGAAGAGAGATTTTATGAATTGGTAGAGGTCTTTCCCACCCTCTTTGGCGACCTCGTTTGAGATCACTCCCGTACCGATCCCCGCGGCGAATGCGGGGGCTTGAGAGTCACCCTTGTCGGGGGAGCGCATCTGGTCTTCACCCGCTCTGAGCAAAGCCTCGGTGTGCGTTCGGCAGTAGCTGGAGCCCTGGGTGACATTGCGGCTGCAAGATTCACCCTGAAAGTCCCATTGACAAGTACGCATGTCCCTCGTCGCTTTCGACTATTGAAACCCGGTTGGCGCCGGTGCTAGGGGCTGCACACCCACTGGTATTGCACACCAATGTTGGTGCCGATCGGCATGCCGACGTAGCGTTGCTTTTTCAGGCGAGCCCGCCCTTGCTCATCGTCTGCGAACAACTCGCGAGGGGCACTTTGGAGTTCGGTTGAGCGATGAAACGACACCTTTACGCGATGCCGGCCATCTTTCAGGGGGCAGCGCAGGTTTCCCTGCCGAGGGGATGTTTTGCGCCCATCACACTTGAGCGAAAACCCCCACGCAACGAAGTGGTCCAGGCTCTTCGTGGATAGAAAGCCAGAATTCCGGTGGACGACTTGCATTCCTGAGAGTCCAGGGACCAGGTCTCTAAGGTCGATTCGCTCGAGCTCTTGGTTCTGGCGGAGAACCAAAGTCGGCTGCGGAATGTTGCTCGGAGCAGTGAAGGTACGGCTGGCCGAGTCACTCAGGAGATCTTCGGATTCTCGCCCCTGCTCGTGGGCGGGGGCCTTGAGAGAGGTCTGTTTCCAGGCGCTGTCATGAGGGCTGCGGTTGCACGCTACACACTTTCCCGCGAAGCAGATGCCTGTTGCGCAGGACCCTGCCGTGCACGAAGGGGATGGGCTCAGACTTGCGATTATCCGATTCGCCTGTTCCGCGATCTGGGGGGAGCTTGCTTCACGTGCGAGGCGGTTGAGGCCTTCCCGGGTTGAGGCCTTCGCGTTCGGGGACGCATCCTTGAGCCACTGCTCCAAGTCACTGAGAACTTGCGATGCTTTGGTGGTCTGATCCGTGCGAACCATGGCCAGCGCAATATCTGCGTACAGGGTGTAGGTGCTTGTCTGCTCTGGGGGGCTGCGCAGCTTCGTAAAAAGCTCCGCTACCCGGCCGCTATTCCCTTGACTGGATTCGCTTCGGATCTGATCAACGATACTGGCTTCATTGTACGGAGTCGAGGCCGAAGAAGCCTGCTCTTCGCTAGCTGGAAGCTGTTCCGGTCTTTCCTTCATAAAAAACACCGCAGTGGCAACGCCTAGTGCGGTGATCGTCAGCGATACCAGGAGTGTGATCTTTTGGCGACTACTGGACTTGACCGTTTCCGATTTAGTTTCAATTGTCTCTACTGTGGTCTTTGTTACCGTATGGGACTGACTTTGCCGGTCGGATGCTGTCTCGTAGCCGGCTGCCAAACCGGCTCGCAGATTTGTCTTGTCTTGGGTGGGAGGGGCATTCATGGGCGACTCCGGGGGCGTGCGCAACCATTAGAACCGGGTGAATGTTCCGTCCCCAAGCGTCCGTAATGATACCTCTCCGTCCCGAGAGGTGACCCATAGGCGGTCACTGATGGGTGTTTGGTGCCAGTTGCTGTTGGTCTGATTCTGGCACGAACGTGCCGCGTCGAAAGTCTCGACCGTTCGGCTGCCCGGGCCGCCGAGCCCGGAGGTGAGCCTCTCGATGACCGACTGTCTGGGGTGGCAGAATCCGCGGTTGGTTCCCTCGTTGCGGTCAGCGCAGGTCACCACGGCGTATTCGGGGTGGACCTGGGAGAGGAAGGGCCCCGAGCTGGCATCGTCTGCGCCGTGGTGGCTGACCTGGAGGAGGTCGATGTCTAGGCCACCCACCGGCCATACGGCTTCGCCTTCGTGCTCCACATCGCCGGTGAACAGGATGCGGGAGCGGCAGTACGTGATCAGGAGACCAATCGAGCAGTTATTGGGGTTGCCGCTGCAAGCCCTTGGCCACTTCTGGGGCACGATGGGGGTGATTTGGACCTCCCGATCGGCGGGCTGTGGGACCTTGCGTTGGCGTGGGTGGACCGCCAGTAGCCTCGCTCCGGCTTTCTTGGCCGCGGCTCTGGCTCGTTTGACGGTGCTTTTGTTCCGGTTTCGCCCGTTGTCGATGTAGAGGTCGATCGGGAACTGGCGAGCGATGCCGGGGATGCCTCCGAGGTGATCGGAGTGCTGATGAGTGATCCAAACCATGTCGATCCCGCGATCACCCAGGTCTCGAGCGAGCCCGTTTAGCACGTTCCGGTGCCAGCTCTTGCAGGCGTTGCCGCATCCCGGCCGCCTGGGTGACTCTCCTGCGTCAACCAAGATCGTGGTTCCATCCGGTAGCGTCACTAGAGCTGCGAGGGCCTGGCCAGCGTCGTAGAAGGTGACCGTCAGCGGCGCCCCGCCGCAGCTCGCCTCGGGGGTCTCATCGACCGGCGCCGTGACAGCTTGAATGTTCTCGTCTACGTCTTCATCAGAATGCTCGAGAACCTCGGAAGCGGGAGGTTCCGATGCCGACGGGGACAGGGCCTCTGGTGATGCTGTTTGCTCGGCCGTGGAGGGCGGCGAGGCCTCCCCCGGGTCCACCGGTGCGCTGCCTTTCTTACAAGCGCCCAGGCTCACTACGAGTGCGGCCAGGAGGGAGACAGCCCACGTTTTCATTCCCACAGCCTAGGGGTCGGCCGCGAGGCCTGCAACTGACTCGGCCTATAGTGGTTTTCGTAGCAAGCGGCACTTTTGGGCCGTGGTCATGCCTTGAGTGCGGGGGCGCTGTCATTGACGCTTGGGCCACGTCATTGTTGTAGGAATCATCGTTGGCAGACCATTGTGTCTTGATACTTGTTTAGATGACTGATATCCGCGCCGTGTTGTTCATGCAGAGATTCGGTAAGTGTCAGTGGAAAATCGGCCAGTGTCTCGAGGTTGTCGTAGTTGGTTTCGGCCGCCGTGAGCCCATGTGTCCTGAAAAGCGCCGGGCATGGTTCGAGGGGCTGTGCGTGGTTCCTGCTCCAGGGGGTGCTTGGTGATCTGCGCTGCTAGATGCTGGGTCGTAGCGGAAAGGTAGCCTAGCGTTGTCTCTACGCGACTGTGGCCCATCATTTCCTTGAGGCTGAACAGGTCACAGCCCCCCTCGAGCATCATGGTGGCGAAGGTGTGGCGTAGGCGGTGAGCGGAGAAACGAATGCCTGTGGCTCTGCTGATCTGGGCGATCATTCGCTTCAGCCCCGTCGCGCTGAAGGGTATGTCAGCCCGGGTCATCGTGAAAAGCGAGACACAGGACCTCTCCAGTCGATTGCGTTCTTGCAGATAGCTCTCAAGGTAAGCGGCTAGCGTTCCTCCAATAGGTATGAGGCGGTCCTTGGCCCCTTTTCCGCATCGTACGAAGAGTGTCCTGTGGGCCAGGTCGATGTCTCGGGTCTCCAGGTTGACGGTTTCAGAAAGCCGTAGACCCGCGTAGAGCATGACCGCAAGGATGGCTCGGTTGCGGTAGCGCTTGAATGAAAAGGTCGCTGGGCCATAGAAGGCATAATCGAGGACGATTTGGGCGTCCTGAGCGGAAATGCGTTTGGGAAGTTTCTTCTCGAGCTTGGGTCTGGGAATGGCCTCCAGAGGGTTAGCCGAGGCGAGATCTCGCCTCACGCACCATTTGAGAAAGGCATCGAGTGCTCGGTACTGATTGCTATAGGTGTGGGCACTCCAACCCGAAGCTCGCTTGGCAATGAAGTAGGTTTGCAAGCGATCGAGAGTGATGTCCGAGACCTTCCGCAGGCCAGGCTTCTGGAAATGGGCCAGCAGCATGCTAAATGCCCGCTCCCACCATTGGATGGTGCTGGGGCGGTAGTTTTGAAGTTCGGCTTCTTGGCAGAACCGGCGATGCGCCAAAAGGACGTCGTATTTCATGTATTCGGGGGTTAGTAGCTAAGTGCTACTATCTCCTGAAATTGCGACTCGGTCTTGTCAAGGGCTCCTATGTGCTTTGCTGGTGGGCATTGAGGGATTCGAACCCCCGACCCCCTCGGTGTAAACGAGGTGCTCTAGCCAACTGAGCCGCTGCTCCACCTTTTCGAACTGAGGAGAATCTCGGTTTTGGCTTGTTGAAGCCAAAACGTACGAATCAGGGTGAGAGGCGTGAGTGCTGCATTCAGGATACAGTAGCAACTCCATTCTAGAGATCGAGCCAGAAAAGGTCAAGGCGATCGAGGAACCCCTTAGGAGTCATCCTGGTGTTCATCTGCCGCGCCCGTCATACGTTGGTCTGAACCCAGACCCTATAGTTGTGTTTGAACTTCTCACGGGCGCTGCGACTGATAGGTTCATTATCGCCATCGATGGCGTTTCCTATTGGAATCTGATCTGCGAAGCTCGCGGAAAGAAGTCGTGGTACTGAGGCTCGGCATTTCCTCTGCTGAGCTGGTATCTCGGGCCCGTGACCACGATTTCTGCTTCCGATAATCTGCGTTCAACTTTGCCTAACCCCATCCCCGTTCCCTTCGTTCGAACTTTGATCCCTGAGTACGCGTATGAACGAAGTGGCCAGTGCGAGTGGGGGCGAGCCACGTCGGTTTGGGCCTGGATTGCTGCCTGCCGCTGTGAGAAATGGTGGAACGTGGCAGTGGGTCCAACTCAGCCGGCCCTCCGTTCAAGTTCCCGGCCGTTGTTCAGGGGCGTGGATGGTCGTAAAATAGCCTGTATGTCAAAGCGAGCCCGTTGGCTGAGCAAGGCTTCCTGCTGGATTTGGGTGGTGCCCGCCAGTTGCCTCTTTATCGCTTCTTCCACTGCCCAAGCCGCCACGGGCGAATCCGAGCCAAATCCAGCGTCCGAGCACAGCGACGACCCTGCCCCGAAGGGAGGCCCCGGCTCCACGAAGGGCTCCCCATCAGAAGACGAATCCGAGTCTTGGTACTCGGAAATAGACTGGGGCGTAGTCCTCGGTGCCTTTGCTTTGTTGGGACACGTATGGAACTGGGTGATCGAAAAGAAAAAGCAGCATCTTGCGCATAATCTGGGACTCACAGCAGATCGACGACGGGCTTTGGAGGCGCGGCGCCTAGAGTGGGCTCTGGAGTTTCAGAAGACTGCATCAGAATTGTGGTACAATCTGGGTATATCAACTCGGCGGATGATGGTTTTGCAAAAGAAGACGAGCTTGCTGAGCGATTTTCAAACCAAGGAGCTAGAAAAGGAAATTCCACAATTTAGAGAGAATCTTCGCTTGGCCTTTGCGTTGATGTTCCGAGGTCGAATTCTGATTCATGAGGAGACCTATGATGATGTTTATCAGTGGATGAATGAGCTCGCAGGCGCAGTGTCCAAGTATATTCAATTCTCGCCTGAGCCCCTGGAGGACCTCTCGCCCTTTACCAAGGCGTTGAACGCCGAGCTACAAAAACCCTTTGTTCACTTGGTGGATGCCGCCGACGGGGACAAGGCCAGCTAGCTTCAGGCGTATGTGGTCCGGGGCAGGGTGTCTACCTCGCCTGGTTAGAAGCCGAACATCGGCGCGGGGTGTTGTGATCTTGCGCTGATGCGTTGGTTCGTTTTGGGCCCTATACAAATCCAAGTTGAACTTGACCAGTTAGAAGAAAGGACTCGCTACTGCGGTTTGTAGCTGCGAGCATCTTGGCAGGGGTCAAAAGAGATCAAGGCGATTTAGGCTCTCCTTAAGGTTGGCGGGCGCCATGCTTAGATAGATCATGGTTGAAGATATGTGTCTGTGCCCCATTATTTCCTTGAGTTTTACTAGGTTTATATCCTGTTCGATCGAGACGCTGCCGAATGTATGTCGAAGGCAGTGGGGAGTAAACTTGATTCGAGTCGCTCGAGAAAGTCTCTGGCAGATGCGGTTCAGAGCGCGGTACCCCAGCGGGCTGTCTTGGAGGGCATGAGTGAAGAGTCGCGAAGACGTTCGGCCGTGGCGAGCGCGGGCGGCGAGATAGCGTTGCAGGGCATGTCGAAGTTTGTGATGAATGGGAACGAATCGGTCCTTGTTGCCCTTTCCGGCGCGTACGAGCAGAGTTCCGTCGTTGAGGTCGAGGTCATGGAGCTCCAGGTTTAGGAGCTCTCTGGCACGCAGCCCTGTGAATAGCAGAGAGGCGATCAACGCGTGGTTTCGAGTGCGCTCGAAGGCATAGCGCCAGGGGTGATTGAAGGAGGCATAGAGCACTGCCTGAGCTTGCTCGTAGGTGAGGCGCCGAGGCAGGGACTGGGGTTTCTTGGGTTTCTTGATCTTGAGTGCGGGGTTTCTGTCTGTGTAGCCTTGTCTGATACACCAATCGAGAAATTTCCTGAAGTGTTTGTGGTGGTTGACGTAGTGCCAGTACGACCATTGATGCAGTTCCTTGCCCTCGTAGAAAAAATCCCGCAACCGTTCCAGGGAAATGTCCTTTACGGTCGAGGCACTGCTTCTGTTAACGAAAGTGGTGATGAATGCCTTGAAAGAGGAGACGGTTCGAGGGCTGAGGCCCTCCTCCACGGCGCAATACCGCCGGAAGCGTCGGTGAGTTTCCAGTAGATCGATGGGGTTGGGGTTTAGGTGTTGATGGTGGGGTGTTGTGGGCGGGAAAGGGCGAGCAGTGGCCGGAGCTCCTCGTCGGTGAGGCGATCGGGACTGGAGTGCGTGGCCTCGATCGCGTTCCAACACGCGTATCGAACGAAGGCCAGGCGAATGAGATGGCCTGCTGCCTCTCGTTTTCCTCGGTGACCTGCCTCGTCGTTGTCCAGCAGCAATGTCACGCGTCTAGTCGGGTTGAGGGTGGGGTTCGTCAGCTGGTGGAGCTGGGCCCTGGAAGCCGAAGCGGCCATGAGGGCCACGGCATTGGGGAAGCCCGCGGTCGCCAGCCGAAGAACATCGAGCGGCGATTGGACGACGATGAGACCGTAGTCCTTCACGGCTTTTCGGCCGGCGCCGGTATCCAGCATCCGGTGCAGCCCGAAGAGATACTGACTCCTGGGAAAGCCGGCCGGGTTCTTCCAAAGCTCGGTGCGGGGCGCGGCTTTGAGGGCACGGCCGACGTATCCGGCAATCTCGCCCTCGGCGGTCTTCACGGGAGCCACGAGGCGGCTCTTCATGAGGCCTCGCATGCAGTAGCCCACGCCGTAGGCCTGAGCCACTTTCGCCTGGATGCCCCGCTCCAAGAGGAGCGGGACATCGTAGCGTAGGCCCCGAAGCTCCTTCCCGAAGAGGGGTGTTTCCTCGTGGTCCTGCTCTGCGGGGCCAAGTGCTTCAGGACCGAGAGTTGCCCGGCGCTCGGGGGGAAGGGCGGCCCGGCTCGCCGTGCCAGCCCCTGAAGCAACTGGGTCTCGTTCGACCGGTTCGGCTGTGGCCGGCGCGGGGGCCATGGGGACAGCATGCAGGCGGGCAGCGGCGGGCCCTGTTGGCTCGGTTGCAGGAGAGGCGAAGCGGTCCGCGACCACGTGGAGGGCTTGGGCAAAGGAGCATCCTTCGAGGGCCTGGACCAGGCCGATGACGTTCCCTTTGCAGCCCTCTGGACGGCCTTGGAAATCGTTCCATAGGCCGCGCTCCAGGTATACGCGGAAGCTGGGGTCACCTCCCTCGTGGAAAGGAGAGGGGCCCTGAAGCGATGCTCCGTACTGGGTCATCTGCTCGAGCAGATCGTAACCAGCCAGTACATCTCGGATGAGCGTCCGCGCTCGCAGGTCGTTGGCATCAAGCCAGGGCCGTCTTGGGCTGGAGGTCGGAGTTTTCTTACTCATGGGGTGGGTGTTAGGAAGTAGGCTAGTGGGACCAAAATAGGTGCGTCTGACCGTTCAGGGGAAAGAGCTGAACGTCGCCCGCCAGCTCCAGATCACGCGCCAGACGATCCGAATCGATGTAGGCTCGGAGCGTTTCATTGATGGGTCCGTAGCAACCCTCATCGAGAAGGCCCTCCACCCAGTCACCCACCGAATCGTAGGCGCCGATGTAGAGCTCTTCGAGGGCCATTCGCGCGGTTTCGTGGTAGCCGAAACCTCCCACGTCCTCTTGGACATGGGCAGCCAGAGCTCCGAACTCTGCTATCAGTTTGGCGGCCTCGCTGACCTGCTCGAGGTCTTCGTGCTCGCCGGGGGACAAAGGGGAAAAACCCTCATGGTCGTGGATGGCCCACTCCTCGGCGCGAGGAATAGGGCTTCTTTCGAGCATGAGTTGGATCTCGTCGCGAAGTTCTTCCACTTCGCATGCGGCGTCGATCCATTCGCCGTAAAGTGTGCCAGCGTTGTAGGACGCCAGGCAGGCCACGTAGAGACGTGGCTCCAAGTCAGGGTTGGACATGATGTTGGGGTCAAGTCCCCCTCCGGTGAAGGCGAGCTCTTGGCTCGTCTGCACAGGAGGAGGTGTTGATAAAAAATGTAATTTGCATTATACTTGGTGTTTGCTAATCGCTCAATCATTCTAAATAGACGTACTGTTGAAATCATTGGCTTGTTGCTTTCCTCGCACATGACGGCGCGTCAGGTCATGCAGGCATCCGAGGGCTTCGAACGCCCGCTTGGAAGTCTCTCGGTTGCTCGCAGCGAGCTCCTGTCCTTGGTTCGACGGGGTTTGCTTCGGCGGCAGGAAATCCCGCGAATTGGACCTGGGGAGTGCGAGCGCCTTTATTTTCTCTCAAGGCGCGCGGGGCGGGTCGCTCCCGAGGTATCGGATCTGCCTCGACGAGCCAGCGTGACTCGGCCGCTGGGGCTCGCGCAGATGGACCATGCACTGGGCGTGTCTGAGTTCCTGTCTCTCTTGCACCGAGACTGTGCTCGAAGCCAGGGGCGCGCCAGGCTGCTTCGGACCCTTGGGGACCGGGAGCTTGCCATGAGGGTCGATGCAAGCCGCTACGGCCTGGAGAACAGACTTGTGGTCCCTGACGCCACGGTCCTGCTCGAGCTTGAGGGAACGCCGCAGCTTCTGTTTCTGGAGCTGATGAACCGGGGCGGGGTCATTCGTCCTGGGATCCCCGCCTCGATCAGCCGGTCCTTCGTCGCCAAGCTTTGGCGATACAAGGCGCTCGTCAAGTCCCTTGATCAGTGCTCGGAGCTAAAGCGATTGGTCGGGGCAGAGCAGTGCCCTATGCCGCCCGGGTTCCGGGTGCTGGTCGTATCCATCCGAGGCCCCGAGCACCTGGAACATCTGAGGCTCGCGGCCAACAGCTTCCGAACGCTCTGCTATTTCGCACGAATCGACGAGCTCAAGAAGGACAGCTCGATGCTCCTCGATCCCGTATGGGCATTACCTCAGGGCCAGGTGCGAGCCATTGTTGATTGAGAAAATGGGCCTACTTTGGTATAATAGGAGTTCGTCTCTGCCGCTTGTGTGGCTTTCAGAAAAGAGCCAGGTGACGTGTCGTGGCACACCGCCAGTGCTGAGATCTGGGAACCACAGGGCTTGCCACCCTCCCCGATAGAGGCCGAAGCGCGGTGGGCAGTGTCACTGAAGCGCCATGGAGGCGAGAGGCATCGTCATTTCCGTGGCGTTGCCAAAAGAGCCTGTCCTGGGAGAACCTAATCCCGAGGCAGGCTCTTTCAGTCGCGGCAGTGGATGCAATGGGGGCTTGTTGCCGGAGGGTGAGCGTAGTCGAAGAAGAGGGGCCAAACCGCCGGCATCATGGCAAGATAGTCGATCTTTCCTCTTCGTTTGTAGGTCTCAATAAACGTCTCATGTCCGGATCGGGTGGAGGTATCGATGCCCTCTTCCAGGGATACAACGCCGATTCCAAGGCGATGCAGCTGTGAGACAATCTGCGTCACCAGCAGGGGATGCGAATCCAGGTCCTCGAGGTGGCCGAACAACAACATGTTGAATGCTTGTTCCTCTGGAAGGTGTTCGAGCTGAGAGTTGCTGATGGTGAGAAGGGGTGACGATACGGCGTTGCCGGCTGGGAAGGCATGAGCGCAAACCCACTCATCTGGAACCTCGAACTCCTCGATGAGCGGTGTGAGGGCTTTCTTGGGCAAAAGCGTGGTCTTAACTCGTGAGGCCACTGCAGTGTGGAGTACGACGTGCCGGTGGTGTTGTGGCTGTAGAATTGTGATGATAACGTCTTGACTATGACGCTATTCTAGCGTGTTTCATTTAGCGTGGCGAGAGCAGAAAAGAGTTGGGGTCCGGTGGCCCCACGCTATCGGAAGTCGGATGTCTCCGATTCTGGTTGTCTGGGGCTGCTGACGCGCTTTGGCGATTCGGCTTCGGCGCCCAGTTAAACAATTTTTCTATCGGCGACGTCCCTCTTTTCGAGCACTCTAGGACGAAGCATGCCATTTCTTCTCAATTCTTCGATATTTGCATCAAGCGCCGAAGGCGATACTTCGGCGATGCGCCCATCTCTATCCTTGCTCAAGGATAGTCTATTTGTTTAGCGTCCATCGGCTGACAGAAAGTAAACGGTCTTTTGACTACCTGGACGTGTCCGTGATGTTCGTTTCGATCATCACTTTGTGACTATCGACGGTACCGCCTTCTTGATCTGTCCAGTTCTATGCCTGCTCGTCGTGCCTGTTCAAGGTGATACATTAGGCGACCTAGGTGGTCTCTCCTGTTCGGCTCTTCGTCCCGAACTGGAGCTGAGGGACCAAGGTGCGCATCTTTCGATTGTGAAGTAATAGAGACGGTCATTTCGACGCCTGGGTGCAGCTCAACGAGCCAGGATGTGAGGCCGGTCGTTGCTCCGCGACTGTCCCTGCGATGGGACGTTAGTATGAGCTCATCGAACGCTATGTCGCATCGAGGAGACTCCAGGATGTCGAAATCTCGCTGTAGTTCTCTGAGTATCCTGGGGATGAGGGCTGGATCTCCGATTCCTGTTGGTCTTGAGCCCTCGTGTAGGCTGGCGAAAGCGGCATACCAGGGCAACACTCCTGCCCGCATTGCGAGGGCATGGTGCGTTAGTGTACCCTTGGAGATGATGGAGAGGGTGTATCCGAGTATGGCTGCGTGTCCGCGCGCGTCGGAGGCTCGGCCTGTTGCAAGTGCTAGGAAAAACTCCACCTGCTCCTCTGTGCTAAGACTGCCGATGTCTGATATTACTTCGTGCGGGAATGTCGGGGCCAGGTCTTTTAGTAGGGATGTGGGTATCGTCCCTCTGTCATATAGCTCTGCCAGGGCTGCGCTCGTTGGGTGTGAACAGTGCTCTCCAGGTACTAGCTCCGACAGTGCTGTCCAGACGTCCTGGAGCATTGTGGGCTGCCGAAACTCTGTGAAGAGCTCCTGGGCTATGTCGGTCGAGTTTAGCTGCGAAGTTGCCTTTGTCGCTCGTAGAATTCGCATTCCTAAGCGATCGAATTCCTGACGGGAAACCCCCAGCTGGAGCGCCCTGGCTGCTGCGAAGGAATATGTCATGCCGCAGCGTCGGATTGTCAGTATGTCCTCAGATGCTGCCTGAGCCTCCGCAAGGATCAGGGCGACACCTGCCATGCGCAGTCTTGGGCTCGGTGTTGCACGCGACTTTCCAATCAGATCAGGCTTGGCGACAAGCCGACACAAAGCTGATAGAGGCGATAGCGACGGGATATAGGTGGTGGCCCATGCGATCCAATCTTCGCGAGTGTCCTCGTCAGGAAAATAGATCGCGCTCGGTAGGCCCTCTGCCTCTTCCCGCCACACAAAAGTTACCTCCTTCCACCGCAGTGGCGGTCGTTCGACTTTGCGAGTCCCAGGCAATCGCTTCCCCGCGGCAACCATACGTAGATGTTCCTTCAGAGCATTACCTTTTACGGTCGGCATTATGAGTCTCCGAAAAGGGACGCGATCGTCGGTTCATCCTGAATGTCTGTTGGGTCCCGCAACGCATCCTGTATCCAGCCGGGCAGCGGATTCTCGTAGTAGATGTCGAGAGCTGACTTTGCACGTGTGATAGCTGTGTATGCTTTCGCTCGTGGGTGAGGCATTCCTTTATACTTGTCAAGACAAGGGAGGTGAACCGCACGGAACTCCAGGCCTTTGGCCTGGTAGATGGGCGCTACGGTGATCCGCCGGTTTGGGCTCCAGATTTGGTCGCTGTCCCCCAGATTGTTCGCTTTGGCGAGCAAGTCGGCGTTATGGTGCAAATAGCTCCAAAATTCTTTATGTATGGCGAGTGTTGGCGAAATTACGCCCAGGGGCTCTTTGGGATATGCTAGTAACTGGGTCTCAAGCCTGTTGAGCACCGTTCTGAACTGTTCTTGCTTGTTCATTGAATGCTGCGATACGCGTCCGTCGAAATCCGATTTGTAGTTGCATGTCGGATGCATTGGGGCGTGTCCGTCTTCTTCTTTTGCGAAGCGGTCCGCCATTTTGCAGATATCTGGAGAGTTTCTATAGTGATATCTTAGTTTGTATATGTTCTCGTTCTGTACTAGTTTTTCGGCCGTGCCCAGGGTTGCCTCGCCTCCGTATATTAGCTGGCGTTTGTCGCCTACTATGAATAGATTGTTCGCCGCATGGAAGAATAGCTCCATCTCCTTTGGTGTGAAATCTTGAGCTTCGTCAAGAAGAATAGTTTTGTGGAGAGTCGATTGCTTTAGATCCTGGAGACGGTTAAGTATTCTCTCTGCGAGCTCGTTTCGCTTATCTGTGAAGTCAGTAGGTAATCCGTTAAGAGTTCCTCCTAGCTCTTTGAGTTTCTTCATCATCCACCCCATCGCCGTATCCACGCGATCAGGAGGGATCTCATACTTTGGTGGCGCGGACCGGAGGAACCATCCGAGACTTCTTGTGAAACCGAGAATTTGGTAGTCGCTGTGCTGCTTCTTTTCCAGGTAGCTTGCCCGTAGCAGAAGTAGGTTCGTTTTTCCTGATCCTGGTGGGCCGGATACTAGGTAGCGACCGTCAACCTCCAGTGTAATGACCCTCAGTTGATCTTCGTCGAGATCATCTTCTGCAACCCACCAGGTGCTCATCGGTTCGCTCCATCAAGGTCGTTAAAGGCCTGTTGTATCGATTTTTCGATTGAGTGGGCGTCTAAGGACTGCCAATCGCTGGCGAGTGTTTGTGTTCGTTTGAACTTCTTGGGTGCTAGGATCCTCATCTGGATGCAAGTGCCTGTTTTCGTCGGTGAGATATGAAACGCAAGAGTTGCTCGGCGGATGTCGTTGGGGGCACCATACTCGATGTCGAACTTGATGACGCCTGTGTGTATGTCTTCGGCGCATGTTGTTTTCCCTATTTTTGTAAGATTTTTGCGGACGTGTTCTTGTAGAGACCGTGTTGTTTTGGCAACTCGCTGTTTCTGCGCTGTACTCGGTGCTGCGGTTTGAGGGGGGGCGACACCGGGGTCCTTCGACTCGAGCCAAAGTGGGGCTCGAGTGAGGTGTGAAAGTGCTGGCCGTAGTTGGTTGTGGCTTCGAGTTGATTTTACAATTTCTGCGATTTGTGGAAATGATGCCTTGAGTGCGGAGTTCGTTCCGTGGCGAAGTAGTATCCGGTCGTAGTGTTTTTTCGTCGACTTGTTGCCTTCTGTTACGGTGACGTCGAAGCCTCCTTCTTCGCGGCTGGTGATGCTTTCGTTGTCTAGTTCGCCAGGGATGTACTCGACTATCTTTAGTTTAATGAGTGCGGCTATAAGTACTCGGTGGATGGGGGCGCTGGAGCGCCGAAATGGCGCTTTCCCTTGCGCGTTTAGAAAGGTCCTGAGGTTCGTCTTTCTTCGAGCTTGTAGCTTGTCGAGTAAATCTTGTGGGAAAGGCAGATTTAGGTACGATTGTGTTAGCTGAACCGGTGTTGCGTAGTCTTCAAGATTGTTCTCGATTTTTGATACAGCTTCGGCTAGGTTTCCTAGTGACTTGGTTTCTGCGAGTTCGCCTAGCCAAGAGTGGCTAAAATCTCTGAGTGCTATCCTTAGTGTATCGGTTAGTCCGCCGTCGCCGGAGCCCGATATGAGTACACTGCCTCCGTTTGTTAGAGCCTGGTGGTCGTTTGAGTCATGCCAATAGGTTCCGCTTATGCCATTGGCGGTTCGTTCTTCGCCGAATCCTACTGCCAGGATGACGATGTCTGCTTCTTCTTGTTTGCCGTTCCACTTTAGTAGCCATGCGTTAGCCGTTTTTTCTAGAGTCGGCGACGCGCTGTGGTGAAAGGCTATTGAGGATGTGTTGAGCGCTTTTTGCCATTCTGATCTGAGTGTTGCAATTACTTTCGTTGCTTCGTCTGCCTCCCAGTTCATTACAGGCAGGTTTGTTCTTTTTTGTTCCCATCCAGGGCGAGGCCAATCGTTTATGTTGGGGTGGAGCCAACGTCTTGATCCGGCCTGAAGAGAGAATGGCATAGCCGTTTTTTCAAATACTGTTGATTTTATGCCTTCATGCGATGCGTATACGGCAGCGGTCGTGCCGGCTACCCCGCCTCCAACTATACAGAGCCTCTTGTCAGGGCTGAGTGTTTTGCGGTGCTGTAATGCTAATATTAGGTTGATTGCGCGGGTTTGTTGAGCCAGGAACGATACTCGTTGCTCAAGACATCCCAGGATGAAAACGTTGGGGAATGAGGTGTCATTCTCTGGGTTGGGGATGCGGCATGACTCGTAGAAAGCGTCAAACTTGGAAACGTGGAACCCCATGCGTAGCTTCCGCCTGCTTGTCTGCCGGAATGTAACGCTCTTCGTTTTTTTATTCTAGTAGTGGCCTGGATGTACTTGAGTGTGTGAAGATGTGGTTTTGTCTGCGCTTTGGGCAAAAGCGAATGAGAATGTCGGCTCGCGGGCCTGTTCGGAGGGTCTGTCCCGATTTGGATGCCGCACCGCAGGTTCGGATTTATCCTGCGATGCTTCTGGGAGCTGTGCTGCCGTTTCTGGTCGCAAAGCTCGGATTCGGCTGTTCGGTGAACCGCCGCTTGTGGGTCTTTGGGAAGAGTTGTGGGTTCGTGATTTCGGCGAGCACGAGCCGGAATGCAGAACCCATCTGAACCCGATGCGAGCGGCCGTGCCCGGAGGGCCGCGCCCACCCCACCCGTGGCTTGTTCCGTCGGGGGGTGGGCGCGGGCATCCGTGCCGCTCGCTCTTCTAACCCGTTTTGCAGCTCTAGCCCTTTATGGAGCCAGGAACCCTCGCTACGAAGGTTGTCGCGGAACCCGTCACCGAGCGTTGGGCCCGCGGGCGACCAAGCGCTGTGGAGGATTTGGCCGGCGGGGATGAAGATTTTGGGATTGAAGGTGCTGGCTAGGACTATTTGACCGGTTTCCGGGGTA
Source organism: Myxococcota bacterium (assembly GCA_039028615.1). GTDB lineage: Bacteria > Myxococcota_A > Polyangia > Nannocystales > Nannocystaceae > Paraliomyxa. The sequence goes on along the minus strand of JBCCHT010000001.1, from coordinate 179,791 downwards.
CTGGAGGCCTCGCTGCGAATTCACGATGGGACCATGAGCAAGAACAAAACCACATTCGATTCCCGCCCCACCGCGCAGCAGGTCCTCGGCGCCATCGTCAAAGCGATGAGGCTCCGTGGGCGTATGGACCGAACTCTGGGGGCAACGACCCGAAAGACCTTCGAGCAGGGCAAGCGCGTGAAACCCGACACGCGAACGGCGTATGTCTTCGCGCTCGCTTCCGATCTGGTGGAGGTCGGTTTTCCTCGGCCGCTGGAGGACGATGATCCGGTCGGGCGAGAGGGCCTGGTCGAGCTGGTGGCTCGAGGGCTTGGCGAGTACTGCATTGAATGGGATCGATGTCAGAACTACTTCGAGTCTTATGGGGTCACGGACCAAGGGGCAGATCCGCTCCTTGTCTGTCTGCCGATGCTACGGTTGGCGCTCCAAGACCTCGGAGTTCGGATCGGTCTTCATTATCTACCGTGGCATCAGGAACTACCGGGGACGCTTCGCGCGGTAGGCCCACAATCGCTGGTCGACGGGACCGCGTTCGTGAAATTCCTACGGCATCACCTGCATGTCCGGGGGCGGCGACGCGCAGAACTCCACACGGAGGTCTTTGGTCCGAGCTCATACGAGGCTTGGGAGCGTGGTGGGCTCCCGCAAAGCGAGAGTCTTGAGGCGCTGGCCCAGCATGTCGGCCAGAATGCGGCCGACCGAATGCGGCTCGAGCTCGAGTTTCGGGCGGTCGTTGCCCTCGTGGAGCTATGGAGGTGGCTAAGTCGCGTGGGACTGCCCGAGGCTCACCGCTTGGAGCTGGCCAGATGCTTCATCGAGTGGACGGTGAGCCACGCGATTGGCTTCGCTGCTGCGCAGGATGGCTCTGCGGTTGAAATCGAAGAGAATCGGCTGTGGGGTATGCTGCGTGGACCACGGCACCCTCCCATCGGACATGGTGTTGGGGGAATGGGGCGGTTCGCGAAAGACGATGGGTTTGAAGATGATCTGTGCTGCCTGTCGGGGAACTGGACCAATGCCATCGTGCGGTGGAGTGGTTTTCTGGCCGGGACGGCTGGCGCGGAGGATGTCCGCGCGATCTTGGGCGCAGAGCTGCCAAAGTCCTGGTCTGATCGCGACGTGGTGGCATGGAAGCTCGTGCAGTTCCGGCTCAAAGAGAATCCGACCATCTACGATGCCCTCGATTTGACCCGTGACCCGCGATGTTCAGTCCCAGATCCACTTGCGGAGCCGCCCCGGCCAATGACCGCCAGGGAGCGCGAGGCGTTGGCCACGCTTGCGCTGGACGACCACGCGTTCCAGCTAGCAGAGCGAATCCTACGAGAAGCGCTTGAGAAAGACCCCTTGGAGCCCTGGTTGCACATCAAGCTTGCTCAGGCTTTGGAGGGGCAGGGCCGCCTCGGTGAGGCCGACCACGCCGTGTCGGTGGCGATCGGGCTGGACCGAACCATCGTTGACGCGCACATGCTTCGAGCGCGAATCCTGCTCTCTGCCGGACGCCCCGCTGCCGCACTGGATGAACTGGTATTCGCGGAGAAGATTGACCCGAAGGATGCGGCCAATCCTGAGTTCCGAGGCTACTGTTTTCTGGGGCTTGGGCGACTCGAGGATGCTCTTCAGGCCTTCGTCTGTTCGAGAACGCTGAACCCTCGACACCGTGCAGGATGGACCGGCGAAGCCATGCTCCTCGCTCAAACGGGGCGTTTTCGAGAAGCCGAAAGAGCTGCGAAGGAGGCGGCTCATCTTGGAGATGGTTCCGTCCTCCTTCACGTTCGGGAAGCGAAGGCTGCCGGAAGTAGGTCTCAGCGATCGGCTAGGTGATGCGAGAGCTGGTCGGCTCAGGCCTGGAGGCGCCAGATTCCAGCGGAAGGCAGCATCCTGTGCAGAAGAACCGAAGGCCTCGGTATCCCAGAGCCGAGCGACCCGTCGAAGCTGGCGATGGGGAAGGGTTCAAGAAGGCACAGAATGACGCTCAACTTCAGTTCGCAGGAGCTGCCACACGCATCCATGCGCACGGAGCCAGTGCCCTCGGACGGTCACTACTTGGCGGTGTAGGAACATCCTCGTTGCGCTAGGGCAGGTTTCGGCCGATGGCGAAAACCAGGCTGAAGAACAGACTGAGCGTTGAGCGCTCCTGAAGCCCTTCAACACGGTTGGCAATCGCGTATCTGGGAAAGAGCTGGACCTCAGCTCCCGCGCCAAGGTAGGGGAGAAAGTACCACTTCGAGGCCAGCTCGAGGCCAAGGATGGCCCCTCTTTCTCTGGCTGAGCTCGGATAAGCAGATCCATCTAGAAGCGGTCTGTCAGAAAGTAGGGATGCCGCGACCCAGTACCGAGAAGAGGCCGAACTATATTCGCCGCCGCATCGGCGGAGCTCACGAGGGCCACAAAAGCGAACTCCATAGGCCGCCCGATCGACTAAATATCGAAGCGTGGAGTAATCGTCAGCGTCCGATGTGGCCGCTCCACCACGACGTAGAAATCGTTCGTATCGTCCCGTGAGCGCCCAGTTTGAAAGCCCGAACCACGCGGACGCACCCAAGGCTAGCTCCAGCAGGCTATCTACTTCATAGCTCCCATGTGTTCCTTGTAGCGCATCGAGTCTGGCTTCACCCGCGATTCCGGTGGCGATGGAATATCGCTTGCTCTGCTCGCCTAGGCTGGTCAGTAGAAGTGCCGTCGGGGCGAGGCTTGTCCGTAGCCGAACTCCCGCTCCACGGATTTGCTTGTGGGATATGGCCCCCGGGTCGTCGAGGGGGGCCAGCGTGTCACTCACCGGTGCATGGGCGCCTCCGATGCCAAGATCAAAGGAGGCGAATGGAGCCCAACTGCTCTCGAACCGTTTTTGCCGGGGAGGCCTCGGTTTGCGTCTTGCCTCCTGCACAGGGGGATTTTGAGCTCCTTGTAGAGGTTGAAGCTCGACGCGCAGGGGCTCTGAACAATCTATGGGGGGCCCGTCTTCGCTCTTGCTGCTGTTACAGGTTTCTGGCTTGCCCCCGCTTTTGAAGTAACGTTTTGACTTGCCATGGTGTCCCCCTGCTTCTGCGGGGCCGATGCTTGCCTTCCCATCGATTGCTGTCTCGTCGAGATGTTCAAGCGTGAACGCGCCGACCGTTACCGCTGTGATGATGTGGGTTGCAGAGGAACAGTTTTCTGCAAGATCGCTAATGTCATATGCCGTGTTGGTCTCGTAGCGTCCGGTAATGGTCATCTGCAACGATAGCCCGTGGGCTTTGCTGAATTCCGCTTTTAGCTTTGCGGCACCCATTGGCATCTTTGCATAGAGCTCGTCCTCGCTTCGAATCTGCTCGGTTTCGGTCTTTAGGGCAACGGTCGTGTAGGAATAGGATTCGGGGGTTTTGAGGCGGCAACTTCTCAGGACCTCCATTTCGCAGCCTGTGTAGCGAACGGGAACGACACCCTTCTTTAACTTTGACTCCAGTGCTGCGCGGTCTGATCCGCTCCATTCTACTAGAAATGGGTCTGTGGGGCTCTTCGCGACGGGGCAGTTTTGGGCGTCCGTCAAGTTGGTCAGATCGGGAGTGCTTGGGGGCACGCTCGGCGGGCGGCAGCCAATGAGCGGCAGTATTCCGAATGTGAACGTTACCAATCTCCGGGTTCTGACACTGAGGTTCATGTGTGTTCTTCGGGAATCGTGGGCCGGGTGAGCCAGCGTCCTGCGTCTATCCGGTTTCCTTCGACGGGCGCGGTAGTCCAAGCATTCGCGCCTGCCCTGGGAAATTTGTCGCTAGCTATGTGCGGAGTTCGCGACACCATGTTCGAACGCCGCCGAACTGTCAATGCGCTCGATTGGTGCCGATGTCCTCTTCGTGCCTTAAGGACTTGGGCTGTTCAGGGAGCGATTTCGATCTCGATGGGAGATCGAGCGCAGACCTTGAACGAGGCCCCCTGGTGGGTTCCAAAAGTAGGATGCGGACTCACGTCGAGCTCCTGGTTCGCCGCCGTCCGTGCCTCGACCAAGACGCATTGAGGCAAAATGCCTCGCGCCCATACGCCGAGCGCTTGGTGATCTCTTTGGCCACTCGTATTCGTGTTTGGAGCCGTGCTCGCGGGCAACACTCGTCGCGATCTACGATCCAGCACGATGCTATGAATCAGAACTCCGAACTGCGCGTGCTCGCTTCCCATAGCACGGGATATTGCCCGCTTCGGTTGCAGCCCTCGCACGGTGGACCGCAAGGGGCGTGAACGATTCAAGAAGGGGCAGGCTCCTTGCAGCCCCGACCGGCTAGATCGGCTGTTCGTTCAAGTACTTCGTGTCCGCAGTGCATCTCGTACAGCTCGTCGACTCGAACCCAGGAGCCGGGCCATTTGGGTGATGTTGCCCTGGCAGCGGACCTTGGCGAGCTCGACCATCAGCAGTCGCGTTTCCTGGGCTGCTTCACGCCAAGTCGGCGTGGGGCCATGGAAGAGGCGAAGGCCCGCAAGCAGCCAGAGCAGCAATCCCTCCTCGTCGAGAGCTGCACTTCTCGGTTGATGCATCCGCTTGGGGTCGGGCGGCGTGCGTTGGTCTTCCAGTGCCGGGGGAGTAGGCGGCGACTCCTCGCGCGGAAAGGCTCTGTCGAGTGCCTTCTGAAGCGTCTCCAACATCGATGTCTGCGCGGCTTGGGGGGGTCGAGGGTCCTCGAGCATGGTCGCGTCAGCGTCCTTTAAACAGGACGTTTTGTCGAGCGATTGACGTCCTTTAAACAGGACGTTGGCTTGCAGGTGGATAGAGTCCTGATCCGTGGACCCCGACCAGATTCGCGCCCGGGTCGCCGGGAGAATCCGCGAGATTGCCGGGCGCAAGAAGGTGACGCTCACGGCCCTGGCGGAAGGGGCCGGCATCAGCCGGTCTCACCTGTACGCGGTTCTTGACGGCGAGCGGGCCGCCACCACGGACGTCCTGACCAAGCTCGCCGTCGCGCTTCGCATCGACCCGGTGGAGTTCATGCGGCCGGAGCGAAAGCCGCGGCGATCGAAGTGAGCTCCCGCTCCATGTAGAGCCCGCGGAGGCCCAGTAGCATGTTGGGGACGTCTTGCTCGCTGGGCTGCGAGCATCGGGGCTGCGAGCATCGGGGCCGCCCATGGGGGACACATATGCGTGCTCGAGCGGGGGAGGGACCTCGTAGCGATCGCAGTAGGGCTCCGCTGTCAAGGCTACTCGAACGTTCTTTTTTCCATTCTCGGGCTGCGGGGAGTGCAGGGGGGTCCGTGCATACCCCACTGCGGTAGCTCCTCCTCCATTATTTCCTGAAACCAGTCGGGGATAGCAGCTTCTCTCCATGTGGAGCCGAAGAAGGATTGTCGAATACTGTCGAAGGAGCCTGTGTAGTACTTCTTGTTGGCCTGGTTTGGTTCGCCTCCAAATTCGAACCAGAGCCAGATGTTGTTCGTTTCCCGGCTTGGTCCGTTCCCACGAAATAGCCATTTTCCATTGGGAACGGTGAAGCCCATCTTTGTCGCGATCTCCAAGTTGGCACCTTGTAAATCTGCGCCGACGAAATTCATGGGGTGAAGATAAGCTCCTGTGGATCTTGGTTTGTTCGGGGCGAATGCAAAGACGGTTCGCCTGCCGAAGTCTGCGTTTCGAAGATCTGCGCAGCGAAACGAGGGGCCCTCGATGTAGAGTTCACCGTCTTTGTCAGGAGCGATGAACTCTAGCTCGCTTGGCGGCTTGGACATGACATCGATAAGTAGTGGCCAGTGGATGTTCTCAGTCCTGACCTCCTCTCTGTCGTCGGATTCAAAGCTTGCGAATATTGCAGACTGCAAGTCGGCTTGAATGAACCACGCACCTGCCATTTCCGCTCGGTTGAAGTTGCTTCCCTGGAGGTTGGCTTCGCTGAAGTTGGCTTTTTGGAGGATGGCATCTTGGAAGTTCGTGCAGCTCATATCCACGTTTAGGCCAGAGAAATCGCAGGTGGCGCAGTAGACGTTGGACAGGTCGAGCTTGTATTCGCCGGGACACGGGGTGCTTGAGGGAGGAGTGCTAAACTCCGGTGAGGCCGAAGGCGAACTGCTGGGTCGAACGCCCTCACGAACGAGGGCCGCGATGGCGTGACCGGTGGAGATCGCTCTGGCGGTCGGAGAACCAGCCTCAATCGGTCCATGCTGGAACTCGTGCTCGTTGCGGATGATATTCCCGGATCGCCAGAATCGGTGGGCATAATACATGGCTCGGTTGGAGCGAATGAGCTCCTCGAGAACTGCGCCGAGTGGGCCCTTCAGGTCCTCGCGGGCCGCTGCCTGCGCCAGCGCTCCCACGGCTAGGCTGCGCACATGAGCTGATCGCTCCAGAGGGATCGCTGATGCGAGTTGCAGGAGGATGCTCTCCTGCTCCTTGATGTCGGGGGAGTGGATTTTTCCCTCGCTCTGGGCAAGCTGCTGCGCAAGATTGATCGCCGCTGCGGCCCGTTGTGCCTCGTCTCCCGAGAGCACGAGATCAAGCTGCGTTGCTCGACGGTTCTTCGCATCTTCGGCTCGTTCTTCCTGGCGTAGGTCTTGCTCATGTGCTCGTTGTTCGGCTCGGTTCTTGCGAGCCTCCTTCGCCTCCTGCCGGTTGGCTTCTTGTTGCTGACGCCATTGGCAGACCGAGAATAGGAGCGCCCCGATACCGACCAGTACCGAGAGGCTCGGTGCGCCCGCTAGGAGCTTGCTGGGCCACGAATTTTCCCACTCGAGCTTCCGTAGCTCCTGCTTCATTTTTTGTTCTTCGATGGTTTGTTGTTTCTTTGCGTCGTCGGTCACGGTGCTCCTTTCCAGAGTGCGAGAAGGTTTGCGAGGGAAGGCACTCGCAGCAGGAAACGCCTCGCCCGTATGGGAGCGTCTCCGAGCGCGGGCGAGTCGCGCTTCGCGAACGTAGATCTAGACCAGGACGGCACGCACTTCCTGGCACAAAACGAGACCATCGCCGGACGCATTTCATTCCCGTAGCGTCCAGCGGAGCCGGCTCCATGGCCGCTTGTTACGGGTGAGAGCCAGCTACTGTCCGGTTCTGGGGCGCGAGCTCTTGGAGGGCGTGGCCGATGTCCGAGCGCAGGGGTACCAAGCCCCTCCCAGGACCCTACCAAAAGGTGTACCGGCTCGGCGCCGAGCCGGTACGGGTCAGCCTGCTCAGAAAGAGGCATCTGAGCAGGAAAGTCGGGGAGTTGTCGGGGCACTTCGCTCGCCGCTCGACCCCGACTTCGCCCTTTGTTCCCCACTCGCTTCGTCCCGGAGGGTCCTCGCTTGTGGGGAACAAAGGGCGAAGTCGGGGTCGCCTCCCGGCGGCCCCGACAACTCCCCGACGGAAGCGGAGGGGTCTGTTTGAGCGCTGCTGCGCAGGCTCCATGCTTCGATGTGATCACTGGGAGCTGTCGGGCTCCACCGGTTGTCTTGTCCTGGCGTCTGGCCCGTTCGGTCCATGTGCCGCCTTGGCGATGTCAATTGCTGGACCCGCTCGCGGCGGCACGCGTAGGCTGGTGTGGTGGCCAAAGAGCAGGTTCAGCGTTCCCTCTTCGAGGAGGACTTCCTCCTGCGTGCGGTACCCGCTTCCCTCACCTTGCTCCCTGATGTGGCGCTCACCGAGCTGGTGGCCAATGCTTGGGACGCTGGCGCCAGCAAGGTCGATATCCAGATTCCCGAGGAAATCGGAGGCCTGTTGGTTGTCAAAGACGACGGAGCAGGCCTCACTCGGGATGATTTTGCTTCCCGATGGATGATGCTGGGCTACAACCGTCTACGTCACCAGGGGAAGCTCGCTGACCAGCCACCGAAGTGGAAGGGGAAACCGCGCCATGCCTTTGGGCGAAATGGGGTGGGTCGTCACGGACTCCTGTGCTTCGACGACAAGTACGATATTGAGATTCGTCGGGACAAGGTGTGCTGGCCCATACGCGTACGTATGACTCAGGGGGAGCAGCCCCTCGAGGCCAGCTACGGCGCGAAGAAGAACGCTCGCACCACGGGGGTGAAACTGAAGGTCCGAGTGGAGCGACACTTGCCGAACCCTGATCGCATTCGCCAGGTGATCGCAGCTCGTTTTGCCCAAGATCCGAGCTTCCAGATCGTGGTCAATGGAGAAAAGCTCGATCTCTTCAAGCTCTCAGGGGACGAGTTCGAGCGCGATGTGGTCGTCGATGGCCAGTGCCTGGGGCGCTTGTATGTGCTCGACGGGAGCAAGCATGCCCATCGGCTCTTCCATCACGGCGTGGCCTTCTGGGTGAATCGCCGCTTGGTCGGCCAACCTTCGTGGCAGGTCGGCCAGGACACGATTCTCGATGGCCGCAGTCGTGAGGCGCGGCGATACACCTTCGTCATCAAGGCGGACGCTCTGTCGGACCACGTGCAAGCGGATTGGTCGAGCTTCAAGCCCTCGGCCGAGGTCGACGCGTTCTTGGAGGAGGCGGCGGCGGTCACCCGGGACGTTCTCTCGTCGCTACTATCGACGAGGATCGAAGAGAAAAAGGAGACCGTTGTTCGAGAACATGTGGGGGCGCTTCGAGGTCTATCGCGCACCGGCCGAAAGGACGTGGCTCAGATCGTCGAGTCTGTATCCGCCAAGCGCCCCACGATGAACATCGATGACCTGGAGGCGGTGGTTGCTGCGGCGATCGAGCTCGAGTCCTCGCGCTCCGGTGCCAAGCTTCTTCAACGGCTGGTTTCGATGCCGGAGGAAGACCGGGAGGCGCTGGACCGGTTGCTCGACGACTGGAGCATCCAAGACGCCATCGCGGTGCTCGACGAGATCGATCGACGCTTGAGCACCGTGACCGCGATCGACAAGCTCTGCGCGGACGCCGATACCGACGAACTCCACACGCTGCACCCCCTGGTGACTCAATCACGGTGGCTCTTCGGTCCTGAGTATGACTCCCCCGTCTATGCGTCCAATCGAAGGATCAAAGGTGCCATTGCCACGGTTTTGGGAGAGAAAGGGCTGCCCGAGGAGGACCTGCCTCGACCGCTCGTTCGTCCCGACATTCTGGTGGCACACGACGCCACGTTCTCGGCGGTGGGGGCGGAGGACTTCCAGAACGGGAAGCCTTTGTCGGTGCTTCGCCGCGTTCTACTGATCGAGTTGAAGAAAGGGCGCTCGAAGATCGGCCGAAAGGACATGGAGCAGGCCACCGGCTACGTCGAGGACATTCTTGAGTCTGGGCACCTCGATGGCCCCCCGCTAATTGATGCCTTCGTGGTGGGCTATTCTGTGGACCCTCGAGTCCATAGCCGCAAGGTCTCCAGAGACAAACACGACCTGGGAGAAATCACGCCGGTGACGTACAACCAACTGGTTGACACCGCTAACGCAAGGCTCTTCCGGCTACGTAGCCAGCTCGAGGGGCGCTATCGGAAGTCTGATGGTGAGGATCTGGTGAGCAAGATTTTGGGCGAGCCGGAGCAGCTTGAGATCGTGCCCGCAGGGAAAAAATCCACGAACTTCTCCAGTGTGGAGGCAGATGCATCATCGGTGGGTTGAGCGAAGATGAAGACTATCTAATCCAGATGTTCGGGTTGCCGACCATCGGCCCCGAGTAGTCTCCATCAGGACAGGGGAGCCATTTGTGCCAATGTGCTCCGTCTGTTTTCGCGTCCTTTGGCAATGTTCCGAACGTTGTGGCGGGGCAGTCTTGGGGGGTGCGAGATGTGCTTAGGCTTCCGTCTGGGCACTTTGTGTTGTTGAATGTCGCTTCCTCAAGTTTTGTCTCCTTGAGAAAGGCGCCGGATAGGTCTGCGTTTGAAAGATCTGCGTAGCTAAGGTCGGCGCATACAAGGTCTGTTCCTGAGAATTTCGAGCCTCTTAGATCTGCGTTTGATAGTTGTGCATTGTATCCGTCTGCGTCTGTGATCGTTGCGTTCTGGAGTTTTGCTCCCGCCAGGTTTGCGCCGTCGAATCGTGAGTGCGAGAGGTTGGCTTCTTCCAGATCTGCCCCCTCGAGGTTTGCTACCCGAAGGATTGCATATCGAAGATTCGCGCCACGTATGTGCGCTTCTGCTAGCTCAGCGCCATGAAGGTCAATCCTATGCATGTTCGAATTCGAGAGGAACGCGCCATGGAGGTCTGTGCCTACCATGTCTGCGTTGGCTAGGTTGCTGTGTTGGAGTTGTGCTGAACGAAAGTTTCCTTGGACTAGGGACGAATTGCTAAGATCCGTTTGGTAGAGCATGAGCGCGGTGCCCATCTCCTGTTCTAGGTGACTTAGTTCGACCGCCGCTTGGCCTCGCTCATCACTGCTTGAGATGAGTGCGAATGCTCTCTTTTTACAACCCTTGTGCGCCGGTGGGGGGCACGTTCGTTGTCCCGATATGTGCCTTCGGTAGATGATTTGGGTTAGGTTTCGCTTGTGTTCAAAGTAATTTCGGCCTAGTTCTTGCTGTAGTAGCTCGTTTTGCTGAGTCGAAAGGTCGATTTGATCCTGGATTTTTTGGTCCTGCTTCTCTGCGAACTCAATTTGTAGCTCGATTTTCTTGGTTTGCTGGGCGATTAGTTCGTTCTGTCTGTGCAGGAAGTCGTTTTGTGCTTCTGTGATTGAATTCTGTTTCGACGCCGCTTCTGTTTGTGCTGCAATTTGATTGTTTTGGGTGTCGATTAGGGCGTTGGCCTGCCAGGCGAGATAGAGTCCCGCTATGCTTAGAATGCTGATGCCTGCTGCTGCCGCTGGTAGTGGAAGTAGAAACCGCCATAGGAGTGCTCTGATCGATGCTTGCTGACGCTCCTTCCATTCTTGCTCGCTGGTTTGCGGATCTTTATCTCCGAATAGGTGATTGAGTACGTTTTTGGTTGTGTGTGTGATTCGGTGTTCCTGCTCGAGCAATTCAAGTCTCTGTTGGTGCAGCTCTTTACCGAGCGCATCCATGCGGTCATCTATTGTGCTTCGCTGCGTCTGTTGATCTGGGGCGGAGGGAACGTCCTTTTCCTCGGTTGGCATAGCGAATTTGATGATAACAAGACTGACCCGCGTGTCGTTTGCCTCCGAAATGCAGGCGGATTTGAGGTACGGGAATGCTACCAAATCGCCTCACACCGCTGGCGGCACTTGCCCCAGGGGCTGGCGAAGCCGTCCCGGCTGAGTCCTTCGCAGGCCGCCATGCACTTGTTGCGCTCGCGGCGAAGCCGCAGCCGCTCTTCGTGCTCTCGCTGGGCCTGCGCTCGGCGGCTTCTTGGGCCTGCTCCCTTTCCTCCGCTTCCCGGCGGGCGAGGGCCTCCTGCTCAGCTTCGCGCTGTTCCTGCTCTCGGGCCGTCTCCTTCTCGCTCTGCCTTAGTACCGCTAGGCGATCTACCGATCTGCGAGCCGCTTCGCTTCCGGGATTGGACTTCGCTACGAAACGAAGGATGAGCTTGGCATGGTCGATCTCGCCCTCGTCCAGCAATCGACCGGCCTGGACGTAAAGTTCGCTCGCAGACCGCCGATGGGGGTTGGTGAAGGAGTAGTGGCCTCCGGAGAGGGTGTCATTCCAGGCGCCTTCCCAGACCACACCGCTGGGCCACTGCACTCGAGCATTCTTGCCCGTGACGATGGTCTGGTCGTCGTACTCGGCCTCAAGCATCAGCCCGTTCGGGCGCGTTCGGACGCCTCGCCCCATGGGGACACCGTCCTTGAATTGGCCTCGGTGCTTGATCCCACTGGCGTAGGTCATCGTTCCCTGACCGCTGATCTGGTCAGCCTCGAACTGCCCCTCGTAGCGGTAGTCGGGCGTTGTCTGGAGCCCCTTTCCTTGGCGGCGCCCCTGCTTCCACATGCCCACGTACTCGAGGGACCGCTCGGGATCTTTGTAGCTGCCCCGGCCCTCGCGCCACCCCTCTTTCCACTGGCCTTCGTAGCGCCTTCCCCCCGCGTAGGTGGCGGTGCCCTTTCCATGGCGTCGTCCCTCGCGCCTGGCGCCTTTGTAGGTGCCTTGCATCTCCTGGCTCAGGGTGAGGGCCAGCAGAGCCAAGAAAGCGAGGGCGTGAGGGGTTGCGGCGTGCTCATCCCTGAGCTCGGCCACGACTTGTTCGCACGCCGTGGCCGGCTGTGGAGGGTTGCAAGCCACGGCGATCCGCCGGGCAGGCTCGGAGAACCAGTCGCCCAGATCGATCTCCACCGGCTTCAGGTCTCCCACCTCGTACTCCACCGAAAGCGTCAGCGTGCTCTGCTTGGCGACGGGGAAGTGGATGCCTTGCTCAAGAAGTAGCTCACGAGCTTCGTCGTCCGCATCCACCGAGGGCACCAGACCATCGGTGATGGACATCAAGTCGAAGGAAAAGTGGCCGATCTCGTCGGTGGTCGCAGCGTAGCTGCGCGTCATGGGCAGCGAGTCGACCGAGAACCAGATCTTGGCTTCGGCGACAGGGGCCTGGCCGCAGGGCGAAGCTTCGCCGACCCGTTGGCTGACCTGGTAGGTCTCGGTCACTTCACGTTCACGTCCCCGGATGAGTTCGACGCCGGACCAGGTCGCCATGGGCACGCCCCACGCGAGCCCGACCCCTCCGGCAATGAAGCTCCTCGTTCGAGGGCTCGTCCGGGCATCTCCTCGAGGGGTGCCTCGGCGCAAGGGGGCTGTCGCGACGAGCGTAGTGCCTACGGCGGCCATTCCGATCCCCACCAGCAGGGTGCCCACACCAGCCGACGCCTTCGTCTGGACCTGGTCGGTGCGGCTGACCTCCTGGTGGACGAGGCCCTGGCAAAGCCGTCCTCGGAAGAGGCGCCCCTCCACGTGTCCTGGCGCCTGGCTGGGCGCAGCGAGCAGTTCGAGAGCGAGCTCGCCGTCCTCCTCGACCTGCTCTTCCCATTGCCGAAGCGGGATCTCAGGTCCGGGAACTCGGGTTTCTTCCGCGGGGGTGCAGGCCAGGTTCAGGGCAAGAAGCGAGGCAGCAGCAGCCCGGGGTAGGGCGCTAGAGGCACGGAGGAGTGGTTTCCGAGGCATGCGGTGATGGTCCGCAGTTCTCGATTAAAACGAAATCATATTTCGTTTTTAGCTTTTGTAGGCGGCGATAGCCCTCTAGACTCGATGCCTCGTCGCCGGTCCAAAAACGCCCACCAGGCGAGGCTGTGGGTTGCGGCAAACGTGAGCCGCTTGCGACGGGGGCGAGGCCTGACTCAGGCGGCACTCGCGCAGACGCTAGAGATCGAGCTTCGGCACCTCCAGCTCATCGAGAGCGGTGATTCGGCACCGGGCTTTGACTTGCTCGTGGACCTGGCCGTCAAGCTCGAGGTGGAGGTCGGGGCGCTCTTTGCCCCCACCGCGCTGGAGCGTGCCGGTCGAGGGCGGCCGAAGAAAGCACCCTGAAAGGGCAAGCTCGCGCGCCTGAGTGGTTGGGTGGCACACTCCTTTCGAGGGCCGGGTGCCTCCCGGATGACGATGAGCCAGCCTCCCAAGCAAGAGCAACCCACAGCCGGCTCCACGACCTCCAGTTCTTGGCAACCGTTTGCTGCGTTGGTTGTGTTGGTCCTGCTGGTCGGAGGGATGGTCTGGAGCATTCACGACACGGCGGAGCAAATCAGTGAAAACGTCGAGTTGCCGCTGAAGAGCGAGTCTCCTGGTGCAGGAGATCCGTGTGGCTCGCAAGCGCTCCCCGAGCACGAGTATGGAGCCGTGGCCAAGGTTGAGGCTGGTTCGACGGGGTCCATCGCTGTCGGCGATGGGCGGTTCGTTCTTGAAGTCGACAAGCCTCTGCCTATTCCCGTGGTCTTGGCCCTGACCGAAGTCCAGGGTGACGTACAGGGGGCGTTTGCAAGCCACGGCCAAGTCGAGGGCGTGGATGTCCTTCTCCTAAACGGGTACTGGCCACAAGTATCTGGCCCTTCGGGTGAGTGCAGGCCCAACCCGGTGGAAATTCGGGAGCCGTTTGATCGGCCTCGTCTGTCGATGTCTGCCGTTAAAGCCGATTCTCCATGTGGGATTCGTGCTCGTCGTATGGTCGTAGAAGAGCACCAGTCGCGCCATTTCGACCCTCCTGGCGGTGTCGGTCCCGAAGGGGCGTTCGCGTACGTCAGCGAGAGCGCTCAGTACTACTGCCTCGAGGGACCACTGAATCTAACCGATAGCTCCATACGGGCTCCTCTGGCCCGCGGGCTCGACACGCTGAGCCTGGCGGTGGAAGAGGTGTTCAGAGACTCGAAGATTAAACCCAAAGATCCTCCGCTGTTCGCCCTTGTATTTGTCTTTGTCAGCGTGTGCTTCCTGATTCTTGCCCTGGTAGCTGGCTGGATCCTTGTCGGGCATTTTCTCAATTTCGTCAAAGGTCTGATAGATGGCTCTGACCAGGTACCTAGGTACACTGGCAATGAAACTGAGTACTTCCTGGCCAAGTTGATGCTTTGGGGATGGAAGAAAACAAAGAAGACATTCCTGCGACGATGGTGGAGGTATTTTGTTGTCCAAGGCCGCCGCTTGGGGAGCGGCGATAGCGGGAAGAAGATCGAAAGGGAAGTTGAGAGGGTTTGTTCGGGTCCTCATGTGGCTCTTTTCGGCTTGAGGCTGTATTCAGACTTTCTAGTATTTGCGACGGGAAGGCGCGAGGAATGGGTCATTGTCTCTCGAGCAGATGTACGCTGGCATCGAGTTCGGAAAAGGCGGTGGTTCGAGGGAATGTTTGGAATAGCTTTCCTGGTACTATTTCTTGTGGGTCTGCCTTGGTCAGAAGGGTGGACGTTTCTCAGCCTGTTGATGTTGGTGGGGCTCTTCGCAGTTCTCGTGATGATTTGGCGGTCGTGTTGGGTCTACGACTTTCAGCTCCACTTGGAGGGGCAGCAGCAGCTGGGGTTGGTGGTCCCTCCTGCGGACTATGTCGTACTGCGCCGCTGGCTTAGTGGTGTGGATGTACAGTCACTGATGCCACCTCCATCGAATGGGGGAGACCAGGAGCCCGCTACCGTTGGGGACAAGCCTACTGGTCCCATTCAACCTGATGAACCGACTAGTGGTTCTTACCAAGTTGATCTGTCGGTGCCGAATCCTGCTGCAACGGACGAGAACCAAATTCCAGGCGATATCGCCGGGGCCCACGACGAACCCCGGCCCGAGAAGTCGTTCGTTCGCTCTTCAGATGTCGGTAGTCGCGTCGAAGGTCCTGATACCGAGCATGAGCATGAGCATCGTGAACGAGTCACGAAAGAGCATTCCGTTGAAGGGGAGGGGGGCCACCAAAGAGTGGCGCAACGTAATGACGCAGAACGAGAACAGATCGCGGAGGTCCTACCGCTCGCGATTCCTGACTCACCCTTGGAGGGCTCTGCGGTAGTTTCTGGAGGATTCACCGTTCGTAGTGCTGCCAGAGTTGGACACATCGACCTGCTGATGCTGGCTTCGATCGGAGAAATTGACCGCGAGGAGGGCGAGTCGTGGTAGGTACGGTCAATTTGTCGCTTCTCAAGCCGGCTCGCACCAGTCGGCGTTTGGAAAATCCGAAGCTTCAGAAACTCCTACTGTCTTTGCAGGATCGCGCTGAACTTAAGTCCTTGAACCCGGCTGGAATGGCCTATCAGCTTTCGGCTGCTCGGTTGGCTTTGCTCGACTGCATTCGTGGACAGAAACCACTTCTGACGGTGGACGAACAGCGGCTTCTTGACGGACATCGACGCTACTGTTTGGAGCAGCTCGGGGTTGGGGTGACCAACTGGAACCGGGCGACTCCTGGTGGCGCGATTCGGTTGAGTCCTTTTCCCGAAAAAATGTGGGGGTTCCTTCCCCCCGGGGCCTATGCTGTGGGTGACGAAGCCGTGGTCTCGAAGCTCTGTCTGTCGGATATCGTTCGATGCGCCTACGGCGGAGTGGTGGGGCTTTGTCGCGCATATGACGGGGCGAAGTGGCATGATGTACGAGTTGAGCCTTGGAGGCCTTTCTCTGACTATGAACAGGAGCATGCTCGGAGATCTGTCTCCCTTGCCTCCGCTGTTAGCGATGGGAGCGAGTTGGTTATTTTGCGCGGCTTGACTCGCGGGGAACCCTCTGTCGTGATTTGCGACGAACAAACAGTGGGGCCTTCCGCCGAATCCGCGCCACAGGCTGTTCGTTTGGCCGTCGTATCCCTCGTCGACCCTGGCTGCGACCGAAAAACGTCGGCAGAGGGATATATCCCTCGTTTCGTTGGCGAGATGGGGTGGGTCGCTGCGACTCATCGCCGACTCGGAAAGCTCGCTCTGGGGGAGGAACTCAGGTGGAGCTTGCTTCGTAACTGGGGGGTCACAGGCATGATGCTTGTCCATGAAGTCGCCTTTGGCCAATGGCAGTACTTGCTTGCCACTGACGACCCTTCATCTTTCGTTCGCGTTCGGCAGATCCTGGTCTCAGAAGTGCCTCAGATCAATCGGACCAATGCGGTCGAAGTCGGTGGTGCGCCCGAACTAGACTATCCCATTGGTCCCACTACCCCGGAGAGGTTTCGGCAGAGGGTGACTGAGGACGGGAACCGGATTCGGCAGAGGTTGAAGGAGCAGTCTGCTGTCTACCTCGTTCAGGAGGGAACAGTTCTTACGGCTGTGGAACGTGCGATCTTGCGCAGTGATGGCAATTTTGATATAATTAGAGATGCTGAGCTAACTAATCTTGCGAAGGTGATCCATCTGCCCGGAACACCACCGGGGCCTGATGAGGGATCCTCCAACGACGAGGTCTTGGATGGTGTTTCACCCTCTTCCGAAGGAGCCGAAGCGCGGGATGTCGGCAGTACCCGTGAGGAACTCACCCGTGCCTTGTCCGGTGTTCCCGCTCAGGAACCCGAGGCCTCCGAACGCTTCGTCGATTCTTTGGTGGGGTTACTTCAGGAGCATGTCTCCGGCATAGAAGGCCTGCCGCTTCGGGTTCAGCACCTTGAGAAGATCCACGACGCGCTTGGCCGGGGCACGGAGATGAGCCGCGAAGCGCTATTGGAGACCCTTCGGCTCCAGCTTGAGCAGGAGCTTGGAGGGCCGGTGCGGATCGAGGGGCAGGAGGTGATTCGGCGCGGGCGAACCTTGCTGCGTTTGGTCAAGGGAGGCACGCACATTGTTGTTGTTCGGCGTAAGGGCAGTCGTGCTCAGGGTTTCTTGCTCGCTCCGACGGTCGACGGCGAGTACGAAACCGCTCGCGTCACCGACTTTATTCAGGGCCGCAGCCGTTTTATGGATGGTGCCATCGATGGTGCGCGGTATGCGATCAGTAGAGACGACCAGCACGATTCCTTCTGGGCGTTGTTTGCGCTCCCCTCGGAGAACGTTGCTGAATTGGTGCGCAGAGTGGAGCAGGCATGGCTTTAATTGCTGATTTCATTAGATAAACCGAGAAGTTGATCAACTTGCTTTTGAAAAAGCAAATCTATTTGCTTTTATGATTTCATGTTCACGTTCGTGCGTGAGCGATGGAGCAAGCGAGAGTGAAGTTCGTAATCAGAAATCGCGTCAACTACGCATGGGGCGAAGGCCGCCGTGCTCGAGCCAAAATCAAGCGGTCGCAGGAAGCCCACCTCGACCGCTTTCGGGTTGTCTCGCTGGTGGGCGGCGATGTCGTCCATCGGGACGCTACCCGCACTTTGGACGCTGCGTTGGCAGAGGCTGGGTCTCGTATGAGGCAGGACCTGAAGATCACCGAAGTGCGCATCCTTCGTGTTGCGCTGGGGTCCTCGGGAGCCGCCGCTGCTCCCCAGCCGTCGCCGCTGACCTGCGCCCCGTTGGCGCTGGCGGCATAGCTCGAAGCGCCTGCTGGTACCGGCCGAGACGGCCGGAACCAGTGGCTTCGAGTCGGCGCAGGCGGAGGGGTGGATACCCATGGCGGCTGGGTTGCCGCCGTCATGAATGCGAACGAGGACGTGAATGTCCCGTTCGCATTTTTTGTTGCCTTGGTACGGATGGCTGCGGGGACGGTACGATGCGCGGCTGCGTGTGCTGGGCGAGCATGCATGAAGGTGCGCGCCAGGTGACGCCTTCGCATGGACCAGGAAAGACCCACCGGCATGACCCCCACTACGCTGCCGGCTTTTCGAAGGGCAACTCGAGCTGTGGGTTGGTCTTCGCCAAGAAGGGCGAGGGCACCTGCTCAAGTCCCCGCATCCAAAGCGCTTCATCGATGACCCCCGGGCCGAGTGCGCCGGCCCGCGCGAACCGGAAGAGGGAAACAAAGCGCTTGGCTTCGTGGTTGCCACGCCTTGTAGCTAGTTCCTTCGCGAAGGTCTCAAGGGTTCGCTGCATCGAGCGGATGCGTTTGTCGGTGCGGACGTTCCCCAAGACGAAGAGCACTCGCATGCTGGTGGCGCGAAGGGTCACGAATCGCTCACGAAGCCAGTAGGCGTAGAACCCCTCGATCTTGCCTCGGATGCGGCGCAGGGGCTCAGTGGCGCGATCGGCTTCAAGATAGGCCGCCACCAGAGGCGCCCCGTCTTCGCCTCGGGGGCGCAGCAGAAGGCAGGCATCTGGCCGATGGATGAGCACGCGCCCCCCTTCCTCGAAACGCTCGGACAAGCGGAACCGCCGATGGTGCGCCTTGGCTCGAGGATCGGCCAGCTCCCATTCTTGGATGACTTCTTCCAAAGCGAGCCGGGGATGCTCCTCGAGCGCTTGCTCGAAGGCGATCACCACGTCGTTGACGAGCATCGTGTGACGCCAGAAGAACGAGGCGGTTTTGTTCTCATCGATCTTCCGCGAGAACGGAAGCGCTGAGACCGGCACGCCGCTGGCATGTGCCACGAACTCGAAACCTCCCCGGGCCAGGCTGTAGGCCGCCTGCTCGGCCTTGCCGCGCGCGAGCATCTGGACGTAGCCCTGCCCCGCGAGCCAACGAAGCCGCCGCCGGATCACTTGGGAACTTCGCTCCGTGAGCCTGGAAAGCTGCCCGGAGCGAAGGTAACGATAGCGGTAGAGGGCTTGGATCAACTCGATGTCCCCCTCGGCCAAGATCCCCCCTGACACCGGCGAAGGTCGAGCACTGGTCCGTTTTCGCGGGGTGTCGGTGCCGGCACGTCTGGTCACGTGGGACTGCCCGGCAGCCCCCCCGCTCGCCAAGTTGATGGCCTTGGTGAGGGAAGAAGCGCTCATGGGTCGCCATGGCCGACAGGCCGACGTCGGCGCTCTCGTTCAAGGAGTGGGAAGCGGGATTCGGGAGGGGAGGGAGGCGGAGCTGTGCTGCATTCGAGGAGCTGCTGCCCATCGAGGGGGCCCCAGCGGCAGGGGAAATGGTCGGGCACCTCGAGCGTGCGGATCTTGTGGGCCTCCCCGGCGCCCAGCAGCACCCAGGCCTGCCGGGGTGGCAGGCACGAGAGCTCATAGGCGCGGAGCTGCACTTCCTCGGCCACGGAGTACAGCTCTTCGCGTTCGGTATGGCCTTCGGCGGTGCTGTCTCCCTCGCTCACGGTTCGGGTGACGCTCAGGCCTTGGCTGCGGCTGCGGCTGACCTGCTCGGTCAGGCCACGGGCCTGGGCCTGGGTGAAGCTACGGCTAAACCCCTGCATGCAGGACTCGACGAGCGAGATACCCTGCGCCAAGGAATGCCCCTGGCTTCGGCTGCGACTCCCACCGCGGCCCAGCGAGAGCCCCTCGCTGTTGCTTCGCGCCTGGCCAAGGCTCTGGCCTTCGGCGAGGGATTGGGCCTGGGAAATGACCTGGCTGACGGCCTGACCGAAGCTTCGGGCCAAGCTCGTGCTCTGGGTGCTGGAATGCCCCCGTGATGCCCCCTGGCTGGAGGAGCGATGATCGCGGGCGAGCGCAGCTCCCAAAGCCGGGTCATAGCCCACCGCCAGCGAGAGCCCCTCGCCCTCGAATTGACCCCAAGACTGACCGTGGCTGCTGCTGCTTGAGTGCGACTGGCCTCGGCTTTTGGCTTGGCCCATCGCCAGGCTGCCCCCACGTACCTGGGTCTGGCTGGCGCTCTGGGTCACCGAGAGCCCGGTGGACTTATTGATGACACTCGACCAGTTCTCCCCCGTGCTGATCGACAGGGACTCGGTCTCCACCTGCGTTCGCCCCTCGGAGCTAGAAAACGAAACGCTCTGCCCTTGGCCCACGGAGAAGGTGTGGGTGATGCTGTGGCTCAGGCCATGGCTCAGGCTCACCGACAGGGAGCGGGACTGAGCGCGTTGGAGACTGCGGGTTTGGGAGCGGCTGCGACTTCGGTCGACGGCGATACGACGAAGTCGCCGGCCTTCGGGGCGGAAGATCATCGGGGCTGCCGCCAAGGCGTCGGGGTCGAGCGGCTGACGAAAATGCACCTTGAGTTCGGTGTTCGCCGACACCGCCCGATACAGCGCCTTCATCTCGTCGCTGCTCTCCAGCTGTGCTCGGGTCTGGTGGCTCACGACCATCATCAACCCGTAGTTGCGAAGTTGGGCGAAGGTTTGGGCCCAGTGAGGGCCCACGAAATCCTGGAACTCGTCGACCATGAGCGCGAACAGAGGCTCCCGCCCCGCCTTGACGTCGGGCACCTTGCGCCGGCGCGCCAGCAGTTCGATACGGCTGACCAGGAGCGTTCCCAGTACCTTCTGGGTGTTGAGGTCCAGGCTGGCCGGCAGCTTGACCAGGAGCGCCCCTCCGCTCGAGACGATCGCCTCGAGGTCGAGGTTTCCCCGGGGGGCGCCCAAAAAGGTGGCCGCCCGCTCGTCGGCAAGGAAGACGTTCAGGGCATGCATCGTCGAGGCGATGAGCTCTCGGCGCTCGCGTCTCGAGGTGGTCAAGAAGAGATCGCGGAAATAGATCTCCACGATCGATCGTCTCAGGGGCAGGCGCAGCGTTCCTTGTTGGCGCCGACGTTCCAGCTCATCGATGAACTCGACCAAGCTCTCGCTGTCGGCCACCAGCAGGTCTACGGCGTCTCGAAGGGTGGCGCCTTCGGTCTCCACGAGGACCGACAGCACGCTCCGTAGCAGCGCCTGAAGTCGCCTCATCTCGGTCATCGAGCCCAGCACGCGTTCCATCACGCGAAGCAGCTCCCCCACCGTCTCGCCAGTACTGAAGCCGGCACGGCGCTCCAGCGGGTTCAGGCGCCAGCCACCGCAATGCTCGTCGGTGAAGTCGATGAGCGCCAAGCTTCGGGTCAGGGCCTCTCGCTTCGATTGGATGCGGGCCGCAAGCGCTGGCGGCGACCCGAGCTCTGCCGCGCGGTAGCGAAGGCAAAGGGAGGCCAAGTAGGCCTTGGTGGCATCGAAGACCTCGCCCACGGGGTCGATGAGTCCGATGCCGAGCTTGCATCCCTCTCGACGAAGGCGCAGCAGTTCGAAGAGCAGGTGCTCAAGGAAGCGGCTCTTACCCATCCCCGTCACACCGCTGATCAGCGTGTGTCGGCGAAGGCGGTCCAGGGAAACGGTGACCTTCCCTCCGTCCGCCTTCTCAGCCAGTGCGATCGTAGCGGTGTCGTTCAAGGAAGGCCTTGATCGCCTGCGTGGAGGCAGGCGAATTCGGAAGGGGGCGTCGGGGCGCCGCCCGCTGGGTCTGCTGGATGTCGGGCACGGGCTGGGGCCCATCGACCTGCGTCTCGGGCCGGACGTTCATCGCCGCCTGCGCCGTCTCTTGGCGCTTGGACAGGTTGCTGGTCACAGTCCCCGAGGGCTGGACCGTGGTCCCCTCGGCCTGCATGGGCGTCAAGCCCATCGTCGGTGCAGCACTGACTCGACCGGCGACCTGGCGCGGCTCGAGGGCCTCGGACAGGGCCTCCTGGCCGCCATCCTCGGAAAGCGTGCCAGACGAATGACGAAGACGTTGGTGGAGGAATCCAAGCATCACGATCATGAGCGCCGGAAGGACCAGGTCGATGGCCAGCACGTAGGCCGCCAGCGGCAAGATGTAGGGCCAGTGCTTGGCCACGGCCTCGACCGGCAGCGCGAGGCGCATCGGCAGAAGCTGAGGCGAATCGCTCGGCAGACCACCGACCAGGTCATCCAGGCGACGCTGGCTCTGGGCCGCAATCTGGCCCACGGCCGTGGCGGCAGCCTCCTCTCGCTCACGGCGTCGAGCCGACCTGGCCGTGGTCGTGCTTCGTCGTTGTTGGGCGATGCCGGCCTCGACGATGGAGAGCGTGCTCTCCAGCGGCGACAGTCTGGCCCGAGTCAGGGCGCCAGCCAAGGTCTCCAGGGCCTGGCGGTAGCCCTCGCTCGCGCGACGGAGCTCCTGTCGGCCACTGCCCGCCTCGAGCGAAAGTCGGCGCAGCTGCCCGAGGGCGATCTGAGCTTCTCGCAGGGCCAGGCGGGCACCTTCCTGGCCCTCTCGGAAGGTGTTTGCCGCCGCCTCGAAGTTGCCCGCGAGGGCCTTGAGGTCGCCGTAGATCCGGCCGCGCCGGCCTCGGTGCCCCGTAAAACGACCGCGGGTAGCTTCATCCTCGGCCATCGCGGCGAACTCCCGGGCGGCCTGCTCGAGCAGCGGGAGCAGTTGCTGCTCGGCTTCGATGCGACTTCGCTGCGCCTGAATCACCGGCGCCACCTCGTCGGTGATCTGGACCATGTCCTGGCGAATCGCCTGAGGAGTGGCCAACCCAAAGATCCCGATGACCGAGGAGCTGAGCACCACCAGGCCCAGGACCGGCAAGGCCACCAGACGCAGCAGCATTCCTCGCTCGCGGCGGTTTGCTCGGGGCCATGCTCGGAGCAAAAAGGTCCACCCCACCGAGGCCAGCACCACCGACACCGAGGCCAGTAGCGTTGCCAGCCAAAGCGGTTGCGTTCCCACCAGGCCCATGAAGGTGATGATCCCCGAGCTCGCGCTGGCGAATCGGATCACCCAGCCGAAGCGGTTCTCGCTACGTTTGATCTGCAAAATCCTGGTCGTCACGGCGTGGGCTTTCTTGGGGGGGTTGGTGGCGTGGGGCTCGGCCATGGGGCGCTAGAGCCCGTAGCGCGCTGCTTCGTCGGGCGGCGGGCGAAGAAAGCTGAGTTTTTCGCTGCTACCAGGCGAGACGTCCTCGTCTGCCTGGCCACCTGGCATCGGATCGGGGGAGGGAAGTTGGTCAGTCGCCGCCGTAGTGGTGGAGGCCTGCGGCGGCACGTCGGACCGAGGAAAAAGGAGCTTCGATGCATCCTCGCAGCTCAGGTAGGCGTGGCAGAGGCCTCGGTCGAGCCGGCGAGGGAGCTCCCACCCCGGCACGTCGGCCAGGCCGGCCATCACCTGGCCAAGGAGGGGGGGCCACGTGCCGGGATCCGGCAGGGCCAAGCAGCGCGTTTTCCATCCTTCATAGGACTCCAGCCGCGCCTGCATGCCTTCCACCCGATGCAGGAGCTGGTGATGTTCCGCTTCCTGCTCGGTGAGGAGGAGGGCCTCGCCCAGAGCACCTTGCATCGACTGCAATAGGGGCTCGGGCTCGTCCCATGCAGGATCTTGTCCATCACCTAGCAGGGACTTGGCCAGGTTCACTGCGTCTAGGGCTTGCCTCGTGGCGACTTCCTTGGCGTGCGCCTGCTCGGACCCCTGCTGACCGGCGTTGCCGGCCAGCACCTCGGGTTGGCCCTCGGGGTCCGGAGAGGAGTCGGTCGCTTGGGGGTCAGTCGCGGATGAATTCAGCGGGCCGGGCGGGGCCGCCGAGCGGGGGGAATCCTTCGGGTCTCCTTCGCCTTCGCGCTGACCTTGCGCGGGATGAGGAGCGGTTTTCTGCCGCGGGCCACCCAGGATTTTGTCGATGGCCGTCAGGAGGAGAGGACGCTCGAGGACAAGGCGCTCGAGGGCCTGCGGATCGCGACGAAGGAGCTCCTCGTCGATCCGCTTGTAGCTGCGCAGGGGCGACCACCCCAGCAGGCCGAAGCTCAGCATCGACAGCAGCCGCATACCGATGAAGAAGGCTCGTCGGTGGGGCCTTTGATCGCTTGCCAGGCTCACCAGATTCGTGGCGGCCTCGTCGGCGCCGGCCAACTTGGCAAACAAGGGGGCCACCACGTCGGTTTGCAGCCGTAGTCGTTGGCCGGGGTCCTGGGGCACCTGCCCCATCACCAGCGAACGCATCTCGAGGAAGTCCGCGCGCTTGAGCTCCCGCGAAAATCCATAGCCGGCCTCGGCCAGATCGATGAAGGTCTCCGCCGCCCAATGCTCGATGACCGACAAGGTCTGACCCGGGCGAAGGCTCTGGTGGCTGGGGACCGGGCAACGACTCCAGGCGCGCCGAATCCGGGCGCCCCGAAGCAGATGCAGCCAACCCAGCCGCAGGCCATCGAGGAAAAAGGCCGCCAGCAGCAAACCGAGCAGCCCCAAGCCCGCGTATGCGGCCGCCAACTTCAAGCTAGCCCATAGAGGCAGCGCTTGGCCGCTCATCCACGTTGCCGCCCGGGTCACCCCCCATCCCACGAGGGCGAGAACCAGGGCCGCTCCCAGCACCTCGCCTGCCGAGAGCGATGCCTCGCTCTTGGTGGGGCTCTGGCGGTGGGTCATGGGGGTCTTCATCGAGAAGGGGGAGGTCGCAAGCGCGGCCGCCAAACGCTGCCGGCCAGGAGCCGAACGTGCACTTCATCGCTCCGTTTGTCTCCACGTGCCCTGCAAGGGGGCGGCGCGTCGATATTGGTTTGACACCACCAGGCAGCAGGCGGGTTGCAAGGCGAAGATACCGATCGACCAGGTGGCCCCCACCCAAACGCCCAGGCAGAAAAGGGACACTTGCACCCTCAACGTTGCGCGCCACGATGATCGAGTGGTCCGCACTCCGGAGAAGGACCACAACCCTTAGATCCTAACCCCCTATGTCATGAATCAAGCCAACAAAAACACCTCAATGCGGCAAGCCTTGCCCCCTACGGGGCTGGTGCTGACCGTGGTCGAGGCACGAATCGGACGGGCGGAGAAACCCCCCTTCCGCTTCCTGGGACTTTGTACCGTCTCCCCCGAGGCGGCGATTGCCCAGGTCTCGCAGCAACTGGCGGTCCCCATCAAAGAGGTCCGCGGGCTCACTCGCGAGGACGGTTACCTGTACGGGATTCCGCAGGAGGATGGCAAAGCCACCCAAGTGCGCTCCAAACGGTGCCCGGTCGGTGCCCAGATCCCGCTTCTTCCACGAACGGGGGGCCAGACCCAGGCCAAGGCGAGCTAGGACTTGCTTGTGATGCTTCCACCGGAGGGAATCATCAAGGAACCTAACTTCGCATGGTCATGAGCCGCACCACCTGGTGCGAGGCGCTTGGAGCATCCACTCCAGCGCCTTCTTTGCATCTAGGCCAGCCTGTAGCCAGCGACGGAAAACGCGGCAGACCCAGTCGCCAACAAGGACAACTTTGATGAACGACAAGACGGCCCGCCTGCGTCCTGCCACCCACCTCCCCGAAACACCGACGAGCCTTGCGGTGCCTTCGACATCAAAAGCTGCGCCGCAGGCAGTTACGCGCGGCTTCGCACTGCTGCCCGAAGTGGTCGACGTCCACGGGGCGAGCTTCATCGTGGGGCTCGCTCCGGCCACGCTCAACACGCTCCGATCTCGAGGCGGCGGTCCGCCGTACTTGAAGCTGGGGCGGCGGGTGTTCTATCGAGCGGCGGATCTTCGCGCCTGGCGAGACGCCCGGCTGCGGACCAACACGGCGGCGTAGTCCTTCTTTCCGCTTCGCGGGAGCGCCGACGGTCAACGCTCGTCGTTTCGCGTGGCCTGAACCAGGGCCTCGAGCAGGTCCTCGATCCCCATAGCTGCATCGAGGCTGCGGGCCTTCGGGGAGATGCCCCGCAGAAGCCCGGCGTAGTGTTTTTCGGCCACGACCACCGAGTGACCCAGTTGGCGGGCGCTCATGAAGGGGGCGGCGGCCCCGAAGATGGACGGGGCGTTGGTCAGGTAGGTGCCACAGGTGGAGCGCAGACCCTGCCAATCGAAGTGCGGTGCCCCGAAATCTCGAACCAGGCGTGCACGAGCGCTGCTCACCGACTGAGCGCTGTACCCCTCGAAGACAGTGCTCCCTTGCGCGCAGCGCTGCATCACCTGAAGGAGCAAGCGCAGGCGAGGGGAGACCTCAAGCCCTACGGTGCGGGCTTGGTGGGTCTTGGTCGCCGCAGCGCGCAAGCGGATCTCACCGACGGGGTGGCCGCTGACGTCCGTGGCGTCCAGATCTACATCTCGCCAGCGCAGCGCCAAGGCTTCACCACGGCGCATGCCCGACAGCAGCAGAAGGGCTGCGAAGGGGGCGATGGGTCGGTGGCGCAGGGTGCTGCCCTTTGGATCGAGTCCCTCTCGCTCACGCCGCGTGAGCACGAAGGTCGCTTGGTCATGTGCCAGGCAAGCCTTGAGGAGCTTCTTGATCTGCGGCGGGCTGAGGAAGAAGGGCTGCTCGCGCGGCACCGGAAGCGCTCGCAGGGTGTCGGCCACCGCATCGCGATCCAGGTGAGGCAGTCGGTCTGATCGCCGAAGTTCGTGGAGGAAGGTCTTGATGGCCCGCAGCTCTCGGTTGACGGCCACGGGGCTCCGGCGGGAGCGGGTGGCGGCCTGTTGCCCTCGTTTGCCTCCGGTCTTGGCCCGCTGCTTGGGTAAGGCGATGAGCCAGGCGCGTAGCGCCGCTAGCTGTGGTCGGTCTAGATCGGCGGTGCTCCGGATGCCGCTGCGGCTTGCCCAGGTGAGCATGCGCCCCAGGGCAGACCGATAGGTCTGCATCGTTTTGGGTCGAAGGCGATGCTCGGCCTGCTCGAGGTAGCCGCTCGTCGCTTGGGTGAGGGGCTGAACTTGAGGTGTGGGGGCGGGCCTGGCCGGGTCTTTCCCTGCCGCCACCTCGGCGAGCTTGCTGCGAGCCAGTTTGCGGGCCTGGTCAACGGTCAGGATTCCGTATCGTCCGATCCGAAGGCGGCGCTGGCCCACGCCTGGGATGCGGTAACGGACGGCGAACGAGGCCGAGCCCGCCTTCGTCACGACCACATGCAGCCCCGGCACGGCATCGTCCTGAAGTTCGACACGTCGCCCGCTGCGAGTCGCCGATTGGATGCTTCGGTTGCTTAGCCCCACCTTCTCAGCCTAGCTACTGCGGGCCAGCCGTGGGCACAGGGTGGGCACAGCCGCACGCAAAATGCCGCAAACGTGGGAGCGATGCCGCGTGGCGTCGTTGGCCCTCTAGAGGTCATTAGCTCCATGATTTCGCAAGAATCAACAAGGCAATACAAAGGCCCGCAAAGTGGCCGCCCAAGGCTTTGCAAGCCGAATGTCGTCGGTTCGATCCCGTCATCCTCCACCCGAGACGGCCCTTTTGAAGGGCCGTCTTTTTTTGTGCGGTGGTGGTGCGCCTCGGCCTAGTACTCGGCGCGACACGCCTCGAGCGCGGCCTGGGCCGTGTCTTCGTCTTGGCCCAGCAGCTCGCGGCGGTGAGCCACGGACAGGCATTCGGTGGTCGCGGCCCACAGCCGCCGCTGGAGCGTCTGTGGGTCGGTCTCGAAGTCCGCCGTCTCCCAGCGATGCACGAGGCGATTGGCGACCCCGCCTCCCACGACGCGCTGGCCGTTCGCGACGATGACCATCGAGCCGAGGTCGCCGCCGGCGGGGAGCGAGGCCACGGGCTGCCATGCTTCGGGGCTGTGGTCGCGCCATCGCAGGACTCGGCCATCGGCGGCCGCGCCCAGCAGGGCTTCACCGCCGTCGACGAAGGCGAGGGTCCGGGGCCGGGCCGGGTCGGCCTTCAGATTGGCGGTGGCGGTGAAGCGGCCGTCGTCGGTGACCTCCCAGACGCGAGTCGTGCCCGCTTCGTCGAGGGCGGCGACCCGGTTGCGGACGAGATCGGCGACGACCAACAGCAGCGCGTCGCGCCCCGTGTCGAGCAGCGCCGGGTCGTCGTCCAGGTCGGACCAGTGCAGCAGTCGCCCTTCGCGGTCGCCGGCCACCAGCGCGCCCCGCTTGGTGAAGGTCAGCGTCTCGATGCTGGCCCCGCGCCCCGACAGTCGCGCTCGTGGCTCGAGGCCCGAAGCACTGATGGACCAGACCTGGAGCTCGCCCCGGTCGTCGGCCGCGGCCAGCAGCGTGGCGTCGGGCGCCAGGGCGATGGCTCGCACGCGCTCGAGCTCGGTCGGGGCCCGGTGCACCCGGGTGCCCCGCGTTTGCCACACGCGGATGGGGCCGGAAGGCTCCCGCGCGGCGGCCCAGGTGCCATCAGGGGTCAGGTCGATGGTGTGGTGCTCCCACGGCGTCTCGGCATCGATGGTCGAGATGTTCGAGCCGGACAGCTGCACGAGGCCACGCGAGGTGGTGCCCACGAGCATCGAGCCGTCGGCGCTCGCCGCCATCGACCGCAGGGTGTTGGGAAGCTCGACGGTGGTGCGAGACGCGGGCCGCTGCACGTGGCAGACCCGGGTCACGCTGTTTTCCGACGAGAGCACGATGCGTTCGCCATCGGGGGAGAAGCGACCGAAGAACACGGGCTCACCGATCTGGAACACGACGGGGGCGTCCACCGAAGCGCCGCGGTCGGGCACGGCCCAGACCCGCGCGGTGGCGTCCTGCGAGGTGCTGAGCAGTCGCCCACCGTCGGGCGAGAACTCGACGTCGTTGACGTTGGCCGCGTGCCCGCGCAGCACCACGGCGGGCTCGTCCGGGCGCTCGGTCGACCACAGCTGCACGGTGCCTTGCTCGCCGCCCGTGGCCACGCGTCGGCCGTCGGGGGAGAAATCGGCGTTGAGCAGAGGTCCGTCGTGGCTCCACTCGGCGAGCGGCTCGCCCGTGCTCGCCGACCACAGCGTGGCGTGGTGATCGCTGGTTGCGGTGAGCAGCTGCTCACCGTCGGGGCTGAAGCGGATCGTCCAGATCGGCCCGTCGTGGCGGAGCGTGGCCAGCTCGGTGGGCTCGGCCGAGTCGAGCGACCAGATCTTGGCGGTACCGTCGATCGAGGCGGTGGCCAGGGTCCGTCGGTCGGGGCTGAGGCTCACGCTCCAGGCGGCCTTGTCGTGGGCGGCGAGGATCTGGGGCGGTCCCGGCTCTCGATCGGAGTCGGGGACCCGCCACAGATAGACGGTGCCGTCGTTGGAGCCGTTGACGATGAGTCCGTCGTTGGAGACGGCGATGCCCGGCGTCGAGCCGCTGGTCATCAGGGCGGACAGCGAGCGGAACGTGACTGCCTCGGCGGGATCGGGGGACCCGTCGAAGGTCCACGCCCGCACGGCCGTGCCCGCGCTGGCAATCATGCGCCCGTCGGGAGAAAAAGCCGCCGCCACCGCGTCGACGTCGTGGGCGGCCCAGGCCTTGCCGTGACCGTCCATGCGCGACAGGTGCACGCTGCCGTCTCTGGACCCGGTGAGGACATGGGTACCGCTCGGGGATACGCTCGTCGTCCAGGGCCAGGCCTCGCCGTGGTCTCGACGCACGACCTGGCAGTACGGGCGCTGCAGCAGCCCCAGCGCGGTCTCGGACCACTGCTTGGTGCCCGCGGGATCTTCGACCTCGCGCACCAAGGCCAAGGCCGCGGTGGGGTCGGAATCCGCGAGCGACGAGACGGCCTGCATGCGCGTGGCGTCTCGAACCTCACGGTCTTGGGCAGCGAACTGCTCCTCGGCCTGCGCGTCGACATGGTCGGCGTACCACGCCGCGGCACCCAGGCTCGCGGCGGCGACCAAGGCTCCGCCCGCGACCATCACCAGCGGTCGTCGGGGTCGAATCACGCGGCGTAGCTCGTCGAGCAGCGCGGGCATCGAGGGCCAGCGCTCTTCGGGCGAGGCAGCCAGGCCACGCCGTACGGCTCGTCGCAGCCGTCGCGGGACCCCGCTGCGCAGCGAAGGGCGGGGGTCCAAGGTCACCGCGCGGGCCAGCTCGGCGATCGACCGGGCGGGGAAGGGGCGCTCGCCGTGCAAGGCCTCGAACAGCGCCACGCAGAAGCTGAACTGGTCGCTCGCGGCGGTGGTCTCGACCCCCAGGAACTGCTCGGGCGACATGTAGCCGGGCGTGCCGAGCAGGGTCCCGGTCATGGTGAGGTCGAACGACAGCTCCGACGAGTCCTGGGCGGGGGCGATGAGGGCCTCGAGCGCCTCGGGGTCCTCCACCGCGTCGACCCGGGCGGAGCGAGCGAGCCCGAAGTCGAGCACCACGATGCGCCCGTCCTTCGCCACCATGACGTTCGCGGGCTTGAAGTCGCGATGAATGATGTCGGAGGCGTGGGCCGCCGCCAGGCCCTCGCCGGCCTCGATGAATGCGCCCACGACCTCTCGCCACGGGCGGGGGCGCTCTTCGAGCCACTGACCCAGGGTCTGCCCGTCCACGTACTCCATGGCGAGGTAGGTGTGCCCATCGTGGACATCGACCTCGTGCACGGTCGCGACCGCGCGATGCTGCAGCCGCGCCAGCGCGGTGGCCTCTCGCAGCAGTCGTCGTCGCTCGGTCGACTCGTCCAGATCGGTGCCACGGGTCAGGAGCTTGAGCGCGACCGTGCGCTCGAGCGTCTCGTCGCGGGCGGCATAGACGACGGCCATGCCGCCCTGGCCCAGGCGCCGCTGCACCTGGTAGCGGCCGATCTGCTGGCTCGGGCCGTCGTCGCCGATGAGCGCGGCCTTGATCGCGTGCTTACGCAGTTTTCCGTCCGCATCATCGAGCAACCGAGGGACCACGAAGTCCTTGGCAGCCACGGTCGGGTCGGTTTCGGCGGACATCGACGCCGGAACAGCATACGTCACGTGCAGACCGGCTCCGATCGGGCCGTGGGAAGACGAGTCGGGGGGCGAGGGGTGCATATCTCGGTGGTTCCCGACGCCCCGATCCGGGATTCACCCTTGGGTCGGCTTTTTGCTCCGCTATGCTGAAGGGGCTGATGGGTGAGACCGCAGACCACGCTTTGGCGCTGGCCTGGAAGGCTGGCGACCGGGCGGCAGCCGACCAGCTGTTCGAGCGCTACTACGAGCCGGTTGCGCGTTTTTTCTGCAACAAGGCGGGCGAAGCCGCCGACGATCTCGTCCAGAAGACCTTCCTCGCCTGCCTCGAGGGCATCGAGCGTCTGCAGCGGCCCGAGGATTTTCGTCGCTACCTCTTTGGCGTCGCCTATCGGCTCCTGTGTCGTCACTACCGCAGCCTCCGTCGCACGCCGCCTCAGGTCGACTTCGACGAGGTCACCGCGCTCGACCTCGATCCATCGCCCAGCCGCGTGGTGGCGCGTCGCCGGGAGCAGCGGCTCATCCTCGAAGGGCTGCGTCGGCTGCCGCTCAATCAGCAGGTCGTGCTCGAGCTGCACTACTGGGAAGGCATGCGCGGGTCCGACATCGCGCAGGTCCTCGACATTCCGCTCGGGACGGCCAAGACCTGGCTGCTTCGCGGGCGCAAGGCGCTGGCCAAGGCGCTGGGCTCCATCGCGGCCGACCACCGGGTCCTCGAGTCCACGCTGTCGAACCTCGAAGGCTGGGCCCGGGCCCTTCGCGAGCACATCGGTGCGGTCGAGGCGGAGCCGGGGCGCTGAACCACTGCCGTTTGTCGCCATTGCGGGTCGCGTGATAAAGGCGCGGGATGGCCGACTCTCGCATCACCGTCGTGCTTCGCGATCGCAACCAGGCAATCGTGGACGCGTGGACCCGCCACTTCGGCTCGCTGGACGAGGTCGAGATCGGTCGGGGCGACATCTTCGACGTCGAGGCGGACGCGATCGTCAGCCCGGCGAACAGCTTCGGCTACATGGATGGCGGCATCGATGCCGTCTACCTCGATCGCTTCGGTGCAGGGCTCCAGCATCGGCTGCAGACGCACCTACGAGAGCATCACTACGGCGAGCTGGCGATCGGTCAGGCGGTGATCGTGGAGACGGTGGACTCGCGAATGCCGTGGCTGGTCAGCGCGCCCACCATGCGGGTGCCGATGCCCGTGCCCCACACCGTCAATGCCTACCTCGCGTTTCGGGCGGCACTGATCGCGGTGGTCGAGCACAACGCTCGGAGCCAATCGAAGATCGAGCGAGTGCTGTGTCCCGGGCTCGCCACGGCCATCGGTCGCATGAGCCCCGAGCGCTGCGCCACGCAGATGCGGCTGGCGTGGGACATCGTGCTGGGCGGTCGTCGCTGGCCGCCCATGCGCGCGGGCGAGGTGCTCGAGCTTCACGCCGAACTCACCCGCGGGTAGTGGGGCCGCTGCGCGCCGGCCTTACTTCAGGTAGGCGCCACAGCGAGGATCGCCGTTGGGCACGTCCTCCTGACCGTCGAGGCCGGGGAAGGTGCCTCGGTCGCACAGCGCCGCCAGGATGTCGAGCACCTGCTGAGCCCCGTCCGCACCGTCGGTGAACTCGATCTCGCGGTGCATGGGGGTGTTGGGCTGACCGCTGACGATCTTGATCCACGACTCGTAGGCCTTGGCGCGGGAGTAGGCCCCCAGGCTGTACTTGTCGTCGATGGGGATCCAGCGTCCATCCGGGCCATGACAGGACGCGCACGAGCTCTTCACCAGCTCGGTACCCCGCGCGGCATCACCCCCCTCGAGCAGGGTGTAGTTCTTCGGCGCATCCTTCGACAGGGCCCAGACCTGGTCGGCTCGAGGAACGCGACCACTTCGCATGTCGTCGATGAAGGTCACCAGCTCGCGCAGCTGCGTCTCGTCGAGCACGGCCCCGTAGGCGGGCATTCCGTCGCCGCCGTCCCGAATCCACGCCATCAGCTCGTCGGGCGTGCGCTCGTCGGTCATGAGGTTGACCGGCAAGACGTAGCTCTTGTTCTGGTACTCGGGCCCGTAGATCCCCTCGGCTCCGCGCAGGTCCCAGCCGAAGAGGTTCTTCAGTCGGTACGAGTGGCCGTCGTGCGCCATGGGCTGGCCGTTGCCATCGTCGAGCGTGCCGTCGCCGTGGGGACCTCCGCGCTCGCCGGGTGCGAAGCCGGGTTCACCCCCGATCTCGGCGTACCACTTGTCGTACAGCCGCCCGCCATGACCGGCATCGGTCGGCGCGGGCTTCTTCGACTCGGTCGAACCGGACGTGCTCGGTTCCACCTCCGGCGTCGTCGTGGGCTGCGGCTTGTTGCACGCGGCCGGTGTGAGCACACCGAGGGCGAGAGCGAAGAGCGAGAGGCCGAGTCGTTGCGGCGTGGAGCGAGACATCACGGTGGCCGAGTTCAATGCCTCTGCGTGGCAAATTCAAGCGTTAGACCCTGTTTGGCGCTCAGCGCCGGGCTAGGGCACCGCCGGGGCGACGCCGCGCTGCCGTGGGCCGGGTCGCGGCGTGCTCACGACGGCGGGCGGGTGCCGCACGCAGTCATCGGTGCCGGGCGTTGGTCAATGCGGCACTCGGTCGCCCGACACGATTTTCTTTGTAATCGACTCGGCGTCGCCGGCGTACGCCCGACGTGTCGAGTTGTACGCCGAGGGCGGCGACGCCCTTCGCCCCCTTGTCGCTGCGCGATGGCGACGACGAGGCGTCCACGCGGGAACTGTCCGCGCCGATCCAGCTCGATACCTTCCAGGGCAGCGAACGAGCGCAGGAAAGCGCGCTCTTCGGCCTGCCCTTGTCCCAGCTGCTGGTCGTCGGTCGCCCGCCCCAGCAGGACCGCGCCGATCGCCTGCTGTCCCAACGGATCAGCGCCCGACTCGGTCTCGGCGACGGCGAGCGTACGACGGTGGGGCGCTTCGTGCTCGAGCGGAAGCTCGGGCAGGGCGGGGTGGGAGCGGTCTACGAGGCCAAGGACCCCAAGCTCGGGCGGACGGTGGCGCTCAAAGTGCTCTCCATCGGCTCTGCGGTGGGTTGTCGGAGCACGCTCATCCGGGGCGGGGCGGCGGCGCTGCAGTCCGAGGCGCGCACCTTGGCTCGGATCTCCCACCCCAACATCGTCCGGGTGTTCGAGATCGGCGAGCACGACGACGAGGTCTTCATCGTCATGGAGCAGGTGGACGGCGCCAACCTGCACGACTGGATGGCCCGCCATCGCGCCGCGCCGCTGCCGACCAAGCTGCAGCTGTTGCATGGGGCGGCGTTGGGGCTCGAAGCCGCCCACGAGGTCGGGATCATCCACGGCGACATCAAGCCGGGCAACATCCTCGTCGACCGTGGAAACCAGGCTCGCTTGGCCGACTTCGGGCTGGCGGCACCGATGGACGATTGCTCGAACTCCCAGGCGCCCACGGTCGCGGGCACGCCCTCGTATATGGCGCCCGAGCAGCTCGAGGGGAGTCCCGCGTCGGTTCGCAGCGACATCCATGCGTTTTGTGTGACTGCCATCGAGATCATCTCGGGCGAGCGCGTCTTCACTCGCGACAACGACCGGCGAGGCTCCGCTCGCTTCGAGGCCGAAATCGCCGGGCTGCTGCGCTCGGCCCCCAGCCGGCTGCGTCGCGTGCTCGCGCGCGGCGTTGCCCCCGATCCTCACGCGCGGCCGGAGTCGATGGCAGAGGTGGTGGCCGCGTTCGAGCCCAAGTCGAGCCGACGATGGCAGCGCTGGATCCCCAGCGGCTTCGGAGCGATGGGACTGGCGGTGGCGCTGATGGCCGGGTCCCAGACGGAGGAACCCTGCGAGATCCGAGCCCAGCAAGTCCAGTCGGTGTGGAACTCGGGTCGCCTCGAAACGATGACCCGCGCCTTCGACGACAGCGGACTGGGCTTCGCGCATTCGGCCGCTTCGCGAACGGGGGCGGTGCTCAGCGACTACGCTACGCGCTGGGAGCAGGGGGCCTCGTTGTTGTGCCGGGTTCGCGAAGAGATCGACGACCGCGAGGAACACCGACGCGTCGCCTGCTTGCAGCGAGGGCTCGCCAGCCTCGAGTCGTTGGTGGATACGCTGGAGAACGCCGACCGGGCCACGGTGGAGTCGGCAACCAAGGCGGCCGTTTCGTTGCCTCCGTTGGTCGAGTGCATGCACTACGGTACGGGCACCGAACTCGAGGTCCCGCCAGCGGCGAACGAAGCGTTGACGGAGGCGCTGGCGCGGGCCACGACCGCGATCGAGATCGGGAACTACGAGCGGGCGCGCGTTCGGCTGGAGCAGCTGCTCGTCGACGCGTCGGGGGCTCCCGATGCGTTCGTGGCCGAGGTTGCCTACGAGCTGGCGCGGGCCGAGGTTCGACTTGGCCGCTTCGAGGACGCCCAACGGCACCTGCACGATGCCTACGAACGGGCCACGTTGGTCGATGACGTGGCGCTCGCCGGGACGGTCGCCAACGCGCTCGCCGATGTCTTCGGGTACCATCTCGATCGCTACGAAGCGGGTGAAGTATGGGCTCGGGTCGCAACCGGAGCCCTGGGCCGGGCTCCCGACGATATCGAGCTCGAGGTCTCGGTTCTCCAGACTCGGGCGGGCATCTTCCACCGACAAGGTCGCTACGACGAAGCGCTCGCTGCTCTCGAGCAGGCCCGCGAGCGGCTCTCGGGCGACGACACTCGGTCCCGCGTGCGCCTCGCGGTCATCCTCAACGACTTGGCCGTCACCTACATCAACGACGGCGAGCGAGGGCGCGCCAAGCCGCTGCTGCGCCAGAGCATCGCGCTGTCGGCCGAGATCCTCGGCGAGTCGCACCCCGAGCTGGCGCCGCGCTACTACAACCTCGCCACCCTCGAAAAAGGGGACGGTGACTTCGAGACCGCGCAGGGCTTGGTGCGGCGTGCAATCGCAGCGTGGCGGGACTCTCGGGGAATGGTGAGCGTGCCCGTGGGCAATGCCAAGGCGCTGCTCGCCCAGCTCGATCTGTACACGGGCAACCTCGACGGAGCGCGCGACAACCTGGCCGATGCGCGTCGGATCATGCAAGCGCTTCACCCCGACGGAACGCCCGATCTGGCCGCGGTCACCCGGTTCGAGGGAGAGCTCGCGCTGATCGAGGGGCGGTTGGACGACGCCCTCGACCGCGCGTCGGCGGCCACCGAGATCCAGCGCAGCTACGCGCCCGAGCACTTCATGGTCATGCTCTTTTTGGACTTCGAGGCCCGGGTCTGGCTGGCGAAGGGGGAGCCCGAGCAGGCGCTGGAGGTGCTGGCGGACGCATCGACATTCGCCGACTCCCAGCGCCACGGCGAGCTCGTGCGCCGGGTTCTCGAACTCACGCACGCGCATGCGCTACGGGCCGTCGGTCGCCACGACGACGCCCGGGTCCGGGCCGAGCCCGCGCTCGAGTACTTGCGTGGGAGCGAGTCGACGTTCGGCCGCGCCGCGATCTCGGCCTGGGACGCGGGCGAGGTCCGCCGCATGAATACCGTCGCGGCGCACCGTCAGGCGCGGGGCTAGCTCGAAGATTCGGCCGCGGGTGCGTCGCTATCCTTCGGCTTTTCCCCGCCGCCCCCGCTGAGCAACACCAGGCCCACGAACGCGAACACCAAGCCCAGCGCCTTGCGGCCGTCGATGCCCTCGGAGAAGGCGAGCAAGCCGATCGGAAGCAGCACGATCGCGGTCGCGGCGTTGGAGTACAGCGCCGCGACGCCGAGGTCCCAGCCGCTGCGGTAGGCGAGGAGGAAGCCGATCTCGAGCAGGACCACGCAGCCACCCAGCGCATAGCTGGCCGGGCCCAGGCGACGGAACGAGGCGACGAGGCCATCGGAGTGCCCGAGCCATGGCCACATCAGGGCCGACAGAGCGAGCGCGACCATATACGTGGCCATCACGGTGGCGATGGGGCTGGCCTCGGGGCGGATACCCTTTTGGCACAGGTGGTAGCCGATGTTGGCGACGATGGTCAGCGCGATCGCGACGGCGTAGAGCGGCATCGAAACCGTTCTACCAGGGCCCACGTGCGGGGGGCGATGGCGATGGCCTTCCAGGAGTCCCAATGCTCGGAGGTGTTGGTGTTCATGGCGGAACCGCGGCACAGCGCGGCCATGGCGGTCTCGGGATCGAGGTGCCCGCGCTCGGGGGCGGGCCGGCGCGGCGGCGGAAGGCGGAGGTGCACGACGCTCATCGGGTTGGTCTGACGATGGGGTTTCACAGAGCCAGACCACGTCTTGGGCGCGACACCGGATGTCCACGCCAGACGCTGGGCGGTGGTGACGATTCGAGTTCGGGAAGACGAGGTTCGTCGCTCTGATACGCCGTTTCGTTTTAGTACGACGTGTCAAATATTTCACGTCAGTAACGGTGTTCTTGGCCTCTCATTGTGTCTTCGGTCGAGGCTCAGGCAGCGGCGGGAATCCCGAGGTGGGCGAGGACTTCGTCCGCGATGGCGAGCGAGGCGGTGAGTCCCGGGCTCTCGATGCCGAACAGATTGCAGACCCCATCGATCCCGTGGACTTGCGGTCCTTGGATCACGAAGTCGGTCGGAGGTTCGCCGGGTCCCTGGATCTTGGCCCGAATCCCCGCGTAGGCGGGCGCCAGATCCTCGACCCGAATCTCGGGGTAGTAGGCCGCGATGGCGGTCGCGAAACCCTCGGCGCGCGCGGGGTCGACTTCGTAGTCGATGCGATCGATCCACTGCTGGTCGGGCCCGAAGCGCACCCCGCCCCCGAGGTCGAGCGTCACGTGGACCCCGAGCGTCGCGGCATCGGGCACGGGGTA
Source organism: Myxococcota bacterium (assembly GCA_039028615.1). Taxonomy (GTDB): domain Bacteria; phylum Myxococcota_A; class Polyangia; order Nannocystales; family Nannocystaceae; genus Paraliomyxa. The sequence continues at coordinate 142,595 of JBCCHT010000001.1, read as the reverse complement.
GACGAGGTGCGAAAAGGGAGCGGGTCGGTCGAGGCTGAAGTAGTTGCCCTTGAGCAGATGCAACGGGGGCACGTGGTCGGCGGCCAATCCTTCGATGCGGGAGGCTAGAGCCCGGGCCCCCAAGCCCGCCGCATTGACCAGCGTCGCACAGGTCGTGTCGAGGTCGCCGGCTCGGAGCTCGAGGTGCCCGTCGCGAGGTCGTACGGAGACCACCTCGGTATCGAGCGCCAGCGAGGCCCCGCGCTCCTCGGCGTCGGCCCACAGCGCTTGCATCAATCGATGGCTGTCGATGATCCCCGTCCCCGGCGACCACAACCCGGCATCGACGCGCAGCGCCGGTTCCATGGCGACGACTTCGGGCCCGCTGAGCATGCGCAGGTCGTGGACGCCGTTGTTCTGGGCTCGTTGGTGGAGCTGCTCGAGCGTGGCTCGCTGGTCGGGTCGGGCCGCGACGATGAGCTTGCCGAGCAGGCGGAAGTCCACGTCGCGCTCGCGGCAGTACTGCACGAGGGCACGCCGTCCCTGCACGCAAAGCCGCGCTTTGAGACTCGACGGCGGGTAGTAGATCCCGGCGTGGAGCACCTCGCTGTTGCGAGACGAGGCATGCTGGGCGATCGCCCGCTCGCGCTCGATGACGACCACCTCCCGACCCGCGCAGGCCAGGGCGCGCGCGATCGCCAGGCCGATCACTCCGGCCCCCACCACGACCGCGTCCAGCTCTGGGACCATCTGCTGCAGCATACGCCGGGTCGTCGCGATTCGCGTGATATACCCGGGGGGAGGGTCAATCGCGGTTGGAGACGCCGACGCCGGATCCCGACGGGACCATCCAGACAGTCGATACGCTGGGCCACGCCATCGACGGGGCGCTGGGCTGGGATGCGGTCGAAGAGGAGCGCGCGCTCGGTCGAATCGAGCGCAACATGTTCGCGCGCGCACGCGAGCCCCTGAAAATTTCGCGCTACCTGCTGCTGCGCCCCTTGGGCTCGGGTGGCACCGGGGTGGTCTACGACGGCTACGACCCGGAGCTGGCGCGTCGGGTGGCGGTCAAGGTGCTGCGCTCGGGCAGCAAGGACGTCGACGCGGTGGCGCGGGCACGCGCTCGTTTCGTGCGCGAGGCCCAGTCGATCGCCCGGCTTTCGCACGCCAACGTCATCGGGGTCTACGACGTGGGGACCTATTCGGCGAGCGAGCTGTCCGGGCCTCTCGAGCCCATGGCTCCGCCCGAGGACTCGGACGAGACCGGCGTGTTCATCGTCATGGAGCTGGTCGAGGGCAGCGACCTGGCGTCGTGGCTCGGCCGTGGTCCGCGGTCGTGGCGGGAGGTGGTCGAGGTCTTTCTCGAGGCGGGTGAGGGGCTCGACGCGGCTCACCGGGCGGGCCTCATCCACCGCGACTTCAAGCCCGCCAACGTGCTGCTCGGTGACGACGGTCGGGTCAAGGTCGTCGACTTCGGTCTGGCGCTGACCTACGGCGGCTCGATCACCGGGTCGCGGACGGGGGAGGGAACGCCGATGCCCGTCGACGAAGGAAGCGAGCCGGAGCCCTCCGTCAAGTCGGTCGCGCTGGACAAGCTCACCCGTACGGGCGTGATCTTGGGGACGCCCGCGTACATGGCTCCCGAGCAGCACCGCGGCGATCCGGCCGACCAAGAGGCGGATCAGTTCGCGTTTTGTGCCTCGCTCTATCGAGCGCTGTACGGCGTGCACGCCTTCGAGGGACGGAGCATCGAGACGCTCTTCGTCAGCAAGACGCGGGGCCAGATCCGTACGCCGCCGGAGAAGGTGCGGGTTCCCGCGTGGGTCCACCGCGTCGTGTTGCGAGGGCTGGAGCCCGATCCGCGCCAACGCTTCGCCAATATGGCGGCGTTGCTGCAAGCGCTGCGGGCGGATCCGGTCCGCCGAGTGAAGCGCTGGAGCAGCCGGGCCGCGGTGGGGTTGGGCGTGGCTGCGATCGCCTACGCCGGGTACGTGGGCACGCGGCCGGGGCAGGTCCGGGTGGTCGCCAGTGCGCAGGGGCAGCCCGTGCCCGGGGTGCAGGTGGAGATCGACGAACAGCCGCTGCCGGGAGCGCAGGGCGAGGTCGCGGCGGGTCTGCATCGGGTTCGGGTGAGCGCGCCCGACTACGACACGGCGGAGACGGTGGTCGACGTGCGTCGCGGTGGGATGCACGAGGTCGCGGTCGAGCTCGATCACCAGCAAGGCACCTTCGAGCTGGAGCTCGAGCCCAGCGGCGGCCACGTGTTCATCGACGGCACCGACTACGGATCACGCCTACGAGGACTGAAGATCGACACCGGGCCGCACGAGCTGTTGCTGCGGCACGAGGGGTATGTCGACCAGCGGTTGCAATGGACCGCGACGGCGGGGCAGACCCAGCGGGGCTTCGTCGCCCTGCGCAAGGCGCTTTCGTGGTCACGGCCGGCGACCGGGGCGTTTTTGGGTTCATGGTGGCTGGGCGATGTGAACGGCGACGGACTCGACGACCTGCTTCAGCGGCGCTTCACCGTCTTGACCGCGTACGACCCGTGGTCCGATGAAGAAAACTGGCGGATTGAGCTGGGCCCGAGCCCCTACTTTCGGCTCTGTGATCTCGAGGGCGACGGTGTGCCCGATGTCGTGACCGCGAAACCTCGGGAAGAGGTGCTCGAGTTTCGTGCGTTCGATTCCACCACGAGCTCGCGTCGGCCGAAGCCGCGCTGGACGGTGGACGTGCCGGTCGATGCCGAGGTCGAGCGGCCCTTTGCGTTCGAGCTGGCGTGCGTCGACGCGGAAGGGGGCCAGGATCTGGTGGTGGGAGGCCTGGCGCCCCGGCAGCTCGCGCGTTTCGATGGCCAAACGGGCGCGCGCCATTGGTCCCAGGTCTTGCCTGAAGACCCCGTCGTGCTCGTCGTGACGTCCGACCCGGAGTCTTCGCCCGCGGTGGCGGTCGTGTCGGTCGACCATGTCACGAGTTTCGACACCGACGATGGGTCGACGCGGTGGACTCGGCCGCTGGCGGTCGCGGCACGGACCCCCGATGGCGGCGTCGATCCAGAGTGGATCGTGCAGACGCAGCGCAATCGAGACAGTCGCATCTCCCGGCTGGCCGCGCTGGAGCTCGACGACCAACCGGGGCAGGACTTGTTGCTGAGGACGGATGGCGAGGGCGCGAGCCTCGTCGCGTTGTCGGGGCGCTCCGGCGAGGTGCAGTGGCAGGCGAAGATCGGCAGTGACGTCGCGCTCAAGCGAGATCGGGACCTGGGGGATGTCGACGGTGACGGCACGGTCGATGTGCTGGTGTCGGGGCTCGAAGGCGAGCCGGGGCTCAACCTGATCTCCGGGCGCAGCGGCAAGGCGCTGTGGAAGGAGCCCGCGAGAGTGGGGACCCATGCGCAGCTGTTGGGGAGCCTGGCCCGTCCCGCGGTGGCGCATCGGCGCGAAGAGACGCTCATGTTGCTGGATGCGGCCACCGGGCGAGAGTCCGCTCGGGTGACGCTCCCCTCGCGAGTCGTCTCGGCGCTGGAGGTCACCGACTGGGATGGTGACGCTCGGGATGACCTGATGGTCGGCACCGAAGACGGCCTCGTGCGAGTCTTCGATCCGAGCTTGAAGTCGATGGGCACCGTGCCCATCGGGGTGCCGGCGAGGTCCATTGAAGCGAGCCGAGACGCCAACCACGACGGTTTCGAAGACTTGCTGCTCCGGGCGCGAGGACCCGCGGTGATGGTGGGACCCAAGGTTCGCTGGGAGCGTCGACCGCTCGACTCGATCCGGGCGACGCCGTTGACGGGGGACTTCGACGAAGACGGTCGGCTCGAGGTCGCTGTGGTCGGGCCGCTAGGGGACCGCACCCGGATCGAGCTACTCGATGCCCGTACCGGATCGGTGGAGGCGGAGAGCCTGGCCGACGACACGCCCAACGTGATCCGGCCACCCGTGATGCTGTCCGGCTCCGACGGTCCTCAGCTCTATGTCGTCGGTCGCGGGCTCTCCCGCTTCCACGGTCGGGACGCGAGCTTGACCGGCGAGTATCGGACGACCTCGGCCTATGCGAGCCCGACCATCGCCGACCTCGACGGGGACGGACACCACGAGGTCATCATGGTCACCTGGGAGGACCCGGGGATGGTGCACGTGCTCGATGCGGAGTCACTCGAGCTGCGGTGGACCCATGAACTCGGACGCTTCGGCTCGTTCGGCGCGGCCCATGTGCGTGACCTCGATGGAGACGGCGCCAACGAGATCGTCGTGGCGTTGCTCGACGGTCACGTCGTGGCGCTCACCCACGACGGGGTCCGGCGCTGGGAGACGCAGACCGGGGGCCGGCTCAATTTCGAGCCGACCTCCGCCGATCTCGATGGCGACGGGCACCTCGAGATCCTGGTCTCCCCCCACCAGGACGATCACCCCTTGGTGGTGCTGTCCGGAGTCGATGGCCACGAAGTCGCGCGCTGGCCGGGGATGGCGTCGCGTCGGGCCCGGCCTCTCGCCGCCGACGTGGACGGCGACGGGGTGCCCGAGGTGTTCGCGAGCACGGGCCACAACGGGCTGGTCGGGCTTTCGGGCGACGGTCGCCTGCGGTGGCAGTACCGGTTCGCCGACGGCGACGGGCTCCAGCCGGGCGCCTCGGGTTCGCCCGTGCTCGCCGACCTCGAGGGGGACGGCGGGCTCGAGTTTCTCGCCGGCTTCGACGATGGCTCGGTGCATGTGGTCGACGCTCGCACCGGAGCGCTGGTGTGGCGCTTCAGCACCGGGCGCGAGGAGGTCGAAGCCTCGCCCGCGGTGGCCGATGTCGACGGTGACGGCCAGCTCGAGGTCTTCGTCGCCGGCCATGATCGCAGCCTGCTGTGCCTCGATCACCGCCCCGGGCCGGGCTGAGGGCGTCACCGCGCCTTTGCGGCGCGCGGCCGTCCCTTGCTACGGTGCCGTACAACCGTGGCCAAGGACGAAGATCTCGAGCTTCTGGAGGCGTGGCGGGCGGGGGACAACACCGCCGGCTCCCGCCTACTCCGCCGTCATTTTCGGACGCTCTTTCGGTTCTTTCGCAGCAAGGTGAGCCACGGCGCCGAGGACCTGGTGCAGCAGACCATGCTCGCCTGCTCCGAGAGCGCCCACCGCTTTCGCGGCGACTCGAGCTTCAAGACCTACCTGCTGGCCATCGCGCGGACCCAGCTGCTCATGCACCTGCGCAAGTATGCGCGCAAGGGCAAGAAGGTCGATCAGCTCGAGACCTCCATCGCCGACGTCATGGGCTCGCCCTCCCTCGCCGTCGCGGGCAAGGACGAGCAGAAGCTGGTCCTCACCGCGCTTCGGCACATCCCCATCGACCTCCAGATCGCCGTCGAGCTGCACTACTGGGAAGAGATGCGCATCGACGACATCGCCGTCGTCATCGGCGTACCCCCCGGTACCGTCAAGAGCCGCCTCAGCCGCGCCCGCAAGATGGTGCGCGAGTGGATCCTGAAGGCCGAAGAGTTCCCCGCCGCCCTCCGCGAGACCACGGCTGGCGACATCGAGAACTGGGCCCAGTCCCTCCGCGACCGCCTCGTCGAAGGCGACCGCCCGAGCTGAGGCCTCAGTACCCGCGGGGGTGATTGGGGTCGTAGCGCTCGGGCGGCGACCAAGTGCGCATCAGGGCATGGTCGGCGTCGTCGTCGGCGACGGCTTTGCGGGCCAGCGCGCGTAGGAACAGGGCGCCGGCCATGATCATGACGACGGGGCCGCAGTAAAAGCCCACGGGGACGCCGAACAGCTCGGTCTGCAGCCAGGTCTGGCCATCGCGGATGGCAAAGGGGGCGCCGAAGATCCAGATGTCGTAGAGGCCGTGCATGAGCACGGCGATGAGTAGGCCGCCCCACCAGCCGGGGCCGCGACCGTCGAAGCGGCGGCGGGCGGCGAAGTACCCGGCGACGCCTCCCCAGATGGCGTGGCCGGGGACGGCGAGGACGGCTCGGCCGAGGAACATGGCGAGGTACTCCCCGATGCCGTGGGGCAGCAGCAGGAGGTAGGCGACGTTCTCGACCAGCGCGAAGCCGAGGCCCGCGCGCGCACCGTAGACGATGCCGTCCATGCGCTCGTCGAACTCGGGGCGGCGCCAGGCCATGAGGTACATGCTGCCGACCTTGGCGGCTTCCTCGGGCAGGGCCGCGATGACGAGCGAGGTGTACAGCACGGAGACGTAGCCGCTGGTCGGACCGACGAGCTTGAGAACCTCGCTGACGAGGATGACGGGGAGGGCAGAGAACGCTCCGAGCAGCGCGACCCGGCGCAGGGTGGCGCGCGGCTCCGGGCGCTTGGCGTCCAGGCGATCGACGATCGCCATGGCGATGAGCGCGGGGACGGCCCCCAGCAGGGCGAGCTGGACCTCCACGGGCGGGCAGCATACGTCGCGAGGGCGGGGCGGACCAGCACCGCAATCGCCTACACTCCTGCTCGCGATGAACGAATCCGCGTATCGAGGTCGGGTTGCCGTGATCACCGGAGCGAGCCGAGGCCTGGGGGCCGGCATTGCCGAGCGATTGTTGGAGCAGGGGCTCTCCGTGGGGCTGTGTGCCCGCGGAGCCTGTCCCCTGGCGGGCCGGCCCGGGGTCCATGCGGCGCAGCTCGATGTCCGAGACGAGGCCGCAGTGCAGAACTTTGCCGAGCAGGTGGCGGAGCAGCTGGGGCCTGTCGATCTGTGGGTCAACAACGCAGGGGTGCTCGAGCCGGTCGCGTTCGCGCGGGATCTGAGCTCGGCGGCACTGATGGAGCACCTGGCCATCAACGTCGGCGGGGTGCTGTCGGGGAGCAAGGCGTTCGTCCGACACCTGCGGGACGCCGAGCGCTCGGGTGTGCTCGTCAACATCTCGTCCGGGGCGGCGCTCAAGGGCTACGCGGCCTGGACGGCCTACTGCGCGGGCAAGGCCGCGGTCGATCGGCTCACCGAGTGCGTGCAGCTCGAGGAGGCGGAGCACGGCCTGCGGGCGTACTCGGTGGCGCCCGGGGTGATCGATACCGCGATGCAGAGCACCATCCGATCACTCGACGCATCGCAGTTCCCCGCGATCGAGAAGTTTCGCGATCTCAAGCGGCGCGAGGCCTACAACACGCCGAAGTTCGTCGCGGACAAGCTGCTGTCGATCGCGTTCGACCCGGCGTCGCGCCCGGAGTCGGTGGTGGTGCGGCTGCCGAACGAGTACGACTGAGCGTTCACTCGCAGACGGGGTCGAGGCCCGAGAACTCGTCCCACAGCTCGGTGTAGCTGTCGATGGTGCGCCCGCCGAACTCGTCTTCGTACTGGAAGAACACGCGGTTGGGCAGCGGCATGATCCCGGCGTTGTCGTAGGCCTCGGCGTCGGAGTCGGTGTTGCCGAAGACGTACGCGGGGACGAGCCCTCGGCTGGCGAGGACCTCGAACTCGGCCGTCTTGTAGTCGACGGCGGCAGAGCCCATGGCCCCGGTGGCGGACAGCGTGGTGTGGATGATGCCGGGGGGCAGGCCCCGCATCTCGATGAAGTCGTAGGTGCGGTTGCCCAAGAACTCGGGGCGTGCGGTGAGGTACATCGGCCGGTAGCCGAGGTCGGCCAGCATCTGCAGGGCCTCGGGCGCGCCCGGGTTCACGTCGGGGATGCTGTCGAGCAGGAAGTCGATCAGGCGCTCCCACTCCGCGGTGGTGAGGGTGCCGTCGATGTCCGACAGGAACATCGGCGTGCCGGGCTCGACGACCTCGATATAGGTATCGGCTCGGCTATCGTCGCCGCGCACGACCATGTGGATGCGGTGGCGCCCCAGCGGAAGGGGCGTGGGCGTCTGGAAGTACAGCCGCCCGCCCGTGTCCTCGACGCCTTCGATGGTGGGATGGTTGTCCTCGAAGGTGGTGAACACCGAGCCCAGCGATTCCCAGTCGCCCTCGCAGTTGCGCAGCAAGAACATGTCGACGCGCTCGCCCTCGAGGTCCCAGTCGGTGGCCCCGTAGGCGAACTTGGCCATGACCCAGTGGTCGTCGTCGGGGTTGTAGAACATGTCGCGGCCGCGGTGCCGCGGGGAGCCCGAGGCCTCGATCAGGTTCGACTCGAAGTTCTCCCAGTCGAGCGTGGGGCCGGCCGAAGGGGGCGGGACGTCGAAGCACAGGGGGACCGGATCGCAGGTAATGGGCCCCCGCGTGGTCTCGTCCGAGCTGGTGTCGTCGGCGACGGGGTCGGTCGTGCCGGCCGTGGTGTCGCTGGTGCCCTCGCCGTCGGCCGTGCCCTGCTCGGTGGTCGCGACGCTGGTGCTCGGATCGACGCTGGTGGTGGTGCCGTCGAGTGAGCCGAGGGTATTGGCGCCGTCGCTCGTCGCGGGATCGTTGCCGTTGCACGCCAGGACGAGCCCGCCCGCGAGCGCGGCGCAGCTCAGCCTCGAGGAATAATCCAACACCCGGCAGTTATACCTGGCCCATGCGCTCGCGGCACTCTTCCGCGAAGGCGGCGAAGATTGCATCGCCGCTGGCGCGGCCGCCCGATGCGGTGCGGATGTCCTGCTCGCCCTCCTCGGGCTCGAGCCACTCGGGGTGCCACTGCACTCCCGCCAGCCACTCCGACATGTCGCTCATTTGCACGGCCTCGATGATTCCGTCGGGGGCCCACGCCGTGGCGCGCAACGGAGACGCCAGCTCGCGGATGGCCTGGTGGTGGACGCTATTGACGGCCACATCGGTGGCCCCCTCGTACACCCGTGAGATCCAGCTCTCGGGCTCCATTCGGATGTCGTGCCCGAGCGCGTCGTACTGGTGCCAATCGCGATGAACGAGCGAACCTTCACGCTGAGTCGTGATGTCTTGGTAGAGCCGTCCGCCGAGGGCCACGTTGAGCAGCTGAATGCCGCGGCATACGCCCAGCACGGGGATGCCACGGCGTCGCGCCCGCTCGACCAGGCGAATTTCGTACTCGTCGCGCACGGGATCCCCCGACCAGTTGGGCTTCAGCGGTTCCTCGCCGTAGCTTCGCGGGCTGAGGTCGGCCCCCCCGGCGAGCAGCAATCCATCGACGCGTGACAGCACCGCGTCGGCGCCTGCGGCGTGCTTGAGATCGGGTAGACCCAGCGGAATCGCGCCCGTGCGCCCCACGGCCAGCGCCATGCGCTCCTCGAGAAACTGCAGGGTCATGCCCTTGAACAGGGCACGCTGGGGATCGGCGTGCAGGAAGTTGTGGGAGATGCCGATGCAGGGGATGGAGTCGGAGGCGGAGCGCTTCATCGCAGGGCTCACAGCGTGCATCAAGCCGCGGCGCTTGGCCATCTTCGAAACGCCGGAGCCCCGCCGAGCGAGTGCCGGGCGGGGCTCGTGGGTGGCAGCGGCCGCGCCCGCTAATAGAAGCGAAGGTGAGCGGGGGCGCAGGCGAGCGAGAGGTTGACCCCGTTGATCTCCGCGTCGGAGCAGCCGCGCGCGGTCAGCTTGTAGGTGAGCGAGAAGCCGCCCCCCGGCTCCGCGCCGTTGTTGCGGGCATGGAAGGTCGTGCTCTTGTGGGAGACCTTGTTGGCCACGCAGGTATTGGAGGGGTTGAAGGACTCCAGGGTCGTGTCGGCGCACGGAATCCCCCCGCCACACACGGTCTGCACCTGGGTGTTGGTGCCCGCGTTCACGCAGATCTCGGTCGCCTTGCGGTTGAACCAGGTGCCGAGCCCATTGCGTCGCTGGGTCTTGGCCTCCGTCCACGCCTGTCGTGAGCCGATGACCGGTGTGGTGATGCCGTTGCGGGTCAGCATGCGAACGTTGCCCACGGTGCGGCTGAACCACCCGGTGGAGCTGCGAAACGTGAAGTCGTCGGAGAGCTCTTCGCTCTCGGCTCGGAGGTCCATCGCCTCGTCGGTACGCTGATCGAGGAACGCATCGATCTGCTCGGGCGAGGCGCCGTCGAGGCCCAGCTCGACCAGCTCCTCGGTGATCTCGATGGCCTGGTCCTCGCCGACCTGCGCACACAGGTCCCCGTAGAGCGAGCAGTCGAAGGGCGCGGTGAGTCGGTCGAAGGTCAGGCCGAGGTCTTCGTCGGGCAGGTAGCGATCGTGCAGCGCGACGACGTCGCTGTCGTGCAGGCCGAAGAGCAGCCCGTCGCGTGCGTCGGAGTCGTCGGGGGAGCCTTCGGGATCACAGGCCAGCGCGCCGAGGCCGAGGGTGAGGGCGGTGATCGTCGAAGCGAGATGAAGTTTCCTGATGTTCATGACAATGCTCTGCTGCGGCGGGGGCTTCGGGTCGGTGACCCTCTCCGTCGCTGTCGGGCTCATTGCCGTGGCCATCGATCGCGATGACGAGTCGACGATCGAAACTTTTTCGCGCGATGGAGTTTCCCGCGGGGTGGCGACGTCGACGAATCGTGAGCGAACGACGGTAACCACCGACTCGACTTCAGCGCGATCTTCGCATGCACGAGGCATGAGACGAGAGCCCGTCGATGACGGTGAATTTTCTGCAGAGAATCGACGGATTCATGTCATCGGTGATGCCTCGTGGAACAATGAGACCGCGAGCCCCGACACCGTTGCCGTCGGGGCACGCGAGCTTGGAAATGATTGAAAAAACGTCCGCCCATCTCGGAACTTTGGTTCTCTTCGCTCTTTGCTCGACCGCTTGCCTGCAAACGGAGTTCGACGACATCTCCGCCCTACCCGAACCCACCCCGCGGGGGGCGGAAGAAGACAAGGACACGCCCTCGCCACTCGACACGCTAGTGGCCGCTGCGTGCCCGAATTCGCGACAAATCGTCCACGTGCAACCAGAGGATCATTGCCCCGTCTATACCGATTGGGAAGCGACCTCGTTGTTCGAGGCCGGCTCGCCGTGGTTGGCGGTCAATGGCACTCCGGTCAATGACACGGAGGGGCATTGGTGTCGCTATCGCTGGATCGGACCGACGTCGGAACCCACCGCGGGCGACCTCGACGACCTGTCGGTCCAGCCTCTGGTTCGTTCCATGGGCCCAGACTGCGAGGTCGTGAACCCGCAGCGCGACTCGGCGACCGACGCGATCATCGGCCCGGCGTTGCGCGACGTGTTCCGCGATCAGGTCGGTCGGGTCGAGGCTCATCAACTGAACGACTCGAGCGGCGAGCCCACCGAGTCGCTCCGCACTCCGGTCGCGGTGGCGGTCATCGACACCATGCCTCGCTCGGAGCCCAACGACCCTCGCACCGAGCATGGCGAGGCGATGGCACGCATCATCACCGACATCGCATGTCCGGTCCCACCGGGAGGTTCGCAGGGGGGCAGCTGCCGTGATCGGGTGCATCGGGTGCTCGGCTTGCCGCGGATCCCGACGGGCATCGACGCTCAGCGTGGCGGCTACGTGGGGTCGCAGGGGGACCTGGCCGCGGCGGTGATCGAGTCGGTGCGCGAGTGGGAGCAGACCTACGACGGGATGGAGCCCAAGCCACCGCTCATCATCAATCTCAGCGTGGGTTGGGAAGCGGCGGAGTTCGGTGGTGACGGGCCGGGCATGCCCGCGGCTGCGGCGGCGGTGCGCCGGGCGTTGCAGTACGCGTCGTGTCACGGGGCGCTCATCATCGCGGCGGCGGGCAACGAGGGGCTCATGTGCCACGAGACACCGCTCGCGCCCGCCACCTGGGAGCAGCTCAACGCGCCCGGGGTCAGCCGCTGCAGCGAGTTCAGCGTGAACATCGATCCGCCTGGCGCGGGCTATCGGCCGCTCGTGCACGCCGTCGGTGGCCTCGCCCACGACGACTCCTTGATGCCCGGCTCGCGCCTGGACGCGCAGCCGCGGTTGATGGCCACGGCGACCCACGCGGTGGCGGGTGAGAACGTGATGACCGCGGGGCTCACCGGGACCTCGGTCGCGGCCGCGGTCGCCAGCGGTACCGCGGCGCTGGTGTGGTCCTACAATCCTTCGCTGACGCCGGACGAGGTCATGCAGGTCGTTTACGAAGGAGGCATCGCGCTCGGTAGCGACGCAGACTTCGGCCTGGGTGGGGCGGCCATCGCTCCCACGCGCAAGATCAACGCCTGCGGCGCGCTGAAGCTGGCCTGTGAGCAGCATGCAAACTGCGACCTCGCGCTCGAGTGCCTGCCGCCCAGCCCCGTCGACCTGAAGGACGCGATCGAGCTGGTCGATCTGGCGCCGTCGACCTCGACGACGGTGGCCTTCGACCAGGTGGATACCTGCCAGACCGTGTGTGGTGAGGACGTCGACGTGGTGAGCGCGATGGGGTCGGATGCCTGCGTGACCACCACGCCGCTCGACGACATCGCGTACGTGGCACCGCAGCCCTCGTCCCCCGGTTGCAACAACTGCACGCTCCAGGGCGACAAGGTGCAGGCCTCGCTCGACGACACCCACGACGGACGCGTCGTGGATCGGGTGGTGGTGATCCTGAGCGACCAGGGCGAGGAGACGCAGTTCGACTTCGGTGCCGTGCCGCTCGACCACGACTCGATCACTGGCTTGCAGCTCGACTCGCAGCGCATGCCCACGAGCTTCGACTCGGCTCGGATCTCGATCTCCTTCGACGGCTTCTATCGCCCGATCGAAGACGAGCTGGTCTGGCGCTGAGCTCAGGGCACCAAGACGTGCAGCCGCCACCACGGCTCGTCCGGCCGCTGCTGGGCGAGCTGGCGCTGCACGGTCTGGAGCGCTTTAGCCAGGTCGGGGCGGGCTTGGGTCGCGAGCCGGGCGGCCACCGCTTCGCCGATCGCTTGGGCGAGTTCGTCGTGGATCGGGCCGTCGGCGACCAAGACTTGCTCGGCGCCGGCCAGCACGAACGCCCGCCCGATGTTCAGCCCGCCCGCCAGCGCCTGGTCGTTGCCCGTCCCCGTGTCGCAGCCGGCCAGGATCACGGTGGAAGGCACCGCGGGCAGTGCGAGGAGGTCGGCCACGGTCAGCTCGCCATCGGCCAGCAGCAGGGCGGCGTTCCAGCCGTCGCTCCCCCGATGCACACCATGCCCCGCGTAGTGCACCACGGTCGCGGTACCGAGGGCCTCGGTGATGGTCGAGCGGCTGGCTTCGGTCCCGAGCAGCAGGTTGCGTCGTGGCGACCAGGGGGCGTCCGCGAGGGACTCGTGTGCCGCCACGGCCTCCCGTCGCGCGTTGGGCAGGTCCTGCAGGGGGTCCCCGATGACCAGCGCCTGGGAGGCTCGCGCGGGCGCCGAATCCCGAAGCGGCAGGTCGAGCGTGTGCACGAGCGGAGCGAGGTCGAGCAGGGTGCCTTCGCCGACCAGCAGGCGCGGCCAGGGGAGGGCGCGAGCGCTGCCGTCGATGGCGAGACGGATACGGGTGGCCCGGGAGAGGCGCTCGCTCAGGTCGCTCAGGGCGGCCTCGGCCCAGTGCTCCGGGGTCTGGGGATCGGCCCTCGGGGCCTGCACGCTGGCGACGCCCTGCGCATCGACCAACATCACGAGCGTGCCGTGTTCGGTGTCCGAGACCAGCAGCAGCGCCTCCCCGTCGGTCGCGGGAGCGAGGGCCGTACAGTCTTTGGGGGCCTTGTCGGTGAGCAGCTGGCGCAGGGCGTCGTCGAACTCGGCCAGGGCCTCCGCGTCCCGCTGCGCGCGGCGAGTCTTTCGGCGCTGGACCTTCGTGTCCGAGAATTTCCAGTCGCCTTCGCCCTCTTGCTGCAAGCGGCGGCGCTTGGCGAGAAAGTCCAAGGCCTTGGTGTTCCACTCGCGGCGCTGCTTCGGGTTCAGGCCCGCGATGCGAGTCGAGCGGTCGATCGTACGCAGCGCTCGTCCGCGAGCCAGCCGCGCTCGACAGGCGGCATCCTTCGCGCGCCCGAGCACGAGCAGCTGCTGCACCAGGCCGCGGGCGCTGACCGAGCGCGAGGCGAGGAACATCTCCTTGCCGATGTCTGCTCCGATCGTGATCAGAGCGTCGTCGAGCATCGCCTCGGTCTGCATGAAAGCATCGGCTGCGGCCTCGTGGAGCCCGAGCTCCGCCAGCGCCTGGGCCCGTCGCAGCGTCACGCTCCAGTCGAGACCCACCTCGCCGCTGCGCTCGGGCTCGAGCACGAGCGGCGGCATCCGGTCCCAGCGCCCCGCCACGCGGTCGAGCCGGGCTTCGAACTCGGCCGTCCACGGCTCGAGGCCCGCGGGGACTCCGTCTGCGCGCAGGTCGTCGATGTACCCCTGAGCTCGACCGTACTCGGCGCTCACCAAGCCGGCGAGCGTGAGGTTGAGTCGCTGATTGGCCTGCTCGAAGGTGTTCGGACAAGGGCCTTCGACCAACGCCAACGCGCGCTCGAGGGCCGACCACGGCACGTCGTCGTCGAGGTCGTTTTGCACGAGCCGCAGCTGGGCCCAGCCCAGGTTGCCCAGGGCGCGGGCTTGCGTCTTGCACAGCAAGCGGGGGTCGTCGAGCGAGTCGAGGCCTTCCCGAATCAGCGCCAGCGCCTCGGAGGTCTGGCCGAGTTCACCCAGTAAGACCGCGTGCTGCTCCAGCGCCGAGCTGACGTCGGCGACTTGCCCGAGCCGCTTCGCAGCCCGCTGCGACTGCGCCATCGAGCGCACCGCGGCGGTGAGGTCCCCCTCGGCAGTGGCCGCCATACCGCGGTAGTACGCCGCCCAGGCTCTGGCCTTGGGGACGTCGGGGGCGAGCCGCTCGAGTCGCTCGAGCCAGGGGCGAGCCTTGGGTAGGTCCTTGGCCGTGATGTGGCGAAACGCCTGCACCGCCGCGATGTCGGCGAGCGCGACCTCCTGCTCTAGCGCCTCGGCGAGCCGCACGATCTCCTCTGCTCGCGCTAGCGACTGTGGGGTGTTCGACAGACCGTGAACGCGTCGCAGCAGCTGGAGCGTGGCCAGGCGATCGAGGCCTTCGCTCGACTCCGCTGCGTGCTCGAGCAGGGCGACGATCTCCGCTTTCGATCGATTCTGGCGGATGTAGTAGCGCGCGACCGCGGCGGCCAGGGGAGGCGCCCGCCATCGCAGCGGCAGCCGAAAGGGCTCCGCCCACGCGGGCTGCACCGACTGGAGCTCGAGCCGCGCGGCACCCAGTGGAACCTTGACCTGCAGTCGTTGACCACCGTCGACCGGCCAGGGCTCGACGCTGGAGGGGGTCCCGTCGATGCGCACCTGCAGCGTGGCGGAGGCTTCGACATCGACCCAGATCGTCAGCTGCCCGCCCGTCAGCTGGCTGGTGATCCAGCACAGGTCCTGCTCGCGGTCGTCGCAGCCTCCCACCACGATCTCGGGCAGCTCGGTCGCAGCCGCGCTCGGGCGATTCGCTGTCGCCGGGGGGTCGTTGGGGGGCGAGCAGCTTCCGACCAGCAGCGCGGCGAGGATCAGACCGAGGAGCTTCACATCAGCGGGTGGACACGATGTTCACCTGCACGGCCATGGTTCGCCAGTCCTCTTTGGGGGCGGCTCGGGCGAGCGCCTCGGGATCGGTGGGCAATGACATGGGTCGTCCCACCACCAGCTGCACCGACCAGGAGCCGGCGGACAGCGTGATGAAATCGCTCCATCGACCCTTCAATCGAATCGAGCCGTCCTCGGAGACCTGTACGCCGTTCGTGAGTCGTTGCGCGACCACCTCGCCGCTCGGCTGACGCGCGATGATGGCGATGGCGACCTCCCCCGACGCGGGGGCCTGCGGGGCGATGACCAGGTCGAGGGGTCCGTCGGCCGTCGTGGTGATCGTGCTGGGGACGCGGTCGGCCTCGGCGCGGAGCTCCTTGGCGCCCGCGTGCAGCTGACGAATGGAGTACGAGGGTAGGGCGGCGACCAGTGGCGCCGCCGTCGGTGTGCTCGGGCCGCTCGCGCGCCACAGCACGACGGCAGCCGCGACGGCCAGCACCGCGCCCACGATCGCGATGGCGATGTTGGGTCGACGGCGCTGCTCCAAGGAAATCGGCGCGGCCGCGGGTGCTTCGTCGACACTGGGCTCGTCTTCGAGCTGGCCGAACGCCCCCTCGAGGATCGAGGTCCGATCGTCGTCGCTCAGGGGCGCGAGGTCCTCGAGCGCCTCGGCGGGCCCATCGTCGCGCTCGTGTGCACCCAGGGCACGGAGTAGCTCGTCACCCATGGCGGGCCTCCACGTTCGTGTTCGAGTCGGAATCGAGGCGTGCGCGCACGAGCGTCCGGGCGAGCTTGCGCGTGCGGTACGACCAGGCATTGACCGCGCCCCGCGAGATGTCGAGGCGCGAGGCGACCTCCGCCGGGTCGAGTCCCTGTACGAAGAGCAGGTCGAACAGCTCCATGTCCCGCGGGTTCATCTGGGCGTAGAGCATGCGCAGCACGGCCCCCAGCTCCGCGCGTTGCTCGAGGCGATCGACCAGCGACGCATCGTCCGGAGTCTCCGGGGGCTCCTCGCTCGGTAGATCGACCGGGTCTCGGTAACCGCGGCCGAGCACCCTCGAGGCGCGGCGACGGGCGACCAACGCGACGAAGCTCTCCAGGCTTCGGCCCCGCTTCGGGTCCCAACGGCGGAGCTCTCGGGCGTCGTGCTCGAACAGTGCCACGAGGACTTCCTGGACCAGATCGTTGATCTCTTGGTGATGGTCGTGGCCGCTACGGCCGGCCCAGCGCAGCACCGAGATCGCGATCTCGCGGTGAATCGCATCGAGCAGGCGGTTGGCGAGACGACGGCGTGCACCCGGCTGCCCTTGCAGCGCGGCCTCCACCAGCGCCACGTCGTTGCGGCCCTTTGCCACCGCCTTGGTGGTACCACGCCGACCGGCGTCCCAGCGACGACGCAGGGCCACGGGGACGCTGGGAAACCGATCGCGAATTCTCGGTCGAACCCGCGCAGCGCATGGCGCGCGATGCCAGCCTGCCGACGACTCGTGTGCGGGCGCGGAATCATGGGCCCTCGAGTCCGAGGCCGAGGAGGAGAAATTGGTGGGCATCGCGGTGAGCCGAACGAAAATCGCGTTTCGGGCCCACGGCGTGGCCCCGTCGGCTCTCTCATTGTCCGCAGCCGGGCCGCCGATGACACGTGTACTCTGGTTGGGTGTCGGACCCTCTCGTTGCGCACCTGGATTGGCTGCAACGGTCGTTCAACCCGCGGCTGGCCGAGCTCGTCCAGATCGTGCCCATCGACGTCGGCGAGTACGAGGAGACGCTATGGGCCGCCGGTTTCGTGCTCCCGCCGAGCCTCCGACAGCTGCTGTCCAGCCACGGCTTGGTGCACTATCCCGACTTCTGGGGCGAATTCCCCGGCTGGGGGCGCTCGACGAGCGGGCTGCTCATGGAGGATGCAGCGGGGCTCTTCGACAACCATCTACACGCGTTGTCCGAGGAGAGCGCGGGTGTGGCCCAGGGCGGGCGGTGGCTGGTCTTCGCCACCATGCGCGGGGACCTCGACGGCGCGTACGCGCTCGACCGTCGGTTTCGCGACGCAGGTGAGCTCGGCGTCGGCACCTACCACCAGGACAGCGTGTGCCACGAGCCGCGCGCCGACGGCGAGCCGCTATGGGATGCCGAGCCCAGCTTCGGTCGCTGGCTCGAGTCGTTCTTCGCCGCGGTGCAGCAAGGGCTCGAGAGCATCGAGCCGCGCAAGGTCAGCCGTCGCATCGACTCGCTGCAGTCGGCTCGCGGCGCCACCCGACGCGAAGCCTCGTGGTCCGAGCACTGGGCCGCGCTGCAGGGCCGAGGCCATCCGTGGACCTACAACGAGTGGGCGACCTACCGCGGGGTGCTGCGCGCCACCGACGACATGGCGGTCATCGAGGCCATCGTCGCGCAGGTGCAGGCCGACCTCGACGGCAAGAAGGGGCGCAAGGTCGTCCCCGGCCTGTCGCTCGATGCGAAGAGCGGTCACTGGACCACGGGCATGCCCGGACCGGTGGACCTGGTGGCGCGGCTGCCCGAGCATGGTCCGTGGGGTCGACGGGACCTGATGCGATGGGCGATCGAGCGCTGCAGTGACGATCCGCCGCCGCCCGTGGTCGAGGCGCTGGCGCTGCTCCGCGTGGCGATCGAGCCTGCCGCAGTGGACGAAGAGCATCGGCGACGCGTCGTGCGACGCTGTGCCGAGCTCGGATGGGATGGGCCGGAGGCGGTGCCCTCGTCCTCGGATTCCATGCTCGCGCGTGCGGCCGCGTGGGCGCTGACCCGACCGGATACCGCCCGCGTGGCCCATGTGCTCACGCTGGCCCATGACCTGCGGCATCGGGACACGGGGAGCATGGAGCTGTCGGCGCGACGCATGTGGAGCCGGCTCGTTCGTGTCGTGACCCTGGGGCCCGACGCGGTGGTCGAGTCGGCGAAGCCGGAGGCGACTCCCGTCGATGCCGAGGTGGCCGAGTTCTCGGCGTGGCTGGAGGGGCTCGAGGGCACGCAGCGGGAGCGGCTGGCAGCCGTCGAGTCGCAGTGGATGCCGCGGCTGCGGGGTCGGCCCGCCGTGGCTCGGGAGCAGGCGGCGGCGATCGTGCGCCGGGCGATCACGTCGAAGAAGCTGGTCGAGGCCCGCGATGCGTTGCTGCTCTCGCTCGTCGGCGAGCCATAGCCCGCCCGGCGCACGCGACCATGCCGAGCCCCGCGATCCACCACGCCACGTCGACGAGCATGGTGCCCGTCTCTGCTCGCATCACCGCCGACGGACCGCCGTTGGCCAACAGCGCCCACAGCGGCATCGTGCACAGGGCGATGCCGCTGGCGATGGTGGCTCCGAGCAAGGCGGGGCGCAGGGCCCAGCGAATGCCCACGACGCCCATGAACGCCAGGCCGGCGAAGAACCCGACCCGGACCGCGGTCGCCGGGGGCCATGCGCCCGTAGTGCACGCCAACGCCCATCCCGCGGTCCCGAGGACCACGGCGACGGGGAGCCCGACCGAGGTCGCGACGGCCAGGCCTCTCATGACTCGGGTGACGAGAGCGGACGGGTCGCGCTGGCGGGACACGAAGACCAACAGGCCCGCGCTCGCGACCCCGCACAGGGCCAGGCCCGAGAGGAACCACAGCAGCTTGGTCGGGAGCCCGAGCAGCGTGCCGAAGTGCAGCTCATCGACGAGGTGAAGCACGCGGCCCCCGAACGAAGGGGTCGAGCCCAGGTAGGGGTGGTCGCGGAGGATCTGCCCCTCGTGTCCGTCGTAGGTCAGCACATGCCGGGTATCGCCGGTCCAGTGTTCCGTCTCGAGCGTCAGGGTGGCGCGGGCTTCGGGCGTTCCCCAGTCGCGCAGCTGTACCCGCCGCAGCTGCGCCCGCTCGTTGCGGGAGAGCGCGTCGCGAAGCATGGGGTCGAGGCTCGCCTGGCCGGGGCCGGGGGGCGGCACGGGGGTGGCGATGAGGGCCTGAACCAGCGCGTTCGGATCCCCGTGAAAGGCACTCATGGAGATCGCGGGGCGCAGCACGATGGAGGACATCGAGAAGAACGCGCCCGTGGTCGCGAGGACCAGGGCAAAGGGGAGGGTCCAGGTGCCGACCAGCGTGTGCCAATCGCCGAACCACAGCCGCGACCGCCGGGTCCGAGGCGCGCGCTTCATCTTGGCCCACGTGGGGCTGTGCGCGACGAAGCCCGAGACCAACGAGATCAGCAGGCCCAGCCCGACCATCCCGGTCGTCAGTAGCCCGAGGGCGCCGGGGATCGACAAGAACACGTGCAGGTCGATCACGAAGTCGACCAGCGCGTCACGGGGATCGGCCGGGTGGAACTCGGAGGCGGGGCCCTCGTGGCGTTCGATGGTTTCGAGGGTGGCGGGGTCGAAGTCGACGGCAACGCCGGTGCCGGTCTCTGGGTTCAGCGCGGTGACCTGGAGCAGCCCTCCCGCGTCTTGCACGAAGTCGACGTGGTGATGCAGCGGCGGATCGAGATCCTCGACGACGGAGCGATGGATTCGATCGAGGTCGAACCCGGGGGCATCGATCGCGGGCGGCCTCAGTGGCTCGCGCACGGACCACTCGCGGAGCTCGGCGGCGAAGATCGCCAAGGTACCGCTGAACAGCACGAGTGCGCCCAGGCTGCCGACGACCAGGCCGATCCAGCGGTGCAGCAGGTACAGGCGCTTGCGCGGGCTGACGGGCGGGGGGCTCATGACGAGACTCCATGAGCGATGAAGGCGGCGTGGACCATCGTGATCGCGGTTGCCACCAGCCACGCTCGGCGTCGATCCCGGGCTCCGAAGGTGTAGGTCGCGAACGCGACCCACACGAGCGGGAAGGCCACCAGCGGCACGACCACGTGGTCGATGTTCGCGGCACCGGGGGGCAGGTACTGGGTGGCGCCGCTGACCACCACCAAGGCGAACAACAGCGACACGGTCAGGCAGGACACGGCCTGGCGTGCGAGGGAGCGGGGGCGGCTCATGGCGGGTTCGTCGTCGGCCCGCGGGGCGGCCCCGGCTCTCCCCGCCGGGGCCGCCCCGAGGGGAGGGCGATGGTGAACGACGCAAACATCGGCGAAGGTCGATCAGGTCCTCGAGGGGCGCTCGATCCATCGATCGAGACCCCGGTCGATGACGACCGTCAGCGGCAGCACGGCGGCGATGGCAACCAAGACTCCGCCGACGCCCAGGGTCTGGTACCCGACCAGTCCCATGCCCCAGCAGATCGTGACCCACTGCACGACGTACATGGTGGTGACCCGCGTGCTGAAGTAGCGGATGACCCCGAAGGTACGCGGCAGGCGGCGCGGTGCATCGATGCGGTGGAAGACCCAGGCGGCCACCAGGTTGAGGCCCACCAAGTAGGTCATGCCACCCGCCCCCATATGGAAGAAGTCGGCGAAATGTGTGGTCGGGTCGAGCAACGACAGCACGACGCCCGCGGGCAGCAGGGCCAAGCCCAGCCACAGCATGCGGCGAAAGAGCCGATCGTCGTCGCGACCGTCTTCGAGGTACCACGCCCCGAAGAACATCCCCGTCAGGATCGGTGCGAACCAGGGGAACAGAGGGAAGTACACGTTGAACTCGGTGCCCCACAACAGGTCGAGCCCGTAGTCCACGCCCGGAACGCCGAGTCGAAGCCCGCGGACCAGGTGACTGCCCCAGGCGAAGAACGCGGCCCAGGCGAGCAGGGCCGGCTTGCTCGGGGTGAACCGTCGGACGAGGCCCATGCCGATCAGCGCGAGCCCGGCGAGCTGCAAGATGTCCCCCGTGAGCACCAGGTGCAGGTACTGAGCCGGGGACAGGGGCGACGACCAGCCGTAGGCGGCAATGAACGCGTCCGGCATCGTGCCCAGCCCGATCGGCACCACGAACTTGAGGAAGTTCATCGCGTAGCCGAGCAGCAAGATGCTCAGCCCGCGACGAATGGAGCCGGCCAGATCCTGGCGCCGCGAGAGCATGTACGAAAAGCCCATCGCGACAAGGAACAGGGTGGTCGCCTTGCCCATCAGGTGCAGCAGCACGCCCAGCCAGGAGTCCCGCTGCGTGGCGATGTCGCCGTACATCCACAGGGTATGGACCATGGCCATGCCGATGACGGCCGAGCCGCGACCGATATCGATCGCGACCACCCGGCGCCGCTTCTTGGGGACGGCGGGGCTCATCGGATCTTGGTTCCCGCCAGGGGATTGACCAGCTCGCCTTCGAACTGGAGGTTCGCCGCCGGATCGCCCAGGTCGATCATCTGCTGGGCATTGCGAAGCTGTAGCCGGTTGAGGCACGAGCGACGGAACGCGGGGGCGAAGAGGTCGAACTGCTCGTAGCGCGCGGCGTGCTCGGGGTGCTGCGTCTGGTACTCGCGAACCGTGGCCCCCACCAGGCCCCAGAAGCGCCCTTGGGGCACGTCGCAGTGGGTGGCGGCCAGCGGCGCGAGGAAGCGGAAGAAGCAGTCGAACACGTCGGTGAAGATCGACAGCAAGTGCAGCGACTCGTCGACTTCGATGGCGATGCGCCGTACCGCGGAAGGCAGGTGATCACCGTTCCCGAGCAGCGCCACTTCCTCGGCAATGTCCTTGAGCAGAACCCCGGTGGGGAGGCCATCCTGGAGCACCAGGATCAGGTTCTCCCCGTGTGGCATGAACACCAGGCGGTGGGCGTAGAAGCAGTGCAGCAGCGGGCTCAGGTAGGCCCGCAGGTACGACCGCAGCCACGTCTCGGCGTCGTGCCCCGAGCGCGCGATCAAGTGCGGGAGCAGGGCGTCCCCGTCACGGTCGACGTGCAGCAGCGCCGCCATCGTGAGCAGACGAGCCTCGCCGTCGATGCGGGCGAAGGGGCTCTCGCGCCACAGCGAAGCGAGCATCTTGTTGTGATGACTGCTCGGGGGGAGCGCCCGCTCCAGGGTCGGTACGCGGTATCCGATTGCGGCGAGCTCTCGGAGGACGCCGAAGCCGAAGCGTTGCAGGGTGATGTCTCGGCTCACCAGCTCGTGGACCCACTGGTTGATGGCGGGGGTCCCCTCCATGTAGTAGGGCGAGAGCCCGCGGACGAACCCCAGGTTGACGATGCTCAGCGCCGACTTGACGTAGTGCCGTCGCGGGGCGCTCACGTTGAACATCGTGCGGATGCTCTGCTGGGGCTGGTACAGATCCTCGCTCTGGCCGACGAATACGAGGTCCTGGCGGGCGATCTCGGCGGCGAGGGTGATCGACAGGCGGTTACACCACTGCCACGGGTGAACGGGGAACAGCAGGTAGTCGCTAGGGTCGAGGCCGCGGTCGAGCAGGGCTCGTTCGAGTCGCCGTCGCGCCGTCGTCCCCAGCTCGTGGTCGTAGAGGCCGTCCTCGTCGAGCCCCGAGACCGTCGACAGGGTCGCGCGGGTGCGGCGTGCGGCCAGCCATACCAGGCGTAGTCGTGCGCCGGTTTCCGGGGCGTAGTCGCGGTAGTCCTGGACGTCGAATCCGAGCCGGCCGGCGTTGGCGACGAAGCAGGGGTGTCCCGCCGTCATCGCGGCCTCGAGCTCCTGGAACGACGCCCCCGCGAGTTGGGCCGCGGTGGCCCGCTGGTATTCCCACTTGTAGGCGTCCGCGTAGAGGCCCGCGCACAGCTCCTCCAGGTAGGGCCCCAGCACGTCCTCGGCGAGGCCGAGCGAGGCCCGGAAGTCCATCACGAACGCGGGCGAGTCGAGCGGGGTCGGTTCACCGCCTTGGTGACGCTCGATCGAATCGGGGTCGACACGCCAGTGATCGAGCGCCCAGCGGGTGGCCGTGAAGCGGTACACGACGTCGCCCTCGTCCGCATCGACGAGGTAGCTCTCGGGAGTCGTCCCGGCCGTGCCGACCGGTACGGGCTCGATCAGCCGCTCATGGGCGAACTCTCCCAACATCTTGGCGATATGGGCTCGGGTCACGCGGACCCAGGTGCCGGGCTGGAGGTGCTCGGCACCGTGACGCTCGGGGGATGGGGGATCAAACATTGCGCAGCTCCGTTCGTGCAGCCGATGCTCGTTCGAAGTCACCCCGGGTACACAGCGACAACATCGCGGTCTTGCCGGGGGCGGTGGCGGTGACGGGCACCGCGATGGTGCCGACCTCGCGAAAACCGTGGGCGCGGTTGAGGGCGCGAATCTTGGTGTTGCGAACGTCGGGCTCGACGACCATGCGGTCGGCGTCCGGATCGGAGAACGAATACTCGAGGATCAGGCGAAAGACTGCCCGAGAGAATCCGTGCACCGGGTTCCGGGGAGGAGCGAGCAGCACGTGCATGCCTCGATCACCCGGGTTGGCCTCGTAGAGCGCGGCCAGCTCGCTCGAGAAGGGGCGATAGCACTCCACCAAGAACGCGGGCACACCGTTGCGATGTCCGAGGAAGACATGGACGTTCGAGGTGCTGGTGATGGCGCGGTAGGTCTGCGCGACCTCTTCGAGGGTGGAGTGTGTGAGCCCCCAGAAGCGGGCGTAGTCGCGTCGCACCCAGTCGTGAACGATGGGCAGGTCTTCGGGGAGGGCGAGGGGACGCATCGCGAGTCGCCCGATGCCGGGCTCGTCGATGGCATAGGTCCAGGTGCTCATACGCTCGCCTCCACGGGGGACTGGACGGGCTTGGGTCGATACGCCGCCCCGACGGCCAAGTGGGCCAGGGCGACGAGCAGCATGGCGCCGATGGCCACGAAGAAGGGCCAGACCAGCCCGCCCTCGGCCACGGCCGCTCCCGCGGCATAGAACGCCACCAGCACGCCCCCCTGCTGACAGAGGTTCATCCGACTGAAGTCCCGCGCGTAGCGGGAGGGCGGGCTGGTGGCGAATAAGGCAAGGTCGAGCTTGACCATGGCCCTGAACACCCCCCAGCCGAATACGAAGCGGCCGATGATGATGACCGCAGGCTGAGGGACGCACTGGAGCGCGAGGCCGAGACCGATGAGAGGGAGGTAGGCCCACAGGCTCCGCGGGCGGGGAGGGCGGCGTCGATCCAACGCCAGCGCGGCCAGCGAGGCCCAGGCGGGGATCGAGAAGACCCAGCCCGCGACGAGCTCGCCGCCGGACTCCGACAGCGTGGACCAGTAGGCGACGAAGAATGGGCGGACCATGAAGACCGCGAAGTAGAAGACGGCCATCACCGCGCCCAGCTTGGCCAGCGCTCGCGCGACCACGCGAGGGTCGAAGCGCTCCTCGCCGTGGGTCTTGGCTTCGCGCTGCGGCACGGTGGCTCCGCGGCGCACGAGGCCCATCGAAACGAACATCATCGCGAAGTCGCCGGCCGCCATCACGAGGTAGCCCGCTCGTGGGGCGTAGTGCTCGAGGACCCAGCCGCCGATGGTGGCCCCCGCAATCGCGCCCAGGTGCACGATGACCGTCAGCAGCCCGATGGTGCGCTCGTGGTTGGACTCGTCCTCGAGGCGCATCACGTAGGGATAGACGAGCAGGTAGCTCGCCTTGAACGTGACCATGGCCAGCGAGCAGGCCCAGAACACTTCGACCGACGACGCGGCGAAGCTGGCCAGGGCCAGGGCCCCCGCTCCGGCTTGCCCTACCGTCAGCAAGCGCAAGGTCGACCATCGTCGCTCGATGCGGGCCCACACGGGCAAGACCAGCATCACGGTCAGGCAGGTCGCCGCGAGGTACATCCCCACGTGCCGCGGATCGTCGACGCCGAACGATTCCCGGAACATGTCGGGGAAGAAGGGCAGCAGCGTGGCGTCGGTGACCACCGCCACGGCGGTGGTCCCGATGAGGAGGTCGCGCTGGATGGAGGCACTCGGACCCGGCATGTCAGGAAGCCTTTCGTCGCGGAGCCAGCGAGGGGTCGAAGGAGGTGAACGCGGTACGGCGCGGCAACCGATGCACCTCGCGACCCATCACCGCGTTGAGGATTCGTGCGTTGCGGTAGGCACCGATCCCGAGATCGGGCGCAGCGACCCCGTGGGAGTGGGTGTCGGCGTTGGCGACGAAGATCCGACCGGTAGGAGGTCCATCGCCGACGATCGCGTGGTCGATGTCCACCACGAAGCGCCCGAGCTCGTCCCGGGACAGCTCGTTCATGACCGGCTCGAGGAAGCTCGGCGAGCGGGGGCGGTACCCGGTGGCGGCGATGATCAAGTCGGTGTCGTGGCACAGGATCTGTCCCGACTCGCGGTGGCGGCATCGCATGCGGATTCCCTCGGGGATGGGATCGCAGGCCTCGATCTCGACGCCGTGCCGCAGCTCCACGTCGGGGTGCCCGTGGCGAACCGCACCGCGGTAGAGCAGGTCGTGGATCTCCTCGAGGGTCTCGCTCGAGATGCCCTTGTAGTGCCGCCACTGGCCGGCCACCAGCGCGTCACGGGTCGCGCGGGGTAGCCCGTGGAAGTACGTGACGTACTCCGGCGTGGTCATCTCGAGCACGAGCTTGGTGTAGTCGAGCGGAGCGAAGGCACAGGTGCGGGTGAGCCAGCTGACGCCGACGTGGGGCCCGTCGCGGTGGCGAAGCAGATCGAGCACGACCTCGGCGCCCGACTGCCCCGAGCCCACCACCGTCACCCGGCGGGCGCGTGCGATGTCGTCGCGGCGGTGCAGGTAGTCACCCGAGTGCAGCCAGTAGCTCGGGTCGAGGTCACGCACGCAGTCGGGGGCCCATGCTTCGGTGCCGATGCCCAGCACCAGATGTCGGGCGCAGACCTGCTCCGTACCGTCGACGGACGCGATGTCGACGTGGAACGCCTGCCCGTCCTCGGAGCGCTCCACTCGCTCGACGCGGCGACCGAAGTGGACGGTGGGCAAGCGGCGGGCGGCCCACCGCAGATAGTCCTGGTACTCCTCGCGCGTCATGTGGAAGCGCTCGCGCACGTAGAACGGGTACATGCGGTCGACGTCGCGCAGGTACGCGAGGAAGGACAGCGGGTGAGTGGGGTCGACCAGCGAGACGAGGTCGGCGAGGAATCCCACCTGCAGCCGCGCATCGTCGATCATCAGGCCGGGGTGCCATCGCAGCTCGTCGCGCGCGTCCACGGTCGCCATGCGGAGCCCCGGCAGACCCGAGCCGAGCGCGGCCAGCCCCAGGTTGAACGGGCCGCAGCCGATCGCCAGGACGTCGAGCGGGCGGGGGGAGGACGACAGCGGCTTCATCGACGTGGCTCCGAGCGCGACGCCACGCAAGCGCGGGCGGTGTCGAGGACCCGATCGAGGAGCTGGTCCAGGTCGGAGGGGCGGGTTCGAGGGTTGAGCAGCGTGAGCTTGAGGCAGACCCTCGCCTCGCCGTGCGTGTCGTTGACGGTGGTGCGCCCGAGGACGGCATCGCCCGACTCGAGCAGCCGACGGCGTACTTCGGCGTGAAGACCATCGAGGTCGGCGGGGGTCCATGGGCGGTCCTCGAGCGACGGCGGGCGGAGGCGGAACACCACCGTGGTGAGCTCCGCACCCGCGACGAGCTCCAGCTCGTCGTCGGCCTCGATGCGCGCTTGCGCGTGGCGAGCCAGGTCGTGGCAGGCGTCGACCATTCGCCCCAGGCGCGCGCGCCCGAAGCCCAGGAGGGTGGCCGCGACCTTGACCGCGTCGGCGCGCCGCGTCGTCTGGAGGCTGCGGCCGAGCAGGCCCACGTAGCCAGCCTCGGCGTCGTCGCGCGGGTTGAGGTAGTCGACGTGGCGCTCGACCGCCGCAAACGAGCGCGGCTCGGCCACCAGCAACACGCTGGCTGCGGCGGGCTGCCAGCCCAGCTTGTGCAGATCGAGGGTCACCGAGTCGGCCAGGGCGAGGCCCTGGACCCGTGATGCGAGGCGGTTGGAGAACAGGGCGCCGAAGCCATAGGCGGCGTCGACATGCAGCCAGACCCCGTGTCGTCGCGCGATCGCAGACAGCTCGGGGAGGGGGTCGACGGAGCCGAAATCGGTGGTCCCTGCGGTCGCCACGATGGCGACGGGGGTGCTGCGGCGCTCGATGACTCGCATCGTCTGCTGGAGCGCTCCCGCGTCCATGCGTCGCGCGTCGTCACAGGGGACGGTCACCACCGCGTCCTCGCCCAGGCCGAGGGCCGAGCAGGCGCGATGCACCGAGAAGTGGGCCAGCTCGGAGCAGAGCACGACCGCATCGGGGATGGAGGCCACGCCGGCCCGGCGAGCATCGACCCCCTGGCGCGCCGCCGCCGAGTCACGCGCGAGCAGCAACCCCAGGAGGTTGGAGACGGAGCCGCCCGGGGTCATCACCCCATCGGCCTTCGAACCGAAGCCGGCCATCTCGGCCAGCGCCGTGATCACCCAGCGCTCGATGGCCACCGCGGAGGGCCCCGAGTCGAAGGTATCGACCGAGGCATTGACCACGCTCGCGAGGGTGTCGGCGGCGGTGGCCAGGGCGAGCGATGGCGGCTGAAGATGGGCGATCGAGGCCGGGTGCGTCAGATCGAGGCCGTAGCGGGCGAGCACGTCGTTGACCAGCTGAAGCGCGGCGCGCTCGCCCATGCCGATCTCGGGGACCTCGCGGCGGCCCAGCTGGGCGATCGCCGCCTCGAGCACCTGCTCGGCCGTACCCGCGGGCAAGGGGCCGCCCTGCTCACGCGCGAAGGAGCCGAGTTCGCTCGGTGACAGCTCGCGGGCGAGGCGGGCGAGGCCATCGTCGCAGCCGGTCCACAGGGCATCACCAAAGACCTCGCGCACGGCCGGACGTTCGTCCGCCTCCGTGGGCTCGGGTTTGGAAGACGGGACGTGTTGGGGACTGTGCATCGCAGCCGTACCTTCCAGACCTGCCGTGTGCTCCGCGTCTCAGTCGAGCGCGTAGACTCCGTAGAAATAGCCATCCATCGAGAAGCTCACCTCCATCGTGTTCGTGACCGGATCGACGGCGTACACGTCCGAGGTCGCTCCGCCGTCGAGGCTCTCGCCGACGTAGAGCGTGCCCTCGATGGGGGCGCCCGCGAACCCGACGGTCGAGAAGGGGGCACCGACGACCGGCACGGCCTGGGGCTCGTCGCCGAGCTCGATCCGCCACAGCTGGTGCGCGTTGTGATCCCAGAACGAAAAGTCGACCGGCTCGACGCCCTCGGGGAGCATGTCGGGGTGGAAGATCTTGGTGAAGCCGACCCCCGAGCCCTGCTGCGCCGTCTCGAGCTCGGTGATCGCCTCGAGGCCGCCCGTGAGGCTGGGAATCGTGACGTGGAATCCCTCTTCGAAGTCGGTGCCGCCCGGGGGGATCCGCAGCAGGCAGTTCTCGGGCGCGGGGGCGCCCATGGAGTTGGCGATCATCTGGATCGAGTAGTTTCGACCGTCGCCGAGGACGTACCCGTAGCCATCGGCGTCGAAGACGATCCGGCCCCCGCTCGCGCAGCGGTCGTCTTCGGCCACGCCGACGATCTCGAGCGCATGCGGGTCGAAGATCGTCGTCATGACCTGGGGGTGGATCGCGGGGGTCTCCCAGTTGCCCCAGCGGGCGGGGATGTACACGCGCCCGTCCGGGCCGACGTTCGTGGTCCAGTTCTCGAGCAGGAAACCGTCGCGAGCGAGGTGGGGAAGCTCGACCGTGCCCGTGATCGTCATGGTCTGGGGGTCCCACACGATGGCGAGCAGTGCGGTCGAGGAGATCGAGACCGCGGTGGTCTCGTCGACGAAGGCGTTGCCGTAGTCGATGGCGCCCAGGCCGAAGGAGGCGAAGCTCATGCGGCCGCTCTCGGTGAACCGCCCTTGCTCGTCGACGTCGTACTTCACCCAGGTCGGCTCTTCGTTGAGACCGATGTAGATCGAGCGCCCCTGCGCGAAGAACTCCGCGTTCCCGGGTACCTCGATGCCCGAGCCGTTGTCCTTGTGACCCTGCAGATCGTCGAAGAACGAGACGTAGGTGGTGCGGCCGGCGTCGGAGATGACGACCGAGCCGAGCGCATAGCCGGAGGGGCTGGGCTCTTGCTCGGTCTCGGCCGCCGCGGTCTCGGAGGCCGAGTCGTCGACGCTGCTCGGTGTGGTGCCGCCGTCTTGAGCCGCGGTCGTGGAGTCGTCACCGACGTCGTCGGTGCAGCCGGCCGCGAGGAGCCCAAGGACTCCCAGCAGGGAGGGGAACAGGGGGGTGAGGGGAGACTGGAGCGTGAACATGGCTGGACTCGTGGTGGTTCAGCGAGCGCGGCGGATCTCGTAGGCGAGGTACTCGAGGCCGTACTGAGCCTCGACCCGCGATGCGACGGTGCGGCGGGTGAGCCCTTCGTCCTGCAAAATCGCGTCGAAGACCTCTTGGTTGCCGAAGCTGGCGAAGGTGCAGCGAATGGCTCCGTCGGGGGCGAGGTGCCCTTTGGCGCCCGACATGAAGGCTCGGATCATCCGGTAGCCGACGTCGGCGAACGCTTCTCGCGGGGGTAAGGCGTCGGCGAGGTGCTCGGGGGCGGGAAGCTCGATCTCGTTTTCGTGCTCCGCATAGAGGAACGGGATGTTGAACACGATGAGGTCGAAGGTGCCCTCGATGGAGGTGAACAGATCCGACTGCCGGACCTCACAGCGCTCTTGAAGCTGGTGGTGCACGACGTTGGCGCGGGCGTTGTCGACCGCGTGCTGACAGCGGTCGGCCAGCACCACCGAGCGCGCGCCTCTCTGGGCGGCGAGGATGCCGACGATGCCCGTGCCGCACCCCATGTCGAGCACTCGCTGCCCCTCGGGGTGACCGAGGGCTTCGATCAAGGTCGCCGTGGTGGAGGCGCCCTCGGCCCGGAACACGCGGGGATGGATGATGAGATCGAGGCCCGCGACTTCGACGACGCAGGGCTCTGCGCAATAGGTCTCGCAGAACTGACGGAATCGAGTGTCCAGGCCGGAAACGAATGAGCCGCGGTTGTCCATGAGAAAAGGCGTCCTCAATGCGGCGCAGTCTGTACGATTTGAAAATTAAAATCAAAATCAAATGGCATAATTCAAAATTGAGAGAACTCATTGAACATGGTTTGTGACATTAAAACGAAGTTTGGAACGAAATCCGTTTCTTTGTGTTGGATGGTTTTGATTTTCAATATCAAATATAGTCATCCGTTATGAACGGACGTCGAGAGGTCGATGCGGTCGAGCATCTCGCTCCCGAGCGTTGGGCACGGGTCACGCGAAGGTTGATGGCGAAGATGCTGGCCGAGCTGTCGCACGAGCGGTTGCTGGAGCCTCGCGGGCTCGGTGATGGTGACCCTCGATTCGAACTGGTCGGTGACGATCCCGGGGTGCGCTACGAGTTCGCGGCCGCACGCTGGTTGCTCGACCACTGGGAAGTGGAGCCGGACTCGATCACCCGCGTCCACGACGGCGAGCCCACGCCGCTCGATTGCCAGCAGTTCGTGCTCGATTTCCGCGAGCGCCTGGGCCTACCCGCGGACGCGCTGTCGGGATACCTCGAGGAGCTGAGCGCATGCCTGTTCGCCGACGCGTACAAAGACGGGCGTCAGCGCTTCGATGCCGACGCGTTGGCGCGGGGCTCGTTCCAGGACGTGGAGACCTCGATGACGGCGGGGCATCCGTGCTTCGTGGTCAATGCGGGGCGCTTGGGTTTCGACGTCGATGACTATCGACGTCACGCGCCCGAGGCCGCGACCACGATGCGGATGATGTGGCTCGCCGCCTCGAGCCGCCACGCCGCCTTCCACAGCGTGGCGTCGCTCGACTACGAAGGGCTCTTGCGTGAGGAGCTGGGCCTGGACACCCGAGCCCGCTTCGATGCCGCCATTCGAGCGCAAGGGCGGCCAGGGGCTCGCTATGTGCTGATTCCGGTCCATCCCTGGCAGTGGCGCAACCGCCTGTGCTTTTTGTTCGCCGGCGACATCGCCCGTCGCGACCTGGTGGTGCTGGGCGAGGGAGACGACCACTACCAGCCGCAGCAGAGCATCCGTACCGCATACAACCTCAGCCACCCCCGGCGTCACTACGTCAAGACTGCGTTGAGCATCGTGAACATGGGGTTCGTGCGGGGTCTTTCGCCCTACTACATGGAGGGGACGCCCGCGATCAACGAGTGGGTCGACGAGCTCGTGCGCGAGGATCCGACCCTTCGTCGGCTAGGCTTCGGGATCCTGCGCGAGGTCGCCACGGTGGGCTATCGCAGCCCGACCTTCGAACGCGCTGGTCCTCGCAGCAGCCCGCACAACAAGATGCTGGCCGCCCTGTGGCGCGAGAGCCCCCGGACGCGCATCGAAGATGGCGAGCAGCTCGTCACCATGGCCGCGCTGTTGCATCGCGACCAGGGCGGCGCCTCGATGCTCGGCGCGTTGGTTCGTCGCAGCGGCCGCTCGGGCGCCGATTGGCTGCGTCGTTACCTTCGTGCCTACCTGGTCCCGCTGGTGCACTGCTACTACGTGCACTCGCTGGTGTTCATGCCGCACGGCGAGAACACCATCCTGGTCCTGCGCGACGGCCTCCCCGTGCGGGTGTTCATGAAGGACATCGCGGAAGAGATCGCGGTGTTCGAGGGCGCGGAGCGGCTGCCGCCCGAGGTCCGACGGGTGGGCATCCACATCCCGCCCGCGCTGCGCAATCAGGCCTTCTTCATGGACGTCTTCGATTGCTTCTTTCGGTTCTTGGCCCCCATTGCGGCCCGGGACGCGGGCGTTCCTCAGGCCGAGTTCTGGCGCTTGGTAGCGGAGGCCATCTGGGCCTACCTGGACGAGCATCCTGCGTCGCAGGCCGCGTTCGAGCGCGACAGCCTGTTCGTGCCGCGGTTCGAGCTGTCGTGCTCCAATCGCCTTCAGCTCCGCTGTCGTCGTCAGCTGCTGGACCTCAGCGATCCGAGCTCCAGCCTTCAGTTCGCGGGGCCGATCGACAACCCGCTCGCTCCCTTTGCCCGTGCGGCCCGCTCGTTACAGGAGGTGCCCTTGCACGCCCCACACCCCGAGCCGAGCCCCGACTTCGCTCGCCGCGAGTCGTAGCCACAAGTCGAGGGCGAGGCGTCCATCGTCGGGTACATCGAACAGGACGCCCACGCGGTCGTCGCCCGTGATGAGGTCTTCGCCGAGGACGGTCTCCCCGAGCAGGACCTGCACGTAGTGGGGTCGCTCGGGGTGACCCAGCGCAGCCAGGGCCGCGAGCAGCAGGCACTGGCGCCCGCGGCTCAGGCCTTCGGCCGACACCCGCACGCGAACGGTGCACTGTCGGGAGCGGTGCTCGATGGGGCCCGCGGGGGTTCCCGGCGCGACCGGGTTGCCGCCCAGGATCACGGGAGGCCGCTCCGCGCCATCGTCGGGACCCGTGGCACCAGGGCCGGGCTCGGTCACGCCGCCGAAGGTCGCCAGCGTGGCGCTGAGCTCGACGTCGTTGGCACCCACCCGGCTATCGATGGAGGGCGAGCGCGGGGTGAGGTCGAACCAGGGGCGCAGGCCGGCGCCCTCGGTGCGGGGCCGGGCCGGCTTCCAGGAGGGCGCGCCGACCTTGGGCATCGGCGTCGAGGCACGAGCCTGGGCCAGCTGCTGTCGACTGACGTGGTGGAGCCGAGCCACGCCTCACCATAACACCGCGCTGCCGTCAGGAGCGCTGCACCCAGGCCTGGCAGCGAGCTTGGCCGTGGTCGTCGAGGTCCCAGCTCACCTGGACCAGCCACGGGCGACAGCAGACCTCGCAGTCCTGGACGAAGGAACCGCGAGCGTCTGCGTCGACCCACATCGACAGGTGTTCGCCGCACCAGGGGCAAGTGACGTCGACGTCCTCTCCCATGGTGTCGGCCGGCTCAGGCGAGGCCCGAGCGCTCGAGTAGAGGCTGCACCGAGGGCTCGCGCCCCATGAAGTCGCGGTACAGGTCCATGGGATCGCGGCTGTCGCCCTTGGAGAGGATCGACTCGCGGAACTGGGCGCCCACGTCGGGGCTGAACAGCCCCTCGTTGCGGAAGCGCGTGAAGGCGTCGGCATCGAGCACCTCGGCCCACTTGTACGAGTAGTACGCGGCGGCGTAGCCCACCGGGTGCGCGAACAAGTGGCCGAAGCTGGCGACCATGCCGTAGTCGTCGGGCAGGGGCGCGGGCGCGTGCATGGCCAGCACCTCGCGGGCCCGACCCATGACGTCCTGCTCGGTGTCGGGATCGAGGTCGACGTGCAT
This sequence comes from Myxococcota bacterium, assembly GCA_039028615.1. Classification (GTDB taxonomy): domain Bacteria; phylum Myxococcota_A; class Polyangia; order Nannocystales; family Nannocystaceae; genus Paraliomyxa. Next base: position 109,408 of record JBCCHT010000001.1, on the reverse strand, counting down.
CAGCAAGTCGACGGTGGCGAACCCGAGCTGGCGCATCATGGCGTTGGCCGCCCGGTAGGTGCGGGCCTTGGTGAGCTTGGCGAAGAGGTCCTCGGGAATGACCTCACCGGTATCCCAGTGGCGCGCGAACAGGTCGAGCGCCTCTCGCTCCCAGCACCAGTTCTCCATGATCTGCGAGGGCAGCTCCACGAAGTCCCAGGCGACGTTGGTGCCGCCGAGGCTGCGTACCTCGACCCGCGACAGCATGTGGTGGATGAGATGCCCGAACTCGTGGAACATCGTCTCCACCTCGCGGTGGGTCAACAGCGCCGGCTTTTCGCCCACCGGCTTGGTGACGTTGGCGCAGATGAGCCCGAGGTGGGGCGAGAACCCCGTGGGCAACTGCTCCCCGGTGATGAGCCCGTTCATCCACGCCCCGTCGCGCTTGGTCTCGCGCGGGAAGGTGTCGACGTAGAACACGCCGAGGAACTGGCCCTGCTCGTCGCGCAGGCGATAGGCGTCTGCGCTGTCGTGCCAGGTGGGAATCTCGGGGGCGGCCTCGATGGTGACGCCGTACAGGCGCTGCACCAAGCCGAACATGCCGTCGAGGACGCGGCCGAGCGGGAAGTAGGGGCGCAGGGCCTCCTCGTCGAAGTCGTACTGCGCGCGGCGTTGTTTCTCGGCGTAGTAGCCGACGTCCCAGGGGCGAAGCGCGGGCGCGTCCTTGCCTTCGAGCTGCTGACGGAACGCCTGCAGCGCTTCGTTCTCCACGCCGAAGGCATCACGGCTGCGCTCGCGCAGGTCGTCGACGAACTCGCGAGCCTTGGCGCCCGTCTTGGCCATGCGATCTTCGAGCACCAGATCGGCGAAGTGGTCGTAGCCGAGCAGCGTGGCCTTCTGTCGCCGCAGCTTGAGGATCTGCCCGATGAGCGGCCGGTTGTCGTAGGGCTCTTTGCAGGCGCGGGTGTTGAACGCGTTCCACATCTGCTCGCGGTACCCGGCGTGATCGAGATAGGTCATCACCGCGATGTACGAGGGCGACTGCAGGGTGAAGCGCCAGCCCGGCTGCCCCTTGGACTCGGCGCTGGCCCGGGCCGCATCGCGGGCGGACGGGGGCAGACCGGCGAGCTCCGCTTCGTCCTCGATGCACAGCTCGAAGCGGTTGGTGCCGTCGAGCACGTTCTGCGCGTACTTGGTGGTGACCTTGGTCAGCTCGACGTCGAGCTCGGCCAGGCGCTTTTTGCCCTCGTCGGGCAGCTCGGCGCCGTGCCGCCGGAAGTCGTCGAGGGTCTTGTCGAGGTGGCGCTGCTTGGTGGCCGACAGCGTCTCGCCGGACGCCGCCGTCTCGCGCAGCGCCCCGTAAAGCCCCGCGTCGAGCGGGATCGACGAGTAGAACGCGGCGACCTGCGGCATCACCTCGTTGTAGGCATCGCGCAGGTCGTCGTTGGTCGCGACCGACTCGAGGTGCCCCACCACGCCCATCGCTCGCTCGAGCGGCTCGGTGGCGCGCTCGAGCGCGGCCAAGGTGCCCGCGTAGGTGCGCTCGCCTCCGTCGACGATGGTGGTGATCGCCGCTTTGGCCTGGGCCAGCAGCGCGGCTACGCCCGGCCGCACGTGGGCGGCCTCGATGCGGTCGAAGGGAGGCTCCAGGTCGATGTGGAGCAGGGGATTGTCGACGTTGGCGTCGGCCATGGGCTCAGTCCTTGGAGGGTCCGACCATCTTGCTGGGGTCGACCCACTGGGCGAATTGCTCGGAGGTCAGGTAGCCGAGCTCCACCGCGGCCGCCTCGAGGGTGGTGCCGTCCACATAGGCCTTCTTGGCGATCTTGGCCGCCTTGTCGTAGCCGATGTGGGGGTTGAGCGCGGTGACCAGCATGAGGCTGTCGCGCAGGTTCTGGTCGATGCGCTCGCGGTTGGGCTCGATGCCCTCGGCGCAGAAGCGGCGGAAGTTGTCCATGCTGTCGGCGAGGATGCGCGCCGAGTGCAGCACGTTGTGGATGATGAGCGGCTTGTAGACGTTGAGCTCGAAGTTCCCGCTCATACCACCGACGCTGACGGCCACGTCGTTACCCATCACCTGGGCGCAGACCATGGTGAGCGCCTCGCACTGGGTGGGGTTGACCTTGCCCGGCATGATCGACGAGCCCGGCTCGTTCTCGGGGATCTTGATCTCGCCGATGCCGCAGCGCGGGCCCGAGGCCAGCCAGCGGACGTCGTTGGCGATCTTGTGCAGGGCGCCGGCCAGGTTCTTGAACGTGCCGTGCAGCAGCACCAGGGCGTCGTGGGCGGCCAGGGCGGCGAACTTGTTGGGCGCGGTCACGAAGGGCAGCCCGGTGAGCTCGGCGATGCGAGCGGCGCTGCGCTCGGCATACTCGGCGTGGGTGTTGAGCCCGGTGCCGACTGCGGTGCCGCCGAGGGCCAGCTCGTACACTTGGGGCAGCAGCGCCTCGACGGCGGCGCGGGCGTGGTCGAGCTGCGACACGTGCCCGGACAGCTCTTGGCCGAGCGTGACCGGCGTGGCGTCTTGCAGGTGGGTACGGCCGATCTTCACCACGTCGGCGAACGCCTCGGACTTGGCCTGCAGCGCGTCGCGCAGCCGCTGCAGGCTGGGCAGTAGCGCGTGTACCGTCTGCTCCGCCGCCGCGATGTGCATGGCGGTGGGGAAGGTGTCGTTCGAGGACTGCCCGCGGTTGACGTGATCGTTGGGGTGCACGGGCGTCTTGCTGCCCAGCTCACCCCCGGCCAGCTCGATGGCTCGGTTGGCGATCACCTCGTTGCTGTTCATGTTGGTCTGGGTACCGCTGCCGGTCTGCCACACGAACAAGGGGAAGTGGTCGTCGAGCTTGCCCTCGATGACCTCGTCGGCGGCGCGGCTCACCAGGTCGACCGTCTCTTTGGGCAGCGTCTCGAGGTCGCCGTTGGTGAGGGCGGCGGCCTTCTTGAGCAAGCCGAGGGCGCGGATCATCGCGCGGGGAAAGTGGTCGTTGCCGATGCTGAAGTGATGCAGAGAGCGCTGGGTCTGGGCGCCCCAGTAGCGGTCGGCGGGGACCTCGATCTCCCCCATGCTGTCGGTCTCGATCCGGTTGGCTTGTTTCGAGCTCATGGCGGGCGGGAGGCTAGCAGGATCGGGCCTGGCCCGGGGCAGAGATTACTCTCAGGTGCGGTTTTCGCTCATGGCTTGCTCGGCCTGTCCCCGTCGGCCCTTGACTCGCCACTCGCGCTCGTCGCAATCAAGGGGCGATGGTTGGACTCGCCCCCGCCCGTACCGCGTGTCGCGTCGCGTTGCTCCTCGGTCTCGTCGTCCATGGCGGATGCGATCGGAAGACGCCGGACGAGGTCGGGCCGGAGGCGGACCCGCGGCCCGCCTCCGTGAAGTTCAACGTCGCCGTGCCGGCGGTCGGCGACCGCTTCACGTGGACGGCGGAAGAAAAGGGGCAGCTGCGGCTGGGCAAGTCGACCAACATCCACAGCCGCGTGGTCGCCGACGTCGAGGTCCTGTCGTCGGGTGAGTGGGGCATCACCTCGGCGCGGGTGCACGTGCGGGAGAACGAGACGGAGTTGATCGACGAGGCCGGCGTCCACACCCCGATCCCGAGCCTGGTGTTGGGTTCGACCTATCTGCTGTCGTGGACAAAGGACGACCCCCTGCGCGCCACCCACGTGCAGCGGGGCGCGGTGAAGAAGGATGAACTCGTCAGCCTGGAGCGCTTCATGACCAGCATGCGCGACCACTCGGCTGCGGCGCGCATGCTCGATGGGCGCAGCCTGACGAAGGGCGAGCGGCTCATGCCCCTGCCCGAGGAGGAGGTGCTGAACGTGCATGAAGGCGTCCGGCGTACGCGGCGGCACGACTTCGAGTTCACCCTGACGCGAGTCGCGGACGGCACCGCGCACCTCGATGTCTCGGGCGCGGTGGAGACCTTCGCGGCCAGAGACGGCGTCCAGAATCGAGCGAAGCTTACGCAGACGATCGAGGTCGCGACCGAGGGCCCGGTGCGTTGGTCCATCGAGTCCGACGTCGAGGCGAAGTCGCGTGCCGGGTCGGGGCCGGCGATCATGGCCCGCGGCCACGTGTCCATCTCGTTCACGCCGATGGCCTCGTAGGGGCCGACCGGTGGCCGCGCGCTCGGTCATGCGCTATGAGCCAGGCATGCTCGCCCGTCGTGCCTGGCTGCTTTGTGGCTCGTTGATGCTGACCGCCCCGGTCGTGACCGGTTGCGCGGGGCGCAGCGTCGAGCTGCTCGAGGTCGGCGCTTCGGCCCCGGAGTTGTCTCGGGTCGCGCACGACGGCACCACCATCGACCTGCCCGCGCTGCAGGGCACCACCGTGCTCGTCTATTTCTACCCGCGCGACGGCACCCCCGGCTGCACGAAGGAAGCGTGCGCCTTCCGTGACACCTGGGAGCGCTACGAGCAGGCCGGGGTGCTGGTGGTGGGCGTCTCGTCCGACTCCAACGAGTCCCACGCCGAGTTCGCCGAGGAGCATGCGCTGCCGCTGCCCCTCATCGCCGACGAAGACCACGCCTGGTCGAATGCCTTCGGGGTCGACACCACCCTCGGCATGACCGATCGCGACAGCTTTCTCATCGGGCCCGACGGCACCATCGCCAAGGTCTACCGAGGGGTCGATCCGGGGGTGCACGCCGACCAGGTGCTCGCCGACGCGGCCGCGCTCGGCCCCTCGTCCGCCCCCGCCCGCTAGCCGGTCGGGCAAGGCCCAGGTCGGTGGGTGGCTGGCTCCGGTCGGGGCGGGTATCCTGCGGCCCTCGTGAGTGAAGCCTCGCCGACGCCATCTCGTACTTCGCGAGACCTGCGGTGGGTGCAGGAAATCGATCGATTCCTCGAGCGCACCGCGGTGCGCCTGGTCTTGAGCATCGCCATCATCGTGAGCCTGCTGCCCTTCGAGTGGGTGGAGGGCACGGACGCGCTGTTCCTCACCATGTTCGGGGCCGAGTTCCTCGCGCGGCTGTTCGTGATCATCAAGCGACCTCCCGATCCCGACGAGGAGGGCGGCAGCATCGTCGAGCGACCTTCGGCACCCATCCGTCGACGACGGACTCGGATGGGCACGTTCTTCCTGCTGCTCGCCGACCTCATCGCGCTGGTGTCGTTCCTGCCCTTGCCCGTCGGACCCTCGGGCGCCCGCTGGCTGCGGTTGTTCCGGCTCACCCGGATGTTCCTGCTGGTGAGCTACTGGGCGCCGCTGGTGATGGACCTGTGGTCGATCTTGTCGCGGCGAGAGCGGGCCCGGCAGATCATGCTGATGGGCTTCGTGGTGGGCGGCCTGTCCTTCGCGGGCGCGCTGGTCATGTACCACCTCGCCGAGAGCGGCGGCGGCTGGGTCGACGTGACGGGCGACGAGCAGGTCGACGCCCGCGACCGCACCTTCTTCAATCTGTTGTGGTGGGCATTTCGGCAGGTCCAGGACCCGGGCAACATGCTCCCGGCCCCGTTCGCCATTCCGCTGGTGCTCATCAGCCTGGGCCTGACCGTCTTCGGCCTGTTCTTGATCTCGTTCCTCATCGGTCTCGGCACCGATGTCGTGCACGAGCTGATGCAGCTGTCGCGGCTGCGCCCGGCCGGCCTGCGCGGGCACACGGTGATCGTGGGGGTCACCCCGCCCACGTCACGGCTGCTGGCGGAGCTGATGCGCTATTACCGAAAGCTGCTGCCCACCGACGCCCGGGTGCTGTCGGCGGCGTGGTTTCGCGACCTGTGGCGACGCGGGCTCTTCGGCCCGCGCTATCTGGTGGTCGGTCGCCGCGAGGATCCGCCCGAGTTTCTGCGGCAGCCCGAGCTGTCGCGCATCGTGTACCGCGAGCGCGCCGACAAGGACGACAACCTGCTGGTACGGGCCGACCTCGTGCACGCCAAGCGCATCGTGCTGCTGGCCGACCACGACGAGCCCTCGCCCGATGCCGACACCATCCAGACGCTGCTGAACCTGGTGGAGCGGGTGCGGGCGCAGATCGAGCGTCGGCCTCGTCGGCCCCGCGAGCGCCAGCGGGTGGTCATCGCGGAGATCCTCGACGACAGCAACATCGCCGCCGCCCGAGCCGCGGTCGCCCCGGGGCGCGCCACCTTCCGCGCGTTCGTGGTGCCCACCGAGCGCCTGGTCGCCTTGTTCGTGGCCGGCGTGGTGCGGTGCCCGGGCCTGGGTGACCTGCTCGAAGAGCTGCTCACCAGCCGCGGGCACGAGCTTTACACGTGCTTCTTCCAGACCGAGGGGCTCGGCTTCACCATGGAGGACCCGCCGGACCTCGGCTCCGACCCGGTGGTGGCCATGGACAACCTGCTGCAGCGAGGGCTGACCCGCGGCGAGTCGACCATCGTGCCGGTCGGGCTGATGATGGCGCCGCGCGACGAGGATTCGCACCAGGACTTCGAGGTGGTCGTCAATCCGCGGAGCAGCGACCCCGATGCTCCGCGTCGAGGCCGATGCCTGGGCCTGGTGGCCATCGCCGACAACTTCCGTTCGATTCGCGACTTCGCCGAGAGCCAGCCCAAAGAGGCCCGCCGCGAGCACGACGAGGCGCCGCCATCGGTGATGCGTCCGCCGCAGCTCGAGCGCACGGCCCAGACGACCATCGGTCGGGTCTTGGTCTGCGGCTTTCGGCGCGGCTCCATCTACATGCTCGAGGAACTGCTGCGGGGTCAGCCCGGCGGCGAAGTGCTGGTGTTGGTCGCGGACGCGGTCGCGGAGCGACGGGCCCGGGATGCGCTCGAAGAGCACAGCGAGCTGGTCGACCGCGGGCTGATGCCCGCCTACCACGGTGCCTTCGTCTCTCAGCCCGACGGCAGCTACGTGTTCCAGCAGGCGAACACGGCGAGTGCGCAGGAGAGCCGGGTGCAGGTGCGGGTCGCGGACTGGATGGCCAGCCGGCACCTGGTGGATCTGCCGGCTGGCTTCGGTCATGTCGGTGATCTCGACGCAGTGGTCTTCATGGCCGACGCCGAGGGAGAAAACGACGCGCGGACGACCACGACCTTGCTCAAGCTCGAGGACCTGTTGGCCGCGCACGGAGCCGAGCACGGGCGCCCCCGAGTGGTGGCCGAGGTCTTCGATGCCCGGCTCGCCGCCCGGCTCGAGGAGCACTTTCGGACCCTCGGCAAGCACCACGTGCGGATCTACTCGATCCCGCAGCTGCGCGCGTTCTTCCTGTTCCAGTCGGTCGTCGTGCCCGGGTTCGACGGCGTGTACTCCGAGCTGCTCGGTTCGTGGGGCCAGAGCTTCGTGCGCATGCGACCGGTGAAACCGGGCTCGGGGACGGTCGGGTTTTGCGAGCTGGCCCTGGGGCTGCGGCGTCGAGGGCGGCTGTTGGTCGGGGTTCGCTTGGAACAAGACGACGGTACGACTCGGCTCTGCGTCGCGCCCGGCCCGAACGAGCCGGGGTATCAGATCGACTTGGCCAAGTTGCGCTATCTGTGGGTCATCACCAACGACCGGCTCATGGAGCAGGCCCAAACCGTCGCGTGAGCGATTGGCCTTTACGTCGTCGGTGGAGCAGATCATGATTCGAGCGATGGCCTTTGGCGGACGACACGGCGAAATCGGGGTGGCAGCCGCGTTCGCGCTGATCCTGGTTTCGGGCTGCACCGAGCCCAACCCCTACTTGAACAACGGCGAGGCGAACGACTCGAGCACGGGCGCCGCCACCAGCACGGGGCCCGCCATGGACTCGAGCGGCGGCACGCCCACGCCGGGCGCCACCACCACGGGCACGGGCACCACCGACACCACGGCCGCCGGCGACACCGAGGCCTCCGGGTGCGAGGCGCGGGGCATGGAGTGCATCGCGGCCGCGCCCGACGGCTGGACGGGGCCCTTTGCGTGGCTCGAGGCCGACGCCGCCGAAGACCTCGGGTGCGCGGCGCCCTTCACCGATCAGCAGACCCAGGTCTTCAGCGACCTGGTCGCCCCCGCGGCGACCTGCGGCTGCGAGTGCGAACCGCTGACCGATGCCTCGTGCAGCGGCGGTCAGATGATTTACTACCCCGGCCCCGGGTGCAGCGGCACGCCCGACGCTCCCTTCAACGTGTTCCCGGGCTGCAACCTCAGCATCGGCTCCGACTGGGACCTGTCGGGGAGCTACGAGTTCGTGCCGCCCACCGTGACCAGCGGCTCTTGCGACCCGATCTCGCACACGACGGTCGACCCCGCGCTGTTTTCGACCCAGCACTTGGCGTGCGGCGGGACCTTCGACGAGGGCGACTGCGGCTCGGGTCAGCTGTGCGCCGACGCGCCCTCCGACCCGTACTACCCCCAGTGGTGCGTGTGGCAGACGGGCGAGGTCGAGTGCCCCGCGGGCGACTACTCCGTGCGCACGGTGCTGCATCAGGACGTCGACGACGACCGCGACTGCCAGGAGTGCACGTGTGGGTTCCCGAGCACCCCGTGCATGAACACCACCTTGTTCCTGTCGACCACGACCAACTGCATGGGGAGCTCTGCGGGCAATGTCCCGGCGGGGGGATGCACCGACGGCGTGGGCAGCATCGATCCCGTCGCGCTTTCCCATGTGGTGGGCTCTGCGCAGGGGCAGTGCGAGCCCGCGGTGGTCGGCCCCATGGGAACCGCGGCCGAAGCCGAGCCGGTCACCTTCTGCTGCACGGGCTGAGCGGCCCCGCAGCGGGGCCTGAGGCCCTCGATTCGTCACTTTTGACGATGGGGCGGGGCGACTGCGTCCAACTTCGTGATGACGACACACTGGTCCGTCGCCGTCCTGGCCCTCGTCGTTGGGGGCTGTACCGTTCACGACTCCACGTCTTCGCGCCCGCCCGAGCCCTCGCGCTCGGGCCCCACCACCGAGGCCGCGTCGTCGCCGAAGGGCGCCGAGACTCGCCGAGGCCGGCGCTTGGTCAAGTCGTCGCACAAAAACCGCGGCCCCGCGCGTCGCCGAGCCAGCGCTTCCGATGCCGGCCCGCAGTGCGCCGGGCTGCCCGCGTGGTCGTCCGAGCGGGCCGCGGCCGAGCGCGAAGTGGTGGCGCTCATCAATGCCCATCGCGCCGAGGGAGCGCGCTGCGGCGGCCGACGCTTCGGTCCCGTGCCCGCCTTGAGTGCCGAGCCTCGCCTGACCTGTGCCGCCCGCGGCCACAGCCGCGAGATGGCGCGCTCCGGGTTCTTCGATCACCACGACCTCCAGGGTCGCTCGCCGTCGGACCGCATCGAAGCGACCGGCTACCGGGCGATGGCCACCGGGGAGAACATCTCGGCTGGGCAGGCCACGGCGCGTGACGTCGTGGCCGGCTGGATGAGCAGCCCCGGTCACTGCGCCAACATCATGAGCCCGAACTTCCGCGAGGTCGGCGTGGGGCATCACCCCTCGTCCGATGCCTTCGGTCACTACTGGACGCAGAAGTTCGGGCGTCGCTGAGCTTCGCTAGAACTGGGCGAAGAAATCCCAGATCGCGTCGCCGGCCCAGGTCGGCCAGTGGTGGCCTTCGAGCGGCATCGTCTCGTTGTGCTCGCACCACGTCAGCGGCACCCCGGCGTCGCAGCTTTCGTGGATCACACAGGGGCTGGGCTCGACCGCGACCGGATCTTCGGTGCAGCCGTTGAGGTCGCGCCAGTAGTCGTAGCTCGCCTCGCCGACGGCGAAGGGCACGGTGGGGTCCACGGTGCCGTGGGCGATCCAGGCCGCCATCGGCCCGCTGCAGGTGCCCTGGGGGCCGCCGCCCGCCACCGGGGCGATGGCGCGGAAGAACTCGCCGCGCACGCAGCCGATGAAGTTCGACATGAAGCCGCCGAAGCTGTGCCCGGTGGAGAACACGCGGCTTTGGTCGATGCACAGGTTGTTGGTGGCCTGCGCGTACAGCTCGTCGAAGAACAGCACGTCATAGCCCGTGGGGGAGAGGTTCCAGCCCGTCTCGCCGCCCGAGGTCTCCTGGGGCAGCCCGTCGGGGTACACGAAGATCGCGTTGCCCTCCGAGGCCTCTTCGACTTGGTAGTAGACCCGAGCGATCGCACCGTTGGTGCCGCGCGCATGCCAGGCGAAGACCAGCGGGTACGCGCGGGTCGGGTCGTAGTCGTCGGGGAGCACGAACAAGAACTCGCGGTCGACCCCGTCGATCTCCACCGTGGCCGGGATGGCGTTGGGGTCACCACCGTCGCAGCCGGGGCTCCGATCCATGTCCGAGCTACCGGTCGTGGTCGAGTCGGCGCTACCGGTCGACTCGCCCGACTCCTCGACGCCGCCCGTGGTTTCGCCACCGCTGGTGGTCTGCGCCGACGCGGGCGCGGTGGAGGAGCCTCCGTTCGTGGTCTCGCTCGAAGAGCCGCCCTCGGCGGCGGGCTCGGTGCTGCCACAGGCCACCGTCATGGCGGCGGCGAGTACCCCGATCACCGTAGTGCGTATCATGGCCGCGACCTTAGCAGGCCGGGGGCGGGCGTGCGGCGCACCGTCTCGTGGCGTGCTCGCCCGAATTGAACCTGCATCACCGAACGGTTGGAACCCGCACGGTGATGCCCGAAACCAAAAGGTCAGTAGACGATGGGCGTGATGTCGGCGATCGCCTCGAGGGCCACCGCCCACGTCAACGGCATATCGGCCCCATTCGCGGTCCAGGTGGTCGAGCGGGCGGTGACGGCGAGGTCGGCGACCTCGGTCATCGCATCGAGGTGCGCGCCCGTGCCGATGAACAGCAGCATGCTGCGCTCGTCCTCCCAGATGCCCAGCGTGCGTGCGAAGCCACAGTTGGGCTCGATGGCGATCGAAAACCCGACCAGGCCCTCGGTCTGCCCCAGCTGCGCCAGCACGCTTTCGTTGGCGGCGAAGAACTCGGCCATCGCTTCGGGCCGCGCCATGATCTGCGTGGTGTGAAGGAGATAGCTGTCGTGGATGGGCTCCAGCAGCATGCCGGTCTCGGGATCGATGCCGGGCCCGGTGAGCGGCTGGAACACGGTGAAGTCGGGGTCTTCGCAGCCGTAGAGCGCATCGACGTCGATGCCGGGTCCGGTGGAATCGAGCCCTTCGCCGCCGGTCGTCGTTGTCTCGACGACGTCGCCGCCGCTGGAGTCGGGGTCGCCGCTCGAGCTGGATGCCGCCGCGGTGGGGGAGGGGTCGTCGTCGGCCGGGCACGCGCCGAGCAGGAGGGACAGGGACACAACGGTCAGAGGGATGGGGCGGATCATGAGGTCAGTTCTCATCGCGAAGCGGGCGGACGATGCCGAACACCAGCTCGTCGAAATCTCGATCGAGGCGGTTGGAGTGGAAGTCGTGCTTGGTGCCGAGGCTCTCCACGGCCACGCGCTGGCCGGGCTCGATCGACTTGGCCATCGTCACCACCCAGGGGAATGCGCCGTCGTCGAGCTCGAGGCGCAGGTACGTGTAGCCGCCCGCGGGGAGGCACTCGCGAATCACCCCGGACAGCTGCGCTTGGTCGGAGGAGGGCGGCTCGAGGTTCGTGGGCGGGCCCGCGACAGGGTCGGGGGCGGTGGGGCGAGCGTCGATCGAGGCCTCGGCGGGAGGCAGGGTCTCGGCCTGAGCGGCGTCACATGCGCTGCTGAGGAGCGCTCCGGCGCTGGCCACGATCCACACGGTGACCGAGAGCAACGACCGCCGATTTCGGCCTAGTGAGCGGTTCTGGGGCGGTTTCATGGGGATTCCTGGGTGGCTTCCCCGTCACCATGCGCTTGGAATCTCTATGCAAACAACGCATGCTTCTAATACTTTTCATGCAAGACATACATGGAGGAGCGATCGACCTGAACCTCATGGTCGCGTTGGATGCCTTGCTCGAGGACCGCAACGTGACCCGAGCCGCGGCGCGCGTCGGGCTCACGCAGTCGGCGATGAGCCATCGGCTGCGACGCCTGCGGGAGCTGTTCGACGATGAGCTGTTGGTCGGCGGTCGCCAGGGCATGGTGCCGACCCCCCGGGCGATGGCCTTGGTGGCGCCCGTGCGTCGCGGGTTGCTCGAGCTGCACGCGGCCGTTCGAAACACCACGCCCTTCGATCCGTCCACGGCGGAGCGTCGGTTCACCATCGTCACCTCGGACTTCGCCGACCTCGTCATCCTGCCGCGGGTGATGGAGTACGTCGGCCGGGTCGCGCCCGGCATCTCCATGCGCATCCAACCGCCGAGCGGAGGCAGCATCGTACAGGCGCTGGAGCACGGTGTCGCCGACCTGGTCATGGGTACGGGCGGCCTCGAGGGCGCTTCGCTACGCATGCGAAGCGTCTGCGACGAGTCCTTCGTGGTGATCCTGCGAGTGGGGCATCCGATCCTGGAGGGGCGCGATCACATCACCGTCGAGGAGTACGCGTCGCTCGGGCACGTCGTGGTCGCACACACCGATCAGCCCGGCGTGGTCGACGAGCGGCTGGCCGAGCGGGGGCTCGCCCGGCGCACGGTGCTGCGAACGCCGTACTTCAACGGGGTGCCCTTCATGGTGGCGCGCTCCGATCTGGTGGCCACGATTCCGCGGGCGATCGCCGAGGTGGCGTCCAACTTCGCCGACCTTCGGATCGTGGAGCCTCCGGTCGAGCTGCCCACCTTTCGCATCATGGCGACCTGGCACGAGCGCGTGCACCGAGACCCCGCGCATCGTTGGCTCCGCGAGCTGGCTCGCGACATGACGGTGCAGGCCCTGGCGCGCGATGGCGACTGAGGCCCCCGGTCGCCCGCTCAGTCCAGCTCGATCTTCGGGTTGATGGCGCGCGCGGCCTTGCGCTGGGCCTTGGCGGCACCCTTGTTGCCGACCGCGTCCTTGATCTGAGCCGCGGTGGCATGCAGCGACGCGCTGCGCATGGGCGTGGCCAGAGCCTCGTCGATCAGCCGGTCGGCATCGGGGAGCCGTCCCGCCGCCAGGTAAGCCTCGGCCAGCATCGCCTTGGCGTCGGCATTGGGGCGCAGGGCGTGGTTTCGCTCCGCCATCTGCACCGTGCGCTCGGGGTCCGTGCCATGGGCGAGGAAGTGCCCCAACGCGTGGCCGTACGCCGCTTCGGGGAACTGACGCAGCTGGTCTTCGAACGCGGCGCGGGCCTTGGCGGCCCATGCCTCCGCTTCGCCGTCCTCCCCCGCGGCGGCGTGAATCTCGGCCATCGCATCCATGAACTCGGGATTACCCGTGCGTTCGATGATGCTCTGGTACAGCGCCTTGGCCTCGTCGGTCTTGCCCTGGAGGGTGAGGATCTCGGCCATGTGCTCGTCGATGAGCCAGTACCCACGGATGAGCGAGGCGCCCGCGCGGTAGTGGGCCAGGGCCTCGTCCCAACGACCACGGTCCAGGTCCATCAGGCCCAGCTGCAGGTGCACCCACGCCACTGGCTCGGTCGCCTTGCCGTCGTGAGCTTCCATGGCCTCGGTGTAGAGGCGCTCGGCATCCTCGAAGTTGCCCGACTTCCAGTGGTAGAGCGCCAGCGATGCGCGGCCGGGGAGGGTGGCCGGGCCCTTGGCGTGCTCGTCGAGCGCCTTTTTGGCGTCGTCGTACTGGCCGCGCTGGAACGCCAGGTTGGCCGCAAACAGCTCGTGGCTGCGCTTGGCGTCACCCGAGTTGGTGGGCAGCTTGGCCGCGGTGGCGAAGTCCTCGTCGACCCGGTCGAGCCGATGCAGCGTGTAGTTCAGGCGCGCCCGCACGATGAACGGACCGGTCTTGCCCGTCTTGCTCACCGCGAAGGCCTGGTCGACGTTTTCCTCCGCTGCGGCGTAGTCGCCCCAGTCCCCGGACAGGCGGGCCCGCGTCATGTACAGCGAGGCGACGTTGCCGAACGCCAGGCCGGACCGACCATTTTGTTGGGCGACCTTCTTACGGGCGGCGATCTCGGCGTCGAGGAGCGCCAGCTGGGCCTCGAAGGTCACAGGATGAGCCTTCGCGGCGGCTGCCTTGGCGGCCGGGCTCGCGGTGGAGGCGGACGCAGCCGCGGCCGCGGAGGCCTGAGCGGCAGGGGCCGGGGTGGACTCGGCCTTCGTGGGAGCGGATGGGGCTCCGCCGCAGGCGGCGAGGGCGGCAAAGAGCGTAGGCACTACGATGTGTCGCACGGTGGTCTCCAAACTCATCCTCGAGGGGCCGACCTCGCTACGTCGCGGGGCCGCATCGGGATCGATGGGATCGTCGATTTCGTCGAATCCTACCGTGAGATCGAGTCAAAAGGGTGGGCCCCACTGCCTTGTGAGCGGTTGTCGGCCGCGAACGGCTTTTGCTGCCCGGTTGTAACGTTGCGGCTTCGCTTGCGATTTTGCGGGAGCACGGCAGGCCGATGTCGCGCGTCGTGGGGAGACCGCGCTGCATCTACACTCTGTGGGGGTGAGCATCCCCGGGCCGGACGATTTCGGCTGCGCACGAACATCACGAGAAGACGATACCGATGGCGGACAGTGATCGAGGACGAGATGGAGACGGATCTGCCGCGACCGAGGACGGCTCGCGGCGTCGGTTCATGTTGGCGGGGGCCGGTGCCGTAGGGGCCTGTGTCGCGGCCGCGGTCGCCGTGCCGGCGACGTCCTTCTTACTTCACCCGCTGAGCACGCCGACCACCAGTGGTTCGGACGAGTTCATCCCGGTGGGCAAGATGGCGCAGTTCGTAGGCGAGACGCCGGTCAAGGTCGACCTCTATGCCGATCGCGTCGATGCCTGGAATCGCGTGGTGCAGGTCAAGGTGGGCTCGGCATGGGTCCGTCAGCGCGAAGGCAAGCTCATGGCGATGTCCACGGTGTGTCCGCACCTCGGCTGCGCCATCGACTATGACGGCGACAACGACAAGTTCATCTGTCCGTGTCACGACTCGTTCTTCTCGCTCGATGGCGGCGTGGAGACGGGCCCCTCGCCGCGCGGCATGGACGAGCTGGAGCTGCAGACCGACAACGACCTGGTCGCGATCCGGTATCAACGCTTTCGTCAGGGCACCGACGCCAAGGAGCCCGTCTGATGCGCGATTGGCTGGAAGAGCGCACCGCGCTGCCGGGGCTTTGGCGGAGTTTCGCCGAGCATCCCGTGCCCGGCGGAGCGCGGCTCACCAACGTGCTGCCGGCCGTGTTGGTGTACCTGTTCGTGCAGCAGGGGGTGCTCGGCGTACTGCTGGCCTCCCACTACAGCGCCTCCGCCTCCGATGCGTGGGCGAGCACGGCCTATCTCAACGACCAGGTGGCCTCGGGTTGGTTCTTGCGGGGGCTACACCACTACGGCACCTCGGCCATGATCCTGTGCGCGGGGCTGTACCTCGCTCAGCTGGCGTTCACCGGGGCGTACCGCCGACCTCGCGAAATCGTCTGGATCTCGACCCTGGGCCTGCTCATCGTGACGATGGCGCTGGGCGTGACCGGCAACATCCTGCCCTGGGACGAGCAGGGCTACTGGGCCGCGCAGGTCGAGTTCGGAATCATGGAGCAGACGCCCGGCGGCGAGGCGCTGCGCACCGTGGTGCAGGGCGGAGGCCAGGCCGGCAACCTGACCCTGACCCGCTTGTTCGCGGCGCATGCGTTCGTGCTGCCGTTGGTCGCGGGCCTGCTGCTCGCGGCCATCGTGGTGCTCGGGCGGCGTGGCCAGGCGACCGAGGCGGAGCAGCCCGACTCGAAGAGCAAGCCCTTCGTCTCGGGGCAGCTGCTGGTCGACATGGTGGCGATGCTGCTGGTCGCCATCGCGTTGGTGGGCATCACCGTCAAGACCCACGGCTCGGAGCTGTTCGGCCCCGCCGACCCCACCTCGGGCTTTCAGGCGCGACCGGAGTGGTACTTCCTGTTCTTGTACGAGCTGCGCACCTTCTTCGAGGGGCCGCTCGAGCCCATCGCCACCATGGTCATCCCCGGAGGCGTGGTCGGCTTCATGGTGGCCGCGCCCTTCCTCGATGGCCTCCGCGGCAAGGCGGGGCGGGCGGTGGTGCTGACGGTGATGGGGCTCATCATGGCCTCCGTCGTCGGGCTCACCGCGCTGTCGATGCAAAAGGACGCGGGCAACGAGTCGTACCAAAAGGCGATGAAGCAGGCGTACGCGCAGGCCGAGCGAGCCCGCGGTTTTGCCAAGGAGGGCGTGCTGCCCGAGGGCGGGCCCGCGGTGTATCGCAACGACCCCGAGTACAAGGTGCGGGCGCTCTATGTCGAGCACTGCCAGAACTGCCACGAACTCGATGGCTTCGGCGGTGAAGAGGCACCCTCGCTCACCGACTACAGCAGCCGAGCGTGGCTGGCCGCGTTGGTTCGCGACCCCAACGAAACGCGCTTTTTCGGCGGCACCATCCACGAGGACATGGATCCCTACCCGGAGGTGGCCGAGAGCGACGAGCATACGGCGATCGCTGCCGACCAGCTCGATGCCCTGGTCGAGTACCTGTGGCAGCTGCAGGGCGAACAGGACGTCGACTCCGTGCTGGCCGCGACCGGCAAGACGCTATGGGACGACGAGTTCGACTGCAGCGGCTGCCACGAGGTCGAAGCGGGCCTCGAGGGCGCTGGGCCCAACCTGCTCGACCACGGCTCGGCGAAGTGGGTCGCCCGGGTCATCCGAGACTCGAGCGCGGTCGACCTGTTCGGTGAAGAGGCCCAGATGCCCAAGTTCGGCGAGGACAAGCTGAGCGAAGAGGACCTCGCGGAGCTGGCGGCCTTCGTCGTCGGGCAGCGGGCAGCCGAGGCCGAAGGCGAAGGCTGAGAGCCTCTTCACCTCGACCCGCGGGCTCGGATGGCAAACGTCATCCGGGCTCGCGTCGTTTTGGAGTCAGGTGAGCAGACCGACGATGTCGTTGGCGGAGGGCCGTGCGTAGGCGAATCGGTCGTCCGCGGTTTTGCCCGAGACGACGCCGGCCACCTGGTTGAAGACACCGCCCGTGAACACTGGGCCGCCGCTGTCGCCCTCCCAGGGGTAGCCCCAGTAGATGCCCTGGGTCGGGTCCTTGTCGATCTTCTCGACAGAGTCGGAGAACAGCACCGAGCAGTTCGACGCGTCGGTGCGCACGAGGCTGTGGAACACCCGCTTGTGGAGCGCCTTGCTGTTGGCGCCCGAGGTGTTGACGTAGTCTCCGTAGCCGCCGACGTTGACGATGCCCTCGTGCACGCGGGTGGGGCAGGTATTGGAGATGGTGTAGGGGGTGATGGTGTCGACCGCGTCCTTCAGCACGATGACGCCGTAGTCGTAGCGGCGCGTGTCGTCGTTGCCCCGCTCGAAATTCGGGCTGGCCTTGGTGCTCGCCACTTCGACCTCCATGCTGGGGGAGCCCTCGGTCTCGTTGATCGGCGCGCCCTCGAGGTAGACGCTCCGCACCCCGTCTTCGATGACGTGCGCGGCGGTCAAGATCACCTTGCCCACGTCCCGTCCCACGTTCACGAGCGTCCCCGTGGCTTGGCCCTTGCCGGTCAAGATGAGGACGATGGGGTCGAATTGACTCAGTTCGGCGAACTCGAGCACGTCCTTGTCGACGTACTCGTCGTTCTTGTAGACGAGGATCGACGGTCGGACTCCGTCGGTGCGGAGGGCTCTGGGCCCACGGGAACGCCAGGTGCGTGGACGACGAGCGAGTCGGGGCAGTTTCATTCGGTCATGGACTCCCATGTCGTAGACATGACGCGCCCCATGAATGTGAACCCCCCGTGCGAGGGGCTCACTTCGGCATGCTGGCGCGCAGCCAGGCGATGAACCCGGCGACCGGCTTGCGCCGCAGCCCGCCGGGTCGCGCCACCAGCCAGTACGAAAACGGCGAGCGAAACGAGGGGCCGAAGGGGCGGACCAGGCGTCCCGCCTCGAGGTCGTCTGCGGCCAGGCAGGTGCGCCCCAGCGCGACCCCCTGACCCGCGAGCGCGGCGGTCATCGTCATGCTGGTGTGGCTGAGGTGGGGCCCGGAGTGCGGGTCGAGGTCGAGGTCGAGGCCGGCCAGGGCGAGCCAGTGGTCCCAGGCGGCGCGTCGGGGATGGTCGACCAGCACGTCGTCGTGCAGGAGCACGTGGTGCCGAAGGTCTTCGGGGCGGCGCAGGGGGGTGGGGCCGTCGACCAGCGCCGGGCTACACACGGGAAAGACCTCTTCGTTGATGAGCAGCTCGCGGTCGAGCCCGGGGTAGTCGCCGTCGCCGTAGCGAATGCATAGATCGATTTCCTCGCGCCGCGGATCGATCATGCGGTTGGTCGAAGAGATGCGGACGTCGGTGTCGGGGTGGATCTGGCGGAAATCCTCGAGGCGAGGCACGAGCCAGCGCACCGCGAAGGAGTGACTGACGCTGACCGTCAGCCACCCGCGACCGAGCTGGGCATCGATGCTGCGCAGGGCTTCGCTGATCTGCTCGAGCCCTCGCGTGACCGCGTCACCGAGCACCCGACCTTCTTCGGTGAGCTCGACCTTTCGCGGCCGACGTACGAAGAGCCGATAGCCGAGGTCGCTCTCGAGCGCGCGGATCTGGTGACTCACGGCTCCCTGCGTCACATGCAGCTCGCGCGATGCCGCGGTGAAGCTGCAGTGCCGCGCTGCCGCCTCGAAGGTCTGGAGCGCAGACAGCGAGGGGAGCTTGGTAGGCATGAATAAAACTAATCTATCACGAGAGAACTAATCGTTCGATGGGGTCTAAATCGCGGCTCATGGTGCTTTTGAAGGCAGCAACGGTGGAGTGAATCTCATGAGTAGGACGGATGGAGATCCCGCGTTGGATGCGCAAATCCATGGGCTCGAGCGGGTGGTGGATGCGCTACGACGACGGGGCATCGAGGCCGGAGAGCAGCAGGCCGAGGCGCGGTTGGAGCAGGCGCGAGCCGAGGCCCGAACGTTGATCGACGAGGCCCGAGTCGAGGCCGAGCGGGTCGTCGCCGCGGCCGAAGCCGAGGCGAACCGACGCACGGCGCAGCTCGAGCACGAGCTGGCTCAGGCGAGCGCCGCCGGGTTGTTGGCGTTTCGACAAGCCCTCGAGCGTAGCGTGGTGGTCCCGACCATCGATGGCGCGCTGGCCGGCGTGCTGGAGGACCCTGCGCAGCTGGGGGCGATGCTGCGCGAAGCGGTGCGGGCGTTCGCCCACGGTGGTGGTGACCTCGAAGTCTTGCTCCCCGCGGCCGAGCGGGCGCGACTGGACGGGGCGTTCGTCGAGGCGGTGGTCCGCGACCTGGACGAGGGCGTGACCGTGCGCTTCGACGCTGACGTACGGGCGGGGCTTCGCCTGCGCGGGGACGGACTAGAACTCGACGTGACCGACGACGCGCTGCGCGAGGTGCTGCTGCGCTTCGCATCACCGCGGCTCCGCGCGCAGCTGTTCGCGGCGGGAGGCGAGGGATGAGGCACTACGAGCTGCTCACCGCGCTGCCGCCCGCCCCCGAGGGTCCGCAGGCGCCTGCGATGCCCATGCTGGCCTTGGTGGAGCGCTGCCTGCCCGAGCTCGGCGAGGCCGACCAGATGCTGGTGGAGGCTTTGCTGGAGCTGAGTGACACGGAGCGCGCAGACGAGCCGGTCGCGGCCGACCGCGACCGCATGGAGCGGGCGCTCCGGTTGGCGCAAGAGTGTGGGCATGAAGCGATGGCGCAGTGGCTGAGCTTCGACCGCGCGCTACGGGAGGCCCTGGCGGCCCGACGCGCGGCGGCCCGAGGCCTGGACTGGCCGGCGCCGCGACCCGATGTCGCCGACCATGCGGCGAGCGTGGCCGCGGTGGTCACCGAGGCGGAGGGCGCCGCCACCCCGGAGCTTCGGGAGCGAGCGCTGGATACGGCTCGCGTGCGGGAGCTCGAGGCGCTGGTGGGGGGCAGCCCGTTTTCCACCGAAGCGGTCGTCGCCCGCATCGTGGCCGCGACGGTGCAGCAGGCCTGGGATTTTCGTGACGACGGGGAACTCCCCGAGGAGGACTGGCGATGAGTGATGCGAGCAGGACCGGTCGAGTGATCGGAGTCAACGGCAACCTCGTGGTGGCGCAGCTGCCCGGCGCCGCGATGCACAGCGAGGTCGGCTACGTCGTGTGTGGCCGCGAGCGTCTGCAGGCGGAGGTGATTCGCATCGAGGGACGCGAGGCCTACCTGCAGGTGTTCGAGGACACTCACGGCATCCGGGTCGGCATGCCGGTCGAGCTGACCGGCGAGCAGCTGTCGGTCACGTTGGGTCCCGGCATGCTGGGGGTCATCTACGACGGGCTGCACAAGCCGCTTCAGCAGCTGGACGACCGCCAGGGCTTCTTCTTGCGTCGAGGGGCCACCGCCCCGGCCATCGATCCCGAGCGGCGTTGGGCCTTCCACCCCACGGCTGAGGTCGGTGACCGGGTGAGGGCCGGCGATTGGCTGGGCTGGGTCGACGAGCGGCACCTTCGCCATCGCACCCTGGCGCCGCTCGACTTGCGCGGCACGGCCACGGTGACCCATGTCGCCGACCCGGGGCAGGTCCGGGTGCACGACTGCGTCGCCACCCTGCGCGACGACGAGGGGCGGACCCACGAGGTCACCCTCTGCCAGCGCTGGCCGGTCAAGCGGGCCATCGCGGCGTACGCCGAGCGGCTGTATCCCAACGAGCGCCTGACGACCGGGTGCCGGATCATCGACACCCTAGTTCCCATCGCGCGCGGGGGGACGGCCTGCATTCCCGGGCCCTTCGGCGCGGGCAAGACGGTCCTGCAGCAGCTGCTGGCGCGTCACGCCGCGGTCGATGTCGTCATCGTGGTCGCCTGCGGCGAGCGGGCGGGCGAGGTGGTGGAGACCATCGACGAGCTGCCCAAGCTGCCCGACCCCAAGACGGGCGGCACGCTGATGGACCGCACCATCATCGTCTGCAACACGTCCTCGATGCCGGTCGCCTCGCGCGAGGCCTCGATCTACACGGGCATGGCGCTGGCCGAGTACTACCGCCAGCTCGGGCTCGACGTGCTCGTGCTCGCCGACTCGACCTCACGGTGGGCGCAGGCCATGCGCGAGATGTCGGGGCGCCTCGAGGAAATCCCCGGCGAGGAGGCCTTCCCCGCGTACCTCGACACCCGCATCGCGGGCCTCTACCAGCGCGCGGGGTTGGTGCGGCTGCACGGAGGGGAGACCGGGGCGGTGACCCTGGTGGGCACGGTGTCGCCCGCGGGCGGCAACTTCGAGGAGCCGGTCACCCAGGCCACGCTCAAGGTCGTGGGGGCGTTCATCGGCCTCAGCCGAGCCCGCTCGGACGAGCGCAAGTACCCCGCGATCGACCCGCTCGACTCCTGGTCGCGCTACGGGCCGCGCTTCGGCGAGCAGGACCCGGCATGGACCGAAGCGGTGGCCGTCACGAGCGAATGCCTGGCTCGGGGCGCCCAGGTTCGCCGCATGATGACGGTGGTCGGGGAGGAGGGGGTCGGTCTCGACGACCTGGTCGCCTACCTGAGCGGAGAGCTGCTCGACGCGGTCTATCTGCAGCAGAACGCGTTCGACGACGTGGATGCCGCCACGCCCATCGAGCGTCAGCGCGCTGACCTGCTGCGGCTGCACGAGGTCCTCGCCAGTCCGTGGCGCTTCGAGAGCAAGGCCGCCGCGCGCCGCTTCTTCACCCGACTGACCGACGCCTTCTACCAAAAGGCCTACTGCGAGCCGGGGACCGAGGCCCACGACGAGCACGACCGTCGCATCGACGCGCTCGTGCTCGAACAGACGGGACGCGAACCGATGGAAGGTGCAGCATGATCGAGACGTACCGAGGAATCGAGGAAATCCGAGGCGACATCGCCCAGGTCCTGGCCGACGGCGTGGGCAACGGTGACCTGGCGGTGTTGCGAAATCCCGACGGCGAGTCACGCACGGCCCGAGTGGTGCGCATCGATCGGCGCCGGGTCTCACTGCAGGTGCTCGACGGCACTCGTGGCCTGAGCACGGCGGCCAGCGTCCGGTTCCTCGGGCGGCCCATGCAGGTGCGGGTCAGTGAGCGCTTGCTGGGGAGAATCTTCGACGGCTCGGGGCGACCTCGGGACGGCAAGCCGCCCGTCGACGAAGGACCCGCCGTCGGCATCGGGGGCCCCTCGGTCAACCCGGTCCGTCGCACCGTGCCGCACCGAATGATCGAGACCGGCATCCCGATGATCGACGTGTTCAACCCGCTGGTGGAGAGCCAGAAGCTCCCCATCTTCTCGGCCGCAGGTGAACCCTATAACGAGCTGCTCGCGCGCATCGGGCTGCAGGCCAAGGCCGACGTCATCGTGTTCGGAGGCATCGGTCTGGAGTTCGACGACTCGATCTTCTTCCGCCGGGCCTTCGAGGACGGCGGCGTCATGGGGCGGACGGTCATGTTCGTGCACACCGCCGCGGATCCGGTCGTCGAGCGCCTGCTGGTGCCCGACATGGCCTTGGCCACGGCCGAGCAGCTCGCGGTGGCGGGGCATCGGGTGCTCGTGTTGCTCAACGACATGACCGCCTTCGCCGACGGGCTCAAGGAGATCGGCGTGGCCATGGAGCAGGTGCCCTCGAACCTGGGCTTCCCCGGCTCGCTCTACTCGGAACTCGCCGCGCGCTACGAAAAAGCGGTCGACTTCGACGGGGCCGGCTCGATCACCATCCTCGGGGTCACCACCATGCCGGGCGGAGACCTCGGCCACCCCGTGCCCGACAACACCGGGTACATCACCGAGGGGCAGTACTACCTCGAACACGGGGTGATCAGCCCCTTCGGCTCGCTTTCGAGGCTCAAGCAGCTCGTCATCGGCAGTGCCACGCGTGAGGACCACGGTCCGCTGATGAACGCCATGATTCGGCTCTACGCGCGGGCGCAGGAGTCGGACAAGAAGCTCGCGATGGGCTTCGAGCGCACCGAGACCGACGCCAAGCACCAGCGCTACGGTGCGCTGTTTCGCGAGCGCTTCATGGACCTGTCGGTCGAGCTCGGCCTGAACGACGCGCTGGACCTGGGGTGGAAGACGCTGGCCGAGTGCTACGCCCCGGAGGAGGTCGGCATCAAGCGCGAGGTGCTCGTTGCTCGCTGGCCGAAGGAGGGAGCGGGGGCATGAGCGCCAAGCTCCGGCTCAACAAGAACGCGCTGCGAGAGCAGCGGCAAGAGCTGCGGCTGTATCGGGAGTTTCTGCCCACGCTCGAGCTGCGCAAGCAGAGGCTGCAGACGGCGTTGCGGGAGATCGAGGCTCGTCGCGAGCGGCTCGGACGGGCGCGCCAGGCCCTGCGGGAGCGAGCCGAAGCATGGGCGCCGATGCTGCGGCATCGTTGGCCCCGGGTAGAGCGTTTCGCTCGGGTCGATCAGGTCGTCACCCATGAGGGCAGCATCGCCGGGGTCGCCGTCCCGGTCTTCGAGGCGGTGCACTTCGGCCCCGAGACGCCATCGCTGCTGCTGACGCCGCCGTCGTTCGACGACGCCATCGAGCTGCGTCGGGAACGGGCCCGGCACCAGGCCGAAGCCGAGGTCATGGATACGCAGTACGAGCGCGTGGAGCAGGAGCTTCGCCGGACCACGCAGCGGATCAACCTCTACGACGAGGTCCTGATCCCACGGGCGAAGAACAATATCCGTCGTCTTCGGGTGTACCTGGGCGACCAACAGACGGCCGCGGTGTGCCGAGCGAAGATCGCCAAGGGCAAGATCCTCGCCAAGTCGAACGCCGCGGCACGGGGAGGGCTCGATGGCCGTCGTTGAGATGAGTCGAGTGACGATCGTCGGTGCGCGAGAGGATCGCGACGCCGTGCTGAAGACGCTGCGGTCGGCCGCGGTGGTCGACGTCGATGCGCCGGACGAGCTGCCCGCCGAGGCCAGTGAACTTCGAGCGCAGCGGGACCGTGTACGGCGAGTCCGGGCCCGGCTCGGCGGTGAAACCACGGCCGCGACCACGATGGACCCCGAGCATGCCGCGGCGGTCGTGGAGCGGGCGGAGCAGGTGCTTGGGCACATCGACGCCCTCGCGACCCGCCTGACTGCGCTCGAGGATGAGCGGCGCCTGGCGGTGCCCTGGGCCGACGTGGACCCCGAGGACCTGCGCTGGCTCGAGCGTCAGGGCGTCGTGGTCGGGGTGCATCGGGTCGGGCGCGGCGAGCTCGACGCGGACGCACTGGACGAGCTGGCGTGGGCGAGCGTGCGCCCCCGCGGGCGAGGTCGCGTCGAGGTCATCACCGTGAGCCCGGAACCCGACGAGGGGTTGCCGCTGCCCGTCCTCGAGCTGCCGCCCCGCGCACTGGCAGCCGTCGAGCAGGACATCGACGAAACACGAACCGAGCACGGTCGGCTCACCGCTCGGCTCGAAGACCTGCGTACCGAAGCTCCCCGCCTGAGCGCCTACGAGGCCTCGCTCGACGACCGCATCGAGTACCTGCGAGTGCGGCAGGGCACCGACACCGATCCGCGCTTGTTCACCGTCGAAGGTCACTGCGCCACGCGAGACCTCCCCGTCCTCCGTGGTCGGCTCGCCGAAGAGACCGCGGTGTTGCTGGTCGGCCCTCCGGGCGTCGGCACGCCGGTCCCCGTCGCCCTCGACAACCCGCCCGTGGTGCGGACCTTCGAGCCGCTGGTCGCGGCCTTCAAGCTCCCCTCGTACGGCGAACTCGACCCCACCCCGCTCATCGCCCCGTTCATGGGCTTGTTCTTCGGCTTCTGTCTGGGCGACCTCGGCTACGGCCTGGTGCTCACCGGGCTGTCGTGGGCGGCCTTGGCCTGGGGCCGCCCCTCGGGTGACCTGCGGGTCCTGCTGCGGTGGGCGGTGGTCCTGGGGCTGTGCACGATGGGCATCGGAGCCTTGCTCGGCAACGTCTTCGGCGTCCGCATGCACGAGTGGCTCGACCTGCCCGCCGACGCGCTGCTCTTCACGCTGGTCGACCGCCCCGAGCAGCTGTTCTACGCCTCGCTCGGCTTCGGCGTGGTGCAGCTCGGTCTGGGCATGGCCATCCGCCTCGGGCTCATGCTGCGGCAGCGGAGGCTCCAGGCCGCGTTGGGAGCCCTGGCCTGGCTGCTGGTCATTCCTACCTTGAGCCTCGCCCTCATCGGCACGTGGCCGTGGTGGCCCTTCGCGGCCGTCTGCTTGACCCTGCTGGTCTTCGCCGCCCCCGAGCGCGGCTTGGGACCTCGACTGGGCGGGGGCCTGTGGGCGCTCTACAACGTCAGCGGCTTGCTCGGCAACGTCGCCTCGTACGCTCGCATCTTCGGCCTCGGCTTGTCGTCGGGAATCATCGCGATGGTCGTCAACACCATCGCCGCGACCCTGGCCGACGGAGTGCTGGGCACGATCGCCGCCGCGGTGGTCCTGGTCCTGGGTCACGCCTTCAACTTCGCGATGGCGGTCATCGGCTCGGTCGTGCACCCGGCTCGACTGCAGCTACTCGAGTTCTTGGACACGTTCTTCGAGGGCGGAGGACGACCCTTCGCCCCCTTCACGGCCAAGTACAAAGGAGACGCATGATGGTGGAAATCACACTGGGTTCGGTCCTGGCCTATCTAGGCCTCGGGACCTTGGGTTTGGGACTGGCCGGCTCGGCCATCGGCTTGTCGGTCGCGGGCAGTGCCGCGTGCGGCATGCGAAACGAAAAGCGCAGCGAAGGCATCGCGGTCTCGGTGCTCCCCGGCACCCAGGGCCTGTACAGCTTCGCGGTCGGCTTCCTGTGCCTCACCGCGCTCGAGGAGGGCCGCTTCCTCACCGTGTTCGCCTGCGGCCTCCTCACGGGCATCGCCTGCCTGGTCTCGGGCTGGTACCAGGGCGCCGTCTGTGCGGCGGGCATCAAGAGCATCAACCAGGACCGCATGGGCGTCGCTCAGGCCATGCTGCTGGCGGTCTTCCCCGAGTTCTACGCCATCTTGGCGCTGGCCTTCTCGGCCCTGCTGCTGTTCCGCTGAACGACCACGAGACCACGAGACCACGAGACCCCGAGCCTCGAACGAGGCCGGGGTCTCGGCGTTGGGGGCAGGGACGCGCACGTGTCAGGCCGCTTCAACCGCGCCCGTATCGACGCCAACAGGAACGGAGGAACACCAGGAAGCCGGCGAGTCCGGCGGTGGACGCTGCGATCGCGACGGTGCCGCCCCAGGGGGCGGGGAGCAGTGACGCCAGCATCGGGGGAAGCGAGGCGAACAGGAGCGGGGACGCAGCGGCGGTCCAGCGCGGCATGGCCGTTCGACCGCCGAGAATCGAGCCGGCGAGCAAGGCAGACAACACGAACAACGAGCCCATCATGGGAACGATGATGGCCATCATCGCAGTCTCGATCGTCGCGGCCGACGTCGCGGGGTCGAGTGCTTCGGCGCCGACCAGCCTCCCCGCGGCTGCGCTCACGGCATAGGACCCGTGAAACGCGGCACTCGAGACGGTGAACACGGCCAGGCTCGACATCACGGCGTCGCGCACCCACGGGCGGACACCCCGGAGCAGGACGAACAGCGCAGGCGCGGTGAGCAACCAGCTGCTGATGAACACGAGCCCGAGGCCTGCGCCGAGCCCCACCCGCCAAACCGGAAGGGAGGCGAGCGCCGGCAGCAGGAAGGCGGTGTCGCTGATGTCTGCGCCGGCGGACGGCCCAGAGTGAAGCAGAAGATCGCAGCCGACGTTCGCGACGGTCGCCGCCACCGCGATGTCGAGGCCGCGACCGATCCGTTCGTGGCCCTTCATCTCCGACATGCTCGAGAGGTCGACCGAGGAGCGTCCGGGCGTGCACGCCTCCGGCCCGGTCTTGGAAAAACGTAACTGAAATTGACTTGCACCTGCAACGGTATTGCATATAAAGAACCGGTCAGCCGCCATGACCCGTCCCGACGACAGAAACCACCGTCCGCGCACCGTGACGCGTCGTTCGGCGACCCCTCGGCGTCACGCGGCCCAGGAGCTCCGATGAGCGGCACCTCGAGTCAGCCGCACGTCTACGACGTGGTCGTCGTGGGGGGCGGTGCGGCAGGCGTGGGGGTCGGGGCCGCGCTTCGGCACGCGGGGATCGACAACTTCGTCGTGCTCGAGCGACTGATGATCGGGGCGTCGTTCGCCCTGTGGCCGGCGGAGACGTGCTTCATCACGCCGTCGTTCCCGACCAACTCGATCGGGATGCTCGATCTCAACGCGGTGGCGCTCGGGACTTCGCCCGCGTTCATCCTCGGGGTGGAGCATCCGACGGGTGAAGAGTATGCGGTCCACCTCAACGCGGTGGCGCGTCACTACGAGCTGCCCGTCCGCACCAACACGGAGGTCCTACGCATCACCAAGGTCGGTGAGGACTTCCGGGTCGACACGGACGAGGAGACGCTTCGGGCCAAGCACGTGGTCTGGGCGGCGGGGGAGTTTCAGTATCCCCAGGTCGGTGGCTTCCAGGGGAGCGAGCTGTGTCGGCACACGGCCACGATCCCCAGCTACGCCGAGCTGGAAGGGGAGGACTTCATCGTCATCGGGGGGTACGAGAGCGGCATCGATGCCGCCTACCACCTCGCGGATCGCGACAAGCGGGTCCGCCTGTTCGACGCCGGGTGCCCGTGGGAGGCGAAGACCTCGGACCCGAGCGTCTCGCTGTCCACGTACTCGCTCGAGCGGATGCGCGAGCCCTGGTTCAGAGAGTACGTGCGGCTGCTTTCCGACACTCCGATCATCTCGGTCACTCGCACCGACAGCTACCATGAAGTCACGGCGAAGGACGGTCAGTGCTTTCGTACCCCCGTGCCGCCGATCCTGGCCGGAGGGTTCCGCGGAAGCCATCGACTGGTCGCGGACTTGTTCGAGCCTCGTGGCGATGGTTTTCCATTGCTGAACCAACACGACGAGTCGACGATCGTGCCCGGATTATTCCTATGCGGTCCAGCCGTCCGTCACGACAATCATGTGTTCTGCTTCATCTATAAGTATCGTCAACGCTTCGCCATCGTCGTCAAGGCGATTGCGACTTCACTGGGGCTGGCAGCACAGGGGCTCGAGAAATATCGGCATTGGGGTATGTACCTCGATGATCTCTCTGTATGTGGAGAAGAGTGCTTGTGTTGACCAGTCGCGGTGAAGGGCGTGACTCGCCTCGTACGCAGATTCGCATCCCCACCAAGGCGCTCCGCGTCGAATGGCTGGGCCAGACGGTGGCGAGCCTGTGCTGGATCGGCAGCGTGCTCGTCTATGGGCTCAACGGCACCGGGGACTGGCTGCAGCTCATGGCGGCATCGGCGTGGCTGCTGGCGAACATCGCAGCGCTGGCACCCGCTGAGAACGAACGATGAACTCCCACGTGGGGTGGGCTCACGCTCGGATCATGCCGCGATGATCCGCTCGATAGTTCGTGGTTCGAGTCAGTGAATGTGTCGAGCGCGACGGGATTGCCATTTGCAAACAGTGCGACTCGAGTGCAGCATCTCGGCGTATGGATCTCGTTCATAAAGCACAGAAAAAATGGGGTGATGGCATCGTCGAAATCGGTGCCGAGTTGACCAACGGGGGCGACTACGTCGGCCGGGCCACGGAGCACATCAAAGAGCTCTACGCCTACGGCGATCAGACGGTGCACTTCAAGCCGACGAAGTGCGAGTTCCGCCAGTTCCGCCCGACCTTCGAAGGGGCACTGTCCTACTTCGTGGGGGGCAACGACGACTTCCCCGAGGACAAGGGCTTCGCGATCGCTCCGTGGATCGACGTCAAGTTCATCAACTCCACGATTCAGGCCCATGGCAATGTCGCGATCGCGATGGGCAACTACTACTTCACGCAGCCCGACGGGGGCGTCGTGAAGGTCGAGTACACCTTCGGCTATCTCATCGAGAGCAGCATGAAGATCGTGCTGCACCACTCGTCCCTGCCGTTCTCCAACGGCTGAGGGGCGCGGCTGTGCAGCTGGGCGCGCGATGCTGGCGCGCTCAGCTCGGCTCGAGCACCGAGCGTAGCGCGTCGACGACGGCATCGTCCGTCGTCGCGTCGGCGGTGGCGTCGACCCGTAGTCCCATCGCTTCGACGGCAGCCGTCGTCACCGGTCCGCGGCACACCACCTTGGCCGCGGCCACTCGCTGCTTCGCGACCTCGTCCCCGAGCCCTTCCCCGAGCGTCTGCATGAAGTGACGCGCCGCCTTGCCGCTGGCGAAGGTCACCGCGTCGAAGCCTTCACCCCCGGCCTCGACCGCGTTGAGCGAGTTCAGCATCCGCCGCGGCACCTCGGGTCGAATGGTGCGGTAGCCGGTCACCAGCCGATACTGGCCGCCGGCCGCTTCGATCGCCTCGCCGATCAAGGCTCGCCCCTCGTCGGCCCGCACGTGCAGCCAGCGGGAGCCGAGCAGCTCGCGCTCGCGCAGCAGATCGACGAGCCCTTCGGCGCGCGCCCGACCGGGCACGAGGTCGGCGATGACCCCTCGCGTGCGGCATGCGGCCGCGGTGCCCGATCCGATGACGGCGACGGTGGTCCCGGCCAGCGCACGCGCATCCAGGTCGGCCGCGTCCATGGCATCGAACCACGCCCGCACCCCGTTGGGGCTCGAGAGCATGAGCCCATCGTGGTCGCCCAGGCTACGCACGGCGGCGTCCAGTGCCTGCGGATCCTCGGGCGGGGCGACGCCCAGGCAGGGAAACACGACCGCGTCGGCGCCATGCGAGGACAGGGCCAGGACCAACCCGGCCGACTGCTCGGCGGAGCGGGTGACGACGACGCGGCGCCCGAACAGCGGGCGTTGCTCGACCCAACCGATCTCCTCGCGCAAGCCGACGACCTCGCCGACGACCAGCACGGCGGGCGGGCGAATGCCCTCGGCCTCGATGCGGTCGGCGATGTCCGCGAGCGTGCCCACGACGGTCTTTTGGATCCCGCGCGTTCCCCAGCGCACGATCGCGGCCGGGGTCGAGGCGTCACGACCGGAGTCGACCAGCCGCTGCGCGTTGGCCCGCGCGTTGCGGATCGACATCATCAGCACCAGGGTGCCGGCCGACTTGGCGAGGTGTTCCCACGCGACCTGCTGCCCCGCCTTTTCGTAGGCCTCCCAGCCCGAGACGAAGGTGACGGCGGGGGTGAAGTGGCGGTGGGTGACGGGGATGCCGGCCGCCTCGGGCGCGGCGATGGGCGCACTGACGCCGGGCACGAACTCGTAGGGGATGCCGGCCGCGCGCAGGGTCTGGGCCTCTTCACCACCCCGCCCGAACAGGCACGGGTCGCCACCCTTGAGCCGGACCACTCGCTGGCCGCGGCGGGCGTGCTCCACCATCAGTCGCTCGATGTCCGGCTGGCGCAAGGCGCCCTCCCGCGCGGGTCGATAGCCGCGCGGCCCCACCGTGCGCTGGTAGATCTGGACGTCGTCGGGGCAGTGCACGAGCAGCGCGGGGTTGGCCAGGTAGTCCGCAATCACCACGTCGGCCCGGGCCAGGCGCCGCTTGCCGGCCAGGGTGAGAAGCTCCGGATCCCCGGGTCCCCCACCCACGATCGAGACCATACCGGGTGCTCCCTCGTGCTTCATGGCGGCATGGTACAAGAGCCGACCGATGCGTACGGTCATCGTCGTTGGAGGCGGGCACGCGGGCCTGGAAGCGGCCTTCGCTGCCGCTCGGGTGGGGGCCCGGGTGATCGTGGTGACGGGGCGGATCGATACGATCGGCCAGACGCCGTGCAACCCCTCCGTCGGCGGCGTGGCCAAGGGCCATCTCGTCGCCGAGATCGACGCCCTCGGCGGCTTCATGGGGCGGGCGGCCGATGCGTGCGCCATCCATGCCCGGATCCTCAACCGCAGCAAGGGCCCCGCGGTCCGGGCGACCCGCGCTCAGGTCGACAAGCAACGCTACGGCGAGTACGCGCGCGCCGCATTGCTCGAGCACCCCGGGGTCGAGGTGGTGCAGGGCCTGGTGCA
Organism: Myxococcota bacterium; assembly: GCA_039028615.1. Classification (GTDB taxonomy): domain Bacteria; phylum Myxococcota_A; class Polyangia; order Nannocystales; family Nannocystaceae; genus Paraliomyxa. Next base: position 78,845 of record JBCCHT010000001.1, on the reverse strand, counting down.
CGGCGTGTGCGTGCGCGAGGGGGCCGGGCGCAGCACCGTCGACGGCGTCCGGCTGGACGACGGCTCGGAGATCCGCGGCGACGCGGTGGTGGTGACCACGGGCACCTTCCTCGGCGGCATCCTGCACACGGGGTCCTCGCGGATCCCGGGGGGGCGGGTCGGAGAGGCGCCCGCCACCGGTCTGTCGCAGCAGCTCGGCGCGCTGGGCTTCGCCCTGCGTCGGCTCAAGACCGGCACGCCGCCGCGCCTGGACGGGCGCACCATCGATACGACCGAACTCGAGCTCCAGCCCACGGAGGAGCCGGTCCCGCGCTTCACCTTGCCGGACGACGTCGAGCCACCGCCGCCGCTGCTGCCTCAGGTCGACTGCCACCTGACCTGGACCAACGCGCGCACGCACGACCTCATCCGCGAGCACCTGCACGAGTCGCCGATGTACTCGGGGCAGATCGAAGGCCGAGGGCCGCGCTACTGCCCCTCGGTCGAGGACAAGATCGTTCGCTTCGCCCACCGCGAAAAGCACCAGGTGTTTTTGGAGCCGGAGGGACTCGACACGCACAGCGTCTATCCCAACGGGATCTCGACCAGCCTGCCCGCCGAGGTCCAGGTGAAGATGGTCGCCACCATCCCCGGGCTCGAGCAGGCGGTGATGCTGCGGCCGGGCTACGCGGTGGAGTACGACGCCGTCGATGCCCGCGCGCTCGACCATCGCCTGGCGGCCAAGGACATCGCGGGCCTGTTCTTCGCGGGGCAGGTCAACGGCACCTCGGGCTACGAAGAAGCCGGGGCGCAGGGGCTGCTGGCGGGGACCAACGCGGCGCTCGAGCTGCAGGAGCGCGAGCCGCTGACGGTGTCGCGCGAACAGGGCTACCTGGGCGTGCTGGTCGACGACCTGGTCACGCAAGGCTGCGACGAGCCCTATCGCATGTTCACCTCGCGCGCGGAGTATCGAATCCTGCTTCGCGAAGACAACGCGGACCGACGCCTGGACGCGCTGGCGTTCGCGGCGGGGTTGGTCAGCGAAGCTCGCCATGCGCGAGCACAGGCGCGGGCCGAGCGGGTCGAAGCGCTGGTGGAGCGGCTGCGACGCAAAAAGCCCATCGACGGCGAGGCCCCCGAGTGGATGCTGGCCCGGGCTCGAGCGCAGCACCTTTACGCGGGCTATGCCGGTCGCATGCAGACCGAGGTGGCTCGGCTGCGAGGGGAGGGGGCCGACCTGCCGCTGCCCGCCGACCTCGACTACCGCGGCTTGCCCGGGCTGACCCACGAGGCGGCCCAGCGTCTGCTGGACGTCCGCCCGCGCAGCACGGGACAAGCGGCTCGGATCCCGGGGATGACTCCGGCCGCCGTCATGTGCGTGTGGGCGTGGGCGCGGCAGTACGCACAATCCCAACAGCAGTCGCCGGCGACGCCGGCTTGATTTGGCACCAACGGGAAGCGCAGCCCCGGTTCGAAATCAGCGGCGCCGCGGGCGATGAGCCACGCGGCGTCCTGAGTGAGCCCGGCGCCGGGCGCCGAGAAGGGGGCGACGGTTCAGCCGCGCGCGCTGTTGATGATCGACTCGATGATCGCTTCGTCGATCGCACTGACGTCGATGAAGCGAAGGGCGACGCCGTGTTGTTTGCGTTGCTCGTTCGGAGTCGCGATGCGAACCACTTCGGCTTGGAGCGTCAGCGGGTTGCGAGCGAGGCCGCGGGCGACTTCGATATCGACCGTCTGGCCGACCCGAAGTGGGCCGGATCCATGAACGAGAGCGCCGGAAGTCGAGAGGTCGACGGTGCGCGCTCGCATCAAGAGCCGGCGATTCGTGGCGTACATTCGAAGCGAAACTGAAACGAGCGAACGCGGTTTATGTCGGCGCTCGTCAGTGATTGTGTGCTCACCCGACATCATGAGGCTCATCGGTCATACCACCTTTGCAGACCTTGAAAAACTGCTGTGCAGGATGACTTCATCGGCGGCGGTTAGTGCGCGGAACTGGACGCCAAACCCCACGGGGAGGGCGCCCGCGGCCTCGTTGATCCACCGAACTTGGGCCCGGAGGCGCAGCGCGCTGCCGCGGCCGGCCGCCGGCTGGTGGGGGAAAAGCCACAGATGAAGGTCCGTTTCGACGGGTGGGGGCCATAGGTGGGCGATGAATGCGCCACCCAGGCTGACGCCGCGGGTCTCGGCCGTCTGGCGGCCGGGCTCGATGTCGGGCACCCGTCCGATGACCTCGAAGTCCACGGGCCACCGTACTTTGCGTGAAGTGCGGAAGTGTTGGCGGCCTTCGCCCAGACCGCGGTCCATACCCGGCTTGGACGCCGTTTCTGAATCCCCACCCACTTCGACTTCAACCCTAGCAGGGGGCCGGTGGGCCGTCTTGGCGAAATCCCGCGTAGGGAGTGTGACGTTTACGCTATTTGATGCATGAAAGAACAGTGGGTGAAAATGCCCCAATTGCATTTCTCCTGGCACGATGAGGGACGAAAACGCCCTGCTCGTTGAACACCGAGGCCGGTTCTCGGCGCCACCAGGTGCGATAATTTGGGCCGCTGTGAGGGGGGGTACTCCGGGTTGACCCACCCACCCCACAGGGACATCCTTGCGCGCCTTGAAGGTCCATTTCATAGGGATCGCCGGGACCGGCATGGGCGCCCTGGCGCGGCTGCTCAAGGAAGCCGGTCATGACGTTCGCGGGTCGGATGGAGCCATCTATCCGCCGATGTCCGATCAGCTGGCGCAGGCCGAGATTCCCGTGTTCGAAGGCTTCGACGGGTCCAACCTCGAGTGGGCTCCGGACCGGGTGGTCGTGGGCAACATCTGTCGCTCCGATCATCCCGAGGTGCTCGCGGCTCAGGCCAAGGACCTTCCCCTGGCCAGCTTCCCCAGCATGCTGGCCGAGGCGCTGCTGCCCGGTCGCGACTCGCTGGTGGTGGCTGGCACCCATGGCAAGACCACGACCACCAGCCTCCTGGCGTGGATCCTCCACTTCGCCAAGCTCGATCCTTCTTATCTGATCGGCGGGGTCCCGCAGAACCTGACGTCGGGTGCCCACTTGGGGAAGGGTGGGGCAATTGTCCTCGAAGGCGACGAGTACGACACCGCCTTCTTCGACAAGAAGTCCAAGTTCCTTCATTACCGGCCGAAGCGAGCGATCCTCACGGGAGTCGAGTTCGACCACGCGGACATCTTCTCGGGTCTCGACGAGGTCCGAACCGCCTTCGCCGAGTTCGTCCAGACCATCGACCCGCAGGGCGACCTGGTCGTCAACGCCGACAGCCCCGAGGCGATGGGCATCGCGGCGCAGTGCCCAGGCCGGGTCGTCCGGTACCGGGTCCTGCCCGACGGCGACGCCGATGTGGAGTCGGTGGAGTACTGCGCCATCGTCCGCTCGCGGGCGGGAGCGCGGCGCACCGTGTTCGAGATGTTCGAGCGCGGCCAGAGCCTGGGCTCGTTCTCGATGCAGTTGTTCGGCGCCTACAACGTCGGCAACGTGCTGGCGGCGGCGGCCGTGGCCCGGGCCGAGGGGGTCGAGCCGGATGCCCTGCGGGAGGCCATTCGCTACTTCCGCGGCGTGAAGCGACGCCAGGAGTTCCTGGGTCTGGCCCAGGGCGTCCGCGTCATCACCGACTTCGCCCATCACCCCACCGCGGTGCAGCTCACCGTTCGCGCGTTGCGACGCCGCTATCCGCAAAAGAGCCTGCACGTGTGCTTCGAGCCGCGGAGCTCGTCCTCGCATCGGCGGGCGTTCTCCGAGGGCTTCGTCAGCAGCTTCGACGCGGCCACGCGGGTCTACGTCGCGCCGCTGTTCCGGCCGGGCAAGGTCGAAGAGTCGGAGCGACTCGACACCTACGCGCTGGCGCGGGCCATCACGGCTCGGGGCGCGCCGGCTCAGGCCTTCGAATCGATCGACGACCTCGAGGCTTCGGTGCTCGCCGAAGCCGGTCCGGGGGACACCGTCGTGCTGCTCTCTTCGGGGGCGTTTGGCGGCCTCGGAGATCGTTTGCTGCTCGGTTTCGGTGATCCCGTGACCTTGGGCACGCCTGCCGATCAGCCCGTCATCGACGGTCTACTCGAGGGTTACGAGCTTCCCGCGCTGATCGCGTCGGAGACGGTCGAGACCCTGGTCGTCCGCAACGCCGACTCCGGGATCTCGGCGACGGTCAGTCTGCAGACGGTTGGAGATCATGCGTTCCTTTTTGGGCTTGCCGTCGAGCCGGAGCGTCGAGGTCAAGGCCTGGGATGGGTCATCGGTGATGCCATCCTTCGCTTGGCCCGAACACTCGGTGTTCGAACGGTGTACCTGACCACGACGAAGGCCGCCGACTTCTTCGCCGCTCGTTTGGGGTTCCGTCCCGTCGAGCTCGACGAGGTTGCGCAAGGGGTTCGCCAAGCCGCGAACTTCCAAGCGGGAGCGGTGCTCGACAACGCGGTGTGCATGCAGCTGACCTTGCCCGACGACGGAACCTGAACCCCGCAAACGATGTCGCGCACGCGGCCTTTGCGAGTCTCCCTGTGGCCACCGCGCCGTCCCCGGGTTGACTAAGTCGGTGGCACCATCCTACCGTGCGCGACGGCTGAGACCTAAGGTGACGAACAAGCAACTCTCCCCTGAGATCGAGGCTCGCATCCAACAGCTGTGGCCGCGTTTCCCCCCGGAGAACGCAGCCAAAGCGCTGTGTATCCCGGTCCTGTATCTCGCCCAGCAGCAGTTCGGCATGGTCGACGATGAGGTCGTCGACCTGGTCGCGGAGCGCCTCGAGCTGCCCGCGGCTCAAGTGCGCGGAACCGCGACCTTTTACACGATGTTCAACAAGAAGCCGGTGGGGCGATTCCACCTGCAAGTCTGCACGAACATCGGCTGTCAGATTACCGGCGCCTATGAAGTCTTCAGTCACTGCAAGCAGCGACTGGGCGTCGAAAACCACGGCACCACCGACAACGACAATGTGACGCTCTCCGAGGTCGAATGCCTGGCGGCATGCGGCTACGGGCCGGTGGCACAAATTGCCGAGCGCGGTAAGCCGGACATTCCCTTCTACTTCGAGAACCTCGACCTCGAACGCATCGACGAAATCCTCGATGCGCTCGACGACGGCCGAGTTCCAACCGAGCTAGGGAGCTGAAAAACCGTGGGCTGGTTCGATCAAAAGATCATCAGTCATCACTTCGATGTCCCCGAGGCCAAGGACATCGAGTACTTCGTCAAGCACGGGGGCTATGCCGCTGCTCGCAAGGCAGTGCGCATGGATCCCGGTGCGATCCTGAGCGAAGTAAAGACCTCCAATCTGCGAGGTCGTGGTGGCGCAGGCTTCCCCACGGGGATGAAGTGGGGCTTCGTCCCCAAGGGCTCCGAGACGGTCTATCTCGTCGTCAATGCCGACGAGAGCGAGCCCGGCACCTTCAAGGATCGCCACATCCTGTTCTGGAACCCGCACATGCTCATCGAGGGCATGATCATCGCGGCCCGGAGCTTGGGTGTTCGCAACGCGTACGTGTACATGCGCGGCGAGATGGTGCGGGAGTACCCCGTCTTTCAGGCGGCACTCGACCAAGCCTACGAGAAGGGGTTTTTGGGCGAGGGCTGCTTCGGCAGTGACCTCGACCTGGACATCACCATCTACCGGGGCGCGGGCGCGTACATCTGCGGCGAAGAGACGGCGCTTCTGTCCAGCCTCGAAGGCGGACGCGGCTGGCCGCGGCTCAAGCCGCCGTTCCCCGCGGTCAAGGGCCTGTGGGACAAGCCGACCATCGTCAACAACGTCGAGACGCTGGCCAACCTGCCCTGGATCATCGAAAACGGCGGCCAGGCGTTCGCTGACCTCGGGGTGGGGCGCTCGGGTGGCCTGCGCATCGTCAGCGTCTGTGGCCACGTCAAGAAGCCCGGCGTCTACGAGCTGCCGCTGACCATCACCGGTCGCGAGCTCATCGAAGACGTCTGCGGCGGCATGCGAGACGGTCGCAAGGTCAAGGGGGTCATCCCCGGCGGTGTCTCGATGCCCTTGCTGAACGCCGACGAACTCGACGTGCCCTTCGAGTTCGACGCGCTCCAGACGGACACGCGCATCGCCGAGGTCGAGGTCCAGCCTGGGGTCAAGTTCGACCTGGGCGGAGGCAAGACCCTGCGGACCATGGCCGGCTCCGGCGGGGTCGTGGTCATGGACGACCAGACCGACATGGTCTCGGCCTGCTGGCGCATCCTCCACTTCTTCGCCGACGAGAGCTGCGGGCAGTGCACGCCGTGCCGCGAGGGCACGGGCTGGCTGACCAAGGTCGTCAAGCGCATCGACCAGGGCAATGGCCGCCCCGGCGACGTGGAGCTGGCGGCCTCCATCGCCGACGGCATCGCGGGCAACACCATCTGCGCCCTGGGTGATGCGGCGGCTTGGCCCACGCTGGCCTTCCTTCACAAGTTCCGCGGGGAGTTCGAGGCGAAGATTCGCAGCAGCACCTTCGTGGCTCAGCAGCGCGCCGCGGCCCAAGGGGCCAGTGCCGGGCAGGGGGCACCGTGAGCGGTAGCGAAATCGTCTTCTACCTGTTTGCCGCGATCGCCATGGGCTCCGGCATCGCCACCGTGACCCGCAAAAACCCCGTCGTGGCCGCGGTCTGGCTGGTCGCCACCTTCTTCGCGGTGGCCGTCAACTACGTGCTGCTGTCGGCCAGCTTCCTCGCCGTGCTGCAGGTGCTGGTCTACGCGGGCGCGATGATGGTGCTGTTCGTCTTCGTCATCATGGTGCTCGACGTCGACGAATCGGGCGACGCCGAATCGAAACGGCCCTCGAGAGTGGGCCGTTTCGGGTATTCGCTCGCCCTGTTGCTGGCCGGAGGCCTCTTGGTCTGGGTCCTGCTGGCGACCCTGTCCAAGCAGTTCATCTCGCCGGGGGTTCCGCTCGATCCCTCGGGCGACTTCGGCTCGGCCAACTCCGTCGGCCGCCGGCTGTTCACCGACTACCTGTTCGCGTTCGAGGCGGTGTCCCTGCTGCTGCTGGCGGCGGTCATCGGCGCGGTCGTGGTGGCGCGGAGCCGTCGTGAGCGCGAAAAAGAAGCGGTGGCCGCGGGCATGACGCCCGATGCCATGCATGCCGCTGGCCTCAGCGAGCCCGAGGAGCTCGTCGACGGTCCGCATCCTCAGACCGATTTCGGTGTGCCGTCGGCCGGCGGACACGAAGGCGGCACCTAGCCACTCGTCGAGACGGGAGGAGACCATCCGTGGTTCCCATCACTCACTTCCTGTACCTCGCCAGCGGCCTGTTCGTCGTTGGTCTGCTCGGCGTGATGCTGCGTCGCAACGTACTCATCGTGCTGATGAGCATCGAGCTGATGCTCAACGCCGCCAACATCATGTTGGTCGCGTTCTCCCGCATGCACGGCAACCTCGATGGACAGGTGCTCGCGATGTTCACCATTGCGGTCGCGGCTGCCGAAGCGGCCGTGGGCTTGGCCATCGTGGTCAGTATCTTCCGTTCCCGTACGGGCACGGACATCGACGACCTCAGCCTTCTCCGCGACTGACGCGAGTATGGCGCTGACCTCGTCAGGGTGGTCCCGATGAACGAGACAGAGTTCAACCTTCACTTCATCCCGCTGTTCCCCTTGCTGGGGGCGGTGTTCAACCTGCTGTTCGGTCGCGCGCTGCTCAAGGGCTTCGGCGACCGCCTCGGGCGGGAAATCGTGCACCTCGTCGCCATCGGCGCGGTCGCGTTCTCCTGCTTCTACACCGTCCAGGCCGTCTTCGAGACGATGGTCGGTGCGGGCCCGGGGCAGGGCTACTCCCGCTTGGTCGACACGGTCTATCCGTGGATCGTCTCGGGGGACCTGAACGTCGGCTTCGACCTGGTGCTCGATCACCTGTCGGCCGTCATGTGCCTGGTGATCACCGGGGTCGGCCTGCTGATCCACATCTTCAGCGTCGGCTACATGGCGAAGGACCCGGACTACGGGCGCTACTTCGCCTACCTGAACCTGTTCTGCGCCGCGATGCTCATCCTGGTGCTGGGCGGCTCGCTGGTCATGACCTTCGTGGGCTGGGAGGGCGTGGGCGTCTGCTCCTACCTGCTCATCGGGTTCTGGTTCACCGACGACGCCAAGGCCACCGCGGGACGCAAGGCCTTCATCGTCAACCGCATCGGCGACTTCGGGTTCATCCTGGGGATGCTGATCATCTACAACGCCGTCGGGAGCCTCGATTACGACTCGATCGAGGCCGCCTGCGCCTCGGGCCCCGACTCGGTGTTCATCACGAGCACCCTGTACGGCGTGCCGCTGGCCACCCTGGCCACGATGTGCCTGTTCGTCGGCTGCACGGGCAAGAGCGCTCAGATCCCGCTGTTCACCTGGCTGCCCGACGCCATGGCCGGCCCCACCCCGGTCTCCGCGCTCATCCACGCGGCCACCATGGTCACCGCGGGCGTCTACCTCATCGTGCGCACGAACTTCCTGTTCGCGCTCGCACCGATGACCATGGGCGTCATCGCCATCGTGGGCGGGGCCACGGCGCTGTTTGCTGCCACCATCGGCATCACGCAAAACGACATCAAGAAGGTCCTGGCCTACTCCACCGTCTCCCAGCTCGGCTTCATGTTCATGGCCGCGGGGATGGGGGCCTGGGTCGCGGCCATCTTCCACCTGGTGACGCACGCCTTCTTCAAGGCCTGCTTGTTCCTGGGCTCGGGCGCGGTCATCGAGGCCTGCCACCACAACCAGGACATCCGCACCATGGGCGGCCTGAAGGAGAAGATGCCGGTCACGGCCAAGACCTTCTTCATCAGCTGCCTGGCCATCGCGGGCATCATTCCCTTCGCCGGGTTCTTCTCGAAGGACGAAATCCTGCTGCACGTGTACGCCAACACGTCCAACGGGCTGTTCGCGCCGGGCGACATGAACCTGAACTACCTGGTGTACACGCTCGGGGCTCTCGCCGCGCTGTGCACCTCGTTCTACATGTTCCGGCTCTACTACCTCACCTTCGAGGGCAAGTTCCGGGGCGACCACCACACCTGGCACCACTACGTCCAAGAGCACTGGATCATGTCGCTGCCGCTGGTCATCCTGGCGGGTGCGGCGGCGGTGGGCGGCCTGCTCGGCTGGCCCCACGTGTTCAACCCGCACGCCCCCGAGGGCGGCACCGCGGCGTTCCACATCCCCCACGTGCTGCACGATTGGCTCGAGCCCATCGTGGCCACGTCGGCCACCTTCGTCGGTGACCTCCAGATCGGCGTACGGTCCCAGTTCCTCCACGAGGGCCACATCTCGGCCAGCATGGAGCTGACGGGCATGGCCATCGGCCTGGGCATCGGCATCGCGGGCTGGGTCTTCGCCCGCCGCCTCTACCAAAACGGCCCCTCCGAAGACGCCGCCCGCTACCGCGAGCGCTTGGGCCTGCTCTATCGAGCCAGCTACGCCAAGTACTGGGTCGACGAAATCTACGACATCTTCATCGTCAAGCCGGTGCGTGCCATCGGCAGCCTGCTGTACCAGGTGGGCGACATGCTGTTCATCGACGGGCTGGGGGTGCAGGGCACCTCGGGCGCGGTCGGTTTGCTCGGCAGCCTGGTCAAGAGCTGGCACAACGGCAACGTTCGCCGCTACCTGTCGGCGCTGCTCGTCGGCGTCGCCATCCTGCTCGGCGTCATCTACCTCAACCCCTCGATCAGCCGCGGTGACCTGACCCAGGTCGATGCCGAGGGCCACGAGACGCTCGACCCGGACATCGGCCTGCGGCGCACCCTGGGTGAGCAGCGGGTCAAGGTCGAGTTCCTCGGCGTGCCGCTGTTCCGGCTCGGCCCCGAGGACCCCCAACAAGCGGCGCCGACCCGGCGACAGCAGGGCCAGATCATCCGGCCCCCCACGCCGCCGCCCGCTCAGAATCCCGACTCGCCCGCCGCGGGAGGTCAGCCGTGAACCACCTACTCACTGCTCTGCTCGTTCTGCCCATCGTGGGCGCCTTGGTGGTGGCGACGCTCCCCAAGGCCGAGACCAAGCTCGCGCACGGGGTGGGCATCGCCTTCGGCGTGCTGCAGTTCCTGATGTCCATCCCCCTGGCCACCAACTTCGTGGTCGGGGAGGGCGGCATGCAGTTCGAGACCAACGTGCCGTGGATCTCGGAGTTCGGCATCAACTACCACGTGGGTGTCGACGGCTTCTCGCTGTGGATCATCCTGCTGACCACGCTTTTGACCCCGCTGTGCATCTGGGGCGCGTGGAACTCCATCGAGAAGCGGGGGGCCGAGTTCGTCGTCTCCATGCTGGTGCTCGAGACCGGAATGATCGGGGCGCTCGTCGCCCTCGACCTCATCCTTTTCTTCACCTTCTGGGAGCTGATGCTCATCCCCATGTACCTCATCATCGGGGTCTGGGGTTCCGAGCAGCGGGTGGCCGCCGCCATCAAGTTCTTCATCTACACGATGCTCGGCTCGGCCCTGATGCTGGCCGCCATCATCTACCTGGCCGTCGCCCACTGGCAGGCCACGGGTGGCGTGTGGACCTTCGACCTCATGGCGCTCGACACCCTGGTGTTGCCGCCCGAGGCTCAGGCGCTGTGCTTCTGGGCGTTCGTGGCCAGCTTCGCCATCAAGGTGCCGCTGTTCCCCGTGCACACCTGGCTGCCCGACGCCCACACCCAGGCGCCCACGCCGGGCTCGATCATCCTGGCCGGCGTGCTGCTCAAGCTGGGCACGTACGGGATGCTGCGCTTCGCCTTCCCCTTGTTCCCGCTCGCGGCGGGCGAGGGCGCCCAGATCCTCGCCATCCTGGCCATCATCGGCATCATCTACGGGGCGCTGGTCGCCTACGTGCAGACCGACGCCAAGCGGCTGGTCGCGTACTCCTCGGTGAGCCACATGGGCTTCATCGTGCTGGGTATCGCCTCGGTGACCACCCAGGGCTTCACGGGCGCCACCTACCAGAGCCTGGCCCACGGTCTCACGACGGGCGCCTTGTTCATGTCCATCGGCATCATCTACGAGCGTCGCCACACCCGGCTCATCTCCGAGTTCGGCGGGCTGGCCAAGGTGATGCCCTGGTTCACCGCGTTTTTCATGATCGCGATGCTCGGCTCGGCCGGGCTGCCCAGCCTCGTCGGCTTCGTCGGTGAGTTCCTGATCATCGTCGGCACCTTCACGGGCGGCGGGCTCACCCTGGTGCACGCACCCGTGCTGGTGACCATTGCGGCGGTGGGCGTCATCCTCGGCGCGGTCTACCTGCTCTTCCTGTTCCAGCGGTTGATGTTCGGTCCGATCACCAACCCCAAAAACGAGACGCTGGCCGACCTCAGCATCCGCGAGAAGCTGGTGTTCTTGCCGCTCATCGTCCTCATCATCGTGATGGGCGTGTATCCCAAGCCCTTCCTCGAGCGCATCGACGCGACCTCCCAGGCCGCGGTGGCCCGCTTCAACCTCAAGCGCTGCGCGTCCATCCGGCACTCGCTGGCCGAAAAGCCCGCCCTGCTCGATACGCTGCTCGATCGCTGCACCGACCCCGAGGCGGTGATCGGTGAGACCTACGGCGACCAGCGCTCGTCGGCGAGCCCGCCCGCGCCCAAGGCCGCGACCCCAGCGGCCGCGCCGGCCAAGCCCGCCGCCGGGGGTGCCCCACCCCCCGCTGCCCCGCCTCCGGCCAAGGCGGCGCCCGCCAAGGGAGGACAGAAGTGATGTTCGCGTTCGCCCCCGCAATCAAACAGGTCCCCGCCGACCTCGCCGTGGCTGCCGCCGCTCCGACCGCGGCCGAAGCTGGACCCACGCTGTCCGGCCAAGCGCTGATCGACATGGTCCACCTGGCCCCGATGATGGTCATCGGGCTGTGGGCCATCATCGACCTCGTCGCCGACGCCTTTGCGCGCCCTGGCACGCGGGCCCATCAAAAGGCGCTGACCATGATCGGCGTGGCCATCGCCATGCTGATCGCGCTCGGCCAGTTCGGCAACTACGAGTACGACGGCGGCGTGAAGGTCTTCTCGGGCTTCTTGGTCGTCGACCAGTTCTCGCTCCTGCTCGACATGGCCATCATCGGCATCGCCGCCGCGGTGATCATGTTCGGCAACGAGTACTGCCGGGCGCATCGCTTCGAGTACGGCGAGCACGAGGCCCTGGTGCTCATCGCCGCCTTCGGCATGATGATCTTGGCCCACGCCAACGATCTGGTCGCGCTGTTCCTCGGCATCGAGACCATGTCCATCGCGGTCTACGTGATGGTCGGCGCGCGCTGGAACTCGCGGCAGTCGCCCGAGGCCGCGCTCAAGTACTTCGTGATGGGGGCGTTCTCCTCCGGCCTGCTGCTGATGGGCATCGCGCTCATCTACGGCGCCACCGGGGTGACCAGCTTCGACCAGCTGTCGCACGAGGTCAGCACTGTCTTCACCAAGTGGGGCGCCTCGCAGACCTACGTCGAGCTCGTCGACAACCCCACCGGGGTGCCCGCCTCGGTCCTCGAGACGGCCCGCGACAAGGTCGCGCTGGGCATCGCCTCCGCCGCCCTGCTCATCCCGGGCGTGCTGCTCGTGCTCGGGGCGCTGCTGTTCAAGATCAGCGCCGCGCCCTTCCACATGTGGACGCCGGATGCCTACGAGGGCGCGCCGTCTCCCACCACCGCCTTCATGGCGGCGGGCGTGAAGATCGGTGGCCTCGCCGCGCTGCTCAAGCTCTTCGTCGGCGTGCTCGTCATCCCGCGGCTGGTCGAGTACCCCTACGGCTGGGCCTCCATCGTCCTGTGGCTGTCGGTGCTCACCATGGTCGTGGGCAACCTCGCCGCGGTGCGGCAGACCAACGTCAAGCGCATGCTGGCGTACTCCTCGGTCGCCCACGTCGGCTACATGCTCGTCGGTATCGTCGCCGCGGCCAGCTTCTACGGCGACCGCCCGACCCGCGGCTACATCGCCAGCCTCGACGAGTCCGCCTGGGCCATGAACGCGGGCGATACCGCGGTGGCTTCGGTACTCTTTTACGTGCTGAGCTACGCCATCGCCACGCTGGGGGCCTTCGCTGCCGTCGCGTGGATGGGTCGCGACAAGAAGGAAGCCACCTCCGCGCACGAGTGGTCGGGCCTCGCCATCAAGCACCCCGGCATGGCGCTGGGCATGACGATCTGCCTGCTGGCGCTCATGGGCATGCCGCCCATGGCCGGCTTCTTCGGCAAGCTCTTCGTGTTCCGCTCCGCCTTCGAGCACTCCGATCCCAGCCTGCGGATCGTGGTCGTCATCGCGCTGGTGAACTCGGTGGTGGGTGCCTACTACTACCTGCGGCTCATCGTCAGCATGTACTTCCGTCCGCCGCTGGAGCGCGACATCGGGCACGTGCCCGGGGCGGGTGCTCCGTTGGTGCTGGCGCTGGCCGCCTCGCTGTCGCTGCTGCTCGGCCTCGGTGCCGACGGCATGATGAAGCGCTGTCGGCTCGCGGCGTCCGGCTTCCGCATCCCCACCGGGGAGGCCAAGGCCAACCATGTCGACAAGCTCCGCGCCCAGTGGGAGCAAGCCGCGGCCGAGGCCGAAGCGGCCGAGCAAGAGGGTGAGGCCGAGGCCAAGGCGGATGCCAAGCCTGCGCCCAAGGCTGTACCCGACGCGAAGGCCCAGGCTGGCGATGCCAAGGCTGGCGATGCCAAGGCCAAGGCTGGCGGACCCACCATCAAGGGCCGACCGGTTCCCGCTGCGCCGGGGGCGAAGAAGCCCGACGGCAAGGCTCCGGCAGGGGTGAAGCCTCCGGCAGGCGCGAAGCCTCCGGCAGGCGCGAAGCCCGATGGCAAGGCTCCGGCGGGCGCGAAGCCTCCGGCAGGCGCGAAGCCGGACGCGAAGGCCCCGCCAAAGCCCTAGACGGTTCGTGCCCGTCTCCGAATCGAGCCCCGCCTGCGCGGGGCTCTTTTTGTTGGGTGAAATGCAGTGCGCTCTACCGAGGGGCGCTGCACGAATGGGGGCTCGGACGCACGTCGGTTGGACCCGCTCGCAGTCGAGCCCGCTGCATCACCGCCGCCCGGGCCCGGAGCGCTGCGATGACGGCCGGCTACAGCCCCGCGGCGGGGTCGGCGGCTTCCATGCCCGCGAACCCGATGAGCGGGCTGCGGCAGAAGGCATCGTCTTCGGGACAGCGAAAGCGAACGTGCAGGTGGTCTCGGTGCGCCGGTTTGTGGCGGATGAGGCCATGCCGGGAGTCGGGCCCGTGCGGGTACTGGAACAGCGCCTCGAGCTCGGCCTCGGGAATGCCCCGGGCCGCGGCCGCGCGCCGTAGCTGTCGCTGGAGCCCGTAGTCCAGCACGATGAGCTCGACCCCCGTGGGCTCGTCGCGTGTGGCTGCCAGCGCGGCGATGAGGTCGAAGGTGACCCGCCGGTCCAGACTCTCGCGGGTGCCCTCGATGAAGTCGTTGGGGATGTCCTCGCCTCGCCCCCGGTGCACGAGGCCCACGTCGACGTCTCGGCCGCTCTGGTGCGAGGTGTGGCCCGACAGCGGGCCTCCGCGACGGGTGGAGAGGTCGCCGATCACCACGCGCGGCATGGTGGGGTGCTTCTTCCGAAGCGAGGCCAAAGCCGCAGTCAGGTGGGCCACGGTGTTGTCCGTGGCCCAGGCCGTGTTCTCGTTCTTGATCAGGTAATCGCGACCGTTGGGCAGACGCTTGGGGGAGAGCAGGGCGCCATCGCGCGGGCTGCCGATGCTCTGGCCCATCGAGGCGGGGGCGGCCCCAGGCTCCGGCAGCGCGTCGAGCCGCAGGTCGGGCCACGGACCCTCGCTCGGATCGGGCGCAGTCGGGGAGGCGACGGCCGCCTCGGGCGAGGTCGCAGCCGGGATCACGTCGGACTCGGGGGCCGAGGGCTTCGAGCTCGGGGGGGCCGGGTCGGCGTCGGCGACCGAAGCTGGGGCCGCGGCATCCCTGGTGCCCGCGGGCTCGGTCGGGCCTCCGCGCAGCACCGCGAACAGCGCGACGCTGGTCGACAGCAAGGCCGCACCGATGCTCGCCCCCAGGGCCAGGCGCATGGAGCGGGGCACGGTCGGCGTGCTGGGCCCGGTGGGCATGGGCACCGTCGCGGGCGGCACCAGCACGGCCGAGGAGGGCTTGGCGGGCGCGACCGACTCTTCGGCTGGCGAGGGGCTGGCGTCGTCGTCGACGTCGGTCTCGGCTTCGTCCGCGGCGGCCTCGATCGCCTCGGGCTCGTCCTCGCTCGCGAGCGGGTCCGCCTCGAACTCGGCGGGGGCCGACGACGCGGCGGGGCGCTTGTGCTTTCGCCGCGCGGCGGCGTTTCTCCTTCGCTTCTTCTTGCCCACGAGCGCGGCAAATCTAGCCCGAAACGCTCATCCGCACGAGGGTGGAGGCGAGGATCGACACGCGGTCGGGGATGCTCCCACCTGCCCCCGTCGCGGGGCCGAAATTCGAGCGACGCCCGACGAACTCGAGCGGGGTGCCCCCTCGGACGACCCTGCTCGTTTGCGTGTCGGACCCGCCCGGAGGCAGGATCGGATCAGCCCTTGCTGCCCTTGCCGAGCAACCGGGCGAGCTGGCTGCCGCCGCCCTGGATGGTGGTGCGCTGGAGGTACAGCTCCATGCCGGCCCGACCCCCCAGCTCGCCGCCACCGCCCGCGCGTCCGGGGCCGCCGTGGTTGACGACGGGGAACACACAGCCGGGGCTCATGGAGGCGCGCGCCGCCTTCTCGTCGGCGACGACCAGGCGCCCGAGATAGGGCGAGAGGTTGGCGACCGCGTCCGCGAGCCAGGCCCGGTCGTCGGTGTACACGGTGGTGACCAACGAGCCTTCGCCTGCGGCGATGATCGAGGCGGCCGTCTGCACCTGCCCGTCGTAGGGCAGCAGGGTGGCGACGGGGCCGAAGACCTCGAGCTGGTGGAAGGCGGAGGAGGCATCGAGCGCGGCCTCGGCCGTGGCCTGCATGAGGATCGGCTCGATGAACCAGCCCTTGCCCTGCTCCACGCCCACGAACTCGGAGCGCTCGGGGTCGCCGCTGACTCGCTGCGCGCTGGCCCCGAGCTTGTCGATGCCGGCCTTGGCATCGCGCAGCTGCTGGGCGGTGGACAGCGGACCCATGCGGACCTCCTTCTGGCTCGGGTCGCCGACCTTGATGTCGCCCAGACGCTCGACCAGGACCTCGCGGATCTCTTCGAGGCGAGCCTCGGGGACCAGGATGCGGCGGGTCGCGGTGCACTTCTGGCCCGCCTTCTGGGTGATCTCGATGACGAGGTCGCGGATGACCAGGTCGAACAGCTCGGTGCCGGACTCGACGTCGGGGCCGATGACCACCGCGTTGAGGCTGTCGGCCTCGACGTTGACCCGCACGCCATTTTTGACGACCGCGGCATGGTTGCGGATGCGGCTGCCCGTGTCCGCGCTACCGGTGAAGGCGACGACGTCCTGCGAGCCGACGTGGTCGAGCAGGTCGCCCGCGGGGCCGGCCAGGAACGAGAACGAGCCGGCCGGGAGCTCGCCTTCCTCGACGAGAATCTCGGCGATGCGGGCCGCCAAGGCGGCGGTCGAGGTGGCGGGCTTGGAGAGGACGGGCACGCCCGCGAGCAGGGCGACGGCGAGCTTGCCCACCATGCCCCAGGCGGGGAAGTTGAACGCGTTGATGTGAATGGCGGCGCCGTGACGCGGCAGCAAGACGTGCTGGGCGCGAATCTTGGAGCCGCGCATCAGCTCGACCGCTTCGCTCTCGACGATCCACGGCGCGTCGCCGAGCTCGGAGGCGAGGTGGCCGTAGGAGGCGAGCACGGCGGTGGCTCCGTCGATGTCGAACTTCGCGTCGCCGCGGGTGTTGCCGCCGTTTTCGATCGCGATCTCGATGAGCGCCTCGCGATGGCCGTGGAGCAGCTTGGCCAGCTTCTTGAGCAGGGCCCCGCGCTCGGCGAAGGACATCGCCCGCAGGGCGGGTCCACCCACGTCGCGCGCATGCGCCAGGGCAGCTCCGAGATCGGTGGCTCGACACAGCTCGGCTACCGGTGCCTCGGTGGTGGGGTTGTGGAGGACGATTCGATCGCCCTGGCCCTCTTGCCAGGCGCCCGCGAGGTAGCTCTTGAGCAGCTTCATTGCGCGGCCACGCTAGCAGGCCACGCCCCGGGTCTTCCACGGATCACACCCGCTGCCGGGTGGTGGAGGACTCACGCCGAAGGGTCCGCACGCGGGGACTCGACCGTCGGTGCGGCGGGGGGCGGCTCACTCGGAGGCGCCACGACCGAGGACGGCGTCGCGGGCAGGCACGGCGGTCGGGGACTGGCGGCATCGTCTGCGTTCGGGCTCGTGCCCGGGTTGCAAGTCGATGACGCGGGCGCGACGGGGGCACGGCCAAAGGGGTCGCGCAGCTCGTCGCGCTCGGTGGGGCTCGGTGCGGAGGTGGGCGTCGCCGCGGCCTGAGCCTGGGCACGCCCCTCTCGGCCGAAGGGCTCCCGCAAGTCGGCGCGGGCGAGGCGCGAGACTCCGGTGCCCATGGTCGCGGTGAAGGGATGGCGCAGGTCCGCCTCGACGACGGGAGCCGGGGCCTGCCGTCGCGGGTGGCTCCACGGGTCGAGCAGCGGCACATCGAGCCCGGCCATCACGGCGGTCGGCGCCATCGAGCGGCGGGGGCTCAACGAAACGGCACGCGGCGCCACCGGGTTGCGCGGCACGACCGTCTGCAGCGGCGGTGCCCACGGGTCGAAGAGACCGGCGCCATCGGGCTGCGGGTTGACCCGCTGCACGGGTATCGGGGCGGGCGTGGGACCGGGCGCCGTCTCGGGGTTCGGCGGGGTCGCGGTGGTCTCTGCCGTTTCGGCCGGATCGGCGGGCAGCGGCGGCGGCGTGGGTGCAGCCGGCTCGACCGCAGGCGCCGTCATCGAGGGAGGCTCGGTAGGCGCGGGCTCGGCAGCAGCGAGCCCGGCGAGCGCAGCGGCGGCCAGCCAGGACACCCCATCACGGTAGCATGCGCAAAGGGCCCCGGTATGGGCAAAGAATGTCGTTTGGGGGGCCGAAGGCTGCGCTACAGCGCGCGCGGGTCCGTGAGCGAACCCGTGATCGCCGACGCGGCCGCAACTGCGGGGGACACGAGGTAGACGGGCCCGGGCCCGCCCATGCGTCGATCGAAGTTGCGGTTGGTCGTGCTCGCGGTGGTCTCGCCCTCGAGCGGGATGCCGGGACCATTGCCGATGCACGAGCCACAGCCGGGCGAGGTCACCACGGCGCCGAGGGCTCGGAACCGCTCGAGGATGCCTTCGGACTCCGCTTCGCGAGACACGGCCGCGCTCGAGGGCGTCACCGTCAGGCGCACTTTGTCGTGCAGCGCGTGCCCCCGCAGCACGTGGTCGGCCGCGCGCAGGTCGGAGAGCGAGCCGCCCGTGCACGAGGCGATCACCACGTTGTGAATGGCCTCCCCGGAGACCTCGGTGAGCGGCTGGCGGTTCCGCGAGTCGCCCGGGGTCGCGACGGTGAGCGGCACGTCGTCGAGGTTGATGGTGATGGTGCGGGCGTAGACCGCATCGGGGTCGGGGCTGACGAAGCGCGACAGCAGGTCGTCGGCCTCGGCCCCGGGACGCTCGGCCACGAAGCGTCGTACCGGCTCGCAGGGCTCGACGATGCCCGTCATCAAGCCGCCCTCGACCGTCATGTTGGTCAGCACGCTGAGCTCGTCGACGTTCCACTGGTCGAGGCCGGGGCCGCCCAGCTGGATCGCGCAGGTGTCGGTGGGAGACTCGCGCCACTGCTCGTCGCGGAAGTACGGGTCGCCGATGAGGTGGAGGATGAGGTCCTTGGGCGTGAGCACGCCCTTGGCGTCGCCCTCGACGATGACCCGCACCGTCTTGGGGACGGTGACCGGGATGAGGCCGGTGCGCAGGGCGAAGGCCATCGCTCGGCTGCCGACGCCGAAGGCGAAGGCATTGAGCACGCCCGCGGTCGGGGTGTGGCTGTCGGTGAGCACGATGACGTCGCCGGGCCGCGCGTAGTCTTCGACCACCAGGCGGTGGCAGACGCCGGCGGGCAGCGGGCGATCGGGGCCGTGCAGGCGGATGCCGTTGCGCTCGCAGGCCTCGACCATCTCGTCGCGGAGACGGCGGGCGGGGTCGAGGCGCTGAAGCTTGACGCGCTCGGGGACCGTGTCCTCGTTGATGAGCACGAAGTGGTCTTCGAAGGCGGCGACGAGCTCGGGCTGGTGCACGGGTGCCTTGCCCCACTCGTCGGCGTACAGCGACATCACCATCGCGCCCGTGTACTCGTGCATGCCGCGGAAGCCGGCCTCGCACAGCACCTGGTCGCCGGGAGCCACCGCGGCCATGCCTTGCGGCTTGTCGTGCCCGGTCCACACCTTGTTGGCGCAGATCTTCTCGATGCAGGTCATCGGGCGTGCGGCGACGTCGGTCTCGTAGGTGGGCTCGACCTCGCCGGCCAGCAGCGCGGTGCCGTAGCGCATCAGACCGCCGCGCTCGGCCACGGCGCGGAAGAAGGGGGGCAGGGCGTGGGCGAGCGTGCCCAGGTCGATGTCCTCGCCGTCGATGAGGCGATGCAGCACGCCGAAGTCGGTGGTGAAGGGCAGGCCGCAGTAGACCGTGTTCTCTTGGAAGATGCGCTGCAGGCTCTTGGCCACGACGAGCTGGATGCCCGCGCCTTGGTGCGCCACCACGGCGACCTCGCGGCTGCTGCCCGAGCCGTACGCGTCACCGCCCACTACGACCTGGAAGCCGCCGTCCTTGACGTCGTCCTTGGAGACCTTCTCCTGGAAGTTTTGCAGGAAGTAGGGGCCGAGGATCTCGCCGGTGTAGCCCAGGGTGCAGGCCGCCCCGTTGATCATCGCGTCGGTATTGACCCCGTAGTGCATCGCGGGCGTGTCTTCGGGCTTTACGTCGAGGTCCTCGCCGCCCAGTTGGCGCGCGACGAGCGAAGAGTCCTCTGTCAGCCACAAAACACGACCCGTGAGCTTCATCGAGGCTAGGATAGCGCCACTGGAAATGTCTACAAGATGGAACGTTTATGTGCATAAAATGTACTCGTGAATGAGCATATGGAAACCCCGAGTCTCGCCGATCTCGAGGCGTTCCTCGAGGTGGCGAAACGACGCTCGATCCAGGCGGCAGCGCGGGCTACGGGGCGCTCGCGGGCGACCTACATGCGGGTGTTGGCGAAGCTCGAGCAGGCTTTCGACGCGCCGGAATTGTTGCAGCGCGCACCAGGACAACGGCAGGGGGTCCTCACGCCCGCGGGGCAGGAGCTGGCGCGCCGGGCTCGGGTGCAGCTGCGGGCGTGGGAGCAATGGAACGTGAACACGCGGGACGCACTGCAGCAGACGCGGAGGTCGTTGCGGCTGGGGACCTTGGCGGGGTCCTTCGACCTGCTGGCCGACATCTTGGTGGAGCTGCGCGAGGCGTCGTCGGACTTGTCGGTGCAGGTGGTGGAGTACCCGGACGATCGGTTGCTCGACGCCGTGGATGCGGGGCACGTGGACCTGGGGTTCGGCACCTTGGATCCGCAGGGCGTGCCGCCGCGGCTGTCGTTCGAGTCGTTGGGCCCGCTGCCGTGGGCGGTGATCGTGCCGCGGGACTTCGCCGGAGAGCTGCCCGCTCGCGTGCGACTGTCCGACTTGGATGGAGTGCCGCTGGTGGTGCCGCGGGTGGGCCCGGCGCGCGAGCGACTGGAGCGGGAGTTCGCGCAGTATCGGACGGGGCCCCTGGTGTTGAACCCGGCGTTCGAGGTCGCTTCGACTCCGCGCGTGGTGGAGATGGTGGCGCGGGGGTTCGGGCCCGCGGTGGTGAGCCGCTTTCGGTTGTCGTTCCTGCCACAGAACGTGCAGGTGCGAGACCTGAGGGACGGCCCCGCACCGCTGATGGCGGGGGTGTTTCGGCGCCGCGGCGTGTCGGGCGGAGAGGTCGTGGGCGAGCTGGTCGAGCGGGCGCGGAGGCGGTTTCGGGTGTTGTCGGGCCGGAGCCGCCGCAAGAGCTGAGCGTTCGAAATCGAAAAGGCCCGCTCCCTGGTGGGCGCGGGCCTTTGTCGGGCGGAGAAGCGGCGGGGTTATTCGCCGCTGCTCATCAGGTGGAGGAGGGCGCGGAACATGGCGATGAAGTCGATGTACAGGTTGAGCGCACCGACGATGGCGATGTTCCCGACGGCTCCGTGCACCAGGTAGATCTGCTTGAGCTTCTGGGTGTCGTAGGCGGTGAGGCCGGCAAAGACCAGGACGACGAGCACGTCGATGGCCATGTGCATGCCCACGCTCTTGACGAAGAACACGTTGACCAGGCTGGCGATGATGATGCCGAACAGCGCCATCAGCAGGAACTGGCCGATGCCGCTGAGGTCCTTCTTGGTGAAGTACCCGAAGGCGGCCATGGCCCCGAACATGCCCATGGTGGCGAGGAAGGCCTTGAAGATGGCCCCGACGCTGAACAGCAGGGGAACGAGCGAGAAGGTGACGCCGTAGCAGACGGCCAGCAGCATGAAGATGGCGGTGGCAGCACCGCGGCTCATGCTCATGAGGCGACCGCCGAAGATCAGCAAGATGCCCAAGGGGGCGAACATTGCGACCCAGCCCAGGATGGTCATGCCTCCGTAGGGGCTGAAGAAGGTCAGCAGAGCTTGGGGCGACTGCGAGATGCCGTAGGCGACGGCGGCCGTGACGGCGACGCCGGCAGCCATCCACGCGTACACCCCGTTCATGAACTGAACGACGCCATCGTGAAGCTGCGGGCCCTGGCCCATCTGGGCGCCTGGCTGGTAGTGAGGCTGCTGCTGGTAGCCCTGCTGCATGCGAACAGTCTTACCACCTCCGACTAGGGGGTCAACCGCGTCACAATGGGCCTTTCGGGGGCGCGCGTAGGCAAGCCGCAGCCGCAGTGGCACGATGCCGCGACCATGGTCGGGCCGGTTCGCACACGCTGTTTCCGTTTGGCGCTGGCGGCGCTCATGGGCGCCTCGATGGGGGCGACCGGGTGCAGCAAACCAAAGAAGGATGGACCGCGCATGCGCCATGCAGGACGGGTGGCCTACGGGACACCGGCCGTGTGCCCGGACGACGCCGTCGACCCGATGGGAGATGGCACACCCGGACCGATGGATTTCCGCTGCTCCTACGGCGACACGACGGGCGGCGCGATCACCCAGATTCGCGGGCGGGTGTCGATCGAAGGCGGACCGGGATCGACCGGAGCCTCTCCGGGGCGCGTCGAGGTCGAAGTGTTCGAGGCTCCCACCGCCATCGGCGGGCCGCTGGGGCGCAAGGTCGCTCATGGAACGACCGATCCGCAGGGCACGTTCTCGGTCGGGGCGACGATCCGCGAAGGTCAGTACGTGTTGGTCGTGCCCGGCGACGGGCCGCGGCCGCGGGCCGAGCGAACCATCGACGTGGGCGGAGACTTCGGGCATCGACTCGACGACGTGCAGCTGGTGATCCCGCGGCCGATGGACGAGCCGAACTGACCTTCGAAAACAAAAACGGACGCCGCGTCGGTGACGGGCGTCCGTTGTCGTTCGCGATGCGAGCTCAGTCGTTGCGACGGCGCATCCAGGCCATGGCCAGGACCATCAGGCCGAAGCCGTAGCCGCCTGCGTTGCCGGGCTGGTTGCAAGCGCAGCCGCCAGGCTCGGTCTGGCCGGCCGTGTCGCCACCAGTGGTGGTGCCTTCGCCGTCGTCACCGTCGGTCGCGCTGCTGCTCTCGCCGGGGAGGCTGTCGTCCTCACCTGCGGTGCCGTCGGCTCCCGTCTCGTCGCTGGGCTGTTCGTCGCCGGAGACGGAGATCGCCACCGCGTTGGACGGGGTCCACGACCGGGCGTCGCGAGCCACCACGCCGAACTCGTAGTCGCCCTCGGGGATCCCGGTGGCGGGCCACTCCCACGGCGGCTGGGTCAGCACGCTGAACGGCTCGCCGTTGAGGTACAGCTCGACCTCGATGACCTGGCGGTCGTCGGTCGCATCCGCGGTGATGACGAAGTCCGAGCCGGGCTCGAAGACCTGTCCGTCCTCGGGGAAGGTGATCGTGACCTCGGGCGGAGTCTCGTCGGCGGGGAAGGGAGCCCCCGTGCATTCGAGCGAGCCGATGGCTCCCTCGTCGTCGATGGGGTTGCCACCGCCGCGGCAGGTCGGCTGCGCACCATCGCTGTCGGCCAGGTCGACCTGGATCACGACGTGCGTGTCGTACTCCTCGAGGATGGTGAAGCTACCCGAGCTCGGCTGCGCGGGGATGGGGGGCCGCCCCTCCGCGCCGGGGATCTCGGCCGTGCCGGGATCGGTGAAGCTATCGCCTGCGTGCAGGTAGCCGTTGCTGTTCTCGCCCAGCTCGTCGAGGACGTAGCCGGTGGGACCGAAGCCCTGCACCTCGGGGGCGATGTTGACGAGCACGCCCCCGCCGATGGAAAACTCGCCGTCACCGTTGCGGTACTCGAGGTGGTAGTAGCGGCCGTCCGACGCGGGGAAGACCAGCGCCTGGGTGCCGTTGCAGGGCCACTCGGTGGGCAGCAGGTTGAAGATGCCGCTGCTGGTCGTGGTCACGACGTTGCACTCGTCGAGCCAGCCCATGAACGTCTTTTGGACCACGTTCATGTGGCCACAGCCGCCGCCCATCGGATCGTAGGGGTGGCCGTACTCGATGTGGCTGCAATCCGAGTAGATGTTGTGGTCCATGCCGTCGGGCACGGGCGGGCACGAGTATGCGTGCGAGTGGCCCATGCCGTAGTTGTGGCCGAGCTCCTGGTTGCGGACGACGCAGCCGAAGGAGCCGCTGTACCAGCTGTTGCGGGCCGGGTTCTCCGGCGAGCCTACCGAGGCCAGGCCGGCGAAGCCGCAGCCGAGACCACCGGGGAAGTGGTACATCATCTGGCGGTAGTCGCTGGGGTCGTGACCGCGCTCGATCATCGCCTGGTCGGCCAGGTTGACGATCTGGTTGGTGTTGCAGCCCCCGGGGTTGTCGATCTGGTAGGGGCCGAAGACTTTGCCCGCCATCGTCTCGATGCCGTACGAGTTCTCCCCGTAGTAGACGTTCGTCGAGTCGTCCGCCGTGAACATGCTGTTGTTCGCCTGCGCATTCGGCAGGCCGCCCCCCTCCCAAAACACCAGCACCG
This sequence comes from Myxococcota bacterium, assembly GCA_039028615.1. Taxonomy (GTDB): domain Bacteria; phylum Myxococcota_A; class Polyangia; order Nannocystales; family Nannocystaceae; genus Paraliomyxa. Next base: position 54,871 of record JBCCHT010000001.1, on the reverse strand, counting down.
TGCCGACGCGACGCGCAGCTCGGGGCTCCGCGTCGATGAGCGGCTCGGGCGGAGGCGAGAGCACGACGAGCTCGTCGGCGTCCCACCGACCGTCGACGGCCATCTCGCCGGGGACCCTCACGAAGCTGTTGTACTCGGGTGACTCGACCCCCTCGTCGAGTACGATCTCGTACACTTCATCGCCGGTCTTAACGTGGTGGCTGATGCGGCTGGTGCCGTCGAGCATCGATGCGATGCGCATCTCGTACTCGCCCTGCACATAACCGGCCTCGAGGAACAGTCCGCTTTGCGGAGTGCCGTCGTCGGACGCTTGAGCGGGCGCGCTGCCGAGCGCGAGCATGAAAAGTGGCACGCAGAGTGCGGGGGGGATGAGGCGAGTGGGACACGAACGGAACACGGGCATTTCCTCAGAAGGAGCGAGAGGTGCGTGGGGAACGGTAGCCAGGCAAGAGTCGCAATTCTCAATCGGTTAATGTTGGACTGGTTTTCATTCCATCTACGTTGCCATGGGAGGTAGCTCACGAGGTGACAAGCAACGAAACTAACGGTCGGTGCAGTTCGGCTCGGTTCCCGTCAGCTTGGTGAGGAGCGTGGCGCGGCGGCGAGCGTGGCGCTGGGAATCCACCGCCGTCGTCGATCGCCTCGGCGAGCGCAGCGCCCATGATCGACGCGCCGACAGCCGTACCTGTGAACGTTGTCGCGACCTCGGCCGGACCGGGGTACCGTTTCCGCAGCGGACGTTCGTGGCATGGGATACCCGTCGTCGTATTTGTTGGTGACGCCGGTCCGTGAGGATGCGGACCAACTGGACGATCTCGTTGCGACCATGCGCGCGCAGGAACGGCGACCCGCGCTGTGGCTCATCATCGACGACGGCAGCGGCGACGACACCATGGCCCGGATCGAGCGGATCTCGGCCCGGTTGCCGTGGGTGCACGGCGTCGCGCTCCCGCGCCTGCCCAACGGCGAGTGTCGGTCTCACGCCGAGCTCGTCACTCGCGGCCTTCGCACGGCGACCGAGTTCGCCGAGGCCGAGCGCATCGACCATCACTATATGGTTCATGTCGACGCCGACCTGCGGTGCGCCCCTCAGCTGATGGCCGAGATCATCGCTCGGTGTGAGCGCGACCGAAGTGTCGGTATCGCGTCGTGCGTGATCACCGAGGTCGGCGACGACGGCCGCGTGCTCCGCACGAGGGATGTGGTCGATGGCGTGCCGCGTGCCGATCTCCGGGTCTGGCGACGCGAGTGCGTCGAAGAGCTGGGCATGCGCCCCGTGCCGCGCTGGGCGGAGAGCACCGGGGTGCGAGCGCGCAACCGCGGCTGGCGTACGCCGATCTTCGACGACTTGGCGGTGGAGGCGAGCGAGGCGGGGGTGCTGCGCGGGGGCCTACGCGGCTTCCGAAAACACGGCGCCGAAGGGTGGCAGGTGGGACTGCATCCGCTGGTGCTCGCAGAGCGAGCGGTGGCCGCCTCCGTGCACGATCGCGATCTGCGGGGGGTGGCGATGGTCGCGGGTTACGTCGAAGCCGCCATCTCCGGGCGACGCCGCAGCCAAGACCCTGAGCTGCGCGAGTACTTCGGCGACGATCTACTCGAGGAACGGGCGCGGCGGCTGTTGTCGCGTGTGCCCATGGTTGGCCGTCGATTCAGTCGACGTCGTTGAGAGGGTCGACCCGATGTGCAAGCCCCTGCGCGGCGGGGGGCTTGGAAGCGCACGCATAAAAGCGTCGCGCGTGCGCGTTGCAGCGTGGCCACGGCGGTCAACGTGGACTATGGTCCCCGCGGTTCGCCATGGCTACGTCATCGTTGCTGTCGCCCACGGATACCTTCGTTCATCGTCACATCGGTCCCTCGGACCTCGAGATCGCCAAGATGCTCGAAGTCCTCGGATGTACCGACCTCGATGCGTTGGTCGATTCAACCATCCCCGCCGACATCCGTCTGAACGGTCCGCTCGACATCGGACCGGCACGCGGAGAGGCCGAGCTGCTCGACGAGCTGCGCGAGGAAGTCGGTCGCAACCGAACTCTGCGCTCGTTCATCGGCATGGGCTACTACGGGTGTTTGGTGCCGACGGTCATCCAGCGGAACATCCTGGAGAACCCGGGCTGGTACACCGCGTACACGCCGTACCAAGCCGAGATCGCCCAGGGGCGTCTCGAGGCGCTGCTCAACTTCCAGACCATGCTCGCCGACCTGTGCGGGCTGCCGCTGTGCAACTCGTCGCTGCTCGACGAGGCCACCGCGGCGGCCGAAGGCATGGCGCTGTGTCATCGCGTGGGCAAGGGCAAGCGCTCGGTGTTCTTCGTCGCCGAGCACTGTCACCCGCAGACCATCGCGGTGGTGCAGGCCCGGGCCGAAGCGCTCGGCCTCGAGGTGGTCGTCGGTGACCAAGACGCCACCGATTTCGGCGCGCTCGATCTGTTCGGCGCGCTGCTGCAGTACCCCGACACCGAGGGGCGCATCGTCGACATCAGCTCGGTCGTCGAGCGGGTGCACGCCACCAAGGCCAAGGTCGTCGTCGCCACCGATCCGCTGGCGCTGACCCTGGTGCGCCCGCCCGGCGAGATGGGAGCCGACGTCGTGGTCGGCTCCTCGCAGCGCTTCGGCGTGCCCATGGGCTTCGGTGGCCCGCACGCCGCGTTCATGGTGACCCGCGAGGAGTACCGACGGCAGGTGCCCGGTCGCATGATCGGGGTCTCGCGCGACGCCGATGGCCACGTCGCCTTGCGCATGGCCATGCAGACTCGCGAGCAACACATCCGGCGCGAGCGAGCCACCAGCAACATCTGCACCGCGCAGGTGCTGCTCGCGGTCATGGCCTCGATGTACGGCGTCTACCACGGCCCCGACGGCCTGCGCCGCATCGCGCAGCGCGTGCACGGAGCCACCGCGCTGCTGGTGCGTGGCCTGTCCGCGGCCGGCCACACGGTGGGCGAGGGCGCCTACTTCGACACCATCACCGTGCAGCACGGCAAGCTCGACGCCGACGCGGTCATGGCCGAGGCCGAAGCGGCCGGCTTCAACCTGCGCAAGCTCGACGACCAGCGCGTCGGCATCGCGCTCGACGAGACGGTGACCTCGGCCGACCTGCAGGGCTTGCTCGCCGTCTTCGGTGCCTCGACCGACCTCGACGAGTCCGGGCTCGACGCTACCTACGCCGAGGGGGTCGCGCGGAGCAGCGACTTCATGACCCACGAGGTCTTCTCGAGCTACCAGGCCGAGCACGAGCTGCTGCGCTACATCCATCGGCTCCAAGCCAAGGACCTGTCGCTCACCACCTCGATGATCGCGCTGGGCTCCTGCACCATGAAGCTCAACGGCACCTCGGAGATGGTCCCCGTGACCTGGCCCGAGATCGGCGGCCTGCACCCCTTCGCGCCCGAGAGTCAGACCGAAGGCATCCGCGCCATGATCGCGCGACTCGAGGGCTGGCTGAGCAACATCACCGGTTTCTACCGGGTCTCGCTGCAGCCCAACGCCGGAGCGCAGGGCGAGTACGCCGGCCTGCTCACCATCCGCGCCTATCACCGGGCGCGGGGCGACGGCGATCGCAACGTCTGCCTCATCCCCGTCTCCGCTCACGGCACCAACCCCGCCTCCGCGGTCATGGCCGGCATGAAGGTCGTGGTCGTCGCCTGCGACGACAACGGCAACATCGACGTCGAAGACCTGCGGGCCAAGGCGGACAAGCACGCCGACCGGCTCGCCGCGCTGATGGTCACCTATCCCTCCACGCACGGCGTGTTCGAGGTCGCCATCCGAGAGATCTGCAGCATCGTCCACGACCGCGGCGGTCAGGTCTATCTCGACGGCGCCAACATGAACGCGCAGGTCGGTCTGTGCCGGCCCGGTGACTACGGGGCCGACGTCTGTCACCTCAACCTGCACAAGACCTTCTGCATCCCGCACGGCGGCGGCGGACCGGGCGTGGGTCCCATCGGCGTGGGCGAGCACCTCGCTCCCTTCCTCCCCGGTCACCCGGTGATGCCCACGGGCGGCGAGCAGGCCATCGGCCCCATCGCAGCCGCGCCCTTCGGCAGCGCGAGCATCCTGCCCATCTCGTACATGTACATCGGCCTCATGGGCTCGGCTGGGCTTCGCCGCGCGACCTCGGTGGCGATCCTCAGCGCCAACTACATGGCCCACCGCCTGGCCGAGCACTATCCCGTGCTCTACACGGGGGCCGAAGGCCGGGTGGCGCACGAGTTCATCCTCGACCTGCGGCCCTTCAAGAGCAGCGCGGGCATCGAGGCGGAGGACGTGGCCAAGCGCCTGATGGACTACGGCTTCCATGCGCCGACGATGTCCTTCCCCGTGGTCGGCACGTTGATGATCGAGCCGACCGAGAGTGAGTCGCAGGCGGAGCTCGATCGGTTCTGTGATGCGATGATTCAGATTCGGGCGGAGATCGACAAGGTCGAGAAGGGACAGTGGCCTCGCGAGGACAACCCGCTGGTCAATGCGCCGCACACGGCCGCGATGGTCACGGCCGACGAGTGGGGGCACGCGTACACGCGCCGCGATGCGGCTTGGCCGGCGCCTTGGCTGACGGGGCACAAGTTCTGGCCGCCGATTCGGCGGGTCGACAACGCGTACGGCGACCGGCATCTCATCTGCACTTGTCCGCCGATGTCGGCGTACGAAGACGCGGCTGAGTAGGCGGCGGTTTCTCGTCGAGGTGAAGGCCGGTGGGGGTTCCTGCCGGCCTTCTTCGTTGGTTCGGGGGCGCGAGGGGGCGTGGGTTAGGCGCTCGGGGGGTGGGGCTCGGCCCGGGGGGGGGGGGGCGGGGTGGCGTGCCGGTCGAGGGGTCGCCTGTTCGACCAGGCGAGGTTACCGGCCATGCTCAAACAGTGGTTTCACGCCTAGCGGCAGCGTACCTACGCGCTCGGGCTTGGTGGACCGCGATTGGGCGTGGGCGAGGCGCTACCAAAACTGCGCGTGGCCGGTAACCTCGCCTGGACGAGCGGCTCCCAGCTTACTCGGTGCAGGTGGGGCCGATCCACAGGGGCGGGTTGATGGGGTGGTGGCGCGCCAAGGGGCTGGTGGGGGGGTCGGAAGCTAGTCGGCGCGTGAGCGAGTGGAGGGCTTTTGGAGTTCTGTTTCTGTTGCGGTTCGGTGGGCGGCGCGGGGTGAATGCGGCGCTACTCGGAGCCCGTAGTTTCGCTGCGTTGCTGGCCGAACCAGTGGTCGATGGTGGGGCCGGTCAGGCGCGGGACTAGCCAGGTGGCGACCATCCAGGCCGAGGCGAACGCGAAGCATGCCACCACGATGCGCCAAACGATGGGCACCACGGCCACGGTCCAGGTCGCCCAGGCGACGAGAGCCGATCCTCCGCCCATCAGCGTCAAGTTGACCCACAGATGAATCCGGTCGTGTGCGTTGGGCGACGGGGCAGTCATGACTGAAGCAACGGAGCGCGGCGGTCCACCGTCCAGTCTAGTCTAGTCTAGTCGAACTGCGTTCGATCACATCCGCGCCCCCCTGCCCGGAAGTCGCGCCGTACACCAGCAGTCGAATGGGAGTGCCTCCCCGCCACACCTCCGAGTTCCGCAGCCCAACCTTCCCCGCAACGAGCCACACCTCCGAACGCCCACTAACCCCTTGGCGCGCCACCAACCCATCAACCCGCCCCTGTGGATCGGCCCACCTTTACCGAGCGAGCTGGGAGCCGCTCGTCCAGGCGAGGTTACCGGCCACGCGCAGTTTTGGTAGCGCCTCGCCCACAACCAATCGCAGTCCACCAAGCTCGAACGCGTAGGTACGCTGCCGCTAGGCGTGAAACCACTGTTTGAGCATGGCCGGTAACCTCGCCTGGTCGAACAGGCGACCCCAAGACCGGCACGCCAACCCTGCCCACACCCCGAGCGCCTAACCCAAGCCCCCTCGCGCCCCCGAACCAACGAAGAAGGCCGGCAGGAACCCCTACCGGCCTTCACTTCCAACGACGGCGTGGCTCAGGTCCCCGCATCATCATCGAGCAGCTCGACCATCAACGCCGTGATGTTGTCCTTGCCACCCTTCGCGTTCGCAAACCGAATCGCCTCGAGCACCGCGTCTTCCACCTCCATGTCGAGGAAGTACCGCATCTCATCGAACGACTCGATGTAGCTATGGAACCCATCGGAGCACAGCACCACCCGGTCTCCCGCGAATAGCGGAATCGGCAGCGTGTCGACCTCGACGTAGTCCTTGTGCCCCACCGCCCGCGTGATGACGTTGCGCGTGTGCGAGCGCTGGGCCTGCTCTTCGGTGATCAGCCCATGCTTGAGCTGGTAGTTGATGAGCGTGTGATCCTCGGTGAGCTGATCGACCTCGCCGTTGCGGACCAAGTACACCCGCGAGTCGCCCACCTGCCCCACGATGCCCACGTTCCCGCAGACCACGAACACGGACGCGGTAGTGCTCATCCCCCGTTGCTCGGGATCGAGTTGGCCCATGGTGTGGACCATGTAGCAGGCGTTTTGGATCGCGCCGCGGACCAGCTGGCACAGCTGCGGGCTGCGGCCCCGCGCGTCGCCCTGGGCGATGTCGCGGATGGTGGTCTCGTTGCGCTTGAGCCACTCCCAGATCAGCTCGACCGCTTCTTGGCTGGCGATCTCGCCCTTGGCCCGTCCGCCGACACCGTCTGCGACCACGAACACGCCCAGATCGGGGTCAGCGAGGTGGGAGTCCTCGTTGTGCTCGCGGGTGAGGCCCACGTCGGTGTGTCCGAAATAGCGGATCCGCATCCAGTGGGAACGATAACAGGGTGGGCGAGGTCCTGGCGAGTGATCCGAGGGCCATGTCGAGCGTCGCGAGGGTCCTGTTTCGCAACGGCGGTTGTCCGGCTCACGCTTCCTCCCAGATCTCCGGCACCGGCACCTCGACTCGGGGTTCGCCGGGGCACGCACCACCGAGGTCGAGCGTCGTCGCATGCAGCCGCATCGAGTCCGCCTTCGGGCCGCCGTAGAGGGCGTCGCCAACGATGGGACGGTCCAGCCAGCGCAGATGAACACGGGCTTGATGGCGGTGCCCGGTAACGAGACGCAAAACGAGATTCTGTCGGGTAGGCGTGCTCCCCGGCAGGCTCCACGCGTGCGTGATCGCGAGCCGACCGCTGTCGCGGACCTCGACGAGCCGTCGTCCCGCGGCGCCGAGCGGGGCAGAAATCATCACTCCAGGACCGGTCAGGGCGGGCCAGGAACCGGTCGGCGGTTCCTCGCCGACGTCGGACAAGTCGCGGCCTCGCGGCGGCCATGTCGGTGCCTCCGGCCCGGGTTGGACCTGCGCGCGATAGAGCTTCAAGACCTTGCGTGCTCGAAAACCGTCCCGTGCTCTTCGCCATGCATCGAGGCTGCGGGCGAACGCGACGACCCCCGTCGTGTCGCGATCGAGGCGATGGACGGCGCCTCCCTGGCGGGGGTCAGGGCTTGCCCTACGACACTCGGGATAGTCGAGCGCCACTGCGTCGGCCAAGGTCGCCGCATCCCCCGGCCGCAGGCGCTGGGTGTGCATCCCGGCCGGTTTGAGCACGTAGACGAAGTCGTCGGTGCACTCGAGGATCCGAGCCGGCTGCGCCGCCACGGTCCGCTGCACCCGAAGGCTGACGCGGGAGCCCTCCTTCACGCGGGTCGACGGGGTGATCTTCTTGCCGTCGAGGTACAGGCGCCCCTGGAGCCCCAAGCTGCGGGCGACTCGCCGCGAGATCCCGGACATGCGACGGCCGACCACGACGTCGGCTCGCGCGCCGAAGTCGTCGGGATCGACGACGTCGTGGGTCAGCTCCTCGAAGTCGTCGCTCATGACTGCGCGCTGCGTTCGTGGGGCGAGGGCTCGAGCTGCACGGCGTCGACCGTCTCGCCCGCGGGAATTTCGGACACGCCCGCGGGGACGATGACCAACAGGTCGGCGCCCGCGATCGAGCGCAGGTTGCCCGATTGCTGCACGCTCAAGGGCTCGGCTTCGTCGCCTCGGGCGATGGCGCGAAGGTAGTGCGCGCGACGGCCTGCCCCCCGAGCGGGCGCGCTCAAGCGGACGCGACGACGGGGCAGCCGCGGGTCCCCGTCGATGCCGGCCAGGCGTCGCAGGGCCGGGTGTACGAACAGAGCGAAGGTGACCAAGCTGCTCGCCGGGTTGCCGGGCAGCGCGAACACGCGGCAGTCGGCAGTGGTGCCGAAGGTGGTCGGCTTGCCCGGGCGCAGGGCGATGCCGCGGAAGTGCGTCTGCACGCCGAGCTCCGAGAGCTGGCCGTGCACGAGATCGTGGTCGCCGACGGAGATGCCCCCCGAGGTGACGAGCACGTCGGCCTCGAGCCCGCGTTGCAGGGCGGCGCGCAGTCGGTCTCGATCGTCACCGACGTCGGGGAGCTCGACCGGCACCGCCCCCGCGCGACGGACCAAGGCCGAGAGCACCAGGCCGTTGGAGCTCACCACTTGGCCGGGGGCGGGCCGCTGGCCCACGGGGACCAGCTCGTCGCCCGTGCCGAGGATCGCGACGTGAGGGCGTCGGGCCACGGAGACCTGGGCGTGGCCGCTGCCGCTCAGCAGCGCGATGTCGCCGGGGCCGAGCCGATGCCCGGGCTCGACGAGGACATCACCCTCGCGCAGCTCTCGTCCTCGCGGTCGCACGAAGGTGCCCGGCTCGAGCGTGCCGAGGGAGGCGTCGTCGACCATCAGCTGGTCGCCGGCGCGGCGCGTGTCTTCTTGGGCGATGACTGCGTCCGCGCCGTCGGGCAGCACGGCTCCGGTGGAGATGCGCGCCGCGAACCCGGCCTCGAGCGTCCGCGATGACGGATGCCCGGCCGCACTCTCGCCGCGGACCTGGAGGACGATCGCGTTGCCGCAGGCGCGGGCATTCGCCACGTCGAGGCTGCGCACCGCATAGCCGTCCATCACGCTGACGTCGCGCTGCGGCAGGTCCCACTGCGCGTGCAGAGTCTCGGCGCAGACCCGGCCGTCCACGTCGGCCACGCCGATGCGCTCGCTGGACAGCGACGCACAGCGCTCGAGGACCTGCGATTGGGCCTCGTCGACGGAGATCAGCATGGTGGTCTTCATGATACGGGGTCGGGGCAGGGGAGGGGGCGCAGGCTCGGGCCGCACATCGGCGGTTGGGAAACGTCGTCAGTTCAAACGGGAAGCCGCACGACACCCGAGGCGGAGACGAACTCAGCGCCCCGGTACGGCGGCGGTGTCGGCCCGCGAGGGAGCACGCTGCGGCTTGGCCTTGGGCGTCGAGCGCTTGGGCGCGGCCGCCGGACCGTCGCGACCGGGCAGGCGAGCGGTGTCGGCGGTGGAGGGCTTGCGCGCCGCTCCGGATTTTTCGCGGTCGGAAAAGCCCAGCGGAGCCGGGGCCCGCAACGTGCCCTGCGTACGACCCTTGGGCACGTACACCACGAGGACCTCGCCCGCCTTCGGCGCGTGGCCGCGGGGCACCGCGTTGATGCGCGACAGGTCGCCGATGCTGAGCCCGAAGCGCTTGCCGATCTTGGCCAGCGTGTCCCCGGAGCGCACCCGGTAGCCTCGTCGTCGTTTGCCGCGGCGATCGAGCTCGGCCTCGAGGTGCGCCCGGGAGCCTCGCTCCACGTGCTCGACCTCGGTGCGCTCGTAGATCGCCAGCTGTCGCGAGGGAGCGTCGAAGCTGCGGGGCACGACGACCTGAATCAGCAGGCCGTCTTGGAGGCGCGCGCGCGGATCGAGGTCGTTCCACCGCACGATGTCGGACCAGCGCACGCCGAACGCCTCTTCGAGCACGGGCGGCGTGCTGGCGCGGTTGGTCTCGAAGAACACCAGGCGATGCTCGTCATCCACGGCGAGCGCGGGCACGGCCGCCAGCGGGACCTCGGGAGTCGTGGCGCTGGCGTGGGCCTCGGAACCCTTCTTTGCGGGGACCACAAGCACGATGCCGCCGCTGACCTCGGCCGAGTCGCGAATGCCGTTGAGCGAACGCAGCGTGCGTTCCTTGATCCCGTGGCGGCGAGCGATGGTGCCGAGCTTCTCCCCGTGCTTGACGGTGAGGGTGCTCTCGGTGCGCCACAGGGCCTCGAGCTTCGGCCGGGCGGCGGCGAAGGCCTCGGCCCGGTCGCGGGGGATCCGAACGGTGGCGGCGCGCTCGGGCGGCGTGCGACCCCGGAGGTAGCCGCCGTTGATCTCCGCGAGCAGCGACGCGTCGACCTCGATGAGCGTGGCGAGGTCTTCGAATCGCGTGGATCGAGTCAGCTTGACCTCGACCCAGTCCACGGCGGCCAGCGGCCGGACGTCGTCCTTGGTGTAGCCGAAGGTCTCGCGGTTACGGCCGACCAGCGCGGCGGCGATGATCTTGGGCACGTAGTTGACGGTGGCGTAGGGCAGCCCGCTCTCGACGCGGGTCAGCGCCCAGAAGCTGTTGGTGTTGTGGCGATCGACCGAGGTCATCACCAGCCCGTAGCCCGCGTTGTAGGCGGCCAGGGCCAGCTCCCACGAGCCGAAGCGCGCGTGCAGGTAGGCGAGGTAGGCCGCGGCGGCGTAGCTCGATTTCTCGAAGTCGAAGCGCTCGTCGAGCCAGAAGTCTTGGCGCAGGCCGTAGACCTTGCCGGTGGCGTCCATGAACTGCCAAAGCCCGCCCGCGCCCACCCGCGAGCGCACGCGGGGGTTGAAGCCGGACTCGGCCAGGGCCACGAACACCAGGTCCTCGGGGACCCCGACTTCCTTCAGGATGGCGCGCAGGCGGCCTTCGTAACGACCCGCGCGACGCAGCCAGCCCTTCATGAGGGCGCGGCCCGGGTCACGGTCGCGAAAGTAGCGGAGGTAGTCGACGAGGCGGTCGTTCCACCGCACGGGCAAGGCGGGCTTGCGCAGGTCGACCATCCACGCCTCGGGCGGCGTCTCGATGAGGCTGGGGGCCGATCCCCCCTCGGGAAAGCTGGCCCGCTCGAAGGCCGCGAGCGACTGCCGGAGCGAGGCATCGGGGTCGTCGGGCGGAGGCGCCCAGGCCACGTGGAGCACGTCTCCGTCGGGTCGGTCGCTCCGAACCCGGGCCCGCCCCGCGGTGGAGGCCCACACCTGGCCCACCCGCTGTCGGCCTGGCTCGGCGTCGGTGCGGTGAGCCCGGATCTGGGCGTGGGCGGGGCTCGACGGGGCTGGGATGGCCAAAAGGGCAGCCAACACCGCAATCCGACCCCCCCACTTGGGCAGGTAGGAGGCCGACGTGCGCTCTCCCCGGTCGTGACTTCGGTGGGGGCCGGCGCTCATCGACTCGTCACGCTAGCAAAGGCCGACAAAGACGACTACCTTTCCTCCCATGCTTCTCGCAGTGCTCGGCACGATGGAGATCATCATCATCGTGGCCGTGGTCATTCTGGTCTTCGGCCCGTCCAAGCTCCCGCAGCTCGGAGAAGGCGTGGGCAAGATGCTCCGCGGCTTCAAAAAGGAGATGAAGGGCATCGACGAGGACAAGGCCGCCGACGCCAAGGCGATCGCCCACGACGACGATGGCGACGAGATCGACGTGACGCCCAAAAAGAGCGGCGAGTCGAGCTCGAAGGCCTGAGCGATCCGACGAACGCTCCGCCCGCGCGGCGGAGGGACGCGATGGGAGTCAGACCACCGGCCGCAGGCGGCGCTGCAACGCGTTGGCCAGCCGAAGCGGCAGGTGGGGTTCCTGCGCCAGCTCCTGCAGCTCTCGCCGGTTGAGCAGCCCCAGGAGCCGCAACGCGGTGGCCAGGGGCAGCCGAGGGTTGCGGACCAGCGCGCGGCGGATCCTCGGGGCGACGCCCCAGCGCCGCGAGCGAAGGATGAGGTCGAGCACCGCGGCCGAGCTGTTGCGGGCGGTGGCGATGCGAACGATGTCGTCCTCGGTGACGTGGGGGTTGGACAACAGCAGGCGCACCACGTCCGTGTGCGGATCGACGAGCAGGCGCTCGAGCACGTTGCGGTCCCACGAGCGCGCCAGGCTCTTGCGCTCGCCCAAGGTGAGCGGGCGCGTGCCGGGCACCAGCGAGCGCGGCGCGGTGACCTGCTCGTCGGCGATCTGGGCCTGCGACATCATGAGATCGGTGCACGCGGCGAGGCCGCGGGCCTCGGCCGCCTCGAAGATGGCTCGCCGTTGGTCGTAGTTCAGTCGATCTCCATCGAAGAGATCCACTGCAGCGAGCAGGCTGACGTCGAAGGGAGGGCCGCCGGCCCGCCCCGCCGTGGCGAGGGCGTCGAGCAGCCAGGCGGCGTCGTTCGGGTCGGCCGCCGCCACGATCTCGGACAGTCGCGCCACTCGCATGCTTCGCTCGGGAAGCACGGCCAACCGCTGGGCGACCGCGCGTGCATCCAGCCCTTCGAGAGCCTCCTTCACTGCGGAGGCCAGTCTTGCACGGAGGGGCCGGCGCCGGTCGTCCCGAAGCGGAGGACGGGCGTCATCAGCCCTTGATGTTGTCGCGATACAGCTTCTCGAGCAGCGGTCGGGGATCGACCGTGTTCTCCAGCGCCAAGCTCGCCGCGACCAAGCCACCCGCCATGAGCAGCAGGATCACCACGACCGCCACGCCGAAGCCGGACATGCCTTTGTCTTCGGTGCTCGCCGGGGTGTCGTCGAGTGACTCGACCCGCGGGCGGGGCTTGTCCGCCGGCTTCTCCGGCTTGTCGGCGTCTTCGGCCTTGGAGGCCTGCGCGGGACCGGGGGGCGTATGCGGCGGAACGCGGCTGCGACCCGAAGGCGTGGTCTCGACCTCGACTTCGCGCTCGCGTGGCTTGGCGCGCTCATCCTCGATGGGAGTTGCCTTGGCGGCCACCGCGGCGGGTTGCTCGCGGGGCGCGGCCGCTCGATCGAGCGTGGGCGGCTCGTCGTCGTCGTCGATGTCCGGGACGACCGAGGGCTCTGGTTGCCGCGTGGGGGCGGCTTCGGCCGCGGGCTCGACGGGAGGCGTGCGTACCGGCGGGGCAGCGGGCTCGGGCTCCGGGCGCGCCACCTCTTCGGCGGGCCGAGAGATGTGCACGCGGGTCTCGATCTCGTCGTCGAGCGTCGCCGTGGGCTGTGGCGGACCGACCGGTAGCTCGGGGCTGAGGGTCGCAGCCGGGGCCACGGGTTCGGGCTCGGGTGCCGCGACCACGGGCTCCGGCTCGGGCTCGGGTGCCGCAACCACCGGGGTGGGCTCGGGCTCGGGTTCGGGCTCCGCGACCACGGGCGCAGGTTCGGGCTCGGGTGCCGCAACCACCGGGGTGGGCTCGGGCTCGGGCTCGGCCACCACGGGGGCGGGTTCCGGCTCGGGCTCGGGTGCAGCGACCACGGGAGCGGGAGCGGGCTCCGGCTCGGACGTCACCGTGACCCCCGCGCTCGGGGGCCGGCTGGCGCGGTAGTCCGCGGCGGTGCGGAAGCCAGCGGCCATCCGCATGCCTTCTTCGACCAAGCCGGGGTCGTTGGCGGCAGCAAAGTCGAGGATCATCCGAAAGGCGCAGTTCGGACACTCCACCTGCACCAAGGCGGCGATCTGCTCGTCGGGGACCTCGAAGGGACCGGCGCACTCGGGGCAGGAAATGATCATCGAGGATGAGAACCGTTAGAAGTCGAGACCGACCGACACGGTGTATTGCTGCTGGAGGCCAGAACCGTCGGTGACTGTCTCGCCGTTGATCGAGCCTTCGGAGTTACCGCCCGGAACGAACATCGCTTCGAAGCCGAGGCGGATGACGCTGAAGATCAGACGAACACCCACGTGGGGTCGGTGACGAATGATTGCGCCGCCGTTTTGGAACACGAACTCGCTCGCCGGCTTGTTGATGATGACCGGATCGCCCGAATCGGGATCCGTCATGCCGGTGTCGACGTCGCAGGCCGCCGCGTCTTCGTTGAAGGCGTCGGGGAACTCGTCGCACGAGGGGTTCGCGTTGAGCACCTGCGAGCGGGAGATGATGAACAGCGCCTCGTAGCCGAGGTACGGCGTGAGGCTGAAGCTCTTCCCGAGCCCGAACAGGTGCGAGATGGTCACGGCCGGGGCGGCCGTGGTCATGTTGAAGTCCTTGGCGCCCAGCAGCCTCGAGAAGCTGCCGCGGATCGCGATGGACGGGATCGGGAGGTGGTGGAAGCCTTCGTGGAACGCGATCTTGCCGTAGCCGGTCAGCGCCCACATGCGGCTGTCGAAGACATGCGTCGCACCGGCGCCGACTTCGATGCCAGGCCACAGGCCCTTGCGGCCCATGATCTGCAGCGATGGAACCGCGGTGTCTGCGCCAGCGGTGGTCGACTGCCAGTAGTCCTGGCTGGCCGAGATCGTGTTGATGGAGACGTCGGCGGACAGCGCAAACCCGGAAAGGCCCAGCGTATCCGCTGGATCTACGGGTTGCGGCGCGATCACGGCCCCCAACTCGGACGACAGGCTTCGGAATGCCGCGTTGTCTTGGACAATCACGATATTTCCGTCCTGCGGCTGCAAAGAGCCGAGAGGGGTCAGGTCGAGGTCGTATTTCCCCGCCTGGGCAGTGGTCGGCCACAGCGCTAGCCCGACGGCGGCGAAGGCCAGAAGATGCACTAACCGTCGATGCATACAGGCTCCGAGCTTGGTCGGCCGGCGGAGCGTATCTTGCGCCGACGTAGCGTGTCAAGGATTCGGATGTCTAGCGTTCATCGAGATCGCTAAAGATTGCGGATGGTTTTGGCGAAGGGACCGCCGCCGAGCCCGCCGGTCGAATCTCGGTGCCGTACATCGTCGCATGAACCGGGAGCAAAGGCCCTACTTCCATGACGTCACCCGGGGACAAATACGCCGTGGCTCGGCATTTAGGCCGTTGCTCGACGTCGAGCGGCGTTGCTACGGTCCGCCCCGATTCGTGAAGGCCTGGTGAGCAACCCCGTGCAAACGCGTTCCGTGGCGCTCCGCCCCGCTCGTCCCTTCGAGCCTCGCGGTCACTGGGTCCTGGTCACCATGGCGCTGGTGGTCATCCTGGCACCCTTGGCCTGGGTGGCCTCGGTGGTGGTGTACCCGGCCCCGCCCGCATGGGTCGTCTACATCGTCGGGGTCGGCCTGCTCGCCGCCCTCGGCCTGGTGGTGTGGTGGGTGATCACCGGATTTTCCGGCTACGAGCGCGTCGCCGGTCTTCGGATCTTGAGGAGACCGGGAACCCGTCCGCGGGTGGGCGGCGTCGTGCTCGTCGCATTCCTCTTGTCGTTGGCCGGCATCGCTGCGCTCTCGATGGGAGTGCGATCCGCCCCCGTGGCCATGGTCGTCGCGTTGTCGACCGGCACCATCATGGTCGCCGTGCTGGCGCGGCACTTCGCCGTGTTCGCGACCTTGAGCATCGTGGGCATCGCCATCGGCGTGGCGGCCCTCATCGTCGTGCAGTCGGTGGCCACCGGTTTTCAGCACGAGTTCGAGCGCCGCGTGCTCGGGGTCTACGCCCACATCAACGTGACGCGCTCCTTCGGCATCTCCGAGTACCGTCGCTTCGAGTCCTATCTCCGCACCTTGCCCGGCGTGGTCGGGGCCAGTCCCTTCGTCTACTACGCGATGGCGCTCGCGCCCGTCGATCCCGAGGGCAAGCGCGAGGGCGACATTCGCCGCGCCAGCGTGCTGGTCAAGGGCATCCAGCCCGAGACCGCCGACCAGGTCATCGACCTCACCTCGCACCTGCGCGTGGGCGGTGGGGACGACTCGGTGCAGATCGAAGACCTCACCAGCGAGCTGGTCCTTCAGCCCATCAAGGATCGCGACGACGACCGCCTGCCGCCCGCCGTGGCCGAGACCCCCGATCCTCGCGGTCCCAAGTGGTACGAGGAGGCGCTGCGGGAGTATCGGACCCAGCCCGATCACCTCAAGTACGGCCGACGTCGCGTCGTCGCGCTCGATGAAGACGAGTGGCCGCTCGAGCTGACCGGCAAAGAGTCTGCCGAGAGCACCGACCCGGACGATCTGCCCACCATGTTCGTGGGCATCACCCTCGCCCGCGAGCTCGAGCTGTCGCGGGGCGACGTGGTGATGCTCGTGGACCCGGGAGCGACCTTCGATACCACCGAAGCGCCCGAGTTCCGTCACTACCGCGTCGCGGGCGTGTTCCGAGCCGGGTTCCAGGAGTACGACACTCGCCTCGTCTACGTGCACATCAAGGAACTCCAGTACTTCAAGTACCGGGGCAAGGACACCGTCTCTGGCGTCGACATGCGCCTCGAGGATCCCTACGAGGCGCCCGCCATCGAGCGGACGCTGGGGCACACCATCGGCCGCGAGGAGTACTCCATCCTCGAGTGGCAGACGCTCAACGCCAACCTCTTCCAGTCCATTCGGACCCAGAAGTCGATCCTCACCATCATCCTCAGCCTGGTGAGCACGGTGGCGGGCTTCAACGTCTTGGCCGCGCTGTGGACCATGGTCGTGCGTCGCACCCCCGAGATCGCCATCCTCAGCACCATGGGGGCCAGCGAGGGCGGCGTGGCGCGTATCTTCCAGTTCGCCGGCATGACCATCGGTGCCGTGGGCAGCGTGGCCGGCGTCTTGTTCGGCTGGGTGCTGTGCTGGCTCGTGGAGCTGTACGGCTACACCCTCGATCCCGAGGTCTACTTCATCGAGCAGCTCCCGGTGGAGATGAGCCTCGTGCAGATCGGCGCCGTGCTGGTCTTGACCATGGGCATCAGCTTCGTGGCCACCCTTCCTCCCTCGCTGCGCGCGGCCAAGCTGCGGCCGGTCGAGGGCCTTCGCTACGAGTGAGATGGCCGGCCCGCGCAAAAGCCTGACGCGCTGGCCCGTGGTGCGCTTGGTCGCCGCACGCTTGATGCTTCGCGAGCGCCCGCCGGGCCGCAGCGCCCAGCGTCTGCTCTACGGCTCGCTCCTCGTCGCCTTGGCCTGCGGCGTCCCCATGCTCTTCGGCGTGCACCAGCTGGTGCTCGTCGCGGGCCTGGGCATCTCCAGCATGCTCTTGGTCGTGGGCATGTGCCTGCGGCTGTTCAACCCCGCCATGGCGGTGTCCGTGGTCGGGGTGGCCTTGGCCTGCTCCAGCCTCATGACCGCACTGTCGGTCACCACCGGCTTCCAGCTCGAGATCACCCGCGCGCTCGCCCGGCTCAACGGGCACGTCCTGCTCACCAAGTACGGGCTCGACTTCTTCGAGTACGACCGCATCGCCGACCAGTGGCTCGCTCGCCCCGAGGTCACGGCGGCCTCGCCCTTCGCCTACTCGATGGTCGCGGTGGTGCACGAGCTCAGCGAAGAGGAGCAGGAGGCCGAGGCCGACCAAGACCTGCCTCCCGTCGCGCCCGCCATCGTGATCGGCAAGGGCATCGATCCGAAGCGGGCCGCCGACCTCGAGGGCTTTTCCTCCGTCCTGGGCGGGGGCGATCCCAACGCCCTGCGCCCCGGGGATACGCGGCACCTGCCCGGCATCATCTTGGGCAAGGGCTTGGCCGCGCGGCTGCGGGCCGAGGTCGGTTCCATCGTGCGCGTGGTCGTCCCCGCCGAAGTCGGGGGCGAGGGCGGGCCGCCTCGCCATGCTCCCTTCGAGGTGCTCGACACCCTGCAGACGGGGACCAGCGAGCTCGATCGCAACCTCGCGCTCATGCACATCTCGGCCGCGCAGGCGCTGTTCTTCCAAGAAGCCCGGGTGACGGGGATCGAGTTCGAGCTGACCGACCCCGAGCTGGCCGAAGCGGTCGCCGATGACATGGCGGCCTCGCTTCCCCAGATCTATCGCTTCAGCACCTGGCGGGAGACCAACTCGCCCATGCTGATCGGGCTGCAGCAGATTCGGGCGACCTTGTCGCTGGTGCTGGGGCTCATGGTGGTGGTGGCGGCGTCCTCTTTGATCGCCAGCTTGTTGTTGCTGGTGCGACGCAAGAAGCACGGCATCGCGGTGTTGATGGCGATGGGGGGGGCTCGGGGGCTCGTGTTTTGGGTCTTCGAGGCGGTGGGGTTGTTTGCTGGCCTGGTCGGGGCGGTGTTTGGGTTGGCGTTGGGGGGGCTTTATTGCCTCGTCATCGATGCGTTTCGGTATCCGCTTGGGGGGGATATCTATCCGATCGATCACTTGCCGGTGGTGGTGCGGGCGGTGGATGCGTTGGGGCCGGCGGTGGTGGCGGTGGTGCTTTGTGGGTTGGCGAGTGGGCCGGTGGCGATGATGGCGGCTCGGGTGCGGATGTTGGCTTCGTTGCAGCGGTGAGTCTGTCTGAGGTTGGCGAGCGGGTTGAGCTTCGATGGAGGCGCCTGTTCGCGGGAGTCGGGGTTCCGTCCGTGCTCAAACAGTGGTTTCACGCCCAGCGGCAGCGTACGTGCGCGGGGGCGATCGAGGGCTCCGAGTGGGTGTGGGGAGGCGCTACCAAAACTGCGCGCGCACGGAACCCCGACCCCCACGAGCGGCGCTTCGATGCTCGACTGGCTCGGGGCTTTCGACGTTGCGATTGAGTGGGGCTTTGTTGTCGCTCGATGGTTCGTTTTGTAGATGTCCAACGGGGGACTGATGGAGGACGAGGCGGTGGGTTGATTGGAAGGGGGGGACCGGGGGGTCTTCAGATGGGTGGAATAGCGTGGGGCGAGGTCGGGTCGGACGTGGGCCATGGGGCGAAAAACGAGGTCACGGGGGGAGCGGGTGCCGATGCCGAGCCGGCCTCTGAACCTGGACATCGAACTCACGCTGTCGGCGGTTGTGGTTGTTGGATCGATCTTGTGGGCGCAGCCGTGCCGGGGAAAAAGGCACCCTGACGTACGCGCGCCGACCGGGATCGAGGCCCTTCCGGTCGGGGTCGTGTCGGGCGAACGAATCACGGCCCCCGACGATGTGCCGCCCTCCAGTGCCCCCACACGCGCAACACCGCTGGACACGACAACACCCTCATCCGCACCCGGACTCGATGACCTCGCCCCGCGAGAGTCTCAACCGTTCCCTTCGAGCACGGAATCCGCAGCGCAATCGTCTCCGGACGACAGCACCTGCCAACCCGCATTCACACCCCACCCATAGACTCAGCCCCTCCAACCGGCCCTCCAATCCGCCGTAGAGCCGCGTCCTGCTCTTCGCCTCCAAACCACGCTCCAGCAGAGCGCGACTTCGAAGGCCCGGCCCCATTCGAGGAAGACGCGCCGCTCGTGGGGTTCGGGTTCCGTGCGCGCGCAGTTTTGGTAGCGCCTCCCCACACCCATTCGGAGTCCTCGATCGCCCCCGCGTACGTACGCTGTCGCTGGGCGTGAAACCACTGTTTGAGCACGGACGGAACCCGAATCCCGCGAACAGGCGCCTCCATCGAAGCTCAATCCGCTCGCCAACCTCGAAACAAACCCCCATCCAACGACCAGCTGCACCCCCCCAACCCAACACCGCCACGCCGTTACCCCGACGAGTTGTTCGCAGTTGCTGCCCGCATCCAAACCGGGGCACAACTCCCCGATTCCGCCCACTGACCGCGTGATACGTTCCGCGCGTTGTGGGTGGTATCGAGCGTTCCGTCGTCGTCCTGATCCTCGGGCTCAGCACCGCTTGCTCTGGAAGCGGAGGAGGAGGCTCGGCCGGAACCGGCGAGACGGACACGGCCCCGACCGGTGACGCGACCAGCCACGCAGGCTCGGACGCATCAGGGGTCGAGACAGGCAGCTCGGGAGAAGGACTCGACGGCACCGCCGACGACACGGGCGACACCACGGGAGGGGAGGAGCCCTCCGGGGTCTGGATCAACGGCGAGAACCTCGAGACCCCGAGGACCCGGCCCTTCAGCGAGGTCCCGGCCCCCGGAGTGCATCCGCGCATCTTGCTGAGCCCCGAGGATCTGCCCGAGCGCCGAGCCGCCGCGCAGGACGAGGGAAGCGTGGCTTGGGTCGGCATGGAGCGTCTGCGGGCGCGCTCGAGCGAGACGCTCGATGATCCGAGCAGCGAGATCGGCGGCGCCTATCAGCTCGCCCTGGTGGGAGGCTTGAACGCGCCGTCGGACGAGCTGCTGGGCACGGGCAATGTCGGGATCTACGGCACCGGAACCGCGGGACTGTACGGCGCGCTGGCAGCCGCCGGGTGGGTGGCGCTGATCGAGGAAGACGAGGCCCGCGGTGTAGAGCTGGCGCGCGCACTCGGGGCCGTGGCGGCCGCTCACGATGCGATCTACGAGCCCGACCTCGGGAACGCTCTGGCACACGACGCGAACGCGGACCTGGGGTTGGCCTACGACTTCCTGCACCCGTACATGGAACCGGCCGATCGCGCTGCGGTGCGGGGACTGCTGTCGCGGATGACGACCGGGCGCCAGGCGTACGGCGTGGGCATGTCGGCGGCCGCGGTGTCGACGAACTGGCGGACTCATCACGACCACATCGTGATCGCGGCGTTGGCCATCGAAGGGGAGGAGGGCTACGACCCGGAGGTCTACGAGAGCAACGTGGACAAGCTCGACCTTTTCTCGTCGGCGTATGGGGTCACGTCGAGCGGGATGCCGCACGAGGGGCTGGCGTACTACGCGTTCGGCATGCACTGGGGCGCGATGTCGATGCTGGCCACCGCCCGCCGAGGGGTGAACCTGTTCGAGACCACGCACTTTTATCGCTCGCTGCACTACGCGCTGCGAGAGATGGCGCCGTGGGGCGAGGGGCAGGTGTTCGGCCACGCCGACGGGGGAGGGTGGGCGACCGGCACCGGGGCGAGCAGCTTCTACACGATCATCAAGTACGCCTGGCCGGAGGACGCGCTCGCGGACTACGTGACGCGCGAGAATCGAGCCCACGGCCGACAGGATCGCATCCCGTTGATGGAGGCGATGTTCGGGGTCGAGCCATTGCCCGTATCGCCGAGCCCGGAGTCGATCGCGACCGAGCTCGAGCTCCCGCTGACCCTGTACAGCCCGCTCAAGGGCTACGCATACGCCCGCTCGGACTGGGGCCCGGACGCCCTACGCCTCGACTTCGACGCCCGGAGCGACCTGTGGGACCTCGGGCACATCCACGCCGATCGCAACGGCTTCACCATGGCCGCGCTCGGGCGCCGCTGGGTCTTCGATCCCGGCTACCACATGGAGTTCAACGACCTCCACAGCACGGTGTTGATCGACGGCATCGGCCAGTCGGGCACCTCGACCGACGAGGTTCAGCTGTGGCCCCCGATGCCGGCGCAGCTCGTCGAGCTTCGCGACGACGGAGACCTCTTCGTCGCGGCGGGTGATGCCACCGCGGCCTATAGCCTCGCCCGCCCCCGCGGAGAGCGATTGCCCGACACCGGCCTCACCTGGGCAGATTTCCTGCACGACCCCGCCTACCTCGCCGAGCACCACGCCGGACCCGTCGACGCCCGCGACTACAACCCCGTCCTGTTCGCCTACCGCACCGTCGCCCTCGTCCGTGGTCCGCACCCCTTCGTCGTGATCGCCGACGACATCCAAAAGGACGACCAGCCCCACACCTATCAGTGGATCTTCAACACGCGCGGCGCCTACCCATGGAATCAGCTGACCATGGTCCTCGAGCCCGACGCCACCGCCACGCGAGCCATCCTGCGCCACGAGCAAGACACCGACCCGGGCACTCCCCGCCTGCTCGTCGAAGTGCTGAGCGCCGACGGAGACACCCTCCCCATCGCCCTCGAAGACGCCGACCTCACCGCCAGCTCCGGCGTCCCCCACACCCACCGCCGCTTCCTCGTCGAGCGCTCCCAGACCGTAGCCCCCGACTTCCGCATCGCCCTCATCCCCTTCCGAGCCGGCGACCCCCTCCCACAAATCGACTACGACGGCACCCACCTCACCGTCACCCAGGCCGACACCGCCGAAGAACTCACCTTCACCAAAGTCGGCGACCGCACCCACATCGACTAACGCCCATCCTCGACGACGCCCAAGCGCCAATCCGCACGCCCACCGAGTACGCAGCAGCACTCGGCAACCTCGCGTCGACGGCCCCCTCACCACACGCTCGCAAACGTGTCCCCAGACCAACTCCGATCCCGGCACAAAAGGGCCCGCGCAACATCGCCCTCTTCGCCTCATAGTCGCACGTCCCCGAAACTGATCACCGACACAACCGTGTCTACCTAACCCAACCCCACCACCCCATACCCCCAAACCTCCGCCCCCTCGGCCCAGGTTCCGTCCACCCGTGGTTCGACCCCACCGCCCCCCGAGGGACCCCCGCGCATCCCCGAAACGCTCCACCCGCTCATGCAAAGACGCGCCGCAGGTGAGGACCCGCGCATCCCCGAAACGCTCCACCCGCTCATGCAAAGACGCGCCGCAGGTGAGGACCAACGTCACCCCACCGCACCCGGAAGGACCTTCGCGTATCTCCGAAACGCTCCACCCGGCCAATGCGAAGAGCCGCCACGAGCAAGGATCGAAGTCGCCGCACCGCGCCCAGAGGAACATCCGCCCATCTCCGAAACGCTCGAGCCCGCCAATGCGAAGACGCGCCGCTCGTGGGGTTCGGGTTCCGTGCGCGCGCAGTTTTGGTAGCGCCTGCCGACAACCAATCGGAGTCCTCGGTTGCCCCCGCGTACGTACGCTGCCACGAGGCGTGAAACCACTGTCTGAGCACGGACGGAACCCGAATCCCGCGAACAGGCGCCCCCATCGAAGCTCACTCCCCGCTGCATTCCCGCTCGACCCCCCGCTCATCGAAGCCCACTCCCTGCCGCATTCCCGCTCGACCCCCCGCTCATCGAACCCCAACTCCCCCGAGCCGCAATCCGGCCCACCAGCCAACCCCCCCGTCAGTTCTCCCCCCCACCACCCCAAATACCAATTACCCGCCCCCAGCCCACACCCGGAACGCCCACCATGCTCCATCGTCTCATTCTCACCCTATCCATCACCCTCCCCCTATCCGCCTGCGCCGAAGACTCCGACTCCCCCGAATTCGAAGACGAATGGCGCGCCGCCGGCGACCCCGACATCTTCGGCGCCCCCGACTGCGACTGCCCCACGTGCAACGTCTGGGCGTTCAACGACCCCAGCCTCGTCATCGTCGCCCGCGCCGAAGACCTCGACCCCCTATCCAATCTCCCCGGCGACCTCCAGCTGGATCTGCCCGTCTCCCGTAGCAGCTACGTCTCCGTCCCCCTCATCGAGGACTTCTTCTCCTATGGCCCCGGCTGCTACCTCGGCTTCGCCGACTTCGCCGACGGCGATCTTCACGGCCCGGGCGGCAGTGTCATCCCGCTGGACGAGATGCACCCCAAGGAGGTCGACTCGATCGTGGTCGCCGTCGACAAGGGCGAGCGCGCCTGGGTGCGCAACAACGAGCAACCGACCGCGGTCCTGATGTATCGGACCCACCAGCTCTAGCGGCGCCCACGAAAAGAGCCGCACGAGCGTATGGCTCGGCGGCTCTTTGCTGCCGTCAGGCGAGGGGGCTCTATTCGGCTGCCCCGGCGCCTTCGCCTTCACCCGCGTCGCCGCCGTGGTCGACCTTGAGCGACTCGATCTTCTTCTGCGCGACGGTCTTGGAGAAATCCGAGCAGCAGTCCATGCGGATATACGAGGACCACTCGTCGAGCGCGTGCTTGTTGTCGCCCTTCTTCTCGTAGACGAAGGCCGCGCCCGCATGCGCTCGCTTGTCGGAGCGGTTGGCGTTCTGGCCCTTCATGTAGTGCTTGAGGGCGTCGTCGAGCTTGTCCTGGCCGCGTAGGGCGTCGCCGAGGTCGGTGTTGACGTAGGGCGCCTTGGGGTCCAGCTCGGCCACCTTGCGCAGGATCTCTTCGGCTTTGGCGAAGTCCTCCGCGTCTCGGAGCATGCGTCCGTACGACAGGCCATAGCTGCTGTTGTCCGGCTCGATCTTGAACGCCATCGCAAATGCCTCCGCGGCACCCTTGGGGTTGTCCTGGAGCTGTCGAGCTTGGCCCAGGGCGGCCCACAGGGAGGCGTTGTCGCTCTTGGCGTTGGAGGCCTGGGCGAGGAGCTTCTCGGCCTCGGCGTACTTCTTCTCCTCGAGGCGGACCTTGCCCAGACCACCGACGGCGTCGGGTTGGTCGGCGTGGGTCTCGAGGATACGCAGGTAGATCTTCTCCGCGTCCTTGGTCTTGTTGTTGCGGACGCGCGCGGCGGCTTCCTCGAGATCGGCCTTCAGCTTGGCCTCGATCTCCTCGGGCGTGGGTTCTTTGCTCTTGTCGCAAGCAGCAGCAGGGGCGAGCAGCAGGGCCGCGAGCAGGACGGGGGCAAAGCGCGGAAGCCTCATCGAAGCTGGTGGTTAGCACGCGGCCGGAAAGCCTGTCCATTGCCGTTTGTGGCGGCAGAAGTGGGAGTAGGGGCTGATACGCGGCGATCGCGAAGAACCGCGGGCTCGGGCGTGCAGGCAGGGGAGGCGGATCGGGTGCGACCGCCAATCGGAGCGTGGCATTGTGCGGGAGGCAGAGCCCCGGATGTCGGATCGACTCGGTGATTCCCCCGACGCAGACGCGCCCAACAACGTGGGCGACGTGCGCATGGTACTGCGGCGCGGCCTCAAGTCCGCGCTGGCGCGCTGGGTGATCGCCAAGCGACGTGGCCATCGAGCGAGCCCGCCTCCGGCCCCCCAGGACGAGGCGACCCACGAATGGGACGGCCAGCGCTTCTTCGCCGAGGATTACACCTTCGTCGGGGTGCAGGCGGGACTGGCCGTGGTGCTGCGCCTGGAGTGGTTGCCGGGCCGCAGCTCGCAGCGGGTGTGGGTCACGCTGCTGACGCCCGACGGGGTGTGGGCACTGCCGGGCGGCGAGGCGGTGCTCGGCGCGAGCGGCAGCGATCGATGGCGCGCGGGCGGTCTCAAGCTCGACTGCGTCACGCCTCTGCAACGGTGGACGGCGCGCTTCGCCGGCTCGGTGGAGCCCCAGGGGCACAAGGCAGCGGGGCCTTCGCTGCGGGTGGTGGGCGAGCGGGAGCGGCCGGCGGTTCGGGCCAGCGTCGATCTCACGTTCATCTCGGCGGCCAACCCCTACGCGCCCGGCACCGACGACGATCCCGAGCTGCTGGCACGACGACTGGGCGAGGCGGACTGGGATGCCCGGCTACTACGAACGGCCCGACGCGCCCGCTCGCACGGCTACGTCCAGCTCGGTCAGCTGCACGGCACGGTAGCGCTGGGCGACCGTCTGATCCCGATACGGGCGTGGTCGATTCGGCAGCACCACTGGGGCGGCCGTGACTGGGGGGCGAGCGACGAGGCGTTCCAGTGCTTCTGGGCGACCGATGACGAGCGCCGCGGCTGGGTCCAGCACGCGCGCTTTCCCTTCGTGACGCTCGAGGGGGGGTTCCTGTCACATCGCGCCCAGGTGGAGTCGATTCGCCGCCTGGGTAGCTCGCTCGAGTCCCGGCCTCATCGAGCGCCCGCTCGGGTTGGCCTGACGCTCGGGGACGACGACGACGTTCACGATCTCGAAGCCGAGATGCTGTCGGACCTGTCGTTCGTGGTCGACGGGCGTGGACGCGTCGATCTCGGTCTCATCCGCGTGACCCGGCCGACCCCAGGCTGGGGGGTCTGGGCGGGGCTGAGGCGTGCGCTACCGCGACGGTGAGCCACCATCGTCGTCGTTCGGCCCGTGACGGGGGCGAGGAGCTCAGTCGGGCAGGTGCCCGGCGAGCCAACTGGCCGCGTGGGGCTCGTGCTCGAAGGTGCGGAGCTCGACGGGCACCGACGATGCGGCGAGTCGAGTGGCAGTGCGCATGACGGTGGACGACGCCACCAGAGCGATGCGGGTGAGCCCGAGGCTCGCGGCTTCCTGCAGGAACTGCTTGGCGGGCCGCAGGCATGCGGATTCGTACCCGGCGACTTCACTCAGATCGATGAGCATGGCGCCACCATCGGGTGCAGGGGCCGCGCTTCGTAGGTCGTCGAGCGTCTCCTCGAGCATTTCACGGGTGACGAAGCCGCCGCCGCGAACGCGAGTGAATGCCCGTCCCGGGCTGGCCGAGAGCGCCGAGGGCTCCTCGGTATAATGGGTGAGTGATGACAATGAGGTGAAAATGCGTGTGAACCGCCGAGCAACGGCGGGGGTGATTTGCGCTCGCCATCCTTGCGACGCGCATCCAGTTCGATCCCAATGCGACTCGGTGGCCGCGCTACCCCAACTTCGCCGGCCGAGGCCACACGAAGCGAGGATTCAGAATAAGGAAACGCCACGCCCATAGCAATGGCTACATCGGGCGTGGCGCGTCGCGATTTGGGCCGGGCGCGTCGCTTGGACGCAGTACTGGCCGGAAAACCGTGTTGGGCGAAGGTCAGCCGCCGGTGGAGTCGCCCCCGCCGGTTTCGTCACCGCCGGTGGGATCCCCACCCGTGGTGCCCTGGTCGGTATCGCCCCCTCCGGTGGGGTCGCCGCCGGTCGGGTCGCCCGTGGGGTCGTCGGTGGTGGTGCTCGGCCCGGGGTCGCCCTCGAGCACGATGACCTCGCAGCTCTCGTCCTCGCACTCGATGGCGAGACGGACGGACTTACCCGCGCCGATCGGGGCGGTGAACTGCGTGTCGTAGGCGTCACCGACCGGGTTGCCGCTGGCGTCGAGCGGCTGGAGCACGGCCCGGTCGAAGAGTCGACCGTTGATCTCGCGCGCGTCGTCGGGCACGGGCAGGAAATCGTCGAAGTCGCACAGGTCGAAGTCGTGGGTCTTGAGCTGGCCGGAGAAGCCCCAGGCCTGAGCGCGAAGGCCCTTGATGGTGATCGCGTCCGAGGTGCACTGGGCGAACACGCCGTTGTTGCGCACGGACAGGTTGACCTCGAGGGTGGCGGGCACGAGGCCGAGGGTCACGGGGAACTCGAGGTTGTCGCCACCGATGACCTCGATGCGGTCGTCGCTGGTGTCACCGCCGAGGTTGTCGAGCACGACGTCGCCGGCGTCGTCGATGCCGCGCACCACGATGTCGTAGGTACCCGCGGGGGCCGTCACCGTGAGGTCGCCGCCCGCGTTGTCGCAGGAGACGGAGTCGGTGGCCACGTCGTCACCGATCTCGACCTCGATGTCGACGACCGTCTCTTGGTCCTCGGTGCAGCTGGTGATGGGGTCGAACGAGTAGTTGACCGTGACCGTGCCGGAGCCGGGGTCGTTGTTGCAGGCGGCGAGAGCGGTGAGGAGACCAGCAGCGGCAACTGCGCGGGACAAGCGAGCGGGCAAGGGCATCGTCATGAAATCTATGCTCCTGAGTGGATCGAGGTGCGGGCGGATCGTCCAGCGCCGGCCGGTGGGATGCAAGCGTGATGACGCACGAACCCCGCACAAACCGTAACGTGGGTTGGCCTGCATGGACGCGGACCCGGGGGCGCATGTTCACCCTCCAGGGGGTCGAACCGTGCTCTGGATCGCTTTTTTACCGGCGGGAGGCGCGATTCAGTGTGTTTCTTGGGGCCGCCGACGAGATGTGCCTACACAGTGGGACATGTGGGACACCGAACGCGGACTGCGACGGATCCGGCCTCGACGACCCTGGTGGCGCGCGCTTTTGTTCGTCGGCCTGACCTGGCCGACCGCAGCGCTGGCGGGACCCACCGAGCCCCGCGAGCCGGTGGTGCAAAGCCCCACGGACGCGGAGCTGCCGGCCGCGGGTGACGAGGCGGACGGTGAATCCAAGGCCCAGGCGAAGAGCGAGGGCCCCAAGACCCGGGGCAAGAAGGCGAAGCGCTCGAAGAAAAAGAAGCGAGCCAAAAAGCCCACGGTCGAGCCGACGCACGAAGAGGACCACGACCATCACGCCCACGCGCACGCCGAGGACCCCACGCTGGTCATCGCGGGCGATCGCCCGACCCGTGCCCCCGCGCATGCCGACTGTGCCTATCGCATGCCGCTCTACGAGCACGAGGTCGAGCGCGGCGAGCACCTGGGGCTCATCGCGGGGCGCTACGGCGTGCATCACACCGAGCTGGTCGCGCTCAATCCCCAGATCGAAAACCCGAACCTGATTCGGCCCGGCCAAAAGGTGCGGGTCTGCCCCGAGATCTTCCCGCGCTTGACCAAGACGATCGAGCACGAGGTCCAACCCGGCGAGAGCCTGGGCGCGATCGCGACGACGCTCGGGGTGACCAAGCAGGTGTTGCTCGACGAGAACCCGGCCATCACCGACCCCAACCTGATTCAGGTGGGCCAGCGATTGGTGCTGCGCGTCGACGGCGGGCTCGTGCCCGACTTCCTGCCCCCCGAGCCCAAGCGGGCCGGCGGCAAGAGCTCCAAGCGACGCAAGCATGCCCGGGTCACGGTGGCGCTGCCGAGCAGCGACGACATCTACATCAAGCGCCCGACGCTCGCGTTCGGGACCGACAAGACGATCCGCCTCATGCAGCGCGCGATCGGCCAGTACAAGAAGCAATACCGTCGTTCGCCCAAGGTGCTGGTCGGAGACCTCAGCCGCAAGGGCGGCGGGGCGCTCAAGCCCCATCTGTCGCACCGGACCGGTCGCGACATCGATCTGGGCTACGTGCTGAAGGCCGAGACGTCGCAGCGCATTCGCTTCGGCGGCGTCACGCCGGAGACGCTCGACGTGCCGAGGACCTGGGCCCTGCTCAAGGCCTTCATCGACACGCGCGAGGTGGTCTACATCTTCGTCGACTACAACATCCAAAAGCAGCTGTACGAGTACGCCAAGGGGCGTGGCGTGCCGCAGCGGGAGCTGGACTCGATCTTCCAGTACCCGCACGGGCGGCGGCGGGCGCATGGAATCATCCGCCACTGGCGGAGCCATCGGCACCACTTCCACGTTCGCTTTCGCAGCTGAGCCCCGCCCGGAGGCGGACCAAAACTCGCCTTGACGGCCACTCGCCTGCCCCCGCAGGCTGGTTTGGTGGGACGTAGACTCGAATCGACGATCGCGTTGTCCGGGCTGGCATTCGTGCTCGGGTGTGGCGGTGACGACAGCGCCCGCGAGACCAACACGACCGCGCCGTCGAACACGTTCGGCACCACCGCCGGGAGCATGGCCACCAGCTCCGGCACGACGTCGCCGGCCGACGAGACCGGCCCCATCAAGCTCGACGTCATGGCCGGGACGGCGGGCTCCGACGGCATCGACGACGGCTCCGAGAGCTGCAAGAACGTCGACCTGCTGTTCGTGATCGACAACTCGGGCAGCATGGCCGACGAGCAGGCCAACCTGGTGGCGAGCTTTCCCGGCTTCATCTCCGCCATGCAAAAGGAGCTGGCGGAGACCGACGGCTACCACATCGGCGTGGTCACCTCGGACACGTACATCTACGACCTCGAGTGCAGTCCGCTGTCGGTCGGCAACCTCATCTACCGCACGGGCGGCCCCGACTCGAGCAACGGCAGCTGCGGCCCCTATAGCTCCGGGCTCAACTTCATGACCGAGGCCGACGACCTGGCGCTGGAGTTCGGCTGCGCGGCGCAGGTGGGCTCGGGGGGCGACGGCGACGAGCGCCCCATGGAGGCGATGCTGACCGCCTTGACCCCGCCGCTCACCGAAGAGGGCGAGTGCAACGAGGGGTTCTTGCGCGACGACGCCCTGCTGGTGGTCACCATCATCACCGACGAAGAAGACGACCACGAGACGATGCTCGAGGCCTGCGACTCGACGCCGCTGGACGGCAGCCCGGGAGAGCCCGCGACGTGGTTCGACCAGCTCGTCGAGATCAAGGGCGGCCGCGAGGAGAGCGTGGTGGTGCTGGCCCTGGTCGGCCCCGACGGCGAAGCGGCGCCGATGTGCCCCGAGCTCGACAAGTGCAACGGAGGCATCGAGGGCGCCGAGGTCGCGCCGCGGATCCTCGAGTTCACCTCGATGTTCACGTACGGCTTCGTGGGGCCGGTGTGCGAGGACTACGGCCCGATCTTCCAGGAGTCGATCGCGGTCATCAAGACCGCCTGCGACGAGTTTGGCCCGGTGGGCTGACGCGCCCGGGTCGCTCGTCAGCGGCGTCGCAGGACGAGCCGACGGCCGCCTTCGGTCTGCTCGACGGCTTCGACCTCGAGGCCCGCTTCGTCGGCGGCCTGCCGCACTCGACCTTCCGCGAGGGCCGCTCGCATCGGCGTCAGCAGGTTCTGCTCGAGCAAGGTCCGGTCGAGCTCACCGCAGACCAGACGCACCTGGCCCTGCTCGAGCACGAAGCCGAAGTCCTCCACCGTATCGAGGGTCCCCGCGGGCAGGCGCAGATCGACCGGCTCGCCGCTGCACTCGATGCTGCCCTCCAGCATCACGCGGCCGCGTGCCTGCTGCACCGTCAGCTTCATCGCCTCCAACCCGGCTCGAACCTCATCGAGGTCGAGCTGGGCGGGCATGTCGACGTGCACGTAGCGGCTCACGGCCGCGACTTGTTTTCACGCCCGGGCGCGCCGCACAAGGGGCAGGGTCCGCGCACGGGCAGGGGGCGGAACCACTGGCAGTGGTCGCAGGGCGTGGCGGCGGTGACGGTGACCGGGCCCGGCTCGGGATCGGACGAGGGCGCGATCGGCACGCCGAAATGCTCGAAAAGATCGGCCGTGCCCGGGGTGCGCAAACGCCGGAATCGATCGCCACGACGGGCCACGGGGGTACTCTAGCAGCCCGCAGACGCGAGTGAGGCCGACCTGTAGGCAGGCCTCGGCAGCCGCGCGCTTTACGTGTATCTTGATGTGCGAGTTTCCGTGACGAACTCCGGCAAACCCTCAGACCGTCGCCGTGCCCGTCGTGTGCCCATGAGCGCCGCGATCAGCGGGGGCGATCCTCGTGCCACCACTCCGGTCAGCGACCTGTCCGAGACCGGGGTCTTCGTGCATACCGATGAGCCTCTCGCGATCGGCTCGTCGATCGAGCTGGCCTTTACGGTGTATCCCGAGCCCGATCAGCCCGTCTTGTTCAAGGCAGAAGGTCGCGTGGTGCGCCATTCCTCCGATGAAAAGGTGCCCGGCATGGGTGTCGACTTCGTCGAGCTCGACGACGGGGCCCGCGACGTCATGCGCATGCTGATGCTGCGCGACGAGGCCAACCGCCAGACCAATCGGCAGAATCGCGAGTTCATCACCACCGACGAAACCCTGCGCACGCACGGCTTGGTCGCGCGGCTGCTGCAGGGTCAAGACGGTTCGTAGCTTCGGCGTCGCAGCTCGAGACCATCGCGAAAGGGCGGGCCCACGGGGACCCGCCCTCGTCGTTTAGAGCGAGCGGACCAGCTCGGCGATGAGCGCCACGCCGTAGCCCGTGCCGCGATCCTTGGGGAAGGCGGGGCCGGCCAGGTCGATGTGGCACCAGCGGCGGTTGCGGGCCTTGGGCGCGCTGCTCATGTGCTCGTAGACGAACTGCGCGGCGCAGCTGGTCTGGGCGTTCATGCGGTTGGCCACCGAGTTGCGCAGGTCGGCGATCTGCGAGGAGAACTCCTGGCGGTAGTACTCGGGAGCGAAGGGCAGCGGGTGACACAGGTCGCCCGTGGACTTGCCCGTGCTGACGGCGAGGGTCTCGAGGTCGCCATTGTTGCTGACCACGGCGGCGTGCAGCAGACCGGTGGAGATGAGCTGCGCCCCGGTGAGGGTGGCGGCGTCGATGACCACGGTGGCCTCGAGCACGCGGGAGGCCCAGCTGACGCCGTCGCCGAGCAGCAGCCGGCCCTCGGCGTCGGTGTTGTTGATCTCGACCGTCTTGCCCGAGTGCATGTACAGCACGTCGTCGGGCTTGTAGGAGGCGCCGTCGTTGGCGTTCTCGGCCAGGCACAGCAGCAGGCTCACCTTGTGGGGACAGCCGCTGGTGGCGAGGCTTCGGAACGCGCCGTAGACCGCCGCCGCGCCGCCCATGTCGGCCTTCATGCCCTCCATGGAGCCGCGGGCCTTGAGGTGCAGGCCGCCGGTGTCGAAGGTGACGCCCTTGCCGACCAGGGCGACGTGCTCGGTGGCATCGCCGGGGTCGTAGCTGGCCACGAGCATGCGCGGGGCGGAGACGGCGGAGCGACCCACGCTGTGGATGCCCATCAGGCCGTTCTCGACCAGCTCGTCGCCGACGTACTCCTCGATGGTGACGCCCTTGATCGCCTCGAGGGTCTCGCGGGCCCGCTTGCCGAACTCGGCGGGGTCGAGCTCGGTGGGCGGCGTGTCGACCAGCTCGGCCGAGTCGCGGGCGAACTGGACGATGTCGCGGGTCTTCTTGTCGACGGGGATGATCTGGCCCTTGTTGTCGACGACGATGATCTGCAGGCGAAGGCGTGACGACTTGCTCTTGGCGCTGTAGTTCGGCAGCGCGCGGCTGACCGCATTGATGGCGGCCAGGGCGTGCGCGGGGTCGTCGACCAACAGGACGACCGCGACCTTGCCCTTGAGGCCGAGGCCGGCCTGCGACACGGTGTTGCGGATCGACTCGGCGCGGGCGGGCGAGCCGTAGCGCGAGCGATGATCGGGCAGCGACGCCACATGGACCCAGCGGATGCCCTGGGTGCCCAGAGTGGAGGAAACCGTGCCCCGATCGCCCGTGGAGATGTCCGACGCGAGCTCGCGGACCAGGCCGTCCAGGCGGCGTCCGAACAGCGACGGCATGACCTTGGAGGACAGCGATCGATTCGGAGCGATGAGGAGCAGCTCGTTGGCTCCCTTGAGCAAGGCCTTGATGGTGCGGGCGTAGCTTAGCGTCATCACGTCGCGGCCAGTATGCAACAAGCGGCTGCGCTGCGTGAGGCTGACGAAGGGCCGAGGGATGATCTCAGGCGGGTCGAGCCCGGTCGGCGGCCCATGATCGGAGGGCGGCGATGCTCTCGGATCGAGTGCGGCACAAGGGCACGGTGGCCTCGACGGCGCGCCGAAGATCGTCGGCTCGGAGGGCTCGTCGTTCGGCGTGGGCATCGAGCCGCGCCTCGACCAACGCGGCCTCGATCTCCGCTCCGCTCCAACCCTCGGCGGCTCGGATCACGCTCGCAAACGCGTCCCAGGGGTCATCGAGCGGGGGAACGTGGCCCAACCGGGCGAGCGGCACGTGATGCAGATGGACCCGTAAAATCGCTTCTCGTTGTTCCGCGTCCGGCAGATCGACGAAGAAGATCTCGTCGAGTCGACCGCGTCGCAGCAGCTCGGGTGGCAGGGCGTCGACGCGGTTGGCGGTCGCCGCCACGAACACCGGTCGCTCGCGTTCTTGTAGCCACGTGAGCAAACCTCCGATCACCCGGGCGGTGGTGCCTCCGTCGCTTGCGGCCCCTTCGGTCCCGGCCAGCCCTTTGTCGATCTCGTCGATCCACAGCACGACGGGGGCCAGGCGTTCCACCAGCGCGAGCGTGTGGCGGAGGTTGGCTTCGCTCTCGCCCACGGTGCCCGCGAACAAGCGTCCCGGTTCGAGTCGCACGAGAGGAAGCCCGAGCAGCTCGGCGCAGACCCGGGCTGCGAGGCTCTTGCCGCACCCCTGGACGCCGAGGAGCAGCACGCCCCGGGGGGCCGGGATCCCGGCTTTGCGAGCAGGGGGCTGGAGCGCGAGGGCCCGGCGTCGCAACCATTGTTTGAGCTGGGGCAGGCCGCCGAGCTGCTGCTCCGGCACGGGCGCGGCAAGCTCCAACATACCGTCGCGGTCGAGGGCGGCCGACTTGTTGGTGGCGATATATCGCTGCAGCGCGTCCGGGTCGGTGCCGTGGGCGAGCACGGCCTCGGCGAGCAAGCGGTCCACGGCGCGGCGCGGCAGCCCCAGCGCGACCCGAGCCAGCGATGCCGCGTGCGGCGACAGGGCTTCGCGGGCGGTGGCGTCGTGCTCGGTCACCAGACCCAAGGCCCAGCCCACATGCGTGGTGAGTTCGTCGAGGCCGGGCGGCGGCAAGGCCACGGGGAGCAACTCGGGGATCTGCCGGACGCGGCCGAGGTGGCTGCCCGGGGCCTCCACCAGCACGATGGCCGGGCCGCGCTCGCGCTGGGCCAGCTGCCGCAACGCTCGGACGACGGACGGGGTCTGGGCTCCGGCGGCCGCGTCGAAGAGCACCCACAGCTCGTCGTCGCTCGCCGCGGAGAGTCGATCGAGCAGGCCGGACAGAGGCAGGACCTGGGTCTCGTCGATGCCGGAGACCACGCTCCACGTGTGCAGCGGCCAGTCGAGGTCCTCGGCCACGCGCTCCAGCAGCTCGAGCGCGCGGTCCTCCTCGGTCGTCTCCAACAGGACCCCGCGGACCCCGGCCCGAAGCGAGCGTTCGATGCGAAGGCTGGAGTCGTCCATCGCGAGCGGGGAGGGCGAGTGAGCGGGTCCGAGCGCCGGACCGCCCTTGGTATACAGGAATCGGGCGCGGGCCGTGAAAACCCCGAAATCGGGCACGTAGAGCAGATTGAAGGGGATTCGAACTGGTTTTCACCCGCCGCCGTCGCGCCGCGTATCGGGGCAGGCAGAGGTTTTCCCGCCATGCCGCCCGTTCGACGATGGAGATCCGTTCCCTTGCTGGCCTGCCGTCCGTTGCGCGCCGTGACCGTGCTCGTGTGTTTCGGGTTCGCTTGTGGCGAGGAGCCCGAGGCGAGCCCGGCCGACGGCGACTCCGACGGTGCATCGGAGGAGAGCGGGGAGCCGGCCACGACCATGGCTATCGATGCTTCGACCGGAGGCGAGCCGACCGCGAGCACCGACGATGACGACGGCTCCGACGAGGGAAGCGACGAGACGGCCGAGCCTCCGCCGGTCGATCCCGATCCGGTGTTCGTGGCCTTGGCCGACGGTGGGTTCACGTCGACCTCCTGTGATGGTGGCCGCACCTGGACGATGCAAATGCAGTCGGACGAGGTCGGCGATCACACCCCGTGGACGGCCTTTGGTGGCCTCGCGTTCGGCAACGACGCCTTCGTCGCGGGCTTTGGCTGGGGCGCGCCTGGGCACCTGTTGTACTCCACCGACGGACTGAGCTGGGAGGCCTTGCCCGCCGAGCGCTTCACGGTGGGCGGTCGGGTGGCGGGCTATGACGCCTTCACCTCCGCGGTGGCGTTCGACGGGGCGCAGTGGCTCGTGTTCAGCTCCATGCTCTGGCGCTCGGAGTCCGGGGAGGACTGGCAGGGCGAGCCGTTGTCGTTGCCGCCCGGCTCCGACCAGGTACGGCAGCTTCGAGGCTTCCCCGGCGGCGTGCTGGTGGCGGCGCTCGAGAACCAACAGGACCCGTCGGTCGGCAACTTTGCGGCGGTGAGTGAAGACGGCGGCCAGCAATGGACGGTGGGCACGGGCTACTCGAGCAGCTGCTCCCATGCCATCCAGCACTGGGGCGACATCGAGATGCGCGACGGCGTGCTGCTGGTCGGCAACGGCGACGTCTGTCGATCGACCGACATGGGCCAGACCTGGGAGGTGCTCGCCGAGCCGCTCGGGCCGGGTCAACTCCAGGACTTGTTCCTCGACGACACCGGCTTCGGTGCCGTGCTCGGGTCACGCGTGTTCCATTCCGACGATGGAGCGACGTGGGACGAAGGCGTGGACCTCGGGGTGCCGCTGAGCAAGGCCGCCTACGGCGGTGGGGTCTTCGCGGCCGTGAGTGCGACGGGCATGGAGTACTTCTGGAGTACCGATGGTGTGCGCTGGCAGCCGGCCGAGACGAACGAGCCCGTGGTCGAGTCGGTCTGGGTGCGCGACTTCACCGTCGGCTTTCCCACCGCGGGTTGCCGCTGATCCGCTCAGCCTCCCAGCGACGCCCAGGCGGTCCCGCCGAGCATGAAGAACACGATCGCGTAGCAGGGGAAGGTCACGAAGGCGACGCGCTTGGACTGGACCTTCGACACACGCGAGCCCAGCAGCACGGGATATAGGCCCCGTAGCCCCACGTAGGCGGCACCCAGCCAGGTCGCGTGGCTGGGCGAGACGAAGCACGCGTACAGCCATAGCGAGACCATGAAGGGCACCATCTGCTCGTGGGTATTGGCCACCGCCCGGTCGGCGGCCAGCATCTGGGGGTCTTGCCCGAAGTAGCGATCGAAGGTCTTGCCCTCCTGGGCGTACAGGGCCTTGAGTCGGTACTTGGTTCGGCTCTGCAGTCCGAACAGCATCGCGTACCACAGCACGAAGTAGGCGACGGTGACCGCGACGGGGCCGTGGAGCTGCGTGGGGTCGGGCATGCTTCACCCTACGGCCGACCCGCGCTGCGGCCAAGAGGAGCGCGCCGCGGCTAGAGCCGGACGACCTTTTCCTTGCCGTCGTAGCAGATCGCCCGCTCGCGGCGGGTGATGGTGTCCCACGTCGGGTGCCCGGGCGGGTGTCGGTAGTGCTGCCAGGCCACGGCCATCTGCCGCCCGCACTCGGAGTGGCTCACCTGCCCGAACCCGGTACCCATCGCGGGAAATACGACCGATTCGATCGGCTGGGCTGCGCTCACGTTGTGCCGATGGATGTGCACGAGCGACGCGAACGTGGCCGTGTAGATGTGGCTGGTGTTGTTGATGGACGTGGGCGTGCGCATGGTGGGCGCGTGGCAGATCCACGGGCGCTCCGCGTCGCCGGTCTCGATCAGGAACGCGGTCCCGACCGGCTGCTCACCGAGGTACGCCTCCATGATGTGATCCTGCACGCGAGCCATGAAGTCGCGGCCGAAGCGGTGGACGACCGCCGCATCGATACCGGCCGACATCACGCCGAACGCGTTGCCGGCGGTCACGAAGCAGTCGTGGGGGCGAAGGTCTTCATAGCGGGCGCATTCGACCTCGACCTGCGGTACTCCCTCGAAGCGTTCTCGGAGTGCCTCGCAGGCCTCGGCGTCCGGATGGATGACGCGCATCGAGAACCAAGGATGGGGCATGCCCGCATCGTTTCCGATCTGAGCCGCGATGTCACGCGGGTCGAGATCGCGGAGGTCCGTGCTTCGGCACGGTGAGCTCTAGACGCCGGCGCCCGAGACCTGGGTCTGGGTCTGGCTGGCGGCCCACGACAACCACGCGCGGAGCAGGTGCGCCTGAATGGGAGCGCGCCAGGGACCATCGGCGGCGAGGCACCAGCCGTTGAGCCACAGGCGCGTGCCCTTCAGTCGTCCGAGTCGGCCGTGCAGCCACTGGATGTCTTGGGCCTTCGCGGCCACGCGTCCGGCGAAGGTGCCGGGCCCTTCGT
The DNA here is from genome assembly GCA_039028615.1 of Myxococcota bacterium. Lineage (GTDB taxonomy): Bacteria > Myxococcota_A > Polyangia > Nannocystales > Nannocystaceae > Paraliomyxa. Next base: position 18,084 of record JBCCHT010000001.1, on the reverse strand, counting down.
GCACGCTGACGCGAAACCAAGGTTGGCCGGCGATGTCGAGGATCTCGAAGCGCGAGGCGAACACGCGACGGGACCGATCGACGAGAGCCTCGAAGGTCTTGGCCCGGGAGCGGCGAAAGTCCATCGCCATGAGGTGCGGGCAGGGGTCACCGCCCCAGCGGACCCGGGTGACGCCGGCCGAGATGGCTCCGAACACGCCCTCGATGACCCCGGGCACCTGAGGAGACATGCGCAGCAAGGCGTCGACGGCCGCGGCGTCGCGTTGGGCGGACAGCGCGTGTGCCACCGGGCGCAGCCGGCCGGGGACCATGCCCACCGCTTCGATCAATGCCTCGCACTCGGGCACACCCAGGGGACTGCGACGAGCCTGATGCAGCAGTCGCTCGACGGTCTCGGCGGCCTGGGTGCGCGGATCGTTCAATGGCGTTCTCGCATGGCCCGCTGGATCTCCCGCTCTTGCTCGCGGGTCTTGATCGCTGCGCGCTTGTCGTGGACCTTCTTGCCGCGGCCGAGGCCAATCTCGGCCTTGATGCGGCCATCTTTGAGGTAGAGCGAGAGCACCACGAGGGCCATGCCCGCGCGCTTGACCTGCTCGAAGAGGTTGTCGAGCTGGCGGCGGTGCATCAGCAGCTTGCGAGCACGCAGCGGCGCATGGTTGCGCTTGTGGGCCTGGGGAAACTCGCCGATGTGGGCGTTCATGAGGAACAGCTCGTCCCCCTGAAACTGAGCGAAGGACTCGGCCAGGCTCACCTTGCGGTCGCGCAGCGCCTTGACCTCGCTGCCATGCAACACCAGACCGGCCTCGATGCGCTCGACGATCTCGTAGTCGAAGGTGGCGCGGCGGTTCTTGGCGAGCGAGGCCCCCGGGGGCGCCAAGCTGGCGGATTTCTTGGTTTTGGCCAAGGCAGCGCCGACGTTATGCGAGCGTTCTCAGCAGGGCAAGCGCACCCACGGCCTGGGCTCCTGCGGCCAACAGCGCCTGCCTGGCTGCAATGAAGGTGGCCCCGGTGGTGGTGACGTCGTCGATGAGCAGCACGCGGCGCCCCGCCACCCGGGCCGGGCGAGGGGCGACGAAGGCCTGGTCGAGGTTGTGACGCCGGGCGGGGGAGGGCAGCCGATGCTGCGGCGCGGTGGCCCGCACGCGGCGGAGCCAGCGTGGCCGCAGCGGGATCCGAGCGCCGCGGCGTCGGGCATGCCGGGCGAGCAACGTGGCCTGGTTGAAGCCGCGCTCGCGCTGCCGCCGAGGGTGAAGGGGAATGGGGACCAGAGCGTCCCAGCGGGTGGGATCGAAGACGGGACTGCCGGCCAAGAGCGAACCGAGCGGGCCGGCCCATGCGGCTTGGTGCTGGAACTTCAGGCGGGTGAGCGCGCGCAGCAGCGGCCCGCCGTAGGCGTGCACGGCCCAGATCTCGTCGTGGACGCGGGCCGTGGGCGGCAGCGGCTCGTGCTCGAGGCCGCAGCGGCGACACAGCGGCAGCTGCGGCGGAGCGTCGGGGCGCAGCAGCAAGCCGCAGCCGAGGCAGACGGGGGGAAAGAGCAGGCGGGCGAGCACGGAGGAGTCATCGACCACCCGTGGCCCCGCGTTGCGGACCTCAGCGCCAGCCGAATACGGGATCGAAGCGAAAGGACAGGCCGACCTCGGCGATCCACCCCGACGTGGTGTGCTCGCGGTTGGAGTACTGCGCCAGGGCCATGCCACCCCATAGGTCGGCGCGGTCGAGGATGTGGCCGTGCAGACCGAACAACACGCTGGCCCAATGGGTGGTGGGCGTGCCGAGCGAGCGTGCGACCTGCATGCGACCGCGGCTGTACAGCGACATGGGACCCCACCGCACGGCGGCACCCGCATCGAGGTAGCCACCGCCGGCCGGGCGCTCCCACCAATCGCGACGGTCGGCGTTGCATTCGACGTCGTCGCCCGAAGCACACCCGCCGACGCCGAGCCCGAGGCCGGCCGCACCGTCGACGGCCAGCGAGAGCTTGCGACGCAGGTGGAACCGACGCGGCGTGCGGACACCGGCCCAGCCCATCGTCCATCCGCCCTGGCGGGCGTAGTTGGCGTCGAGCCCGCCCTCGACGGTCAGTCGCGAGTTGACCGCATAGCCGATGTTGGTGCCCGCCAGCCCACTCGGAACGATGAACCCCGAGCTCGCGACGCCGACTTCCATGTCGCCCGGATCGAGCCGCCCCGGAGCGCCCGTGTGGATCGTGCGGGGCGGCGGCGCGTAGGTGGGCATGCACCCGGCCGACGCGGTGGCGAGCACGAAGAAGGATGCGAGACCGAGACCACGGCGGGACACGAAGACATTGTCGGCCGCTTCGCGTTTTGGTTGCACGGCTCCGGGCCAGCAAGGGACGAATCGTGCTTCGAGCCGGCCTCGATCGACCGGCCCGCGGACCTACACGTGGTGGTACGGGTGCCCGGCCAGCACCGTTCCAACCCGGTACAGCTGCTCGCAGAGCATGAGCTGAGCGAGGCGATGGGGCAGGGTGAGGCGCGAAAGGGCCAAGATGCGATCGGCGCGGGCCCGGGCGGCGTCGTCGTAGCCGTCGGCATCCCCGATCAGCAGATCGACCCGCCGGACGCCCCCGTCCCGCCAGCGTCGAAACCAGCCGGACAGCTCCAGGGTGTCGGGCTGTTCACCGCGCTCGTCGAGCAGGACGATGGTGCCGTCGCCATCGCTGGCGCGCTGCCACTGGTCCTTGGCGTTGCGGCACACGACCCGCTCGATGGGCAGCATGGCGCGCGAGCGCTTGACGTACTCGTCGCACAGACCCTCGAGGCGAGCGTCCTTGAGCTTGCCGATCGGCAGCACGCGCAGTCGCACGGGGTCCTTCCTCAGCCGGGGCGCGGCTCAGGCGGGCGGCGGGTCGTCGTCCTCGAACTCGTCGTCCCAGTCGTCGTCGTCGTCGTCCTCGAACTCGTCGGCGAAGCCACCGAAGCGGGCGTCACCGCGGAACTCGGAGTCGGCCGGGAGCGCGAAGGTGTCGTCGAGGCCGCTGGTGTCCATGACGTCGTCGGGCAGCTCGAGCTCGACGCGCGGGGCGTCGCTCCACATGCTCTCGAGGTCGTAGTGGGTGCGGACGGGGTGCTTGAACACGTGGACGATGAAGTCGTCGTAGTCGAGCAGATCCCACTGATGGCCGTCGAAGCCATCGGTGCCGAGCGGTCGTCGACCTTCACCCTTGAGGGTGCGGACGATGGCATCGGCAATGGCCCCGACCTGTCGCTCGGAGCGAGCGGAGAGGATCATGACCCAGTCGGTGTAGCCGGTCACGTCGGTCACCCGCAGGATGGCGGGCGCGAGCGCCTTCTTGTCGAGGGCAGCGTCGAGCGCCACGCGCAGCTCCGCGGGGAGATCGTTCTGGCTCCATTGAGGAGAGGCAGCGGGCATGAGCGAAAGCGGGGCGAGAAAAATCGGAGCCGCGACCACGAGGCGCGGAGGCGACCTTCTAGCCCCTTCACTCAGGGCGCGGCAAGTCCGTCCAGCAGCTGGCGGCGCTCTTCGTCGTAGCGAACCCGGGTGGGCAGGGGCTGAGAGTCGGCCGGAGCGGTCACCGCGGCGGGCGCTCCCGGCTCGACATCGCCGCGCAATTGCAGGTGTCCGTCCATTTCCTGGCCATTGGCGCCGATCAGGGCATAACGCACGTCGATTTCCGCACGCAGCCAGGCGCCCGACCGCGCATCCAGCAGCAGCGTGCCCTGCACCGCGTTCACGGTCGCGCCCGTGCGCCAGGCCTGGGTCGGCCCCCCGGCGAGGAGGCGATCGTCGCGCTGGTCGGCGAGGCTGAGCGCGATCTCCACGGCCGCGCCACCCTCGAGCCCGCCCTCGGGCACGGGCGTGGCCTGCACCGCCAGGCGCGGCGCGGCGAGCTGGACCGCGTCGTGGACCGAGCGCTGCGCATCGTCGAGCCAGGCCTCGAGCACGTCGGAGTCGCGCGTGTAGTGGTACCAGCCGCGGTGGTCTTGGTGGACGTGGATCGTCTCGCCGATTGCCACGACGTCACGACCGCGGTCGTGGTCGTTGTGCTGCGACAGCGACAGCCGCAGCTCGCCCTCGGCGGTGGGGGCCCACGTCAGCGTCACCTCGTCATGCACCCGCTGCGGCAGGACCACGGGCTGATCGACGGGCCGAAGCGGCCGGGCCGTGTCCTCGGTGGGCACGAACACCTCGGTCGGCGTGAGCGAGAAGTCGGCCTCGGTGTGGAGCCGATGGGGGCCCACCGCGGTGCGCAGCCCGGCGTGGGGCTGGGCGAGGGCCGACACGATGTCGTCGACGGTGGGCTCGGCGAGACGTTCCGACCAATCGGTGTTCTTCGTGGCGTGCGTGGCCGCGGCCTCGGGGGCGGCCGGTTCCGCGTCGGAGTCCTCGCCACACGCGGGGACGGCCCCCAGCGCAGTGGCCAGGAGCCAGACCTTGGTGGCTGCGGCCGGGCCTCGCACGCGGCGGAGCATAGCAGTCCATGCCAAGCCGAGGTCGGGGCGCTACACTGTCCGCCGCAGTGATGGCGGACATGTCATGGATGGGCGGGCCGCTCGGTCTGGTGGCCGTGGGATCGGTCACCCCGGTGAGCGTGGACCCGTTCATCTTGGGCGTGCTGCTGTCGCCGGGCGCCCGGGTCTTCGCGTTCGTGTGGGGCACGCTGTGGGGCAGCTTCGCCAACGTGGTCATCCACCGTGTGCCGCTCGGCTTGTCGATCTCCCGGCCGCGCTCGCGCTGTCCGAGCTGCGAGACCCCCATCAAGGCGTGGGACAACATCCCCGTGCTGTCGTACTTGCTGCTGCGGGGCAAGTGCCGTCACTGCGGCGAGCCCTTTGCGCTGCGGTACCTCGTGGTCGAGCTGCTGGCCGGGGTCCTGTCGTTCGCGCTGTATATGAAGGTGGTGTTCGTGCCGCTGGTGGCCGGCGGTGCGCCGCAGCTGCTGCCGTGGATGCTGTGGTTCTTGTTCGGGATGGCGCTGCTCGTCATCACCTACACCGACCTCGACCACTGGATCATCCCCGACGTGGTGGTGCTGCCCATGGCCCTGCTCGGGGTGGTGGTCGCGTTCATCGACCCCACGTGGCTCGGCATCGGCGGGGTCGAGGCGGTGGTGGCCGGCCTGGTCGGCTACGGCACCTTCGCCAGCATCAACTGGTTTTACCGTCGCTTTCGCAACATCGACGGGCTCGGCATGGGTGACGCCAAGCTACTGCTCATGGTCGGGGCCTTCACCGGCTTGCCCGGTCTAGTGTGGTGCGTGGGGGCGGGGGCCCTGCAGGGGCTGTTCGTGTCCGTGCCCATGCTGCTTCTGGGGCGCAACGTGGCCAACTCCGACCTCCAAGAGGTGCACGGCGAAGACCCCGAACTCGGCGAAGAAGACCCCGACGCGGGCGTCACCGGGCAGCGCGTGCCCTTCGGTCCGTTCTTGGCCGTGGCCGCGCTCGAGTTCGTGCTGATCCGCGAGTTCATCGAGGGCTGGCTGGGCCTGCCCACGCGGCTTTGAGCGCTCGCGGCTTCACCGTTGGGCGCGTGACCGTCGGGTTCGCAGCAACGGGAGCAAGCCGAGCAGGAGCCATGGCAGCGGCTCCGTGTCGGACGATGACTGCTCACAGCCGCACTGCGCTCCGGGCCGACACTCGGCGACGGTGAGATCGATGCAGCCGCCGTCGGGGCAGTCGGCGGGCAGCAGGGTCATGCCGGTCTCGTCCTCGATCCACGGCAGCACGGAGTAGGGCACGCCGTACCAGCCCCCGCGGCCGCAGGGGTTGGTGCCGCGCGAGGTGATGCCGACCAAGCGCAGGGCCCCGTCGCGGGTGGTGACGATGGCCGGACCGCCCGAGTCGCCGCTGCACGTGTCGCGATCGTTGCCGCCGCCGAAGAATTCGGTGCCCTCGGGCGAGCCGCGGTTGATGAGCGAGACGACCTCGCGCTTGATCTGCTCGTCGAGTGTGCCGTTGAGGTCGGGGTCGTCGGTGCCGTAGCCGACGAAGAGCACCTCGGCGTCGCAGCGCATCGTCTCTTCCCACTCGTCGGGGTCGGTGAGCAGCGGGATGAAGCCGTCGGCGGGCTCGTAGTCTTCGCTGAGCACGACATAGGCGAAGTCGTACGCGTCGAAGTCACAGTCGTAGCAAAACTGCGGATGGGTGCCGTAGCTCTCGCTGGCGATCAGGGGGTGGCTGCGGCCCTCGGGGCCGAAGGAGATCTGCACGGCCCGGGAGACATCGTGCTCGACCAGGCAGTGCGCGGCGGTGAGCACCAGGCGAGGCGCGACGAGGGTGCCGGTACACAGCTTGCCGCGGCTGTTGTGCACGCCCACGACCGCGTCGTAGCGGCCGGGCTCGGTGTCGGTGCCGCCCACGATGGGACTGGTGGGCAGCGGATCGTCGGCCCGGGCCGTCGGCGTGAACACGCACGTGCCCGCGGCCAGCACGAGGGCGGGCGCCGAGAGCCGGCCGGCGACGCGGCTCATGACACGCGAGCGCCGCGACGACGCGGGCGGAGCAGCAGCAGGGGCAACAGCAGCCAGGGGATGCCGCTGCCTCGGCCGGGGCGGGCCACCGCGCAGCGACCCTGTTCTTCGGAGGGCGGCGTCAGGTCGAGGCAGTCGCCTTCGCTGCACCCTTCGGGGAGCAAGTCGATCCCGGTCTCGTCGCGGACCCAGGTGAGGGCGGGGAAGGGCGTGCCGTAGAACCCACCGTTGCCGCAGGGGTCGGAGCCCCGCGAGGTGATGCCGACCAGACGCCGGGTGCCGTCGGCCAGGGTGACGATGGCGGGGCCGCCCGAGTCGCCCTGGCAGGAGTCCATGCCGCCGCCTCCGGCGAAGAACTCGAGGCCCAGCTCGGAGTAACGCCGCACGGTGGTCTCGACGTGCCGCTTGGTGCCGAGGCTGTCGGCGGGGCTGGCCGCATCGGGATCTTCCCCGAAGCCGACGAGCGTGATGGTGGAGTCGATGGCCATGGCCTCGTCCCACTCGGCTTGATCGGTGATGGGCAGGATGAAGCCGTCGGGCGGGTCGAAGTCGGTGCCCAGCAGCACGTAGCCGTAGTCGTAGATGTCTTCGCGGCAGTCGTCGCAGAAATCGGGGTGGAACCCGTAGCTGACCGCCTCGGTCGACATGTCGAACTGGAGCTCGTTGCCGAAGAACACGTCGACGGTGGCACCGAACTGCAGGTTGGACAGACAGTGCGCGGCGGTGAGGATGAGCCGTGGGGTCACGACCGTTCCGGTGCACAACCCCGACTGGCTGTTGAGTAGGGCGACGACCGCACCGTACTCCAGCTCACCGGTTTGCTCGCCGCCCACGATCGGCACCGGCTGCGAGGGCGGAAGTTCGGCGCCGAGCGAAGACGGAGCGTTGCCACCTGGCGCAAGCGCCAGCAGCGGAACGAAGGCCATGGATGCAAGTGGCGCCATGCGGATCACAAGCATAGCAATATCGGTCCGCCGTGCCCGCCGGATCCAGCGCTTCGGGGGGGCGTTGGGGCGCGATGCATCACTTCTTCGCGCCGGCCCGCCGCGGGCGTGCCTCGTGTTAGGCTCGGCCCGTGAGTCAAAGCCGACATGGGCGGAGGGCCGCTTTCGTGGCCGTGGCAGTGGCGCTTTCGATGGTGCCCGCGGTGGCCAGTGCGAGCGGGACGACCGCCAGCCATACGGTCGGGACGAGTGCCGCGGTACCAGGGTTGAGCGCCGCCATCCCGGGGGCGCTCAACTCCGCGCTGCTGGCCAAGAAGAAAAAGAAGAAGAAAAAGAAGGGCGGTCTCACGCCCGAGACGGCCGAGCCCAAGCGCGAGGCGATTCGGGGCGTGGTCGAGTCCGACGTCGCGGCCCAGCGCTGGGGGGCCGCGGCCGAGGAGACGGCCAACAACGCGGCCCTGCTCGGTGACCCGCTCACCATGCAAGAGGCCGGCGAGTACTACTACAAGCAGGCCGAGGCCGACCGCGACATCGATGCCGCCAACGAGGCCATCGAAGCCGCTCGGACCACGCTCGACATCCTGCACTTTTACGTCGCCGTCGATGCGGGCGAGGCCTACAGCGACTGGAAGCCCATCGATCCGTCCACGGCCAGCTCGCTCGTCTCCGACGCCGAGGACCTCATCGAGCGCTCCGAGGCGCTCATCGAGGAGATCGAGGCCGAGCAAGAAGACACGGGCACGGTCGGCCCCGCCAAAGAGGGCAAGAAGAAGCGCGAGCCCAAGCCGGGCATCGGCCTCATCGCGGGTGGCTCGGTGCTCACCGCGGTCGGTGTCGGCGGCATCTCGATGGTCGCGGCCGGCATGGTCATCAGCAACCAGAAGCAGAACGAGGTCGAGTCGCTGATCCTCCCGCAGGATCAGGCCGAGGTGGAGCGGCTCGATGACGAAGGCGCGCAGGCCAACCTCATCGCGTACATCGGAGCCGGTGTCGCAGTGGCAGGGCTCGCGGCCGGCGTGCCAATGATCGCCATCGGGGCTCGCAAGCGGAAGCGCGCGGGCAAGGGCGGCGAGTCAGCGCGGCTGCAGGTGCTGCCCCGCGTCTCGCGACGCTTCAGCGGGATCGCCCTGCACGGGCGCTTCTGAGCGCGGCTCGGTCGTCGCGCTAGCCCGCCACCACGATGGCGGTCACCGTGGTGGTGTCGAGCGTCGTGCACTCTTGGTTGAGCGCATCGGCGTAGAGCGTGAACTCGACCTCGGTCCCCGGCATCACGCTGGCGTCGGCCTCGAACACCACCTGCAGCGTCGCTTGCTCACCCGCGGGAAGCCCAAACAGGTGGTTGCCCGGGGCCCGCGTCGTCACCCCCGGGTGATCGGACTCCACCACGAGTCCCGGGTACGAGAACACGTCGATGCCCCCCGTATTGTCGAGCGTGGCCCCCACCGCGATGCTCGAGCCGGGGATCCACGCCGGATCCAGCGGCTGGGCGTACGCGTCGGTGAGCACGATGTCGAGGTGCTCCTGGCAGACCGGCGAATCCCCCGTGGTGGGGTTGGCTCCAGTGCTGGTGCTCTCATCGGCCGAGCCGGTGGTCTCGTCGCGGCCGGTCTCGCCCGATCCGGTGGTGGGGTTGGTGTTCGTGGAGGTGGACCCTGGGCTCGCCGTGGTGACGCCCCCGTCGGTGCCGGAGTCGTCGTCGGCCCGGGTCTCGGCGGTCGCGGGATCCCCCGTGGTCGAAACCACGCCCCCGCTACTGCCGGCGCCTGCCTCATCCGTGCCGTCGCTGCGATTCGTACAGCCACCCAGCGACACCACGGCGAAGCCCAGGATCCACCGGGACAAAGGTCCAACCTCCACGACGGGACACGCTAGCGCGTATCGTTTGACAGAGAAATTGAAGGATCCGAACATTGTCGTTCGGTGTCACGAGATAGTTGGACTCCCGATCTCGACTCGTTGCGGTGCTTTCTGGCGCTGGCCGAGCACGAGAGCTTTCGCGCCGCCGCAGCCGAGGTCGCGCTGTCGCCGGCCGCGTTCAGCGAGCGGATCCGGCGTCTCGAGGAGGAAATCGGCGCCGCACTGTTCGTTCGGACCACGCGTCAGGTCACGATCACCCCGGCCGGGATGCGCTTGGTGCCCGCGGTGGAGCGGCTGCTCGGCGAGGCTCGAGGCTTGCGCCAGGTCGTCCTCGACGACGATCGGCAGGCGCCGTTCGCCATTCGGCTGGGCACGCGCTTCGAGCTGGGCATGAGCTTCGTCGTGCCCGCGCTCGCCTCGCTGCGGGAGGCACAGCCGCACCGCACCATTCACATCGGCTTCGGCGACGGCCCCGAGCTCATCGAGGCGGTGCTCGCCCGCCGCCTCGATTGCTTCATCGCCAGCATCCGGCTCACGCGGGCCGAGCTGGCCTACGCCCTGCTGCACGAGGAGCACTACGTCCTGGTGGCCTCGCCGCAGCTGCTCGAGGAGCGTCCGCTGACCGGGCCCGGCGACGCGCTCGAGCACGTGCTCATCGACACCGCGCCCGACCTGCCGCTGTTTCGCTACTTCCTCGATGCCGCGCCCGCCCGGCAGAGCTGGCGCTTCGCGTCGCACGAGTACCTGGGCACCATCGCCGCGGTGCGCCATCGCGTGCTCGACGGGGCGGGGGTGGCCGTGTTGCCGCGCTACTACGTCCAGGGCGAACTCGACCGCGAAGTGCTCAGTTGCCCCATGCCCGAGGTGAAGATGGCCTCGGACTGGTTCCGGCTGGTGTGGCGCCGGGATGACGCCCGAGAGGCCCAATTCCAGGCGCTGGCGGACGAATTTCGCGATCGCCCGCTGCAGTAGGCGCACCGCCTGCGGTATTCGCGACCGCGGGCGAGTTTTTTTCGGTCGGCCGAGGATCGATTGCCCGAGCGGTGGTTACCCCCGGGTGACATGGCATCGACGATGAAGCTTTGCGGGGGCTGCGAGCGCCACATCATGGCGACCGAACTCCGCTGTCCCTTCTGCCAGACGGCATTCGAGACCACCCAGCCCCGTCGCCCAGCGGGGACCTTCCAGATCCTCATGTGGGGTCTGACCTTTGCGCTGGGGACCACCGCCTGCGGGACGGTGGCGCCCACCGAAGAAGAGCCCATGGCGGGCAGCGGCAGCAGCGGCACGCCGACGGTGCTGACGACCACCGCATCCTCCAGCGGGAGCGGGCCGCTCACCAGCGGTCCCACCCCGGGCGACGAGTCGTCGACGGGCACCGATGCCACCGCCGAGGACACCAACGCGCTCGACGACAGCAACGACCAGGGCTGCTCGTTTTATGCCGGGTGCCCGCCCGACGACTGGGGCGGCCTCGACTTCGAGTGCGACGTGTTCGCCCAAGACTGTCCCGAGGGCGAAAAGTGCATGCCCTGGGCCAACGACGGCGGCGACTACTGGAACGCGACCCGCTGCTCCCCCATCGCCGACGAGCCGGCTCAGGTGGAAGAGCCTTGCTCGGTCGAGGGCAGCGGGTTCTCGGGGATCGACGACTGCGACGTGGGGTTGATGTGCTTCGGCGTGGATCCGAAGACCAACCAGGGTCACTGCGAGGATATGTGTACCGGCAACGAGGCCTCGCCGATGTGCGGCGAAGGGGAGTCGTGCAGCATCAGCGGCGACGGGTCGCTGGTCTTGTGCCTGGATACCTGCAACCCGCTGGCGGGCGACTGTGCCGAAGGCGAGGGGTGCTATCCCGACGAACAGTCGGCTCTGTTCGTGTGCATGCCGTCGTCTGCGCCCGAGGCGGTGCACGGAACCGAGTGCGAGTACATCAACGGGTGTGGTCCCGGGCAGGCTTGCTTCGACGCGCTGCTGGTGGGCCCCTGCGAGGGGGCGCTGCGCTGCTGCGCCGAGGTGTGCTCGGTCGCCAACGATGAAGAGGAAGGGGTCTGTGCCGCCGCCGCGGGGACCAAGTCCTGCGTGAAGTTCTACGAAGACGGGCTCGAGCCCCCCGGACTCGAAGACGTCGGCTACTGTATCGAAGGCGTGGGGTGAGCGAAGGCCATGCGACTGTCTGAAGCCCGTGCTCGCCTGCCCGTCCTCGGCCAGCTCCCTCCCGCCCGCACGCGGCACCTGGGGGAGGAGTGGTCGGCGGATGCTCCCACGCCGCGCCTGGCCGTCTGGGAGATCACGCTCGCCTGTGACCAGGCCTGCATCCACTGTGGATCTCGGGCGGGTGACGCTCGCAGCGGGGAACTCGACACCGACGAAGCGCTCGACCTCATCGCCCAGATGAAGGAAATCGGCGTGGGCGAGGTGGTGCTGGTGGGCGGCGAGGCCTACCTCCGCAACGACTTCATCTTGCTCGTGCGAGCGATTCGCGAGGCGGGCATGAGCTGCACCATGACCACGGGCGGTCGCACCCTGACCCGCAAGCGGATCGACGCGATGGTCGAGGCGGGGATCAGCGCGGTCAACCTGTCGATCGACGGCATGCAGGCCGCCCATGATCACCTCCGGGGGGTCGAGGGGAGCTGGGACGCCGCGTTTCGGGCTCTGGCGCACCTGCGCGAGGCCGGCGTCGGGGTCAGCGTCAACACTCAGATCAACCGCCTGACCCGAAACGACCTGGTGCCGCTGCTGCATCGCATCGCCGACGCGGGCGTGCGCTCGTGGCAGCTGCAGATCACGGCGCCCTTCGGCAACGCCGGAGACCATCCCGAGATCCTGCTGCAGCCCTACATGTTCCCCGAGCTGTTCGAGGAGCTCGAGCGCGTCGCCGATGCAGCGGATCTGCGCGGCGTTCGGCTGTGGCCGGCCAACAACCTCGGCTACTTCGGTCCGCTCGAGGCCCGGCTGCGTCGCCACCAAAAACGCGGGGCGCACTACAAGGGCTGTGGGGCGGGCCGCTACGCCCTGGGCATCGAGGCCAACGGCGCGATCAAGGGTTGCCCCAGCCTGGGGGGCGCAGCCAACATCGGCGGCACGATCCGCGACCACTCGCTGCGCCAGATCTGGCACAACGCCCAGCAGCTTCAATACACGCGTCATCGTACGACTCGCGAGCTGTGGGGTCGCTGCGGCGATTGCTACTACGCGGACATCTGTCGCGCCGGGTGCACGGCCACCGCGGAGCCGCTGCTGGGGCGTCCGGGCAACAACCCGTTTTGCCATCACCGGGCGCACACCCTGGCGGCCAAGGGCTTGCGCGAGCGCATCGAGCAGGTCGAGCGCGGACCGGGCCTGCCCTTCGACCACGGGCTGTATCGCGTGATCACGGAGTGGATCGACCCGCAGCGGCGCGCCAGCGAAGGCCCCGTGCACGTCGAAGAGCCTCGGACCACCCGCCTGGTGGACCCCATGGGCCCCGGCCGTGCCGTCTGCTAGCCCCCATCGCGCATACACGCCGATGACCTTGTGGGACACGATGGTACCCACGAGCGAGGTCGCCGAACTGGGCGTGGACGGGGGCAACGAGCCCGAGAAGCTCGAGGACCTGCTCGCCGACCTCGTGACCCCCTCGCTCGTCAGCGCCCGAAGAGCTTGCGGATGGCGATCCGATCGCCGTCCGACCAGGTGCCGGTCACGCTCGGGTCGTAACAGGCGCGCATCACCGAGTCTGGATCGACCCGGGGCGTGCCCTCGATATGCTGGGCGCCCAGCGGCCGCGCGTGTTCGGGCGTCCCGCCGGGGCAGCTGGCTCGGGTTTCCCAGTCCGTGTGCCGCAACCCCACCGCGTGCCCGAGCTCGTGCATGAGGACGTGACGCTGCACCGGGATGGGCTCGAGTCGCATGCAGGGCACGTTGATCTCGATCTCTGCGCCGGGGTTGACTCGACCCAGCTCGAAGAACGGCGGGTCGGCGGCGGCCGTACCCTCGAAGTCGCGCGGTGCGACGAAGGGGCAGCACCCGCCTCCGCTCGCCGGCTTGATCACGATGGGGCGCTCGGCGTCGGTGATCGGCGGGCCCAAGATGGATGGGGGCGTCGGCGACAGCTCGAAGCGGAAGCGCAGCGGCCCGACGTCGTTCCAGCTCCACAGCGCTTCGTCGACGGCGTCCATGAAGAACTCGTCATTGCGTAGTGAACCGGTGACGTAGACCCGGATGACCTCGACGTCGCCGTCGGGCAGTCGGTCGGTTCGATAGTGGCGAAAGTCGAGCGCCTCGGGCTCGGGCTCGACGTCGTCGCAGCCGGTCGGGGCGAGGCATGTCGCCGAGACGAGGCACGCCAACCCTCGGAGATGCCATCTGCGGCTGTTCGGTGATCTCCTTGTCGTGCGCTGCATCGAACCCCATGGGGTAAGTGCCTCCCCGAGCCGTTGGTTCTTCACCTCTGATCGAACATTGTTCTGAGGTCGATCGAGATCGATTTAAATCGACAATAACTTACTTAGATAATAAAACTGTCTCATGCGGATTGGTCTTCGAAGGTCTTGCTGGCTCGGCGTGATCGTCGCGATCGCACTCGGTTGCCAGCGACTGCCGGAGGACGAGTCGCCGCCGACGTGGGGCGACGACTCGGCGTCGACGGGCCCCGGCTTTCCTCCCGCGACGCCGGACATGGACGGGGCGGACTCGACGGGAACCGAGGGGGCGCCGCCGGCCGATCCGACGGTGTGCATTCCTGGGCTGACGATGCCCGGCAGCTTGGACCTGCAGGAGTACGCTGGCGTGGAAGTGATCGAGGGGTCGCTGTCGTTGACCGGTATCACCGACGACGACCTCGCGTGGTTGCAGTGCGTACAGGTGGTCGAAGGGCAGTTCCGCATCTACGCCACCGATTCACTGACGAGCCTCCATGGTCTCGAGCGGCTACGGGTCGTGGGATCCGAGCTGTGGCTCCTGAACAATGACGCCCTGGTCGAGCTCGATGCGCTGTCCGGGCTGGAGCATGCGGGTGCTCTGATGGTCGAAGGCCACCCCGTGCTCGACAACCTCGATGGCGTGGCTCACCTGGATTCGGTGGGGCAGCTGGCGATCCGCAGCAACCCGTTGATCACGACCATCGCGTTTCCCCAGCTGACCACGGCGCTCGGCGTGGCCATCTACGACAACGCGGCCGTGTCCACGCTGGACCTCGGAGCGCTGACCCACGTCGATGGTGGCGTGTTCGTGGCACAGATGCCGGCATTGACCGAGCTGAGCGGCCTGGCGGCGCTGTCGGAGGTCGAGGAGTTCGGTCTGGGCGGCCAGACCGGGCTCTCGGGCACCACCGACTTGGTGGGGCTGCGACGGATCGAGGACCGGCTGTTGGTCAACGACCTCGCGGGCATCGAGACGCTCGAGTTCCCCGCGGTCGAGCAGCTGGGGCACCTGCATGTGCTCGACAGCCCCGATCTCGTCGGCATCGAGCTGCCCGCGCTCACGCAGATCGAACGAGTCGAGCTCACCGGGCTCGATTCGCTCGCGAGCCCTCCGCAGCTCGCAGGGGCGTCCGGCTTGCGTACGCTGCGGGTGCGCGACGTCCCCGTGCTGAGCTCGTTGACGTGGGCGGGCGGGCTGGAGACGTCGAGCGACTACGTCTTGATCACCGATGCGCCCCAGCTGACCGACCTCGGCCCTCTCGTCGGCGTCTCGGAGCTTTCGATCGGCGTCCACCTCGAGAACCTGCCTGCGCTCGCCGATCTGAGCGAGCTGTCGACGCTCACGAACGTCGGCCAGGATGTCGTCTTGCGAGGGCTGCCGCTCGTCGACGACCTGTCACCCCTGTCGTCGATCACCGCCATCGGGACTCCGGGCGGGGCCACTTTCGATGGCTTGTTCATCGAGCAGCTCGATGCGTTGACCAGCCTCGATGGGCTCGAGTCGTTGGCCGTCATCGAGGGGTCGCTGTATGTCCTGGGCAATGACTCCCTGGTTTCGATGGCGGCATTGTCCGGGCTCACCGAGCTCGAGGAGACGTTCATCCACGACAACGCGAGTCTGACGTCGCTGGCCGGCCTGGAGGCGGTGCAGCTCATCTATCGCCTCGAAGTGATCGACAACCCTTCGCTGACGAGCCTCTCCGGTCTCGCCGGGCTGGAGGCGACGCAGTCGATCGCCATCCAGAACAACGACCTGCTCGTCGATCTGGAGGGGTTGGGGGGCGTGGAGTCCGTCTACTTCGAGCTCATCATCGCCGACAACGCCGCGCTCACCAGCATCGACGCGCTGTGGCCCGCGCCCGCAGGGGTGTTCGAGTTCGGCAGCGGGGCCATGACCATTCGCGACAACCCGGCGCTTTCGCAGTGCACGGTCGACACCTTCGTCCAGCTGCTCGTCGACCAGGGATGGTTCGGCCCGCTCGAGGTGTCGGGCAACCTCCCGTGTCGCCGCTGACGCGCGCCAGAAGCGTTGCGGAGGCGCCGAAACCCGGGACGCGCGATGCTTCGTCGGGTAGGGGGTCGGCGCGGTGCGGCTCCCGGCGAGGAGCCCGAACCTCAATCCGAACGAAGGAGAATCACACCGTTTCTCGACGGCGCATTTCGGGTACCCCACGCGGTCGTCTACCCCGCAACCGCGTACGCAACGGCGATGCCGCTGGCAGCTGCCCCGACGAGCCAGCCGAAGACCCCCGCCCACCACTGCCGTCGCTGTCGGCGAGCTGCCAACGGGTCTTCGCGGCGCTCTCGTGCCTGCCGGTCGGCGATGACGGCCGGGATCCACAGCCAGTGGATCGCCGCGAATCCACCCATCAGGGCCGCGTACCAACTCCACATCCCCAACGACCGCCCGGCCCAACGAACCCACGGGGCGAGCACGACGCACAGGACGACGATATGGGCGATCGATGCCCAGGTGATCCGAGCCAGTGCTGCCTTTTCCTGCGGCGTGCGGGCGCGTTGGGTGTGGCGTCGCATTCCGACCACGACCCCCGCGACGCCCAAGGCGGCTCCGAGTGACGCGCCACCCAAGGCGAGCTTGCCGAGTTTGCCACCCACCGACAGCGCACCGCCGCCCGCGGCAGCGGCAATCGACGGACTGCCCACGGTGATCGCCGCGACGACGGCGGTCGTGAACGCGGCCTTCGGCCCGGACTGTCGTGCCGCCTCGGCGAACCGGGCGAGCACGTCGGCGCGTAGCTTGGCCCGCGCTCGGGACAGACGCTTTTTCGTCGCGACCTCCGACAGGTCCAGCAGGCGCGCGACGTGTCGAACGGATCGGCCCTCCCGGTAGAACAGCAGCAGGATCTCGCGGGCATCGATCGGCAGTTCGTCGAGCGCCTCGTCGACGACCGCCTGGCGCTCCGCGAGGAGCATCGCGGCGTCGGCCGAACGTTCGGGGTCCGCCGCGACTCGGACAGCGTCGTCCGCGGGAGACTCGCGCTGCCGCCGGCGCCAGACGTCATGCGCCCGGTTGCGCGTCACCTGTCGCAGCCACGGGCCCAAGCTGCTGGGATCGCGGAGCTCCCCGAGGCGCTCCCACGCGGCGACGAAGACGTCCTGTGCGACGTCTTCGCTGGTCGGAACGTCACGCACGATCGCCAGCGCGACCGAGCACACCGTGGCCCGGTATGCGTCGATGAGCTGGCCGAACGCCGACGTATCGCCCTTGGCCGCCGCCTGGACCACGCCCGCCTCCAGCACCGCGACGGTCATTTCGCAGCTCCCAACCGGGCATCGAGGAATGCATCGAGCGTCTCCGCAAAGAACGCCCGCGCGTCGAGCATGACGAAATGCCGCGATCCCTCGGCGAAAACGACTTCATGGGTGGGCACCGCAGCCATCTGCTCGCGGTACACCGACTCCACCATCGTGCGCTGCTCGGGTGTGCCGACGCCAGGACCAAACAAGAGCACGTCCGACTCGATCGCAGCGACGTCCTGGCGTAGGTCCCTCGTCAACATCTCGTACATGGCCTTGCCCACCGTCGGCGGATCCGAGCGCACGGCCGTCTGCGCAACCGTGGCGACGTCGTCGGGCGATACCATGAGTCCCGTCAAGCTCGCACGGGTTTGGGCCGCGAAGGCGTCGGCATCCAAGCTCGCCATCTGATCCCGCATCGCGGCCGCCGCAGCCTCGACCTGAGGCCCCGGGACATTCATCGCGGCCGCCAGCGACGGCAAGCCATCGACCGCGACAAGGGGCCCTACGAGGTCCGGCTCGGTCGCGCCGAGCCACAGCGCCATGAATCCGCCAAGGCTGTGGCCCACGACCGCGGGCCGCCGCAGGCCCTCGGCGCGGATGTACGCCGCCAGGTCCTCGCGCACTCGCGGAAGGAGCGGACCGTCGATGGGCGGCCGGCCAGCAAACCCCGACAGCGTGAGCACGTGCAGTTCGTAGCGCCCTTCGAGTCGCTGCACGGTCTCATCCCAAACATCGGCCCCGCATGTCAGGCCGGGGATCAGAATGACCGCCGGCCCGGTGCCGTGACGATGCACGGAGAACGACCCGTGTTCACTGACGGGCTCGGGCGTGACTTGGGGGCTGGTCGCAGGTCGAGCGGGCTCGGCCGCTGGCGCGACCGTAGGGGTCGTCGTGGGGCCACAACCGCCGCAAAGCGCCGTCAGCACGACCGCAGGCAGAATTCGCATCGAGATCCGGGCTCGCATGACCCCTTGTCGGGCGAACGACACAAAGGTGACCGACATGGGCTCACTTTCTTTGCGGAGCGACGCGCGGCCGCCCGCTCGACGTGCACCACAGACGCGTTCCGGTCGACCTCGAGCGCGACCGCCCGCCGTACTGCGCTGCCCACGGCGTCGAGCGGCGTTCGAGCATCGAAGCCTCGCCATGCCAGATCAGTCCAT